>JAHHDR010000024.1:0-240000 GCA_019739215.1 Rhizobium sp.
GAGGGGTCGCAATCACCGAAACGGAGGGGATAGGTCTTGGAGAACATCGCGCCTTACGCCCCCTTCATCAGTTCACGGGCGACGATCAGCTTCTGCACTTCGGTGGCGCCCTCGTAGATCCTGAGCGCGCGGATTTCGCGATAGAGGCTTTCGACGATCTCGCCCGAGCGGACGCCGCGGCCGCCGAAGAGCTGGACGGCGCGGTCGATCACGGATTGCGCGGTCTCGGTCGCCGTCATCTTGGCCATGGCGGCTTCCTTGGTGGTCGTGAGCTTCTGCGCGTCGCGGCGCCAGGCGGCGCGGTAGGTGAGCAGGGCGGCGGCATCGATGCCGGTCGCCATGTCGCCGAGCGTCGCCTGGGTCAGTTGCAGGTCGCCCAGCGTCGCGCCGAACATTTTTCGCGCCTTCGCATGCGCCAGGCTCTCATCGAGGGCGCGGCGGGCAAAGCCGAGCGCGGCGGCGGCGACCGAGGCGCGGAAGATGTCGAGCGTGCGCATCGCGATCTTGAAGCCCTCGCCGGGCGCGCCGAGCCGCCGCGAGGCGGGAATGCGGCAGGCGTCGAAGCGGATCGTCGCCAGCGGATGCGGCGCGATCACCTCGATACGCTCGGCGATGGAGAAGCCGGGATCGTCGGCGAAGACGACGAAGGCGGAGATGCCGCGCGTGCCGGGCGCCTCGCCGGTGCGGGCGAAGACCGTGTAGACATCGGCGATGCCGCCATTGGAAATCCAGGTCTTCTCGCCGTCGAGCACGTAGGCGTCGCCATCGGCGCGCGCGGCGCAGGCCATGGCCGCGACATCGGAGCCGGCCTCCTTTTCGGAGAGGGCGAAGGCCGAGATCCATTCGCCCGATGTGACCTTGGTCAGCACTGCGGCCTTCAACTCTTCAGATCCCGACAGCCCGATCGCGCCGGTGCCGAGCCCCTGCATGGCAAAAGCAAAATCCGCGAGCCCGTCATGCCAGGCGAGCGTTTCGCGCGCGAGGCAGACCGAGCGGGAATCGATTGCCGAGCGGCCGGCATCGCCGGTGGCGAGCCCAAGCAGGCCGGCATTCCCCAGCGCCTTGACCAGCGCGCGGCAGGCCTTGTCGACGTCATGGTGGTCGACCGACGCCAGAGCGCCGGATGCGGCGAAGGCATCGAGCTTTTCGGCGACGCCACGATGGTCCGCGTCGAAGAACGGCCAGTCGAGATGGTCACGGGTCGGGCCGGAGAGCGTGGTCATCAGTTGCCCTCGAACACAGGTTTCTGCTTGGCGGCAAAGGCCTCGAAAGCGCGGCGGAAATCGCCGGTCGCCATGCAGATCGCCTGGGCCTGGGCCTCGGATTCGATCATCTCGTCGATGCCCATCGCCCATTCCTGGTTCAGCATCGTCTTGGTGATGCCATGCGCGAACCACGGGCCGTCAGCGAGAGAATGGGCGAGCTTGTCCGCTGCCGCATCGAGGTCGGAAGAGGCATGCAGCGCGTTGAAGAATCCCCAGCGCTCGCCCTCATCGGCACTCATGAAGCGACCGGTGTAAAGCAGTTCGGACGCCCGGCCCTGGCCGATGATGCGGGGCAGGATGCCGCAGGCGCCCATGTCGGCACCGGCCAGGCCGACGCGGGTGAACAGGAAGGCGGTCTTGGCTTCTGGAGTCGCGAGACGCAGGTCGGAGGCCATGGCGAGAATGGCGCCGGCACCGGCACAGATGCCGTCGATCGCGGCGACGATCTGCTGCGGGCACTTGCGCATCGCCTTCACGAGGTCGCCGGTCATGCGGGTGAAGGCCAGCAGGTCAGGCATCGCCATGCGGGTCAGCGGCTCGATGATCTCGAACACGTCGCCGCCAGAGGAGAAGTTGCCGCCGGCACCCTTCAGCACGACCGTCCGCACATCCGAGGCATAGACGAGGTCGCGGAACAGGTTGCGAAGCTCGGCATAGCTTTCGAAGGTCAGCGGGTTCTTGCGCTCCGGCCGGTTCAGCATCAGCGTGGCGACGCGGCCATCCTCGCTGACATCCCAGAGGAAATGCTCCGGTTTATAGTCACGGAACGGCTTGAGATGGCTGCTCATCGTTGCCTTGGTATCACTCATCCCGCCATGACCTCCCCACCGGCAATTGCGATTGCCTGCCCATTGATCGAGCCGGCATCCGGGGATGCCAACCAGAGAACCGTATTCGCCACTTCCTCGGGCCTGATCAGTCTGCCCTGTGGATTGGTCTTGGTGAATTCCGCCAGAGCCTGCTCCTCGCTGCGCCCGGTCTTGGCGACGATCTCGGCGATGGAGCGCGCGATAATCGGGGTGTCGGTGAAGCCGGGGCAGACGGCGTTGACCGTCACGCCCTTCTTCGCCAGTTCGAGCGCCAGCGCCCGGGTCAGCCCGATGACGCCATGCTTGGCGGCGCAATAGGCCGCCACATAGGCATAGCCGGTCAGGCCGGCCGTCGAGGCGATGTTGATGATCCGGGCACCCGCGCCATGCGCCTTGAGATCCGGCAGCACCGCCTGCGTCACGTTGAAGACGCCGGTCAGGTCTACCGACAGGACATGCGACCACATGTCGAGCGAGGTCTTCTCGAACGGCGCGCTCGGCGCTTCGCCGGCATTGTTGACGAGGATGGTGACGGGTCCGAAGGCGGCCTTCGCCTTTTCTAACCCGGCCGCAATCGCTGACGCGTCGGTCACATCGAAACCATCGGCGACGAAGGCAGACTCGCCAGGAAGATCCCGGGCCAACGCATCGAGCGGCTCGCGCCGCCGCCCGGCCAGCGTTACCCTCACACCGGCGCCGACCAGCGCGCGGGCGATCGCGGCGCCGATGCCGCTGCCGGCGCCGGTGACCAGCGCGTGATGACCTCCCAAAGTGCCCGACATCGCTTATTTCGCCCCGGCGGCGATGGCCTGCTTCTCGCGGACGAGATTGGTCTCGTATTGCGCCTTGCCCGAATAATACTGCTTCGGCCAGGGCACCGAGGTGATGCCGATCTTCGCAGCCTCATGCAGCGTCCAGGCGGGATCCGCGAGATGCGGACGGGCCACGGCGCAGAGATCGGCGCGGCCGGCGGCGATGATCGAATTGGCGTGGTCGGCCTCGGAGATGGCGCCGACCGCGATCGTGGGGATGCCGACCTCGTTGCGGATCTTGTCGGAGAACGGCGTCTGGAACAGGCGGCCATAGACCGGCTTTTCTTCCTTCCACACCTGGCCCGACGAGCAGTCGATCATGTCGGCGCCAGCCTCCTTGAACATGGCCGCGAAGATCGCGGCATCCTCGGGCGTGTTGCCGCCGTCGAACCAGTCGTGGCAGGAGAGGCGCACGGAAATCGGCCTGTCTTCCGGCCAGACCGCACGGACCGCGCGGAACACTTCGAGCGGATATTTTGCGCGCGCCGCATGGTCGCCGCCATAATCGTCGGTGCGGGTGTTGGTCAGCGGCGAGAGGAAGCTCGAGAGCAGGTAGCCGTGGGCGCAGTGCAGTTCGAGCCAGTCGGCGCCGGTCGCGGCGGCACGCTCGGCGGCCCGGACATGGTCGGCCAGCACGCGGTCGAGATCGGCGCGGTCCATCGCCTTCGGCACCTGGCTATGCTTGAGATAAGGCAGCGCCGAGGCCGAGACCAGCGGCCAGCCTCCCTCGTCCAGCGGCTGGTCGATGCCATCCCAGGCCAGCTTGGTCGATCCTTTGCGGCCGGCATGGCCGAGCTGGATGCCGACCTTGGCGGGCGTGTTGAAATGCACGAACTCGACGAGCCGCTTCCAGCCCTCGGCCTGTTCGTCGTTCCAGAGGCCGAGGCAGCCGGGGGTGATGCGGCCGTCCGGCGAGACGCAGGTCATTTCGCCGAAGACGAGGCCGGCGCCGCCCATGGCGCGGGCGCCGATATGGACGAGGTGGAAGTCGTCGATCAGGCCGTCCTTCGCCGAATACATCGCCATCGGCGACATCACGATGCGGTTCGGCAGCGTCACGCCGCGCAGCGTGTAAGGGGTGAACATCGGCGGCAGGCAGCGGTCGTTCGTCGTGGTGTCGAGGCCTGACTTCTTCGCAAACCAGCGCTCGTATCCCTCCAGCCAGTTGGCGTCCCTCAGGCGGAGATTCTCGTGGCTGATGCGCTGCGAGCGCGTCAGCATCGAATACATGAACTGCTCGGGCTCCATCGTATCGGCATAGCGGCGGCCGACGACCTCGAACCATTCCATGGCGTTGCGCGCCGCGTTCTGGATGCGGGCGACGTCGACGCGGCGGATCTCCTCATAGGTTTCGAGGACGGCTGGAATCTTGTCCTTCTGATGACCCAGCCGGTTGAACTGGTTGGCCAGCTCGATCGCGTCGTCGATGGCGAGCTTGGTGCCCGAGCCGATGGCGAAATGGGCGGTATGGGCCGCATCGCCCATCAGCACGACATGGGAATTGCCGTTGAAGTGGCTCCACTTTCCGCAGATGAGGCGGTTGAAGTTGAGCCAGGCCGAGCCGCGCATGTGGCGGGCATTGGTCATCAGCGAGGCGCCGTCGAGGACCTCAGAGAACAGGTCTTGGCAGAAGTCGATCGAGCCCTGCTGGTCGAGCGCGCCGAGGCCATGCGCCTCGTAGGCTTCCTCGGTCGTCTCAACGATGAAGGTCGACGTGTTTTCGTCGAACTTGTAGATATGCGCCTGGAACCAGCCGTGGTCGGTCTTGCGGAAGTCGAAGGTGAAGGCGTCGTAGGACTTGTTGGTGCCGAGCCAGATATAGCGGTTCGGGCGCACGACGAGATCGGGCTGGAAGACCTCGGCATATTTGTTGCGGACCTTCGAATTCAATCCGTCCGACGCGATGATCAGGTCGGCATCGGGGAAATCGAGATCGCTGTCGACCTCTGTCTCGAACGCGAGTTCGACGCCCAGATCTTCGCAGCGCCTCTGAAGTATGTTGAGCAGCTTCTTGCGGCCGATGCCGACGAAACCGTGCCCGGTGGTGCGCTGACGGGTGTCCTTGAACCATACCTCGATGTCGTCCCAATGATTGAACGCATCCTGGATGGAGGCCGCGCTTTCCGGATCCCAGACCTTCATCGATTCCATGGTGGCATCGGAAAACACCACGCCCCAGCCGAATGTGTCATAGGGCTTGTTGCGCTCGACCACGGTGATCGAATGCTCCGGATGGAGTTTCTTCATCAGGAGCCCGAAATAGAGGCCGGCCGGTCCGCCGCCGATGCATACGATCCGCATGTCAGTACCCTCTTTTCGCCAGACGGGCGGGACGCCGCGTCGATATATTTTAAGGTTAAAATAAGTTTGCGGAGGCGACCTGTCAATGTCGAAGGCGCAAGTCGTCGAGATATTTTATGATTAAACTAATTCGACCGACCTCGCCAGCGCGACCTCAGGCAGGCACGGCGCCGATCGGCCGGAACCCCCCACGCCAGTAGACCAGGGCGCCGGTTTGCTCGGCGATCTCGATCGAGCGCACCCGGCCGATCAGGATCGAATGGGTGGATTTCTCGATCATGTCCTCGATCTCGCAATCAAGCGCGACACTGGCTCCGACCAGAAGCGGCGCGCCGGTCGGTCCGTTCCGCCATTGACCAAGCGCGAAGCGGTCCGCGCCCTTGATGCCGCCCTGGCCGGTGAAGCGCTCGGCGATCGGCTGGTGGTGCGGCGCGAGAGAATTGACGCCGAAATGTCCGAAAACCTCGAAAAGCGGCCAGGAGGATGAACTGCGGTTGACGCAGACCAGCATCAGCGGTGGGTCCATGGACAGCGACACGGCCGAGGTGGCGACGAGGCCGGAGCGGCGATCGCCGGTGCCGACAGTGATGACACTGACATTGCCGGCGAAATGGCGCATCGCCAGCCGGTAGGCGCCCGGATCCGGCAGCGGTGCCGTGAACATGTCCATTCTCATCTCCAGTCTCCCTCCGATAAGCGCGCCGCCACCCTTGCGGTGCGATGCGCGAGAATCCGGCGCGACGGCGACCCCATCGCCATCGCGCCGGCAGGCGTCGGGTCAGGCCGCGGCCGCATGTGTCGTGGCCGCGCGGCGGATGCCGCGGGCTTCGAGGATCGGCAGAACATGGTCGCGGAAATAGGGAAACTCTTCCGCATAATCGACGAAGGACAGCGTGGTGCCACCGAAGCCGGCGGCATGCAGTGCGATGATGCCCTCGGCCACCTGCTCCGGCGTGCCGACCAGCGGGAAGCCGCCATGGCCGGCGGCCATGCGGTCGCGGATCAGCGCCAGCAGGTCATGCGGGAAGGATTGGGCATGGGCGAACTGCAGGCGGACGAGATTGTCCACCGCTTCCCAGTCGGCATGGGTCTGGCCGAAATGCTGCAGATAGTCCTTCGCTTCCTTCTCGGTCGGGCGGCACACGACATGGCTGAAGGTCAGCACGCCGACCTGGCGGCCGGCATCGGCGCCCTGTTGTTTGAGCGCGGCCACCTCTTCCTTCGACCGTTCGAGATCGATGGCCGGAGTGAACAGGAAATCGGCATTCTTGACGGCGAAGGCGCGGCCCTGGCCGGAGCCCGCGGCATTGAGGATCGGCACCTTGCGCGACGGACGCGGGTCGCCCAGCACCTTCTTCAGCTTGAAATGCGGGCTGTCCCAGTCGAAGGCCTCGGACTTCGACCATAGCGCCTTGACCACGTCGAACCATTCCTGGGCATAGCCGTAGCGGTCCTCGTGGCCGGCGGGCAGGTCGAGGCCGAGCGCCTCGTATTCCGGCTGGTTCCAGCCGGCGACGATGTTGAGGCCGATGCGGCCGCGGCTGATCTGGTCGATCGTGGCGATCTGCTTGGCGACGACGACGGGATGGTTCGCCGCCACATGGATGGTGGCGAACACATTGATGTTGCGGGTGCTGGCCAGCAGTCCGGCGGCCCAGGTCACGGTCTCGAGCACGCCGCCATGGAAATTGGTCTCGCCGCCGTAACCGATCCAGCGGGCGATCGGCAGCATGAAGTCGATGCCGGCGTCATCGAGCATCTTTCCGAGGCGAAGGTTGTTGTCCCAGGAGTTGTCCCAACGCTCCTCGACCTTGGTGACGGACATGCCGCCCGAGCAATTGGAGGCGAAGGTTCCGAGCAAAAACTGCCCGTCTGCGAACATGCTGTTCTCAGTCATGGTGGTTCCCCGATTTTTTGTCAGAATTTACAATAGAAAATCTATTTGAAACTTAAAGCTTGTCAATCGAAATTCGATGGCCGATGTCTAGGAAAACAGGCAAATGCGCGTCTTGCGTCGGCAATCGGGAAGCAGAGTGATGAAAACAAAGGGCAATTCGACCGGGACGGAAGCGGCGGTGGATCGCAGTTGGCACCTCGCGCGCAATCCGCTGGAGGTCGATGTCGCGGAACTCGAATATGCGTTGATGCGCGGCTTCGAGGCCTTCGGCCGCTGGCAGGGCGAATGCCTGGCCTCGGTCATCGACCTCGTTGCCAGTGGCCCGGAAAATGCCATGCTGCACATCATCCGCATGCATGACCGGCCCAAGACCATCAAGGACCTCGCGCGGCTCGCCAATCGCGAGGACATTCCCAACATGCAGTATAGCCTGCGCAAGCTGATCGGCGCCGGCCTGGTGGTCCGCAACGGCAGCGGCCGCTCCGGCGTAACCTATTCGGTCACCGACAAGGGCCGCGAAGTCACGGATCGCTATGCCGATGTCCGCGCCTCGCTGCTGATTAAGGCCGTGCAATCGGTGCCGAACTTCCAGAGCCGGTTGCAGGAGGCCGCTGCGACGCTCGACCTGCTGACCGGCATCTACGAACAGGCCGCCCGCACGGCGGCGACGCATCGACGGTATCATGGACAACCATCGCAATCGGGCCTGGCCGCAGAAGCACCTGGCTCATCTACCAGCGGTGCCACGGGTCGCTGATCTCGTTTTTGTGAAGTGCGGCTGACGGAAACCGCCGCATCGGCTCATTACATATGTCCGGTACCGGCCCCGACCGCGAGGCTTTCCATTTCACACCGGTTTCAGGCGAGGGCTCCCGCCCGCCCGCCCGAAGGAGTATCGACATGAAGAAAACGATTATCGGGCTCACGGCCCTTCTTTTCGCCAGCCCGGCCCTCGCGATCGAGCCAATCCCGGGAAGCATCGGCTATGGCGGAGCGCCGCACTCAAAGCTTCAGAGGAGTCCCGTCGGGAGCACCCTGGTCCACCGGTTCCGCTATGACGGCAACGAATATGAAGAGCGCTATGTCCTCCAGGCGGACCGCAGCCTTAAGCTCGTCTCGCGGAGCCGTCGAGCCGACCGATAGGCTGCCGGGAGCGTCCGGTACTGCATCGGCTCCGTCTTGGCTTGGTTCCATCTTGGGTTGGCCACGCGCATCGCCGCGCGTGGCCAGTGTGGGGGTGCTGATGATCAGGCTGCAAGCTTCTGCAGATACGCATCCGCTTCTTCCGGCACGGCGAACCAGGGGAAGAAGTCGCGCGGGTCGTTGAAGCCGTTGGCGATGCGCTTGGCCAAAACAGGGAAGGCCTGGGCCGAACCCATGATGTTGAGCACATGCGGCGGTGGCGGCTGCAAGAGCGCGTTGGTCCAGCCGACGACGAACTGGGCGTAGTTCCAGTAGGAGTCGAACGCGCCCTGCATGAAGGCGGCGTCGAACGGCCGGTCGCCTTGGGCGAGGATTGCATCCATATAGGCCCTGGCGGCCTTGGAGGCATTGTTGGAACCCTGGCCGGTAATCGGGTCGTTGAGGCAGACGGCGTCCGCCATGCCGAGCACGATCGCCCCCGAGGGCAGCTTTCCGATCGGCTTGCGCACGGTGGGTGCGAAGGCGCCTGACAGAATGCCGTTGTCGTCGGTGAGCGAGATGTTGCGATTGCGATCGGCTTCCCAAGGCAGGAACGTGTCGAGAATCCATTTCGACTTGGCGAGATGGTCCTCGGGCGTCTTGACGTCCTTCCAGCAATCCATCGGACCGCCGGGAATGCCTTCGAACACCATGATGTCGCAAGATCCGTTGACCGTCAGTGCCGGGAAGACGAAATATTCGCCGACCGTGGGGATCAGGTTGAAGTTGACGGCCGAGTGATCCGGGCGCGGCAGCATGCCGTTGACATAGGTCAGCGCCAGTGCGCGCTGCGGCTTGTCGAACGGCGACTTCTCGGCGTCGCGCTCGAACAGCTTGGCGATGTCGCCCTTGCCGGCCGCCACGATCACCAGTTCGGACTGCCTAGCATAGCGTTCGAGATCGTCGATGCCGGCGTCATGGATGGTGATGGTGCCGCCGCGGCGCTCGAATTCCGCTATCCAGCGCGGCACCTTGACGCGCTGGTCGACGCTCTGGCCCGGCTTGTCGAGCATGCCGTTCCAGTCGATGGCTTTCTTGCCGGAACCATCGGGAGCGGGCACGACGAAATTGATCGAGTCGACTGTGGGGCATTCTCCGTCCCAGAAGTTCAGCCCGAGATCGCGCTCGTTCTGCAATGCGTCGTCGAACATGCACTGGCTGGACAGGACCTTGCCCGACCGGACCTGTTCGGCAGTGCGGTTCTGGACGATATCGACCTCGTAGCCTTCGGACAGGAGACCGCAGCCGAGCTGGAGGCCGGACTGGCCGCCCCCGACGATGGTGATCTTGCGTGATGTGCTCATTGTTTCAGTTCCCATTTTTTGATTGTCTTCGGAGTTCACTCGTTCATTCCATGAGCTTCGGAATGGCCGGCACGTTCTGCTCAGGCCCCATGGCGGTGTAGCCGCCGTCGACCTTGATGTCGGTGCCAGTGATGAAGCTCGCATTGTCGGACAGCAGGAAGGCCACGGCCTCGCCCACTTCCTCTGGGTCGCCGGTGCGGCCGAGCAGGTGGAAGGGGGCCGCCACCTTGTCTGTCTTCTCGCGGTTGCCGTCTGTGAGCTGGACCATGATGTTCGACCAGGTCCAGCCGGGCGAGACCGCATTGACGCGGATGCCGTCGGGCGCAAGGTCCATCGCCTGGTTTCGGGTCAATTGCAGGATCGCCGCCTTGGACACCGGATAGACCCAGCGGCCCGTCTGGGCGACGCGCGAGGAGATCGAGCCAAAATTCACGATCGCGCCCTTGTTGGCCTTGAGATGCGCATGCGCCGCCTGCATCAGCATGACCGAGCCGACAATGTTGATGTCGAGCGCCTTCAGCCAGTCGCCACGGGCCGTTTCGGCACCGTTGTCGAGATAGGTGCAGGCGACGTTGACGAGGTAGTCGAGCCGGCCGGTGGTTTCGACGGTCTTCGCCACAAGGGCTGCGATGTCGTCGTCGCTGGTGATGTCGGTCCGGATGAAGCTGGCATCCGGCCCGAGCCTCTCGGCGGCGGCAGCGCCGTCCACCTCATTGATGTCGGCGATCACGGCCTTTGCACCGTAGCCGATCAAGGTCGCGGCGACTGCTTGACCTATGAGAGTGGCCCCGCCCGATATGATCGCCGTCTTTCCGTTCAATCCACGCATCGGATTCCCCATCTGTTGTTCTTGAATAGGCTTGCAGGCGCACCCTGGTCCGGCGGCAGGACCGGTCAGGCGGCCGGCCGTGTCGTCGTGAAGCCGCCATCGACATAGACCAGCGGCTCGGCGGTGCCGTTTTCGCTCAGCGTCTTGCGGACGCGGCCGATCAGGATGACATGGGTGGCGAAATCGACCGCCTGTTCGAGATCGCAGTCGAAACTGGCGATTGCGCCGTCGAGCACCGGGGCGCCGGTCTCGGCATCCTGCCAGTCGCCGACCTGGAACCGCTCGGCGCCCGAAAGCGTCGTGCGACCGGCAAAGGTTTCGGCGACGGGCTGCTGGGCCTTGGTCAGCACGTTGACGCAGAAATTACCGCTTTCCGGTGCGATCTGCCCGACCCAGGTCTCGCGGTTGATGCAGGCGACGACCGAAGGAGGCTCGACGGTCAGCGAACAGACAGCGGTTGCCGTGACGCCGCGGGGCTCGCCGTTCAGGCCGCGCGTGGTGACCACGGTCACCGCCCCGGCGACCTGGCGCATCGCGGCGCGGAATGTGTCCTTGTCCATGGCGCTTGCTCCTCGTTGCGCGGGTGGAAAGCCCGGGACTTTCATTCACTTTAAATCTAAAGTACCGTCATGATCCGCGGGTCCGGCATGGAGGACAATCCGGATCGCGCAGACGAATATCCAGATCCGGCAAGCCGTCCTGGATTTTGTTAGTTACCGCCAAAGGATCCGGGCCAGGGATCCGGGCCGGAGAAAGCCGATGTTGACAGCAGACATGCCGCTCTCCCGTTTTGCCGCCGTCGACACGCGCTCGCCCGACGATGCGCGCGAGGCGATCGGCCGCATCTTCTGTCCGCATTTTCTCAATCCGGTCGGGCCGACGGCCGGCGCATTCCATGCACGCCATCACTCGGCGCAGCAGGTGGGCTACTCGGTGAACTTCGTTGCCTATGGATCGACGGTCGAGATCGATCCCGGCGAACTGTCGCGGTTCTTCCTGCTGCAACTGCCGATCACGGGCTCCGCCCGGGTTCGGTGCGGCACCGTGGCGGCCGATGTCGAGGCCGGTGTTCGGGGCTCCATTCTCTCGCCGACGCTCGGCACCCGCATGATCTGGAACGAGGGCTGCGAGAAGCTGATTATCCTCCTGCATCGTGATGCGGTCGAGGCGCAATTCGAAAGCCTGACCCATGAGAAGGCGCGTGCCATCGAGTTCGACACCGGCGTCGATCTCGCCAGCCCCGTCGGTCGCGCGATCTGGCAGCATGCCGAACTGATGCTGGGGGCAGCCGAAAGGATCGACGGCGTTCCGGATGCCTATCGTGTGATGCTCCGGGATGGCCTTGCCACGCTCCTGCTGTCGAGCCTGTCGAGCAGCGCATCGTCGGCGTTTTCCCGGCCCGCGCGACTGGCAAGTCCGGCAGCAGTGCGGCGCGCGGAGGACTACATGGCCGCCCATGCCGAGCGGGCGGTTTCGATGGCGGAGATTGCCGCGGCATCCGGCGTTTCCCTCCGCTCCCTCCAGGATGCCTACCGCAAGGCGCGCGGCATGACCCTGGGCGAAGGGCTGCTCGCTCTTCGTCTGGATCGTTTCCGCGCGGGGTTGTCGGAACCCGGCGTTGCCGCATCCGTCGCCGAGGCGGCGTTCGCGGCAGGCTTCGGCCATCTGGGGCGGGCTGCGGCCGCCTACCGGCAGCGATATGGCGAGTCGCCGTCGGAAACCTTCCGACGGCGCAGATGATGGTTCCGCGGATTATTCGCCGGGCTTCTTCGGGTCCCAGAGCTTCGTCTCCGCGGTCTTTTCATAGGCCATGCCATCGGGGTAGCTGATCGCCTCGAATTGCAGTCCCCAGGGGGCTTGGAAGTAGAGGATCGTCTGGCCGGCGGCGGGGCCTTCGGAAATCGGCACCGGACCCATCCGGGTCGTCACGCCCTTCTTGTCGAGATAGGCCTTCACCGCGGCCACGTCATCGACGTAGAAGGCGATGTGGAAGGCGCCGATGTCGCTGTTCTTCTGCTTGAGGTCTTTCTGGTCCGGCGCGGTGTATTCGAACAGCTCTACGTTTGAGCCGAAGCCGCAACGCATGAGCGTGATTTCGGTAATGACCGCCTTGGCATCGACGCCCAGCAGGTCGGTCATGAAGGTGCCCTTGTCATCCGCGAACGGACCGAAGGAGGTCGCCTTCTTGCAACCGATGACATTGGTGAAGAAGTCGACGGCTTCAACCATGTTCGGCACCGTCACGCCGGTATGGTCGTGGCCGCGCATGCCGGGAATGGTGTCGGCGTGCACCGCGCCGGCGGTCAGCAGGGCAAGCAGGGCAGCAATTTGATAGGTGGTCTTCATTCGAGTTCCCCTTCTTCAAGCGCGGGCATGGCTTCGCCGATCGCCGGAGCCCGCTGGTCCGGCGCGGTATCGTCTCGGATTGCATGTGCTGTCGCCTTGCCGGCGATCGTCTATTGGGTCTCGTCGACCAGGCTCTCGCGCATCAGCCAGTCCGGATCGATTTCCGGAAGCGGAATGGCATCGAGTAGCGCGCGGGTATAGTTCGATTTCGGCGCGGCGAAGACCTGTTCGCACGGGCCTTCCTCGACCACCTTGCCAAGGCGCATGACATAGACCCGGTCGCAGATCGCCCGGATCACGCTGAGGTCGTGGCTGATAAAGGCCATCGCCAGGCCGAGATCCCGGCTGAGGTCCTTGAGCAGGTTCAGCACCTGCGCCTGGGTCGAGACGTCGAGGCCCGAGACGATCTCGTCGGCGAGCACGAAATCCGGTTCCAGCAGCGCGGCCCGGGCGATGCCGATGCGCTGGCGCTGGCCGCCCGACAGTTCGTGCGGATTGCGGTCGAGCACGGTTCTCGGCAGCGTCACGCGGTCCAGGATGTTGACGACGCGTTGCTCCGCCTCGCGGGCGTCCTTCGCCAGGCCGTGCAGCAGCAGTGGTTCGACAAGGATGCGGCGGATCGACTGCCGCGGATTGAGCGACGCCATTGGGTCCTGGAAGATCATCTGCATGCGGCGGCGTAGCGGCCGCATCTCTGCGTCGGGCAGGCGGGTGATGTCGACGCCGTCGAACCGGATCTCGCCGGCGGACACGTCGACCAGCCTGAGCAGCGCCCGGCCGAAGGTGGTCTTGCCCGACCCGGATTCGCCGACGATGCCCACGGTCTCGCCGCGACGGATCGTCAGGTCGACGCCGTGCAGCACCTTGTGGCCCGGGCTTCGCAACAGGCCGCGGCCAGCGCCATAGGTCACCTCCAGGCCTTTTGCGACAAGCAGGTCCTCAGCCATCACGCGATCCCGATCTCGGCACGAAGTTTCTCGAACACGGCCTGCGGCACCGGCTCCAGCCCGGCGCCGGGCCTGTCGTAGCGGGGACCGGCGGCGATCAGCGCCCGCGTATAGTCGTGGCGCGGGTCGCTGAGCACATCGGCCGTGCGGCCCTCCTCGATCACCTTTCCGGCATAGAGCAGGGTGACGCTGTCGCAGATCTGCGCGACCACGCCGAGATCGTGGGTGACGAAGATCACGCCGGTGCCATGGGCCTGCTGGATGCCGCGGATCAGACGCAGGATCTGCTTCTGCACGGTGACGTCGAGTGCTGTCGTCGGCTCGTCGGCCACGACCAGCTTTGGTTCGAGCGCGAAGGCGGCTGCGATCAGCACGCGCTGGCGCATACCGCCCGAAAGTTCGTGGGGATAGGCCCTCAGCACGCGCTCGGGATCGCGGATATGGACTTCCTCGAGCAGCGTCAATGCCCGCGCATGCGCCTCGCGCGCCGAGAGGCCACGTCGCATCCTCAGGCCGTCGGTCAGCTGCGCCTCGATGCGGCGGCCGGGGTTCAGCGCGGTCTGCGGGTCCTGCGGGATCAGCGAGATCTCGCTGCCCATGATGTCGCGCAACTCGCGCTGCGGCAGCGTCAGCAGGTCGCGACCCTCGAAGCGGATGGCGCCGCCGGTGACGCGCACCGTGCGCGGCAGGATACCGAGCAGCGCCTTGGCGATTGTCGACTTGCCGGCACCGCTTTCGCCGACGAGGCCTCGCACCTCGCCGCGCTCCAGCGTCAGCGCGACGTCACGCAGGATCGGCGCGCCGTTGTCACGGTCGGACACGGCCGACAGTCCCGATATGGAAAGGAGAGGCTGGGTCATCGGCGCATCATCGGGTCGAGAGCCCGGCGCAGGCCGTCGCCGAGCTGGTTGAAGGCAAGGACGGTGAGGAACAGCATCACCAGCGGCGCCACCAGCACCCACCAGCCCTGGTAGATGATGGCACGGCCCTGCGCGATCATGCCGCCCCAAGTCGGGGTATCCGACGAAAACCGACAGGCCGACGAAGGACAGGATCGCCTCGACGATGACGGCAATGCCCATTTCGAGGCTGATGAGCGCCACGAGCACCGGCGCGACATTGGGCAGGATTTCGCTGATCAGGATACGGAAACGCGAGAAGCCGATGGTCCGGGCGGCGGTGACATAATCCATCTGCGCCTGCGCCATCGTCTCGGAACGGACGACGCGACAGAAGCGCGTCCAGTCGATGATGACGATCGCCGCAATGACGGAGTGCACGCCCGAGCCGAGCACGGCGACGAGCAGGATCGACAGCAGCACCGGCGGGAAAGCCATCCAGATGTCGACCAGCCGGCAGATGACGACATCGACCCAGCCGCGATACCAGCCGGCCACCAGCCCGAGCGCGGTACCCGCTACTGGCTCGGTACCGACGATCTCGGCCGCGACGTGCTCTCCCGGCTGATCCACGGCACCCGCATCGCGCTGATCGTCGCCTTCGTCGCGGCCGGGCTCGCGGCCCTGCTCGGTACCGTGCTCGGGCTGCTGGCCGGCTGGTATCGCGGCTGGGTCGATGTCGTCATCTGCCGGCTGGTCGACATCTGGATGGCTTTCCCGCCGGTGCTGCTGTCGATCCTGCTCGTCGCCGTGCTCGGCTCGGGCGTGCACTCCGTCATTGCGGCGATCGTCATCATCGACTGGACGCGCTTCTGTCGCGTCGTCCGTTCCGAGACGATGGCGCAGGCGCAGATGGATTATGTCACCGCCGCCCGGACCATCGGCTTCTCGCGTTTCCGTATCCTGATCAGCGAAATCCTGCCCAATGTCGCGCCGGTGCTCGTGGCGCTCATCAGCCTCGAAATGGGCATTGCCGTCATCGTCGAGGCGATCCTGTCCTTCGTCGGCCTGTCGGTTTTCGTCGGATACCCCGACTTGGGGCGGCATGATCGCGCAGGGCCGTGCCATCATCTACCAGGGCTGGTGGGTGCTGGTGGCGCCGCTGGTGATGCTGTTCCTCACCGTCCTTGCCTTCAACCAGCTCGGCGACGGCCTGCGCCGGGCTCTCGACCCGATGATGCGCCGATGACCCAGCCTCTCCTTTCCATATCGGGACTGTCGGCCGTGTCCGACCGTGACAACGGCGCGCCGATCCTGCGTGACGTCGCGCTGACGCTGGAGCGCGGCGAGGTGCGAGGCCTCGTCGGCGAAAGCGGTGCCGGCAAGTCGACAATCGCCAAGGCGCTGCTCGGTATCCTGCCGCGCACGGTGCGCGTCACCGGCGGCGCCATCCGCTTCGAGGGTCGCGACCTGCTGACGCTGCCGCAGCGCGAGTTGCGCGACATCATGGGCAGCGAGATCTCGCTGATCCCGCAGGACCCGCAGACCGCGCTGAACCCCGGCCGCCGCATCGAGGCGCAGCTGACCGACGGCCTGAGGATGCGACGTGGCCTCTCGGCGCGCGAGGCGCATGCGCGGGCATTGACGCTGCTCGAGGAAGTCCATATCCGCGATCCCGAGCGCGTGCTGAGGGCCTATCCCCACGAACTTTCGGGCGGTATGCGCCAGCGCGTGCTGATCGCAGCCGCCTTCGCGCTCGAACCAAAGCTGGTCGTGGCCGACGAGCCGACGACAGCACTCGACGTCACCGTGCAGAAGCAGATCCTGCGTCTGATCCGCGGCATCCAGCAGGCCCATGGCACCGGCGTGATCTTCGTCACCCACGATCTCGGCGTGGTCGCGCAGATCTGCGACAGCGTCACCCTGCTCTATGCCGGAAAGGTGATCGAGGAGGGCCGCACGGCCGATGTGCTCAGCGACCCGCGCCACGACTATACGCGGGCGCTGATCGCCGCCGGTCCCCGCTACGACAGGCCCGGCGCCGGGCTGGAGCCGGTGCCGCAGGCCGTGTTCGAGAAACTTCGTGCCGAGATCGGGATCGCGTGATGGCTGAGGACCTGCTTGTCGCAAAAGGCCTGGAGGTGACCTATGGCGCTGGCCGCGGCCTGTTGCGAAGCCCGGGCCACAAGGTGCTGCACGGCGTCGACCTGACGATCCGTCGCGGCGAGACCGTGGGCATCGTCGGCGAATCCGGGTCGGGCAAGACCACCTTCGGCCGGGCGCTGCTCAGGCTGGTCGACGTGTCCGCCGGCGAGATCCGGTTCGACGGCGTCGACATCACCCGCCTGCCCGACGCAGAGATGCGGCCGCTACGCCGCCGCATGCAGATGATCTTCCAGGACCCAATGGCGTCGCTCAATCCGCGGCAGTCGATCCGCCGCATCCTTGTCGAACCACTGCTGCTGCACGGCCTGGCGAAGGACGCCCGCGAGGCGGAGCAACGCGTCGTCAACATCCTGGACCGCGTGACGCTGCCGAGAACCGTGCTCGACCGCAATCCGCACGAACTGTCGGGCGGCCAGCGCCAGCGCATCGGCATCGCCCGGGCCGCGCTGCTGGAACCGGATTTCGTGCTCGCCGACGAGATCGTCTCGGGCCTCGACGTCTCGACCCAGGCGCAGGTGCTGAACCTGCTCAAGGACCTCAGCCGGGATCTCGGCCTGGCGATGGCCTTTATCAGCCACGACCTCAGCGTGATCCGGGCGATCTGCGACCGGGTCTATGTCATGCGCCTTGGCAAGGTGGTCGAGGAAGGCCCGTGCGAACAGGTCTTCGCCGCGCCGAAATCGAACTATACCCGCGCGCTACTCGATGCCATTCCGCTTCCGGAAATCGATCCGGACTGGCTGATGCGCGAGAGCCTGGTCGACGAGACCCAATAGACGATCGCCGGCAAGGCGACAGCACATGCAATCCGAGACGATACCGCGCCGGACCAGCGGGCTCCGGCGATCGGCGAAGCCATGCCCGCGCTTGAAGAAGGGGAACTCGAATGAAGACCACCTATCAAATTGCTGCCCTGCTTGCCCTGCTGACCGCCGGCGCGGTGCACGCCGACACCATTCCCGGCATGCGCGGCCACGACCATACCGGCGTGACGGTGCCGAACATGGTTGAAGCCGTCGACTTCTTCACCAATGTCATCGGTTGCAAGAAGGCGACCTCCTTCGGTCCGTTCGCGGATGACAAGGGCACCTTCATGACCGACCTGCTGGGCGTCGATGCCAAGGCGGTCATTACCGAAATCACGCTCATGCGTTGCGGCTTCGGCTCAAACGTAGAGCTGTTCGAATACACCGCGCCGGACCAGAAAGACCTCAAGCAGAAGAACAGCGACATCGGCGCCTTCCACATCGCCTTCTACGTCGATGACGTGGCCGCGGTGAAGGCCTATCTCGACAAGAAGGGCGTGACGACCCGGATGGGTCCGGTGCCGATTTCCGAAGGCCCCGCCGCCGGCCAGACGATCCTCTACTTCCAAGCCCCCTGGGGACTGCAATTCGAGGCGATCAGCTACCCCGATGGCATGGCCTATGAAAAGACCGCGGAGACGAAGCTCTGGGACCCGAAGAAGCCCGGCGAATAATCCGCGGAACCATCATCTGCGCCGTCGGAAGGTTTCCGACGGCGACTCGCCATATCGCTGCCGGTAGGCGGCCGCAGCCCGCCCCAGATGGCCGAAGCCTGCCGCGAACGCCGCCTCGGCGACGGATGCGGCAACGCCGGGTTCCGACAACCCCGCGCGGAAACGATCCAGACGAAGAGCGAGCAGCCCTTCGCCCAGGGTCATGCCGCGCGCCTTGCGGTAGGCATCCTGGAGGGAGCGGAGGGAAACGCCGGATGCCGCGGCAATCTCCGCCATCGAAACCGCCCGCTCGGCATGGGCGGCCATGTAGTCCTCCGCGCGCCGCACTGCTGCCGGACTTGCCAGTCGCGCGGGCCGGGAAAACGCCGACGATGCGCTGCTCGACAGGCTCGACAGCAGGAGCGTGGCAAGGCCATCCCGGAGCATCACACGATAGGCATCCGGAACGCCGTCGATCCTTTCGGCTGCCCCCAGCATCAGTTCGGCATGCTGCCAGATCGCGCGACCGACGGGGCTGGCGAGATCGACGCCGGTGTCGAACTCGATGGCACGCGCCTTCTCATGGGTCAGGCTTTCGAATTGCGCCTCGACCGCATCACGATGCAGGAGGATAATCAGCTTCTCGCAGCCCTCGTTCCAGATCATGCGGGTGCCGAGCGTCGGCGAGAGAATGGAGCCCCGAACACCGGCCTCGACATCGGCCGCCACGGTGCCGCACCGAACCCGGGCGGAGCCCGTGATCGGCAGTTGCAGCAGGAAGAACCGCGACAGTTCGCCGGGATCGATCTCGACCGTCGATCCATAGGCAACGAAGTTCACCGAGTAGCCCACCTGCTGCGCCGAGTGATGGCGTGCATGGAATGCGCCGGCCGTCGGCCCGACCGGATTGAGAAAATGCGGACAGAAGATGCGGCCGATCGCCTCGCGCGCATCGTCGGGCGAGCGCGTGTCGACGGCGGCAAAACGGGAGAGCGGCATGTCTGCTGTCAACATCGGCTTTCTCCGGCCCGGATCCCTGGCCCGGATCCTTTGGCGGTAACTAACAAAATCCAGGACGGCTTGCCGGATCTGGATATTCGTCTGCGCGATCCGGATTGTCCTCCATGCCGGACCCGCGGATCATGACGGTACTTTAGATTTAAAGTGAATGAAAGTCCCGGGCTTTCCACCCGCGCAACGAGGAGCAAGCGCCATGGACAAGGACACATTCCGCGCCGCGATGCGCCAGGTCGCCGGGGCGGTGACCGTGGTCACCACGCGCGGCCTGAACGGCGAGCCCCGCGGCGTCACGGCAACCGCTGTCTGTTCGCTGACCGTCGAGCCTCCTTCGGTCGTCGCCTGCATCAACCGCGAGACCTGGGTCGGGCAGATCGCACCGGAAAGCGGTAATTTCTGCGTCAACGTGCTGACCAAGGCCCAGCAGCCCGTCGCCGAAACCTTTGCCGGTCGCACGACGCTTTCGGGCGCCGAGCGGTTCCAGGTCGGCGACTGGCAGGATGCCGAGACCGGCGCCCCGGTGCTCGACGGCGCAATCGCCAGTTTCGACTGCGATCTCGAACAGGCGGTCGATTTCGCCACCCATGTCATCCTGATCGGCCGCGTCCGCAAGACGCTGAGCGAAAACGGCACCGCCGAGCCGCTGGTCTATGTCGATGGCGGCTTCACGACGACACGGCCGGCCGCCTGACCGGTCCTGCCGCCGGACCAGGGTGCGCCTGCAAGCCTATTCAAGAACAACAGATGGGGAATCCGATGCGTGGATTGAACGGAAAGACGGCGATCATATCGGGCGGGGCCACTCTCATAGGTCAAGCAGTCGCCGCGACCTTGATCGGCTACGGTGCAAAGGCCGTGATCGCCGACATCAATGAGGTGGACGGCGCTGCCGCCGCCGAGAGGCTCGGGCCGGATGCCAGCTTCATCCGGACCGACATCACCAGCGACGACGACATCGCAGCCCTTGTGGCGAAGACCGTCGAAACCACCGGCCGGCTCGACTACCTCGTCAACGTCGCCTGCACCTATCTCGACAACGGTGCCGAAACGGCCCGTGGCGACTGGCTGAAGGCGCTCGACATCAACATTGTCGGCTCGGTCATGCTGATGCAGGCGGCGCATGCGCATCTCAAGGCCAACAAGGGCGCGATCGTGAATTTTGGCTCGATCTCCTCGCGCGTCGCCCAGACGGGCCGCTGGGTCTATCCGGTGTCCAAGGCGGCGATCCTGCAATTGACCCGAAACCAGGCGATGGACCTTGCGCCCGACGGCATCCGCGTCAATGCGGTCTCGCCCGGCTGGACCTGGTCGAACATCATGGTCCAGCTCACAGACGGCAACCGCGAGAAGACAGACAAGGTGGCGGCCCCCTTCCACCTGCTCGGCCGCACCGGCGACCCAGAGGAAGTGGGCGAGGCCGTGGCCTTCCTGCTGTCCGACAATGCGAGCTTCATCACTGGCACCGACATCAAGGTCGACGGCGGCTACACCGCCATGGGGCCTGAGCAGAACGTGCCGGCCATTCCGAAGCTCATGGAATGAACGAGTGAACTCCGAAGACAATCAAAAAATGGGAACTGAAACAATGAGCACATCACGCAAGATCACCATCGTCGGGGGCGGCCAGTCCGGCCTCCAGCTCGGCTGCGGTCTCCTGTCCGAAGGCTACGAGGTCGATATCGTCCAGAACCGCACTGCCGAACAGGTCCGGTCGGGCAAGGTCCTGTCCAGCCAGTGCATGTTCGACGACGCATTGCAGAACGAGCGCGATCTCGGGCTGAACTTCTGGGACGGAGAATGCCCCACAGTCGACTCGATCAATTTCGTCGTGCCCGCTCCCGATGGTTCCGGCAAGAAAGCCATCGACTGGAACGGCATGCTCGACAAGCCGGGCCAGAGCGTCGACCAGCGCGTCAAGGTGCCGCGCTGGATAGCGGAATTCGAGCGCCGCGGCGGCACCATCACCATCCATGACGCCGGCATCGACGATCTCGAACGCTATGCTAGGCAGTCCGAACTGGTGATCGTGGCGGCCGGCAAGGGCGACATCGCCAAGCTGTTCGAGCGCGACGCCGAGAAGTCGCCGTTCGACAAGCCGCAGCGCGCACTGGCGCTGACCTATGTCAACGGCATGCTGCCGCGCCCGGATCACTCGGCCGTCAACTTCAACCTGATCCCCACGGTCGGCGAATATTTCGTCTTCCCGGCACTGACGGTCAACGGATCTTGCGACATCATGGTGTTCGAAGGCATTCCCGGCGGTCCGATGGATTGCTGGAAGGACGTCAAGACGCCCGAGGACCATCTCGCCAAGTCGAAATGGATTCTCGACACGTTCCTGCCTTGGGAAGCCGATCGCAATCGCAACATCTCGCTCACCGACGACAACGGCATTCTGTCAGGCGCCTTCGCACCCACCGTGCGCAAGCCGATCGGAAAGCTGCCCTCGGGGGCGATCGTGCTCGGCATGGCGGACGCCGTCTGCCTCAACGACCCGATTACCGGCCAGGGTTCCAACAATGCCTCCAAGGCCGCCAGGGCCTATATGGATGCAATCCTCGCCCAAGGCGACCGGCCGTTCGACGCCGCCTTCATGCAGGGCGCGTTCGACTCCTACTGGAACTACGCCCAGTTCGTCGTCGGCTGGACCAACGCGCTCTTGCAGCCGCCACCGCCGCATGTGCTCAACATCATGGGTTCGGCCCAGGCCTTCCCTGTTTTGGCCAAGCGCATCGCCAACGGCTTCAACGACCCGCGCGACTTCTTCCCCTGGTTCGCCGTGCCGGAAGAAGCGGATGCGTATCTGCAGAAGCTTGCAGCCTGATCATCAGCACCCCCACACTGGCCACGCGCGGCGATGCGCGTGGCCAACCCAAGATGGAACCAAGCCAAGACGGAGCCGATGCAGTACCGGACGCTCCCGGCAGCCTATCGGTCGGCTCGACGGCTCCGCGAGACGAGCTTAAGGCTGCGGTCCGCCTGGAGGACATAGCGCTCTTCATATTCGTTGCCGTCATAGCGGAACCGGTGGACCAGGGTGCTCCCGACGGGACTCCTCTGAAGCTTTGAGTGCGGCGCTCCGCCATAGCCGATGCTTCCCGGGATTGGCTCGATCGCGAGGGCCGGGCTGGCGAAAAGAAGGGCCGTGAGCCCGATAATCGTTTTCTTCATGTCGATACTCCTTCGGGCGGGCGGGCGGGAGCCCTCGCCTGAAACCGGTGTGAAATGGAAAGCCTCGCGGTCGGGGCCGGTACCGGACATATGTAATGAGCCGATGCGGCGGTTTCCGTCAGCCGCACTTCACAAAAACGAGATCAGCGACCCGTGGCACCGCTGGTAGATGAGCCAGGTGCTTCTGCGGCCAGGCCCGATTGCGATGGTTGTCCATGATACCGTCGATGCGTCGCCGCCGTGCGGGCGGCCTGTTCGTAGATGCCGGTCAGCAGGTCGAGCGTCGCAGCGGCCTCCTGCAACCGGCTCTGGAAGTTCGGCACCGATTGCACGGCCTTAATCAGCAGCGAGGCGCGGACATCGGCATAGCGATCCGTGACTTCGCGGCCCTTGTCGGTGACCGAATAGGTTACGCCGGAGCGGCCGCTGCCGTTGCGGACCACCAGGCCGGCGCCGATCAGCTTGCGCAGGCTATACTGCATGTTGGGAATGTCCTCGCGATTGGCGAGCCGCGCGAGGTCCTTGATGGTCTTGGGCCGGTCATGCATGCGGATGATGTGCAGCATGGCATTTTCCGGGCCACTGGCAACGAGGTCGATGACCGAGGCCAGGCATTCGCCCTGCCAGCGGCCGAAGGCCTCGAAGCCGCGCATCAACGCATATTCGAGTTCCGCGACATCGACCTCCAGCGGATTGCGCGCGAGGTGCCAACTGCGATCCACCGCCGCTTCCGTCCCGGTCGAATTGCCCTTTGTTTTCATCACTCTGCTTCCCGATTGCCGACGCAAGACGCGCATTTGCCTGTTTTCCTAGACATCGGCCATCGAATTTCGATTGACAAGCTTTAAGTTTCAAATAGATTTTCTATTGTAAATTCTGACAAAAAATCGGGGAACCACCATGACTGAGAACAGCATGTTCGCAGACGGGCAGTTTTTGCTCGGAACCTTCGCCTCCAATTGCTCGGGCGGCATGTCCGTCACCAAGGTCGAGGAGCGTTGGGACAACTCCTGGGACAACAACCTTCGCCTCGGAAAGATGCTCGATGACGCCGGCATCGACTTCATGCTGCCGATCGCCCGCTGGATCGGTTACGGCGGCGAGACCAATTTCCATGGCGGCGTGCTCGAGACCGTGA
Source organism: Rhizobium sp. (assembly GCA_019739215.1). Classification (GTDB taxonomy): domain Bacteria; phylum Pseudomonadota; class Alphaproteobacteria; order Rhizobiales; family Rhizobiaceae; genus Rhizobium_E. The sequence goes on from JAHHDR010000024.1 coordinate 23,483, forward strand.
CCTGGGCCGCCGGACTGCTGGCCAGCACCCGCAACATCAATGTGTTCGCCACCATCCATGTGGCGGCGAACCATCCCGTCGTCGTCGCCAAGCAGATCGCCACGATCGACCAGATCAGCCGCGGCCGCATCGGCCTCAACATCGTCGCCGGCTGGAACCAGCCGGAATACGAGGCGCTCGGCCTCGACCTGCCCGCCGGCCACGAGGACCGCTACGGCTATGCCCAGGAATGGTTCGACGTGGTCAAGGCGCTATGGTCGAAGTCCGAGGCCTTCGACTGGGACAGCCCGCATTTCAAGCTGAAGAAGGTGCTGGGCGACCCGCGTCCGTCGCGCAAGGTGCCGATCCTCAATGCCGCGGGCTCCGGCCAGGGCCGCGCCTTCGCCGTCAAGAATGCCGATTTCCTGTTCACTCCGGCCATCGATCTCGAACGGTCGAAGGAAGAGGTGGCCGCGCTCAAACAACAGGGCGCCGATGCCGGCCGCCAGGTCGGCGTGCTGACCTTCAGCCATGTCGTGTGCCGCCCGACCGAGAAGGAAGCGAAGGACTATCTGCAGCATTTCGGCCAGACCCATGCCGACTGGGAAGCGGTGGACAATCTCGTCCGCCTGCAGTTCGCCCATGCCCAATCCTTCCCGCATGACCTGCTGGCGCTGATCCGCGACCGCATGGCCGCCGGCCATGGCGGCTTCCCGCTGGTCGGCACGCCGGAGCAGGTGGCCGAGGGCATCATCGCACTGCATGCCGCCGGCTTCGGTGGCACCACGCTGTCCTTCGTCGATTATGCGGAAGAGTTTCCCTATTTCCGCGACCATGTTCTGCCGATCCTCGAAGCCCGCGGCATCCGCCGCGCGGCCACGACACATGCGGCCGCGGCCTGACCCGACGCCTGCCGGCGCGATGGCGATGGGGTCGCCGTCGCGCCGGATTCTCGCGCATCGCACCGCAAGGGTGGCGGCGCGCTTATCGGAGGGAGACTGGAGATGAGAATGGACATGTTCACGGCACCGCTGCCGGATCCGGGCGCCTACCGGCTGGCGATGCGCCATTTCGCCGGCAATGTCAGTGTCATCACTGTCGGCACCGGCGATCGCCGCTCCGGCCTCGTCGCCACCTCGGCCGTGTCGCTGTCCATGGACCCACCGCTGATGCTGGTCTGCGTCAACCGCAGTTCATCCTCCTGGCCGCTTTTCGAGGTTTTCGGACATTTCGGCGTCAATTCTCTCGCGCCGCACCACCAGCCGATCGCCGAGCGCTTCACCGGCCAGGGCGGCATCAAGGGCGCGGACCGCTTCGCGCTTGGTCAATGGCGGAACGGACCGACCGGCGCGCCGCTTCTGGTCGGAGCCAGTGTCGCGCTTGATTGCGAGATCGAGGACATGATCGAGAAATCCACCCATTCGATCCTGATCGGCCGGGTGCGCTCGATCGAGATCGCCGAGCAAACCGGCGCCCTGGTCTACTGGCGTGGGGGGTTCCGGCCGATCGGCGCCGTGCCTGCCTGAGGTCGCGCTGGCGAGGTCGGTCGAATTAGTTTAATCATAAAATATCTCGACGACTTGCGCCTTCGACATTGACAGGTCGCCTCCGCAAACTTATTTTAACCTTAAAATATATCGACGCGGCGTCCCGCCCGTCTGGCGAAAAGAGGGTACTGACATGCGGATCGTATGCATCGGCGGCGGACCGGCCGGCCTCTATTTCGGGCTCCTGATGAAGAAACTCCATCCGGAGCATTCGATCACCGTGGTCGAGCGCAACAAGCCCTATGACACATTCGGCTGGGGCGTGGTGTTTTCCGATGCCACCATGGAATCGATGAAGGTCTGGGATCCGGAAAGCGCGGCCTCCATCCAGGATGCGTTCAATCATTGGGACGACATCGAGGTATGGTTCAAGGACACCCGTCAGCGCACCACCGGGCACGGTTTCGTCGGCATCGGCCGCAAGAAGCTGCTCAACATACTTCAGAGGCGCTGCGAAGATCTGGGCGTCGAACTCGCGTTCGAGACAGAGGTCGACAGCGATCTCGATTTCCCCGATGCCGACCTGATCATCGCGTCGGACGGATTGAATTCGAAGGTCCGCAACAAATATGCCGAGGTCTTCCAGCCCGATCTCGTCGTGCGCCCGAACCGCTATATCTGGCTCGGCACCAACAAGTCCTACGACGCCTTCACCTTCGACTTCCGCAAGACCGACCACGGCTGGTTCCAGGCGCATATCTACAAGTTCGACGAAAACACGTCGACCTTCATCGTTGAGACGACCGAGGAAGCCTACGAGGCGCATGGCCTCGGCGCGCTCGACCAGCAGGGCTCGATCGACTTCTGCCAAGACCTGTTCTCTGAGGTCCTCGACGGCGCCTCGCTGATGACCAATGCCCGCCACATGCGCGGCTCGGCCTGGCTCAACTTCAACCGCCTCATCTGCGGAAAGTGGAGCCACTTCAACGGCAATTCCCATGTCGTGCTGATGGGCGATGCGGCCCATACCGCCCATTTCGCCATCGGCTCGGGCACCAAGCTCGCCATCGACGACGCGATCGAGCTGGCCAACCAGTTCAACCGGCTGGGTCATCAGAAGGACAAGATTCCAGCCGTCCTCGAAACCTATGAGGAGATCCGCCGCGTCGACGTCGCCCGCATCCAGAACGCGGCGCGCAACGCCATGGAATGGTTCGAGGTCGTCGGCCGCCGCTATGCCGATACGATGGAGCCCGAGCAGTTCATGTATTCGATGCTGACGCGCTCGCAGCGCATCAGCCACGAGAATCTCCGCCTGAGGGACGCCAACTGGCTGGAGGGATACGAGCGCTGGTTTGCGAAGAAGTCAGGCCTCGACACCACGACGAACGACCGCTGCCTGCCGCCGATGTTCACCCCTTACACGCTGCGCGGCGTGACGCTGCCGAACCGCATCGTGATGTCGCCGATGGCGATGTATTCGGCGAAGGACGGCCTGATCGACGACTTCCACCTCGTCCATATCGGCGCCCGCGCCATGGGCGGCGCCGGCCTCGTCTTCGGCGAAATGACCTGCGTCTCGCCGGACGGCCGCATCACCCCCGGCTGCCTCGGCCTCTGGAACGACGAACAGGCCGAGGGCTGGAAGCGGCTCGTCGAGTTCGTGCATTTCAACACGCCCGCCAAGGTCGGCATCCAGCTCGGCCATGCCGGCCGCAAAGGATCGACCAAGCTGGCCTGGGATGGCATCGACCAGCCGCTGGACGAGGGAGGCTGGCCGCTGGTCTCGGCCTCGGCGCTGCCTTATCTCAAGCATAGCCAGGTGCCGAAGGCGATGGACCGCGCCGATCTCGACCGCGTGCTGGCCGACCATGTCCGGGCCGCCGAGCGTGCCGCCGCGACCGGCGCCGACTGGCTCGAACTGCACTGCGCCCACGGCTACCTGCTCTCGAGCTTCCTCTCGCCGCTGACCAACACCCGCACCGACGATTATGGCGGCGACCATGCGGCGCGCGCAAAATATCCGCTCGAAGTGTTCCGCGCGGTCCGTGCGGTCTGGCCGGAAGACAGGCCGATTTCCGTGCGCCTCTCCTGCCACGACTGGTTCGACGGCGGCAACACGCCCGAGGATGCCGCGATCTTCGCGGCCATGTTCAAGGAGGCTGGCGCCGACATGATCGACTGCTCGTCGGGCCAGGTGTGGAAGGAAGAAAAGCCGGTCTATGGCCGCCTGTTCCAGACGCCGTTCTCCGACAAGATCCGCAACGAGGTCGGCATCCCCACGATCGCGGTCGGCGCCATCTCCGAGGCCGACCACGCCAATTCGATCATCGCCGCCGGCCGCGCCGATCTCTGCGCCGTGGCCCGTCCGCATCTCGCGGATCCCGCCTGGACGCTGCATGAGGCTGCGAAGATCGGCATCACCTCGGTGCCCTGGCCGAAGCAGTATTATTCGGGCAAGGCGCAATACGAGACCAATCTCGTCCGCGAGAAGCAGGCCATCGCCGCCGGGGCGAAATAAGCGATGTCGGGCACTTTGGGAGGTCATCACGCGCTGGTCACCGGCGCCGGCAGCGGCATCGGCGCCGCGATCGCCCGCGCGCTGGTCGGCGCCGGTGTGAGGGTAACGCTGGCCGGGCGGCGGCGCGAGCCGCTCGATGCGTTGGCCCGGGATCTTCCTGGCGAGTCTGCCTTCGTCGCCGATGGTTTCGATGTGACCGACGCGTCAGCGATTGCGGCCGGGTTAGAAAAGGCGAAGGCCGCCTTCGGACCCGTCACCATCCTCGTCAACAATGCCGGCGAAGCGCCGAGCGCGCCGTTCGAGAAGACCTCGCTCGACATGTGGTCGCATGTCCTGTCGGTAGACCTGACCGGCGTCTTCAACGTGACGCAGGCGGTGCTGCCGGATCTCAAGGCGCATGGCGCGGGTGCCCGGATCATCAACATCGCCTCGACGGCCGGCCTGACCGGCTATGCCTATGTGGCGGCCTATTGCGCCGCCAAGCATGGCGTCATCGGGCTGACCCGGGCGCTGGCGCTCGAACTGGCGAAGAAGGGCGTGACGGTCAACGCCGTCTGCCCCGGCTTCACCGACACCCCGATTATCGCGCGCTCCATCGCCGAGATCGTCGCCAAGACCGGGCGCAGCGAGGAGCAGGCTCTGGCGGAATTCACCAAGACCAATCCACAGGGCAGACTGATCAGGCCCGAGGAAGTGGCGAATACGGTTCTCTGGTTGGCATCCCCGGATGCCGGCTCGATCAATGGGCAGGCAATCGCAATTGCCGGTGGGGAGGTCATGGCGGGATGAGTGATACCAAGGCAACGATGAGCAGCCATCTCAAGCCGTTCCGTGACTATAAACCGGAGCATTTCCTCTGGGATGTCAGCGAGGATGGCCGCGTCGCCACGCTGATGCTGAACCGGCCGGAGCGCAAGAACCCGCTGACCTTCGAAAGCTATGCCGAGCTTCGCAACCTGTTCCGCGACCTCGTCTATGCCTCGGATGTGCGGACGGTCGTGCTGAAGGGTGCCGGCGGCAACTTCTCCTCTGGCGGCGACGTGTTCGAGATCATCGAGCCGCTGACCCGCATGGCGATGCCTGACCTGCTGGCCTTCACCCGCATGACCGGCGACCTCGTGAAGGCGATGCGCAAGTGCCCGCAGCAGATCGTCGCCGCGATCGACGGCATCTGTGCCGGTGCCGGCGCCATTCTCGCCATGGCCTCCGACCTGCGTCTCGCGACTCCAGAAGCCAAGACCGCCTTCCTGTTCACCCGCGTCGGCCTGGCCGGTGCCGACATGGGCGCCTGCGGCATCCTGCCCCGCATCATCGGCCAGGGCCGGGCGTCCGAACTGCTTTACACCGGTCGCTTCATGAGTGCCGATGAGGGCGAGCGCTGGGGATTCTTCAACGCGCTGCATGCCTCTTCCGACCTCGATGCGGCAGCGGACAAGCTCGCCCATTCTCTCGCTGACGGCCCGTGGTTCGCGCATGGCATCACCAAGACGATGCTGAACCAGGAATGGGCGATGGGCATCGACGAGATGATCGAATCCGAGGCCCAGGCCCAGGCGATCTGCATGGCGACCGGCGATTTCCGCCGCGCTTTCGAGGCCTTTGCCGCCAAGCAGAAACCTGTGTTCGAGGGCAACTGATGACCACGCTCTCCGGCCCGACCCGTGACCATCTCGACTGGCCGTTCTTCGACGCGGACCATCGTGGCGTCGCCGAAAAGCTCGATGCCTTCGCCGCATCCGGCGCTCTGGCGTCGGTCGACCACCATGACGTCGACAAGGCCTGCCGCGCGCTGGTCAAGGCGCTGGGGAATGCCGGCCTGCTTGGGCTCGCCACCGGCGATGCCGGCCGCTCGGCAATCGATTCCCGCTCGGTCTGCCTCGCGCGCGAAACGCTCGCCTGGCATGACGGGCTCGCGGATTTTGCTTTTGCCATGCAGGGGCTCGGCACCGGCGCGATCGGGCTGTCGGGATCTGAAGAGTTGAAGGCCGCAGTGCTGACCAAGGTCACATCGGGCGAATGGATCTCGGCCTTCGCCCTCTCCGAAAAGGAGGCCGGCTCCGATGTCGCGGCCATGGCCTGCGCCGCGCGCGCCGATGGCGACGCCTACGTGCTCGACGGCGAGAAGACCTGGATTTCCAATGGCGGCATCGCCGATGTCTACACGGTCTTCGCCCGCACCGGCGAGGCGCCCGGCACGCGCGGCATCTCCGCCTTCGTCGTCTTCGCCGACGATCCCGGCTTCTCCATCGCCGAGCGTATCGAGGTGATCGCGCCGCATCCGCTGGCGACGATCCGCTTCGACGCCTGCCGCATTCCCGCCTCGCGGCGGCTCGGCGCGCCCGGCGAGGGCTTCAAGATCGCGATGCGCACGCTCGACATCTTCCGCGCCTCGGTCGCCGCCGCCGCGCTCGGCTTTGCCCGCCGCGCCCTCGATGAGAGCCTGGCGCATGCGAAGGCGCGAAAAATGTTCGGCGCGACGCTGGGCGACCTGCAACTGACCCAGGCGACGCTCGGCGACATGGCGACCGGCATCGATGCCGCCGCCCTGCTCACCTACCGCGCCGCCTGGCGCCGCGACGCGCAGAAGCTCACGACCACCAAGGAAGCCGCCATGGCCAAGATGACGGCGACCGAGACCGCGCAATCCGTGATCGACCGCGCCGTCCAGCTCTTCGGCGGCCGCGGCGTCCGCTCGGGCGAGATCGTCGAAAGCCTCTATCGCGAAATCCGCGCGCTCAGGATCTACGAGGGCGCCACCGAAGTGCAGAAGCTGATCGTCGCCCGTGAACTGATGAAGGGGGCGTAAGGCGCGATGTTCTCCAAGACCTATCCCCTCCGTTTCGGTGATTGCGACCCCTCGGGCATCGCCTATTACCCGTCCTATCTCCGGATTCTGGATGGCGCGATCGAGGATTTCTTCACCGCCCTCGACGCCCCGCGCGACCGGATGACGGGCGCGATGCGGATGGGCACGCCAACGGTGACGATGAACCTCGTGTTCCAGCGCCCCGGTTATCAGGGCGACGATCTCGTGATCGATATCCGCGTCATCCGCCTGGGCCGTTCATCCGTGGATCTCGCCCATACCGTCTCTGCCCGTGGCGAGACCCTGTTCACGGCCGCCCACAGGCTGGTCGCCACCTCGCTCGAAACCCACACCTCCTGCGCCTGGCCGGACGCGCTCCGCGCCGCGCTCACCCATCACCTGGAGAAGACGCATGCACACGATCCTGCAACCTGAGGGCTGGGCGCGGCCGATCGGCTATGCCAATGGCGTCGAGGCGCAAGGCCGGCTCGTGTTCGTCGGCGGCCAGATCGGCTGGAACGGCCAGTGCCAGTTCGAGACCGACGATTTTGTCGGCCAGGTGCGGCAGACGCTGGAAAATGTCGTCGCCGTCGTTCGGGCGGCCGGCGGCGAGCCGCGGCACATCACTTCGATGACGTGGTATTTCACCGACAAGAAGGAATACCTCGCCAATCTCAAGGGCATCGGCCAGGCCTATCGCGAGGTGATCGGCAAGCATTTCCCGGCCATGGCGGCCGTCCAGGTCGTGGCGCTGGTCGAGGACCGCGCCAAGATCGAGATCCAGGCCCACGCCGTCATACCGGAATCGTGACGATGACTGGATCGGACGCCGCGCTGGATTTCTCGGACAGCGTCACAGGGCAGGTCGTTGATGGCGTGCTGGTGGTGACGATCGACAACCCACCCGTCAATGCCGCCTCGACGGCGATGCGCGCCGGATTGTCCGGTGCCATCGCGCATGCCAATGGCAGCGCCGACATCGGCGCCGTCATCATCACCGGCGCGGGCAGGATCTTCGTCGGCGGCGCCGACATCACCGAATTCGGCAAGCCGCCCGTCGATCCTGTGCTGCCCGATGTCTGCCGGCAGATCGAGGATTCCGGCAAGCCCGTGATCGCGGCGCTCAACGGTGCGGCGCTCGGCGGCGGGCTGGAGATCGCGCTCGCCTGCCACCACCGGATTGCTGCCGCCACTGCGAGCGTTGCCTTTCCCGAAGTCAAGCTCGGAGTGGTGCCTGGCGCCGGAGGAACGCAGCGCCTGCCGCGCCTGACCGGCGTGCCCGTCGCCATAGACCTTATTGGCACAGGTCGCAGCGTGAAGGCCAGCGAAGCGCTGTCGCTCGGGATCGTGGATGAAGTCGCGGAGGACGATGCGGTTGCGCGCGCGATCGCACTTGTGCGGGCCGGCGCCGCCACAGTCCGCCGAACCGGAAGTATCCCGGTTCCTCAGGCGGCGGATGACGCGATCGAGGCCGCATCGCGCAAGATCACCGCCAGGGCGCGCGGACAGGTGGCGCCGGGCGAAGCCATCCGCCTCGTTGCCGCCGCGCGGGCGATGACACTCGACACCGGCCTCGCGGAAGAGCGTGCCACCTTCCTGCGTCTGAAGGATTCCGAACAGGCGGCGGCGCTCCGCCATGTTTTCTTCGCCGAGCGCGAGGCGGCGAAGGTCGCCGACCTCGAGGGCGTGGCGCCGCGCGCTGTTTCTGCGGTCGGCATCGTCGGCACCGGCCTGATGGGTTCCGGCATCGCCGTCGCAGCCCTGGACGCCGGCTACGCGGTGATAGGCGTGGAACAGGGCGAGGAGGCCGCGCAGAAGGGCCTCGAGCGGATCACGGCCATTCTGGAGCGCAACAGGGCATCCGGCCGCATCGACGCCGCCGGGCTCGCCGACCGCCTGTCGCGCCTTTCCGTCAAGGGTTCGCTCGATGCGCTGGCCGACGCAGATCTCGTCATCGAGGCGGTCTTCGACGATCTCGCGGTCAAGAGCGAGCTCTTCCGGACGCTGGACGGCATCCTGCGCCCGGATGCGATTCTCGCCACCAACACATCCTATCTCGACCCCGACCGGATCGCCGCCGTCACCGCGCGTCCGGGCCGCATTCTCGGCCTGCATTTCTTCTCGCCGGCCAACATCATGCGGCTTGTCGAGGTGGTCCGCTGCGCCGAGACCGCGCCCGACGTCCTCGCCACCGGCTTTGCCGTGGCGAAGCGGATGCGCAAGCTGCCGATCCTGTCGGGCGTCACCGAAGGCTTCATCGGCAACCGCATCTTCTCCGCCTATCGCCGCGAGGCCGAGTTTCTCGTCGAGGACGGTGCCGAGCCGCAGGAGATCGATGCGGCCATGGAAGATTTCGGCTTCGCCATGGGGCCATTCTCCGTCTTCGACCTGGCAGGCCTCGAAATCGCCTGGGCGCGTCGCAAGCGCCAGGCGGCGGACCGCGACCCGCAAGAGCGCTATGTCGACATCGCCGACCGGCTCTGCGAAGCCGGCCGCTTCGGCCAGAAATCCGGCAAGGGCTGGTACAGCTACGAAGGCGGCCGGAAGGCCGTCGATCCGGACGTAACCGCGATCATCGCGGCGTCACGGGCTGCAAAGTCGATTGTGCCACGGCGTGTCGACAAGGACGAGATCGTCACCCGCCTGCTAGCCGCGATGGCGGCGGAAGGCGAGCGGCTGCTGGCGGAAGGCATCGCCGCACGGGCGAGCGACATCGACCTTGTGCTGATCAATGGCTACGGCTTTCCGGCCCACAAGGGTGGGCCGATGTTCCTCGCCAAAGCGGGCGCCGGCGCTGCGAGGTAACCAAAGGCGAGCGCGCGCGGCGCGAACATGCGCTGTGGATAAGCCGACCGGTGCAAGCAAAGGATCATGCCGACGAAAGAAGCGCCGCACCTGAGAGAAGGGCGCGCGAGGTCGGCTCGCCAGGACCTGCCATGTCATTGCAGCGGCTTATAAGCCTGCAAGATATCTCACTTCAAATTCGCCTGCTTGGTCCGCCGGGGCTTCATCGAACCATGGATCGACGACCATGGAGTTTCCGCTTGCTGCTTCCATATCGCTACACTAATCTTTGGCAGCAACTTGGAGACGCTCAGCATGAACGCGTTGACCGTGAAGTTTGCCGCCGTAGCACTTTGTTTAAGCTTTGTGTCCGGCCTCGCCGGACCGGGGCAGGCCCAGTCTAACGAAGCATGGAAAATCACGACCCGGCAATCTGATGCCGTAGCCGAAACCCGTATCGGCAGTATACATGTGAGCTTGCATGGACGATGCAAATCCGGCAGTGCTAAGGTAACCATTAATTTGGAAGGCTATTCCGGCAACGCCTTGGGGAAGACAGATCAGGTCGATCGGCAGGTTGTTTTTGTCTCCGAATCTCAAGACGGAGGCAGGGTCGAACACCGAGGCGAAATGTTCCTGTTCGGCAACGAAGTCGCCATGCGAGACCCCCTTCCAACGCCTGTCGTAGATCGCCTCGCAATATCCAATCGGCTGTCGATACGAAACACCTCGGGCCAATCGATCGTGACGGTCTCTCTCGGCGGCATTCGACGGTTTACCGACCATATCGATAGACTTTGCGGCCCCGGCGGCAAGCAGGCTCAGGCTCAGACCACCTCCGGCACGAAGGCAAACCTTGGCTTAAGCGCCGGTCCACATTGCTTCGTTGACGGCTTTACTCGATTGAAAATCATCTTGAGACGCAATGGTGACGCGAATTTCGATCTTGTCACCTCTTCACCATCAACTCATGTGTGTGCCTTGGCCGGCCAAGCCAAGCGGGTGAAAGCTGGATGGCGTTATACTGAAACACTCCACGAGGGAGCAAAATGCCGCTTTGACATCCTGCTGGATGCGAGCGGCAATGTGCGGTTCAATGACGAAGATGCGAATTGCAAGAGACGGTACTGCGGTGAGAGAGCTTTCTTCGAAGACGTCACGCTTGGAGCGAAGCACAGAAAGCGATGCTAGACAGGACTCCGAAATACCGTACGGCATCTATCAGCAATATTGAGTGCGCTACGAACCTTCTGCGTTGCTCCGTTGCTTAATCATCTGTTCGATTTTCAAACCAAGGGATTGCCGGGCAGCCCAGCGCCGACCAGGGGCTGCTCAGAACAGTTCGCATTTGTTGAGGAAGTGGCGCACCCGGAACGATTCGAACGTCCGACCCTCAGATTCGTAGTCTGATGCTCTATCCAGCTGAGCTACGGGTGCGTGTCGCAGGCACAGGCCTGTTGGCCGGCTGCGAGGCGATCCACTAAATCGTTATGTCCGGAAATGCAAGCGACTTGATGAAATTTTTTGGCCGGGCGTGAAAATACGGGGCCGTCGGGGCAGCGCCGGGGGGTCATGCGGAGACGGCGCGGTCCGGCACGACGAAGGCGAAGCGGGTGCCGCGGTCGGGCTTGTCCTCCAGGGTGATCTCGCCGCCGTGGGCTTCGATCAGTTCGCGGGCGATGGCGAGGCCGAGGCCGACGCCGCCGGCGCGCACCGAGCCGCGGAAGGCGGCGAAGAGGTTGTCGCGGGCCTTGGGCGGCATGCCGGGGCCGTTGTCGTCGACGGTGACCCGCACCCGATCGCCCTGGCGCTGGGCGGCGACAATAATGCGTGGCTCGGGATTGTCGTCCGCCTCGATCGCCTGCACCGCGTTACGGCAGAGATTATAGAGCACGCGGAAGATCTGTTCCGGATCGGCATCGATATCGAGGCCCTCGGCCATCTCGATGCGGAAGGCCGTGGGCGTGTCGACGCCAAGGCCGAGGATTTCGGCGGTATCCTCGACCAGGGGCCGGAGCGGGATGCGCGCCCGGCGCGGCTCAGTCTCGCTGGCGCGGCCGTAGGACAGCACCTCCGACGAATAGCCGATGGCGCGCCCCAGCGTGCGGACGAGCTTGGATGACAGCCCCCGCGCCACCGGGTCGCCGGCATCGGCCAGGCGATCGGACATGAGCTGCGCCGAGGACAGGATGTTGCGCATGTCGTGGTTGATCTTCGACACAGCCAGGCCGAGATCGGCGAGGTTCTTCTGCTGGCGCAGCGTGCGCTGCAGGTCGCCCTGCATCGCCGCGAGGTGGCGGGCGGCAAGCGCGAGTTCGTCCGTGCCCCGCGGCGGCTGGACGATCGCCCGGGGATTGGCCGGATCGTCGGCAAAGGCCTGCATGCTGGCCGTCATCCGCGCGATCGGCCGGATCAGCGTGCGGTTGATGGCGAAGAAGATCATCGAAGCTGTGATGAAGGAGATGATGACGGTGAAGAGGAGGATCTCCTGCGTGTAGACGATCATCGCCTTGCGCAGGGCGCGGTCGGACATGACGAGCTCGATCGACATGCCGCTCTCCCCCCACGGGGCCGCGCACGCTGAAGACCTCGTTGCCGCCGAAGAGCAGGGTGGAAAAACGCAGCCCCCGCATCGGCGAGGAAAATCGCGATCCGAAAGGTCATATTGCGCATTGACGCTGGGGGGAACTTCCGAGACCACGATCATGCGGGTGATGTCGGCCTTGTGCAGCGCGATCGCCTTGGTGCCCGTCGCCATCAGCGCATCGTCCTGCAACGGCCGCGGCAGTTCGACCTTGGGCAGGCCGTCGACGATGATGGCGGCGGCGGCGGCCGTGTTCAGCCTGTCGCGCAGCCAGGAGAGGCGCATGTCGGTGATCGACGGCACGAAGATCAGGATTTCCGCGAGGACCACGAAAATCACCGTCAGCAGCAGAAGCTTGGTCGACAGTCGCGAAGCAAGCGGCACGGCGCCAATCTCCGCCGGCGAAAGCCGCTGCGCCGTCTTGACCGCTTTGTCCCACACCCTGCTCCGATACATCAGCCGGATAGGAGCCAGTTCGGCTCACCATTTGCACCACCATAGCAGGCTCCAGGAAAAAACCGGCAACTTAACAAGTGTTTAGGTTTACGCGGCGACCCCTGCAGCGGTTCAGCCCCGGCCGCAAAATACTGAATTTCACGGCAGTTGTTGACTTTCAATGCCGGTTTCCCTATGAGACCGGCACGTCTGGAAGGCCAGTCGACCGGGAGTTTTCCCGGGGACAAAAGTCCGGACGAAATCAAAAACGCTAAAATTCAAGAAGGGCCGCACTCCGCGGTAACTAAATAAATGGCTACGAAGCGTACCTATCAACCGTCCAAGCTTGTCCGCAAGCGCCGGCACGGTTTCCGTGCCCGCCTGTCCACCACCGGTGGACGCAAGGTCCTCGCTGCCCGCCGCAACCGCGGCCGGAAGCGGCTCTCCGCCTGATTGGCGGAGCCTTGCCTGACACAGAACAGAACGGAATGAACCCCGGCCGGCTGAAGAGCCGGCCGGAGTTTTTGCGTATGCGGCAGGGCGAACGCCGCCGCGGCCCCTACTTCATACTCGAGGTTCTCGACCGCAAGGCGCCCGGAGAGGCACCGCGCACCGGCTTCACCGTCACCAAGAAGCAGGGCAATTCGGTCGAGCGCAACCGAATCCGGCGGCGGCTCCGGGAAGCGGTGCGGCTGCATGGCCGGTTTGCAATGCTGCCGGGCCATGACTATGTGATCGTCGGCCATCGTGACGCGCTCGAAGCGTCATTTGAAGAATTGACAAAGGCGCTCGTTACGCGCATTGCCAGCCGGCAAAGGGACAAGAGCCGGGCACCGGGAAAGAGTGATGCAGCAAAATCGTAATTACTATCTGGCGATCGTTTTCCTCGGTCCTGATCGTTTTCGTCTGGCAGTTCTTCTACATGGGACCGAAGATCGAGGCGCAGCGCGTGGCGGAGGAGGCCCGCCAAGCCGAACTCGCCAAGCAGCAGAAGACCACGACGACAACGACCCCCGCGATCGACGCCGTCACCGGCCAGCCCATTCCGGGAACCGATGTCGCCAGCGATGGCGTGATCACCCGCGACCAGGCGCTGGCGCAGTCCAGCCGCGTCAGGATCGAGACGCCGAAGGTCGAAGGCTCGATCAACCTGACCGGCGGCCGCATCGACGACCTCAAGCTGAAGAACTATCGCGAGACGGTCGACAAGAACAGCCCGATCATCACGCTGCTCAGCCCCAACAACACCAAGGACGGCTATTTCGTCGAGCTCGGCTATACCGGCGCTCCGAATGCCGCCCTGCCCGGCCCGAACACGGTCTGGACGGTCAGCGGCAATGATACGCTGACACCCGAAAAGCCGGTGACGCTGACCTATACCAGCCCCGGCGGCCTGACCTTCGAGCGCAAGATCTCTGTTGACAGCGAATATATGTTCGATGTCATCGACACGGTGAAGAACGGCGCCGGCGCCGATGTGCCGCTGCTCGCCTACGGCCGGCTGGTCCGCAACACCATTCCTGAAATCGCTCCTGCCTACGTGCTGCACGAAGGCTATGTCGGCGTTCTGAACGGCACGCTCGAGGAGACCAGCTGGGCGCATGATATCGAGCCGGTGAAGCATACCGCTGTCGCCGATGGCTGGTTCGGTTTGACGGACAAGTACTGGGCCGCGACCATCATGCCGCCCAGGGGCACGAGTTTCGAGGACCTCCTTCACCCATGTCGCGGCCGGCCAGCGACCGTTCCAGGCGGACTACCGCCAGACGACGGGCGCCATCAAGGCCGGCGAGACCAAGACCTTCGAGACCCGCGTCTTCGCGGGCGCCAAAGAGGTCGATGTCATCGACGCCTACCAGGAACAGGGCAACATCACCAACTTCTACAAGCTGATCGACTGGGGCTGGTTCGAGATCATCACCCGGCCGATGTTCAAGCTGATGGACTGGCTTCTTCCAGTTACTTCGGCAACTTCGGTCTCGCCATCCTGCGGCACCACCGTCGTCGTCAAGGCTCGTCTTCTTCCCGCTCGCCAGCCGGCAATATGCGTCCATGGCGAACATGAAGGCGCATGCAGCCGAAGATGGAGGAGCTGAAGGCCAAGCATGGCGACGACCGCATGGCGCATGCAGACCGGCGATGATGGCAGCTCTACAAGGAAGAGAAAGATCAACCCGCTCGCCGGCTGCTGGCCGATCCTGCTGCAGATCCCGGTCTTTTTCGCGCTCTACAAGGTCATCTACGTCACCATCGAAATGCGCCACGCGCCGTTCTATCGGCTGGATCCACGACCTCTCCGCGCCAGATCCGACCTCGCTCTTCAACCTGTTCGGCCTGATCTGCCCTGCGACGCCGCCGCACTGCGCTGATGCTCGGCGTCTGGCCGATCATCATGGGCATCACGATGTTCGTGCAGATGCGCATGAACCCGACGCCGCCCGATCCGACCCAGGCGATGATCTTCAACTGGATGCCGCTGATCTTCACCTTCATGCTCGCCGCCTTCCCGGCCGGCCTGGTGATCTACTGGGCGTGGAACAACCTGTTGTCTGTTCTGCAACAGGGCATCATCATGAAGAAGAACGGCGCCAAGATCGAGCTGTTCGACAACCTCATAAAAATCTTCCGGCGAAAAACCATCATCGGCGTGAATGCGTCTTGAATATTCGTCATGGATTGCAGATGTCGCATTTGATGTCTGGGCGCGACTTGAGAACTGGCTAGATAAGCCATCGGGAAAGGCTCCTCGGGAGCCTTTTTCTTTGCATCGAGGTTGAAGCATGGACAAGACCGTTGCGGCGGGTGCAGCCTCGCAGGAGAAAATCGGCGCCACGCTGGTTTTCCTCTCCGCTCTGTTCTGGAGCTTCGGCGGCGCTATTGCCCGGTTCCTCGAGATCGAGGACAACTGGACCGTCGTCTTCTGGCGGGCCCTGTTCGCCGGCCTTTTCCTGCTGGGGTTCCTGCTCGTGCGCGACGGGCCACGGGAGACGCTGCGGCTCTATCGCAACATGGGCGTGCCCGGGCTGCTGGTCGGCTTCGGCTTTGCCACGGCCTCGACCTGCTTCATCATCGCGATCAGCTACACGACAGTCGCCAATGTCGTGCTGATCCAGGCGGGCGTGCCGCTGTTCGCGGCGCTGATGGCGTGGATCCTTTATCGCGAGGCGATCGCGTTCACCACCTGGCTCGCCATCGTCGCCGTCATCATCGGCGTCGCCATCATGGTCATGGGCGGGCCGGCCATCGCCGCGCTGGACGACATGCTGGGCTTCGGTCTGGTCGACAGCACGCCGGCGGCGACAGCCAATGCCGCCAACGACATGCGCCATGCCTGGTTCGGCAACCTGCTGGCGCTGACCATCGCCATCGTCTTCGCCATGGTCACCGTCGTCACGCGCCGGTTCCCCAACGTGCGCCAGACGCCCGGCGCCAGCGTCGGCTGCTTCGCCGCCTCGCTTCTCGCCTTTACCCAGGCCGGATCAATCGACGTGACCGGCGGCGAGCTCGCGATCCTCATGGGCTTCGGTGCCCTGAACCTTGGGCTAGGCATGGCCTTCTTCGTCACCGGCGCCCGCATGATCCCGGCAGCGTTTGCGGCGCTGCTCGGCACGGCCGAGACGATGCTGAGCCCAGTCTGGGTGGCGATCCTTCATGGTGAGATCCCGGGCGCAGAAACCGTGATCGGCGGCACGATCCTGCTTGCGGCGCTGCTCGGCTACCTCTACTCGGCGCTGCGCCGGCAGCAGACAGTGGCCCCGACGGCGATGCCGACATGACGGGCGCAACTTGACAAAGCCGGCCAAAACCCTGAAGCCCGCGGTGTCATACCGATAACCTGCGAGACCATGCCATGGCCAATCAACATCCCGACCTCGACGTGAAGGTCTTCGCCCGGCCATGGATCTTCATTCGCGGCGTGCCGGCCATGAAGTTCCTGCCGCCGGAGGGCCCGCCGGAGATTGCCTTTGCCGGACGCTCCAACGTCGGCAAATCGTCGCTGATCAATGCGCTGGTCGGCCAGAACGGCCTTGCCCGCACCTCCAACACGCCAGGCCGAACGCAGGAGCTCAATTATTTCGTGCCGGACGGCTTTTCCGGATCGGCCGACGACATGCCGCCCTGCGCGCTGGTCGACATGCCCGGTTATGGCTATGCCGAGGCGCCCAAGTCTCAGGTCGACGCCTGGACCAAGCTGGTCTTCGACTACCTGCGCGGCCGATCGACGCTTAAGCGGGTCTATGTGCTGATCGACAGCCGCCACGGTATCAAGAAGAATGACGAGGACGTGTTCAAGCTGCTCGACACCGCCGCCGTCTCCTACCAGATCGTGCTGACCAAGGCCGACAAGATCAAGCCGCCGGCGCTCGAGAAGCTGAAGGCCGAGACGTTGACCAGCATCGCCAAGCATCCGGCCGCCTATCCTTTCATCGTGGCGACATCGTCGGAAAAACAGCGACGGGATCGACGAGATGCGCGCCGCGATCGTCGAGGCACTGACGATCTGACCTGTTCGGACAACGCCCGGTCCCTCACCTGAACAGGCGATAAGCAGCGACAGGAAGTGCATATGACGGTTTATCGGATCACACGCAACGTTGCGGAACATCGGGCGGGGTGGGACGCGCTCTATGCGGCCTATGCCGACTATTACGAGGTCGCGCAGACAGTGGAGATGCGCGACCGCACCTGGGGCTGGATCCTCGAAGGCCGCATCATCTGCGTAATGGCGCTGGACGACGCGGGCAAGCCTGTCGGGTTCGCCCATCTCCGCGAGTTCCTGCGGCCGCTGTCATCGACGGTCGCCGGCTATCTCGACGATCTCTATGTCGATCCCCGCCAGCGCGGCGACGGCGTGGTCGGCCTGCTGTTCGATACGGCCAGGTCGATTGGCCGGGAGAAGAACTGGTCGGTGATCCGGTGGATCACCCGAGACGACAATTACCGGGCTCGCGCCGTCTATGACAAGATCGCCACCCGGACCAACTGGGTCACTTACGACCTGGCACCCTGACGGAAAGCCGCCCCGGCGAGGGACTCAATGCCGGGGCGGTGTGTCTGCTGCCTAGGTATGGGTTCAGCCCTTCGGCAGCAGGACCTTGTCGATCACGTGGATGACGCCGTTCGACTGCTTGACGTCGGCGATGGTCACGGTGGCGACGCCGCCGGTCTCATCGGTCAGCGTGATCTTGCCGTCCTTCTCGGACGCCGTCAGCGTGCATCCGCCGACTGTCTTGACCGGATGCATGCCGCCATCGTCCTTGATCATCTTGTCGATGGCCGCCGACATCGCCTCGGCTGCGACCACGTGGCAGGTAAGGACCTTGGTCAGCTGATCCTTGTTCTCGGGCTTGAGCAAGGTGTCTACGGTGCCGGCCGGCAGTGCTTCGAAGGCGGCATTGGTCGGTGCGAAGACGGTGAACGGCCCGGCGCCCTGCAGCGTCTCCACGAGGCCCGCGGCCTGTACCGCGGCGACGAGCGTGGTGTGGTCCTTCGAGTTGACGGCATTCTCGACGATGTTCTTGTTGTCGTACATCGGCGCGCCGCCGACTTCCGGGTTCATGGCGGCATGGGCAAGCACGGCGGAGCCGGCGACAGCGGAAACGATGGCGAGGTTGCGAAGCGAAGTCCTGAGCATGGTCGAATTTCCTTCCCTGTTGATGACCCCTGGCATGCAGGGGATATCGGCAGGTACGGACGCTCGGCGATCAGAGTTTCAGCAAAAATCAGGAAAATTCAATATTCCTGCAAACCATTGACAGGAAAGCCGAAAAATCCGTGGATTGCGGCTCGTCCTGTCAGCGATGCGCGGCTAGAGGAACCGGGTCTTGCCCGATGCGATCACCGGTCCAGTCGGCTTGCCCTCGGGCGCCCCGCCGAAAGGTTCGACTGTGATGGCGATCGTCTTGCCCTCGGCGAACAGCGCGCGCAGGTCGGCATTGACCATGATCTCGCCATTGCCGTTGTCAGGCAGGATACCCACCGATTGCGGCGGCTTGCCATCCTCGATGATCCAGACTTCCAGGGACTTCGGCTGCGGCTGCTTGAGCGCGATCGGCACGACGCTGAGCCGGCCGGTATCGGTGTCGAAGGCGGCGATCAGGTTGAAGGCGGCGTTCTGCTCGCCCGCAAGTTCGGCGACCAGGGGACGATCGGCGCCGCCGGTCAGCGAGCCCGAGATCTGGTAGGCGACAAGGCTGGCCGCGACGAAGAGCGAGGCGGCGGCCAGGCCGCGCCAGACGACCAGCGAGCCCCAGAGTTGGGACAGGGCGCCCGAGGGTTCCGCCTCGGTCCGGAACAATCGCCGCTCAAGGCGATTGTAGAGTTCGGTCGGCGGACGGACGTCGTCGTAGTCGTCGTTGAAGCCGGAGAGATTGGTCTGCCAGCGCCGCACCTGCTGCGCAAAGCGCTTGTCGACGGCCATGCGTGCCTCGACGCGGCGACGATCCTCCGCCGAGAGAACGCCGAGCACATATTCGCCGGAGATGATCTCATCCCGGCTGCGATCCCATTCCTCCGGTTTGTCGCTCATTGCTCGAGACACTCTCTCAATTTCAGCAAGCTCCGACGCAGCCATGTCCGCATCGTGTTGAGCGGTATCTTATAGAAATCCGCCAATTCCTGATAGCTCAAACCTTCGACGTAGGCCTTGCGGACGGCC
The DNA here is from genome assembly GCA_019739215.1 of Rhizobium sp. Lineage (GTDB taxonomy): Bacteria > Pseudomonadota > Alphaproteobacteria > Rhizobiales > Rhizobiaceae > Rhizobium_E. The sequence goes on from JAHHDR010000024.1 coordinate 42,737, forward strand.
TCGGCCCTGTCGGATTCGAGCGTCTGCATGCAGCGGTCGATACGCGCGCCTTCGCTGGCGTTGATCGCGGCGGCTTCGGGGCCGGGTTCTGGGGAGGCGATGTCGAAGGCATCATCGAGGTCGGACGCCTGCGGCTTGCGGGCACGGATGATGTCGATCGCGTGGTTGCGGGCAATGGCCGCAAGCCATGTCATCGGCGCACCCTGATCGGGCAGGTATCTTTCTGCGCGCTGCCACACCTTGATGAAAATCTCCTGCAACGCCTCTTCGGCTTCCGTTCTGTCCCTGAGGATACGGATTGCGATGGAAAATAGTTTCGGGGATGAAAGTTCATAGAGCCGCGCGAAGGCCTTGCGGTCGCGCAGCGCCACGCGGCCCAGCAATGTCGCCAATTCTTCCATGCGCTTGAAACCCTCCGGAGACGCGGTGCCGCTGCGCGAGCGGCGGATCGATTCTCTACACAGCGGCTTACGTGGATTTCTTCGCGCCGGATCATTCCATGTGACAAAAACATCGGCTAATGAGGCTCCACCCATTGCCATCCAGACACCTGCCGAGGCTCCCATGTCCCTGCCCGACACTCTGCCCGAAAGCGAAATCCAGGCGCGCCTGCTCGTCCAGGCCCTGCCCTTCATGCAGCGCTACGAGAACAAGACGATCGTGGTGAAATATGGCGGCCATGCCATGGGCAACCCGGAACTGGGCCGCGCCTTCGCCAGCGATATCGGCCTGCTCAAGCAGTCGGGCGTCAACCCGATCGTCGTCCATGGCGGCGGGCCGCAGATCGGCGCGATGCTGACGAAGCTCGGAATCGAGAGCCGCTTCGAAAACGGCCTGCGCGTCACCGACCAGAAGACGGTCGAGATCGTGGAGATGGTGCTGGCCGGCTCGATCAACAAGGAGATCGTGGCGCTGATCAACCAGACCGGCGAATGGGCGATCGGCCTTTGCGGCAAGGACGGCAACATGGTCTTCGCCGAGAAGGCGAAGAAGACGGTGGTCGATCCCGATTCCAATATCGAGCGGGTGCTCGACCTCGGCTTCGTCGGCGAGGTGGTGGAGGTCGACCGCACGCTGCTCGACCTGCTGGCGCGCTCCGAGATGATCCCGGTCATCGCACCGGTTGCGCCCGGCCGCGACGGCCATACCTACAATATCAACGCCGACACGTTCGCCGGTGCCATCGCCGGCGCGCTCAATGCGACGCGCCTGCTGTTCCTCACCGACGTGCCGGGCGTGCTCGACAAGAATGGCGTCCTGATCAAGGAACTCTCGGTCGCGCAGGCGCATGCGCTGATCAAGGACGGGACGATCTCGGGCGGCATGATCCCCAAGGTCGAGACCTGCATCGAGGCGATCCAGGGCGGCGTCGAGGGTGTCGTCATCCTCAACGGCAAGGCCGCCCATTCGGTGCTGCTCGAACTCTTCACCGAGGTCGGCGCCGGCACGCTGATCGTTCCCTGACGGGATCAGTTTCGTTCATGCCAGCGGGGCTAGAAGTGAGCGTCCCGCTGGAGTGAACCCATGAAATCTTGTGCACTTGCCGCGCTGCTTGTATCGGTGCTGTCCTTTGACGTGGCTGATGCGAAGCAGCTTCGCTTCGCCGGCTATGATTTCAACATCAAGCAGGGCAAGCGCATGGGACCCGGGCCGAATGACTGGGCGACCTCGCAAGCCTTCGTTGACACGAAGGGCAGGCTGCATCTCCGTTTCTCGGAAAGGAAGGGCAAGTGGCTGGCCGGCGAGGTGCAGTCGGTGAGCCGGCTGGGCTTCGGCACCTACGAGATCGAATTCGAGGGCGACATCCACGGCCAGGACCGAAACGTCGTCTTCGGTTTCTTCAACTATCCCACAGCCGATGTCGGGCCGGATGCGACGCATGAGATCGACATCGAATTCGCCCGCTGGGGCCGCAGGAATTACAAGCCGCTGAACTATACGGTCTGGCCGGTCAAGCCGGGTCTGAAGAACGCGCATACGACCTTCAGCGTTCGCCGCGGCCATGGCCGAAGCATCCATCGCTTCACCTGGGCGGCGGGCAGCGTGCTCTATACCTCGCAGCAACTGGACGACAAAGGGGATGTCGAGCGCGAAGTTTCGTGGGATTACACACCCGCAGACCCCGCCGACCGGATCAGTTCGAGCCCGATGCCGATCTATTTTAATCTCTGGGGTTTCCAAGGCCGCGAACCGAGCGACGGCAAGCCGGTCGAGGTCATTATCAACAGGTTCACCTTCACGCCGGCGGAGTGATCCGCGACGACGTGAAGGCTACCGTCATTCCATGGCCGGCTGTGGCGGCCGTGCGGGGCCGTGCTGCGGCGCCTGAACCGGCGGGTTATCGAGGAAGAACGCAGAGATGGCGACCAGCAGGTAGCAGGCGATGTTGTAGAGCAGCGCCGTTTCGAAAGCGGACCTGAACGCCTCATGCGATGCCGCGCCAACGGCCATTCCGCCGGCCAGCAGCGAGAAGAAGATCTGCGAGATGATGGCAACCCCGAAGGCGCCGCCGATCTGCTGGATCGACTGTAGCGCGCCGGAGCCGGAACCGGCATCGCGCGGCGGGACGCCGGCCAGCGCCGTCTGGAACAGCGGCGAGATGGTGATGCCGGTGCCGACGCCGCCGAGCAGCAGGGGAAGAATGAAATCGGTGCTGAGTATCCGTTCGCCGACGCCATCCACGACATGGCGCAGCAGCAGCGCCGCGACGATGAGCACGGCGGAGCCCAGGAGAATCCGCAGCTTCGGCGCCTTGCCGCCGAGGCGTCCGGTGATCACGGATGCAACCAGCACACCGATCGGGAACGGGATCGTCGTCAAACCCGAATGCAGCGCATCGAGCTGGTAGCCGGACTGAAGGAAGAGGGCGAGGATCAGGAAGAAGCCGGGCATGGCGGAGAAGAACACCATCAGCCCGAGCGACCCGACGACGAAATTGCGGTTCCTCATCAGGCCGAGGGGCACGAGTTCGGCAGCACCCCGCGCATTCTGGCGCCGTTCCCACCAGACGAAGAGCGCGGTAACGGGCACGAAGGACGCCATCATGGCGAAGCTCCAGGCCGGCCAGCCGAAGCCGCGACCCTCGATCAGCGGGAAGATGAGGACAAAGGTCGCGACGGCGGCGAGACCGATGCCGACCCAGTCGTTCCTCAGATCCGGATTGCCCTTTACGTCCGGAATCAGCGCGCGGCCGGCCAGCACGCAGACGATGCCGATCGGCACGTTGATCAGGAAGATCGGCCGCCAGTCGAGGCCCCAGAGGTCGGCATGGATGAGCAATCCGCCGGTGACTGGGCCGGCGACCGAAGCGAGTCCCGCGGTCAGCCCGAAGAGCGAGAAGGCCACGGCGCGCTCCCTGGGCGGAAACATGATCTGCGCCAGCGCAAGGACCTGCGGAGTCATCACCGCCCCGGCAATGCCCTGGATCACCCGTGCCGCGATCAGCATCTCGACATTGGCCGCCATGCCGCAAAGCAGGGAGGCGATGGAGAAGCTGGTCACGCCGATGAGGAAGATTTTCTTCTTGCCGATGATGTCGCCATAGCGGCCGAAGGGCAGCAGGCCGAGCGCGAAGGCGAGGATGAAGCCCGCCACGACCCATTCGATACCACTTTCGGAGGCGCCGAGATTCTTCTGCATGCCGGGCAGCGCGACATTGACGATGGTGACATCGATCATGTTCATGAAGCTCGCCATGAGCAGGACTGCCATGGCGCTCCAGCGACGCTCGAAGGCATGCTGCTCGGCCTGGGCCATCGGCGGCGGATTCTGTGGGTCAGGCATCGGCTCGTCTTTCTTGTGGCGCGGACAGGATGGAGCGGAATAGTTCGTCGACGGCACGGTCGATGACCTCACGATCCTCTATGCGGTAGGCCGAGGTCGCGATCATCAGTCCGATGATCATGAGGGTGGCGGAGGGTGGATCCAGGTCGGACCGGAAGCTGCCATCGGCGCAGCCGGCCGCGACCACGGCCCTGATCCGCTCGAACCAGAAATCGCGCATGGGCAGGATGACGCGGGCGACGGTGTCATCGTGGCGCGCACGGCGCGACATCTCCTCCATCACCAGCAGCAGTTCCGGATTCTCTCGTCGCGTCCGGAAATGCCCGTCGAACTCGAAACGCAAGCGTTGCGACGGCGACAGGTCTTCGCCCGGCTGGTGCTGCAGGCGCTGCGCCATGAAGTCTTCCTTCATCGACTGCGCAACGAGTTCGACAAGCGCATCCTTGGTGGGGATGTGGTAGTGAAGCGTGGCGATATTGATCCCGACCCGGTCGGCGATTTCCCGGGTGCGCAGGCCTTCGAACCCCTTTTCGACGATGAGCGATCGCGCGGCGGCAGCGATCGCGCGCTTGCGGTCGTCGGTGGCCTGATACTTCTGCGGCGGTTCGGTCATGGTCTTGCCCTCAATCAATCACTTGATTGAATACAGGCCGAAAGTCAATTACCGGCCTGCCAGCGCAGGGTCTAACCGAGCGTCTTCTTCAGCAGATACAGAGCGTCGAGCGCCTCGCGGGGCGTCATTTCGTCGGGATTGAAGGCCTTCAGTTTCTCCTCGACGGCCGAGGCACCGGGGGATGATTTCGGCTCCACCCGCCGGATCGCGGCCTGGAACAGCGGCAGGTCGTCAATCAGCTTGGCGGCGGGGTTCTTGCGATCGGCGTCTTCCAGCAAGTCGAGCACCTCACGGGCGCGGGAGACCACGGCGGCCGGCAAGCCCGCGAGGCGGGCCACCTGGATGCCATAGGAGCGGTCCGCCGCGCCCGGGCCGACCTCGTGCAGGAAGACGACGTCGCCATCCCATTCCTTGACCCGCATCGTGACATTGGCGAGCCGCGCGAGTTTTTCGGAAAGAACGGTCAATTCGTGGAAATGGGTCGCAAACAGCGAGCGGCAGCGATTGACTTCGTGGAGATGTTCGACAGCGGCCCAGGCGATGGACAGGCCGTCGAAGGTCGCCGTACCGCGGCCGATCTCGTCCAGGATCACCAGCGAGCGTGGTGTCGCCTGGTTGAGGATCGCCGCGGTCTCGACCATCTCGACCATGAAGGTCGAGCGGCCGCGCGCAAGATCGTCGGACGCGCCGACACGGGAGAACAGCCGGTCGACGCAGCCGATCCGGGCTTCCATCGCCGGCACGTAGGACCCCATCTGCGCCATGATCGCGATCAGGGCATTCTGGCGCAGGAAGGTCGACTTGCCACCCATGTTCGGGCCGGTCAGCAGCCAGATGCCGCCATTCCTGCCATCATTAGCCGGCGAAAGGTCGCAGTCATTGGCAACGAACGGATTTTGCGCGGCCTTGCGCAGCGCCTGTTCGACCACCGGATGCCGGCCGCCGGAGATCGCGAAATCGACGGAGCCGTCGACATGCGGCCGGCAGTAGGCCTGTTCATCGGCCAGGTGCGCCAGAGCGACCGACACGTCGAGGACGGCGAGCGCCGCAGCGGCCTTCTTGATATCCTCGCCAGCAGAAATGACGCCGGCACGGAGGTCGTCGAAGGCCTGCAGTTCGATGGCCTGCGCCTGCTCCGCGGCATTGGCGATGCGGCTTTCGAGATCCGACAGCTCGACCGTGGTGAAGCGCATCGCATTGGCGTTGGTCTGGCGGTGGATGAAGCGGGCGCGCATGTCCGGCGTCGACGTCATCACGCCCGCGGTACCGGATGTCAGCTCGATGAAATAGCCGAGCACGTTGTTGTGCTTGATCTTGAGCGACTTGACGCCGGTCTCCTCCGCGTAGCTTGCCTGCAGGCCTGCGATCACCCGGCGCGACTGGTCGCGAAGTTCACGCAACTCGTCCAGCTCGGCAATGGCGCCATCGCGGACGAAGCCGCCGTCACGCTTGAGCAGCGGAAGCTCCTCGGCCAGCAAGCCGGCAAGCTGGTCCTCCAGGGCGAAGGGCACGGTGCCGAGTGCAAGAAATGCGCCGTTGACCTCCTCGGTCATGCGGTGGCTGACCAACTTCGCGGCAATTTCCCGGCCGGCGCGCAAACCATGGAGAATGGCGGCAAGATCGCGCGGACCGCCACGGTCGAGGGCCAGGCGGGACAGGGCGCGCGGCATGTCCGGCACATGACGAAGCGCCTGCCTGACATCGGCGGCAAGGCGCGGCTCGTCGAGGAAGAAGCCGATCGAATCGAGACGTCGGTTGATTTCCTCCGGCGCCGTCAGCGGCGACATCAGCCGCTCGGAAAGCAGCCTGGCGCCGGCGCCCGAGACGGTGCGGTCGATCGCCTTGAGCAGCGAACCGTTCCGGTCGCCGGAGAGCGTGCGGACCAGTTCGAGATTGGCGCGCGTCGCGGGATCGATGAAGACGGTCGAAGCTGTGCTTTCGCGCTCGGGCGTGCCCAGCGCCGGGCGTTCGGCGATCTGGGTCTTCTCGACATAGGCGATGGCCGCGGCGCCGGCTGACAGTTCGGCGCGGGTGAAACCGCCGAAACCATCCAGCGTCGGCAGGCCATAGTAGCGGGCGATGCGGCCTTCCGCCGTGGCCGAGTCGAACAGGACAGCCGGCTGCGGGCTGACGACGCGGCCCAGCACGTCGAACACCGAACGCAGATCGATATCGTGGAAGATGGTGTCGGCGACGATGAGTTCCCTGGGGTCGATGCGCAGGATGTCGGCAAGCAGCCGGGACAGCTCGGTTTCCGCGAGACGAAAGACACCGGTCGAAATGTCGAGCCAGGCGAGGCCATAGACGGCCTTGTCGCCGCCGCGGATGCGTGACAGCGCCATCATGTAATTGCTGTCGCCGGGATTGAGGAGCTTTTCCTCGGTGATCGTGCCGGGCGTGACCAGCCGGACGACATCGCGGCGCACGACAGACTTGGCGCCGCGCTTCCTGGCCTCAGCGGGATCCTCGACCTGCTCGCAGACCGCGACGCGATAGCCGAAGCCGATCAGTTTCTGCAGATAGTCGTCGGCGGCATGGACAGGGACCCCGCACATCGGGATATCAAGCCCCATATGCTGGCCACGCTTGGTCAGCGTGATACCGAGGGCCCGCGACGCCTCCAGCGCATCCTCGAAGAACAGCTCGTAGAAATCGCCCATTCGATAGAACAGAAGGCTGTCCGGGTTGGCCGCCTTGATCTCGATGAACTGCTCCATCATCGGAGTCGCCGTCTGGCGGCTTTCCTCGGAGGCAAGTTCGGCAACGGTCAGGGCTTCGACGGTCATCAGGTACTTTTCAGGCGGCGCGGGTCTCGCCGGACGATAGGAGCAATCGGGACAAAGGCGTTGAACATTAAGGTGGGGCGTGCATGAATGACAACAACGCGGCGCGCTCAAAGCGGGTGTGCCCACAAGAAGCATGAGGGGAGGACATATGCCAGTCGACAAGCCGGACCGGAACCAGCCCACCGTTACCCGCCAGGAAGCGCTGGACTTCCACTCGCGCGGGCGCCCCGGCAAGCTTGAAATCACGCCAACCAAGCCGATGGCCACCCAGCGCGACCTGTCGCTGGCCTACTCGCCCGGCGTCGCGGAGCCGGTCAAGGCGATCGCTGAAGACCCACAGACAGCCTATGACTACACGACCCGCGGCAACATGGTGGCGGTGATCTCGAACGGTACCGCCATCCTCGGACTGGGCAATCTCGGCGCGCTGGCCTCCAAGCCTGTCATGGAGGGGAAATCCGTCCTCTTCAAGCGTTTCGCCGATGTCGATTCGATCGACCTCGAGGTCGACACCGAAAATGTCGACGAATTCATCAATTGCGTGCGCTTTCTCGGCCCCTCCTTCGGCGGCATCAATCTCGAGGACATCAAGGCGCCGGACTGTTTCGTGATCGAGAGCCGGCTGCGCGAGATCATGGACATCCCGGTTTTCCATGACGACCAGCACGGCACGGCGATCATCGCGGCGGCCGGCCTGCTCAACGCGCTCGACCTGACCGGCCGGAACCTCAAGACCACGAAGCTGGTCTGCAACGGCGCGGGCGCCGCGGCGATCGCCTGTATCGAACTCATCAAGGCGATGGGCTTCAACCCGGCGAACATCATCCTGTGCGACACCAAGGGGGTCGTCTACCAGGGCCGCACCGAGGGCATGAACCAGTGGAAATCGGCCCATGCCGCCAAGACCGAGCGGCGCTCGCTCGCCGAGGCGATGAACGGCGCCGATGTCGTGCTCGGCCTCTCGGCCAAGGGTGCGCTGAGTGCGGACATGATCCGGTCGATGGCGCCGAATCCGGTGATTTTCGCGATGGCCAATCCCGACCCCGAGATCACGCCCGAGGAGGTCGCGCGCATCCGCGATGATGCGATCATGGCGACCGGGCGCTCGGACTACCCCAACCAGGTCAACAATGTGCTCGGTTTTCCCTACATCTTCCGCGGCGCGCTGGACGTGCGGGCATCGACGATCAACGACGCCATGAAGATCGCCGCCGTGCGGGCACTGGCGAACCTCGCCAAGGAGGACGTGCCCGACGACGTCGCCGCGGCCTACCAGGGCCACAGGCCGCGCTTCGGGCCGAACTACATCATTCCCGTGCCCTTCGACCCGCGGCTGATCTCGTCGATTCCCGTCGCCGTCGCCCAGGCGGCGATGGAAAGCGGCGTCGCGCGGAAGGAGATCACCGATCTCGATCGCTATGCGCGCGATCTCAAGGCGCGTCGCGATCCCATCGCCTCGACGCTGCAGCGGATCTACGAGCGCGTCCGCCGCTTTCCCAAGCGCGTCGTGTTCGCCGAGGCCGAGGAAGAGCAGGTCATGCGTGCGGCACTTTCCTATGTCAACCAGCGGCTCGGCACCGCCATCCTGCTCGGCCGCGACGACATCATCCAGGCGACGGCCGAACGCGCCGGGATCGACCTCAACCGGCCCGGCATCGAGTTCATCAACGCCCGCACCTCCCAACGCCGCGAAGCCTATGTCGACTACCTCTATGCCCGGCTTCAGCGGAAGGGCTACCTCCACCGCGATGCCCAGCGGCTGATCAACACCGACCGCAACCACTTCGCCGCCACCATGGTCGCGCTCGGCGACGCCGACGCCATGGTCACCGGCACGACACGCAACTACTCGACATCTCTCGAGGAGGTGCGGCGCTGCATCGACGCCAAGCCGGGTCATACCGTGATCGGCGTCTCGCTGGCGCTCTGCCGCGGCAGGACGGTCCTTGTGGCCGACACCGCCGTGCACGACATGCCCTCGTCGGAGGAACTCGCCAACATCGCCGAGGAAGCCGCCCGCGTCGCCCGCCGGTTCGGCTACGAACCGCGCGTGGCGATGCTGGCCTATTCCACCTTCGGCCATCCAGAGGGCGAGCGCTCGGAGCGGGTGCGCGAGGCGGTGAAGATCCTCGACAAGCGCCGGGTGGACTTCCAGTATGACGGCGAGATGGCGGCCGATGTCGCGCTCAATGCCGATGTCATGGAACAGTACCCCTTCTGTCGGCTTTCCGGCCCGGCCAACGTGCTTGTCATGCCGGCCTTCCACTCCGCCTCGATCTCGACCAAGATGCTGCAGGAACTCGGCGGCTGCACCGTCATCGGCCCGCTGCTCGTCGGTCTCGACAAGTCCGTGCAGATCGCCTCGATCAGCGCGAGAGACAGTGACATCGCCAATATGGCGGCGATCGCGGCGTACAATGCAGGACTCTAGACGACCACGGGCTCGCCGGCGGTCTCGGCGAGCCTCTGCTTCAGCCCGTCGATGCTGCGGGTCAGTTCCCGCGTCAACCACGCCTTGAATATCTGCACCTTGCGGCTGTCGCGGACGCCCTTCGCCGTCACGAAATAGTGGCCGAAACCGGTGCGGGCGCGGATATTGAAGGGCGCTGCGAGCCGACCCTCCGCGATCGCATCGGCGGTCAGCGTCTGCCATGCCAGCATCACGCCCTGCCCGGCCATGACGGCATCGAGGCAGAGGGAGGCTTCGTTGAACACATGGCCCTGGCAGATCCGGGCGTCTTCGAGCCCGGCCGCACGGAGCCAGACATCCCATCTGAACATCGCCTGATTGTCGATCATGGCAGGTATCGACAGGATGTCGGCCGGTGCCTTCAGCCGCGCCGCTAGCTCGGGCGCGCAGACGGGAAAGACTTCCTGCGCCAGGATCAGTTCCGCGTGAACATCCGGCCAGGCGCCGTTGCCCACCCTTATGCCGAGATCGACATCCGACGACGCCGGGTCGACGAGCCGCGTCGTGGCATCGACCCTCAGGGTGATCTCCGGGTGCTCGCGGGCGAAGCTGTCGAAGCGCCGTACCAGCCAGCGCGAGGCGAGGATCGGGGCCACGGAGATGGTCAGGCAGTTGTTGTCGCGATGCTGGGCGAGCGTCACGGCTTCCGACAGCTTCTGCACGCCCTCGGTCAAGCGCGCCAGGATCGGCCGCCCGATCTCGGTCGCAACCAGGCCCCTTCCCGTCCGTTCGAATATCGTGTGGCCCAGTTGCCGCTCGGTCTTGATGACCTGCTGGCTGATCGCGCCGATCGAGACCCCGAGCTCATCAGCGGCGGCCTGCAGCGAGCCGAGCCGGCCAACGGCTTCCAGCGCGCGCAGGCCGTTCATGTGCACGGTGTTCAAGTTCTTCATATAGTTTTTCTATAGTGTTCCGCCGATAAACTCAATTGAATCCGGACGCGCCAGGGCGGATATTGTTGCCATCAATCGAGCGAAAATTCCTATCACTGCCCGCCCCGTTTGGCGTAGCGCCGCGCCGGGCACGATCGATCCTGCTCGGATTGCACGAAAGGAGTATCGAAATGCTAAAGGCACTTCAGCGCCTGATCATATGGCTTGCCCAGCCGGTGGAAGCCGGTTCGCAGGCCGACCCGCTGGCGCATCCGCTGATCGAGCGGATGACCGAGCGCCAGATTGCGGACCTCCCCCTTGCGCCCGACGCAAGGAAAAAGGCCGGACCGAACGCCTGCCCGGCCTGAGGGTGGAATAAAATGCCGGAACTTGTGGGTTCCGGACCTGCTGAAGGCTAGGGGTTCGGATGTTCAGCAGGCAAAAACCGGTTGGGTCAGGAGGCGAAACGCTGCGCGTCGGCGCCGTAATAGTTCAGATAGCGCGTCGAGATGCTCTCGACCGGAAGCACGATCAGCACGTCGGTCGTGCCGAAGGCGGCATCGACCACCGCACCTTCGCCGACCGTGGCACCGAGGCGGAGATAACCCTTGATCAGCGGCGGCATCGCCATCAGCGCCCGCTTGGGATTGACCGCCTCCGCCGGCATCAGGTCCATGTTGCGGTAGCGGTTGGGTGCCGCCCGCACGGCCCAGTCACCGGTCGCCAGCGCATTGTGGTGCAGGAAGGACAGTGCCAGCGCGTGGAACTCCGGAAAGGCACCCGGAAACGAGCCGCAGCCGAACATGACGTCGAGGTTGTGCCTGAGCGCATAGGCCCAGTTGCCCTGCCACAGCAGTTCGACCGTGCGCTTGGTGCGATAGGGCGGCAGCACGCAGGAGCGGCCGAGTTCCAGGAACCGCTTGCCCGGATGGCGCGCGATCATCGGGCCGATGTCGAATTCCGACGCGGAATAGAAACCCGAATGCCTGTCCGCCACTTCCTGCCTGAGCAGGCGATAAGTGGCGACGATCTGCTCCGGCGCATCACCATCAATGGATGTATCGAGGACGATCAGGTGATCGCAGATGTCGTCGAAGGCATCGAAATCCAGGCCCGCCATCATCGCCTCGGGCGGCAGCCGCGCACCCATCTCCTCGACGAAGACACGGTAGCGAATCAGTTGGGCGGCGCGGATCTCTTCCGGATTGGCGGCAAGCCGCGTCTCCAGTGAACCAAGGCGACCCAGCACCGGCGTCGACGCAGCGGCATCGGCCACGCGCGGGGTCGGGCGGCGTTCGGCAACCCTGGTTTCGGCGACATCGAGAGTCATCCGTCAACTGTCCTTTGGATATGACCAAGTTCGAATATGGCGTGTATAATCATATCAAGAAGACAGCAGAATGACAGTCCCTGGTTGTTGTCCCCGGCTCAGGCGGCGTGGCGGCCGAGCAGATCCTGCACCGCCGATATCAGCGCATCGGCCTTGGCCGGCTTGAAAAGCACGAGATTGGCGCCCCGCATCAGCAGTTCGCGCCGCACATCCTGGCGGTTGTCGGCGGTCAGCACGATCACGGGCGCCGGCGCCACGCCCATCGCATCCTCGCCTGCCCTGAGCGATTCGAGAAATGCGTCGCAGGTCCCGTCGTCAAGCGTGTTGTCGGTGACGATGAGGGAGCCCGGCTCGTCGGCGTGGAGCCTGGCGAGCCTCTCGAAGCTCGTGACCGCGCGGACGGAAAACCCGGCGCGTTCCAGCATCGTGCGAATGATGAGCGTGTTGACCGGATCGTCCTCGGCAAGGATGAGGCTGGTGCGGTGCGGCGACAGCTTGGCGGGCTCGCCGTCGTCACTGGCTTCCGCCGCGAGCACCGGGAAGTCTCCGTGCTCTGCATGACGGGTTTCGAGACCCTTGAGCCTGCCTGTCAGCACGTCGATCAGCGATTGCTCGCGCAGCGGGCGGATCAGCCAGCCGTCATAGACATCGCCCGACATGGTGGCGGGCCGCGATTCGGGGCTGACGAGGAACACCTTGCGCGCGCCGGCGATTGCCGGGTCGCCGGCGAGCCTGGCGGTAAAGTCGGCATCGAGCCGGTGGTCGACGATGACGCCGGTGACGGGGCGCCGCGCCAGTTCGTAGCGTGCGGCCTCGACATTGGTGAAGCAGCGCACGCGGGCACCGAGATTGGTGAGCGACGCGGTGATCGCACGCGCCGCCGGCCCTTCCGGCGCCAGCAGCATCACGTCGGCGGATGCCAGTTCCGTGCCGCTGCGCATGCCCTGCCAGGCGATTGCCGCAGGAAGGCTGATGATGAACGTCGTGCCCCGGCCCGGCTCGCTCTCGACGGCGATCGAACCGCCGGCCTCGGCCATGATTCGTGCGGAAATCGCCAGCCCCAGGCCGACGCCGCCTTCACGGGCGCGACTGAGGTCGCCCTGCTCGAACTCGCCGAAAATGCGGGCGAGTTCGGTGCCATTCATGCCCGGCCCGCTATCCTCGACGCGAACCGTCATGCCATTGCCGGCGCGCCCAGCACGCACGAGGACGCCGCCATGCTCGGTGAACTTGACCGCATTGCCGACCACGTTGAACAGCACCTGCCGAAATCGCCCTGGATCAAACTCGAGCATGTCGGGCAAAGCGGGATCGATGACCGCAGCGATCTCGATGCCCTTGGCATGCGCGCGGCTGGACAGCATTTCGACGACATTCTCGACCAGCGGGCGGATGGACTCCTGCCGGGGCCGGAGATGGAAGCGGCCAGCGGCCAGCGTCGAGAAATCGAGCAGGTCTTCGACGAGATGGACGAGGTCGGTGCCAGACTGCCTGATACCCTCGAGGTAATTCGTCTGCTCCGGCGTCAGTTCGGTGCCGGCCAGCAGCTGGCCCATGCCGAGCAGGCCGCTGAGCGGGGTCCGGATCTCGTGGCTCACCATGGCCATGAGGCGGGACTTGCGCTGGCTCTCCTCCTCGGCGGCGAGGCGCGCCCTATCGCCCGCCTCGGCCTGCAGGCGCTCCTCGGTCACTTCCCGGGCGATGGACTGCACCAGGAGTCCGTCGACAAGCGAATCGCGGACGACGACGTCGTGCCAGAGAAACACCCGGCGAAAGCCCGCGCCCGAGAACTCGACATCGTAGGAATGGGCGGCCTTTCCCGGACGGAAGAGAATACCGAGTTCGGCGCAGGTCCGGCCTTCCGGCGCATCGACGCCGGAGACTTCACGGAATGTCCTGTTGGCGGAGAGAATGACGCCATCGAGGTCGCGACTCAGCGTGATGTCGCCGAGCGCGTCATGGATGGCGGCGAGCCCGCCAGTCTCGACGTCGGGCCTCATGGCTGTGCCAAAGGCGATCGCTACCCGGTCCTGCAATTTGCGTGGTTCGGTCATGGCCGGAGATTAGCAGCATAGGCTTTCCAAAGGCTTTCCCATGATGCTTAACAAGCCGTCACTCCTGTTCCCGCTGCGCCTTTCGGTTGAGAAAGATCTCGCAAAAGCCGATGGTCACCGCCCCCAGGGTGATGAAACTGTCCGCCAGGTTGAAAACCGCGAATGACCATGTCCCGGTATGGAACAGGACATAGTCGACGACGTGGCCATAGACGAAGTGATCGACGATGTTGCCGAGCGCGCCGGATATCACCATCGCGAAGCCAAGATGGGAAAAAGCGCTGGGATGCTCGCTGCTCCGCCACCACCAGACAATGAAGGCGATGATGACAAAGCGCATGCCGACGATCGCCCAGCTGTTCATCCCGGACAGGAAGGAAAAGGCGACGCCCTCGTTCCAGGTGCGATAGAGCGCCAGATAGGGGATCACGGGCACGGCCTGCTCGAGCGGCAGATAGGCCTCGACGAGATATTTGATGAGCTGGTCGAGCAGCACGGCGGCCAGGATGAAGCCCAGCGCCACCGGTGGCCTGGCAAAAAGCGGTCTCTGGTCCATCAGCGGTCGTCCAGCGTGAGAAGATGCCGGCGGGCCTCGAACAGCATGACGCCCGTCGCAACGGCAAGATTGAGCGAATCGGCGCGCCCCTGCTGGGGAATGCGGACACGGACATCGGCAGCCTCGGCGAGATCGTCCGGCAGGCCGGCCTGTTCGTTGCCCATCAGGACGACGACGGGCTTTGCGGCATAGTCGGGCTTGCGGTAGTCGATCGCACCCTTGAGATGGGTGGCGATGACGGAGGCGCCGGCATGGCGCTGCCATTTCAGGAAATCCGCGGCAGCGGTCCGGACCAGCGGCAGGGCAAAGACCGAACCCATCGTGGCGCGCACGGTTTCGAGCGCGAAGGGATCGGTGGTCTCGCCGATCAGGATGACGCCTGAGGCGCCGGCGGCATCGGCGGTGCGGATGATCGTGCCGAGATTGCCGGGATCGCGCACCCGGTCGAGCGCAACCCAGGTCTCACCGGCGTTCGGCTTAACCTCGGCAAGCGGCGTCCAGCGCGACCGGAATATGCCGACGACCGATTGCGGATTGTCGCGATGGGTGATCGAGGAGAGCACCTTTTCGGTGACTTCAAGCACGAGGCCGCCGCCGGCAACCACGCGGGCCGCGACCTTGTCGACCAGCGGCTTGCCCTTGGCGGATATGGCGTAGATCAGCGTGTCAATATGCCAGCCCGTGTCGAGCGCATCGATCACCAGCTTGAGGCCTTCCGCCATGAAGTGGCCGCTGGCCTCGCGGTTCTTCTTCTGGCTGAGCGCCTTGATGTCCTTGATGACGGGATTGGCGAGCGAGGTGACTTCCTTCACCAGGCCGCGCCGCGGCAGCGTGTCGTCCCGGGTGCGATCGTGGCTTGTCATTGCGTCCACCGGCTGAAGAGCGAGGTCGAGAGCGCGCGGCGCGCTTCCGAGCTTTCGCGGATGATCAGTTCGCCCGATTCGACCAGGCCGCCGCGGCCGCGCATCGTCTCCATCATCAGTTCATGGATGGAGTAGAAGCTGGCGCGGATCGAATAGGCGGTCAGCACGAGCCCGATCGCGTCATCGGCGAGCAGGTCACGGCAGATGTCGAGCATTTTCGGCAGATGATCAAAGAGCTGCCAGACTTCGCCTTCCGGCCCGCGGCCGAAGCGCGGCGGATCGGCGAGGATGATGTCGTAGCGGCTGCCGCGACGCTGCTCGCGCTCGATGAATTTCATCGCGTCGTCGCAGATCCAGCGGATCGGCCGGTCGTCGAGGCGTGCGAGCGCCTGGTTCTCACGGCCCCAGCCGATTGCCTTCTTCGACGCATCGACATGGGTGACTTCGGCGCCGGCGCTTGATGTGACCAGCGAGGCGATGCCGGTGTAGCCGAAGAGGTTGAGGACCTTCGGACGTCGGCCATGTTTGCGGATCTGTTCCGCCGCCCAGGACCAGTGCACGAGCTGTTCGGGAAAAACGCCGACATGGCGGTAGGACGTGAAGCGGCCGAAGAAATCGACATCGAGCAGCCTGAGCGGCCAGGTCTCGCCGAGGCTCTTCCGCGGAAAGCGCCAGCGGCCGGCGCTGTCGTCGTCGGTGTCACCGGAAAAGATCGCGTCGGCCCTGTCCCATTCGGCTTCGGGCAGCGCCTTTGGCCATAGCGCCTGCGCCTCGGGGCGGACGACGCGGATCTGGCCATATTGTTCGAGTTTAAGGCCCGCACCTGTATCCAGCAGACGGTAGCCGTCTTCACCTGCGGTCTCGAGGATGACGGGTGCGGCCTCGCGCGGACGCTCGCCGCTGCGCGCCGGCATGAAGACCTGGATCGAACTCGAGGCCTTTTCCCACTTTTCCTCGCGCTTGCGCGGCGTCCGATCGGCTGGTTCGGCGGTCGCCGCCGGCGGCGGGCGGCGGAGCGACTCCTCGGCGCGTGGCTTGGGGCGCGGGGCCGGACGGGCGTTGCGGCCATCGGGCTTGGCAGCCGTCTTGGCCTCCGACCGACCTTGCGGCCGCCCGCCGCGCGTCTGATTTTTGCTCTTTACCAACGGTTTGTTTCTCAATAATTCGTCAACGATCGACCAGATAGCAGGATGACGCCACTTGGCAAAGCGCTTTGGCGGCTGCATGAAGGTCCCTAGGACATCAGGGAGAACTGATAATGGATATTACCGGCGAGGAACGGATTGCCGCGAAACGCGAGATCGTCTGGCAGGCGCTGAACAGCCCCAACGTCCTGCGCAAGTGCATTCCCAATTGCGAGACGCTCGAGAAGAAGTCGCCCACCGAGATGCAGGCCACCGTGAAGTTCAAGGTCGGACCGATCCCGGCAACCTTCAAGGGCGACGTGACCCTGGCCAATCTCAACCCGCCGGAAAGCTACACGATCGTGGTCGACGGACAGGGCGGTCTTGCCGGCTCCGCCAAGGGCACCTGCGATGTCTCGCTGGTGGCAGACGGCGACGAGACGGTCCTGACCTACAAGGTCGGCGCGCAGATGAACGGCGCGCTCGCCAAGCTCGGCTCGAAGATGATCGAGTCCTCGGCCAAGAAGGTCGCGAGCCAGTTCTTCAAGAAGTTCGGCAAGATTTCCGCCAAGCGCGCCGCCAAGGTGGCCAACAAGGCCAACAAGGCTACGGATGACGACGACGGCGACGAATAAGCCTATTTCGACGCGGTGATCAGGTTGCGGGTCGTGATTTCCTCGACCCGCGTCCGCTGCTTGCCGGCCTCTTCGCGCCACTTGCGGGCTTCCTGGGCCTCGCTACGTGCCTGCCTCCGGTAGCGCCCCTGGGCGAACCAGGTCACGAAGGAACCGAGTATCACGCCGATGATCAGCGCGGCGAACACCAGGATGAACAGCGGAACCGAGAACGACAGCACCTGATCGTCGGGCCGAAACGGATTGAGCGCGAGTGTGACGAGGTGCCTGTTCGCCACGGACAGCACCACAAGCGCTACCGCGACCGGCACGAGAACAATGAGCTTGATGAAGCGCATGACCATCCGACGATCTCCCTTTTCGATTCCCAGATAGAACCGGGCGGCGGTCAGATCAAGCCGGCGTTTCGCCGATCATTCGTCGTCATCGGTGTCGGCGAGATCGGGATTGAGCCGCTCGCGCAGTTCCTTGCCGGTCTTGAAGAACGGAACCCACTTCTCCTCGACGAAGACCGCATCGCCGGTGCGCGGGTTGCGCCCTGACCGGGATGGACGGTTCTTCACCGAGAATGCACCGAAACCGCGAAGCTCGACGCGATTCCCGTTGGCGAGAGCGTCGGTGATTTCGTCGAGCACGGCATTCACGATATTCTCAACGTCGCGGTGGTAGAGATGCGGGTTTTTGGCCGCGACGATTTGCACCAGCTCCGACTTGATCACGAGTGCCCCCTCAGACGGTTTCTATTTCCCGTTCATTTGGATCCAAAGTGCCAAACGGATACAAGACCGTCAAGCAACAACTTGTCTTCACTCATATTTTTGAGTGCGACCGCATCTGCGAGCCATCCGAGACCGAGCGATCGGGCGAGGGAACCAAGCAGGAAATTCGAGCCCTGCGACCGGGGCTTCCAGTCCACGACCGGCAGGTCGGCAGCAATATTTCTGGTTGCGAAATAATCACGGATCTCCTTGAGCCCGCCGAGCTTGTCGACGAGCTTTTCCCTGGCCGCCTGGCGGCCGCTGAAGACCCGGCCATCGGCGAGGCGCAGCGCCTCGGCGCGCGGCATCTTGCGGCGCTCGGCAACGAGATCGACGAACCATGCGAACGTGTCGTCCACCATGGCCTGCATCGCCACCTTGGCGCCTTCCGGCGGGGCATGGAACGGCGAGGGTTCGGCCTTGAGCGGCGCGGACTTGATCTCCTCCAGCGAAACGCCGAGCTTGTCGAGCAGACCCTGGAGCTGGGGGTACTGGAAGATGACGCCGATCGAGCCGGTAATCGAGGTTTCACCGGCGATGATCTGGTCGCCGGCGATCGCGATCATGTAGCCCGCCGACGCTGCAAGGGTGCGAACGTCGGACACGACGGGCTTCTTGGCGGCCAGGCGGCGGATGGCCTTGTAGGTCGTTTCGCCGCCATAAGTGGTGCCGCCGGGGGAATTGATCGAGACGATGACGCCCTTGACGGCATCGCTGCCGGCGATCTCGTCGAGGCGCTCGACAAGTTCGGCGTCGTCGACGATCAGTCCTGAAATCGTCACGCGGGCGATATGCGGCTGGGTCTTCGAGCCTTCCGTGCTGCCGAAGAAGAATGACCCGACCCCGACGATGGCGGCGGCGACGAGCACGAAGGCCAGCACCCGCCAGAAGGAAAGTTTGCGGCGCAACTGCCGCCGTTCAGCGATGTCGGTATAGGCCATGGCTCATTCTCACTGTCTCGGACTCACTGTCCCGGATCCTTCGCCATGGATAGCGCCTGACGCGCAGGAAGGAAACAGCAGGGCTGCAACACTGGCCCGCTTATGACATCAGGTATCACGCATTGTTTTTGCGTGATGGTTTGCCTATGTGTTGCGCTAGGGCCGCTCCCGGCCTGCCAGGACCATCATGGACGTTCGCGCACCCCTGTCGCTTTCCCGGAAGAGCCCCGCCGAGCACTATGCGCGCGCGCAGCGGCATTCCGCCTCCGTGCGCCGACTGAAGATATTGCTGCCAATCCTCGCGATCGTGATTTCCATGGCCTTCGTTGCCGTATCCTGGGTCCGGACCATGTTCCCCGAGAACCTGTCCATCGCCGGAGCCAGGATCGAGAACGGCCGCGTCGTCATGGAAAAGCCCGCGATCTCCGGCCGCAATGAAGACGGAATCAGTTACTTCATGAACGCCCAGCGAGCCCTGCAGGCGCTGACCAATCCCAGCGACATCGAGCTCGAGGATATCGAGGCGGCCGTGCCGGTGCGCGGAGACCTCGTCGCGCGGATCAAGGCCAGCGGCGCCAAGTATGATCGCGACACCGACAAGCTCGACATGACGGCGCCCTTCGAGGTGCAACTGTCCTCCGGCCTCAGTGCCAAGTTCCGGTCGGCGCATCTGGATGCGCGGGGCGGGATCATGCTGTCGGACGATGCGGTTTCGATCACCGCCAAGGGCGCGACCCTGGTTGCGAACAGCCTCAAGATAACCGATAAGGGCAGGATCATGACCTTCTCCGGCAATGTCCGCCTGGAGGTCGAGCCGACGGCAGTCCGCCGGACCGCCGAAGACGTCAAGGCAACCAGCGAGCAATAGGACGCAGTCGACAATGCGCGCACTTCGTATTTCCGCCCTCGTGGCCGCCGCGACACTCTGCCTCGGCATGTCGCATGCCGCCCATGCCCAATCGAAAAACAGCGGGCTGGCATTGTCCAACGACAAGCCGATCCAGATCGAGAGCGACAATCTCGAGATCCGGGAGCAGGAGAAACAGGCCTTCTTCACTGGCAATGTGCGCGTGGCACAGGGCTCGATGACGCTGCAGGCGGCCAAGATGACCGTCCACTACAAGAGCGGCGACAAATCGATCGCCACCGGGGGCGCGGATATCGATCGCATCGACGTGTCCGGCAATGTCCGGCTGTCGTCGGCGACCCAGAAGGCGACGGCCGACAACGGCACCTTCAACATGGTCAGCGAGGTGCTGGTGCTCAATGGCAACCCTGTCGTGCTCTCGGAAGGCGGCAATGTCTTCACGGGCTGCAAGCTGACCGTGCAGATGAAGTCCGGCCTGGCCAATCTCGGCAGCTGCGGCAACCGCGTCAAGATCCTGATCGATCCCAAGTCGAACTGAAGCCGTTGAAGATTCCATTCATCCATTCCTGGGGTGCGCGACGCCCGAGCCCCGATCCGCAGCGCGACCCCGCACAGCAGGCGCGCTACGAGGGCACGCTGATCGCCCGCGGCATCACCAAGGCCTACCGTTCGCGTCGGGTGGTCAATGGCGTGTCGCTCGTGGTGCGCCGTGGCGAGGCCGTCGGCCTGCTCGGGCCGAACGGCGCCGGCAAGACGACCTGCTTCTACATGATCACCGGCCTGGTGCCGGTCGACCAGGGGCGCATCGAGATCGACGGCAACGACGTTACCTGGATGCCGATGTACCAGCGCGCGCGCCTTGGCGTGGGCTACCTGCCGCAGGAAGCGTCGATCTTCCGGGGGCTGACCGTGGAGCAGAACCTGCGGGCGGTGCTGGAACTGCGCGAGAAGAACCGGGACGCGCGCGAGCACAAGCTGGAATCGCTTCTTGCCGAATTTTCCATCGGCCATCTGAAGGATTCACCGGCGGTGGCACTGTCGGGCGGCGAGCGGCGCAGGCTCGAAATCGCCCGCGCGCTGGCGACCGATCCCGCCTTCATGCTGCTCGACGAGCCGTTTGCCGGCGTCGATCCGATCTCCGTGGCCGATATCCAGAATCTCGTCCGGCACCTGACGCGCCGCGGCATCGGGGTGCTGATCACCGACCACAACGTCCGCGAGACGCTCGGGCTCATCGACAGGGCCTATATCATCCATGCCGGGGAGGTGCTGACCCACGGACGCGCTGCCGACATCGTCAGCAATCCCGATGTCCGGCGGCTCTATCTTGGCGACAATTTCAGCCTCTGACCCTTGGCGCGGATGCTCCAGGCCCAGACATTTACCGTTCCGCGCGATTTCTCCTTGACCCGGTCGGACCAATAAGCAATTTTTGGGCCAGTTCCCCCTTTCGGGGAGCCGGGTCCCGGTCGGACCCCATAGCCGCGAGGAGTACAGCGTCCGCCATGGCCTTGTCCGCAAGCCTGCTTTTGCGACAGACCCAGTCGCTGGTGATGACGCCCCAGCTGATGCAGTCCATCCAGCTGTTGCAGATGACTTATATCGAGCTCAACCAGTTCATAGCCGCCGAGGTCGAGAAGAACCCGCTCCTGGAGCTTTCCTCCGCCGATGGCTCGTCCGACTATGAAGGACAGGGCCGCGAGGACGGTGACGGCAGGGGCGAGCGCCAGGACGGCGAGTCCGACGCCGACCGGCAGCGCCCAAGCCAGACCGAACGCCTGACGGAGGCGCTGGGCGGCGGCTTCGACAATGTCTACCAGGACGATGCCGGCCCACGTAAGGCGGATGCGCCGGAACTGCTCAGCCAGTGGAAATCCATGCCGGGCAGCCTTGGCGAGAGCGGGGAGGCCTACGACCTCGATGATTTCGTCGCCGGTCAGATCACGCTCAAGGATCATGTGGCCCAGCAGGTGCCGTTCCTGCTGCACGATCCCATCGAGAGCCTGGTGGCGCGCCACCTGACCGACCTGCTCGACGACTGCGGCTATGTCCACCACGGCCTGGACGAAGTTGCCGCGACGCTCGGCAAGAAGCCGGCAGAGGTCGCCGCGGTGCTCGAAAAGCTGCAGACGCTGGACCCACCCGGCATTTTCGCCCGCTCGCTCGGTGAGTGCCTGGCGCTCCAGCTCAAGGCGCGCGATCGCTTCGACCCGGCGATGGAAGCGCTCGTCGCCAATCTCGACCTGCTGGCGCGACGCGACTTCCAGTCGCTGAAGAAGATCTGCGGCGTCGACGAGGAAGACCTGCTCGACATGCTCGCCGAGATCCGGACGCTCGACCCCAAGCCTGGCAACGGCTTCGAGACTTCAGGCACCGAGACCGTGGTTCCTGACGTCATCGTGCTGCCGGCGCCCGACGGTGGCTGGACGGTCGAACTCAATCCGGAGACCCTACCGCGCGTCCTCGTCAACCAGGACTATTACCAGCGCGTTTCCGGTCCCTCCGCGCGCAATGATGGCGACAAGGCATTTCTGGCCGAGTGCCTGCAGAATGCGAGCTGGCTCACCCGCAGCCTCGACCAGCGCGCCCGCACGATCATGAAGGTGGCGACCGAGATCGTGCGCCAGCAAGACGCGTTCCTCGCCCTCGGCATCGACCATCTCAGGCCGCTCAACCTCAAGACCATCGCCGACGCGATCAAGATGCACGAGTCGACGGTCAGCCGCGTCACCTCCAACAAATACATGCTGACGCCACGTGGCCTGTTCGAGCTGAAGTATTTCTTCACGGTGTCCATTGCCGCCGTCGAGGGTGGCGAGGCGCATTCCGCCGAGGCCGTCCGGCACCGTATCCGGATGATGATCCAGGAAGAGCGGCAGGACGGCGTGCTCTCCGACGACGATATCGTGGATGCACTCAAGGCAGGCGGCATCGACCTCGCCCGCCGGACGGTGGCGAAGTACCGGGAGGCGATGAACATTCCTTCATCCGTGCAACGCAGACGCGAAAAGCGCGCCCAGGCCAGCGTCGGAACGGCCTGAACCTCCGCCAAATCCGAGCGGACGGACAATTTTTGCGAGAATGATTACCCACTGAAATATTGCGGCGCGGCCTTGACGCCGTGCCCCCATGCCTTCTAAGGACCCGCGCTCAATGGGACTGCGCAGGGCGAAGTGCCTCATCAGACCCCTTGGAAGGTGGAACGGCTTGGCATAGACTGCGTTCCGATATGCGTCATCGCACTGGGTGAACCGCATCGGAGGGCACCGGTTCTCGAAGGCCGGAATTGGTCTTTGTCGCCGGACGTTCCGCAACCATCCAAGTGCTGGGATTCGCCCGGGATTCGGGGTCCGGCCCAGGCGGAGGAGACTATGAGGACTTCGAAACTTCGAATGCAGGAAGGATAACACCATGAGCGTGCGTGTAACCGGCAAGCATATGGACATTGGCGACTCGTTCAGAACCCGGATCACCGGGCAGATCAACGATGCGATCGCGAAGTATTTCGACGGCGGGTATTCCAGCCAGGTGCTCGTGGAGAAGTCCGGTTCGCGCTTCAGTGCCGATTGCAAGATCCATCTGGACTCGGGTGCCAACCTCCATGCCGAAGGCAAGGCGAACGATCCGCAGGTCGCGTTCGAGAGCGCGTTCGAGCGGATCGAGAAGCGTCTCCGCCGCTACAAGCGCAAGCTCCGCGACCATCATCACGGCGAAAACCGCGCTGCGCAGGAAATCCCCTATACCGTGATGGAAGGCGGCGGCGCGGAGGAGGACGAGGAGGAAGTCCAGGAGAACTTCGCACCTGCCATCGTCGCCGAGACCACGAAGAAGCTTGCAACGATGACCGTCGCCACCGCCGTGATGGCGCTGGACATGACGGACGAACCGCTGCTCGTGTTCCGCAAGCCGGGCTCCTCGGAGCTCAATATTGTATATCGCCGCAATGACGGTAATATCGGCTGGATTGATTCCGCCAATATCAAAGGCTGACAAAGCCCGCGAAGGTGCATTGAAACCCCGGGTCGGCGGGCGACCGCCGGTCCGGGCATACAGGGCCGAAAAAGGACAAGATGAATGGCTTTGGCGGACATTCTGCAGCCGGAAGGAATTATTCCGGCGCTCCGTGTGCATACCAAGAAACAATTGCTTGTCGAGCTCGCATCCAACGCCTCCAAGATCACCGGCATTCCGGAACGTGAAATCTTCGATGTCGTGCTGCAGCGCGAACGGCTTGGTTCCACAGGCGTCGGCGCCGGCATCGCCATTCCCCACGGCAAGCTGAAGGCGCTGACCAAGATTACCGGCGTGTTTGCACGACTTGAGACACCCGTCGATTTCGAAGCCCTGGACGACCAGCCCGTCGACCTCGTCTTCATGCTACTGGCGCCGGAAGGCGCAGGCGCCGACCACCTCAAGGCACTGTCACGCATTGCCCGGGCGCTGCGCGACCAGGATCTGGTGGCGCGACTTCGGTCGTCAGAAACGGTGCCGGCGATCGAGGCTTGCCTCAACCAGGAACAGGCTTCCGCCGCCTGATCCGCCCTGCCGCCGCCTCCGGCCAGAAGCGTTCATTTTCGACCGCCTGACGTCTCGCCCTCGGTCGTCCGCGTGCTGGACGAGGCCGGCCCATGCTTCCAGTTCTTCCCCTTCCGTGAACCATCCGGTCCGGTTTCTCTGAACGCTGTCCAGCCCCTATCCGACGACCCACGCCCAGAAGATCACGCTCACCACGCCGATGGCGGTGGTCAGCGTGATCGTCGTGGCAGCGAGGCTTTCGGCGGTGCGGAACTGTGCGGCGATTAGCCAGGCATTGACGCCCGTCGGCACCGCAGCGGTGAGGACGAGCGCGGCCTGCCAATCCGGGCTGAGGCCGAGCATGATCGAGAAGGCCATCACGCAGGCGGGAAGCAGGAACAGCTTGAGCGCGGTGGCGGCCGAGGCGAGCGGCAGGTTGCCGCCGGCGCGGTAGCGATGCATCGCCATGCCGAGCGAGACCAGCGCGGCCGGCCCGGCGATGGCCGACATCTGGTCGGCCATCAGTTTGGGCACGCCGGTGAGCGGGATGCCGGAAAGGTTCCAGGCGATGCCGCCCAGCACGCCGAAGACGAGCGGGTTGCGGCTGAGGCTGACGACAAGGTAGCGCAGCAGCTCGAACCATCTCACCGGGGGCTTGCCGATGTCGCGCCGCTCGGCGCGCTCTATCAGCAGTGAACTGGCGATCATCAGCACCGGCAGGTGGACGGCGATGAGGATCGAGATCGCCACCAGCCCCTCGTCCCCCACCGTGCGCTCCACCAGCGGCAGGCCGACGAAGACGGTGTTGGCGAAGCCCGACGACACGCCGGCCACGGTGGCGGTGCGCTGGTCCGTCCGGAACAGCCGCGAGGCGATCACATGTCCCACCGCCCATGTCACCGCCACGCCGCCGAAATAGGCGATCCACAGGCGGAAGGGAAAGGCGCCGTGGAACTCGGCCTGCGCCAGCGTGCGGAAGATCAGCACCGGCACCGCGAGCTTGAAGACGAATTCGGACAGTGCGATCCCGGCCTCTGCCTTGAGATAGCCGGTCGCGACGATCAGCCACCCGATGAAGATCATCAGGAAGACAGGCAGCACATTGTGGACGACGTCGAGCATTGGCGCGTCATAGCCCCTTCATGCGCCGTCGCAAGCCCGCAGACGCGCGCTGGCGGAAAATATATCCGCAACGGCGCGGGGAAATCTTGTTAAGACGCGCTGCGGGTGGCAATTTCGCAGCCGCGAAAGGAATCACGCAATTCCATGGCCAGCGACCAGCTACACGACTTCAGGGACCGGATCCGGGCCTCCTTCGACCGGCAGGGTGCGATGGCGCTCATCGGCGCCGAACTGACCCGCATCCAGCAGGGAACGGTGGAGATCGAGCTCTCGAACCGGCCGGAACTGACCCAGCAGCACGGCTTCCTGCATGCGGGCGTGATCTCGGCTGCGCTGGACAGCGCCTGCACCTATGCCGCCTATACGATGATCGAGCCCGACGTCTCGATCCTGACCATCGAATTCAAGGTCAACCTGCTGTCGCCGGGCAAGGGCGACCGCTTCCTGTTCCGTGGCGAGATCACCAAGCCGGGCTCCAACATCATCGTCGCCGATGGCCGGGCCTATGCGATCGGCGACGGGCCGGCCAAGCTGATCGCCTCGATGACGGGCACCAAGATGGCGCTGCGCGGCCGGGAGGATATCCGCGGATGAGTGCCGTGCTGAAGACAGTCGCGGGCAAGGCCCTGCTCTACGTCATGGCAGCGGATGCCGAATATGGCCCGCATCTCAAGGCCCTGTTCCAGCCGGTCATGACCGGGGTCGGTCCGGTCGAGGCCGCCGTGACCTTGACACGCGTGCTCGCGGAGCTTGCGCAGGACGGTCGCAGGCCGGATCTGGTCGTCTGCCTCGGATCGGCGGGCTCGGCGACGCTGGAACAGGCCGAGGTCTACCAGATCACCTCCGTTGCGTATCGCGACATGGATGCCTCGGCCTTCGGCTTCGAGAAGGGAAAGACTCCCTTCCTCGACCTGCCGGCGGTGGTGCCGCTGCCGATCCGCATTCCCGATGTGGCGGAGGCGACGCTGTCTACCGGCGCCAATGTCGTCTCCGGCCCCGCCTACGCGGCGATCGACGCGGACCTGGTCGAAATGGAGACCTTCGCCATCCTCCGGTCCTGCATGAGCTTCGGAATCCCGCTTGTCGGCCTGCGCGGCATTTCCGACGGCAGGGTCGAGGTGCACCACATCGACGACTGGACGGAATATCTCCACGTCATCGACGAGAAGCTCGCCGGCGCGGTGCGGACCCTGGAACAGGCGATTGCGGATGGCCGGCTTGGTGGCTTCCCGACCGGATAGGCGTCCTTCGTCCATCCGCCGGGAAAACTGCGGCAAAGCCGCCGCAACCCGGTTGCCATCAGGCGTTTCGTTCTTTATAGGCCCGACATGACCCAGATATCGACCCCGGCAGCCCCTTCCGACACCGTTCTCATCATCGATTTCGGCAGTCAGGTGACCCAGCTCATCGGCCGGCGCGT
This sequence comes from Rhizobium sp., assembly GCA_019739215.1. GTDB lineage: Bacteria > Pseudomonadota > Alphaproteobacteria > Rhizobiales > Rhizobiaceae > Rhizobium_E. The sequence goes on from JAHHDR010000024.1 coordinate 69,447, forward strand.
GCGCGAGGCAGGCGTCTATTCCGAGGTGATCCCCTTCCAGTCGGCCGAAGAGGCTTTTCACCGGCTCCGCCCCAAGGCGGTGATCCTGTCGGGCAGCCCACATTCGGTGCTCGACGAGGGCAGCCCGCGGGCGCCGCAGGTGGTGTTCGATTCCGGCCTGCCGATCCTGGCGATCTGCTATGGCCAGCAGACCACGGCAATCCAGCTCGGCGGCAAGGTCGAGGGCGGGCATGCCCGCGAGTTCGGGCGCGCCGATGTCGAGATCCTCAAGGCGAGCCCGCTGTTCGAAGGCTTCTGGGAGGTCGGCAAGAAATATCCTGTCTGGATGAGCCATGGCGACCGCGTCACGGTGGCGCCCGAGGGCTTCGAGGTCATCGGCGTTTCCGAAAACGCACCCTTCGCGATCACGGTCAACGAGGCGAAGCGCTATTACACGACCATGTTCCATCCGGAAGTGGTCCACACGCCCGACGGGGCCAAGCTGCTCTCCAACTTCGTCCACAAGATCGCCGGCATCCCCAGCGACTGGACCATGTCGGCCTATCGCGCCCGCGCCGTCGAGGCGATCCGCAAGCAGGTCGGCTCGGGCCGCGTGCTCTGCGCACTGTCCGGTGGCGTCGATTCCTCGGTGGCCGCACTGCTGATCCATGAAGCGATCGGCGACCAGCTGACCTGCGTGCTGGTCGACCACGGCCTGATGCGCAAGAACGAGGCGCGCGACGTCGTCGCCATGTTCCGCGAGCACTACAATCTGCACCTTGTGCATGTCGATGCGTCGGACATGTTCATCAATGCGCTCGAGGGCGAGAGCGACCCGGAGACGAAGCGCAAGACCATCGGCCGGCTGTTCATCGAGGTCTTCGAGGAAGAGGCGAAGAAGCTCGGCGGCGCCGACTTCCTCGCCCAAGGCACGCTCTATCCCGATGTGATCGAAAGCGTCTCCTATTCCGGCGGCCCCTCGGTCACGATCAAGTCGCACCACAATGTCGGCGGCCTTCCCGCGCGCATGAACATGCAGCTCGTCGAGCCGCTGCGCGAACTGTTCAAGGACGAAGTCCGCGTGCTGGGCAAGGAACTCGGCCTGCCGGATTCGTTCATCGGACGCCATCCTTTCCCGGGTCCGGGCCTCGCCATTCGCTGCCCGGGCGGCATCAGCCGCGAAAAGCTCGAAATCCTGCGTGAAGCCGACGCGATCTATCTCGACGAGATCCGCAAGGCCGGCCTCTACGACAAGATCTGGCAGGCCTTCGCCGTCCTGCTGCCGGTGCAGACCGTCGGCGTGATGGGCGACGGCCGCACCTACGAATTCGTCTGCGCGCTCCGCGCCGTGACCTCGGTCGACGGCATGACGGCGGATTTCTATCCTTACGACATGAACTTCCTCGGCCGCGCCGCCACCCGCATCATCAACGAGGTGCGCGGCATCAACCGGGTGGTCTACGACGTGACCAGCAAGCCGCCGGGCACGATCGAGTGGGAATGATACAGGCCCATCCGAGCGCCGCCGATTTTTCGCTGTGATACGACCTAACATACTGTAAAAAAATAAATCCCTCCCATGCCTATCGACATCTATCGGTGGGCACAGATGGCGTTCGTCGGCCCCGCTGACGGGCCTCACCCCCATTGATCAACCGGAAAAACGAAAGCACCGTCATGTCAAACGAGGCCAATGACGGTACTTTTTCGATCTAATACACTGAAATATAAGCGTTTTCTACGCCATCGGCCTCCAAAAACCGCCTGACGGTACTTTTCCGCAAGGATGCCCGAAATGTTGACCGATGCAGCACTCAAGTGTCTGAAACCAAAAGCCAAAATGTACAAGGTGAGCGATCGTGACGGCATGTATGTGCGCGTCGCACCGTCGGGCGCCATCTCGTTCAGGCTCGACTATCGGCTGAACGGCAGGCGGGAGACCGTCTATCTCAGCATGTATGCCCGTGACGGGATATCGCTCGCCAGGGCTCGAGAGCTATGCATCGATGCGCGCCGGGCGATTGCCGGGGGGGGTCCCCGCCATCGAGAAGCAGCGGGAGAAGCGCCGGATCAAGGATGCAAAGAGCTTCGGCGAATTTGGTGAGAAATGGCTGACCAATGCGACCATGGCCGACAGCACGCGGGCGATGCGCCGCTCCATCTTCGAGCGCGAGCTCATGCCCGTCTGGCGGAATCGTCTCCTGACAGAGATCACACCTGACGACCTTCGCGCTCACTGCGGCAAGATCGTCGAACGGGGGCGCTCCTGCCACCGCGATCCACGTGAGGGATATCCTGAAGCGAATCTACGGCTATGCCAAGCTGAACGAGGAACGGTCGCCACGGTCATCCGGCCCTATCTCGAGGCATTGACCGCCAATGGCTAAGGAGATCGAGAATATCGGCGCATCAGTTCTGGCCCGCCTGTCGCAGGTCGCCAAAACGAGGCGATGGTGATCCCGTGGGGAGACGGGGGCGGAGCTAGGTTCCTATACCGAGATCGTCGATTTCATGCGGGCTTATTCACCCGATCCTTCTGACGATTTCCGCGAACTCTACCGGCGTCTTATCTTCACAATCTTGGTGTCCAACAAGGACGATCACCTGAAGAACCATGGCCTTCTCTATGTGGGGGCGGGTCGATGGCGCTTGTCGCCGGTGTTTGACGTGAATCCGGCGCCAGACCGCAACCCACGCCTCGAGACGGCGATCCTTGAGGGAGGGGCCCATGATCGGTCGATCAATCTTGCCTTGGAAGCTTGCGAGTTTTTCGAGATTCCCGAGGCCGAGGCACGGGAGATCATCCGAACAACGGCGCAGTGCATATCGGACGGCTGGCGGGAAGCCTTCAGACAGGTTGGCGTCTCTGGCCCGCTGGCGCGGGATTATGAGGCTGCTTTCGTCGGCGCTGAGATGGAAATAGCTCGCAACCTCTAAGTCATATCTGACAACAAACTGTACCTTACTTGTCAAATATGATTGCGACCCGTTTCCGGTTCGGCAAGGTTCGACCCGTGCCAGATCGCGCGTGCTGTCGCTCGGGGTTCCCGGACAACATCTTAGCGATTCCCGTTAAGCCCCACCCCGCTCGCCATCGCGCCTACAGCGCTCATCGGGACGGCGCGCCAGCGAAATGGCCGCCTCCACTCGCTGCGAGCCTTCGAAGGATGTCCTTTATGCCCCTCCAGCCTAAGTTCGCCAAGCCGCGCTCATCCCCGTACTCGCTCTCGTCCTGCATCGAATACCGGAAAACCGACGACCTGACCTGAATTTCCCGCGGCTGTTATCGCCGTGCCTGGATTCGCGCATGCCGGATCGATGCGCGCCATCGCAAGCATCTGTCCGCCCAAGACAGGTGAGGGAACGGCCATGCTGATCGTGCCGACGGCTCGGTCGTCAACCAGCACCTCCGCACCATCGAGACCTTCCGCTGTTTCGGGGAAGGCGATGGACACGATGGTGCAACGCGGCGTGTCTTTCAGGGCTGAAAGGGCCTCTTTTCCCTGGAAGGCCGGCTTCGAGAGGTCAATTGCCCACCCCATGCGGCATTCCCACGGCGCCGAACTTTCGTCATAGTCCAGCCCGCCCATAATCAGACCAGCCTCGATCCGCGCCATCATGAGAGCCGCACCTCCAACTGGGCGCAAGGCGTGGGCGCTGCCGGCTTTTGCAAGCGCGTTCCAAAGCGCTGGCGTTTCGTCTACCGAAAGGAGCAACTCATAGCCAAGTTCGCCGGTGAACCCCAGGCGGCTGATCTGCATGTCAATGCCGGCAATGGAAACGCCGCTTCGGAACGAATAGTAGGGCAATGCGGCATTGCCGATATCTTCTGCCGTCAGTCCCTGAAGCAGCGCCCTCGACTTGGGACCTTGAACGGCGATCTGCGCGTAATCGGCTCGGCGCTCCTGCACGCTCACTCCGTCGTCAGCTGCAGCGACGAGATATTCGCCAAGACGCGGATTTGCACCCATCACCATGACCCTCTCTGGGCCGTGATAGAACATGGTGCAATCGTCCACCATGTGTCCGTCCTCGGTCACGACGACCCCATAGGCGATACGGCCAGGCTTCATACGAGCTATGTCACGGGAGACCACGCGATTGACGCATTCGGCCGCACCCTTCCCGGTCACGTCGTATTTCAGCAGCATCGAGAACTCGATTGCCGCCACGTTCTCACGAATAGCGGCGTATTCCCCGGGGACGTCACCCCACGTCACGGGGACCGCAAAGCCGAAAACGTCCATCCATTCGACCACGCCTTCGCCATAAAGCGGGGCCAGCGGCGTCGGTATCAGATTGTCTGGCAAGTTCATTTTCAAACTCCCCGTGCGATGTGGGCAGACAGCGCTGATGCGCCGAGGGCATAATCCGCTTCTGTTGCGCCGATCAGACGACGCTCGCGGATGAAGGGTAAGTGCGTATCCGGGTCTTCCGTGTCGAACTCGCGGGCCAGCCGAGCGCCGGAGAAGGTCGCCTGCGCGATCATCCCTGGGGTGTGCGCATCCCCGATCAGGTGGATTGAATCGATGCCCGCGTCCCGGAGAAGATCCGGATTTGCCTGCAGGTGGTCGTAGATCGCACACTCCGACTTGCGGTACGTGACCAACATGACGCTGTCGTAGGCGCATTCGTGTTCGGCACCTGTCCATTTATCAACGGACATGACCTTGCCACCCTCGACCGACAGGGCGAATTGCATCGGCAGGAGTTTCACGCCCAATTCCATCAGCTTCATGTGGACACGCTGCTCTTCCAGGGTGAAGCGCAGATAGGAGCCGACACTTTCATTGTGCGTGAGGTAGGTCACGTGATGGCCCTTCTCGGCGAGTTCGATCGCCAATGCGGAGCCCATGTAGTAGGCGTCGTGGTCAATCACGGTGACGCGCTTGCCGACGGCCTTGCCTTCCACCATGTACTGATCCGGGGTGATGATTTCCGGCTTTGAGGCGTCAGCGCCCACGATATAGTCGTGGATCGGAGCGCTCATACCCGTCGTGTCCCATTTGGAGCCCGTTGCGAAGATGATGTGCTGCGCACCGTAGGAAAGTATCTCTTCGGTGCTGAGCTTCGTATTCGGTTCGATGCCAACGCGGGTATGGAGTTGCAACTGGGTCTTGCGCCAGTCGATGACGCGCTTCCACGTTGCAAATCCGGGTAGCTTGGTGACCCAGTTCAGGTGACCGCCAATGGTCGGCTGAGCATCCACTATCTGAACGGTTTCGTAGCCGCGCCTGCCCAACACCATGCCGCACTCAAGCCCGGCGGGGCCGGCTCCGACAATCAGGATGGCGGGTTCAGGCTGTTTGGTCTGAGGGAAGATTTCGGGATGCCAGCCTCGGCGATACTCTTCTCCGGCGGTCGTGTTCTGGGTGCACCAGATGGGAGGGCCACCCTTCTCCCAACGGCTCACACAGACGTTGCAGCCGATGCATTCGCGGATATCCTCGTAGCGGCCTTCCTCAATCTTCTTGGGAAGGTAGGGGTCAGCGATCGAAGGGCGCGCCATTCCGATGATGTCGCACTGGCCCGAAGTGATCGCCTTGACCATCACATCCGGATCTGTAAAACGGCCGACATTGACGATCGGCTTCTTCGACACGCGTTTGGCGACACGCGTGTAGGGCGCTTCGTGATTTGTTTCGAAGAAGCGCGAGGAGCCGGCGTCTTCGCCCCAGTTCAACGTACCGATGTTGATGTCCCAGTAATCGACAAGATCGTCGAGCAATTCGACGAACTTTACGCCGTCCTCTTCGGCACGGACCCCCTGGTCGCCATAGCCGAAAGGAAGTTCCAAGGTGTCGATCGGGAAACGGATGCCGATGGCGCAATCCTTGATCTCGTCGCGCATCATCTGCATGAGCTCGACAGTGAACCGCGCACGGTTTTCGAAGCTGCCGCCATATTCGTCGGTGCGCTTGTTGTTCCAGGGGTAGAGAAAGTAGTTTGGAACTGTCGCCAGACCGCAGAAGACAGTCAGGAGATCGAACCCGGCTTCGCGGGCACGCAAAGCGGCATCGACGTGATCGCGCTGCATCTTCCGGATATCCCGAAGGGACATTTCGCGGGCGCTGGACATGCCTTCCATCTCGTTCGGCACCTGAGAAGGAGCCCGGTTCGGCATTCGGCTTTCGGCGTTGAAACAGAAGCTTGAGCCGTGGGTGAGCTCGACGCCCGCGAGCGCGCCATGTCGATGGGCTTCATCGGTCATAAGCCGCAGATTTTGAATGTCGCCCTTGTCAATAAGCTTGCTGCCCACCCAAGGCATGGGATCGCTGTCGGGCGCGACCATGCAGACTTCGGTGAACACCGCGGCGAAGCCACCTTGCGCCTTCATTCCACGATGCATGGCCTGGAAACCAGGTCGGTCTGAGCCGGCACCGTTACAGTGCGGCACCTGCCAAAACCGGTTGCGAAGTGTCTTTGGTCCAAGCTTTACTTCTTCAAAGAGTATGTCGTGCCTTGCATTTCGAGACATGAGTTATCCTTCACGCGTCAGGTGAGTTCTGAGAGCGGCCTATTCGCCGCATACTAAAAGTGGATGGGGACCGAGCCGCGGCTATAAGCGGCTGGAACCCAGGTTCTGGAAGCGAAGGGCGTCCGTTCGTCCCAGACGCGATGCAACCAGGAAGCCAATCAGACCGAAGATCGGCACCAGACCCGGAAGGATGATTGAAAGCGGCGCGGTGGTGTTCGTCGACTGACCGAAACTGATCAGCGCGTACAACGCCATCCCGCCCATGAGAACGCCCGAAACGAGCGGGGCTACCATGGTCTTGATGCCTGAAATCGGTGCCGGGTTCTTCCTGAAATAGGCGATCACAGCGAAGGATGTGATCGACATCATGGTCAGGACTCCCAGAACGCTCACCTGGGCAAGCCAGCTGAAGAGGTTAAGCACAGGGTCCAGACCCGCAACCGTGAAGAGCACCACAACGATCACCGCCATGGTGGTCTGCACGATCGAGCCAATGTGAGGGCTTTGGTGGTTGTCATGCGTCACCCCAAGAAAGCCCGGCAACAGACCTTCGCGCCCGGCGACATAGAAGTAGCGTGCGATGAAGTTGTGCATGGCCTGAACCGAGGCGAAGATAGACGTCACCAAAAGGATGCCGAGCACCGTTGCCACCGTGGCACCCGCGTACTTTTCAGCCAGAGTGAACAAATACAGCGTCGGGTCCGGAAGTTGGCCGATTGTCGGGACAAGGGCGTCAACCCCAGTTCCGACGACCATCGTCCAGGTGACGAACGTGTAAAAGATTCCAATGATCAGGACGGTCAGGAACGTGGCCCTGGGCACTGTCCTGTCGGCGGCGCGCACCTCTTCGGTGTAAATCGCCGTCGCCTCGATTCCGATGAACGATCCGAACGTGAACAGGATCGCGGCACCGATACCGCCGGTGAACATCAGTGTTGGATCGAAAATATTGTAGGTCAGGTCTCCCGCACCACCTGCGGCGACAATAGAGAATGAGACTATCAGCGCGATGGCGACCTCAAGGGAAACAAGAACCATGAGGACCTTGGCGGACAACTCAGCCTCTTTGTATCCCAGTACGCCGACCAAGGCCGTTGCAACCAGGCTCCAGACCCACCACGGCAGGGAGACGCCAAACTGTGAAAATACACCGGACGCAACGCCGCCCAGCAGTCCGAGAAGTCCGAACATCATCGCGTTGTATGCGAGCAGAGCGATAAATGCCACGCCCCCGCCCATACGTCCGCCCAGCGCCTGGGCGCTGTAGGCAAAGAACGCCCCCGCGTTGCGAATGCGACGCGCCAGCGCCACGAACCCGATCGCCCAGATGGCCATGACAACTGCCATGAGCACAAAGAACCCGGGTATTCCCGCGCCGTTGCCCAGCAGCATGGCGATCGGGATCGCGCCCGCTATCCCGGTCAAAGGCGCTGCCCGCGGAGACCACCATGAAAATTAGAAGGGCGAGCCCGATAGAGTTCGCCCGCAGACTATTCGCCTTGTTTGGCACGTCAGTGTTCATTTTTAGTTCCCCCGCGAACAAAGAGACCCATCGCTCGTCCGGCAAGGGGCGCTCGTGTTGTGACTCGTTGGCGGGTTTTTCGTCCCGCCCTTGTTATGCGTTTTGACTAGGCAGGCCCTCCGATCATCAACGGTGCAGCACCGTTGGTCCGACCTAGCAATCGAAGCCTCTCACAAGCCGAACAAAAGTCAAGTATTTCTTGCGTTTTGAAGCGTGCGGTGCGAACACGTGTTACAACGTATTGATTTAACTTAGTGAAATCCGTACGGTGCGCGCAACTTCCAAGCTGAGGAGTTGCTCGTTTCGGCGGCTCGGAACCAAGTTGCCTATTGCAGAGGAATGGATTGTGGAGCCTAGCGACTTCTTGTTGATACAACCGAGGCAGGCCCGAGCGAAAATCACCTTCCAGAAAATGGTCACGGCTGGAAAGGCGATTCTTGCAGAAGGTACCGTGTCAACGCTCTCGAACCGACGACGTCGCGCAAAGGGCGGAAGTGAATATTGCCACCTTCTACAAATACTTCTCAAACCGGGAGGACTTCCTCGGCTATCTCGCGATAGAGTTTTATTCAGTCCCAAGGCCACGCGATCAGAGACGCTATCGCACGCTTTTCGATAGACGCGCCCATGGATGTGGTGATTCGCGACCTGATAACGACAATGTTCGACGACTGGGCGCGTGAACCCGCCTACAGGGCTCTGCAAGGCATCTTTCTGACCAATCCCCTTCTCTACGAGGAGTACAGTCGCGCAAGCATCGACGTCGCCGAGGCACTGCAGCATTTCCGCGTGCCATGGGGGTTCCAAGGAACCGACGAGGAATGGCTTCGGATGCACGGAGTTTTCGGCGATTGCGCAATTGGTTTGCTTGACCGGGCTGCCAAATCGTCACTGGAAGAGCAGGTCGTGCTCTCGGGTGAACCTGGGAGCGCCTTGCCATTGCGTATTTCTCAAGCTGGATGACCCCAGAGAAGCGCGATTGAACGACTTGTGTTGAATTCAGCGAAAGATGCACCAGACGGAAGAGCGCTGATGCCGATTTGCTCCGCGAGACAACCCGCTTTGCTGCTGAGAACCTTATGGATCTGGAGGTCGGCGCAAAGACGGGCGCGGCCCATCGCAAGAAGAATACGTTCCGGCTGCCCAGCGCAACGGCTATTGCCATTGCGATCGTGACTGGGGAAGCCGCGACCGCAGTCAGCCGACAACCGCGCAGCAGGTCTCATCGCAGTCAGATGTGGACAACCGACATCGCCGTCTACTGGAGAAGCGAGGCGATTACACGGCCTCGATCGATACCTGTTGGTTCTCCTGTTGCTCCCGAATGCGAAAGCGCTGGATCTTGCCGGTTTGGGTCTTGGGAAGTGCGTCGACAAAGACCACCCGGCGCGGATACTTATAGGGCGCGATCACCTGCTTGACGTGGTCCTGCAACAGCTTGACGGTGATCGCGTCAGCAGCATGGCCCGGGGCCAACACGACATGGGCCTCGACAACCTGTCCACGCTCTTCGTCAGGCGAGCCGATGACAGCGCATTCCAGCACCGCGGCATGCGAAAGCAACGCCGCCTCCACCTCGGGACCCGCGATGTTGTAGCCGGCCGAGATGATCATGTCGTCCGAGCGGGCGGCGAAGTGGAAGCGGCCGTCCTCGTCCTGCCAGAAACTGTCGCCGGTGATGTTCCAGCCATCCCGCACATAGTTGCGCTGCCGCGAATCGTCCATGTAGCGGCAGCCGGTCGGGCCGCGCACGACCAGCTTGCCGATGTCGCCGCGCGGCACGTCGTTCATCGCGTCATCGACAATCCGCGCGTCATAACCGGTCACCGGCCGGCCGGTGCAGCCGGGGCGATGGTCGTCGAAGCGGTTGGAGATGAAGATGTGCAGCATCTCGGTCGCGCCGATACCGTCGAGCATCGGCTTGCCGGTCTTGCGCATCCATTCGTCATAGACGGGCGCCGGCAGGGTTTCGCCCGCGCTGACGGCGGCGCGGAGAGACGACAGATCCGCCCCCTCCTCCATCGCCTTGAGCATGACGCGATAGGCGGTCGGCGCGGTGAAGCAGACAGTCGCCCGATGCTTCTGGATCAGTTCCACCATGTTGAGCGGCGAGGCTTGTTCGAGCAGCGCGCTGGCCGCGCCGAAGCGCAGCGGGAAGACAGCGAGACCGCCAAGGCCGAAAGTGAAGGCGAGCGGCGGTGAACCGACGAAGACATCGTCGGGCGTCACGCCGAGGACCTCCCGCGCGTAGCCGTCGGCGATGATCAGCAGGTCGCGGTGGAAATGCATCGTCGCCTTGGGTTCACCGGTCGTGCCGCTGGTAAACCCGAGCAGCGCGACATCGTCGCGACCGACGGGCGGGCCCGAGAACCGGACCGATTTACTGAGCGCGATCCGGTCGAGCTCAGCGTCATGGTTGGCGGTGCCGTCGAAGCCCACCACCACCTTAAGGAACCTGCTGTCCCTGACGCAGGCGGTGAGTTCATCCATCAGTCTGACATCGCAGAGCGCATGGCTGATCTCGGCCTTGTCGACGATCTTGGCCAATTCCCCAGCCCGCAACATCGGCATGGTGTTGACCACGACAGCGCCCGCCTTGGTGGCTGCAAGCCAGCAGGCCACCATAGCCGGATTGTTGGCCGAGCGGATCAGCACCCGGTTGCCCGGCTTGACGCCATAGTCCTCGACGAGGGCGTGGGCGATGCGGTTCGACCAGTCGGTCAGTTCCTTGTAGGTCCGCGTCCGGCCGTTGCCGATCAGCGCGACATGGTCGCCGAAACCTTTCTCGACCATGCGGTCGGTCAGCTCGACGCCAGCGTTCATCCATTCGGGATAATCATAGCCATCGAGCGGAAGCTCCGGCCATTCGTCCGCCGGCGGCAGGCGATCGCGGACATAGCTGTCCGTATGGCCGGAAGGGCCAAGCGAGAGGTGGGTCATGTCGTCAGCTCCAGGTCGCGTTCGAAGCAGATCCATCGGCGCCCGGTCGGGCGCCGATGGAGGTTTCCCCGTCAGGCCTTGTTCTGCCCCATCCGGGCATAGGCTTGCGGATCGGTCGCCTTGAGCCGGCTCGCCATCAGGTAGCCGATGATGCCGGCGATCGGGATCAGCGCCGGCAGGATGATGCCGAGCGCCCCCCCGGCGGTCTGGGTCAGGTCACCGAAGTTGATGAAGATGTAGACGAACAGTGCGGCCATGATCAGGCCCGACAGTGCCGGCAAGATCAGGGTCGAGAGCGCGGAATGCTGGCCGGGCTGCTTGCGGAAGAAGACAATGACCGAAAGCGAGGTAATCGTCATCATACCGAGCACGCCGAGCGTCCCGACCTGGCTGATCCAGGTGAACATGTTGAGCACCGGATCGAGACCGAGGCCCGCGAAGATCGCCAGCACGATCAATGCCATCACCGACTGCACGACCGACCCGATATGCGGGCTCTGATACGCATCATGCGTCCGGCCGAAGGCTGCGGGCAGCAGGCCCTCGCGACCGGCGACATAGCTGTAGCGGGCGATATAGTTGTGGAAGGCGCTGATGGCGGCAAACAGGCTCGACACCAGCAGCAGGCCCGCGATCGCCGGCACCGGACCGCCGACATACTGGCCGGCGAGTTCGAAGAAGAACGAGGTCGGGTCGGGTAGCGCGCCCACGGTCGGAACCAGCTTGTCGGCACCGACGGCGACGATCATCAGCCAGGTCGTGAAGACGAAGAACAGGCCGATCATCAGCACAGAGAGATAGGTGGCACGCGGAATGGTCTTTTCCGGATCCCGGGCTTCCTCGGCATAGATCGTCGTCGCCTCGAAGCCGATGAAGGAGCCGAGGCAGAACAGCACCGCTGCCGTCAGCGAGCCCGAGAAGAAGGCCGTCTGGTCGAAGAAGTTGAAGGACAGGCTGCCCGCCCCACCCTTGCCGAGGATCGCGAAATCCACGATCAGCACGATGAGATATTCGAGCAGGACCAGCACGATCATCACCTTGGCGGAGAGATCGACCTGGCGGTAGCCGAGAATGCCGACCAGAGCGAGCGCGATGAGGCTCCAGACATACCAGGGCAGGTTGATGCCGAAGCCGCTGAAGACGCCGGCGGAGATACCGCCGAGCAGGCCGATCAGGCCGAACTGCATGGCGTTATAAGCCACCAGCGCGATGATCGCGACCGCGCCGGCCGTGCGGCCGCCGAGACCGCGCGCGGCATAGGCGTAGAAGGCGCCGGCATTGGTGACGTGGCGCGACATCGCCACATAACCGGCCGAGAAGGCCAGCATGATCAGCGTCATCAGCAGGAAGGTCGCGGGAACACCCGTGCCATTGCCGAGCAGGAAGGCGATCGGAACCGCGCCGGCAACGCCGGTCAGCGGGGCCGCAGCCGAGATCACCATGAAGGTCACGGCGACCAGGCCCAACGAGTTTTTTCGGAGCTGGTTTGCCCCCGTCAGTGTCATGTCTGTCATTGTCCTCTCCAGTTTCAGTCAGTTCCCGATAGAGCCGGTCTTGTTGCCGGCTGGTTCACGGTGCGCGCCCCTGTCCCAAGGGAGGCGCGCCGCATTGGTCATGAAGCGTGATGCGAGAGCTGGACGGCGCGGCGATAGGCGCGCTGGCCGTAGAGCAGTGCCGACGGGCTCTCCGAGAGCCCGACATCCGTCACGCGTCCGATGATGATGTTGTGGGTCTCCCACAGAACCGAGGTCGCCACCTGGCACTGGAAGCTGGCGGTGGCACCCGCGAGCACCGGCTGGCCGAGTGCACCCGGCGTCCAGGCCGTGCGGTCGAAGCGGCCGGCGTGCTCGCCTGATGTCATCCGCCCGGCAAAGAGATCCGACACATCATGCTGGTCCTCATGCAGAAGGTTGGCGCAGAACGTGCGGTTCTTGAGAATCGCGTCCGCCGCAGGACTGAGATGATGCAGGCAGGCTAGCAGTGAGGGATGCTCCCCATCGGCGGAAACCGAAGTAAGAGAGCTGATGGTGACGCCGAAACGCCCGGCCTCGCCGTCCGTCGTCACCACGGCCACAAATGTGGCTGCGCGGCTCATGCCTTCAAGGAATTGCATGCGAAGTTCGGGTTTCATGGCGCTACCCCAGATCAAAGAAGCGTTGCAGTTCTACGTCGGGCACTTTTTTGCAGAATTCGTCGTACTGGCTCTGGCGGCTTGCCGCGAAGGCATCGACAAAGCGCTCGCCCAGCCAGTCCCGTGCAAATGTCGACCCCTTGAGGCGCTCGATCGCCTCGGGCATCGAACGGGCAAAATCTGGACCTTCGTTCGTCTGGACGTAGCCGTTGCCGATCACCTCGGGTTCCGGTTCGATACCCTCGATGATACCGGCGACGCCGGCCGCGACCGTGGCGGCGACCGTTAGATACGGGTTTGTGTCGGCGCCCGGCAGGCGGTTTTCGACACGGAGCGACCCGGCGTCATGGCCGACGATCCGGAAGCAAGTCGTTCGGTTTTCGAAACCCCAGGTCAGGCCGGGCGGCGCAAACGTGCCCGGCGCGAAGCGGCGGTAGGAATTGACCGTCGGCTGAAAGATCAGCGTCATGTCGCCGATATAGCGCTGGAGCCCGCCGAGGAAGTGGCGGAAGCGCTGCGAGACATTGTTCTTGCCATCGGGGTCGTGGAAGACCGCCTTGCCGGCCTTGTCGGTGAGGCTGACATGGAGATGGATCGACTGGCTGTCGGCATCCTCGGTCCAGCGCGGCATGAAAGTGACGCATTTGCCCTGGCGCTGCGCCAGCGCGCGGACGAAGTTCTTGAGCAATACCAGTTGGTCTGCCGGCTCCAGGCCCGTGCCGGCCGCGATGCAGGCCTCGAGGAAGCCGCCGCCGATCTCTTCATGCATCTTGGCGAGGTTGATCTTCAGCGGCTCGCAGATCTCTGCCAGCGCCTCGTACCACTCGGTCTGCTGGACCTGGTAGAGCACGAGGTCGTGGCTCTTGTGCATGGTCGCGGTCTTCAGGTTGCGATAGCCCTTTTCGCGGGCGCTCGCGGGCGTCTCATCGAACAGGGTATATTCGAGTTCCATGCCGTATTTCGGCACGAAGCCAGCATCCGCCGTGCGGCCGAGCACGCGGCTCAGCAGCGAGCGGGGGCAGAGTTCCGATGTCGCACCGCCATAGTTGGTGAGCACCAGCAAGTCATAGCCCGGCTTCGACCATGGCAGCCGTCGCACCGTCGAGGCATCGACAAGCAGCGGATCGTCGTGGAAGTCCGAGGCTTCGTCGGAAATGCCCGGAATGTTGAGCACGACATCGGTCGGGTCGAGGGCGAATGTGACCGGCGACATTCCCATGCCTGATTTGGCGATGCCGGCCAGCGACTTGACGGATACCATCTGGCCGCGCAGCAGCCCGTTGGTATCGGTCATCGCCACCGTTGCGAAACGGCTGGAGGGATCGGCGAGGTATGCGTCGAGAGTCATGGTCACTCCGTTTCAGCGGCGATGGGCGGTTGGAGGGTGGAAAGGCTGGCGAGATCCTGGTCTGGCGCAGTGGAATAGGCACGCAGGAAGACGCGGAGACCGTTGCGGATATAGCGTTCCAGCGTCGCCCGGTCGGGCATCGCGTCGGGAATGTGCAGCACGCGGTTACGCGGTGCGGAGAGGATGAGGCCCCAGAGGTCTTCGGCCGCAAGCTCGGCGTCGTCGAAGGCGAGACGTCCGGCTTCGCGCTGCTGCTCAAGATATTTCATCACGCCCGAGAGTACCCGGTCCGGGCCCGATGCCTGATAGGCGCGGCCGATTTCCGGCAGGCGCTGGGCTTCCGAAATGATCAGCCGGGCGAGATTGAGCATGTCGGGACGCAGCACGATCTCGGCATAGTGCCAGGAGAAGGCATGGAGTTCGGCCACCATGCCGGAGGCGGAGGGGTACTCGAAGGACTCCAGCATGTGGTCCCGCTCCTGGCTCATCATGGCCGTGAAGAGCTCGTCCTTGGAGGGGAAATACTGGTAGAGTGTCGGCTTGCTGATGCCGGCTTCGGCAGCGATATCGTCCATCGAGGCGCCGACGAAGCCCTTCTCCGAAAAGATGATGAGTGCGGCGTCGAGAATGCGCTTTTCCCGCAGAATACGATTCTGCTGGCGCTTGGGAAGGGCGGTCATCGGGTCACCTCCGACAGGAATTCGGTCAGGACCGCGTTATAGGCATCGGGCCGTTCGACATTGCAGACATGGCCGGCGCCGCCGATCACCTCAAAACGCACATAGGCATTCGGTGCCGCCTCGACGATCCGGTTGGCAACGCTGCGGATCTCAGCCGGCGGGGCAAGCCGATCATGTTCGCCGGTCATCATGAGGACCGGCATCGTGAGCTTCGAAAAATCGAAACGCTCGGGCGGATGGGTGAAGCAGGTGAGCGCGTCGCGATAGGTCGCCGCCGGAATGGCCGCCATCGAGTCGAACAGCGCCTGCCTGACATCCTCGCCCGCGTCGGGGCCCGCCAGCACATCGACCACCGCAGGTGCGAAATCGGCCGGCGTCTTACCCTGGCTTAAGGGCGCCTCACGGGACTGCCGGAAGGCCTCGCGCTCCTCGATGCCTGCCTCGGACATGCCGGTGCAGCCGCCCGACAGCACCAACCCGGCGAGCTTTTCCGGATGGCGCATGGCGAAAGAGGTGGCGATCCAGGAGCCGTAGGAAAGGCCGCAGAGTACGAGGCGTTGCGCGCCCAGGCTCTCCATGACCTGGAGAATGTCGTCACAATAGTCCTCGATGGTGCTCTGCGCCGGGCCGAGTTGGCTGTCGCCATAGCCGCGCAGGTCGAGCGCTGCGGCGCGCGCATGCGGTGCGACGGCGGCAAGCTGGGAGAGCCAGTTGGTGCGTCCGCCGCCGATGCCGTGGAGGAAGAGAACGAGTATGCCGGATTTGGGTGGGCTGACAGTCAACGCCAGTCGCGGACTGCCATCGGTCAGGACGGTGTCCGTGTCGCTGTCGACGGCGGCATGCAGCGCGCAATGGGCAGGGCTGGGCTTCAACAAGGGGTGCGAGTCAATGCTCCCCAACGCCGCGATTCCCATCTCGAAGATCGCCTTGGTCCCGGTGGCAATCGCCGACGCCCGGTCAGCTTCGGCTGTCAAGAGCGCAGACCACTCGATCCGGCTGCCGCCATTCTCTCCCGGCGACACCTGTAGCCGCGCAACATAGCGCGTCGCGCCGGCGATCCCCTCGAGAAGCGTATAGACGAGCACCCGGTCGCTGTCCGAGCGATAGACGAGCCGTTCGCGGTAGAGCGTATCCTCGCCCCTGGCGGTGAAGGCGCGGATCAGGGCGCCGCGCGCATCGCGCTCGGCCCGGATTTCCGCGATGGCGGGATGCCACAGGCCGCAGAAATCGCCGGCAACGGTCCAGACGGCGGCAGGATCTGCCGCCGCATGCCCGATCACCTGGACGCGTTCCTCCGCCATGGTTCAGCGCAATCCCTTGAGCGTGCCACCCGTGCCGCGCCACAGCGACGAACGCGCGCCGCCCTCATCACCCGGTGCCTTGTCCAGTTCGTCCATGTCGTAGAGGGTGAGCACGGAGAGATAGTCCTCCATGATCTCGGACGTATAGGGCAGCATCAGCGCGCCGCAGCGGCTGTCGCGATACATGCGCTCGAGCGGTAGCGACTTCAGCATCGACTGGCCGCCGCAGGTGCGGATGGCCAGTGCCGCGATCTCCTGTACGCCTTCCATGACGTTGTACTGCGCCGCATATATGCGCATGACCTGCGCCTTGGACGGCATGCCCTGGGCTTCCATGAAGGCCTGCCACCACAGCGCCCGCATCGCGGCGAGCTGGGTGTACATCTTGCCGACGGTAATGCGCTTGGTGCCGAACATGCGGCGGTCGGCCGGCGGCTGGCCGGGCACCTCGCCGCGCAGATAGGCAACCGTGAAATCGAAAGCGCCCTGCGCCACGCCCATATAGGTCGGCGACAGCGTCGCCATCATGTGCGGCCAGTGCGGCAGCGTCTTGATGAAGATGCCGCGCGGCATCATCAGGTCGTCCTCGGTGACGAAGACATCCTTGAGCACGAGGTCGCGGCTGTTGGTGCCGCGCATACCGAGCGGATCCCAGCTGCCCGTCACCGAGAGGCCCGGCGCATCCTTGTGGACGACAAAGATCATCGTGTCCTCGTGGCGTGGCTCGATGCCGTCGAAATGCTCGGTGCAGACGATGGAATAGTAGTCGCAATACCCGGCGAGCGAGGCGAATTTCTTGAAGCCATTGATCTTCCAGCCGCCCTCGACCTTGCGGCAGGCGGTCTGGGCCGGCTTCGAGGTCCAGTTCTGCCCGGCCTCGGAGATCGGCTGCGAATAAATGCCCTGTTCCTTGACTGCACGGCGAAACTGGCGCTCGCGCAGCGGCGCGAAGGCGGCCCGGTCCTCGTCGGTGAGGCTGGGCAATTCGTACATGAACCGCGACCACATCATCGAGGAATTGTGCATGTTGAAGGTCAGCGCCGTGGCGCCGCAATATTTGCCGATCTCGGCGCCGGCCATGGCGTATTCGCCGAGGCTGAAGCCGTGGCCTCCGAATTCCGTCGGCACGGTCAGCGTGAGCAAGCCCTCGGCCGCCAGGTCCTTGTAATTCTCGACCGGGAAGGACGCTTCGTCATCGATCGCCTTGGCGCGCGGCGCGAAACGCTCGCGGCCGAGCTCGTTGATGCGGGTAAGCACGGCGAGCACTTCGGGCCGCACGCGAGACAGGTCGTAGTAATCTGCGGGTTCGCTCATCAATCCAATTCCTTGAGATCTTCAATCGCACATGATTTCCGCGAGGCGAGGACGCGCGCCGCAGTCATGCCTTAGAGGACCAGGTCACCCTGGAGGCGGCCTTCCTTCACCACGACGCGGCCATCGAGCGCGATCGTGCATTTGCGCATGGGCAGGTCGAAATGGCCTTCCGTGAAGCGGCCGGCATATTGATTGGCGCCTGTCGACCAGAGAAAATTGCCGGCCCAGGCGCGGAATTCGACGGCTTGCATGTCGCGCTTGTCGTAGAGTGCGCCGGACACCCAGCGCGCGGCCGGGTTCATGCCCCAGCCGACATGGCTGAAACCATAGGCCAAGGGGTCTTCCCAGGCTTCCATGTATTCGCGAAACAGCTCGGCATCCAAACCGTCGCCCTTGATCTCCTTGACGAAGTCGTTCTCGACCGTGAAGTCGATGCGGCTCGTGAGGTAACTCTTGAAGGTGAGGTTCATGTCGCCGACATCCATGACGATGCGGCCGTTGACGGTGTTCGGACCCGGAAAGGCCAGGCACAGCCCACCCGGCCAATGCGCCACCGCACCCGGCGTGGTGCCGAAGCCTGGCGTGCCGCCGCAGGGCGCGTCCTTGAGGTCGATCGTGAGGTCCGTGCCGGCGGCCGAAGTCACCCGCATTTCCTTGGCCTCGCGCAGCATCTGGATGCCGAGCGCCACCTTGGGACCGAGTTTGGCCGTCGGTTCGCAGCGTTCGAGGATCTCGGGATGCTCGTTGCAAACGACGAGGATGCGGGCACCGGCTTCCTCGACCTCGGGCCACTCTGCCGCATGGATCATACCCTCGACCGTGCAGTCGACAATGATCTCGCACTGCTTCATCGCCTCGATGGCGGCACGATTGCCCTGGATGGCCAGCGACGTTCCGGTCGACTTGACCGGCACCGGCGCAGTCTGGCGCGGCGTCGGCATCGTGATCATGCAGTAGTCGGCGCCAAGATCATGGCAGGCGAGGTCCGCGAGTTGGACCAGCACCGGACGCGACTGCGTCTCCGAAACGATGGCTACCCGCGTGCCGCTGTCGATTCCATTGAGCGTGAAAACCCGTCGGAAGCAGGCAAGCCACTTCCCTTCAATGCGCTCTTGCAGCATTGACTTCTCCCCGATGTGTGAACCGCCCCTCAGCGATTTCTTTACTTATGAGTTAAGTTTTGTTGACGTTTCAAATTCTGTCAAGTGTCATTGATGAAAATCTATTAATGACTGTGGATCGGCGCCTCGTTGCACAGCCACCGAGAGCGGGCTGAAGCGGGCCGAGGCACGACGCGGCGTCCATACACACGCCAATTTATTCAACTGGTTGGCTCTTGGGACGACACCTTCACCGGCCCGAATATTCGCCGCAACGAGCGGGTCGCGATCTGCCATGGATCGTTCATCTGAACGACTATGCGACAGCGATTTTGCTCCCGACACTGAGTACGAGCCTCCGGAAAAGAGAGGCGCCGACAGCAAGTCGACCAACAGAGGGATCAACATCGATGACTAGCCCGGAACAATCCGGGGTGGAGGCACGGTCATGACCATGACATCCGCCTCTACCCCTTCCACGATGACCTTTCCGAAGCTCACCCTGATCGCGCTGGTCGCTTTTGCCGCGATCACGCCGATGGCACTGCTGGTCGCCCCTGCCCTTGCCGCACAGCTCGGCATGGAACTGGGTATCGGCCCATCCGAGATCGGCACTTACTTCTTCGTCGAGAACGGCGCCTTCAGCGCCGCCTCGCTCCTGTCGCTCTTCTGGCTGGGCCGCGCCAATGTCCGCACGGTCGGCCTGGTCGCGCTTGCCGTCTTCATCGCCGGCAACCTCGCCACCCCGCTGGTGCTGCCCGACTACACCAACTTGTTGCTCATCCGCGCCTTCACCGGCTTCGGTGGGGGAACGCTGATGGTTCTGTCGATGGTCAGCGGCCAGGACGCAGGGAACCCCGACCGCGTTTTCGGCTACTGGGTTGTGGGCCAGCTCGTCGCAGGCGCCATCGGCCTGTTCCTGCTGCCCTATTTCTTCGCAGGCTTCGGGCTGAAATCCTTCTATCTCGCGCTCGGCATGCTGACATTGCTGCTCTCGCCACTCTACCGCGGATTCCTGGCGCCAACGGCATCGGCGGCTGCGACGTCAAAGTCCGGCACGGACAACGGCTTCGTCCTTGTCGCGATCCTCACCATCGCTGCGATCCTCACCTTCTACGTCGCGATCGGCGGCGTCTGGACCTTTGCCAGCATGGCGGCAACCCAGGCCGGGCTGGCCCCTGAAAGCATCGGCGGAATCCTTGCCGTTGCCTCGCTGTTCGGCATTGCCGGCGCCATGCTTGCAACCTGGCTCGCCGGCCGCTCGGGACGGCGGGCCATGCTGCTGCTGGGCTATGCGATCCTGGTGCTCTCCGTCGCCGGTCTTGCGCTCCTCACGGGTGGAACGGCCTACATCGTCGCTGTCTGCGCCTTCAAGTTCGCCTGGACCTTCGTGCTGCCCTTCATCATCGCCGAAGTTGCGGGACGCGATCCGTCCGGCAAGCTTCTCGCCTCTACCACGCTGATCATCGGCACCGGTCTGTCGATCGGGCCGCTCTTCGCCGGCCTGCTGCTCGGCGCCGCCTGGAGTCTGTCGAGCGTGTTCATCGCGGCGGCCTTGTGCGGCGTGATCTCCCTTGCCTGCCTGTTCGTACCGCCGAAATCGCAGGCGTGAATCCGAGTCCCGAACCAAGGAATGCAATCATGACGAAGACCGGTTTTTTCACCGACGAAAGAACCTTCTGGCATACGGGCGGCATCCAGTCCCTGGTGCTTCCCGTCGGCGGCTGGATCCAGCCGCCATCCGCAGCCGGCTTTGCCGAATCCCCTGACTCCAAGCGGCGGTTTCTCTCCCTGCTGCAGGTGTCCGGGCTTATCGCAAAGCTGGATGTGCGCTCTGCCGAGCCGGCGAGCCGAGAGGACCTGCTGAGGGTCCACCCGGCGAGCTATCTCGACAAATTCAAGAGCGTCAGCGACACGACCGGCGGCGATCTCGGCGTCAGCGCGCCCTTCGGCGTCGGCAGCTATGAGATCGCGGCGCTGTCGGCGGGTCTCGCCAAGGAGGCGGTCGATGCGGTGCTCTCCGGTTCCATGCGCAATGCCTTCTCGCTGTCGCGTCCACCGGGGCATCATTGCCTGCCGGATACGCCGATGGGCTTTTGCCTGCTCGCCAACATTCCGATCGCCATCCAGGCTGCACGCGCCCGGCACGGCATAGAGCGCGTCGCAGTCGTCGACTGGGACGTTCATCACGGTAATGGCACCCAGGCGATCTTCTACGAGGACCCCAACACGCTGACGATCTCGCTGCATCAGGACCGCTGCTTCCCGCCCGGCTATTCCGGGACCGAGGATCGCGGTGCCAGCAAGGGCGAAGGCGCCAACATCAACATCCCGCTGCTGCCCGGCGGCGGCCATGAGGTCTATCTGCACGCCTTCGAACGCATCGTCATTCCGGCGCTCGAAGCCTTCAGGCCGGACCTGATCGTGGTTGCCAGCGGCCTCGACGCCTCGGCCGTCGATCCGCTCGCCCGCATGAACCTGCACAGCGACAGTTTCCGGGCGATGACGACGCACATTTCCGAAGCGGCGGGACGACTCTGCCAGGGCCGGCTGGTGATCGTGCATGAGGGCGGATATTCGGAGACCTATGTCCCCTTCTGCGGCCATGCCGTGATCGAAGCCCTCTCGGGCGAGGCGAGTGACGTCGTCGATCCGCTGATGCCCATGGCGCTGCTGTGGCAACCCGAAGAGCGCTTCAACGCCCTGCAGTTCGATATCCTGAACGAAATGGCGAAAAACCTGAAGCTCTAGAAATTGACCGGCGTCGAGCCGGCGGCCTATCGTCCAGCAGGCCGCCGGCCCGACATGCGATCGACCGCATCACATGTCGGGCCGATTGCCGGGGATGGGAGCGAAGTCTGCGATGGAAAAATCCGTAAGCGATGCGGCCCGGTTGCCTGCAACCCCCGGCACGGTTCCGGAACCTATCCGGCTGGACATGATGCCTGGTCCCGCCCACCCTGCCCGCCGGCTCGACTTCACCGAAACGCTCGCCGGCTCAGACAGTCCGCACCGCAGCCTCAGTACTTTCCTGCTTGATCTCTATGCGGCGGCAGTGCGCGAGGAGGTCGGCCACTTCGAACGCTGCTTCTTTTCACTGCTCGAAGAGTTCGTCCCCTTCGATGCCGGCTGGACCGGCGTTGCGACGCAGGAGGACAACCGTCCCGTCAATCACAACAGCTTCGTCTACCACCTGCCGGAAAACTTCTTCAGCGAATGGCTGCGTATCCGCGCGCATGATCCGCTGGCGGATCTGACACGCCTCGTCTACGGCCAGGCGGCGGTAATCGACATCGCACGGCGCGACGTCGATCCCATTTTCCGAACCTGGGCTGATAAATTCGGCCTGAAGCACCTGATGCGGACCTGCGCGCTCGACACCCGCTTCGGTCTGATCGGCTTTCTGTCCGTCTACCGGCTCGACCCGGAACGCCCGTTCTCCGCCGCGGAGATCGCGACGATTGAAACGCTGATCCCGCATCTCGCCGCCGCCATGCGGATCAACCGCACCATGCAACTCTTCCGGCTAGGAACGGAGGTGGTGACGGAGACCCGGCGCGCGATCTGCGACGCCTACGGTGTCATTCACCGCGCCGATACAGGGTTCGCCGAATCCATTGCCTCCGCGTGGCCCGGCTGGAATGGGCCGAGACTGCCCGACGCGATCGGCCAGCACCTGCAGTCCCAGCCCGAAGCGCCGTTCCTGTGCGCGACTCACCGGATCGAGATCAACCCCATCGCCGGCCTCTTCGTTCTGGAACTACGGCCGCGCTCGCTGGTCGACCGGCTGGGTTCCCGCGAGCTCGAAACGATCCAGCATTTCGCCAATGGTGCCTCCTACAAGGAGGTCGCCCGCCGCATGAACATCTCCCCCGCCACCGTCCGACATCACCTGCGTTCGGCTTACAAAAAACTTGGCGTGCACGACAAGACGCAGATGGCTCTGCTTATTGGTGGCGTAAGTGCCCGGCAACAAACTCCCAGTTGATGGGAATCGAGCAACCGCCCAGCGAATGACCCACCCTCACCGACAAATCTTCAACATGATGTCACGGACATCGTTGTTGCCGGCCAAGGCGGCGCGGTTCAGGGGCGAGGAAACCGTGGGGGCCGCGAGGCCGCCAGTTACCCGCAGTATTTCGTGGTCGAGATGATCGAAGAACCGCTCTTGGATCTCGGCAGTCCATGTCGCCCCCATCGACAGCCGGCGCGCGGTCTGCTCGGCAATGATCACACGGTTCGTCTTTTCGATCGATCGACCAATCGTCGCCCAATCCATGCCGTGATGATCGAGATTGCGGAGATCGATGATCTCGGCGTCAACGCCGCTCTCTTCCGCGGCATCCAGAGCGTTTTGGACCATGACAGATGTCGCAAGCACGGTGCAGGCGGTACCCGGCCGCACCACGCGGGCGGAGCCGAACGGAATGCAGAAGTCTCGATCGCCGGCCGGCACTTCGAATTCGCGCTGGTAGAAGGCGACATGTTCGAAGAGTACGACTGGATCGTCGCAACGAAGGGCCGAATTCATCAGGCCGATGTAATCAAACGCCGTGGTCGGCATCACGATGCGCCAGCCGGGAAACATGCCGAAGAGCGCCGATGGGTCGCCGGAATGCTGGGAGCCGTAGCCGGTATGCGGCGAAATACGCACCCGCAGCACCAGCGGCACAGGAAAGCCGCCGCCGAACATGTGGCGTACCTTGCCGACACCATTGGCGATCTGGTCCGCGGCGGTGAAACAGAAATCGCCGAACATGATCTCCACGATCGGTCGAAGACCGTTGAGGGCGGCGCCGAGCGCAACCCCGGTGAAGCCGTTTTCAGCGATCGGCATCGGCAGGATGCGCTCGGGCCAGCGCTCCAACGCGCCTTTGGTAAATCCGCTGACGCCGCCGCGCAGCTGGTGGGCATCCTCGCCCATGATGATGATCCTGGGGTCGCGGTCCATGGCGGCCGCAATGGTCTCGGATGCGGCGGTCACGTATTTCAGCGTCTCTACCGTTCCGGCGCGCATCTGGTCATGATCGACAAAGCGGGCTCCCTGCAGTTCATCGAGAGTACCGACGATACCCTCATCCACGGTCGCGGGATTGGGGTAGAGGCTGGGGGGAATCTGGAGCGCATTGCCGCCGGCTACCGGCTCGGTCAGCAGCGCCGCTGCTGCAGCAACGCGCTCGGTCACGAGGCTGTCGATACGCGAAAATCCTTCGTTGCTCAGGAGGCCGAGCGATGTCAGCCGAACCTGTGCCATGTTGATTGGGTCGCGTGTCTTCCACTCTGCTTCCTCTTCGCGCGAGCGATAGCCGAAGTCGCTTCCCGCCCGACTGCCCGACTGGTGCAGATGGCGGTAGCAGAGCGCCTCGATCACGACGGGACCTTTCATCTCGCGGATGAGGCGGCGCGCCTCCATCATCGCCCTGTGAACGGCCACCACATCCATTCCATCGCATTCGATGGACGCGATGCCGAGCATGGCGCCGCGAGACGCCAGCCGTGTCTCGCGGGTCACCTCCGAGATGTGAGTCGCAACGCCATAGAAATTGTTCTCGATGAAGAAGATCACCGGCAGACTTTGCGCGGCGGCGATGTTCATCGATTCATATGTGGTGCCGGCAAGCGTTGCGCCGTCGCCGAAGAAGGTCACGGATATGGCGTCCCGGCCCAGCATTTTATCAGCCAGGGCATAGCCTACGGCATGGGGTGGATTTCCGCCGATGATTGCGGAGGTCCCGACAATGCCAGCGGCGGCATGGCGCATGTGCATCGATCCGCCACGGCCACCGCAATAGCCGGGCGATAGGCCCATGATCTCTGCCATGAGACGATAGATGGCGGTATCCATGCCCTCGGCAAATGTGTCGCGGCTGATGTCAAAACCATCAGGCATTTCGGCGTTCACGAGCTTGGTCAGCACCTGGTGGTGGGCTCGGTGCGTGCCATTGATCTTGTCATCCGTGCCGAGGACGGACATCGCGCCGACGCCGCAGGCCTCCTGTCCGATACTTGCATGCGCCGGACCATGGATGAGCCCGGCCTTTTCGAGATCGAGCAACTTCTCCTCGAACCGCCGGACAAGCAGCATCTGCCCATACCAGTTAACGAGGTCACGCGCGTCTTCATCACGCCAGTCCGCCTCGTCAACCTCGAGACGATACCACGGCGCCGTGGGCGAAATCGACAGCTGGGTGACCATGGGCATCCTTTCACAAGACCGCCGGAGCGTTCTGAATTCCATTTATGGAAATTAATTCCGATTTTGGTTGATTGTCAAACGGAGCTATGCGAGCCTCGCGCCATCCCAGCTCTCTTCATTTCGCGAAAGTTCATCCATGATCAGAGATCGCGATCTCATCGCAGCTCTCACGGAAACGGTGCGCCGCTTCGTGCGCGAGCGCCTGATGCCCGCAGAGGCACAAGTCGAAAACGACAACGCCATACCGCAGGGCCTGATCGACGAAATGCGGGAGATGGGTCTCTTCGGCATGTCCATACCTGAGTCCTATGGTGGGCTGGGCTTGACGATGGAGGAAGAGGTTCTTGTGGCCCTCGAGCTCGGGTATACCTCCCCCGCGTTTCGCTCGGTGATCGGCACGAACAACGGTATCGGCGCGCAGGGTATTATCATCGACGGCACAGACGCGCAGAAGAGCCATTGGCTGCCGCGCATGGCGAGCGG
Source organism: Rhizobium sp. (assembly GCA_019739215.1). Lineage (GTDB taxonomy): Bacteria > Pseudomonadota > Alphaproteobacteria > Rhizobiales > Rhizobiaceae > Rhizobium_E. The sequence continues at coordinate 94,919 of JAHHDR010000024.1, forward strand.
CGAGGTGATCGGTTCATTCGCGCTGACCGAGCCGGACGTCGGCTCGGACGCAGCCTCGGTCAAGACGACGGCAGTGCTGGATGAGGATACCTACGTGCTCAACGGTACCAAGCGCTACATTACCAACGCGCCGGTGGCCGATGTCTTCACCGTGATGGCCCGAACCGGCGACACCGGCGCGGCCGGCGTATCGGCCTTCATCGTTCCGAGCAATAGTCCTGGCCTCTCGCTCGGACCAATCGACAAGAAGATGGGTCAGCGCGGCACCCGCACCTGCGATGTGATCTTCGACAACTGCCGCGTTCCCGCCGATGCTTTGATCGGCGGCCGCGAAAGTCAGGGTTTCAAGACCGCGATGAAAGTGCTCAATCGCGGCCGACTCCACATAGCTGCCGTTTGCGCCGGCACGGCGCAAAGGCTTTGCGACGAAAGCATCGCCTTCGCCAAGAGCCGCGTCCAGTTCGGCAAGCCGATCGCCGAACATCAGTTGATCCAGGCCATGCTGGCCGACAGCGCGACGGAGACGTTTGCCGGCCGCTCGATGGTGCTGGAGGCGGCCCGCATGTTCGATGCCGGCGAACGCATCATCCAGCAGGCGGCGAGCGCGAAACTGTTCTGCTCGGAAATGGTCGGTCGCGTCGCCGACCGGGCTGTGCAGATCCATGGCGGCGCCGGCTACATGCAGGCCTATCCGGTGGAGCACTTCTATCGCGATGTCAGGCTGTTCCGTCTTTATGAGGGCACATCACAGATCCAGCAGCTGATCATCGCGCGCGAAATGCTGAACGCCTGACGTCAGCGCCCTGTTTCCATCCGGCCGCCGGCCAGTCTTTCGCGGAGTTGCTCCACAAGCGCGATCAGTCTCGGGCCGACATTGTTGCGGCAATGGTCCGCCGACAGGATATCGACAATCCCGCCGCATGTCAGCGCGACGGTCGGCGAACCGTCGGTCGGGTGGAACGTCACACCCACGGCATTGATATAGCTGTGCCAGGAACCGAAGGCCGTCACGAAGCCGAATTTGGCCCGATCCCGCATCGCCTGGTCGAGGTCGGCAGCGAACCGTTCGCTGCCCTGAGAATCCGCCTGCTTCAGCGCCTCGACCAGCGTGCCGCGCCTTTCGTCGTCGAGACCGGCGAGATAGGCGAGGCCCATGGCGGTTCGTGCCATCGGCACGCGTGATCCGACATTGAGCTGCAGCGTAACCGGAGACATCGACCGGCAATTGGCGAGATAGACCATCTCGAGTCCATCGCTCGTGCCGAGCGCCACTGCGGCGCCCGTCCAATCCGCGAGCTCCTGCATCAGGGGCCGTGCCATATGGATGATCGGGTTGGAGCTCAGTGCCGAATAACCAAGTGCAACGGTCGCCGCGCCGATGCTGTAGCGTCCAAGCACCGCGTCGTAATGCAGGTAGCCCAGGCTGACCAGCGTCGCGGTGAGCCGGGAGACGGTGGCGCCCGCGAGCCCCGTTCTTTCGATCAGTTCCTGATTGCCCAAAGTGGCGTCGTTGGGCGAGAAGGCGCGCAGGATATCCAGCCCCCGGGTCAGCGAAGCGGCCGAATTTCCTGCATTTCCCTGATCGGCGCCCTCGGTTGACTTGCTTCGCTTTCGCATCCTGCCCGACTATCACTCCACGCATTCGAGATCAAAAATGGAAATTAATTTCAATTATGTTGACGACTGTGGGGAGGCTTGTCAATAATACCGCAAGCCAGCCCTCGGGACGTTCATCATGACAGAGCCGAAGATGCCGCTCGAAGGCATACGCATCCTTGATCTCAGCCGCGTCCTCGCCGGCCCATGGGCGACGATGAGTCTCGCGGATCTCGGGGCGGAAGTCTGGAAGATCGAGAATATCAACGGCGGCGACGACACGCGTGCATGGTCCGTCCCCAACTACAGGGGTGTGAGCACCTATTATCTCTGCGCCAATCGCGGCAAGCACAGCATCGCGCTCGACCTCAAGAACCCCCAGGGCTTGCAGATCGCGCTCGACCTTGCGGCGAAGGCGGATGTCGTCGTCGAGAATTTCACTGCCGGCACCGCCGATCGCCTCGGCGTCGGCTACGAAGCGATCCGCACCGTCAATCCCGGCGTCGTCTATTGCTCGATCTCGGGCTACGGCCAGACCGGCCCGGAGCGCGACAGGCCAGGCTACGACTTCATCATGCAGGCCGAAAGCGGGCTGATGTCGATAACAGGCGAAGTGGATGGGCCACCCAACCGGCTCGGCGTGGCATTCACGGATGTCGTCGCCGGGATGATCGCGACCCAGTCGATCCTCGCGGCTCTCTACCAGCGGCGTGACACGGGCGAAGGCCAGCATATCGATATCGCGCTTCTGGATTCGGCGCTGAACATGTTGATCAATGTTGGCACCGGCTATCTCAATGCGGGTGTCGAACCGAAGCGCTACGGCAACGCCCATCCGACAGTCGTCCCCTATCAGGTGTTCGATGCCTCGGACGGTGTCTTCGCCCTTGCGGTCGGCAACGACAGGATCTTTCGGAGCTTTTGCGAACAGGTGATCAACCGGCCGGACATGGCCGGGGATCCCCGCTTCCTGACCGCGCACCTGCGGGCTGTCAACCGCAGCGCCTTGGTCCCTGACCTGATCGAGATCCTGAAGCAGCAGACCTGCCAGCATTGGCTGGATGCCTGCCAGAGGGCAAACGTGCCGGCGGGCCGGGTGAAGACCGTGTCCGAGGCGCTAGGGAGCCCAAGCGTGGTTGAACGGGGCGTCATCCAGGAACTCGACCATCGCGAACTGGGGCCGATCCGGCTCATCCGTCCGGCGCACGGGCTCGCCTGCCAGGAGGGACTTGTACCCAAGGCTCCACCAATGCTCGGCGAGGATACGAGCGACGTGCTCGAAAATATTCTCGGCCTCTCCGCCGATGAGATCGGCGCGCTTGCGGCCGCTGGCGCTATCGCATGCCATGGCGCCGCCTGACGCGAGATCGGACAAGGAATATCGACATGCATGACTATCCCGATACGCTCCTCCTCATCGACGGACGGTGGAAGCCCTCTGCCAGCGGCAGGACGCTTCCGGTATTCAACCCGGCCACGGCGAAGCCGATCGGCAATGTGGCATGGGCCGACACGGATGATCTCGACCAGGCACTTGAGGCTGCCGTGCGCGGTTTCGAGATCTGGAGCCGGACATCGGCCTTCGACCGCGCGAAGCTGATGCGCCGCGCCGCCGACATACTGCGATCGCGTGCCGACGAGATCGCAACCTGGATGACGCTGGAACAGGGCAAGCCGCTGGAGCAGTCGCGTCTCGAAACATTGGCCGGCGCCGACATCATCGACTGGTTCGCGGGAGAGGCACAGCGCACCTATGGGCAAGTCATTCCCGGCCGTGCGACCAACGTCATCCAGATGACCCTGAAACTGCCAGTTGGTCCGGTCGCCGCTTTCACGCCATGGAACTTTCCGATCAACCAGGTGGTCCGAAAACTTTCGGCAGCGTTGGCGGCGGGATGTTCGATTATCGTCAAGGCAGCCGAGGAAACACCCGCCTCGCCCGCCGGCTTGATCGGCGCGTTCGTCGACGCGGGCATTCCCGCGGGCGTCGTCAATCTCGTCTACGGCGTGCCGGCGGAGATCTCGGAGTACCTGATCCCGCACCCCGCGATCCGGAAGATCAGCTTTACGGGATCGACCGCCGTCGGCAAACAGCTCGCAGCGCTGGCGGGACTCAACATGAAGCGCGCAACCATGGAACTCGGCGGGCACGCGCCTGTCATCGTCTCCGAAGATGCTGATGTGGATCAGGCCGCCAAGACCATGGTCGCGGCCAAGTTCAGGAATGCCGGCCAGATCTGCGTCGCACCCACACGCTTTCTGGTGCATGAAGACGTTGCCGAGAGGTTCACGCAACGCTTCACTGAAGGCACCCAAGCCATCCGCGTGGGCAACGGCCTGGATGCCGATGTCGAGATGGGTCCCCTCGCAAACGACCGCCGCATCCCCGCTCTGGAGGCGATGATCACCGACGCGACCGCACGTGGTGCCAGACTGGCGACAGGCGGCCGGCGCATCGGCAACGAAGGCTGGTTTTTCGAACCGACCGTGCTCGCCGACGTCCCCACCGATGCCAGGATCATGAACGACGAGCCTTTCGGTCCGGTCGCCATCATCAACCGTTTTACTTCCCTGGATGATGCCATAAGGGAGGCTAACCGGCTTCCTTATGGCCTGGCGGCCTTCGGCTTTACGCGCAGCAGCGCAACGGCGGACCGCCTTGGCAACGAAGTCGTGGCAGGCATGATGAGTATCAATCACTATGGGCTCGCCCTTCCCGAAATCCCCTTCGGCGGAACGCGGGATTCCGGTTATGGCACCGAGGGCGGTTCGGAAGCGCTCGACGCCTATCTCGACACACGCCTTGTAACCCGCAAGGGGTGACGAGCACCTGTGTGCAACGGCTTCAATAGAGATTGCGGCCGTACATCGTCGACTTCTTGGTAAAATCGCTTCGGTATTCGTGAGGGCTCTTCTGGTAGACCGCCGAGAAGGCCCGATAATAGGCGGACGGCGTCGCGAAGCCGCTGGCAAGACCTGTTTCACGGATGCTCATGGAGCTGTAGAGCAAAAGCTCCTTGGCGTGCTGCAGCCTCAGGGCCATGTAGATCTTCTTCGGGCTGGTGTTGAGGTGCCGCTTGAAGAGATACTGCAGTGCCCGCACGGAAATGCCGCAACGCTCGGCGACCGCCTCCATCTCCAGTGGCTCCTCGACGGTCTCCTGCATGATCCGCTGCGCACGGCTCAATACAGGATTGACCATGAAGGGCTGGCCGTTGACGATTTCGCGCTGCCGAACTTCCGCCGGACGCGGCGCGGCATAGATCAACTCGTTGCACACGAGATTGTAGAGCGCTGCCCCGCACATTAACCGAAGCATCGTCATGGAATAGTCGAGTGCTGCTGCCTGCCCGGCGCAGGTCGAGCGGTTGCGATCGACGACATAGAGCTGTTCGACGACACGGCAGGTTGCCGAGAATTCCCTCAACGAAGCCATGGCCGTCCAATGGCAGGTCGCGGCATATCCATCCAATAGCCCGGCCTCGGCAAGCAGCAGCGGACCAGCATCGACACCGCAGAGATGTGCGCCGGCGGCAGACTGCCGGCGCAGCCATTTGAACAGCTTGGCCTTTGCCGTCTCGGCGACGTCATAGGTGACGAGAAGAAAGATCAGGTCGTATTTCCTGCCGTCATCGAAACTGGCCGTGACAGGCAGCGCGACATCCATGCTCGACGGCGGAGCCTCCGCATCGGCCGGCATGAAATCGACGCTGAAGAGCGCTTCCTTGCTCACCCGATTTGCGGCGCGAAACGGTTCGATCGACTGGAAAACGGTATGCAAGGAAGGCTCACGGCCGATGACCAGGGCAATCGATCGCTTGCGCTCGACATCAAAATCCGAAGATCGGTCCGACTTCTGAAACTGTTCCAAAAATGAGCCTTTCCAAAGGGATGGCCGGTCGCCGCCAAAAGCGAGTTCTGCTGCGCTATTTGCACGAAAACATTCGTTTTTGTCAACAATCCGGGCTTTTTTCAATGCCATTATTACCTTGTCGCAGCGAGCACATAACAAGGAACGTCGCTGCGAAAGAGCCACGACTTCTGTGGATGGGAGATAAAGAAATGCAGCCTAGGCACCATGAGACCCGACTTGAGTCCGTTCGTCGCCGCGCCATTCTGGCAGCGGCAGCGACAATGCTTACTTCACTCGCCGCTTTCCCAACGTCGGGACTTGCCGCCGACAATGGCCGGCCCGTTGTTGTGGCCCGCGATATGGATCTGAACTCGCTCGACCCAGCACGCGCCTTCTGCGATACCTGCCAGATCTATCTGAGTTCAGTGTATGATCGGCTGGTCGATCTTTCGCCGGACAACAAATCGATCGTGCCGATGCTGGCGAAGGAGTGGAACACCAACGACGACGCGACGGTTATCACCTTCAAGCTCGATCCGAACGCAAAGTTCTCCGACGGCTCGCAGGTCGAGGCCAAGGACGTCAAGTGGACGCTCGAGCGACTTAAGAACGTCAAGGGCGGCATCGCCTATATCCTCGACAACGTGAAGTCGATCGATGCGCCGGATGCCGGCACCGTCGTCGTGACGCTCACAGCACCCAATTCCGAATTCGTCGGCTCGCTGACGGCGCCTTATGCCGGCATCATCAACTCCGATGTGGTCGCCGAACATGGCGGCGACGCAGGTGCCGACGCCGCAACCAAGGATACGGCAGAACAGTGGCTGCTTGCGAACTCTGCAGGCGCCGGCGCCTATGTGTTGGAAAGCTACAGCCCCAGCCACGAGTTGCGCCTGAAGCGCAATGAAAACTACTGGGGCAAGAAGCCCGGCGTCAGCGAATTCATCTTCCTGCAGTCCAAGGACGCTGTCAGCCAGACCCAGTTGCTCGAAGGCGGCAGCGCCGACATCGCCATGCAGGTTGATCCGACCACCTCGAAGAACATCACCAACGAGGACATCGTTGTCGAGACCAAGCCGTCCTTCAACATGGTCTATCTCGCCCTGAGCCCGGGCGCCAAGAACCTTCCGCATCCACTCGATGCCAAGGTCCGTGAGGCGATCGCCAGCGCCATCGACTATGACGGGATCATTGATCTTACCGTCGACGGCAAGGCAACCCGGCTACCCGCCCCGATCCCGAACGGTTTCCCGGGCAGCGGTGTCGGCGAGCCGATCAAGTACGACGTCGAGAAGGCAAAGGCGCTCATGGCGGAAGCCGGCGCCACCGATGGCTTCACTCTGGATGCGACCTATCCGAACGTCAATCAGTACGGCGTCGACTACTCCCTGATGATGCAGAAGATCCAACAGGATCTCGCAGAGATCAATATCAAGCTCGAACTGGCACCCGTGGAGTTTTCCGTCTGGCGTGAGAAGGTCAACGGCGACGGGATTCCGCTGACGGCTGTCTTCTTCGCGCCGGACTATTATGGTTCGTCGCAATATGCACAGTATTTCGCGATGATGGACGGCACCGTCTGGTACAATCGCGCGGGCGGCAAGAGTGATCCGACACTTGCCAATCCCGAAACCCCCAAGCTGCTCGCGGAAGCTCTGGCGGCACCGAGCGACAAGAGCAACGAGTTGTTCGGAAAGCTTGCGGGCGTCATGGCGAATGAACACATCATCCTGCCGATCCTGAGCCCGGATGCCGTCTTCGTATACCGCAAGGGCATCAGCGGACTGCGGTTCAGCGCATGCTGCAACATGGTCCTGTCTGACATCAAGGCCGAGTAACGCGTCTCCATATGGAATAACGAAGACCGGAGGCGATAGCCTCCGGTCCATGATACCTCTTTGCCGGCAAATGCGCCGACCACCCAGCGGGATGGGCTGCCAGTTGATCAATGCAGGATTTTTCCGCAAGACTGACCAAGCGCTGGACCGCGGCGGACAGGTCGCCTTCCCGAGAAAAGGCGACGCAGGTGAAACGTAGAAATATGACGTAAGGCCTCAGGAGGTCGAAAGACCCGATGCCCGACCAGGAACCACCAACCGCTGGACCGAGAACATCATGACACAATATGTGTTGCGACGGTTGATCTCCATGCCCCTGCTTCTGTTGGGCGTGGCGACCGTGGCCTTCTTCCTCTCCCATTTCACCCAGGCGGACCCCTTGTCTGCACTGGTGAGCGAGCGGCAGATGAACAATCCGGAGGTGGTTGCGGCGGCAAAGCAACGCTGGGGTCTCGATCGCAGCCTGCCCGAACAATATCTGATCTACGTGAAGAACCTGGTGACCGGCGATCTCGGCGTCTCGTTCCGCACGCGTCGGCCAGTCCTCACGGATATTGCCGAGAGGCTACCGGCGACGCTTGAGCTCGTCATCTTCGCCATGCTGTTCGGTACGATAAGCGGTGTTGCGCTTGGCGTGCTTGCGTCGCGGTTCCAGGACCGACCGCTCGACTATTTCGCACGCTTCGTGGCCCTTATCGGCTCGACGGTACCGGTTTTCTGGTCCGGCCTGCTGTTGCTCTACCTGTTCAGCGTGAAGTTCGGATGGATTCCGGGGCCCGGCCGACTCGACGCGCGCGCCGACGCGCCACCCTTCATGACGGGCCTCCTGACGATCGACTCTCTCGCTGCCGGGCAGTTCGGTACATTCTTCAATGCGCTTCATCACCTTGTGCTGCCGTCCTTCGTGCTCGGCTGGTCGGTTACCGGCATCATTTCACGGCTGGTGCGGGCAAGCATGCTGGATGCCCTTGGGCAGGATTATATCCTGGCGGCGCGCGCCAAGGGCGCGGGCGAGGCGCGCACACTCCTTCGCCATGCTCTTCCCAACGCCATGATCCCGACGCTGACGATCATTGGCTACTCGTTCGCCTACCTCATCACCGGCGCGGTGCTGACCGAAGCGGTCTTCGGCTGGCCCGGAATCGGCTCCTATGCGGTCGATTCCGCCCGCAACCTCGACTACCCCGCCATCATCGGTGTTTCGCTGATCGGCGCCTCAGCTTTCCTGCTGGCGAACCTCGTCACCGATGTTGCCTACGCCTATGCCAACCCCCGTATCAGACTGGAGTGACACCATGTCGATCGCTATGGGCGCAACAGCGCACTGGCTACACAGTCTGAAACTTCGGCCCGCTATGCTTGTCGGCCTGCTGATCGTCGGCTTCTGGATCTTCGTCGCACTGACGATCGATATCTGGGCCGTCTACGATCCCCTCAAGATTGTAGCACGCAAGCTGCAATCACCCTCGCTGCAGCATTGGCTGGGCACCGACGCGCTCGGTCGGGACGTCATGACGCGCACGCTGTATGGCGTCCGCTATTCGCTGGCCATTTCTATCGTGGTAGTCGTCTGTTCGGTCGCGATCGGCTCGCTGGTCGGCGCGCTGGCCGGCTTTTTCGGCGGCTGGACGGACAGTATCCTGATGCGCATCGTCGATGTCACCCTGTCCTTCCCGCCGGTTCTGCTGGCCATGGCAGTCGCGGCGTCGCTCGGCCCGGGGCTGCAGAATGCTGCCATCGCGGTCATCGTGGTCTGGTGGCCTGTCTATGCGCGGCTGATGCGCGGCCAGGTTCTGGATGTGATTTCACGCGATCATATCGAGGCAGCCCGAGCGGGAGGCGCCTCCTCCTATCGCCTGCTCACCAAGCACATCCTGCCCCTGTCTTGGACGCCAACGATCATCAGCGCCACCATGGATTTCGGCCAGGTCGTGCTGCTCGCCGCCTCGCTCAGCTTCATCGGGCTGGGCGCGCAGCCGCCGGCACCCGAGTGGGGCGCAATGATCTCCGACGGTGCTACGCACTTCTACTCCTGGTGGGTCGCCTTCGGTCCCGGCATGGCTATCCTGATGCTCGGTCTCGGCTTCAACTTCATTGGTGACGCGCTGCGCGACATCCTCGATCCGAGGGAGCACTGAGACATGGCTCAGGCAATACCCCTGCTCGAAGCAAGCGACCTGCGTGTGACGCTGCGCAATGGCATAGAGATCGTTCGCGGCGTGAACTTCACTGCCGAGGCCGGCAAGGTTCTCGGCATCGTCGGCGAGTCCGGATCAGGCAAGTCGATCACCATGCGTGCGGTGATGGGCCTCTCGCCGCCGGGATCGGTGATATCAGGCTCGATAAAATTGCGCGGCGAGGAACTGGTGCGCGCGCCGGAGCGGCGGATGCGGGTGCTGCGCGGCAGCAAGATCGGGCTCATCTTCCAGGACCCGATGACGGCGCTCAATCCCGTCATCACTGTCGGCAAGCTGATCGCCGAGGCCGTGCGCCTGCACAATCCCGGCCTATCGGCAGCGGCGGCAGGGCAGCGTGCGGTCGAACTTCTGGAACTCGTTGCGGTGCCGCAGCCGGAAGTGCGCGCCAACCAGTATGTCCACGAATTCTCGGGCGGCATGAGGCAGCGCGCCATGATCGCGATGGCTGTCGCCAACAATCCGGAGGTGCTGATCGCCGATGAACCGACGACTGCACTCGACGTCACCGTCCAGGCACAGATCCTCGATGTCCTCAAGGGCCTGCAGGACAGGTTTTCCATGGGGCTCGTCCTGATCACGCATGATCTCGGGGTCGTGGCGGGCGCGGCAGACGACGTGATCGTCATGTATGCCGGCAAGATCATGGAGAGCGGCAGCGTCAGGGATATCTTCTACCGCACGCGACATCCGTATACGCGCGGCCTGCTGTCCTGTCTGCCGACAATTGCGGGCGAGCAGTCGCGGCTCGAGCCCATTCCCGGCAGCCCTCCCCTTCTCAGCGCGCGGCCAAAAGGCTGTCCGTTCCACCCGCGTTGTCCAATAGCACGCGACGCGTGCCGGACCGATGAGCCTGTGCTGCGGCCAGTGGACAGCGTGCTGACGGCCTGCCATTTCGCGGAAGAACTGCGTGGGGGTGACACCGGCAGGGTGAATGCAGAGGTGGAGCGCGCATGACCGAACAAGCATCCATCCGGTCCAAGGGCGATGAGCCGATCCTTTCGGTCCGCGATATCACCAAGGATTTCGTCGTAAGGGGCGGCCTGCTCGGCTGGAGCGCGGTGCGCAAGGTGAAGGCCGTCGGCGGCGTCTCCTTCGAGCTCGCCAAGGGCGAAACCCTCGGTCTGGTCGGAGAGTCTGGATGTGGAAAGTCGACACTGGGCCGCTGCCTGCTTCGCCTGATCGAACCGTCTTCCGGGGAGGTGAGCTTCAAGGGCACCGACCTTTCGACCTTGTCGGCGGAGGACATGCGCCAGTTCCGTCGCCATCTCCAGATCGTCTTCCAGGACCCTCTCGCGTCGCTTCACCCCCGCATGAAGATCCGCGATATCATTGCCGAACCTCTGCGCCTCATCGGACTGACCGGCGGGCCGGCACTGGGCAGGGCGGCAGAACTGCTCGACCTCGTTCGCCTCGCGCCTGAACATGGCGACCGCTATCCGCATGAACTTTCGGGCGGTCAGCGGCAGCGCGTTGGCATCGCACGGGCGCTGGCGCTCGATCCCGAGGTGCTGGTCCTGGACGAACCTGTCTCGGCGCTTGACGTCTCGGTGCAGGCCGGCGTCCTGAACCTGCTGGAGGAACTTCAGCAGAAGCTCGGTATCGCCTATGTGTTCATCGCCCATGATCTTGCAGTGGTTCGCCATGTCTCCGACCGCGTCGCGGTGATGTATCTCGGCAAGATCGTCGAGATTGGCGAGGCCAGTCAGATCTACGGGGCGCCCGCCCATCCCTACACAAAGGCGCTTTTGTCGGCAGTGCCTCTCCCCGATCCCGACGCAGAGCGCGCCCGCCGCCGGATCACGCTCAAGGGGGACGTCCCAAGCCCGCTCAACGTGCCGTCCGGCTGTCCATTCCGCACCCGCTGCTGGAAGGCGCAGGACGTTTGCGCCGCAGTGGCTCCCGAACTCGATGCGGTTGACCCAGGCCATCGCGCTGCATGTCACTTTCCGGAACGCGGCGACGTGACCGCCGACATCGCGGGCGGCGCGGCCGTACAGGTGACGGAATGATGTCCTACCGCCCCCGATCGGAAGCAGCTCGTGTTCGGCGCTATCGCCGACGACCTGACCGGCGGCCTCGAGCTCGCCTCGATGCTGATCGCACGTGGTGTGCCGACGACGCTTTCAATCGGCCCCGGCGAACCTGCCCGGTACGGCGTCGCTCATGTCTTCGCGCTGAAATCCCGGGTCGCGCCCACGGCCGAAGCGCTGCAAGCGACGCTCGAAGCCCTGGAACGCCTTATCGAACAGGGCGCGCGACAGATCTTTTTCAAATACTGTGCCACCTTCGATTCCACACCAGCCGGAAACATCGGCCCCTGTGCCGAAGCGATCCTCGACCGGCTCGGTGCGCGGCAGGCGCTCTTCGCCCCGGCACTCTGCGAGACACGCCGCACCGTCTATCAAGGCCATATGTTCGGCGGAGCGCAGTTGCTGGGAGAGTCGCCCAAGCGATTCGATCCGCTGACCCCGATGACGGACTCCAACCTCGTCCGGGTCTTGCAGGCGCAGAGCCGAAAAACTGTGGGTCTCGTCGACTATGCCGTGATCGACCGCGGCCCCGAGGCGATCCGCAGCCATCTTGACGCAAATATAGAGACCTCGTTCTTCATTTGCGACACGCTCTATGAGCACCATTTTTCCACACTCGCGGCTGCGATCGTGGATACGCCGTTCGTGACCGGCAATTCATCTGTCACGGCCCATCTGCCGCCGTTGTGGTTCAAGAACGGCTTGGTGCCATCTCCGGCACCCGTGCGGCTGGACGGCGTCGAGGGACCCGGCGCAGTCCTGGTGGGCAGCCTGGCGGACCAGACGGCAGCGCAACTGGATCGCTTCGCCCAGTTGAACGGCGTTTTCACCATCGACGTCGCAGAGGCCTATGCCGGCCGCGACATCGTCGCCGAAGCGAAGCGGTTCGCAGAGGCGGCAATCGCCTCAGGCAGGGACTTCGCAATCAGCACCGCCCTGCCGCAAGAGCGCGTCGAGTCCCTCCAGGCCGTCTACGGCCGCCTCGAAATCGCGGCGAAGGTCGAAGCCATCCTTTCGGAAGTCGCGCGATCGATCGTGTTCGACTTCGGCGTCCGGCGGCTGGTCGTCGCGGGCGGCGAGACGTCGGGATCGGTGGTGCGGGCTCTCGGCGTAACCGACCTCGATGTCGGGCCCTATCGCGAGCCGGGCTTCTCCCGGTCGGTTGCCGTCCAGCCGTTTCCTATCGCCCTGATGCTGAAGTCCGGCAAGCTCGGCAGCCCCGACATATTCGCCTCGGCGCTGGACGACATGCGCCGCCCGATCGCTCAAGAACCCCTCCTCGACCGTTGGCCTCCGAAAGTCTGACCCCATGAACATGTCCTCCCAAGACCTGCGACAATCCTTGATCGATGCGTCGCTCGACGCCGACATCGAGCGCATCAATGTCGGTACGACGGGCAACATGAGCATCCGCATCGATAGCGGCATGCTCATTACCCCCAGCGGAATTCCGTCGCGGAAACTTGAACCTGACACCATCGTTGCGATGGATCTGGATGGCCAATGGTCGGGCAACGTCAAACCATCGAGCGAGTGGGCGCTTCACGCCGCCATCTACAAGGCGCGTCCGGAGGTCCAGGCCGTCGTGCATGCGCATCCGGACCATTGCGTAGCGCTGTCTTGTGCGCGCATCGGCCTGCCCGCCTTCCACTACATGATCGCCGGCTTTGGCGGCGATGACGTGCGCTGCTCGCGCTATGCCACGTTCGGCTCGCCGGAACTCGCGGACGTCACCGTCGAGGCGCTGGAGAACCGCACCGCATGCCTGCTTGCCAATCACGGGATGGTCACGGTGGGCTCGACACTGGCTGAGGCCTATGGCCGCGCGCTGAAGCTCGAGACGCTGGCGCGACAATACATGCTCTGCCGGTCCTTCGCCGAACCGGTTCTGCTGAACGATAAGGAGCTGGTCGACGTCAAGCAGCGCTACAAGACCTATGGCCGGCAAGACACGCTGACTGCGTGAAAGGGAGAAAAACAGATGGAACAAAAGCTTATCAACAGCCGCGATAGCGTCCTCCTGGAACGGGCCAGCAAGGTGGTGCCGAACGGTGTGTGGGGCCATATGGCCACGCGCGCGATCGGCCCGGGCTATCCTCAGTTCTTTTCTAGATCCGAAGGCTGCCGCGTCTGGGATGTCGATGGCAACGAGTATATCGACTTCATGTGCGCCTGGGGCCCGAACATCCTGGGCTACAAACAACCGGACGTCGACAGGGCGGCCATCGAGCAGATCGGCATCGGCGACATCGGCAATGGTCCGACGGAGGTGATGGTCGAACTGGCGGAAAAGCTGGTCGACACGATCGACTATGCCGACTGGGCGCTCTTCCAGAAGAACGGCACGGATGCGACCACGACATGCGTCACCGTTGCGCGCGCCACCACGGGCAAGCGCAAGATCCTGGTCGCGCGCGGCGCCTATCACGGTGCGGTTCCGTGGTGCTCGCCGTCCCTGATCGGCGTGACATCGGAGGATCGTGCCCACCTCGTCCTGTTCGACTATAACGACATTGTCAGCCTCGACGAAGCCGTGGCACAGGCCGGCGACGACATGGCTGCGATCATGATGACTGCCTTTCGCCACGATGTGAACCGCGACCAGGAAATGCCGGAGGAAGCCTTTCTCAAGCATGCACGCGCCATCTGCGATAAGACCGGCGCGGCCCTCATCCTCGACGATGTCCGAGCCGGGTTCCGGCTCGACCTGCGCGGAAGCTGGGCGCGCTACGGGATCAAGCCCGATCTGGGCGCCTACTCGAAATCCATCGCCAATGGCTGGCCGCTCGCTGCCGTGGCCGGCAGCCGAAGCATGCTGGAAGGCGCTTCCAAGATCTTCGTGACCGGTTCCTTCTGGTATGGATCAGCCGCCATGGCGGCTTCGCTGAAAACCATCGATATCCTTCGGACGACGGACGCGCTTGCCCATACAGAGGCAATGGGCCAACGGTTCCGCGAAGGCATGGCGGAGGTCGCAGCGCGCCACGGCTTCGAACTCAGCCAGACGGGGCCGGTCCAGATGCCGATGGTTCGATTCGTTGGCGACCAGGATCTCTCGATTGCCAACACCTTCTGCGCCGCAGCGCTGCGCCACGGCATCTACCTGCATCCGCGGCACAACATGTTCCTGTGCGCCGCTCATCAGCCCGCCGATATCGATCGTGCGCTCGAGGCTGCGGATGCCGCCATGGCGGACACGGTGAAAATCGCGCGATAGCACCGGCGGACAGATCAACAGCGAGCGCCACATCTGTGGCGCTCGCCATCCATCACGAAGTGGCAGCGACCGAGGACCGGATGGAAGACGATGTCCATGCAGGCACGAGATAGGGCGCGCTTGGACCATCACCGCACGCTTTCGATCGCACTCGTCTGCGTAGAGCCGGCAGTACATGCCGCCTTGCTGTCCATCGAGCCCTTTCGCGCGGCAAACAGGCTAAGCAAGTCGCCACTTTTCCAGATAGACTTCCTGTCGGCCGATGACGACCGGCGCCCGTCGAACGATATCGCCCTGCCCGCCACTAAGTCCCTCCAGGATGGTTCGAACTACGATCTGGTTCTGCTGCATTCCTCCTACGAGTTCAGCGGGGACAGGAAAAGCGCGCTGTTTCGATGGCTGCGGCGGCAAGCGGCATCGAAAGCACATATCTGCGCACTGGACGCCGCCCCGCTGCTGCTCGCGGAAGCCGGCCTCCTGCAGGGCTATCGCGCCACCAGCCACTGGAGCACGATCGCCTCCTTCAGGGAGCTTCATCCGGAAACACATGTCGTCGAACAACTGTTCGTCATGGATCGCGACCGCTCGACCTGTGCCGGCCAGCTTGCAAGTCTCGACCTGTCGTTGCATGTGCTCGAGCGCTTATGCGGCAGCGACTTGAAGGAACTCGTTGCCAACGAGATCGTCTATCCCGTGGCAAGAACCGAGCATGATCCGCAGCGCAAGATCGTAAACAGCACGACGTGGCAGACGAACCCCTACCTGGCCCGCGCGCAGCGGCTGATGCAGGAAACGATCGAGGAGCCGCTGTCGATCGAGGAACTGGCAGGGCGTTGCGGGCTCTCCGCCCGGGAGCTGCAATATCTTTTTCGCAAATACCTTAAGGCCAGTCCCAAGAGCTATTACCTGACCTTCCGCCTGCAACGGGCAAAGGAACTGCTGCTTTATAGCCCCATGAGCGTGGGGGAAACCGGACTGGCCTGCGGCTTCTCCTCACCCGGAACCTATTTCCGGGCTTTCCGCGCCCGATACAAGACGAGTCCGACCAGCTACCGAAAGGCCTTTCGGGAAAGTGGAGCGCCTCCCGACGGGCGTCGGCTCTACTGACCGCCAAGCGAATTTTGCGTCAGCGGGACGGGCCAACGCGGCTCACGAGAGCAGGAAACACCCTGAGCTGGTTCATGAAATGATCAGGAATCCATTCGGCCGGCGCCTCGGCATTTCGAAACTCCACAGCTTGGTTGGCGAATTCTTCGAGCATGACCCGCGTCAGCATCACGCCCGCATAGCGGCCGGGGCAAATATGAATCCCGGAACCGAAGGTGGTGAGCCCCGCCTGAGGCCGGCTCATGTCGAAACGCTCGGGTTCGGAAAAGACGGATGGATCGTGATTGCCGGCCGCCCATATCATCGTGATCTTGTTGCCTGCGGGCAGGATCAGATCGTCGAAATGGAAATCTCTCAAGACGTAGCGGCTGAGCGTGAGCACGGGTGGCTCCAACCTTAATGCCTCGGCGATGGCTCGCGGCAATGTCTCAGGCGCGCTGCGCACCGTGGCCAGCGCCTCCGGATTCTGAAGCAGGGCGTGGAACGTGTTGGCCGCGGCCAGCGCTGCCGTGTGAAAACCATCGACAAGATTGCCGGCAAGGACGGCCCCGACGGACTTTGGGACCAGACCGACCTCGTGCGGATCGTCGGGAAAGTCGAGCTCCTTCAGTCTCGCGGCGATTTCGAGCATGGCTGGATCGCCCCTTTCCAGACCCCGTGTCGCCGCGAGGTCGAGCAGTCTGGCATATTCGGCGAAGGCCTGGTCGAGAACCCTCAGATCCTCCTGACTGCGATTGGCATGGAAGAGCCGCGTCATGTCATGGGCGCATCGCCCGATCGTCGCGGTTTCCTCGTCCGTCAGATGCAGCAGTTTGCCCCAGAAGCCGACAACCACTGCATCCGCGACGGTCTCGACGAGGTCGATGGTTTCACCGTTCCTCATCCGGCCGATGACTTTGCGCGCGACCGCGCGCGCCAGTCCCTCCATCTGACTGACCTGCTTCGGGCCGAGCCAGTTCAGCAGCATTCGGCGGGCCGGACCATGCAGGGGAGGATTGAACGTGAAGACCTGACTGCCAATCACCTCGCCGACCTCCCAGCCCGGAGGCCGCTCGGAACCCGCCCCCTTCTTGAAGCGGTTCGGATACATACTGCCAATCGGCAGGTTGCCGATTTCAGGAGCGGTGCCGAACAGCAGGAGATCGGCATGACGAAAGACGACAAGCTGGTTCTCCGGCGTTCGAAGGAAGCGCGGCTCTTTCGCGCGGAACACCCGCCGGCAAAAGGCGCGAAAATTGTCCCTGCCGCCTGAAAATCCGAAGTCGGATGTGGTGGGAAATGACTGGATATCGAGATGCGTCGGCATTGGCCTGCCTCTGTGCTGGATCAGCCTGGATTACTCTTCCGGAGCCACTTCGACCCTAAGGGCGCTGATGCCCGCCGAAAGCGCCACCTGGCATGCGAGGCGGGACAACGATGTCTGATGGACGAGCGTATCGAGCATTTCGCTCTCCTCTATAGCTGGCCCGGGCAAAGAGGGGCCTACATCCACATAGACGTGACAGGTGGCACAGGAACAGTTCCCGCCGCACATCGCCGAGATCTCATCGATGCCTGCGTCCCGGAGTATAGTCAAAAGCGAAACGTCGATACGGGCATCGCTCTCCCTGACCTTTCCGTCGCGTCCGGTAACATGGAGCCTGAATGTGTTCGTCATCGGCGTGCTATCCTGTCGTTATTCATCGGGACGAGGTTCTTGAGGGGAAAGGCGGAATCGGCTGCCTTGTCGACATCGATCGCCGCCATGGAAGCGATGAGTCTCCTGCCTGCCATGAAGTCGGCGGCGTTGTTGACCGTCTCGATGCAGATCAATCTCTCGTCTTTCAAATGCAGCACGGAAAAGTTGCCTCCCCCGGGGAGGCCACGCAGGATCCGCCGATCTGCATCGAAAGCCAGGCCCGCACTCTTGAGCTTCACGTCGAACTGATCCGACCAGAACCACGGGACTTCATCCTCCGGTCTCGCCAGCGACAGCACGGACGCCGCGACCTGTCTGGACTGTTCGATCGCGTTCGACACGCTTTCCAGCCGATGCATGCGGTTGTCGTTGAACGGCAATGGCCTCCGGCTGACATCGCCGATCGCGAAGATGCGAGGATCGTCCGTACGCCCGTCGCGGTCGACGACAATTCCACCATCGCATCGCAATCCTGCATCGCGGGCCAATTCGTCGTTCGGAACGCCGCCGACACCGATCAGAACCGCGCTGCAGGAATAGCGACGTCCGTCCTGGAGGTTGATGCCGGCCATTCTGCCGTCCGCCTGCTCGAATCCGGCAACCGCTGCGTCGGTAATGATTGCGACGCCCCGCTGCTGGTGATAATGCCTAAGGAAATCCGAGACATGAGCGTTGGCGACGCGAGGCAGAAGCCTCTCTTCCCGCTCCAGGACAAACGCTGTTGCACCCAGATGCACGGCGGCAGCGGCAACCTCGAGGCCAATATAGCCGCCTCCCACCAGCGCGATCTCGGCACCCGGACAGATCGCCGATCGCAGGCCCTGCGCATCCTCGATGGAGCGGAGATGATGAACCCCCGCCGGAACATCGCCCATCCCCGGGAGAAGGCGAGGCCGCGAGCCTGTCGCAATGACCAGAATATCGTATGGCTCCGACGTCCCGTCAGCGAGCCTCACCATCCTGGCATCGCGATCGATCCGTTCGGCCATGACACCGGGACGAAAATCGATCTTCTGGTCACTATGGAAGGAATCGGATCTCAGCCTCAAGCCATCGACGCCGATCTCATCTTTCAGGAAAGCCTTCGACAACGGCGGGCGCTGATAGGGAGGGATCGGCTCGTCACCGATCAGCGATATCGCTCTGCTATAGCCACTCGATCTCAGAATGGCCGCGACACTCGAACCGGCCTGGCCGGCACCGATGATAACAATTCTGTTGATACCTGAAGTCATCGGCGCTGGATTGAGTTCGATGTGGAAGCGGGAAGCGTTGTAGCCCGATGACCATAGCCACCTCCGCCAAGGCCAAGCTCGCAGAATCCGCTAAGCACAATGAATTACGCGACAATGGCGAGCCCTCAGACGAGCGCAAGAGTTGTTTTCAGGGAAATGGGATTCGAAATGACGACCCAGCTATTTCACAGGCCGCATTGAAGAGATTTGAACGAGTGATCCCGTCATTATACAGAAGACCGGTCACAGGGGCCGGTCTTCCGCGCGAGAGTGGAGCTCATTGCGCGCTTCTTCAATGAGGTCGGCGACCGCTTGTAGGCCGGCTTGCCTGACTTTTGCGCCAGTGCCGCCTCGGTGATCGACCGCTGGCCGGCCGCCATGAGTGCAGCGTCGTCGACGCCCACGTCTCGAGCAAAGTGGTCGTGGAACTTCTCCTGATCGATGCAGAGGTCGGTGCCGCCGTCCGCCACTTTGACAGGAGCAGCGAGTGCTTGGCTGAGCGTGCCGCCCAGGAACTTACCGGCAAGATCGGCAGCCGCTCCCCCACATAGGTGCAAATGCCGCCACGTACGCCTTTTTCTCCGGCTGACGGCCTGGCTGCCGATGCCAACATAGAAATTGACCGTTAAGATCACTTCGAACCTAGAGCCGTTCTCTATTTGGCGATGTTTGGTTCCGCTCATAGCCGAATTTCAGTGCACCCAGAAGAACCAGGGCCTGCCTCACATCATCGTGCGCATCCTTGGGCAATGGCAAAACGGGTCGCGGTGGCTGGACTTGGGCAAGCCCCAAAAGTTCCGCTATGACAAACATGACGCGGAAGCTGCCATAGCGTTTGAAGAGGGTCTAAAGAGGTTGGAAATCCTCATTCAGGCGAGCCGCAGTCTCTCTGTCCCCGGATTGCGCAGCGCGGGCAAGGGCGAGAGCTGGAACAGGTAAAAAACCTGCGACCACGCTGTACCATGTGTCGCATCCTGCATTCAAAGCGTCCATCATGCCCCAGTCGCCACTGTAACCGACTGTGAATTCCTCCGGGGTAAGTTGCCGCAAGCGAGCGAGCTCTCCGGCGTAATCTTCGTTTGCTGCCAGCGGCATTTTCACGGCAACTATGCTCGGAACGCGGGACAAACGCTCGATCAACCCGTCCTTGAAGGTGAAGCGGGTGGTGCTCGGGTTATTGTATATGCAAAGGGGCAGGTCTCCAGCCTCAGCCACAGCGACGAAGTACTGGAAGACCTCCTCTTCTCCAATGGGAACGTAAGACATTGGCGCCAGCAGCAGCCCGTCCGCGCCGGCAGCTTTTGCGTCGCGCGCCAAAGGCTGTGCGTCGTCAGTCCGCAAGGCGCCAACTCCAACGACGAGAGGTACCCTGCCGCCGATACTCTCGACGACAATCTGGACAGCGCGCTTGCGTTCTTCTCGCGACAGGTAGGCATAGCCGCCTGTACGGAAGAGAAAATATTGGAGGGGGATGATTCAGGCCCATCCGCGGGCATCCGGGAATACGCCAGGACACGATATAGGCTACTGGAAATAGAATTTTTTCAGCAGCGTCCATTGGCGGCAATCGGCCGGACGGGCGCCGGTGGCTGAGCGTCCGCAAAGATCACTGTTTGCAGTTCCTCTCCATCAGTGAATCAAGAGCACTCCCAATCGAAAAGCATGTTAATTAGCAGGACCTGAGCCCAGGCCCAGGGGTGGGAGAGGAGCCCTGCAATGACCCAGACCATCTACGACGCCGATCTCGAACGGAACCCGGCGAATTTCAAACCGCTGACGCCAATGATTTTTCTTGAGCGCGCAGCGGAGACTTTCCCAGAGCGTACGGCCGTCATTCACGGGAGCATCCGTCGCAGTTATGCCGATCTGCGAACGAGGACACGCAAGCTTGCCTCCGCGCTCGTTCAGCGCGGCGTCGGCAAGGGCGACACGGTCGCGGTCATGCTCGCCAACACCCCGGCCATGCTCGAATGCCATTACGGCGTACCGCTGACGGGAGCGGTACTCAACACGCTCAATACGCGCCTCGACGCTGCAACGATCGCCTTCATGCTCGACCACGGCGAGGCGAAAGTGGTGATTGTCGATCGCGAGTTCAGCGCGACCATGAAGGCGGCTCTGGCGGGTGCGAAAGCCAGGCCACTGGTCATCGACCATGACGATCTCGAAGTGCCACAGACCGGCGAGCTCCTCGGCGGGATCGAGTACGAGACCTTCATCACGGCGGGCGACCCCAACCATCCGTATCGCGGCCCCGACGACGAATGGGATGCGATCTCGCTCAACTACACCTCGGGCACCACCTCCAATCCCAAGGGCGTCGTCTACCATCATCGCGGGGCATACCTCCTTGCACTCGGCAACATCCTGACGAGTTCGATGCCGAGCGGCGCCGTCTATCTTTGGACGCTGCCGATGTTTCACTGCAACGGCTGGTGCTTTCCCTGGTCGATCTCGGTTGTCGGTGGCACGCATGTCTGTCTGAGACAGGTGCGCGCGGCGGCGATCTACGAGGCGATCGCCACGCATGGCGTCACTCATATGTGCGGTGCGCCGATCGTCATGTCGACCATCCTCAACGCCACCGAGGACGAGAAAAGGCCGTTCGCTCAACGAATCACCTTCATGACGGCCGCGGCGCCACCGCCGGAGGCGGTGTTGGGTGCCATGAAGGCGTCAGGCTTCGAGGTCGTCCATCTCTATGGCCTGACCGAGACCTACGGACCTGCGGTCGTCAACGAATGGCAGGGCGAATGGGATGCGCTCGACGTGTCCGGCTGGGCGCGCAAGAAGGCAAGGCAGGGCGTCCCCTATACGACGCTCGAGCGGCTCGAAGTGATGGATCCCGAGACGATGCAGCCAGTACCGCGCGATGGGGAGACGATCGGCGAAGTGATGTTCTCGGGCAATGTCGTGATGAAGGGCTATCTCAAGAACCCCAAGGCGACAGGCGACGCTTTCGCCGGCGGCTGGTTCCATTCAGGCGATCTCGGCGTGATGCATCCGGACGGCTACATCCAGCTCAAGGACCGTTCGAAAGACATCATCATCTCGGGCGGCGAAAACATTTCCTCGATAGAGGTCGAGGATGCGCTCTACAGGCACCCAGCGGTCGCCAATGCGGCAGTCGTCGCCAAGCCAGATCCGAAATGGGGAGAGACGCCCTGCGCCTTCATCGAGCTTCGCGCCGATATGCGGGCGACGGAGGCGGAGCTCTCCGAATGGTGCCGCAAGCACCTGGCGGGCTACAAGGTGCCACGCTTCTTCGTTTTCTCGGAACTGCCGCGCACATCGACCGGCAAGATCCAGAAATTCAAGCTCCGCGACCGCTTCAAGGACGAGCAGAATGTGCAATGATCCCGTCTTGATCGACTGCACCGACGGCATTGCCACCATCACCCTCAACCGGTCGGACAAGGGCAACGCAATATCGGCCGACATGATGGGCGCGCTCGAGGAGCGTATCGCCGAAGTGCAGGAGAACGGCGATATTCGCGTCGTCATCGTTGCGGCGAATGGCAGGATCTTCTCCGCCGGCCATGACCTCGAGGAGATGCTTGCGAACGAAGACCATGCCTGGCAGAAGGCGCATTTCGACCGCTGCTCGCGGCTGATGCTCTCGATACGCGCTTGCCCGAAGCCGTTCATCGCCAGGGTCCAGGGCGCTGCCGTGGCGGCGGGTTGCCAGCTGGTCGCGACCTGCGATCTTGCCTATGCGGTGCGAACAGCGAAATTCGGTATTAACGGCATCAATCTCGGCCTGTTCTGTTCGACGCCGTCGGTGGCGCTGTCACGCGCGATACAGCCCAAGCA
Source organism: Rhizobium sp. (assembly GCA_019739215.1). Lineage (GTDB taxonomy): Bacteria > Pseudomonadota > Alphaproteobacteria > Rhizobiales > Rhizobiaceae > Rhizobium_E. The sequence goes on from JAHHDR010000024.1 coordinate 117,484, forward strand.
GGCGCTGGAGCTTGCGCTGACCGGCCGGCTGATCGCAGCACCGCGCGCCGCCGAGATCGGCCTGATCAATGCAGCGGTTGCTGTCGAAGATCTCGACCAGACCGTGATGGACGTTGCGCGCGCCATTGCCGAGAAGTTGCCCAATGCCATCGCGCTGGGCAAGGCCTTGTTCTACCGCCAGGCGGAGCTCGACATCGACGCGGCCTATCAGGACGCGGCCGATGTAATGGCCGACAACATGGAGATGGCGAGCACCCGCGAGAAGATCGCAGCGTTCGTGCACAAGGTTTGATAGCGCGGTAAACCGTGAATGGGACCGTCTACTGGCTCAGGACACCGTGGCTCGTGGTGACAAGTTCAGCCTTGATCCTTGCCGTCTCCAGCCCGAGTTCGATGAAGCGGTGAGCGTGTCGGGCCAGGGCGACATTGTCGTCCCAGAGGTTGCGCCAGATCGCTGTCTTCAGAGACAGGTCCTTGTCGACAATGGCTGTCGAGAAGGATTCGAAGGTCACGTAGTCGTCCCAGCCGATCGCCACCAGCGCGTCGAAAATGCCGGTGAAATCGACCGATCCGGTGCCGAGATAGCCGCGATGGCTCTCGCCGATATGGACATAGCCGATCTTGTCGGCCGCATTGCGGATCGCGAGGCCGACATCGGCCTCCTCGATGTTCATGTGGAACGTGTCAAGATGCAGGAAGACGTTCGACGCGCCGGTGTCCCTGATATAGGCAAGGCCCTGGGCGGCGGTGTTGAGCATGTTGCTTTCGAAGCGGTTGACGATTTCCAGGTTGAGCGTCACGCCCGCCGACCTTGCCCTGTCGGCCACCTTCGCGAGCGTTGCCACGCTCGTGTCCCATCCCTTGCGGGTCAGCGCCTGCTCCTGTTTGCCATGGGCAGAGCTCAGGATGCCGGCGAGCTTGGTGCCGCCTATGTCGCGGACCAGCGCCACCGCGCGATCGAGGATCGCTTCGCCATTTGCCACCACGGCGGCATCGCTGCTCGTGATATCGCCCTCGGGCGGAAGGCCCATGCTGATCGCGACGTCGAGGCCGAGTTCTTGGATGCGGCCAGCGAGCCATTTCACGTCGACCTGGGCCGGATCGAGATACGAGAATTCAATGAGCTTGTAGCCGAGCGAATGGGTGCTGATCAGCGCCTTCTCAAGCTCTTCGCGAGAGGATCCCGCGCTCCAGACGAAGGAATGGACACCGATTTTCGACATGGGACGGCCACTTTCTACGATGAAATTTCGGTTGAGAGCGGGCCCGCCAACCCAGGAGGCAGGCCCGCTCTTGGGAGGAGGCGCTTAGCGCGCCGCGGTCCAGCCCTTGTAGTCCTTGAGATTGTCGGCGGTGATCAGTTGCGGGTCGAGCAGCACGACGGGCTCGGCCGGCTTCTTGCCGTTGAGCACGTCGACGGCCATCTGCAGCGACTGGCCGGCCATCACGTAAGGATCCTGCGAGGCGGAAGCCTTGATCATCGAGTTGGGGTCGGCGAGCGACTTCTCGATATCCGGCGCGCCATCGACAGCGGTGATGATGAATTCGCTGCGGTTGAGCTGCTTGGCCGCGAGTTCGGCACCGATGGCGGTCGGATCGTTGATCGCGAAGACGGCATCGATCTTGTCGAAGCGGGTCAGCAGGCCCTGCATGACGGCGAGGCCGCCGTCGCGCGACGCCTGGCCGTTCTGATCGTCGGACAGGATCTTGATGTCGGCGTGCTTGGCGAGGGATTCCTTGCAACCCTGGACGCGCTCGATGATCGAGGACGAGGCCGGTCCGTTGATGATCACCACGTCGCCCTTGCCGCCGAGCTTGTCGGCAATGTAGTCGCAGGCCTTCGCGCCGGCCATGACATTGTTGGTCATCACGGTGACGTCGGCGCCGGGCGCGGACACGTCGAAGGCGGCCACGACGACGCCCGCGGCCTGGGCCTTCTTCACGGCCGGCGCGATCGCCTTGGCATCGACGGCGTTGAGCATGATGATGTCGACGCCGGCGGCGACGAAGCTGTCCATCTGCGAGACCTGCTTGTTGAGGTCATAGTCCGAGGACACCGAGATCACCTCGACATTGGGATTGATCTCCTTGGCGCGGTCCTCGATGCCCTTGATGGTGGCAACGAAGAACGGATTGCCGAGGAGGCCGACGGAGATGCCGATCTTGTTGAGATCCTTGGCGGCCGCGGGCATCGCGAGCGCAGCAGTCATGGCCGTACCGATAAGCAACTTGGAAATTAGACGCATGTTTCTCCTCCTACTTTGACGCTCCCGCGCCTTTGTTTCCGGATGTCCCGGTTTGTTCAGCCTGACCTCATGTCCGGCTAAGACCTTGGAGCCTGTAGCGATCGAGGCCGACGGCGACGATGATGACGAGGCCCTTGATGATGTATTGCCAGATGTCCGACACCCCCACGAGGATCAGCCCGTTGGACAGGATGGCGATGATGAGCGCGCCGATCAGCGTGCCCCAGATCGAGCCGACGCCGCCGACGAAGCTGGTGCCGCCAAGAATGACGGCCGCGATCGCGTCGAGCTCATAGGCCTGGCCAAGCTGCAGGCCGTTGGCGGCATAGAGCCGTGCTGCGGACATCGCACCGCCGAGACCGGCGAGCAGGCCGGACATCGCATAGACGAAGAGCAGCACCAGCGGCACCTTGATACCGGTGAGGCGGGCGGCCTCCGCATTGCCGCCGACGGCGTAGATCCATGTCCCCAGCACGGTGCGCTTGAGGATGAACCATGAGGCGACGATGGTCGCGATCGCGATCACCGCGAGCCAGGGAATGCCGAACAGCGTACCGTTGCCGATGAAGTCGAAGGGGAGATCCGGATTGAAGACGGTCGTGTCTGCGCCGAGCAGGCGCGCCACGCCGCGAATGGCGGTCAGCGAGCCGAGCGTCACGATGAAGGGCGGCAGCTTGAGATAGGCGATGATGCCGCCATTGGTGAGGCCGCAGGCGAGGCCGGCCAGGATCGCGGCAGGGACGCCGAGCATGCCAAGATCGGGAACGAGGGAAACGATCACGGCGACCATCGCCGCGGCCGCCAGGATGGACCCCACCGAAAGGTCGATGCCGCCGGTGAGGATGACGAAGGTCATGCCGGCGGCCAGCACCGTGTTGATCGAGGCCTGCTGCATGACGATGGACAGGTTGTTGACGCTGAGGAACCGCCCGCTCAGCAGGTGAAAGCCGATTGCCAGGATGACCAGCACCGGCAGCATGCCCAGCGCCGTCAGGGTGGAGCGTAGCCTGATCCGGTCCATCACTGCCTTGTCGGTCTCTGTCGCGCTCATGGTGCCGATCCGTGTTGTGTCTGTGGTTTCGTCATGCCGCCGCTCCCGCCGTGCCGGTGGCCAGCGCCATGATGGCTTCCTGTTCGATCGGCGCGCGAGTGGTGCCGCCGACCTCGCCCGCGATCCGTCCCTCGCGCATGACGAGCACGCGGTCCGATATGCCGAGAATCTCGGGCAGGTCGCTGGAGATGACCAGGATGGCGATGCCGCTCTGGGCAAGTTCGTCGATGATGCGGTAGATCTCGGACTTGGCGCCGACATCGACACCGCGCGTCGGCTCATCGAGAATCACGGCCTTGGGCCTCGTTTCCAGCAGGCGCGCAAGAAGTGCCTTCTGCTGGTTGCCGCCCGAAAGCGCGCCGACATTGACCCCGGCACCCGTGGTCCGGATCGACAGCGATGCGATCGCCCTGAGCGCGCGTTCCTTCGCCCTGGCGAAGTTCAACACGCCTGCTGCCCTGGCGTCCCCGCCGATCACGCCGATATTGATATTGTCGCTGATCGACATGTCGAGGAACAGGCCGAGCGCCTTGCGGTCCTCGGTTAGGTAGGCGATGCCTGCGTCCAGCGCATCGCGGGGCGTGGCGATCCTGACCGGCCTGCCGTTTAGGCGAACTTCCCCGGAGATCTTCGGATCCGCGCCGTAGATCAGCCGGGCGAGTTCGGTGCGACCGGAGCCGACCAGGCCGGCAATGCCCAGCACCTCGCCTGCCTTGACGTCGAAGCTGCAATGGTGGACGCGCCTGTTGTCGCCGAGATCGCTGACCTCAAGCACCGCGGCGCGCGTGCTCTCGCTGGGGCGATGTTCCTTCTTGTAGAAGGAGGACAGATCCCGCCCGACCATCATCGACACGAGCTTAGATGCGGTCAGGTCAGCGCGCATGAGCGTACCGACATATGCGCCGTCGCGCAGCACGCTGACGCGGTCGGAGAGCTGGTAGATCTCCTCCATGCGGTGACTGATGTAAATGATCGCGATGCCGTCGGCCTTGAGGCGGCCAATCACATCAAACAGGCGCTCCGTCTCGCGGCTGGTCAGCGAGGTCGTCGGCTCATCCATGACGATGAGCCGCGCCTTCGTCGTCAGCGCTCGGGCGATCTCGACCATCTGCCGTTCTCCGAGTGAAAGCTCGGATACACGGGTGGCGGCGTCAAAGCCGATGCCGAGTTGCTTGAGGATTGGCTGGGCAAGGCGGTGCATGGCGGCGCGGTCGGTGACGCCGAAGCGCGCGGGTTCGGCGCCCAGGAACATGTTCTGCGCCACCGTCAGGTTGGGCGCGAGCGACAGTTCCTGGTAGATGACGGCGATGCCGTTGGCCTTCGCCTTGAGCGGATTTCCGAGCGCGATAGGGGCGCCGTCGATCAGCACCGAGCCGCCGGCATCGGCCATGTAGGCGCCGGACAGGATCTTCATCAGCGTCGATTTTCCGGCGCCGTTCTCGCCCATCAGCGCATGCACCTCACCGGCATAGGCATCGAGATCCACGCCGGACAGGGCCTTGGCGGGACCGAAGGTCTTACTGATCGCGCGCATTTGAAGCATGGGGCGGGCAGCGGCGTCGGTCATGCGCGCCTCTCCTTCCGCCCGTTGTCGTCCTGCATCTCCTCGACCATCTGCCGCCAGGCGTGGCGATAGTCATCGAGGCCGGCGATCGTGGCCGGTTCGGCAATCGCGCAATCATTGGCGAAGGGGCTCTTGCCGATCGCGTCGAAGACGAGCGCTGCCGCGCCCAGTGCGCTGCCTTCGGGATTGCTGCTGGTATGAATGGTCTGGCCCGGCCGCAGGGCGGTGAGCAGCGGTGCATAGAGCCCGGTCTTCACCAGGCCTCCGTCGATAACCAGAGCGTTCTGGGAGCCGATGAGGTCGAGCGACAGGTCGGTCATCAGCGAGATGTAAAGCAAAGCAGCGGCAGCCCTCTCCTCACCGTCGACGGCCGGGCCGATGAAGCGACCATCGTGGCCCTGCATCGGGCCGCCGGCGGCGAAGGAGGGCAGGGCGAAGGCTTGTCTGTCGATAACCGCCTTGAGCGCATCGATCGAGACCGGCTTCACCCAGCCATGGCTCGCCACGTCATATTCGCGCCCGCCCATGAAGCGGATGGTCGCGACCGGCATGTGGTCGACGGTGACATTGGCCAGCATGTCGCGGCCCGGATCCAGCCGGTCGAGCGGGCTCGACGGATTGAAGATGATGACCCAGGTGCCCGTCGAGATCAGCGTGAAATCGCCAAAGCCCAACGACCGATAGTAATAGAGTGCGGAATTGCTGTCATGCACGCCATTGTGCACGGCCACGTCGGTCGTCCGGCCATCGGACAGGGTCAGCGGATAGTGCCCGACCTCGTCGCCGGCCTTGGCAAATGCCGGCATTTTCGGCCGCCAGCCCCTGCGATCGACGAGGCTCGAGAAGTCGTCCTTCAGCGGCGCCCAGAGGTGGGAGTGGCAACCGAGATAGGACACTTCGGACAGTGCCCGGCCGCTGAACTTCCAGGTCCAGAACTGCGGGTAGGGCAGGATGGCCTGCGTTTTGCCGATCAGGGACGGGTCGCGCGCGTCAAGCCAGAGCAGGTGACGGCCATAGTTGAAGCCGAGGGGAAGCGCCGGCGAGAAGGTCTCGTAGAAATCAGGTGCCATGGCGTCGATGCGCTCAGCGATGTCGGCAGGCGGCTCCTGCTCGTAGTCGATGATCGGGTGGACGAGCCTCTCGCCTGCGACCAGCGCGAAGGTGCAGCCGTGACCGGAAAACATCATGCGTGTGACGCCGTGCGCTTCGACTGCACGGGCCAGCTCCCGCTTCATCCAATCGAACAGGGCCGCGTCGTCGAGCACCCTGATGTCGCCATCGTCGCGCCAGACCGGGCGCGTCCTTGTCTCGTCAATCACCACGCCGTCGTCCGCTATGACGAAAAGCTTGGAATTGGTCTTGCCGAGATCAAAGACGGCGATCGGGGAGGTCATGCACCGCCCCCGACATCTGCGATGGTGATGGCGATGCCGGCATCCTCGAGCATCTTGGCGGCTGCATCCGGCAGCCCGTCGTCGGTGATGATCATGCCGATGCGCGACAGCGGCAGCGCCACGTTGCGCGGCTGGATCGAAAATTTGCGGCTGTCGGCCAGCAGCACGATCTCGTCGGCGCAGCCGGCGAGTTCGTTGATCACCTTGACCAGGAGCGGATGGGATTCGAGCACGCCATTGGCGTCGATGCCCTGGGCGCCGAGGAAAAAGCGCGAGGCAAAGAAGCCCGGCGCACCGGCGGAGGCATCATGGATGATGCCGGGCTCGCGATAGAGGTCGCCGCCCGCCACGCTGAGGTGGCAGGTGCCATGCTCGCCGAGCCAGGCGGCAAGCGGCATGGAATTGGTCCAGATCCGAAGGTTGCGGTGCGCGAGCAGCGTGCCGAGCTGATAGCAGGTCGATCCCGCATGGACTATGAGGGAGTCCCCGTCGCGGATCAGGGCTGCGGCCTTTTCCGCAATCGCGCGCTTGGCCTCGACCGCGATGTCACGGTTCTCGTCGAACGGTTTTGCCGCCAGCCGGCTGTTGGACGCCTCGCCGGCCGAGATGCCGCCATAAACCTTGCGGGCGCGACCGAGCTCATGAAGCTTGTCGATGTCGCGGCGGATGGTGGCGGGCGACACACCGAGCCGCTCCTGCAGATCCCGCACGGATGCGAAGGGGGTCTCGCGCAAGAGATCGACGATAGCCTTGTGACGGTCGGTGTCGTTCACGGTGTCCTCCCGGCGCCTCCCGCGCCGAATGAGGAAAGATAATCACACTAGCGCCGCTTGATCAAGCGAGATGATTTAAAATCTTCACCGCTTGACGATATGTGATCATCAAAATACGATGGCGACCAAAGATCGATCACGGCCATGATGTAATCTGACGGTCGTCGGCTTGAGCAGTTGGAGGAGGGAGGCTCGTATGCCTTCAGGCGTTGGGCAGGATTTCGAGGGCTTTCGCGCCCTGTCGAGGGATATCGGCCGCGATATGCTCAAGACGCAGGGCGCGGGTGGCAACACCTCCTTCAAGCGTAACGGCATCATGTGGGTGAAGGCGTCCGGCACCTGGCTGGCCGAGGCTGCCGATCGCGACATCATGGTGCCCGTTGAGGTCGCGCCGCTGGTCGAGGCCCTCCGCCGGAGCGACCCGCGTGCCGAAAAGGCGACCGATTTTGTCGTCGCCGCACTCAACGGCTCCGGCTTGCGGCCCTCGATCGAGACGAGTTTTTCACGCGGTATTGCCGCAGCCGGTGATCGCCCACTATCACTGCGTCAATGCGATCGCGATCTCGGTGCTCGAAAATCGCGATGCGCTGATAGCCGAGCGTATGACGGCGCTGCCCGACCTGCGTTGGGCGACCATCCCCTATCGTCGCCCCGGCACGCCGCTGGCACTGGAAATCGACCGCGTGGCCGGCGACCGGCCGGACGTGCTGATCCTCTATAATCACGGGATCATCGTCTGTGGCGAGACGGTTGACGACGTTCGCGCACGCATCGACCGCGTCACATCGGCGCTCTCCATGCCGAAGCGTCCCGGCACGCAAGCGGATGTTGCAGCCCTCAACCAACTGGCCGCGGATTCCGAATTCCACGCAGCCGAGGACGCTGAAAGCCACAAGACCGCGCTTGACGAGGCCAGTCTCGCCTTCGCCACCGGCGGCTCGCTCTATCCTGATCATGTGATCTTTCTTGGCACCGAGATCGGCATCCTCGCCGATGGCGAGACCGTGGCCGGCTTTGCGGCCGCGCGCGAGCCAGCCGGCAAGGCGATGCCCAAGCTGCTGCTGGCGCCGGGCAAGGGCGTACTGCTCGCCAATGAATTGACATCGGGCGGCCGTGTCATGGCGCGATGCCTGGCGGAGGTCGTCTCCCGCATTCCCGCCGGACAGACCCCGGTCTATCTCGACGGCGCCCAGGAATACGAACTGACCCACTGGGAGGCCGAGCAGTACCGGCAGGCGCTGGATCGCAAGGCGAGCCTGAAGGCATGAGCAAAGCCCGGGCGCCCGCCGTCGCCATCGGCATCGATCTCGGCACGTCGGGCGTGCGCGCGGCGGCGGTCGCAGCAGATGGTACGGTGCTTCATCTGGCGGCCTGCCCCCATGCCGATACCGCGGCCGGTCGCGATCCGTCGTCCTGGTGGCACGGCGTCGAGCACTGTCTGGGCGCGCTGGCGCGACACGTTTCCCTGTCAGGCATCCGTGGCCTCGCGGTCGACGGAACCTCCGGCACGATGCTCGCCGTGGACGAGGCCGGCAGACCGCTGGGTGACGTGCTGATGTATAACGACCCCTGCCCGGACGGCGCCATAGTCGAACGGATCGGCGACGTGGCACCCGATGGCAGTCCCGCGAGGGGCGCGACCTCGGCACTGGCGCGGGCGATCTATCTCTCTCGTCTCGATGGTGTCCACAAGGTCATCCATCAGGCCGACTGGATCTTGTGGCAACTGGGGCTGAGCATTGCGGTCTCGGACGAGAACAACACGCTCAAGACAGGCTATGATCTCGGCGCGGAAGCCTGGCCAGCCTGGCTCGAAACCGCCGGCATGGATGCCGGTCTCCTGCCGCAGGTCCGCCGTGCCGGTGCGCCGATCGCCGAGATCGGCGGCGGCGGCCGGCGCTTCGGCTTGCCCCACGGCGCGATGCTGCATGCCGGGACCACGGATGGTTGTGCGTCCTTCCTTGCCACAGGCGCCTTGGAGATCGGCGACGGCGTCACCGCGCTGGGTTCGACACTGGTGCTGAAGCTCGCCTGTGCCGCGCCGATCAATTCCAGTGCCTATGGCATCTATTCTCATCGTGTGCTGGACTTCTGGCTGGCCGGCGGCGCGTCCAATTCCGGCGGCGCCGTGATCCGTAGCCTGTTCGACGAGAGTTCGCTTGCGCAGTTGACGTCGGCGCTCGACCCGGACCGGCCGACGGGCCTCGCCTATTACCCGCTGCTGCGTCCGGGCGAGCGGTTTCCGGTCAATGATCCCAGCTATCCACCGGTGCTCGAGCCGCGGCCTGCGGATGAGGCGACCTTCTTCCAGGCCGTGCTTGAAGGCATGACCCGTATCGAGAAATCCGGCTATGACAGGCTTGCTGACCTCGGCGGGCCCCGTCTGCGCTCTGTGCGCTCGGTCGGAGGCGGCGCCGCCAATGCCGGCTGGATGCGAATGCGCGAACGGGCGCTCGGCGTGCCCTGCCTCGAGCCGCGCTCGGCGGAGGCAGCCGTCGGAACGGCATCGCTGGTGCTCGCTGGACAGGAGCGCTTGATATGACGCTTGCCCCGGGCGTGACGCTTGAACAACTGGCTGCGCGATACAGCACTTTCTTCATCGACCAGTTTGGCGTGCTGCGTGACGATCGGGCGGCCTATCCCGGCGCCAACGACGGCCTGCTGTTCCTCAAGTCTCTCGGCAAGACCATCATCATACTCTCGAATTCCGGGCGTAGCGGCGACTACAATGCCGAACGCTTCGTCCGGCTGGGCTTTGCGCGCGCGGGTTTCGACCGGTTTCTCACCTCTGGCGATGTGGCGTACGAGATTTTGAAGCGAGAAGCCAGTGACGTGGGCCGTCCGCGGCGCTGCCTCACGATCTCCAGCGCCGACGACCACGATCTGTCCGACCGGCTCGGTTACGAAAACGTCGAGGACGCTTCCATTGCCGACCTTATCATCATTTCTGGCAGTCAGGGCGAAACCATACCGATGGAGCTCTATGAAGAGCGTTTGCGTCCGGCTGCGGCCCGTGGCGTACCCTGCTATTGCACCAACCCCGATCGGCACAAGCTCGCAAACGGCGCGACTGTGGCGGGTGCAGGCAGAATCGCACTGGCCTATCAGAAACTCGGCGGCACGATTCGCTGGTTCGGCAAACCTCATTCCGCCATCTACGAGCATGCACTCACGCTGGCCAGTCCGCAGGTTGCATCCGATGTCGTCTGCGTCGGAGACAGTATCGAGCATGACATCGCCGGAGCCCGCCAAGCAGGCTTGGCATCCTGCCTGGTTCGTACCGGCATTCTCGCCGGCATGCCAGCCCCGGATCTCGCGGCACTTTCCGATCGGTTCAGCGCCCTGCCGGACTATCTGATGGCAAGCTTTCGGCGCAGGTAATGGCGGACAGACGCCGACCCGGATTGTTCGTGCGCATCAGCCGAGATTGACTATCGCGGGCGACTTTCCTGGGCCTCGATGTAGGCTTTGGCCCACTCGGCGAGGGGGCCAGTGCCGGAGGCATGTTGCCGTATCGCTTCCATGCCACGCTGCTGGAGCTCCGAATTGGTCGGCGCCTTGCCAATTCCGGTCTGCTCCGTTCTCGTGTCGGTGCGGGGGTCATCCATGCCATCGACAGAGCCAGTGGCAGCGCTGCTCGACTGGTCCATCCTCGCGGCGATCACGATCATCGAGCCGATCGCATTGCCAGCCTTGAAGATGTCGTCCGTATGACCGGTGCGTCGTCTCACGATCTTGACGGGAGCAACCGGCTCGACCGGAACGGTAGACCTTGCCTGGCCTGTGAGTACAGTGACGGCGTGGGTCGCCAGTGAATTGACACTTGATATCATGGTGCGTCCCAGCGATCGATAATCTGTGAGAAGCAGTAGCGGTCGCATCAGGCTGTTCGCCGATGAACCATGCTCGCTTTCAATCATACGATATGGATTTTAAGAAAATGTTAACTGACTGCGTGAGGTGGGGGCCGAAGTGGCGACCAAGCGCGCTCGCAGGTCTTCCATGAGACCGGGGTAGCCGCCGACGCGTCTCCGGGTTCCGCTCGGTGTTCCCGCCCGCCCGAGGTGATTCAACGGGTGTGGCTGTCCATGTGGAGAAACGTGGCATCGGCTTTTCGCTTCGCAGGGGGTCCGTTTCTCATCTCGCCCGACAGCGTTCGTCGGGCTTTCTGCGTTCGGAGATTCAATCGTCCTGGGTCGCGACCTGAACTGACCTGACCCGCTTCTCCTGCCCCGGCTCGCCTTGCGCGTTGATGCGATAGGCGAACTGAGCGCGCGTGACACCAAGCATGCGCGCGGCGGCAGAGAGATTGCCGTCCGCGCGTTCCAGCGCCGCCAGGTAGATCGACCGTTCGAAATCCGGCAGGCTGAACATCGGGGCTCCCATCGCCATGTCGACGAGATCGGCCATGGGTGCGGCAACGCCGGCTTTGGCGGACGGCGGAATTCGAGTTTCGATCTCCCGGGCGGACATCGGATTTTCGTTGGAACGGTCCGCCAGGGCGGCACTGAGCACCGAGCGCATCTCGTGTAGATTGCCTGGCCAGGCATGGTCCGCAATCGTTCTTCTCGCCCTGTCGTCCAGGCCCGGCACCTCCAGGTTCATCCGGGCGGCCAGTATCGGCAGCAACGCGCTGGCGATGTCGGCCACGTCTTCTGCCCGATCGGAAAAACGCGGCAACCTGATGGTCAGGGCGCCCAGGGCGGACCGAAGTTCCGGTGCCAGGCCCGCAGTGGTGCTTGCGGTTGTGCCCACCCCGTCACCGTCGGAAATTGCAATGATGCGCGGCCCGGCATTGAAGATGCCTTCCTCGATGGACCGCGCCAGCTGCGGCTGGATGGCAGCGGGAACATTGTCGACGCCTTCGATCAGGATAGTGTCGCGCACCCGGTTTCGCTTGCCGACTTTGCCGGGCCGCGCGATCTCGACGCAGAATTGAAGGTCGATCTCGGCACCGAAGATCCGGCGCATCTCCGCCACCGGGCTGCCGGACGCCTGATGCAGGAACTGCGCCGCCCGGCTTCGGCCCGTGCCCGGTGCGCCCGATATCAGGACAGGCAGCGCCATCGGCGCCATCCGGTCCAGATCAGCCCGGATGGGGCTCAGCATCAGGCGGTCGAGATCGGACAGCGCGCGTCCGGCGCTGCCGGCGCCGGACTTGCGCAGGGGTCCGGCGCTGGCCGGGTTCGCCGGGGCGATGATCCGATCCCGGAACAGCGCGACATCGGCATCGTCGGCGCCCCACCCTTCGGCATGCTTGCCGACCACGCGGCAATGGCTATGGCCCTGGCCGGCGCATTCGACTTCCTTGTAGACGATCAGCGTGTCGAAGAACTCGCTTGCATAGCCCGAGGCATAGCCGAGCTGCGTCCAGCATACCGGATCAGTGGAAGGACGGTTGCCCTGGCACTCGGCCGCCTCGAGGCTGTCGTGCCAGAGGAACTCGGCGGTGAGCTTCTTCTTGCGGAAATCGTAGGTGTTGTACACGGTTTCGACCCGCACGACGCCGCTGAACGTATGAAGTCGGGTGCCAGCCGTAAACGCGTCGCGCGCTTCGAGATTGGGCCAGCTGGCGCGGACGAAACGCGCATCGGCCTGCCCGGACAGGAAGCCCACCCGCATCAGAAAGATGCGCGCCTCCTGCGATCCGAGCAGGCTGACAAGCTCGCGCCGGAGTTCGCTGCTGGCCGTGGCGCGCTGCATGACGATGCGCGCGCCGTTGAGGCTGATCTTGCCGTTGCTGGGATTGAACACGATGTTCGAGAGCAGTTCCCGGACCGTGGGATTGCCGCCGCGATCCAGCACTTTCGACAGCTCGATCGGAACCCTCATCTCCTGCCCTCCCCTGAGCACCACCCGTCCTGCAGCTTCATCAATTTCATCAAATGATCAAGCACGATTTACCATTTCGTGTATCGCATGCGCGAAACCACACGTTGCAATGCAAGATGGGTGAAAAAATAATTTATCTATTTCAATGATTTATGCTTTTCGCCTCGGCGATTTCCGGTGCTTCGATCAGCCATTTGACAGCGTCATGCCATTGGTCGCTCTAATCATGCAGGGAGATGGGATTGCTGCTTCCACGGCGCGGATTGTGCCTTCGAAGGTTGCGGCGGCGCGGGGGACGAGCCCTGCGCGGATCATCGGGAGAGGCATCGGAGGAAGCATGACGAGCTTGCAGGAAATGTTCGACGTTCGGGGCAAGACGGTCATCGTGACCGGCGGGGCGAGCGGCATCGGCCGCGCCTATGCCGAGGTCATGGCCGACAACGGCGCGCGTGTTTGTGTGTTCGACCTGGATGCGAGCCGCCTTGATGCCGTCGTCGCAGAGATGGCGAGCAAGGGCGCCGATGTCTGGGGCATGGCAATCGACGTCAGCGACCGTGCAGCCATGGCATCGGCGTTCGATTCGGTGGCAGGTCGCACCGGCCGCATCGATGTGGTCTTCGCCAATGCCGGCATCGATGCCGGTCCCGGCTTCCTGTCGACCGAGGGCGGCCGTATCGCCGAAGGCGCGATCGACGTGCTGGACGATCATCACTGGGACAGAGTGATCGAGGTGAACCTCACCTCGGTCTACACCACCGTCAAGCACGCTGCCCGCCATATGAAGGCCACGGGCGGCGGGCGCATCGTCGTCACCTCGTCGATCGCGGCCCAGGTCAACGAGGCCATCGTCGGCACGCCCTACATGCCCGCCAAGGCCGGCGTCGACCATTTCGTGCGCCAGATGGCAATGGAGCTCGGCGTCCACAACATCCTGATCAACTGCATATCGCCCGGCCCGTTCATGACCAACATCGCCGGCGGCCGGCTGAAAATTCCCGCCGACCGCAAGGCCTTCGAAGGGCAGTCGCTGATCGGCCGGATCGGCGATCCCGAGGACATCAAGGGGCTGGCGCTCTACCTGGCCTCGCCCTGCTCGTCCTATGTGACGGGCAGCCAGATCGTCATCGACGGGGGCGCGATGCATCGCATCAAGTGACAGTTCTGCACGATCTTCGGCCGCGAGGAGGCGGCCGCGGATTGCGAAGATCGGAAGAGGAAACCAACGGGAGGAGACCATGGTGGAATTGCTAGGCAACATGACGAGGCCGTCGCGTCGGACGGTTCTCAAGGGGATGGGCGCGGGCCTTGCGGCCTCGGCGCTCGGAGCGCCGATGGTGGCGCGCGCGCAATCCAAGGGCACGATCAAGGTCGGCTTCATCACGCCGGCGACCGGCCCGCTGGCATTGTTCGGCGAGACCGACGGCTGGGCGGCGGACAAGATCAAGGCGTTGTTGAAGGACGGCCTGGAGACATCGGCCGGCAAGTATGACGTCGAGATCCTGATCCGCGACAGCCAGTCGGATCCCAACCGGGCCGCGGAAGTGGCCGGCGACCTCATCCTGAACGATGGCGTGCACCTGCTCCTGCCTGCGTCGACCACCGACACGGTGAGCCCCTCGGCCGACCAGGCGGAACTCAACGAGTGCCCCTGCCTGTCCACCGGCGCGCCCTGGCAGGCGATCATCATGCCACGCGGCGGCGCCGACAAGCCGTTCAACTGGACCTATCACTTCTTCTGGGGGCTCGACGAGGCGCTCAACACCTTCGTGGGCCTATGGAACACGCTCGACACCAACCGCAAGGTCGGCTTGCTGTTTCCGCAGAACGCGGATGGCGAGACATGGGGCAACAACGATTACGGCCTGCCGGTCCCGACCAAGAAGGCGGGATTCGAGATCACCACGCCGGGCTTCTTCCAGCCGCGCACCAATGACTATTCGGCACAGATCGCCGCATTCAAGCAAGCCGGTTGCGAGATCGTCGGCGGCATCACCTATCCGGACGATTTCAAGACCTTCGTCAACCAGTGCGCCCAGCAGGGCTACAAGCCGAAGGCGATGACGGTGGCCGCGGCGCTGCTCTTTCCGGGCGGCGTTCAGGCGCTCGGCCCGCTCGGCGACGGCATGTCGTCCGAAGTCTGGTGGACGCCGGCGTTTCCCTTCAAGTCGACATTGACGGGCCAGGTCAGCCGCGACATTGCCGACCAGTGGGAGAACGAAACCACCAAGCAGTGGACGCAGCCGCTCGGCTACAGCCATGCCATCTGGGAAGTGGCGCTCGATATTCTCAAGCGCTCGTCCGACCCGCTTGACCGCACCGCAAACCGCGATGCGATGGTGGCGACCAAGCTCGATACGCTGATCGGCAAGGTCGATTTCTCCAGCGGCCCTCACAAGAACGTCTCCACGACGCCGATCTTCGGCGGCCAGTGGCGCAAGGGCGATAAGTGGCCCTACGATCTCAAGATCGTCGACAACAGCGTCAACACGTTGTTCGAACCCGAGCAGAAGATGGTGCCGATCCCCTGGGCGGTCTGAACGACCGTCGGACCCGGGCCTGCCATCCCAACCATGGCGGGCTCGGGCCCGAGGAGGTGCAATCTCGCATGACCTTTACGCATGAAGTCTGAGCAAGGAAGCATGGCAAACGACCTGTTGCTTGAAGCGCGGGGACTGAGCAAGTCGTTCGGGGCATTGCGTGTCCTGCACGACATCAGTTTCGACGTTCGCGGCGGCGAAGTCCTGGGCATACTCGGCCCGAACGGAGCGGGCAAAACCACGCTCTTCAACCTGGTGAGCGGCGATATCCGGGTGGATGACGGCGCGCTGGTCTTTGCTGGCAACAAGCTCGTCGGGCAGCCGCCCTATCGGCGCTGCCAGATGGGCATTGGCAGGACCTACCAGATCCCGCGCCCCTATGGGGGGATGACCACGTTCGAGAACCTGCTGGTCGCGGCCTCCTTCGGCGGCGGACGGTCCGAGGCGGCATGCTATGCCCGCTGCGCCGAAATCCTGCGCGACTGCGAACTGTCGGACAAGGCCAATCGTCCAGCGGGCTCGCTGACCCTGCTCGATCGCAAGCGGCTGGAGCTGGCGCGTGCGCTTGCCTCGGGCCCCAAATTGCTGCTGCTCGACGAGATCGCCGGCGGACTGACCGACGATGAAGGCAAGGCGCTTGTCGCTCTCATCCGGCGCATCCGCGACAGCGGCGTCACCATCGTCTGGATCGAGCATGTCCTCCATGCCCTTCTTGCTGTCGCCGACCGGATCATGGTGCTGAACTTTGGCGAGAAGATCGCAGAGGGCGCACCCGACGACGTCATCAACGATCCCGAGGTCCGGCGCGTCTACATGGGGATCGAGACATGAGCACCGCGCTTCTCTCCACGCATGGGCTTGTCGCGCGCTATGGCGATTTCCAGGCGCTCTACGGCGTCGATTTCGAGATCGGTGCCGGCGAGATCGTGGCGCTGATCGGTGCCAACGGCGCCGGAAAATCCACATTGCTGAAATCCATCATGGGCCTGCTGCGCGTCGCCCCTGATATGGTCCGGCTCGATGGCCGCCCGGTCGGCGGCAGCCAGCCGCATCGCATGGTGGCCGACGGCGTCGCGATCGTGCCGGAGGGCCGGCGGCTGTTTTCCGGCATGTCCGTCGCCGACAACCTGCGCGTCGCGATGGATCATGCGGCGCCGCCGCACGGCGAGCCGTGGACGCTCGATCGCGTCTACGCGCTCTTCCCGATCCTGAAGGAAAAGCAGGCCGTGCCGGTACAGTCGCTGTCGGGCGGCCAGCAGCAGATGGTCGCCATCGGCCGGGCGCTGCTCAACCAGCCGCGTCTCCTTCTCTGCGACGAGATCAGCCTCGGCCTCGCTCCCAAGGTGGTGCGCGAGATCTACCAGTCGATCCCGTCGATCGCCGCGAGCGGCACCGCGGTCGTCGTCGTCGAACAGGATGTGGGCCTCGCCCGCTCGGCGTCGAACCGTCTCTACTGCATGCTCGAGGGCCGCGTGACGCTGACGGGCCGCTCGGAGGACATCTCCCGCGAAGCCATCGGCGAAGCCTATTTCGGAGCGTCTCATGCATTGGGTTGACGGGCTCGTTCAAGGCATCCTGCTGGGTGGTCTCTACGCCCAATATGCGCTGGGCATGGCGCTGATGTTCGGCGTGATGCGCATCGTCAACATCACCCATGGCGACCTGATGATCCTGCTCGCGCTGATCGGCATCAGCCTCGCCTCGACCTTCGCGCTCGGGCCGTGGTCGGTTCTGGTCATCCTGGTGGCGCTGGGCGCGATGTTCGGTGTCCTGCTCCAGCGGCTCATCCTCAACCGGGTGGTCGGCGACGATCCGCTGCCGTCGCTGATTGCCACCTTCGGGCTTTCGGTGGCGTTGCAGAACGCGATGCAGCAGATCTGGTCGGCGGACACCCGTTCGCTTCCGAGCGATGGCCTCGCGCAGGCATCCGTCCAGATAGGTCCTTTGTTCGTCGGCGTACTTCCGGTCATCGTGCTCTGCACGGCCACCGTGCTGACCGCCGGCCTCGATGCGGCCCTGCGCTACACGAAGTTCGGACGGGCGCTCCGCGCAGCGTCCGCGGATGTCGAGGCCGCGGCCATGGCCGGCGTCAACCCCAAGCGGATCTATGCCGGGGCCACGGCACTGGCGGTGGCGATCCTCGGTTTTGCGGCGGTCTTCCAGTCGCTGCGGGCAACGGTTGCGCCCGCGGACGGCGCCTATCAGCTGATCTACGCCTTCGAGGCGGTCATTATCGGCGGCATGGGCTCGATCTGGGGCGCGTTCATCGGCGCCATGGTGCTCGGCATCAGCCAGTCGATCGGCTTCCGCATCGATCCGGGCTTCGGCATCCTTGCCGGACATCTGGTTTTCCTGGTCATTCTCGCCCTGCGGCCGCAGGGCATCCTCGGAAAGGGTTGAGCTCATGGCAGACGCGTTTGCTCCCACGCAAGCCCATGCGACAGAGCCGCCGCCGGTTCGCGTAGAGCGCCAGACGCCATCGGGGGTCGTGGCGCTGGTCATCGGCATCGGCCTGCTCGTCACAATAGCCACCATGTCGCTCTGGGCCAGCCAGGGCCTGATCCGTGACGTGGTGGAACTCTGCTGCTACATCGCGGTGGCGCAGATGTGGAACCTGCTTGCCGGTTATGGCGGCATGGTCTCCGTCGGCCAGCAGGCTTTCGTCGGCGTTGCCGCCTACATGCTGTTCGTCATGGCCCAGCTCTGGGGCATCAACCCCTTCGTCGCGGTCCTGCTGGCGATGATCGCGCCCGCCATTCTCGCCATCCCCACCTATGGCCTGCTGCACCGGCTCGACGGTCCCTATTTCGCCATCGGCACCTGGGTGATCGCCGAGGTCATGCGGCTGGCGACCTCAGTGTTCGGTTATGTCAATGCGGGAGCGGGCATGAGTTTGCGCGTCATGACGGGCTATTCCGCCAGCGAGCGGGCGCTCGGCGTGTCGCTGCTCTGCGCGCTGATGCTGTTCCTGACCGTCGGCGGCAGTTATGTGCTTCTGCGCTCCCGCTACGGCCTGGCCCTGATCGCCATCCGCGACAATCCGATCGCCGCCGCCAGCCAGGGCGTGAACGTCGGACGCATGCGCTTTCTTCTCTGGATCGCGGCGGCCATGGGCACCGGGCTCGCCGGCGCCATCTACTTCATGGCCCAGCTCCGCATCACGCCCCCCTCCGCCTATGATCCGAACTGGGCCAATATCGCAATCTTCATCGTCATGGTCGGTGGGCTGGGTTCGCTCGAAGGCGTGCTGATCGGGGCGCTGATCTATTTCTTTGCCGACCGGTGGTTCGGCGAATACGGCGCGACCTATCTGGTGGTGCTCGGGCTGCTCACCCTGTTCATGGCGCTGTTTGCCCGTGGCGGCATCTGGGGGCTGATCTGCAAGGTCGTGGATGCGCCGTGGTTTCCGACCCGGCGAAGGCTTCTGGAGGACAGGCCATGAAGGCGGCAGTCTTTGACGGCGTCGGCCAGCCGCTGCGGATCGACCACGTTGATACACCGAAGCCGGCGGCGGACGAGGTGCTGCTCAAGATCGCAGCCTGCGGCATATGCGGTTCGGATCTCCACATGACCGAGGACCCCGTGACCTTCGGGCTCAAGCCCCAAGATGTGCTCGGCCATGAGTTTGCCGGCGAAATTATCGCCTGCGGCGCTGCCGTCATCGACCTGAAGCCCGGCGACCGGGTCGCGGTGGCGCCGATGCGCGGCTGCGGCCATTGCGACAGCTGCCGGCGCGGTGAGCCGGCCTGGTGCGCCGAGATGCGGCTGATCGGCGGCGGCTATGCCGAATATGCCACGGTGGCCGCCCGGCAATGCCGCGCTCTGCCGGACGACCTGCCGATGGCGGAAGGCGCGTTGGCCGAGCCGCTTGCGGTGGCGCTGCATGTGGTGATCCGATCCGGCCTCAAGCCCGGGGATCGAGTTCTGATCCTCGGCGCAGGGCCGATCGGCCTGCTGGTTGCCTTCTGGGCGCGCCGCTATGGCGCCGGCGAGGTCATCGTCGCCGATCTCGGACGGTACCAGGAAGCGCGGGCCATCACCCTTGGCGCCACCGGATTTGCCGTGTCCGGGCCGGGCCTCGCGGAAGAATTCCGGGAGAAGACCGGCGCGGCCCCCGACATCGTCTTCGAATGCGTCGGCAAGCGCGGGCTGCTCGATTTTTCCTGCCGCCTCGTGCGGGCCCACGGCACCGTCGTGGGCGTCGGCCTCTGCGTCGGCGGCGACGAATGGGACCCGTTTGCTGCGCTGTCGAAAGAGATCCATCTGGTCTTCGCGGTCTTTTTCAACATGGCGGAATTCGAAACCGCGCTCGATGCGCTCGGGCCCGGCCGGTTCCGGCCGCAGGCGCTGATCACGGACCGCATCGGCTTCGGAGACGTTGCCGGAACCTTCGAGGCGCTCCGCCGCAGGACGACACAATGCAAGGTGCTGATCACGGCCGAGGCGGGCTGATCGGCAATGTCAGGAGGACCAGATGGAATTTGAAACTCTGAGGCACGACATCGACGGCAGTTCCGTCGTCACCAAGGCGATCGGGCGCGGCCCCGCCGTTCTGGCGCTCCACGGTGCCGCGACGCTGGAAGGTCACGACTGGGCGCGCGGCCTTGCCGATCGCTTCCGTGTGTACCTGCCGTTTCATCCCGGCTTCGGCGAAAGCAACGACGCGCCACACATTGCAGGCATGCAGGACCTGGTGGTGCACAACCTGCGCCTCGTGTCGGCGCTCGGGCTCGACCGGCCGCATCTTGTTGGCCATTCCATGGGCGGATGGATGGCTGCGGAAATCGCAGCGGTGGCCGGCGAACGCTTCAATCGGCTGGTGCTCAACGCCCCGGCCGGCCTCAATCATCCGGATCATCCGGCCACCGATCTCTCGGCGATCGGCCCCGAGGCCCTGCCAGGTTACCTGGCGCGCAATGTCGACATCGCCCTGCGCTACTTCCCCGGCGGCGCCGAATGCCCGCCGCTGGAGACCTTCCTTGCCGCGCGGCAGAGGGAGGGTGGCGCGCTCGGCAATATTCTCAAGGTCCATGGCATGGGCCACCCCAATCTCGGCCGCTGGCTGGGCCGTATCCCCAACGAAACGCTCGTGGTGTGGGGCGACAAGGACCGGATGATGCCGGCGTCCCAGGCCCCGGTCTGGGCCGAGCGAATTCCCAACGCCCGAACGCTGATCGTGCCCGAGGTCGGCCACTTCGCCATGCAGGAAGATCCACGCGTCGTGACGGCCATCGGAGACTTCCTGGCGGGCTGAAGCGGCGGAGACACTTGAGAAGGCGCGGCTGGCCGCTGGAAATCGGCCCGTCGCACGCAACCCAAACACTGAGGAGGAAACTGTCATGAATGCGCCATTGAAACACGGTGCCGGCTATTGGGGCACCAGGACGGACTTTGAATCCCTGATGGAGCAGGTCCGCAAGATCGGCCCGGTGCTGGACGAGAACTCGCTGGAGAATGAAAAGCTCGGCCGCCTCAACGAAGCGACGTTCGAAGCCCTCAAGCCACTCAGGATGTCGCACATCTTTGCCGGCGAGGACATTGGCGGCGCCCAGCTTTCCCCCACGCAGGGCCTGAAGCTCATCGAAGCCATCACCTATCACAGCGGAGCCGCCGGTTGGGTCTCGATGGTCCATACCTGCATCGGCGCGATGTCCGCAGCCTTCCTGCCCGATACCGCGATCTCGCGCCTGTTCGGTGGCGATGAAGACAATCGCTTCTCGGGACAGGGCACGCCCACCGGCATGCTGAAGAAGGTCGAAGGCGGCTATCTGCTGAACGGCAAATGGGCTTATGCCAGCGGCATCTATCACGCCACCTTCACCCACACCGCGGCGTTGCTCGACGATGGCAACGGCCAGCCGGCCAAGGACGAGAATGGCAACGTGATCGTGCTGTGCGCCCACGCACCTGTCGACGAGCATGACCTGCTTGGGAACTGGCATTCTCTCGGCCTGCAGGCGACCGGCAGCATCGACTATGCCGCCAAGGACGTGCTGATCCCCGACGACATGGTCTTCCCGATCCTGACCGCCGAGCCGCAGCGCATGAAGGAGTTCTTCAGCCTCGGCGTCGTGGGGCTGGCAGCCATCGGCCATTCCGGCTGGGCGATCGGGGCCTCGCGCCGCATTCTCGATGAGATGGCAAAATACGCGCTGACCAAGACCGGTCGGGCGGGTCTGCTCGGCGAGAGCGACAAGTTCTGGTTCGATTTCGGCCGGGCCGAGACCAGGGTGCGCGCCGCCCGGGCCTTCCTCTTCGAGGTCTGGCGCGATGTCGAAGCCTCGATCGAAGCCGGCAATCGTATCTCGACCCGGCAAATCAGCCTCGTGCACCTTGCCAAATCCGAAGTGCATGAAGCCGGAGTCGATGCCTGCCAGTTCGTCTACCGCGCCGCCGGTGGCGCATCGCTGCGCTACGGCGTCATGCAGCGCGTCTATCGCGAGATGCTGACTGCAGCCAATCACTTCACGATCAACCCCAACATTGTCGGTGCCGCCGGCCGCGAAATCGCCGGCCTGTGGAGCGATCGCGTCTGGCAGTTCTACGATCTGATCGAGAAGAAATGACCAGCACGCAAAGCTCACCAGAAAGGACCGAGGCGAGCGCTCCGGTGCGCGAAACGGCCAGGCCAACCCCGACGCTGACGGAGGCTTTCCTGTCTGCGTTCCGTCATCATCCTGCGGGCGTCGCCATCATCACGGCGGACGCCGGTGATGGTCCGGTCGCGCTGACGGTCAGTTCGCTGATTTCCGTCAGCGCATCGCCGCCGATGGTCGCCTTCTCGCTTTCTGCCGCTTCCTCGACCGCGAAAGCGGTCGGGGAGGCAAAGACAGTGGTCGTGCATCTGGTTCG
This sequence comes from Rhizobium sp., assembly GCA_019739215.1. Lineage (GTDB taxonomy): Bacteria > Pseudomonadota > Alphaproteobacteria > Rhizobiales > Rhizobiaceae > Rhizobium_E. The sequence continues at coordinate 139,733 of JAHHDR010000024.1, forward strand.
GCGCGCGGACATGGAACTCGCGAGACTCTGTGCCACCAGTGGCACCGAACGTTTCGGCCGAGGCGTGCGCTGGGACCGGCTCGAATCCGGGGAGCCCTACTATCCACAGATCGACCGCTGGTTTCGGGCGGAGGTTCGAGACCGTCTTGCTGTACCCGGCGCAAGCCTCGTGGTCTGCGAACTGACGCTGACGTCACCGCTCCTGCAGGAGACGAGGGAGGATGACGCGCTTGTCTATGCCAACCGGACCTGGCACGAGTTGCGGGCAATTTCCGATGCCAACAAGGCGCCTCTGCTGTTATGGCCCGAGGATTCGGCAACCTTTTGAATGAGGGGACAGCGTCGATCGGCGCCCGGACCATGGGTCGACGCAGTCCGCGACGGCTGGAGGCGATGTCGTGGCACCGTCCAGTTTCGCCGGCTAAGCGACGGGATGGTTCACCGGTCGAGAGGGCCCGCCATCCCCGTCAGGCTCGTGGCATGCCCTCGGGCCTGAGATGGCGCTTTTGCGCCGCGATTCGGAAGATGGCGTTGGGCGCGCCGTAGCCGCGATAGCCGCGGCGCTCGACGATCTCGAAGAAGAAGCCTTCGCCGTAGACCGGGCTGTAGAGCTGGAAATATTCGCCGAACTCGTCGCGATCATAGAGAAGGTTGGCTTCGCGCAGCCGGTCGGCGAAATCACCGTCGAGGCCGAAGCGGGCTTCGATGTCGTCGTAATAGTTGTGGCTGATCCTCAGCGGCGCGAAGCCGTTGCGGACAAGCGCTGCCGCGGTCCGAAAGATGTCCGGCGTTTCGAAGGCAAGGTGCTGGATCGCCGCGCCGAAATTCTCGGCGATGAAATGTCCGGCCAGCGTTCGCCTGTTCTCCGCACCGTTCAGCGTGATCCGCAGCGCCCCGTCGCCACTCGCCACGACCTGGCTGCGAACGAGGCCGGCGGGATCGATGACGTCGAAGACCGGCGTCTTTTCCACCGCGATCAACGCGGTGTAGAACAGCACCGCGGTGGGCAATTCGTTATATTCCACGGTCTGGGCGATGTGGTCGATCCGCGTCAGGCCGGCGGGGACATTGGCTTCCGCGTCGTCCACGGGGATGAACTCGTCCTGCCAGATGCCGGCGAGCGGAGCGCTCTCGTCAAGGAAATAGAGCACGCCGCCACCCGGCCCGAACACCGCCGGCATCGCCGCCTCGCCCCGCCCGGGCGACTGGACGAAGGCTTCCGCGCCGAGCCCGGTGGCCCGGGCCACCGCATCCTGCGCATTGCCGACCTTGAGACCGACGGCATAGGCGGTCGCCCCATGAATATTGAAGGTCGCGCCGGCAAGGCCGGCGGACTCGGTATTGATGACGATGCGGATATCGCCCTGCTGGTAGAGATCGACGGATTTCGAGCGGTGCCTTGCCACCCTGCGAAACCCCATGGCCCGCAGCAGCGTGACGATTGCGGCCGCCGACTCGTCATCGGCGGCGAACTCGATGAAGGCGACACCCTCCGCGACGGCGCGGTCGGGCATGTCGGCCAGGTCGAGCCGCGCGTCCGGTTCGCGGCGCCGAACCTGGTCGCCGAGATAGACCAGCGCGCGGTGGCCGTCCTGCGCGATCTGCCGTGGCGAACCGGCGCGGAACTGGTCGTTGAAGATCTCCAGCGAGAAATAGCCGTCATAGCCGGTGGCGGCGACGGCACGGGTGAAGTCGGTGACCGCGAGGTCACCCTCCCCCGGCATGTTGCGATAGTGCCGGCTCCAGTACAGTAGCTCCATGTCGATCAGCGGTGCGTCGGCGAGCTGGACGAAGAAGATCTTGTCGCGCGGGATCGCGCGGATCGAGCCGACATCGATCTTGCGCGCCAGGGTGTGGAAGCTGTCGAGGATCAGCCCGACATTGGGATGATCGGCGCGCCGTACCACCTCCCAGGCATCGCGATGGTCGTTGACGTATCGGCCCCAGGCCAGCGCCTCGTAGCCGACCCGGATGCCCCGGCGCGCGGCGCGCTCACCGAGTTCGCGAAAATCGGCCGCGGCGCGGTCGATTCCGCCCAGCGCGACCGGAGAGACATTCGAGCAGATCAGCACCAGATCGGTTCCGAGCTCCTGCATGACATCGAACTTCCGCTCGGCGCGATCGAAGGCCCGGATGCGCTACGCCTCGGGCATGCCCTCAAAATCGCGGAAGGGCTGGAACAGCGTAATCTCCAGTCCCTGGTCGCGCACCATGCGGCCGACCTCGCGCGGGCTGCGGTCATAGACGAGCAGGTCGTTTTCGAAGATCTCGACGCCATCGAAGCCCGCAGCCGCGATCGCCGCCAGCTTCTGGTCGAGGTCTCCACTGATCGAAACTGTGGCAATCGAGGTCTTCATGGGAGCCTCCCTGGAAATGGACGGTCAGGCGGCGCGCAAAGAGGCGCGGAACCGGGCCAGCATGCGTTCAGTGTCGGGCTCGAGGCCGGTGAACAGGCGGAACGCCCCGGCAGCCTGGAAGACGGCCATGCCGCCGCCGTCGAGCACGCGGCAGCCGCGGGAACGCGCGAGCGCCAGCAGCGCGGTTTCGATGGGGAAATAGACGATGTCGGCGACCCAGTGATGGCCTTTCAGCAGACCCCCGTCGAGCGGCAGGCCGGGATGGGCGTCCATGCCGACAGGCGTGGCATTGATCACCCCATCCGCCACGGCCATCGCGGCGGCGACATCGGTGACCGCTGCTGCGAAATCCCGTCCGGCGCGGCTGTTGAGCGCGCCAGCGAGGGCCTTTGACTGCCCGACATCGACATCGAAGAGCAGCAACCGTCCGACGCCCTGCCGAAGCGTGGCCTGGGCGACGGCCGCGCCTGCACCGCCCGCGCCGAGCTGCAGCACCGTGCCGATCGCGGCCCCCGGCAGGCCCCTGCGGAAACTTTCGAGGAAGCCCGACCAGTCGGTATTGTGGCCGACGCGGCGGCGATCCGCCAGGACCACTGTGTTGACCGCCCCGAGCTGGCGCGCGTCGTCGGACATTCCGTCGAGCAGCGGAATGACCCGCTGCTTGCAGGGATGCGTGATGTTGAGGCCGGCAAATCCGCGCGAAACGGCCTCTGATATGAGGTCCGGCAGCGCGTCGGCCGACAGTCCACGCGGGTCGAGGTTCGATCAGCTCATAGGCAAGGTCCAGCCCCTGCGCGGCCGCCTCGGCCTCGTGCAGCATCGGCGACTTCGACTGCTGGATACCAGCCCCGATCAATCCGACCCTGATTTTTCCCGGCTGTTCCACGGCGCGCCCTCAGGACGCCATGTCGATCAGCGCCCGCACCGCGACGGGATACCCGCGCGCGCCGAGCCCGGCGATGACCGCGGTGGCGGCCCTCGACATCAGCGATGTCCGGTAGATGTCCTCGCGTCGATGGATGTTGGAAATATGCAGCTCGATGATCGGACGCGGAAACATCTTGAGCGCATCGAGGATCGGGATGGAGGTGAAGCTCAGCCCGGCCGGATTGATGATCAGGCCGGCGGCATTCGCGTCGATGGCTTCGTGGATCCAGTCGACGAGTTGGAACTCGGCATTGGACTGGCGGAACTCGACAGCATGGCCGCCGGCCGCGTCGCGGCACCATACCTCGATTTCGGCAAGCGTCGTCGAGCCGTAGATGTCGGGCTCGCGCTTGCCGAGGCGGTTCAGGTTCGGGCCGTTCAGGACGTAGATCGTCATCGCATGCTCTCGGATCGGTTCAACTGCCATAGCCGGCAAGGCGCGGCAGCCACAGGACGATTTCGGGGAAGAAGGTGAACAGCGCCAGGCACAGCACCATCCAGCCAAGGAAGGGCGTGCTGTCGCGGATGATGTCGCGCATCGGCACACCGGATATGTTGCGCATGATGAAAAGCAGCAGGCCGTAGGGCGGCGTCACCAGGCCAAGCATGATGTTGACCACCACGACCACGCCGAAATGCACCAGATCGATGCCGAGCGCCTGCGCCGTCGGGATGAAGACCGGCACGATGATGAGCAGGATCGCGGTGCCCTCGAGCACGCAGCCGAGAAGCAGCAGGACGGCGTTAACCAGTAGAAGGAACTGCCAGGCCGACAGGTCCCAGCCTGTCAGCATCGCCCGCAGCGCCTCAGGAATGTTCTCGATCGTCACGACATAGTTGAAAACCAGCGCGCCACCGATCATCATGCCGATCGAGGCCGAGGTCTTGGCGCTGGTCAGCACGGCGCCATATCCGTCCCGCCAGCTGAGGCTGCGGTAGATCACCGTCGAGACGATCACGGCATAGGCGGCGGCGAGCGCCGCGGCCTCCGTCGGTGTCGTCACGCCGGTATAGATGCAGCCAAGCAGGATGACAGGCATCAACAGCGTCGGAATGGCCTGCCAGGTGATCCGGGGTATCTCCCGGAGCGGGACCGGCTCCTCGACGGGGAAGTTGCGCCGCCGCGCATCCCAGCTGACCTGGGCCATCTGCATGGCCGTCATGATCAGCCCGGGCACCACGCCGGCGATGAACAGGTAGCCGATCGAGGCATCGGACACGAGGGCGTAGAGCACCATCGGGATCGATGGCGGCAGGATGGGGCCGATGACCGAGGTGACCGCCGTCAGTGCCGCCGCATAGCTCGCGGGGTAGCGGTTGTCGCGCGTCATCATGGTCTGCATCATCCGGCCGGAACCGGCTGCATCGGCGATCGCCGATCCCGACATGCCGGCGAAGATCAGGCTCTGGGCCACGTTGATCTGTGCCAGCCCGCCGCGGAACCGACCCACCAGCACATTGCAGAACTGCAGGAGCCGGTCGGTCATCGAGCCGGAATTCATGATCTCGGCGGCAAAGATGAAGAGCGGCACGGCCAGGATGATATAGTTGGAATACATGCCGTTGAGAAACTGCTCGGCGACGGTTCCCATGTCCATGCCGGCCATCCAGAGATAGAGGATGGAGCCGCAGATCATCGAGAGGCCGATCGGCAGGCCGAGCAGCGCCAGCGCCGTGATCATCACGATGGCGATAGAAAATGGGCTCGCGAGGTTCATACGCCGGAACTCGCCTTGGTGGGATCATAGGCTTCCGGAGCCTTGCCGAAGATCGAGGTCCAGCCGACCCAGAGGTGGCGGACGATCATGGCGACGGCAAAGACGATGTAGATCCCATAGAGCCAGTCGAAGCGGATGCCGAGATAGGCCGTCTTTTCGACCTTCATGAAGGTGACGTAATCGACGGTCGCCGGCATCGAGAGCGTGAAGAGAACGACGAGCGTCACGGCCGTGACCAAGGCCATCAGGCGCCGCGTCCGCTCGCGAACGGCGGCGTAGACCAGGTCGAAGCGCATTTCCTCGGAATCCCGGACCACGAAGGACGCGCCGAACAGGACGAGCCAGATCCAGAGCATGACGCTGACCTCGTGCGTCCAGCCGATCGGCAGGTTGAGCACGTAGCGCGACACGATCTGCAGCATGAAGACGAGGAACATGGCAAGCAGCAGAAGCACGCTCGCGTCCTCCGCCCGCCTTTGCAGCCACCTCAATGGTCTGGAATTGGTCATTGGCTCCGGTCCCGACGACAAGAGGGGCGGCCCGCGAACAATCGGGCCGCCGGGATACGCTCAGAGCGCGGCGATGCGTTCGACCATGCCCGATGGCCAGTCCTTCGCGAGATCCGATTCGAGATAAGCCTTCTGCACATGGGCGCGGAATGCCTCGACGTCGGGCGCATAGACGTCCAGCCCCTTCTCCTTGAAGCTGGCGGCAAGGGCAGCTTCCTGCTTGACGTGCTCGGCCGTGCTCCATTCGATCGCCGCGGTCGCGGCAGCCTGGACCGAAGCCTGCTGTTCGGGCGAAAGCCCGTCCCAGACCTTCTTCGACATCGTCAGCAGGTCAAAGGCGACGAGATGCGAGGTCAGCACGATCTGCTTCATCACCTCGAAGAACTTCATGTTCTGCACGTTCGGCAGCGGGTTGTCCTGGCCGTCGATGGCGCCGGTCTGGAGACCGGTATAGACTTCGGCATAGGCCATGGGCGTCGGGTTGGCGCCGAGCGCCGTGCCCAGGAACTGCCAGGCCTCGCCACCGGGCATGCGGAGCTTCACCCCGGCAAGATCCGCGGGGACATTGACCTTGTTGGTCGTGTTGAGGCCGACCTGGCGGGTGCCGTAGAAGGTCGGCCCGAGGATCTTGATGCCGAGCTGGTCCTCGGCCATCGTCTTCATCTCCGCGCCGGCGTCGCTGGCGAAGAACGCGGTCATGTGCGCGGCATCGCGGAACAGATAGCCCGACGTCAGGATCGACCATGCCGGGACCTGCTTGGACACGTCCTGCGGGGCTATGTTGCTCATTTCGAGGTTGCCGCGCTGCAAGGCGACAAGTTCGGTGCCCTGCTTGAACAGCACGCCGCCATAGAAACCTTCGTACTTGAAGCCCGCGCCGATAGCCTCGGCGAATTTCTTCATCATTTCCGCGCGGATGTCCTGGTCCGAGAAAACCGCCGAGAAGCGGATCTGGATCGGCTCCTGGGCGTAGGACATGCGCGCCAGGAACGGCGCAGCCAGAGCGGCCGAGCCGAAGGCGACGACGCCGCGCCGCGTGAAGTTTGCAGCCATATTCATTCCTCCCATCGTGAAAACGGCATCCTCCGCCGTCTCTCCGAAACCGAGATTGACATCTGCCAATGTTGAAATCAACACCTGATACCATCTTCATCTGATATTTTTTGTTTTAACATATGATATGGTCCTCAGCAGGCATCTTGCACACCCTCCGCGGTTTGGTTCAAATGGTGCCGGGAGAACGTCCATGAACATCGCGCCGCGGTTTTCCGACACGGTCGGGGACCAGATCTATCACCGGCTCAGAGCCGACATCATCTTCGGCCGTCTGGAGCCGGGGCGCCGATTGCGCCTCGAACAGCTCCGCGTTGTCTATGCCGTGAGCGTCGCCACGCTCCGCGAGACCCTGCCGCGTCTTGTCGCCGAGGGGCTGATCCGGTTCGAGACGCAGAAGGGTTTCGAGGTGGCGCCGATCTCGGCGCGCGACCTCAGGGAAATCTCGGAAATGCGGATCCTGCTGGAATGCCACGCGGTCGCCGCATCCTTTGCGGCCGGCGACCTGGAATGGGAAGCCGGCGTGGTGGCCGCCCATCACAAGCTGGCGCGGATGGAAGAAAAAATGCTGGCGGGCGAGCGGGCGGTTGCGGAATCCTGGAAGCGCTACGACCGGGAATTCCATGTCGCGCTGATCGCTGCCTGCGGCTCCAGCGAACTGCTCGGCGCGCATGACCGGATCTTCGACCGATTCCTGCGCTACCAGGTGCTGCTCGTCATGTTCCGCGGCACGGTGGCGGCCGAGGAGCATCACGAACTGCTCGATTGCGCGCTCAACCGCGACGCCGCCCGCGCCCAGGCGCTGCTCACGCGACATATCGGCGCCTGTATCGACTACACGGTCCAGCACGGCCTTCTCGCGGAAGGGGCTGACAAATGAATGACATGTCTGTGGCCAGCCGACCCTTCGGCGAGACCGTCTACCAGAGCCTGCGCAGTGACATCATCATGGGTCGCCTGCGCCCCGGGCAGAAACTCAAGCTCGAATCCCTGCGCGATGGCTACCAGGCCGGAACCAGCACGCTGCGCGAAGCACTCAGCCGACTTGCGGCCGACGGCCTAGTCCGGGCGGAGGGCCAGCGCGGGTTCGAAGTCGCGCCGATCTCGGTGGCCGGCCTGCGCGAGATCGCGGCCCTTCGGCTGCTGCTGGAGGAACATGCCCTGGCACGTTCCTTCGAGGCCGGCACGCTCGATTGGGAAGCGGCCGTCATCGCCGCACACCACAAGCTCGACAGCCATGAAGAGCGTCTGGAGTCCGGCGATACGTCCGATGTCAATGCCTGGCGCCGCAGCGACTGGACGTTCCACCAGGCGCTGATCTCCGCCTGCGGCTCGCGCGTGCTGATGCAGACCCACGCCGAAGTGTTCGACAAATATCTGCGCTACCAGATGATCGCGCTCGCCTTCCGGCCGTCTGCGTCGCGTCCGGAGCACCGTGCGCTGATGGAGGCGGCGTTGCGGCGCGACGTCGGGGGCGCCACAATCCTGTTGCGCCATCACATCGAGGCCGGCGTGCAGCATGCGCTGGGTCTCGGGACATTGAACGGGATCGAGGGCGGCTAGTTATCGCCCGTTGCGATGTCGCCACGCCTTGACCGTGCGACAAGCCTGGTCAGCGTCGGACGTTGACAAGTTCGAGGCGTTCGATCTGCTTCAAGGTCTGGAGCAGATGCTCGGCGAGCTTGCCTTCCTGAAGCTTGAACCTGGAGCTTGGGGTCGGCAGGGAAATCGCGTAGAGATCGCCTTGACGGTCGAAGAACGCCGCCCCGACGGCGGAGATGCCATCGGTATGTTCGTCTCGGTCGAACGCCAGTCCTGTCTCTCTCACGCGCTCCAGTTCGTCGAGCAGGACATTGACATGCTCTCCGGAAACGTCTTCGTTGGCGAATACCGCGGAACGCTCCTTTTCACCCAGCTTGGCGAGGCATGCTTTGCCGTTCGCGGTATCGGTCAAGGGAAACGTTTCGCCAACCTGTGACACCGTTCTCAAACGGTGGGTTCCAGGAATCTGATCGATGAAAACCAGCCTCTTGCCGCGCAGCACGGCGAGGTCGACGGTCTCCCGGGTGCGCTTGGCGAGGTCGGTGAGGAACGGCCGGAGCTTTTCCGTCATGTCGATCTTGGCGGCCTCGGCCAGCGCTGCGAGTTGCGGCCCGAGGCGGATGCCCCTGTCCGGACTTGCCGCGATGACGAACTGCTCGGACTGAAGCGCGCCGACGATACGCTGCACCGTGGATCGGGGGAGGTCGACCCGTTCGGCGATCTGTCCCAGGCTGAGGCCGTCGTTCTCGTTCTTCAGCGCCCGCAATATCGAGGCCGCACGCGCGATGACCTGAATGCCGGAACGCGCATCGCCGTCTTCCTTTGGATTGACGTCCATGGTTCGCTCCCGATTTCCTGGCGCCGGCATACCAGTTGCCGGCTTGTAATCCAACGACATAGCTCAGAAACCCACCAGGTCGCCGCCCTTGAGGCCGAGCATTCGGCGGGCCTCGGCGGGCGTTGCGATCTCGTGTCCGAGTTCCTCCAGTATCCGCCTGATCTTGGATACCTGTTCGGCGTTGGAACTGGCGAGCTTGCCGCGGCCGATGTGGAGTGAATCCTCGAGGCCGACCCGTACCGAGCCGCCAAGCATGGCGCTTTGTGTCGCGAACGGCATCTGGAAACGTCCCGCCGCCAGCACCGACCATTTGTAGTCGTCGCCGAAAAGCCGGTCGGCCGTCCGCTTCATGAACATGAGATTGTCCATCTCCGGACCGATACCACCCAGAATGCCGAAAATCATCTGCACGAAAAACGGCGGCTTCACGAGGCCGCGGTCGACGAAGTGGGCCAGGTTGTAGAGGTGGCCGACGTCATAGCATTCGTGCTCGAACTTGGTGCCGTGGCCTTCCCCGAGCAACGTCAGTATGCGCGCGATGTCTCTGAACGTGTTGCGGAAGATGAAGTCGTCGGTGCCGCGCAGATAGGGCTCTTCCCAGTCGAATTTCCAGGAGGCGTAGCGATCGGCGAGCGGGTAGATGCCGAAGTTCATGGAGCCCATGTTGAGCGAGCACATCTCTGGCCTGGCGGCGAGCGGAGCGGCAAGGCGGTCTTCGACGGTCATGTTCAGCCCCCCGCCCGTCGTTACGTTCACCACCGCGTCGGTGGACTGCTTGATCCTGGGCAGGAACTGCATGAAGACGGCGGGGTCCGGTGTCGGCTTGCCCGTCTCGGGATCGCGCGCATGCAGGTGCAGTATCGATGCCCCAGCCTCGGCCGCTTCGATCGACTGCTGCGCGATGTCCTCCGGCGTATAGGGGAGCGCGTCGGACATGGTGGGTGTGTGGATGCCCCCGGTCACCGCGCAGGTGATGATGACTTTCTTCGACAGGTCGGCCATTGCTTGGTCCTCTTATGAGTTCGATCTTCAGTCGCCGCGGTAGACGACGTGCCTGCGGATCGGCACCAGGGTGATCCCCGTCTTCTCGGTGAAGATGCCCCAGACACCCTTGGGCGCCTTGAGCATGATGCCGATCGCCACCGCGCCCAGGATCATGAGGTATGTGGTTCCGAGGTCCGCCAGGGTCTCGCGCAGCAGGAAGAACAGGATGGTTCCGATGATCGGGCCTTCGATCGTTCCGATGCCGCCGATCACGGCGATGAAGATCACATAGGCGGTCCAGTCGTTCACGTTGAAGGCGGCGTCCGGCGAGATGCGAAGCTTCTGGAGAAAGATGAACGCGCCGACCATGGCCGTCGCCGACGACACCGCGACATACACACCGAGCTTTGTCCGGCTTGCATGGATGCCCAGACTGTCCGAGGCGATCTCGCTGTCGCGCAGCGCGGTCAGCGCCAGTCCGGTCTTCGACCTGAGCAGAAGGACCACGAAGATCAAGGTTCCGGCTGCCAGTGCAAGTCCGCTCCAGTAGACCATCATCTCGCGCAGTTCCCGGCTGCTCGCCATCTGGGTGATGACGGATGTGGGCAGGCTGGAGCCGGAACCGCCGCCCAGCGACGTCACCTGGGCGAAGGACAGGCGGAAGACCTCGGCGAGGACCCAGGTGCCGATGGCGAAGTAGGCGCCCTGGAGCCGGAACAGCAGCGGCGCGATCGGCACCGCAAGCGCGGCGGCAACCAGTCCGGCCACCACGATGGCGGCAATCGGATGCATGCCGAGAAACATCGCCGCGGCAAACAGCACATAGCCCCCGAGACCGACCCACGCCTGTTGGCCGACGGAGACCAGCCCAGTGTAGCCCGCGAGCAGGTTCCAGAGGCAAGCAAGCGCCAGGAACGAGTAGATTTCGCCCAGCAGGCGCATGTTGGCGCGTCCGGCCCACCAGGGCGCTGCGATCAACACGACGACGACGGCGGCGAAAAGCACCGTGCCGAACCGGCTGGAGGGTGTCGAGCGACGGATTTCGAACGTCTCTGCCATCAGTCCATCCTCGGAAAGAGACCGCGGGGGCGGATTGCCAGGACCGCGAAGAAAACGAGATGCCCGGCAAGAATCTGCCATCCGGGAGAAATCTGCGCGCCGATCGCCTGGGCGACGCCGAGCACGATGCCGCCGGCCAGCGTTCCCCAGAGGTTGCCGAGGCCGCCGATGATCACGGCCTCGAAACCGAAGATCAGCCGGGTCGGACCGGACGCCGGGTCGAAGTTCGTGCGGATCGCGAGAAAGATGCCGGCAATTGCCACCACAGCCGCCGAAAGTGCCATCGCCATGCCGAAGATGTGGCCGCGGTCCAGCGCCATCACCTGCGCCATTTCGGCGTCGTCCGATGTCGCGCGGAAGGCGCGGCCGAGTTTCGTCCTGTAGAACACCCACTCCAGACCGAAGATCACGGCGATGGAGACGCCGAACATGACGAGGGGCAGCACGCCGACGCTCAGTCCCGGCATGATGCTGATGCTCGCGGTTTCGATCGGCCCCGCCGTCAGGCGCCTGCTGTCGGCTGAGAAGCCGGTCAGGAGCCCGTTCTGGATGATCACGGAAATGCCGAACGTCACCAGCAGCGGTGACAGCAGGTCCTTGCCGATCGTCGGATTGAGAAGGAAGCGCTGGAGCGTGTAGCCTATCAGCGCCATGACCGGCACGACCAGCACGGCAGAGAGAATGGGATGCAGTCCCGTGTATCCGACGACGAGCAGCGCGACATAGGCCGCGAGCACGATGAGATCGCCATGCGCGATGTTCACGAGGCGCATGACACCGAAGATCAGCGAAAGACCGGTCGCGAACAGCGCGTATAGTCCGCCAAGCATGATGCCCTGCATGAGGGCGTTGATCCAGTCCATGACTCAGGTTCCGAAATAGGCGGCGGTGATTTCCGCACGGCTGAATGTCCTCGGCTCGCCCGCAAGCGAGACCTTGCCTTCCTGCATGCAGACGAAGCGGTTCGCCGTCGCGAGCGCCCGCGTGACGTCCTGCTCCACCAGGATGACGGAAACCCCTGTCTCGGTGATCCGCGGGAAAGCTGCGTAGATATCCTTGATGACAACAGGGGCAAGGCCGAGGGATATTTCGTCGAACAGGATGAGGTCGGGGTTCGCCATCAGCGCGCGACCGATCGCCACCATCTGTTGCTGGCCGCCGGAAAGCGCGGTGCCGGGGTTCTTCCGCTTCTCGCGAAGGATCGGAAAGAGCCCGTAGACGGTCTCCAGCGTCCAGGGCCCGGACTTGCCGCGTTCACCGCCAATGACGAGGTTCTCCTCCACGCTCAGCGACCTGAAGAGGCGCCTTCCCTCGGGCACCAGGGCAATGCCCCGGCCCGCGATCATGTCGGGCCGCATGCCTCCGATGGCTTCACCCTTGAAATGCACCATGTCCGGGGAGCATGTGACAAGCCCCATGACCGATCGGAGCAACGTCGATTTGCCGGCGCCGTTGGCCCCGATGAGCGCCAGGACCTCGCCTTCATGGAGGTCGACGCTTACGCCAAACAGCGCCTGGAAATCGCCATAGCCGGCCCTGAGCGCGCGGATCGAAAGTATCGACTTACGCATGAACGTCTCCATCGATCCCCATGTAGATCTCGGCAACGTCCTTGCTAGCCATCACCGAATGGGGGTCTCCTTCCGCGATCTTCTTGCCGAAATCGATCACCGCGATCCTGTCGACGACGGCAAGCAAGGCGTGGACCACATGTTCGATCCAGATGATCGACACCCCGGCGCGCCGCACCACCTTGATCGCGTCGACCAGGTCCCTGCATTCGGGCTCGGTCAGTCCTCCCGCGATCTCGTCCAGCAACAGCAGCTTGGGAGCGCTCGCCAGCGCGCGGGCCATTTCCAGCCGCTTGCGCTCGAGCAGCGTCAGTTGGCCCGCAAGCACGTTCGCCTTCCGCTTGAGCCCGGTCAGTTCGAGCACCTCGATCGCCTTGGCTTCGCTCTCGCGCTCCGAGCGCTGGCGGCCGAAGGCCGCGCCGATGAGCACGTTCTCGTACGTGGTCATGCCCACGAAGGGATGCGGAATCTGAAACGAGCGCCCGACGCCCATGTGACATCGGGTGCGGGCGGGCAAGGTCGTGACGTCCTTGCCGTCGAAGACGATCCGGCCCGAATCCGGCAGGACGGTGCCCGCGACCAGATTGAAGATCGTCGTCTTGCCCGCTCCGTTGGGACCGATGATCCCGAGCGCCTCGCCCTCGGAGACCGACAGCGAGACAGTGTCGGTGACCTGGAGCTGTCCATACCGTTTGCTGACCGAATCGAATTCCAGAATTGCCACAGCGCCGCTCCAGTTCGAGAAGTGTGCCCCGCCCGAGACGGGCGGGGCAGCGGAGTCAGCCGAGAAGCTGCAATTCGCCGCCGACGGGGATTTCGGGCGCCGTCCTGTTGGTGGTGATGACGAGTTCGGCCCTGTCGCCGGCCTTCTGCCACTGCCCCGCGACCAGCGGCGTCTTGGTGACATTCTTGACCGGACCCTTCGACCAGTCCACCGGACCGACGATCGTCTTCACATTCGTGGCTCTGACGGCTTCGATGATCGCAGCGCTGTCTTCGAGGTCGGCAGCGCGCCTGACCACGTCGGCGACGACTTCGAACAGCGCGTGCTTGAAGCCGATCGGCTGCGTCCAGGGCCGCGAACTCGCCGCAACATAGCCTTCCGCGAGCGCCTTGGCGCTATCGCCTGTCAGGCTCGAGGAGAATGGGTGGTTCGGAGACCACCAGATTTCGGACGAGAGACCGATACCGCGGTCGCCGAGGGATTCGATGACCGACGGGAAAAGGAGCGCCTTGCCGATGGTCACGATCCTGGGCTTGAGGCCCTGCTGTCCGGCCTGGCTCCAGAAGGTCGCGAAGTCGGGCGGTATCATGTTGCCCGTCACGATGTCGGCCCCGGCCGACTTGAAGGCGGATATCTGCGACGAGAAGTCGTCGGACATCGGCTGGTAGCGACCCGGATCGGTCAGTACATAACCCGCCTCGGTGAGCGGCTTGGGGAAGCCGCGTTCCGGATCGCCCCAGGCATTGCCGTCCGCGTCGTTGGGGAAAAGGCCGCCGACCTTCTTCTGGACGTCCGGGTTGTCCCAGAGTGCCAGGAAAGCGCCGATGACGTCCTCCAGTCCCCAGAAGAAATGGTAGGTGCTTTCGAAGCCCTCGGCCGGATTGCCGTTTCGGCCGAAGAAATAGGGCTGCCACGGGCAGTCGGTTGTCACGCAGGGTGTGCCATTGGCTTCCGCCTGGTCGGCAACCGGGTTGACCGTGTCCGGTGTCGAAGCGGCGACGATGATGTCGACCTCGTCCTGGAGAATGAGGTCTGCGGCGACCTCGGCCGCGCGGTTGGGGTTGGACTGGCTGTCCTTGGAAAGGATTTCGACGGCCCAGCTCTTGCCGTTGTTCTCGATGCCCTTGCCAAACGCCTTGGCGATGCCGTCGAGGATATAGTCGTCGGCTTCGGCAAAACCGGCAAGGGCCCCCGTGCGCGGACTGACATGGCCGACCCTGATGACCGGATTGTCCGCATAGGCGCGGGTGAAATGCAGGATCGCGGGGGCTGCGAGAACGGCCGCCGCCCCCTTTATGAACGTCCTGCGTCGTACGATGTTGGTAGAATTCTCATAGCTCATTTCATCCTCCCAGATAAGCTTGTGAAACCTCTAGAACGTCGTGTCATGAGTTGGACATGGTTCCTCCCAGATGAAAAGGGCGAGTTGAACCTTCACAACCGATCGAAGTCGTTCAGATATTGGAACACGCGTGCGCGCAGCGCCGTGCTCTCTTCATCGGTCCAGGTCCGGAATCCCTCCCCGGATTTCATTCCAAGACGGCCTGACCGCACCAGTTCCTCCAGATATGGGGAAGGGCGGGGGTCTTTGTTGAGGTGCTGCAGCACCACGTTGTGGATGTCGAGCGTGAGATCGGTGCCGACCAGATCGGCGTTCTCGATCGGACCGAGCACGGCCAGCCGCCGTCCGAAGCTCGCCTTGACGACAGTGTCCACCGTGCGGGCGTCCGCGATACCCTCCGCGACGATCGCGATCGCTTCGCGCCAGAGGGCGTGCTGCAGCCTGTTTCCCACGAAGCCAGCGACGTCTTTCTTGACATGGACCGCCGTCTTGCCGACCGAAGTCAGAAGGGCGATGGCCCTCTCGATGTTTTTCGCCGTCGTTCGGCGCGTGCCGACGACCTCGACGAGCGGGACGAGAAAGGGCGGGTTCCACCAATGGGTGCCCAGGATGCGGTCCGCGGTGTCCAGGTCCACCGCTATCGCGCTGATCGGGATCACCGACGTGTTGGAAGCGAGGATGGCATCGCGTGGGGCGTGTTCGACGAGTTCTGAGAATATGGCCTGCTTGAGGTCCACTCTCTCGGGAGCCGCCTCGACGATGAAGTCTGCGCCCTCCACCGCACCCTCGATGGTCCCGAAGCCATGGACCCGGGCCTCCGCGCCGCCCGGAAGTCCGAGATCGGCGAGGTTCCTGGCGATGCGGCTTCGCACGCTGTCCAGAGTTTGCTTATTCGCATCATAGACCGCGACGTCGTGCCCGGCGACGGCAAAGACCTGCGCTATGCCGTGTCCCATGAGGCCTGCGCCGATGACAGCGATCCGTTCCTTGCCAGACATCTCTCAACCCGCCGTATAGCCACCGTCGGCATAGAGAATATGCCCGGTGTAGAAGTCGGAAGCCTTTGACGTGAGAAAGAGAAGCGGCCCCGCGAGGTCGTCGGGTTCTCCAAGCCGGCCCTTCGGAACCCGGGAGAGGAAGCCCTTCCGCACCTCCTGCGCCTTCTCGGTATCCTCGAACATCCACGCTGTCAGGGGTGAGCGGAAGACCGTTGGCGCAATGGCGTTGACGGTGATCCCGGTCGGACCCCACTCGCAACCCAAAGCCCTGGTGATGCCGTCAACGGCAGACTTGGACGCGCAATATGCCGTGTAACCCGCGGGGTGGCCGAGGAGCCCTCGCGCCGACGACATGAGAACGACCTTGCCGCCATGGCCCTGCTCGAGCATGCGCTTTCCGGCCGCGCGGGCCATGAGCCATGACTGCGTGACGTTGGCGTCCATGACGTCGAGAAAGCGTTCAGGTGCCATGTCGACGATCCTGGAGACGTCGTTCTTTCCGGAAGCCACGACCAGGATATCCACGCGGCCGAAGCGGGCGACGGTGTCTGCAACGATGGCATCGCAGGCTTCCTCGGTGCCGGGGCGGCGGTTGATCGCCAGGGTCTCGCCGCCGAGAGCGCGGCACGCGTCGTCGCTTTCGGAAAGCGCCGCGGCGTTGCCGGCGACGAGGGCGACCCTGGCTCCGGCACCCGCGAGTATTTTCGCGGCGAGCGCGCCGAATGCGCCCGATGCGCCCGTGACGATAGCGACCTTGCCCCTGATATCGAACAGCGAGGCGGGATCTCTCAGGACGTCTTCCGTGCTCATGGGTTTGCTCCGGGCGGATAGGGTATGACGACGAGCATCTTGCAGACGGCGTTCGTCCGATTGACGATCTCGCGGATTTCGCCCGGCGGGATGGTGCAACTGTCGAGCGGCTTGAGAACGGTTTCGTGTCCGTCGACGATGACGGTCATTTCGCCGTCGAGAACGACGTAGACCTTCTCGAACGGCGTCGAATCCGGCCCGGCTCCACCACCCGGGAGAAACTGGGACAGCCCCACCCACTGGTTCCTGGGGCCGCCTTCTTCGAAGCCTTGAAGGCGCAGGCCGACGACGCCCCTGTGGTTGGGGGCCTCATACGGCCTTGCTTCGCTGAAGCGCTTGATATGCATGTCTCCTCCGGTCCGTTCATCCCGGCGCGCCCGTCGGCCGGGGCATGCCGGAAGCTCCTCTCTCCCGGCACGCGGTGTGTGCGATCGCTCCGGATCGGGGCGATCAGAAGGTTTCACCCTTTTCGATACGGTAGTTCTGGCCCTTGTCGAGCATGGCCACGAGACGGATGATGCAGCCGTCGCCGCGGTCCCAGTTGATCGGGAAGAAGGCGAATGTGCAGCGCTTGCCCGTCACCGCGTCGAGGTCGCCGCCGACGTTTTCGATGCCGAGAATGCCGGCCTTGAAGATCTTCTGGTGCACGGGTTCCCATTCCGGGAAATCGTCCTTCCAGTCGCGGCCGCCGGACCATTCCCTGTATTCGTCGGCGAGATGCGGCAGCAATGGGCCGTTGCGCTGGGGGCCGATCGCAGTCGCGAGCGGATGGTCGTTGGCCTGGGTGTCATGGCCCACGACCTTCACGCCCTTCTCGATCATCCAGTCGGCGGCCGAGGGCACGAAGCCCGGGCAATAGGCGAAATAGTCGCCATCCTCGTAGACCTTGTGCCAGCCGGTGTTGATGATCAGCACGTCGCCCTTGCGGATCGCGTGGCCGCATGCCTTTTCGAGATCGTCATAGGTGATCGGCTCCCACTTCTTCTTGGGAATGGACACCACGATACCCGAGCCGAAGAAATGCGGCAGCGGCACTTCGTCGATGAACGGCGTGCCCTGCACGACATGCGCCGGAGCATCGATATGCGTCGTCACATGCATCGTGGTGGTGATGGTCTGGCTGAGCACGCCGGACTTTGCCATGTAGTGCATGCGCTCGATGCGTACATCGCGGAAATAGGGCCAGTTCGGGCACTGGTAACCAAAGCGGTGCGAGAGATTGTAGAACTCGATACCCATGGGATTGGCGAGATTGTCTTGGAATTCAATCCCCCGGACAGTGATAGACATGCGTTTCCTCCTTCGCGACAGCACCGTGCGCCGCGTCCCAAAGCCCTGAAATGAGTGATGGCCTTCCCGAGCGATCTGCAAATTATCAATACACCTGCACCGTATCGCAGTCAACATGTACCGTTGAATGATATAGATGCACCGCACAACGGGCGTGCAATGGCGCAATTGACCGCGGCCTCAACCGGCTGAGACCCCCGATCGCTCCCAAAAGTTTCGTGGAATCCGTCGGACGCAAAATGTCGAACATCGCGAATGAAGAAGACAGTCGATGCTATCTACGCGCCTGTATCGCTGAAACGGTATCCGACGCCGGGTTCGGTACGTATATGGACCGGCTTATCCGCGTTTTCCTCGATCTTGCCGCGCAACTGGCCGATGAAGACGCGGAGATACTGGGTATCTTCGACATGAGCGGGCCCCCAGACTGCCGAAAGAAGGGTTCGGTGGGTCAGGACCTTGCCTGCGTTCCGGGCCAGGATGGCAAGCAGATCGTATTCCTTCGGCGTCAACTTGATCGTCTTGCCATGGGCCGTCACAAGCCGATGCTCGAAGTCGATCATCAGGCCCTGCGATTCAATGCGCGCGACCTGCCGGTCCGCCTTGCCATGGTGCCGCAGTGCCGTGCGGATACGGGCCAGAAGTTCGCCGATGCGGAACGGCTTTTCGATGTAGTCGTCCGCGCCTAGGTCGAGCGCGGCGATCTTTTCGCTTTCCCGGTCACGGGCCGAGAGAATCAGGATCGGGAGTTCCGAAAAAGCCCGCAGGCGCGAGACGACCTCCTTGCCATCCATGTCGGGCAGGCCGAGGTCCAGGATCATGATGTCGGGCGCAAGGGTCGCAGCCTTGCGCAATGCGTCCGCGCCGGTGCTCGCTTCAAGCATCTCATAGCCGGCCGCATCGAGCGCCGGCCTCAGGAACCGGATGATCTGCGGCTCGTCGTCGACGACGAGAATGCGCGCTTCCTTCATTCCTGCCTCTCCTTGACATCCGCCTGTTCGGGAACCGGGAAGCGCAGGATGAAGCGGGTGCCGCGCTTCTTCAGGGCAGGGCTCTCCACCGCGATTCTACCGCCCATGGCCTCGACGAAGCCGCGCGCTATGGCAAGGCCGAGGCCCGTGCCGGGCGTTCGTCCGTCACTCTTGCGGCTGCCGCGCACGAACTTGTCGAAAACCCGCGACAGGTCTCTTTCAGGAATGCCCCTGCCGAGATCGGTAACGGAAACCACCGCTTCCTTGTCGTTCCGCCTGGCATAGATCGAAATGGGTTCACCGCCGCCATATTTGACGGCATTGTCGAGAAGGTTGAACAGGACCTGACCGAGCAGCACGCTGTCGCCCTTTATCAGGGGCAGGTCGGAGGCGAGGCTGGTTTCGATCTTCGCATCACCGAACAGCTTCTGCGTCCGGTCGACAGCCTGGTGGATGACTTCCTTGAGGTCGGTCCATTCTGACCTGGGCTCGAGGGTTCCGGACTCGATGCCGGTCATGTCGAGCAGGTTGCCGACGAAGCGCGACAGCCGCTCCGCCTCTTCCTCGATGGAGACGAGGAGATCGGAGCGGGTTTCGGCGGACAGGCGATCGCCGAATTCCCTGAGGCTTGACGCTGCCCCGGTGATGGTCGCGAGCGGCGTCTTCAGATCATGCGAGATCGACGACAGCAGCGCCGAGCGGAACCGGTCGCCGGCCAGCGTGGCAGCCTGCTCCATGGCGGTCCTGGAGAGACGGGCCCTGTCTATGGTGATCGCGGTCTGGTGGAGCGTTGCTTCGAAGATCCTGACTTCGCCGCTGTCCAGCGGGCGCGCTTCGAACCGGAAGCCGCAGACGCCGATAACCCCCGCGGGGCTCTGGAGCGGCCTGAACTGATAGGCGCTGGATGGCAGCGTTCCCGTGCCTGCGCCGGCCGCCTCATCCTTGTCGAACGCCCAGCGCGCCGCGGCAATGTCGATAACCTCAGGGGTCTCGTCCGGCGGCCACGACGCCGCAAGTTCGAGTTCGCCGTCATTTGGCAGGTAGAACACGATCTGGCGTTTGAGCAGGCCGTTGAGCTGCGTGGCGGCCGCCCAGACCGCATCCTCTCCGCGCGAGACCGCCGACAGCTTGCTCGACAGGTCGTAGAGCGCCTCGGTGATGCGCGCCCGCTCGAGCGCGACCGCCCGCTGCTCGCGCACCCGCGACGCGATGCCGCCGGCGGCAATGGCGGCCGCGATGAAGACGAAGAAGGCGAAGACCTCGTGAGGCGCGGCGATCGTCAGCGTGCCCACCGGCTCGATGAAGCTGACATTGTAGACCAGCGCCGAAAGGGCCGCCGCAATGATGGCCGCGCGGTAGCCCTCACGGATCGCGGCAACGACGACGGCCAGCAGAAAAAGCAGCGAAACATTGGGCAGCGGCAGGATCGAACTCAGGCCGATCGCCGCCACCGTGGCCACCAGCACCGAAACGACCGAAACCGCCACCTCCGGAACGAGCGCGCGCCAGTTGGGCAGCGCCCTGGGCCGGCGGGTCGCGACCTGTTTCCGGTCCGACGTATTGACGACGTGAACGCTGATACCCTCTCCGTTGCGGATCAGGGTCTCGACCAGCGACGGCTGCCAGAAGCGAACGATCGGCCGGCTCTGGATCACGCCCATCACGATCTGGGTCGCGTGTTCCTTCCGGGCGAATTTCAGGATTTCGTCGACGAAATCCGACCCGACCAGCCGCTTCGTCTCGGCGCCAAGCCGTTCCGCAAGCCTGAAATTGTCGTCGAGCTGCTGTAGAGTGGTGGTGGATGTCGGCCTGTCCGGCCGCTCGACATGAACCGCCGTCCACGGAGCATTGAGACTTTGCGCCATCCGGCCGGCGGCCCGGATCACCTCCTCCGAGACCGGATCGGCCGCAACGCAGACGACGAGCCGCTCGGCCGTGCGCCATGGCCCTTCGATGGCGTTCTGGCGGAGATAGTCGATCATCTGGTCGTCGACACGGTCCGCCGTGCGGCGGAGCGCCATTTCACGCAGCGCCGTCAGGTTGCCGAGCCGGAAGAACTTGTCGCGCGCGCGCTTGGCATTGTCAGGCAGATAGACCTTGCCCTGTTCGAGCCGCTCGATCAGTTCGGCCGGCGGGATATCGATCAGGATGACATCGTCGGCATCGTTGAGCACATGATCGGGAACGACTTCCCTGACCGGCACCCCGGCGAATTGCGAAACGACATCGGAGAGACTCTCCAGATGCTGGACATTGACCGCTGTCCAGACGTCGATGCCATTGTCGAGCAGTTCCTCGACATCCTGGAAGCGCTTCGGGTGGCGGCATTCTGGCGGGTTGGTGTGCGCAAGCTCGTCGACGACGATGATCGCCGGGCGCCGGGCCAGCGCCGCGTCGAGATCGAACTCCTCGATCATCCGCCCGTGGTAGTCGATCCGGCGACACGGAAGGGTTTCGAGGCCGTCGAGGAGTTCGGCGGTTTCAGGCCGGCCGTGTGTCTCCACCAGGCCGATCAGGATGTCTTGTCCCTCTACACGCAGCCGACGCGCACGGGTCAGCATGGCAAAGGTCTTTCCGACGCCGGGCGCTGCACCGAGAAAAATTGTCAGACGGCCGCGCCGGCCCTTGCCCGCCAGCGCCAGCAACGCTTCGGGATCCGGTCTCAGGTCCGCGTCGGTCTTTCTCTTGTTCATCTCATATCCATGCGGCGGCTAGACCGGTCGTTCCGAATCCAGGGCCAGATTCAACAACAGCACATTGACGCGCGGCTCGCCAATGAAACCCAGGGAAGGTCCTTCGATATGCCTACCGAGGATGTCGTTCAACCGGGCCTCCGGAATACCTCGTGCCTTTGCAATACGGGGGATCTGGAGCCGAGCATAATCAGGCGATATATGGGGATCGAGACCCGAACCGGAATAGGTCGCGGCATCGGCGGGCACAGGCGTCCGGATGCCGCTGTTCCGCAGCTTCTCGACTTCCGCCGCGACCATGGATTTGAGCTTCGCCGAGGTCGGGCCGAGATTGGTACCGCTGGACGCTCCCGCATTGTAGGGAGAATCGCCTGTTGCTGAGGGGCGGGGCCAGAAATAGGTGTCGGACGCAGAGGTCTGGCCGATGAGTTCGGAGCCTATGACACGATCGCCGTTGCGCACCAGGCTGCCGTTCGCCTGGAATGGGAAGGCGAGTTGGGCGATGCCTGTGATCGCCAGCGGATAGCCCAGTCCGAGGAGAAGCGTGAACAGAACCATCAGGCTGATGGCGGGTCGAAGGATTTGGGTCATGATCATACCAGGTGAAGTGCGTTGACGAAGAGATCGACGATCTTGATGCCGGCGAAGGGCAGGATGAGGCCGCCCAGGCCGTAGACGAGCAGGTTGCGCCGCAACAGCGCCGCGGCACCGACCGGCCGATAGGTCACGCCTCTCAGCGCGAGCGGAATGAGCGTGATGATGATCAGCGCATTGAAGATCACCGCCGAGAGAATGGCCGAGCTCGGTGAGCCGAGGTCCATGATGTTGAGCACCGCGAGGCCGGGATAGGTGGCGATGAACAGCGCGGGGATGATGGCGAAATATTTCGCCACGTCGTTGGCGATCGAGAAAGTCGTCAGCGCACCGCGCGTCATCAGCAACTGCTTGCCGATCTCCACGATCTCGATGAGCTTGGTGGGCGACGAATCAAGGTCGACCATGTTGGCGGCCTCGCGCGCGGCCTGGGTCCCCGTCTGCATCGCCACGCCGACATCGGCCTGGGCGAGTGCCGGCGCGTCGTTGGTGCCATCGCCGCACATGGCGATCAGCTTGCCGCCCTTCTGCTCGCCCCGGATAAAGCCAAGCTTGTCCTCGGGCGTGGCCTCGGCGAGAAAATCGTCCACGCCGGCCTCGGACGCGATGGCCGCGGCGGTGAGCGGATTGTCGCCCGTGACCATGACCGTGCGGATGCCCATGGCGCGCATGGCGGCAAAGCGTTCCTTGATCCCCGGCTTGACGATGTCCTTGAGATGGATGACACCCAGCAGGCTGTCGCCCCTGGCGACCGCGAGCGGCGTGCCGCCGGATCGCGCGATGCGGTCGACGATCTGGCGGAAGCCCGAAGGCGCCTCCTCCGCCGTAAGGCCGGTGAAGCGAAGGATCGAATCCACCGCTCCCTTGCGGTAGCGGATACCCGAGACATCGACGCCCGAAATCCGGGTTTCGGCGGCGAAGGGCACCACCGCATCGATCGTTTCCGTGGGGTCCACGCAGCTGTAGTCGCTTTTCGCCAGGGCGACGATGGACCGTCCTTCCGGCGTTTCGTCGGCATGGCTCGAGAGCAGCGCGGACTGGGCCAATTCCCTCGTGTCGACGCCCGGCAGGGCGATGAACTCGCTGGCCATGCGGTTGCCGAAGGTGATCGTGCCCGTCTTGTCGAGGAGCAGCGTATCGACGTCGCCCGCCGCTTCCACCGCCCTGCCGGATATGGCGATCACGTTGAAGCGCACCAGCCGGTCCATGCCGGCGATGCCGATGGCCGAAAGCAGGCCGCCGATCGTCGTCGGAATCAGCGTGACAAGCAGCGCCGCAAGCACCGTCACCGAGAGCACGGTTCCGGAATAGGCCGCGAGCCCGCCCAGCGTCACCACGGATATCAGGAAGATCAGCGTCAGGCCGGAGAGCAGGATCGACAGTGCCAGCTCGTTCGGCGTCCGCTGGCGTTCGGCCCCCTCGATCAGCGCGATCATGCGGTCGAGGAAGGTGCCGCCCGGCGGCACGGTGATCCGGACCTTGATGGCGTCGGACAGAACCTGCGTGCCCCCGGTGACGGCGGACCGGTCGCCGCCGGCCTCGCGGATGACGGGCGCGGACTCGCCGGTGACGGCGCTTTCATTGACCGAGGCGATGCCCTCGATCACCTCGCCGTCGCCGGGGATCAGTTCGCCGGCCTCGACCAGCACAATGTCGCCGACCTTCAACTGGGCGGCGGGGATGACCTCTTCGAGCTCATCCTTGTCCTTCGGCAGCCGCACGGCCATCAGGTCGGTCTTGGCGCGCTTGAGGCTCTCCGCCTGTGCCTTGCCGCGTCCTTCCGCGACCGCCTCGGCAAAGGTTGCGAAGAGAACGGTGATCCAGAGCCAGGCGGCGATCTGGCCGGAGAAGGCGGCATTGGGCAGGTCGGTCGCGAGGTCGCGCAGGAAGAACAGGGTGACCAGCGCCGCCACCACCTCGGTGACGAAGATGACGGGATTGCGGAACAGCTGGCGCGGATCGAGCTTGTGGAACGCCTGTCGGAACGCGGGCACGAGAATGGCGCGGTCCATGAGCGACGTGGTTTGGTTTTTCATGGTGTGAACCTTCAGAATGTCTGGCCGGCGAGCATGGCGAGATGTTCGACGATCGGCCCGAGCGCGAGTGCCGGAAAGAATTGCAGGCCGCCCATGATCAGGATGATGGCGGTCAGCAGGCCGACGAAGAGCGGGGTGTTGGTGGGGAACGTGCCCTTGGACGCCTCGACGCGGGTCTTGGCCGCGAGCGAGCCCGCCATGGCCAGGACCGGGATCACGTAACCGAAGCGGCCGAGCAGCATGGCGATGCCAAGTGTCGTGTTGTACCAAGGCGTGTTGGCGGAAAGACCGCCGAAGGCCGAGCCGTTGTTGCCGCCCGCCGACGTGTAGGCATAGAGGATTTCCGACAGGCCGTGCGGTCCCGGCGTGCCGACGGAGGCGACCGCGAAGGGCAGAAGCACCGACACCGCCGTAAATCCCAGTATGGCAAGTGGCAGGATCAGCACGGCCAGCATGGCATATTTCATCTCCCGGCCCTCGACCTTCTTGCCGAGAAATTCCGGCGTGCGGCCGACCATGAGTCCGGCCACGAAGACCGCGAGCACGGCAAACACGATCATGCCGTAAAGACCGGACCCGACCCCGCCCGGCAGCACTTCGCCGAGCTGGATGAAAAACATCGGCACCAGGCCGCCGAGACCGGTGAAGGAACCGTGCATGCCGTTGACGCCGCCGTCCGAAAGGCCGGTGGTGACAGCGGCGTAGAGCGCGGTCATCGCCTGGCCGAAGCGGACTTCCTTGCCTTCCATGTTGCCGAGCGCCGGATCGATGCCGATGGCCGTCAGGATCGGATTTCCGGCGCTCTCCGCCCAGTAGATGACGCCGGTTCCGACGACGAGAAACAACATCACCGTCGCGATGAAGGCCCAGCCCTGCCTGCGGTCGCCGACCAGGCTGCCGAAGGCGTAGAGCAGCGCCATGGAGATGGACAGCATCGCGGTGATGTTGAGATAGTTCGAAAATGCGTTCGGGTTTTCAAACGGATGGGCGGCATTGACGTTGAAGAAGCCGCCGCCATTGGTGCCGAGCTGCTTGATCGCCTCCTGGCTCGCGGCTGGGCCGATCGCCAGCGTCTGCTTCGCGCCTTCGAGCGTGGTCGCGGAAACAGAGCCGTCGAGCGTCTGCGGCAGTCCCAGCGCAACGAAGGCCAGGGCGACGATGATGGACAACGGCAACAGCACATACAGCACCGCGCGGACGAGATCCGCCCAGAAATTGCCGAGGCTTGCCGACGAGGAGCGCGAAAAGGCCCGCGTCACCGCCAGCGCGATGGCGATGCCTGTGGCGGCGGAGAGGAAATTCTGCACCGTCAGCCCGGCCATCTGGCTGAAATGGCTCATGGTGGTCTCACCGCCATAGGCCTGCCAGTTGGTGTTGGTGACGAAGCTCACCGCAGTGTTGAAGGCGAGATCGGGCGCGACGGCGCCGAAACCCTGGGGGTTGAGGGGCAGGAAGCCCTGAAACCGGAGAATCGCGTACAGGACGACGAAACCGGTCGCGTTGAATGCGAGCATGGCTGCGGCATAGCCGAGCCAGCCCTGTTCACGGGCGGGATCGATGCCGCCCAGGCGATAGATGCCGCGCTCGATCGGGTTGAGGACGGGCGAGAGCACGTTGCGGTCCCCCGACAGCGCGCGGGCCATGTGCGAGCCGAGCGGCCGGACAAGGGCCAGCACGACGAGAAGGACGAGGCTGATTTGCAGCCATCCGTTGAGGGTCATGGGTGTTTCTCCGGATCAGAAGCGCTCGGGGCGGACGAGCGTCATCACGAGATAGACGCCGAGTGCGAGCGCGACCGCCAGGCCAAGGACAATTTCGAGCATGGCTGCGCCTCAGATTCGGGAAATCAGGCGCGCGTAAAGCGCGAAGACGGCGAAGGCCGAAAGACCCAGGGCGAGGAAGACGATGTCAGACATTGGAGCACCTCTTGTTGATGATGCCCGGAAAGCTAGTCGCAAGCGCATAAGGGTTCGATTGGGAACCCGGCCGGTCGACATAAGGATTTCATAAGGACCGGCAAGCCGGCGCCCGAGACGCAGGGTCCATTCGGCCGGTCGTGGCCGGATCCTTTTGGGCAGCCTAAGCAGCGCTGAAGCAAACTCTTATGTCGGCCCGATGGGCCCTCCTCTACACCTGCAGACACGCGGCGGCCGCGCAGGCTTGCGCGACGCAACAAGGAGGCCCTGGCATGTCGGTGGAAGAAATTGATACGCTCGTCATTGGTGCGGGTCAGGCCGGCATCGCGATCAGCGAGCATCTCGGCAGTCGCGGCGTTCCCCATCTCGTGCTCGAGAAGAACCGGATCGCCGAGAACTGGCGTTCCGCGCGCTGGGACTCGCTGGTCGCCAACGGGCCGGCCTGGCACGACCGCTTCCCCAACATGGATTTCACCGCGCACGGACCCGACGACTTCGTGCCAAAGGAACAGGTCGCGGACTATTTCGTCGCCTATGCCGAAAAGATCGGCGCGCCGATCCGCTGTGGTGTCGAGGTCACGAGCGTCATCCAGCAGGCCGACAGATTTCGCGTCGAGACATCGGATGGTGTGATACATGCGGTCAACGTGGTCTCCGCGACGGGCGCGTTCCAGCGTCCGATCATGCCGTCCGTGGTGCCTGCAGAGGCCGGCATCATGCAGATCCACTCCCATGCCTACCGCAATCCGTCGCAGATGCCCGAGGGGGCGGTGCTGGTGGTCGGCGCCGGCTCGTCCGGCACGCAGATCGCCGAGGAGCTCCTGCGCTCGGGCCGCAAGGTCTATCTCTCGATTGGCCCGCATGACCGGCCGCCCCGGCGCTATCGCGGCCGTGACTTCGTCTGGTGGCTCGGCGCGCTGGGCATCTGGGACCTCAAGGTTCCGGCTCCCAACACCGAACATGTCACGATCGCCGTCAGCGGTGCCTATGGCGGCAACACCGTGGATTTCCGCCGGCTGGCCGCGCGCGGCATGAACCTGCTCGGCCGCGCCGGGACCTATGACAACGGCATCCTCCATTTCGCGCCCGACCTCGCCGACAATATCGCCCGCGGCGACGCCAACTATCTCTCGCTGCTCGACAGGGCCGACGACTACGCGGCGAAGAACGGCCTCGACCTGCCGGAAGAACCCGAGGCGCGCGAAATGCTCCTCGACCCCGAAAGCATGACCAACCCCACGCTGTCCCTGAACCTGGCGGATGCCGGCATCACCGCGATCATTTGGGCGACCGGCTATGCCCAGGATTTCGGCTGGATCGAAGCAGACGCCTTCGACGACAAGGGCCGTCCCATACACGAGCGCGGCGTCTCGAAGGTGCCGGGTCTCTATTTCCTCGGTCTGCCCTGGCTGTCCCGCCGTGCCTCGTCCTTCATCTGGGGCGTCTGGCACGATGCGGATCATCTTGCCAGCCGGATCGCCGAACAGCGCCAACCCGGTGCTCGCGCGGCATCCGCGGGTTGAACGGAGCCCATCACGGGAGGCACAGGCCCATGACCGGCATCTCCAGTTCCGACAGCGATTTCGCCCTTCGCCCGGATAAGGACGATGCCGACCTTTCCCCGAGCCGCAATCTGTTCCTTAATTGGCGGATCAACAGGGGTTCGGATATGGTCTTGCGCTTCACGCTTCGGCAACTGGAATATCTCGTCGCGGTCGGGGACCACGGCTCGGTCACGGAAGCGGCCGAGCGGGTGAATGTTTCCGCGCCCTCGGTCTCGGCGGCGATCTCGCAGCTCGAGCGCGAATTCGGCATCACGCTGTTCGTGCGGCGCCATGCGCACGGGCTGTCGCTCACCCAGCCCGGTCGAAGCTTCGTCGAGCAGGCGCGGCTGATCCTTGCCGAGGCGGCCAAGCTCAACGCGCTCTCCAACGAATTGACCGGCCAGGTGCGGGGGCCGCTGCATGTCGCCTGCCTCGTCACCTTCGCGCAGGCCGTCATTCCGGCGATACGGCGAACCTTTTCCGACGCCTATCCCGATGTCGACTTCTTCCAGTACGAGCGCGACCATGCCGCGATCCTCGAGGGCCTGCGCATGGCGCGGTTCGATATCGCGCTCAGCTACGATCTCGACATTCCCGCCGACATGACCTTCCGTGAACTCGCCGTTTTGCCGCCCTATGCCGTGCTGCACGAGGACCATCCGCTGGCCGGGCGCAGCGAGGTCACGGTGCAGGATCTTGCCGCCCATCCCATGATCCTGCTCGACCTTCCTTTCAGCTCGACCTATTTCCTGTCGCTGTTCCGCGATGCTGGGCTCAACCCGCGCATCGTCGAACGCACCCGGGACATGTCGGTGATGCGGGCGATGGTCGCCAACCGCTTCGGCTATTCGATCGCCAACATCAGGCCGATCCCCGACCATGCGCTCGACGGCGGACGGCTGATTTCCGTGCCGCTGTCAGGCAATCTCCGACCCATGCATATGGGCCTGATCTCGATGCGCGATGCCAGCCCCGCGCTGACCGTGCGCCGCTTCGTCGACGTTTGTGTCGAACGGGTCCAGGCCATGGCCGACATGCATCCGCCCACCCCGTCCGAACCACAGAAAGGCAGTTCATGACCACGATGTCCGAATGGCGCGATCGCGCAGCAAGCCTCAAGTTCCGCAACGGCATTTATATCGACGGCGCCTTTCGCGACGCCGCCAGCGGTGGGCGGTTCGAGACCGTCAACCCCGCCAATGCCGCGGTGCTGACGGCCGTCGCGCGCGGCACCGCCGAGGACATCGATGCCGCCGTGGCCTCCGCCCGCCGCGCCTTCGACGATGGCCGCTGGTCGGGCAAGACGCCGGCCGAGCGCAAGGAGGTGCTGCTCAGGCTCGCCGCCCTGATCCGCGACAACGTGCCGGAACTCGCCCTGCTCGACACGCTCGACATGGGCAAGCCGATCACGGACAGCATCACCATCGACGCGCCGGGTTCGGCGCATTTCTTCCAGTGGCATGCCGAGGCGATCGACAAGCTCTATGACGAGATCGCCCCGACCGGCAGCGGCAATCTCGCGATGATCCGCCGCATGCCGCTCGGCGTCATCGGCGCCGTCGTGCCGTGGAATTTCCCGCTCGACATGGCGACGTGGAAGCTGGCCCCGGCGCTCGCGACCGGCAATTCCGTGGTGCTGAAGCCGGCCGAGCAGTCGCCGCTTTCGGCGCTGATGCTGGCCGAACTGGCCTCCGAGGCCGGCCTGCCCGACGGCGTGCTCAATGTCGTCCCCGGCTTCGGCGAGGATGCCGGTCGTGCGCTCGGCCTCCACCCCGATGTCGATGCCATCGTCTTCACCGGCTCGACCAAGGTCGGCAAGATGTTCATGACCTATGCCGGGACCAGCAACATGAAACAGGTCTGGCTGGAGACCGGCGGCAAGTCGCCCAATCTCGTCTTTGCCGATGCCGATCTCGAGCAGGCCGCACAGATGGCGGCCTTCGGCATCCTGTTCAATTCCGGCGAGGTCTGCTCGGCCAATTCGCGGCTGCTGGTGCATCGTTCGGTGCAGGAGGAGTTTACCGCAAAGCTGATCGCGGCAACCGCGGCCTGGCCGATGGGCGACCCGCTCGATCCCGCCACCCGCATGGGGCCGCTGGTCGAGAAGAGCCATGCCGACCGCGTCGCACGCTATATCGAGATCGGACGCGGCGAGGCCCGACTGGCGCATGGCGGCGTCCGCGAGACCCGCGACGGATCGGACTGCTATATCGGCGCCACGATCTTCAACGATGTCGCACCGGATGCCCGGATCGCGCGGGAGGAGATCTTCGGGCCTGTCCTCGCCGTCACGCCCTTCGACACGGACGAGGAGGCGCTGCGCATCGCCAATGACAGCGAATACGGCCTTGCCGCGTCTGTCTGGACCCGCGATCTGAGCCGTGCGCTGTCGGTGTCGGACCGCCTGCGGGTCGGAACGGTCTCGGTCAATACCGTCGATGCGCTGTCGGCCATGACGCCGTTCGGCGGGGTGAAGCAGTCCGGCTTCGGCCGCGACCTGTCGATCCACAGCTTCGACAAGTATTGCGCGCTCAAAACCGTGTGGGTGAAGTACTAGGCAGATGCCCACAATACGGGCGCGGCTTGCCTGCCTTTGGTGCAGACAGGCAGGTCGAATGCCGCGGCAGGCTTTCAATCCATGCGGGAAACGCTCGATGCGCCATCGTAATGCATTGAAATAAAAGGCTGAAATTTCCCACCGCGAATCATCTGCGCCGCAGGGAACGCAGGGCCGAACATCGCAGGCAGACAGGACGGGATGCCAATTAGGCCAAGCCTAATCAAGGGTTCCGGAACGCGTCATTTACCGGACGCCCGTCCCTCAATCCAATAGCATCAGTCAAGGAACAGCTCAGATGCGTGAGAGCAAATACGATATCCTGTTCGAGCCGGTCCGGATCGGACCGCACATCGCCAAGAACAGGTTCTATCAGGTGCCGCATTGCAATGGCGGCGGCTATCGCGACCCGTCGGCCGCCGCGGCGATGCGCGGCATCAAGTCCGAAGGCGGCTGGGGCGTCATCTTCACCGAGCAGACCGAGATGCATCATACCTCGGAGATCACGCCGTTCATCGAACTGCGGCTCTGGGAAGACAAGGACATTCCCGGCCTGCGCCGGATGTCGGACGCGATGAAGGTGCATGGCGCGCTGGCCGGCATCCAGCTTGCCTATTCCGGCATCAACGGTCCGAATTTCTACACCAAGGAAGTGCCGCTCGCGCCGTCCGCTCTGCCGATCCGCACCTTCACCAACGATCCGGTGCAGGCTCGCGCGCTCGACAGGAGCGAAATCCGCGACCTGCGCCGCTGGTTCGTCAATGCCGCCAAGCGCTCCAAGATCGCCGGCTTCGACCTGATCTGTCTTTACGGCGCGCACGGGTTCGGCATCTTCCAGCACTTCCTGTCGCGCGCCACCAACCAGCGGACCGACGAATATGGCGGCAGCCTCGAGAACCGTTCGCGCTTTGCCCGGGAAGTCGTGGCCGATATCCGCGACGCCGTCGGCGATACGACCGCGATCACAATGCGCGTCAGCCTCGACGAGACGATCGGCGAACTCGGCTTCTCCAATGCCGAGGTGCGGGAATTCGTCGAGATGAATGCCGACCTGCCCGACCTCTGGGACCTCGCGCATGGCGCCTGGGAAGACTGTTCCGGCCCGTCGCGCTTCAAGGAGGAAGGCGCGCAGGAACTGCTGGTCAAGGGTATCCGCGAGCTCTCGTCGCGGCCGGTCGTCGGCGTCGGCCGCTTCACCTCGCCCGATGTCATGGCGCGCATGATCCGCCAGGGCGTGCTCGATTTCATCGGCTGCGCCCGGCCGTCGATCGCCGATCCCTTCCTGCCGAAGAAGATCGAGGAAGGCCGCATCGAGGACATCCGCGAATGCATCGGCTGCAACATGTGCGTGACGGGCGACATGACCATGTCGATCAGCCGCTGCACCCAGAACCCGACCTTCATGGAAGAATGGCGCAAGGGCTGGCATCCTGAGCGGATGAACGAAAAGGGCGTGAGCCAGACCGTGCTCGTCGTCGGCGCCGGTCCGGCCGGGTTGGAGGCCACCCGCGCGCTCGCACTGCGCGGCTACGACGTGACGCTCGCCGAAGCCACCACCACGCTCGGCGGCCGCGTCGCTCGCGAACGCCTGCTGCCGGGGCTGTCGGCCTGGGGCCGCGTGGTCGACTACCGCCAGTACCAGATTAGCCAGCGAACCAATGTCGAGACCTATTTCGACAGCCGCCTCACCGCCGAGGACGTTCTCGGCTTCGGTTTCGAGCATGTCGCCATCGCCACCGGCTCGCACTGGCGCCGAGATGGTGTCGCACGCCAGCATGTGGTGCCGATGCCTGTTGACGAGACGATGACGGTCTGGACGCCCGATGATGTCATGGCGAGCAAGCATCCGGACGATCTCTCCGGCAAGACCGTCGTGGTCTATGACGACGACCACTATTACATGGGCGGCGTTATGGCCGAAGTCATGGCCAAGGCCGGCGCCCATGTCGTGCTCGTCACCCCGTCGGCCTATGTCTCGGACTGGACCCGCAACACGCTGGAACAGGGCGCCATTCATGTCCGGCTCGACGATCTCGGCGTCGACATCCGCCTCAATCGCGGCATCACCGCGATCCGCGCCGGCGAGGTCGAGACCAATTGCAGCTATACCGGCCGGCGTAAGCCGGTCGCCTGCGACGCCGTCGTCATGGTCGCCTCGCGGGTCTCCGAGGATGCGCTCTACCACGCCGTCATGGACCGGCAGGCCGACTGGGCCGATGCCGGCATTAAGTCCGTCAAGCTGATCGGCGATGCCGCAGCGCCCGCGCCGATCGCCTGGGCGACCTATGCCGGCCACCGCTATGCGCGCGAACTCGACACTGCAGATATCGGCGACGCCCTGCCCTTCCGCCGCGAAATCACCCAACTCGAGCCGACGTGAGGAGAGTGCGATGAGCAGGCCACCAGCCGTCGAAGTCCGGTCCGTCTCGAAGAATTTCGGCGTCTACCAGGCGCTGAAATCCGTGAGCTTCGAGATCGGCACCAACGAGTTCTTCACCATGCTCGGGCCGTCGGGCTGCGGCAAGACCACGCTTCTGAGGATGATGGCCGGCTTCGACAATCCCACCAGCGGCAACATCCTGCTCAATGGCCGCGAGGTCATGGACATCCCGCCGCACAAGCGGCCTGTCAACACCGTGTTCCAGAGCTACGCGCTGTTCCCGCATATGACGCTGGAGCAGAATGTCGCCTACGGTCTCGAAAATCTCGGCTGGGAGAGAAGCCGCATCAAGGCCCGCACCGGCGAGATGCTGGAGCGCGTGCACATGTCCGCCATGGCCGGCCGAAAGCCCGGACAACTGTCGGGCGGCCAGAAGCAGCGCATTGCGCTGGCCCGTGCGCTGGCGCCGGAGCCGCAAGTGCTGCTGCTCGACGAGCCGCTCTCGGCGCTCGACCTCAAGCTCCGTCAGGCGATGCGCGACGAGTTGCGCAACCTGCAGCGCGATACCGGCATCACCTTCGTCTTCGTCACCCACGACCAGGAGGAAGCGCTCGACATGTCCGACCGCATCGCCGTGCTCGGTGCCGGCGAGGTCCAGCAGATCGGCACGCCCGCGGAGATCTACGAGGAGCCGGTCAATCGCTTCGTTGCCGATTTCGTCGGCGAGACCAATTTCCTCGATGTCGAGATCC
This sequence comes from Rhizobium sp., assembly GCA_019739215.1. GTDB lineage: Bacteria > Pseudomonadota > Alphaproteobacteria > Rhizobiales > Rhizobiaceae > Rhizobium_E. The sequence continues at coordinate 172,898 of JAHHDR010000024.1, forward strand.
TCGAAACCACGGCCGGCCGCGCGACCGTGCGCACCCCCTTCGGCGTCGTGTTGACCGCGCCGGCCACCGGCCGCACGGCCAAGGGCCGCGCCACGCTGTCGATCCGGCCGGAGAAGGTCAATCTCGGCGACCAGGCGACGGGCGTGACGCTCGAAGGCCGGGTCGTCAACAAGAACTACATGGGCGGCTACACCCATTACACGCTCGATGTCGGCGGCACGGAACTGCGTGCCTCGCGCCGCAACGCGTCGCGCGAGGGCGACACGATCGCCCTCGGCTCGATGGTGAAGGTCGGCTTCTCCGAAAGCGCGGCAAGGGTACTGGCGGCATGACGGACAGCGCGCTCCACGCGACCATCGAGACACGCGGCGCTGATAGCCCGCGTTTCTGGCGCGACCTGTCCTTCTGGGGCCTGCTGCCGTCCTGGCTGCTGATGGGCTTCGCGCTGATCCTGCCGATCGCGATCATCGCCGCCGTGTCGGTCGCCACCCGCGGCTCGCATGGCGGCTTCACCTGGGATGTCAATCTCGAGGGCTATCGCCAGATCCTGTTCAACGAGGGCTGGACCGGCGAGCTCGAATTCACGCCGCAATATCTGCTGATCATCTTCCGCACCTTCCTGATCGCCGGCGCGACGACTGTTATCTGCCTTCTCTTTGCCGTCCCCGTCGCCTATTTCATCTCCCGCCAGCCGGCCAAGCGCAAGGCGATCCTCGTCTATCTCGTCACGCTCCCCTTCTGGGTGTCGATGATCCTGCGCGTCTATGCCTGGATGATCATCCTCGGCAAGGACGGCACGCTGGCGAGCGCGCTGGAAGCGATCGGCTTTCCCGATGGCATGAGCTTCATGTTCAATGACGGCGCCACGTTGACGGCGATGGTCTACACCTACATGCCGCTGATGGTGCTGCCGGTCTTCGCTTCCATCGAGAAGCTCGACGGCACGCTGATCGAGGCCTCGCACGATCTCTACGGCAATCGCCTGACGACGCTCCGCCGCGTGATCCTGCCGTTGACGACACCGGGTATCCTCGCCGGCGCGATCCTCGTCTTCGTGCCCTCGCTCGGTGCTGTGCTGGAGCCGACGCTGATGGGCGGCGGCAAGCAGATGATGATGGGCTCGCTGATCCAGCTGCAGTTCGGCGGCGGCCGCAATTGGCCGTTCGGTGCCGCGATCGCCATGACGCTGATGGCGCTTGTGATGATCTTCCTCGTCTATGCCGCGCTGCGCGCCGCCCGCAAGGAGCCCGAGGCATGAGTGTCCGTCACGACGTCAAGCGCTATCCCGGCCTCGGTCCGCTCACCGTTCTGTTCTTCGTCTATCTCTATGCACCGCTCGCCGTGATCGTGGTCTATTCCTTCAACGCCAACAAGATCGCCGGCATGTGGACGCATTTTTCGTTCCAGTGGTATGGCGCCGCGCTCAACAATACCGCGCTGATGAGCGCGCTCGAGACCTCGCTGATCATCGCTGCCGTCGCAACCGTCGTGGCGACGTCGATCGCGCTAACGGCGGCACTCGCGATCATTCGCGGCAAGAATGTCCGCTTCCGCAAGCTTTCGGAAACGATCGTCAACCTGCCGCTGCTGCTGCCGGAAATCGTTCTCGCGGTGGCGACACTGATCCTGTTCTCGCTTGTCGGCGTGCAGAACGGCATGGTGAAGCTGATCGTCGCCCACTCGGCCTTCTGCACGCCTTTCGCCTTCCTGCCGATCCGGGCGCGGCTGCAAGGCATGTCGCTCGATCTCGAGGAAGCCAGCGCCGACCTCTATGCCTCGCGGTGGACGACGTTCCGGCGCGTGACGCTGCCATTGATCTTCCCCGGCGTGTTCTCGGGCGCGATGCTGGCCTTCCTGATCTCGATGGACGACTTCATCACCTCGATGATGCTGTCGTCGGGCGGCACCACGACGCTGCCCGTCTACATCTTCTCGCTCATCCGCAGCGGCACCTCGCCCGAACTCAACGCGATCGCCACGCTGCTCATCCTCGCCTCGCTCGTGCTCGCCACCCTTGCCCTGGTGGTCGCGGCGCGCGGCAGTCGTGACAATGCCTAGAAATCAAGCCTGAAATCCAAAAACCAAGAGAGGAACGTAAAATGAAAAAGTATCTTTTTGCCACCGCAATGGCGCTCTGCCTCGGCACATCGGCACAGGCCGAGGGCACGCTCAACCTTTATGTCTGGGCGGATTCGATCTCGCCGGCCCTGATCGAGAAGTTCTCGAAAGAGAACGACGTCAAGGTCAATGTCGACGGCTATACGTCGAACGAAGACCTGCTGACCAAGCTGCAGGCCGGCTCGTCGGGCTATGACATCGCGACACCGTCGCAGCACTTCCTGCGCGTCATGATCGACCAGGGCCTGCTCGAAAACTACGGCGCCAACAAGCTCGCGTCCTATGGCAATATCGACGAGCGCTGGCGGAACCAGTGGTGGGACGAAAACCAGGAATATTCCATTCCGCTCGCCTATGGTACGGCCGGCTTCGCCGTCAATATCAGCCTCTACAAGGGCCCGACGGACAGCTTCAAATACTTCTTCGAGCCGGAAGGCGAGCTCAAGGGCAAGATCGCCATGCTGTCCTATCCGGACGAGGTGATCGGCGCCGCCCAGCTATATCTCGGCGTGCCCTTCTGCACCGAAGACCAGGCGGAGATGAAGAAAGTGCTCGACCTGCTGATGGCGCAGAAGCCCTCGGTAGCGGCCTATTCCTCCGACAACATTGCCACCCGCCTGAGTTCGGGCGAAGTCTCGGCGCATTTCTGGTGGGACGGCGAAGAACTGAAGAACCGCACGGGCGGCGCGCCGCTCGCCTTCGCCATGACCAAGGAAGGCCTCGTCGGCTGGCTCGACAGCATGGTGATCCCCAAGGGCGCGCCCAACCAGGCCAATGCCATCAAGTTCATCGAATTCATGTCGACGCCTGAAAACGCGACCGAGCAGATGAACTTCTACGCCCATTCCTCGCCGATGAAGCTGGTGCAGGACAAGGTGAAATACACCAAGGAGATGGCGCCGGAACTCTATCCCGACGTGCCCGTCCAGTTCTCGCGCACCTGCTCGCCGGCTGCGCAGGATCTCGTGACCCGCGTCTGGACCCAGCTCCTGCAGTAACGATGTCGCCGGGGGCGTCGAGCCCCCGCCGCTCTATTCCGCATACCGGAGCGCTCCATGCCTGCCGACCTGATCATCACCAACGCCCGCATCCGCCCGATCTTCGCGCCTGAGGGCGTCACGGCGGTCGCCGTCGCCGAGGGTCGCATCCTGGCGCTCGGTTCGGACGAGGCGATCCGAGCGCATGTCGGTGCCGATACACGAACCATCGATGCCGGCGGTCGCGAACTGATGCCCGGCTTCATCGAGAGCCACTTGCATCTCTTCATGGGCGGGGCGACGCTCGCCATGCTTAATCTCGGCCCGACATTCGGCTTCGAGGCGACGGCCAGCGCCTTCCGTGACTTCGCCGCCGCCAATCCCGGCGACGGGATCCTGTTCGGCTATGCGGTAAACTATGTGATCTTCGGCGAGGACCGCCGGCCGGACCGACACCTGCTCGACGCCATCATTGCCGACCGGCCGATCTGCATGTTCTCCACCGACCTGCATTGCGCCTGGGCCAATACCCGCGCGCTCGAGATGGCCGGCATTCTTGAAGGCGCCGATGTCGGCCCCGCTGCCGAAGTGGTGATGGGCGAGGACGGTCTCGCCAATGGCGAGCTGCGCGAAGCCGCCGCCATGAACCCGGTCAGGATGCTGTCGCGGCTCAAGGGTCGGGACGGACTCGACTACGAGGGCGGCGCGGTGTCTGACGAAGATCGCGCCTATGACCGCGCGTTGATCCGCAAGGCCGGCGACTATTGCGCCCAACACGGCATCACATCAGCCGTCAACATGGACGGCAATGCCTATCAGGCCGGCTTGATGCGCGATCTCGCGCTGGGGGGCCAGATGCCCGTCCGCGTCAGCCTGCCACTCCGGCTCGAACAGCGCCACGGTCCCGAGGGGATCGCGCGGATCGAGGATTTCGGCCCCGAAGTGCCGGGCTGGCTCAGTTTCGGCCGCATCAAGCTCTTCATGGACGGCGTCTATGACACCTGGACGGCGCTGACAGTCACCGATTACCCCGACAAGCCCGGCTTCCGCTCGGAGCCATTGATCGCCCCGGACATCTTCAACGCCATGTGCGTGGAAGCCGACCGGCGCGGGCTGCAGGTTGCGACACATGCCGTGGGCGACGGTGCCGTTCGCGCCACGATCGACGGCTACGCGGCCGCCCGCAAAGCCAATGGCCCGCGCGACAGCCGTCACCGGATCGAGCATATCGACACGATCACGCCTGAGGATCTCGCCCGCCTCGACCCGCTCGGCATCGTCGCCTCGATGCAGCCGGTCCATCCGCCGGGCTCGGCCGGACTGCCGCTCGAGCCGACGACCACCATCATGGGCCGCGCACGCTGGGCCACGGCGTTCCCCTGGCGGATGATCCGCGACCTTGGCGTGCCGCTCACCTTCGGCACCGACTGGCCGGTGTCGCCGATCTCGCCGCTCTATGCCATCCACTGCGCGCTGACGCGCAAGACGTGGAGCAACGACATGCCCGACCAGCGGCTGAGCCTCGACGAATGCCTGCTCGCCTATACCGAGGGCGGCGCCTATGCCGATTTCGCCGAGAATCGCTCGGGCAAGCTGGCGCCCGGTTTTGATGCCGATCTGGTGCTAATCGACGGTTCGCTCGAAGGGCTCGCCGAGACGGAAGATGCCGCGAGGGTCGCGATGACCATCTGCGGCGGCACGATTACCTACAGGACAGAATGATGGAAAGCGTCGACCATATCGTCATCGGCGCCGGTTCGGCCGGCTGCGTGGTCGCCAACCGCCTCTCGGCCGATCCGGCAAAGCGGGTGCTGGTTATTGAGAACGGTGGCAGCGATCGGGATATCCGCGTGAAAGTTCCGGCGGGCATCCTCGCCATGTATGGCCGCCCGCGCTTCGATTACGGCTTCGTCGGCACCCCGCAACCGGAACTCAACAACCGCCGCATTCCCGTCAACCGGGGCAAGCTGCTCGGCGGATCATCGTCGATGAATTCGATGCTTTATATCCGTGGCGCGCGCGAGGACTACGATGAATGGCGCGATCTCGGCTGCGAGGGCTGGGCCTGGTCCGACGTCCTGCCCGTCTTCAAGGATCTCGAGCGCAACCGGATTGGCCAGGACCCGGCCATTCATGGCACGCAGGGCGAACTGTTCGTCGACCGGCCGAAGGACCCGAATCCGGTTTGCGAGGACTTCATTGCCGCGGGCGGAACAATCGGCCTGCCGCGCAACACCGATTTCAACGGCCCGAGCCAGTTCGGCCTCGGCGTCTATGACGTCACCCAGAACAACGGCATCCGCTTTTCCGCCTACAATGCCTTCCTCGAGCCGGTGCGCAACCGGCCGAATCTCGTCATCTGGACCGGCACCGAGGTCAGTCGTCTCGTCATCACCGACGGCCGGGTCACCGGCGTCGAGGTTCTGCGCAAAGGCCAGCCCGTCACCGTTTCCTGCCGCGGCGAGGTGGTGCTGTCCGCCGGCGCGATCGGCACGCCTGTCATCCTCATGGCCTCGGGCATCGGCCCGGGTGGGGCGCTTCAGACGCAGGGTATTACCGTCGCCCGCGACCTGCCCGGCGTCGGCCAGAACCTGCGCGATCATGTCGACGGCATGATCACCGTGCGCAGCAATTCCACCCGCACGCTCGGCATTTCGCTCCGTAATGCCGGCAAGCTGATGGCGGCACCCTTCAGCTTCGCCGCGGCCCGCAAGGGCCTGCTGTCGACCAATTATGTCGTGGCGGGCGGCTTCGCCCGGACGCGCCATGCCGGCGACCTGCCCGACGTCCAGTTCCATTTCGTACCCGGCTATCGCAGCCATCGTGGGCGGCTGGTCGAGTGGGGCCATGGCTTTGCCATCCATACCTGCGTGCTCAGGCCGAAATCGATCGGCGAAATCCGGCTGGTCCGGCAAGGCGAGCGCCTCACCACCGAGATCGACCATCGCTTCTTCAGCGACCCGCAGGACGCCCGCGTGCTTGTCGAGGGCATCAAGATCGCCCGTTCGATCTTCGCCGCCCAACCGATGGCCAGCCTCAAGGGCCGGGAAATCCTGCCGGGACCGGATGTCCGCACCGACGACGAGATCCTCGCCTATCTCCGCGCCGAGGCGCTGACGGTCTATCACCCCGTCGGCACGGCGAAGATGGGGCGCGATCCGATGGCCGTGATCGATCCGGTCACGATGAAGGTCCACGGCATCGAGGGCCTGCGCGTGGCCGATGCCTCGGTCATGCCGACGCTGATCGGCGGCAACACCAATGCGCCGTCGATGATGATCGGCGAGAAATGCGCCCGCGCGATCCGCAAGGCAGCGTAATCAATCGTTCAAAACCGGCGGCAACGCGCCGGAACACAAAGTCCAGGGAGACACACATGCCCGTCCACACCCGCATCCGGCCGTTCAACACCAAGCAAACCTATCCCGAGCAGAAGCTGAACAACGACCTCTGCCAGGCCGTGGTGGCCCGCGGCGCGACCGTCTTCGTGCGCGGCCAGATCTCGCAGGACCTCGACACCCGCGAAAGCCTGCATATCGGTGATGCCGGTGCGCAGGCGCGGCAGGCGATGGAAAACATCAAGATGCTGCTCGAAGAGGCCGGGTCGGATCTCAGCCATATCTGCCGCGTCGTCGTCTATCTGATCGATATCCGCTATCGCGAGGCGGTCTACCAGGAAATGGGCAAGTATCTCGAGGGCGTCTTCCCGGTGTCGACCGGCCTCGTGGTCTCGGCGCTGGCCCGGCCGGAATGGCTGGTCGAGATCGAGGCCACCGCCGTCATTCCCGACGAAGCCTGAGGGCGCGCGCGATGACCTTCTCCGTCTCCGGCCGCTGCGCCGACACAGGCATGTTCGGCATTGCCGTCTCGTCGTCCTCTCCATCGGTGGCGGCGCGCTGCGCCCATGCTCGCGCCGGCGTGGGAGTCGTTGCGACGCAGAACATCACCGATCCGCGACTTGGGCCAAGGGGGCTCGACCTGATGGCCGGCGGCCTCTCCGCCGAGGCGGCGCTGGCGCGGCTGGTCGCTAACGCCCCCGATATCGAATACCGACAACTCACCTTGCTCGACGCGCAGGGCCGGAGCGCGACCTATTCCGGCGCCAGAACGCTCGGCACCCATGCCACGGCGCGCGGCACCGATGTCGTCACCGCCGGCAACATGCTGACCTCGACCGCAATCCCCGGCCAGATGGTCGCGGCCTTCGAGGCCGCGAAAGTCAGCCACCTCGGCGACCGGCTCATTGCCGCCATGCGTGCAGCGTTGGCCGCCGGCGGCGAGGAAGGCCCGGTTCATTCAATGGGCATGATCCTGGTCGACAAGGTCTCGTGGAACGTCGCCGACCTGCGCGTGGACTGGACCGACGGCAATCCGATCGAGGACTGCGCGGCGCTGTGGGCCCGCTGGCGCGGCGAGATGGACGCCTATGTCACCCGCGCGCTCAACCCATCGGGCGCGCCGAGCTATGGCGTGCCGGGCGATCTCTAGCCCGGTATGAAGTCGCGAATGTTCGCTGCCGGGCGACGGGTCGCGATATCCGCCTCCGATGTGCGCGCGCGTCTTTGGCGGCGGACGACTTCTCCTCTCCCGGCGCGGGAAGCAGGATCCCCGTCGATCCACGCCGTTGCTGCCGCTTGGAATACAGGCCGCAATCTGCAATGCTGTCCCGGCGATCGCCGGCGGCGGTTCCGGACAGAGTGGAGGAGATGCTGAGAAACGCACGTCGAAGTCTTGTCCTGCTGGCGGCGGTGCTGCTTTCGGCGGCCGTGGGCGTGATCGGCTGGGGCCTGCCCTTCGTGACGCTGCGCTTCATGAACGAGGCTTCGCTGCAGGCCGGCAGTGCGCTGCGGCTCGCGGTCTCGGCGCTATCGGGCCAGCTCAAGCGCTATGAGCCGCTGCCGGCGCTGATTTCGGACCATGACGACATCAAGGACCTGCTGGCCAGCCCAGGCGATCCGGGTCTGCGGATGGCCGCGAATGTCTACCTTCGGGATATCAATGCGCTGCTCAAATCCTCCGACATCTATGTGATGACGCTGGATGGCGAGACGATCGCCGCCAGCAACTATGCCGGCCCCGCAACCTTCGTCGGCCAGAATTTCAGCTACCGGCCCTATTTCCAGGATGCGGCGGCGGGCCGTCAGGCGCGCTTCTATGCGCTCGGCACGACCTCGGCAAAGCGCGGCTATTACTTCGCCGCGCCGGTAACCGTCGCCGGCGCGATCAGGGGCGTCATCGTCTTCAAGGTCGATATCGACGCGATCGAGGGCTCCTGGCGCGGCGGCGAGTACAAGATTATCGTCAACGATCCCGAAGGCATCATCTTCATGTCCGGCAGCCCGGCCTGGCTCTATTCCAGCGTGCTGCCGCTGACGAAGGAGCGGCTTGCGCGGACCGCGGAGTCGCGGCGCTATTCCGACGCGGTGCTGAGGGAATTGCCGATCCGGCGCGCCAGCCTCGCCGGCCATGCGCTGATGCAGATTGCCGCGCCGGGCGATACGCGCGAGTATCTCTCGCTCTCCCAATATGTCGGCGATGCCGATTGGACGGTGAGTGTGCTCATGGATACCGCCTCGGTCCATTCGCAGGCGCGGACCGCAATCGTGGCGCTGGTCCTGCTTCTCTGCGTGGCCGGCCTGGTCGGCGGCGTGCTGATCCAGCGCCGCGCGCGCCTCACCGAGCGCATCGAGATGGAAAGCCGCGCCAAGGCCGAGCTCGAACACCGCGTCGAGGAGCGCACCGCCGACCTCGCCCGCGTCAACCTCGAACTGCGCAAGACACAGGCCGATCTCATCCAGGCCGGCAAGCTCGCCGGCCTCGGCCAGATGTCCGCGGCGCTCAGCCACGAATTCAACCAGCCGCTCGCTGCCGCCAAGACCTATGCCGACAGCGCCGCCGTGCTGCTCGATCGCGCGCGCTATGACGATGCCCGCGGCAATCTCTCGCGGATATCGAGCCTGATCGATCGCATGGCGGCGATCAGCCGGCACCTGCGCAATTTTGCCCGCAAGCCGAACGAGAAGCTCGGCCCGGTTTCGGTCGCCGACGTGCTCGGTGACACGCTGGAAATCGTCTCGGTGCGCCTGGCCACCGCCGGGGCCGAGGTGCTGAGCGATCTCGGTAGCCCGCCGCCCGTGGTGCGCGCCGGCTCCGTCCGCCTGCAGCAGGTTCTGGTCAACATCATCTCCAACGCCGCCGACGTCGCCGAAGGGCGCGACGACCGCCGCATCCATGTCTCCGCCCGGCACGAGGGCGAGCGGGTGGTCATCGAGGTCCGCGATCACGGACCCGGGGTGCAGCCGGCCATTGCCGAACGCATCTTCGACCCGTTCTTCACCACCAAGGGCGTGGGCAAGGGGCTCGGCCTCGGCCTGTCGATATCCTACAACATCGTCAAGGATTTCGGCGGCAACCTGACGGTTGCCAATCACGAAGAGGGCGGCGCCGTCTTCCGCATCGAACTCGAACCTGCCGCCGCGCACCAGCAGGCGGCCGAATGAGCCTGGCGCGCATCCTGCTCGTCGATGACGAAGAGGACCTGCGCGTGTCCACCGCCCAGGCACTCGGACTGCACGATCTCGAGGTCGAAACCTTCTCCACGGCGGAAGACGTCCTTCCGCATGTGAGCCCCGGCCTCGCGGGCGTCATCATCAGCGACATCCGCATGGCGGGCATGGACGGCATGACGCTGCTGCAGCGTGTCCGCGAGATCGACCACGACATACCCGTGATCCTGATCACCGGCCATGGCGACGTGCAGCTCGCGGTCAAGGCGATGCGCGAAGGCGCCTATGACTTCATCGAAAAGCCCTTCGCGATGCCGGCGCTGGCGACAACGATCCGCCGCGCCCTCGATCGCCGCGAACTGGTGCTGGAAAACCGCCGGCTGCGGGCGGCGGCCGGCAAGCGCGACGACATTGAGGCCCGCCTGCCGGGTCGCACCGCCGTTATGGTCGAACTGCGTTACCGGCTGCGCGCGATCGGTGCCAGCGATGCAGACACCCTTGTCATCGGCGACACCGGCGTCGGCAAGGAAGTCGTCGCCCGCGCGCTGCATGATGTCAGCAGCCGGGCAAGCCGCCCCTTCATCGCCATCAATTGCGCGGCGCTGCCGGAGGCGCTGATCGAAAGCGAACTGTTCGGCCACGAGGCCGGCGCCTTTCCCGGCGCGCTGCGCGCCCGCTACGGCAAGTTCGAGCATGGCCGCGGCGGAACGATCCTGCTCGACGAAATCGGCTCGATGCCGACGGACCTCCAGGCCAGGTTCCTGCGCGTGCTGCAGGAGCGGACGATCACCCGGCTGGGCTCCAACGAGGCCGTGCCGCTCGACGTCCGCTTCATTGCCACCAGCAAGGTCGATCTCGAAGATGCCGTCGCGAGCGGCGCCTTCCGCGCCGACCTGTTCTACCGGCTCAATGTCGCAACGCTGCGCGTGCCCGCGCTCGCGCAGCGCCAGCAGGACATCCCGCTGCTCTTCTTCCAGTTGGTGCGCGAGGCGTGGGGGCGCTATGGCCGCGAGCCGTCCGACATTCCTCCCGAGGTCGTCACAGAGATCTCCGACCGCGCGTGGCCCGGCAATGTCCGGGAACTGCGCAACGCCGCCGACCGCTTCGTGCTGGGCCTGCCCATGCACGAGGACACGGCCGGCGGCGCCGGGGTAAGACCCAGCGCCCGCCTCGCCGACAGGGTCGGCGCCTATGAGCGGCAGCTCATCGCCAATGCCATCGCCGCGCATGGCGGCAGTCTCAGGCCGGTCTATGAGCAGCTCGGCATTTCCCGCAAGACGCTGTACGAGAAAATGCAGAAATACGGCCTCGGCAAGCGCCTGGCCAATGGCGAGATCGCCGACGGCTGACCGGATGGGTGGAAATCCGCCCACGCCTGCACTGTCTTGGGAAGAATTCCACCCATGCTGCGCTGCGAAACTTATGTAAGCAGGTCGTTTCGGACGTCCGGCTGATGTCGCGGCGGCGCAAGCCGTGAAACACCCGTGATCAGTGCCGGCCGTGGAGGAGCCTCGCCGGCCCGAACCTTGATGACGGGAGGACGTCCATGATCTTCAAATCGCTTTTTGCCGCAACCGCCCTTGCCGCGACGCTTGTCGCCGGCGCCGCGCATGCCGAATATCCCGAGCGCACCATCACCATGGTCGTTCCCTTCGCCGCCGGCGGCCCGACCGACACGGTGGCCCGCCTCGTCGCCGAGTCCATGTCGAAGGACCTCGGCCAGCAGGTCATCGTCGAGAATGTCGGTGGCGCGGGTGGCACGCTCGGGGCGGGCCGCGTCGCGACCTCGGATCCGGACGGCTACACCGTGCTGCTGCACCATATCGGCATGGCGACGTCGGCCACGCTCTACCGCAACCTCGCCTATGACACGCTGGGTGCCTTCGACTATGTCGGGCTCGTCACCGAAGTGCCGATGACCATCGTTGCGCGCAAGGATCTCGAGCCGACCGACCTCAAGGGCCTGATCGACTACGTCAAGGCCAATGCCGACAAGGTCACCGTCGCCAATGCCGGCATCGGCGCGGCGTCGCATCTCTGCGGCATGCTGTTCATGAGCGCGATCGAGACACCGCTCGTCACCGTCCCCTACAAGGGCACCGGCCCGGCGATGACCGACCTGCTCGGCGGACAGGTCGACATCATGTGCGACCAGACGACCAACACGACCAAGCAGATCCAGGGTGGCACGATCAAGGCCTATGCCGTCACCTCGCCAGCACGCCTCGACATCTTCCCCGACATGCCGACGGCGGTCGAAGGCGGCCTCAATGGCTTCGAGGTCGGAATCTGGCACGGCGTCTATGCGCCCAAGGGCACGCCCACGGAAGCGATCGACAAGCTCAGCGCCGCACTGAAGAAGGCGCTGAAGGACGAGAATGTCGCCGCCCGCTTCAAGGAACTCGGCACGGTGCCGTCGTCCGATGCCGACGCGACCCCAGAGGCGCTGAAGGCCAAGCTTGAAAGCGAGATCACGCGCTGGAAGCCGATCATCGAGGCGGCCGGCCAGTACGCCGACTGAACCTCGTCGCCAACTGCATCCCCTCCCTTCGCTCGGCGCAGGGAGGGGTCTCGCCTGGGTGCAACGCGCGCGTGCCGCCATCGCCTCGTGAGGCCGGCTGCCGTGCGCAACTGCTGGGGACATCATGAACAATCCATCTTTCGACCGCACCAACCTGATCTGCGGGCTGGTCTTCATCGGTGCTGGCCTCTTCTTCGCGATCCAGTCGCTGGGGCTCAAGATCGGCACCTCCTTCCGCATGGGGCCGGGCTATTTCCCGCTGGTGCTGGCGAGCCTACTCGTCGTTCTCGGCCTCGTGATCTTCATCCAGTCCTTCCGCAAGGAAGGCGAGCCGATCGGCCCGCTCGCCTGGCGCGGCATGCTGTTCATCCTGCCCGCGCCGGTGGTTTTCGGCCTGACGGTGCGCGGATTGGGCTTCGTGCCGTCGCTTTTCCTCTGTGCCTTCGTCGCCTGCTTCGCGTCGCAGCGGATGACCGTGCTGTGGGCACTGGTCCTGTCGCTCTGCATCACGGTCTTCTCGGTCGCGGTCTTCAGCTATGCGCTCGGCCTGCCGTTCGAGCGGTTCGGCCCGTGGACACGGTTCTAGGAGTCCGACGATGGAACTTTTCGACAATCTCGCTCTCGGCTTCGCCACCGCCGCCACCTGGCAGAACCTGCTGTTCTGCCTGATTGGCGTGCTGCTCGGCACCCTGATCGGCGTGCTGCCCGGCATCGGCGCCACGGCAACCATCGCCATGCTGCTGCCGATCACCTTCCAGCTCTCGCCGGTCTCCTCGCTGATCATGCTCGCCGGCATCTACTACGGCGCGCAATATGGCGGCTCGACCACCGCGATCCTGATCAACATGCCCGGAGAGTCCTCCTCGGCGGTCACGGCCATCGATGGCTACCAGATGGCACGCAAGGGCCGCGCGGGCGTCGCGCTCGCCACCGCCGCGATCGGATCGTTCTTTGCCGGCACGGTCTCGACCTTCCTGGTCGCGATCTTCGCCCCGCCGCTCACGGCCGTCGCGCTGCAATTCGGTTCGGCCGAATATTTCTCGCTGATGGTCGTCGGCCTTGTCATGTCGGTCGCGCTCGCGCACGGGTCGATCATCAAGGCGCTCGCCATGCTGATCCTAGGCCTGCTTCTCGGTCTGGTCGGCAACGATATTTTCGAGGGCACGCCGCGCTTCACGCTTGGCATCATCGACTTCGCCGACGGTCTCAACTTCGTTGCGGTGGCCGTGGGCGTCTTCGGCGTCGCCGAGATCCTGCGCAACCTCGAAAGCGAAAAGACCCGCTCGGTGCTGATGAGCAAGGTCGAGGGCCTGATGCCGACGCGCGAGGACTTCCGCCGCATGGTCGGCCCGGTCCTGCGCGGCACCGGCATCGGTTCGATCCTCGGCGTCCTGCCCGGCGGCGGCGCCATCCTCGCGGCCTTCGCCTCCTACACGGTGGAAAAAACGCCTGTCGAAGAACCCGCAAGAATTCGGCCATGGCGCCATCGAAGGTGTCGCCGGACCGGAATCGGCCAACAATGCCGGCGCCCAGACCTCCTTCATCCCGCTGCTCACCCTCGGCATCCCGGCCAATCCGGTCATGGCGCTGATGATCGGCGCGATGATCATCCAGGGCATCGTTCCCGGTCCAAATGTCGCCACCGAGCAGCCGGCGCTGTTCTGGGGCATTATCGCCTCGATGTGGATCGGCAACCTGATGCTTGTCGTTCTTAACCTGCCTCTGGTCGGGCTCTGGGTACGGCTGCTGACAGTGCCCTATTACGTGCTGTTTCCCATCATCATGGCCTTCTGCTCGATCGGCGTCTATTCGGTTAAGTCGAATGTCTTCGATCTCTACTCGGTCGCCTTCTTCGGCTTCATCGGCTATGCGCTGGTCAAGCTCCGCTGCGAGCCTGCGCCGCTGCTGCTCGGCTTCGTGCTCGGCCCGCTTCTGGAGGAACACCTGCGCCGCGCCATGATCTTCTCGCGCGGCGATCCGACGACCTTTGCGACCCGCCCGATCAGCGCCGGCCTGCTCATTCTCGCAGCCCTCGTGCTGGTCGTTGTCTTCATGCCGAACGTGCGGGCCAAGCGCGAAGAGGTGTTCCAGGACGAGGAGTGACCGCTGTCGCCATGCCGCCGGTGGGTATCATGCCTTTCGGCGGATCGTCCCGTGAAGATCATTGGATTCGGCCATGGTGTTGGAGACCGTTGCGTATTCGCGGACGTGTCATCGCAAGGCCAGTTCCGTGTTGCAATAAGCCGGCATGTCGGGCACGACCATGCGAGAGAGTGGAAACGTCGGGCAGAATACGAGAATGAACCTGCGGCAGGTCGAAGTCTTTCGGGTTGTGATGACGAACGGAACCACGGCGCGGGCCGCCGAGGTGCTTCATGTGTCGCAGCCGGCCGTCAGCAAGATGATCCAGGAACTCGAGCGCTCGCTCGGCTTCGATCTCTTCCGCCGCATCAAGGGGCGGTTGCATCCGACCCCCGAAGGACAATTGTTCTTTCGGGAAGTGGAGCACGCCTTTGTCGGTCTGGCGCACCTGCGCGGCGCCGCCGCACGCATTCGCGATTTCGGTTCGGGCGAGATCAAGATCGCCTGCCTGTCCGCGCTGTCGACCAACGTGCTGCCGCGCGCCCTGCATGCCTTCATGGCCCGCAATCCGAACGTTGCCGTGACCTTTCAGGCGCGCATGTCCTCCACCGTCCGCGACCTTGTCGCCTCCGGCCAGTTCGATCTCGGCATCGTGGCCGACGAGATCGACCGGACGGGTGTCGTCGCCGTGGATTTCGCCCGATTTCGCGTGGCAGTCGCGGTGCCGGACGACCATCCTCTCCAGGCCCGCGAGACGCTTCGGCCACAGGATCTTGCGGACTATCCCTTCATCGCGCTCGCGCCTGAGGATACGACCCGAAGCGAGGCCGAGGCGGCTTTCAAGGAGCTCGACGTCAAGCTCAGGATCGTGATGGAAACGCCGTATTCGACGACCATCTGTGCCATGGTCGCGGCGGGTATCGGCATCGGCCTCGTCGATCCCTTGACGGCCGAGCCCTATATCGGCCGCGGGCTGACGCTCAAGGCGTTTGAGCCCGCCTTGCATTTCCGCACGCTGCTGATTACCCCGCCCAACAGGATGGCGTCCCGTCACCTCGAGGAGTTCATCGACGACCTGCGAAGGGCTATCTGAGCGGACGCGGCGGTACGGCCCGCCGATATGCATGCGCGGCCGCCCGTCACTTTCGCGATCGGCGGCCACGTTCCAGCCCTATCCGGCTTGTCAATGTGTTCGGGGCCACAGGGTCGGGAACCAGTCCTGCCGCAGGCGGTCGCCATTCTTCATGCCGTGCCCGGGAAATGGCGGAGACGTCCGTCCCGGTCGTTCAACATACCGCGCATCATCGCCCACCAGCCGCAGCGAAAAGGCGCGGCGCCGCATCGTGCTTTCATTTCCCCGCGCGCCATGCAGGACATAGTAGCTGAACGCGACGGCATCGCCGGGCTCCATTTCCCATTCACGGATCGGCATTCCCTCGGCGTCGGGATCGGGAACCGGCATGTAGGCATCCTGATCGGGATAGAAATTTTCCTCCGACAGCCACCGTGTCGGCAGGACGGGCTTCTCCCAGCGGTTGGAGCCGGCCACGCAGCGCAGCGATGCCTCGCGAACAGGATCGAGCGGAGACCAGAAGCTCACCGTCTGCCTACCCTCGACGAAATAATAGGGACCGTCCTGATGCCAGGGTGTCGGCCGGGATGTGCCGGGCTCCTTGACCAGGACGTGATCGTGGAACAGTTGCACGGATGTGGAGTCCATGAGGCCTGCCGCGACTTCCGCCGCGGGCGAGTGGAAGATGACGTCCCTGAATTCCTCGATCCGTTCCCAGTTGCAGTAGTCGTCGAAAAAGCGCCCGCCGTCGCCGGCCCTGAGATTCTCGGCGGCATAGGGTCCTGGCCGGGTCATGTTGACCTCGACCCCCTGGCGCAGCGCTTCGACATGGTCCTTGAACAGCCCTTTGATCAGGACGACGCCTTCGGTCTGGAACGTATCGACATCCGCCTGGGTAATCAGTGAATTCAGCATGGTGCCCTCTCCCTGGATTTGCAGTTTGATGCTGCCGGGAACTGCTGTTAATTTCCAATAATATCCTGGAAACAGAGTCATAAGAAAATGCTTCATGTCTCGCTGCGTCAGCTGGAATACGTGGTAGCCGTCGGCAGGGCAGGCAGCCTGTCGGGCGCCGCGAGCCAGCTCAACGTCTCGCAGCCGGCGCTTTCGGTGGCCATAAGCCATGTCGAAGAGCGGGTCGGCGCACCCCTGTTCCTGCGTCGCAAGGGCGTAGCCATAACACTCACCGCCTTCGGGCGGCTGTTCCTCAGGGATGCCGAGGCGCTGCTCGAAACCGCGCAAGAGCTCGAACGGCCGGGCGGGCTGGCGCTCCGGAGTCAGTCGCGGGTCACGTTCGGCATCCTCGACGAACTGGCGCCGCGCTGGCTCGCACCCATCCTGGTTCTCTTCCGGCAAACATTTCCGGAAACGGAGGTCCGGGCGCGGTCCGTATCCTTCGACATGCTGACGGAGGCGCTGCTCGCCGGTCAGGTCGATATCGGCCTGACCTATGATCTGGGTCTGGACGCGACATTCGAACGGGACACGCTCATGCGCGTCGCACCCTGGATCTGGGTGACGCCTGAGGACGATTTGGCCACCCGACCGGCTGTCTCGCTCGCTGAAATCGCCGACCGGCCGTTGATCCTGTCCGACCAGGACCTGTCGATCCAGCATATGCTCGGGCTGTTTCGCACCGTTGGCGCGACGCCGGTGGTCAGGCACAGGGCGGCATCGATCGAGCTGCTGCGCAGTCTGGCGGCGAATGGCGAAGGCGTCGGGCTGAGCTACACGAATCCCACCGGCAGCCTGAGCTATGACGGAAAGCCGGTCGCGAAGGTTCCCGTCAGCGATGGGATGGCGGTGGAGCCGGTGGTGCTCGCCTATATCGGCCCCCAACCCTCTCCCATGCCCCAGATGCGGGCATCCCTGCTGGACGTGTCCAGGCGCATGCCCGGCTGGGAAGGCAATAACCTGCAAGAATAGAGTACCCGGATCTTACGATTGGACGGGCAAAGGGCGGTTCCCATAATGCACGGGACGCACAGAACGGGCCTTCGGGTCATTCCGAAGCGTCGCAATCAACAAAGTGGGAACTTCAGATGTTCAAATCATTCATCCGCCTGCCGCTCGTCGCGGTGCTCGCTTTGGCAGCCACGACATATGTGGTCTCCGCCGAGAATTTCGACACGTCCGGTATCAAGGCCGACGATGCGCTGGCAGCCCGCCTGCCGGAGAAGATCAAGGCTGCGGGCGTGCTGACCATCGGATCGGACACGGCCTACGCGCCCTGGGAATATCTCAGCGAGAAGGATGGCCAGACCCCCGAAGGCATCGATGTCGACATAGCCGACGCCATCGGCAAGAAGCTGAGCGTCAAGATCGATTTCCAGACCTCCGCCTTCGACGCGATCCTGCCGGCGCTGGGGACGAAGTTCGACCTTGGCATCTCGGCATTCTCGATCACCGCCGAGCGCATGGAGGCCGTCAACTTCGTCAGCTATGCGGACACGGGAGATCTGTGGGCGGTCAAGGCCGGCAATCCGACCGGTTTCGATCCGGCCGATCCCTGCGGCCACAAGATCGCCATCCAGTCCGGCAGCTACCATGAGAAAGCCATTCGCAAGGAGAACGATCGCTGCAAGTCGGACGGCAAGGCGGATATCGAGATCATTCCCTTTGCCACCCAACCCGAGACCCTGACCCGCGTCGCGATCGGTGGCGCCGATGCCACGGTTTCGGGCGAGGCAGGCATCGGCTATGCGTCCAAGCAGTCGAACGGGGCGCTGGAAACCATGAAGGCGGAGACCGGTCCCTTCAGCGATCACGGCCCGAACGGGATCGCCGTCGCCAAGTCCGACATGGCGCTGACGCAGCTCATCGCGGACACCATAAACGCGCTGATCGCCGATGGGACCTACAAGGCAATTCTCGACAACTGGGGCATCGGCTCGACAATCGTCGACAAGGTCGAGGTCAACCCCAAGGCGAGGATCTGACCACGATACGGGCATACCCGGGAGTCCGGCTTCCCGCCGGCCTCCGACCGCCATGAAGCAGAACAGACCGGAGCAGAGCGCCATCGTGCCTGACATTGACACCATACTGAGCGAGATCGACCGCAATCTCGAGGTCGCAACCGCCAAGCTGTTCGACCTGATTTCGATCCCGTCCATTTCGAGCGAGCCAGAGAGCAAGCCCGCCATCGAACGTGCCGCGGCATGGCTGGAACGTGAGCTTGCCGTGATGGGCTTTGCGGCGGAAACCGTGCAGACGGCGGGTCATCCCGTCGTCATGGCGCGATCCACTGCGGGCGATGATGCCAGCGGGGATCTCCCCCGCCTGCTGTTCTACGGACACTACGACGTCCAGCCCATCGGCGATCGAGACCAGTGGGTTCACCCGCCCTTCGAGCCCGAGGTGATCGAGGAAGACGGACTGCACCGGTTCTACGGCCGTGGCGCATCGGACAGCAAGGGGCAGCTCTGGACCTTCATCGAGGCGTTGCGCGCCTGGAAGGCGGTCGAGGGACAATTCCCGGCAGAGATCGTCATCATGCTGGAAGGCGAGGAAGAATGCGGCTCGCCGAGCCTTCCGGCCTTCATCGATATCAGGCGCGACGATCTCGCCTGTGACGTCGCATTCATCTGCGACAGCGACATGTGGTCTCCCACCCAGCCGGCGATCACCACGCAGCTCAAGGGCCTCGTCCACGAACGGGTGATCATTTCGGCCCCGAATCCCGACCTGCATTCCGGGCACTACGGTGCCGTGGCGGCCAACCCCATCCGCATCCTGAGCACCATTCTCGCAGGCCTGCACGACGATGCCGGCCGCGTCACCATCGATAGCTTCTACGATGGTGTCCGCGAGATACCGGAGAGCCTTCGCGCCAAGTGGCGGGAACTGTCCAGGCACGAAGGACTGTTCGACGACGTCGACCTGCGTGGCGGCAGCGTGGAAGCCGGTTACTCACTGCTCGAGGCGATGTGGGGACGCCCCACCATCGACATCAACGGCATCACGGGCGGCAACCAGGGTCCCGGCGAGCGCTCGGTGTTGCCAGGCAGCGCCACGGCCCGCATCTCGTTCCGGCTCGTCGCGGCGCAGGATCCCGAAGCGGTGCGCCAGAAATTCCGCGATCATGTGCGCGCCCGGTTGCCCGAGGGCTGCACGGTCGAATTCGTCGGCGCCGACGGCAGTTCCGCGGTCATGCTGTCCCAGGACAGCGCCTTCCTCAGGGCCACGGCTCGCGGGCTGGAGGCCGAGTGGGACACACCGACAATCCTCAAGGGCACCGGCGGGGCGATACCGCTTGTGCAACATCTGGCGGACGGGCTCGGCGCCGAATGCATCGTCATCGGCTGGATCCTGGGGAATGACGCGATCCATGCCCCCGACGAGCGCTACGATGTCGAGCGGCTCCGGAGAGGGACCCGAAGCTGGATCCGCATCCTGGACGAAGTGCGGCAATTGCCGTGAGGACGAGCCTCCCGGAATACCGCTGACGGCCGGTCGGTTGCCAACCGAGAAATTGCCGCTCCGCCCCTGGCGGAGCGTGCCGTTTCTATGGCTCGATCCGGCAACGCCTGTCACGCGACCTCTGGGCCTCGGGCCGTCAGCCGGTCGCAGCCGAATAATCGAGGTCTCCAAAGCCGAACCCCTTGGGTCCGATGACCTCGAGCGCCTCCGGCGTGCGCAGGAGCGGATGGGCCGGCAGCGCCAGCACGGTCACGCGCTGCCCGTAGCGCAGCATGTCGGTGGAAAAGGCCGTCCCGTTATCGGCGTCCAGCACGACGATGAGATCGGGAACGATCACCTCGATCCTGCCCTGCCTGCGCAGGATCAGGAACTCGTTCTGCAAATGGATCGAGCCGGTCTCTCCCTCATACGGGCCGAATCCTTGCATGGTAATCTCGCCGCGGACGAAACCGCCCGTTATCTCGCGCCTGAGATCGACGATCTTGCCCTCGAAGACCCTGCGGCCGTCTTCCGCCACGCTGATGACCCCGGCAATGTCCTCCTTGCGCGCCCGGGCATCCATCACCCGGCGTCCTAGCCGGATCGCCTTCAAATAGCTGTCGGGTATGGCAAAGCGCTTCAAGAAAGCTCCCAGAACCGGGGCAAGCGCCAGCACTGACGAGCCGCCCTGCGACACCATGGCTGCGCGCGCCATGCGCTCGTGGAAGAGCTCGGAGACAGCATGGTCGAAGATCACCACATTGCCGTGCGGGTCCGACATGGCCGAGGGCGTCGAGCGATGGCCGTAGATCGAGTAGGTCGTCATCTGCATTTCGGGAAAGGCGCGGCCCATGCCGTCGCAATCGACCACCGGCAGTCCCGCCAGTGCGCCGATGATCAGCGGCTCTATCGAATTGGCGCCGCCGATCTCCTCGCAGGCGATCGCGTCGGCCTTGAAACCCAGGCGATCCTCAAGCGCGCGGAGCGCCCGCAAGCCTTCGCGGCCTTCCCGGATGCGCTCGACCCCAACGACCGGGGCGCCGATACCGCCGAGCGGAACCACGCGCGCACCGTCGTCGAGCGCCGAGAGCGGGACGATCTCCATGCGGTATCCCTCGCGCAAAGCCTGCCGCGCGCGAAGCTTGCCAAGATAGGGGTTGCCGCCGCCACCGGTGCCGAGAATCCCGGCGCCGATTTCCAGCGCATCGAGATCGGCTTCGGAAAGCGCCCATCGAGCTTGTTTCATTGCGTTCACGTCACCTGCTCCATGTCTCCGACCACCCGCACACGGATCCTCGTCGCATTGCCGGGAAGGTAGGCCAGCGGAACGTCTTCCCGTTCGATGACCTCGATCGTCTCTGCCCTGGCGCCCTGGGCGACCGCCTGGGTGCGCGCCTCCTGCTCGGCGGCCGCCAGCGCGGCCTCCCGCGAACACTCGGTCAGGCTGAAGATACGGTCCACTTCGCCCGATATCTGGGCGATGGCCGCGCCGACGGCGTTCGCCACGCCGTAATTTTCCGGCCTCAGCACGGTCAGGCCGGCTATCTCCCCGGGCATCAGGATCGATCCCCCGCCGACGACGATGACCGGTATCGGCGCCGCCGAGACGCGGCTGCGATCGACCGCGCGTTCGAGGATTTCCCGCATCGTGGCATCGGCCCGCACTGCGACGTCCTCGGGCACATCCGCCACTCTGCGTGGGTCGCCGAGACTGGTCTTGCCGAGCCGCACCGCGATGTCGGTGGCCGTCAGGGTGACCCCGCCGAAGACCCGCGCTTCGTCGACGATGCGGTAACCGACGGATACCGGCCCGACACTACCGCCGTCGTCGGAGACGACCGAGCCGCCGCCGAGTCCGACCGCGAACACGTCGGGCATGCGGAAATTCGTCCTGACACCGCCAATGTCGACTGTGGTGGAAGCCATACGGGGGAAGCCCGCGACGAGGGATCCCACATCCGACGTCGTGCCACCGATATCGACGACGATGGCATCGCGCAGGCCGGTGAGGAAGGCCGCCCCGCGCATGGAATTCGTCGGCCCCGACGCGAAGGTCAGCACCGGAAACCGCTTCACCCGGTCCTCGGCCATCAGCGTGCCGTCGTTCTGGGTGATCGAAAAGCAGCAACCGAGACCGCAGTCCCGAATGGCCTGCGCGAAGGCGGATGTCGTGGTTTCCGCCAGATCGAGCAGCGCTGCGTTGAGGATCGCGGCACTCTCCCGTTCGAGCAGGCCGACGCGCCCGATCTCGCTCGAAAGCACGACCCGGAGCCCGGGCAGTCTTTCCGCGAGACGCGCCGCCGCCTCCCGCTCCATGCGGTCGTCGATCGGCGCGAAGACCGATGTGATGGCTGCCGCACCGATGCCCTTGCGCTCGATATCGTCCGCGACCCGCGCGAGCCCCTCGACATCAAGCGGCGAGTGCAGGCGGCCGTCGAATTCATGGCCGCCGCGCAACATATAGCCATGGCCGCCGACGGCGGAACGCAGGTCGTCCGGCCAGTCCACCATCGGCGGCAGGCAGGCCGTCGCCGGCAGGCCGAGGCGGATCGCCGCAACGCCGGACAGATGCCGGCGCTCGACCACCGCATTGGTGAAATGCGTCGTGCCGATCATGACATGACGGACCTTCCGCCTGTCGATCGCCGCACGCCCGATCGCCTCCTCCATCGCCGCGCGGACACCGGATGTGACATCCGGCGTGGTGGCGGTCTTGATCCCCGAAAGGACGGTCCGACCGTCCATGACCACGGCGTCGGTGTTGGTGCCACCGACGTCGATACCCAGTCTCAGCATGCCATGTCCCTTGAACGTCGAGGCTCAGTTCGCGACCTGCGGATTGATCGCAGCCTTGTCGACGATATCGGTCGGCGCGCCCCAGCCGTCGAAGATCGCCGCATAGGTGCCATCGGCGATCAGGCTGTCGATCGCTTCGGCGACCAGCTTGGTCAGTGCCTCGTCGCTCTTGACGATCGCGATGCCCATCGGCCCGTAGTCATGCACCTCGCCGGCCGCTTCCAGCATGCCGTTCGACTGCTTGACCGCAAGGCCCATCGTGGCCGAGCCCGAATAAGTCGCATCCGCACCGCCGGCCGCCACCCGGGTCAGAGCTTCGACCTGCCTGCTGAACGGGATAACCGTGATGGCGGGCTTGCCGCCGGATGCACAGGCCGCGTTGGCCTTGGTAATCAGGCCTTCGTAATAGGTCCCGGTCTGGATCGCGATCGTCTTTCCGCAGACGTCGTTCACATCGAACCTGGACGGGTTGCCCGCCTTGACCACCCACAGGCTCCCCGACCGGGCATAGTTGACGAAGTTCACCACCTTCATCCGCTCGTTGGTGATGGAAAAGGCGGAGATACCAACGTCGTATCGAGACCCGACCGCGGGAATGATCGCATCGAAGGTGGCAGTCTGGTAGTCGACCTTGACGCCCAGCCTGGCCCCGATCGCCTTTGCGATGTCGACGTCGATGCCTTCAGGCGTCTGACCGTCCGTCTCGCTGAGGTATTCCCAAGGGGCATAGGTCGTGTCGGAGCCGACGATCAGGGTGCCCGCCGCCTTGATCTTGTCCGGCAGGCGTGCCGCAAGCGCCGCGTCGGCCTTGATCCCGGATGTGTCGAAGCCTTCGGCCAGCGCCGGCCCACCGGCACTCATGGCCGTCAACATCATCAGGCCGCCCGCGACAACCCACTTCCCAATACCCATCATTTACGTTCCCCATTGACCGATCCGGCAGGCCTAATGCTGCCATGCGCCAATATCGCGCCACCAGGGAATGACGTCCAATACCGATTGCCGATCAAGCTATTCCCAGAGGTTATTCGCTTCGACGCGACTGGACGCTTTTCAAGCCGCAATCTTCGTCCTTGCGGCGAACGACAGCGGCACACGCCAGCCGCAGAGTATAATCCAGAAGAATAGAGTGTCCGAATCTTGTTATTGGACGGCATGCATGCCGTTGCCGCATAGTGAAGGTGTCGAGAGCGGGCACGCCATCCTCCCAAGCGCCACGTGCCTTCTGTGTCGACCGAATCAATGATGGGGAACGACAATGTTCAATTCTAAAAAGTGCCTGCGCACGATGGTCGGCCTTGCCCTCCTGACGTCGCTGGGTTTCACCCTGCCGGCGTCCGCGGAGGGCTTCGACACGTCGGGCGTCCAAGTCGATCAGTCGCTCGCTGCCCGCCTGCCCGGAAAGATCAAGGCAGCGGGCGTGATCACCATCGGTTCCGACACGGCCTATGCCCCGTGGGAATATCTCAGCGAAGCGGACGGCCAGACGCCCGTGGGAATCGATGTCGATATCGCTCACGCTATCGGCGCCAAGCTCGGCGTGAAGATCGACTACCAGACCTCGGCCTTCGACGCGATCCTGCCGGCACTCGGCAGCAAGTTCGATCTCGGTATCTCCGCCTTCACCATCACCAACGAGCGCATGAAGGCCGTCAATTTCGTCAGCTATTTCGACAGCGGCAGCCTGTGGACCGTCAAGGCAGGCAACCCTGCAAAATTCGATCCCGCCGACTATTGCGGACGCAAGATTGCGCTCGTCACAGGCGCCTGGGAGGAGACCGTTGTTGCCGAGGAAAACGAGGCCTGCAAGACGGCGGGCAAGCCGGAGATCGAAGTCCTGCCCTTCGCCACCCAGACCGAAGCCCTGACGCGTGTCGCCGCAGGTGGGGCGGATGCCACCGTCACCGGATCATCGACCATGGGCTATGCCGTCAAGCAGTCGAACGGCAGGCTGGAGACGATGGTGGCCCCAAAGGGCAAGTTCAGCGAGCGAGGCGCGAACGGCATCGCCGTCGCCAAAGCCGACATGGAACTGACCCAGTTGATCGCCGACACGGTCAACCAGCTGATTGCCGACGGAACCTACCAGGCGCTCTTCGACCACTGGGGCGTCGGCATGGAGGTCGTGAAGAAGGCCGAGGTTAACCCGGTCGTCAAGGATTGATGTCGTGGTAGCGGAGGTAGAAAACATCGGGGTGGCCAGCCACTCCGAACCCGCCAAAACGGAAGTCGCGCGGAACGTCGTCGTTCCGCGCCGCCACCCGGGACGGTGGCTGGCTGTGGCATTCCTCGTGGTCATCGCCCTTCAGGCAGGGCAAGCGGTCGCCTACAACGAAAACTTCCACTGGGACGTCTATCTCAAGTACCTGTTCTGGCCGCAGGTCATCAGGGGTGTCGGCTGGACGTTGATCCTCACTGTCGTCGCCATGGCTGTCGCGATCGTCGTGGCCGGCCTGCTGGTCATGATGCGTGACAGCGAGAATCCCGTGTTCCGCAGCCTGGCCTATTCATGGGTCTGGTTCTTCCGCGGGACGCCGATCTACACGCAACTGCTGTTCTGGGGGCTGTTCGCGGTGCTCTTCCCGCATCTGTCCCTGAACATTCCCTTCGGCCCCGAGATCATAAGCGTCGAGACCCGGTATCTCGTCACGCCGGCGATGGCGGCCATCCTCGGTCTCGGATTCAACGAGTCCGCCTATCTGACGGAGATCTTCCGCGCCGGTTTCAATTCGCTCGACCGCGGACAGACCGAGGCCGCCCAGGCGCTGGGCATGCGGCCCGCCAAGATCTGGTGGCGCATCCTGCTGCCGCAGGCGATGCGCGTCATCATCCCGCCGACCGGCAACGAGACCATCGGCATGCTGAAGATGACATCGCTCGTCCTCGCCGTGCCCTTCACCCTCGACCTGATGTTCGCCACCAACGCCATCGCCAATCGGCTCTACCTGCCGATCCCGCTGCTGATGGTTGCCGCCACCTGGTACCTGGCGATCACGAGCTTGCTGATGGTCGGGCAGTTTTATCTCGAACGCCATTTCGGAAAGGGCGTTTCGCCCAACCGGGCGGGAGGAGAGTGAGTCCATGGAAACCAGGTCGAAGGACGAGTTCTGCGTCGAGATGCAGGACATCCACAAGCACTACGGCAACTTCCATGCCCTCAAGGGTGTCAGCCTCAAGGTCAGGCGCGGGGAGGTATGCGTCGCCATCGGTCCGTCAGGGTCGGGCAAATCCACGCTGCTCCGCTGCATAAACCAGCTTGAGGGCATCTCGGCCGGGCGGGTCTTCATCAAGGGCGAGCTTCTCGGCTATACCGAGCGAGAGGGGTGCTTTCATCCGCTGTCGCCGCGCCAGATTTCCGAGCAGCGCCGGCTCACCGGCATGGTCTTCCAGCGCTTCCACCTGTTTCCGCACATGACCGCGCTCCAGAACGTGATGGAGGGTCCCGCCCATGTGAAGGGCTGGCCGAAGGTGCGTGCGCGAACAAAGGCGCTGGACCTGCTGCGGCGTGTCGGACTGGCGGGCTTCGAGAACCGCTACCCGGGCCAGTTGTCCGGAGGCCAGCAGCAGCGCGTCGCCATCGCCCGGGCGCTCGCCATGGAGCCCGAGGTGATGCTGTTCGACGAGCCGACGAGTGCGCTCGACCCCGAACTCGTCGGCGAGGTCCTCGACGTGATCAAGGATCTGGCGCTGAGCGGCATCACCATGGTCGTCGTGACCCACGAAATCGGCTTCGCCCGCGAAGTCGGCAACCACCTCGTCTTCATGGACCAGGGGTCCATCGTGGAGGAGGGCAATCCGCGCGACATCCTCGCCAATCCCAGGAACCCGCGCACGGCCGCCTTTCTCTCCAAGGTGCTTTGAGAATGGCCGCAATCGATCGCAACCTCCCCGGAGTCGTCCGATCCCGGATTTCGAACAATGACGGCTGACAAGGCCAAGGCATACGGATCGCCGAGCGGAATGGATTCTCCGGAGCGGTCTAGGCAGATACCGAAAGGCGACGACGCGATGAACGATCTAACACAATGTGTCCTGACCCCTGAAGTGTCCGCCGAGGGGTTCGACCCCCTCGGCGTCGGCGTCCATCGCGCCTCGACGATCGTTTTCAAGGATGCGGCCGCCTATGCGGCGCGTGGCGATCGCGGCCATCAGGGCTATTCCTACGGGCTCTACGGAACGCCGACCACGCGAACCCTCGAAGCCAAGCTGACGGCGCTGGAGGGAGGAGCATGGACATTTCTTGCACCTTCCGGCCAGGCCGCCAACGCGCTGGCCGTGCTCCCCTTCCTGGGCGCGGGCGATCACGTGCTCATCGTCGATACCGTCTATCCCCCGATGCGCGACCTTGCCGAGACCGACCTGCGCCGGCTTGGCATCGATGTCGAGTTCTTCGACCCCGGCTCTGCCGACGACGTTGCGGCCAGGATGCGGGACACGACAAAGCTGGTCTGGTGCGAGAGCCCGGGTTCGACAACGATGGAGATCGTCGACTTGCCGGCGATCGCGGATATCGCACATGCGCGCGGCGCGCTCGTCGGCGTGGACAACACCTGGGCCACGCCGCTGAACTTCAAGCCTCTGGCGCACGGCGCCGACATCGTCACCGAGGCACTGACCAAGTTCGTGTCTGGCCATTCCGATGTGCTGATGGGCTCGATCACGCTCAGAGATGCCGCGCTCATTCATCCCGTCCGCGCCCTGATCGGCCGGATGGGGATCGGCGTCTCGGCCGACGACGCGTCGCTTGTCCTGCGCGGGTTCGAGACGCTCGGCGTGCGCCTGCGCCATTCCGACAGGGTTGCCCGCGATTTCGCCCGCCGGATCGGATCTCATCCGCTGGTCACGCATGTGCTGCATCCGGCGCTGGAAACCTTTCCGGGTCATGACATCTGGAAAAGGGACTTCCTCGGCTCCAGCGGCGTCTTCAGCGTCACCTTCACCGAAGCGGCGTCCGGCCATGTCGCAGCGGCGCTCGACGCCTTGCGTCTCTTCGCAATCGGTGC
Organism: Rhizobium sp.; assembly: GCA_019739215.1. Lineage (GTDB taxonomy): Bacteria > Pseudomonadota > Alphaproteobacteria > Rhizobiales > Rhizobiaceae > Rhizobium_E. The sequence goes on from JAHHDR010000024.1 coordinate 200,374, forward strand.
ATCCTGGGGCGGCACGCGGAGCCTTGCCGCGCCGATGTCGATCCGCAGTTTCCGGAGCGCCACGACATGGACCGGCCCCGATGTGATCCTCAGGCTGAGCATCGGCCTGGAAGACGAGGCGGACCTCTGGGCGGACCTCGAGCGCTTCTTCGCGGACCTGGGCGAGCGGGTATCGGCCGCGGCGCAGCGGGGATCGGTTCGCCATGGATGAGGTGACGCATCTGTCGCTCGCCGACCTTTCTCGCCGGCTGAGGTCGCGGGAGCTTTCTCCGGTTGATCTCACGCGCCTCTATCTCGAAAGGATCGAAGCGCTCGATGGCCGGCTGCACAGTTTCAATGCGGTGCGCGCTACCGGGGCGCTCGCCGACGCCGCCGCGGCCGAGCGCGAGATCGCCGCGGGTCGGTGGCGCGGGCCGCTACACGGCCTTCCCCTCGGCATCAAGGACCTGATCGATGTCGCCGGGATGCCGACGACGGCGCAGGCGGTCCACCGGCGCGAGGCCGTCGCGCAACAGGATGCTGGCGTCGTCGAGGCGCTCAGGCGCGCGGGCGCCATCATCCTGGGAAAGCAGGCGACGGCCGAATATGCCATGAGTGGCACGTCCTTCGACCTTCCCTGGCCCCCGACGCGCAACCCGTGGAACCTCGACCTCGACCCGTCCTCCTCCTCGAGCGGGTCCGCCGCCGCCACGGCCGCCGGCTTCTGCGCCGGTTCGGTCGGGACCGAAACGGCAAGTTCCATTCGCGATCCCGCCGCCTGGTGCGGCGTCGCCGGCTTGAAGCCCACCAACCATCTGGTGAGCCGCCGCGGCGTGCTGCCCCTCTCGCCCTCGATGGACTGCATCGGCCCGATCGCCTGGACGGCTGAGGATTGTGCCCTGATGCTCGGCGCGATGGTCTCAACTGATGAGGAAGACGTCGTTGTCCCGGGCTTCGTCGCTCCGGACCTGTCGGCACTTGCACACGGCATCGTGGGCACGCGCATCGGTGTCGTCCGGCACTTCTATGAAGATGATCCGCATCTCGACGACGAGGTTCGCAATGCGATGGAGCGCTCGCTGTCGGTTCTCGAACACCTCGGCGCCCGGCTCTCGACGGTCCGGCTTGCGGAGTTCGAGACCTATTGCTCGGTCGCCTGCCGGGTCGCCTGGCCTGAGGAGTACGAGGAGCACCGTGCCGAACTCGAGGCCCATCCGGACCGCTTCACCGCCGTCACCCGTTCCCGTTTCGCCGAATGCAGCCAAGTCAGCGCCGCCGATTACATCCAGGCCCGCAAGCGGCAGGTCGCCATGACGGCGGATCTCCGGCGGATCATGCGCGATATCGACGTGCTTGTGCTGCCGACCAACAAGGCACCCGCCCAGGTGCTGGGTTACGAGCACACGGCGCTCGGAGAGATCGAGTTCTCGCTGACACGCCCGTTCAACCTCACCGGCGGCCCTGCGCTCGCGCTCTGCAACGGATTTACGGCGTCGGGCCTGCCCACCTCGATCCAGATTGTCGGGCGACACTTCGAGGACGGAACCGTTCTGCGAACGGGACACGCATTGGAGACGGCGCTCGATCTCCGTTCCCGCCGGCCCGGGCTCGGCATTTCCCCAGAGCGTCCGCTCGGGCAGATATTTGCTTAGCCGGATAATCTCTGGCGTGAAGTGGCCTGTCGCGGTGGCCACGGCAGCTTCTCGCGACCTTCTATCCCGGGCCTTGCGAAAATCATCCTTTTCTGATTGAACATTCAGTCAGAATCATGGAGTTTTCCCCTTGTCCAGACATGACGTCATCGTCGTCGGCGCCGGTTTTTCCGGCCTCGCCGCAGCCACCGAACTGATGCAGGCCGGACGCGACGTCCTCATGCTGGAAGCCCGCGACCGCGTCGGCGGGCGGGTCGAGTCCGTCGTCCTTGCGGACGGCACGCGCATCGATTCCGGAGGGCAGTTCCTGTGCCGCGACATGACGGCGGTGCAGCAGCTCGCCGCCGCCCATGGCAACCCCGTTGTGATGGCCCATGTCGAGGGCGACGAGACCTACCAGCCGCCGATGTCCCTGTCGCGTGGAGACGCCATCTGGTCGGAGGTGGAGGCGCTGCGCGAACACATCATTCGCCTCGATCCGGCCGATCCGGCGTATCGCGGCCTGACCGTCAGCCAGTGGATCGGCGGGCAGGGCGATCTCGACCCCGATGTGGCGGCCGCCTTCCTAGGGCTCATCGAAGGTCTGTGGTGCCGTTCGCCGGACGAGGTCTCCTTCGCCTGGCTGGCCTCGACCGATTCCCGCATTACCAACGAATATTCCGAGATGGAGTCCTTTCTCGGCGGCACGATGCATGCCCTGGCCGACGCTCTCGCCGCCGCCCTGGGCCCGCGCCTGCGCCTGGCCGCCCCCGTCGACCGCATCGCGCATTCCGCCGATGGCGCAACGGTTCATGCCGGAAAGGAGAGCTTCGTGGCCCGACGGGTAATCGTCTGCGTCCCGCCGGTCATGGCACGCCGCATCGCATTCGACCCGCCGGCGCCGGTCGGGGTCCGGCAGGCACTCGCCGCATGGGGCGCCGGCGACGTCATCAAGGCCTTCATTCGCTATGACACGCCGTTCTGGCGCGGGCGCGGCCTGTCCGGCACCGTGCTGTGGAGCGAGCCGCACCGGCTCTATGCCTGCGACGCCAGCCGCGATGGCCTGTCCGGTCTTGTCATGTTCATCGGCGGACCGCATGCCCGCGCCTGGCACGCCCGGCCGGAGACCGACCTCCGCGCCTATATCCGCGACCGGCTGGTCGAGGCACTCGGCGCCGAGGCCGGCGGCTTTGACGAGATCTCGATCCGGGACTGGACCGATGACCAATGGTCCGGCGGCGCCTATTCCGACAATGTCATCGATCCCGACGCCACCGACGCCGAAACGCCCCTGCGCGACGGCTTCGGCCCGATCCGGTTTGCGAGTTCCGAACTCAGCCCCGCCTATCCCGGCTATATCGAGGGCGCGATCACCATGGGCCGTCTGGCGGCGATGGAGGCGATGGAGGCGATATATCGCTAGGCCGTGGCCGCCCCCCCGGTCGTCATCCGCCAGACGAAGCCCGTGGGCGGGAAATCGGCCACCACCTCGGCGCCGAGTGCCGCGCCGACCATGTCGACGATGACGGTATGTCCGAAGCCCTTGCGCTCCGGTGGCACAGGCGGGGTCGGCACAGTCTCCTTCCACTCCATCTGCCAGCGCGGGGCGTCGAGCATCTGCCAGCGCACCGCCACCCGGCCGCCCTCCTGCGACAGGGCGCCGTATTTCAGGCTGTTGGTGCAGAGTTCGTGCAGCGCCATCGACAGCGTCTGCGCCTCGCGCGAGCCGATGCGGATCGGCGGGCCGCCGGCGGTCAGCTTCTCGTCGGCGAGGCTGCCGAGATGGGCGAACTGCGCCGCCGCCAGCTCGTCGAGCCCGACGCCGGACCAGTCGGTGCGCAAGAGCAGGTCGTTGCAGGCCGACAGGCTCATCAGCCGCTCGCCGAAGGAGCGCAGGAAATCGTCGTGCGAGGCCTCGCGCGAGGTGCGCCGGGCGATCGCCTGCACCACCGAGAGGATGTTCTTGGTGCGGTGGTTGAGTTCACCCATCAGCAGCCGCGTGTGCTCCTCGGCCTCGAGCTGCTCGGTAATGTCGATATTGACGCCGGTCATGCCGAGAAAGCCGCCATCGGCGTCGAAGCGCGGATTGGCCAGCGTCCGCATCGTGCGCCAGGCGCCGTCGGCGCGCAGGTAGCGCGCCTCGACCTCGAAGGGCGTGTGCTCCGCCATCGCCTTTGCGAAAGGTTCGTAAAGCGTGCCGACATCGTCGGGATGCACGGTCGAGGTCCAGTCGAATTCGGAAAAGCGGGCCGGGTTGACACCCCAGAAGGCCCTGAGCGCAGCATTGAGGAACATGCATTTGCCGGCCGCGTCGCCCATCCACAGCATGGCGGGCGAGGTCTCCGCCATCGCGGTGACGAACTCGCGGCTTTCCGTCACGTCCGGCGTGTCGCCGTCCATGGGTGCCGGACCCTCCTGGGCCGCCTGCGTCATCTGGGTCGCCTTCCACCACGCTGCACAAGGCAAGGCTGCCTGTCGGCGCCACGCTACAGCAGCGCCACGCCCGCCACAAGATCAGCGGGGCTTGTGTACGCCAGCCGACATCAGTGCCTGAGCCCCGGCGCTTCCTGCCCGGTGCGCGCGACATATTCGACATAGCCGCCGTCATAGCGGTGGATGCCATCGGGCGTCAGCTCCAGTACCCGGTTGGAGAGTGCGGCGAGAAAATGCCGGTCGTGGCTGACGAAGATCATCGTGCCCTCGTAGTCGGAAAGCGCCTTGATCAGCATTTCCTTGGTGTCGAGGTCGAGATGGTTGGTCGGCTCGTCGAGCACGAGCAGGTTCGGCGGATCGAACAGCATGCGGGCCATCACCAGCCGCGCCTTCTCGCCACCGGAGAGCACCCGGCACTTCTTCTCCTGGTCGTCGCCCGAAAAGCCGAAGCAGCCGGCGAGTGTCCTCAGCGGCCCCTGTCCCGCCTGCGGAAAGGCGTCCTCCAGCCACTGGAACACCGTGCGCTCGCCGTCGAGCAGGTCCATCGCATGCTGGGCGAAATAGCCCATCTTGACGCTGGCGCCGATCTGCACCGTGCCGGAGTCCGGCTCGGCCGTGCCCGCCACCAGCTTGAGCAGCGTCGATTTCCCCGCGCCGTTGACGCCCATGATGCACCAGCGCTCGCGCCGCTTGATCATGAAATCGAAGCCGTCATAGATGACCTTGGACCCATACTGCTTGTGAACGCCCCTGAGATTGGCGACATCGTCGCCCGAGCGCGGCGCCGGGCGGAACTCGAAGGCGACCACCTGGCGCCGGCGCGGCGGCTCGACCCGCTCGATCTTGTCGAGCTTCTTGACCCGGCTCTGCACCTGCGCGGCGTGGCTGGCGCGGGCCTTGAACCGCTCGATGAACTTGATCTCCTTCGCCAGCATCGCCTGCTGGCGCTCGAACTGCGCCAGCTGCTGCTTCTCGCCCTCGGCGCGCTGGCGCTCGTAGAATTCGTAGTCGCCGGAATAGGAGGTCAGCGAACCCGCATCGATCTCGATGATTTTTCCCACGATCCGGTTCATGAACGCCCGGTCATGCGAGGTCATCAGCAGCGCGCCGTCATAGTTCTGCAAAAATTCCTCGAGCCAGATCAGGCTCTCGATGTCGAGATGGTTGGAGGGTTCGTCGAGCAGCATCGCATCGGGGCGCATCAGCAGGATCCGCGCCAGCGCGACGCGCATCTTCCATCCGCCCGACAGCTTGCCGACATCGCCGTCCATCATCTCCTCGGAAAAGCTCAAGCCCGCCAGCACCTCGCGCGCACGGCTTTCCAGCCCGTAGCCGTCGAGCTCCTCGAACCGGCTCTGCACCTCGCCATAGCGCTCGATGATCTCGTCCATCCGGTCGGCCTGCTCGGGGTCGACCATCTGCGCTTCCAGCGCATGCAGCTCCGCCGCCACCTGGCTCACCGGCCCGGCCCCGGCGATCACCTCGGCCACCGCCGACCGCCCGGCCATCTCGCCGACATCCTGGTTGAAATAGCCGATGGTGATGTTCTTCTCGACCGAAACCTGCCCCTCGTCGGGCGCCTCCTCGCCCGTGATCATCCGAAACAGCGTCGTCTTCCCCGCCCCGTTCGGCCCGACAAGCCCGATCTTCTCCCCCCGGTTCAGCGCCGCCGAGGCCTCGAGGAAGAGAATGCGATGGCTGTTGGTCTTGGTGATGTTCTCGATACGAATCATGGAGTCTGTGCCCGGCCCGGAAAGGATGTTCGGCCGGGCTTATTGCATGTTGCGATGCGAAATGGGAGTCTTCAGGCGCGGTGGCCGAAGGCCAGAAATCGACGAAATCGATTTCAGCGCCTGAAGGCCTGAGCGCGACGCCGCGCGAAGGCGCACGGACCCCCTCGGCTGCCGGACATCGCAAGCGAGATTTAACTCCTCACAACACTGCCCCTGTTATCGCGAATGCCAGCACCAGGAACAGCACGAACAGCGCCAGCGCCAGCACAAACAACACCTTCGCAATCTTCCCCGCCGCCGACGAAATCCCCGAAAACCCGAGAATGCCGGCAACGACGGAAATGACGAGGAAGATGAGAGCCCATTTCAGCATGATATGTCCCGCGTGGATGATGTGCATAGAATAATGCGGGAGAGGGCGGTGGGGTTCCGGGGAAGACTAATTTGCCGGCATTGCATCGACTGCGGACGCTCAAGGATAAGTGCTATATCGGCGTTGAATTTCCGCCAATCTGTGCAGCGATTATGGCAGCAGCGGGCCGCTTGTAGCTCGCCAAAGAGGCAGCATTTTCAAGATCTGTCTTGTACCATCGCATTAGCGTCAACACATCATCGGCCAACTGGAGAAACTCTTCAGATTTTAGATCGAGGTATTCTCCGTGCGCGATGCTGTTTCTGCGGCCCACCAAGCTTTCGTCGATGAGGTTGAACTTCGTTTCGTATCGGTCGATAGGGACGTCTATCGATGTGGCGATGTTCGCGAACACAGTCGACGTTAGGTTCGACTCGGTGTTTATCGCGCTCGAAAGCACCATTTTCGCTGGCTTGTCCAGCTCTGCTAAGACGAAATCCATTGCTTCAATAGTAGCTTTAGACTTCCTGCTATCGGCCAAAAGAGCTAAGCGACTTTTCATGCCAAAAACAACGAAACATGTTTTGAGATCTCGATATCGGTGGCCTTGATTGTTGACAAAATTTAAATAGTTCTCGGAAGCTGATTTGATAAACCCTTCCCAGTGGGCATACACCATTGCGACGCCGGCTCTGATCAGTGCCTTTTGCTCTGCGCCTTCCTTTTTGCTGGCAATGCGGAAAGTAGAAATTTCGCGGATTCGCCAGCCCATGCTTGCATCGAGCGTCTCTTGTAACTGAGATAACGTGCGAATCTTGGACACGAGACACCAAAGTCAGATATTCGGATTGAGCCAATCAGCAGCCATCGGCAACAGCTTTGCGAGCCGTGTCGTGCCTCGGACACCAGCACCAGAATTCGCAGTGAAAATTTCGTTTTGCCAAAGATCCTTCGCCTTCTGCTCGATAAAGGTTTTCCGATCTGCAACTGCCAAAGCGCCGAGCGCATCAATGTTTTTCGACACTCCCGTTGCCATCACCTCAAACACAGAAAGCAGGAATTTTCCTTGAAAAACTTGGCCGTTCCAACGCTTGAACGCCCTGTCGCCAAGCGCGTCGTTGAGAAACTGAAATGTTCGACCAAAAATGTCTGTCTCAGCGGGCAAATTCAGGTCCGTGCTGGTGGCCAATTTTAATAGCGCCTGGTCTAGATATTCGTGAACGTCAAGGCCGCTTTGATATTCAATCAATCTGAAGGCCAAAAATCGCAGCACTAATTCGACGTCATACTGCGATTCAACCGCATTGGACGTTTGCAGGGTCGTGGCCATGAACGCAGGATCGTTCGATCGTTCATCCAGCCAATTATAAAACGCAGGATTGATGGAAACCGCTATGCTATTTCGAACCTCTTGCTCGGTCAGTGCCACACCGCCAGTATTCAACCTCTGAAAAAGTTCAAACTTTGCCGTAGAATCGCTCTCGTACTTGAGAATTTCGACCCGTAACCTGGCCCGCTTGATCTCAATCTGCAGCGGTTGACCAATGCCGTCGTCCACATCTTCCGCAGATGCAGTCCAACGCTTCCCATCCAGGCTGGGCAGAAACGACGTTCCGTTGAGAACGAGTGGTGCCACAGGCTGACCCTCTGCATTCTTGAGATCTCCCGATAGTTGCAGAACGGTACTTAGTCGTTGAAGGCCGTCGATGAGCTCCCAGACGCCATTCTCGCTTTGAAACACGAAGATGGGCGGGATGGGAATGCCCAGAAGCAGAGACTCTATGAAGCGAGTCTTTCGCTCATCCTCCCATCGGAACAGTCGTTGGAAGACTGGATCAATCTTGAGTTCACCGTCCTTGTACAGGTTGATGACCTCGCCGATGGACATTTCATACCCATCCGTCACGACTTTCTTTCGTGCAGTCTGGACTTCCTGGATAAGCGTCAAATCAATCTCCCATACGCGGTGCTGCCGGGAGATTATCGCCTAGTCCGCCAAGCACAAGAGCCCACCTGAGACGTGTAGGCAATTATCTCAAATAGAGAGCTGAAAAGATACACGCAGGCGATATCCAGCTCAGCGCATAAAAGACGAGTTTTTCCAAGAATAGCTCTCTATCAAGTTGAACACTTTACCCCCTCCCACCCAGACCAAACTCCACCAAATCCCAAGGCGTCCCGCACAAATCCGAAAACACCGCCACCTTCCCATACCCCGCCTCCTTCGGCTCCCGGACAAACTCCACCCCCTTCCCCTTCAGCACCTCATAGTCCCGCCAGAAATCATCCGTCTGCAAAAACACAAACACCCGCCCACCCGCCTGGTCGCCGATATAGTCGGCCTGATGGTCGGTCGAGGCGCGGGCCAGCAGAAGCGAGGCAGTGCCGTTACCCTTCGGCCTGACGATCACCCATCGCTTATCCTGCTCGGGCTGGTAGCTGTCCTCGACCAGCTCGAAGCCGAGCGTGCCGACATAGAAGGCGATGGCCTCGTCGTACTTCGAAGCGACCGGCGCAGCCGGGCAAATCAATGAAGTTGATTTGAGCTGAGAAGGCCTGAGCGCGGACCGTGCGAAGGCAGGACCACGAGGGCGATATGGGCAAGGCGCTGGTCCATGGGTGTTCTCCTCCGACGTGGCGGCGGAGTGTAACCGTCCTTGCGGCGCCTGGGGAAAGGGCTCGGCCGCCGCTCGAAATCGCCGGCACAATATCAAGCCATCCCAACCCCTTACCCCCATTTTTCCCCACCCCCTCCAACCCATGCGACAATCCCCCTCGTCCCGCAGCGGCTACAACGCATGGCGATGCGTCGAGGCGGGACCGGTGCCTAGCAGGGGGAGACGACGCGACGTCCCCTGTCGGGCGTCCGCGAGAGGGGCCCACCTCCCGGGACGGCGGCCGAAAGGCCGACATTGTCGCCCGGGACGTGCCAGTTGCGGCACACAAGCCTTCCGGTCCGTTGCGCGGGCCGGCGGGTGCAGAGGGGCGAGTTCGCGGATGTGCATGGACACCGAACGGGGCACGGAAGCGTGTCTTCCGGCCAGCGCAGGCTGGCCAACCTTATCGTGGCACGCATCCGTGCCCCGGCCGATATCCCGTGAGTGAACGGGGGATCGGGATTACAGCATGGTCAGGCCACGGGGCGGAACGGCCCGCGTGAACGGGAAGCTGTGTGTTGTCGGATGGAAGGTCAGAAGGGGATCGAGTACCGCACGAATTCGTCCCGCGTCGCCATGCTGTCATAGAGCTTGCGCGCCGCGGCGTTGCCCTCGGCGGTGATCCAGTAGACCGAGGCCCAGTCGCGGGCCTTGGCGGTCGCGACCAGGTCGTCCATCAGGGCGCGGGCCACGCCGAAGCCGCGCGCCGACTCGGCCACGAAGAGGTCCTCGAGATAGCAGGTCGGCCGCCGGTCCCAGGTGGTCAGGTGGGTGTGGTGCTGGGCAAAGCCGACGAAATTGCCGCCGATCAGCGCGATCCGGCAGGCCAGCACGTTCATCGGGTCGAGCACCCGCGCCCAGGTCGCCATGGTGACATCGGGGGCGATCTCCACCCGGTAGAAATCGCAATAGGCCCGCCACAGCGGCAGCCAGTCCGCGAGGTCGCCGGCCTCGGCGTCGCGGATTTCGATCATCGCCATCGTCTCCCCCTCCGGGCGATCCACCGCCCGTTCAGCGCGCCGTCAGAATGCGGCCGCAAGCTTGTCCATCATCGCGCCCAGCAGCGCCTCGGTGCCCTCGGCCGAGCCGGTCTCGACATAGACCCGCATTTCCGGCGCATTGCCCGACTGGCGGAAATGCACGGTGTCGCCACCCGCAAGCGCCATGCGCACCCCGTCCAGCACCGAGATCTCCACCGGCCTGGCCAGCCGCGCATCGAAGGCGGTGCGGAAGCTCTCCGACATTTCCATCTCGCCGAGGAAGATCCTGGCCTTGTCCGCCGCCACATCCTTCACCCGATCGGCCTTCATGAAGCGCGGCGGCAGCGTCGCGGCCAGCGCCGACAGCGTCAGGCCCTCGCGTTTTGCCAGAACGAGGCAGGCGACGATGGGCAGGATGGCGTCTCGCGTCGGCAGCCGCCCCAGCATCCCCCGCATCAGCGCCACGTCGTCGCCGAGCAGGAAGCCGCCATTGGCCTCGAAACCGGCGACCGGATGCGTGGCAGCCGCCGCCATGCCCGCGACCACGAAGGGCGAGCCGATCCGGGTGCGCTCCACCGTCTCGAACCAGCCGGATTGCTCCACCGCGCTGGTCGAGGAGAGCGGCGTCACCACGGTTCGCGCGCCGATAAGCTTGGCGGTGAGCACGCCCAGCACGTCGCCATTGACCTGCCGGCCGGTCTCGTCGATGACCAGCGGCCGGTCGCCGTCGCCGTCGGTCGACACCACCGCGTCGAGCTTTTGCTCGCCGATCACCAGCCGGGCCCGGGCGATGTCGGCCGGGTCCAGCGCCTCTGTGTCGACGGCGATGAACGTCTCCACCCGGCGGAAGCCGTGGCATTCGGCGCCCAGCCCGGAGAGGATCTGCATCGTCAGGTCGCGCCCCACCGCCGAATGCAGGTCGACGCCGATCCGGAACCCGGCCAGCGCATCGGGCCCGAAGGCTGCGACGTAGCGCTGCACATAGCTCTCGGCGACCTCGGCCAGCGGCTCGCCCGGCGCGATGATGCCGGCGTCGCGGCCCTCGGCCTCGATCTCGACGGCCCGCGCCCGCACCGGCGCCTCGTCCTCCTTGAGGAACTCGCCGTCCGGCCGGTAGAACTTGATGCCGTTGTAGCTCTCGGGAATATGGCTGCCGGTGATCATGACGGCCGGCGCCGACCGTGCCATGGCATAGGCCGCCAGCGCCGGCGTCGGCACGTTGCCGGCCCAGACCGGCGTCCAGCCCGCGGCCTTGATCGCCGCCAGGCACTGGCCGGCGATGCGCGGGCTCGACTGGCGCAGGTCCGCGCCGACATAGGCGGTCCGGCCCGACGAATTCGCGGCGCAGCGTTCGAGAAAGGCGGTCACGTAAGCCGTGCAGAGCCCGGTCGTGAAATCCGTGGCAGGGCCGCGCAGGCCCGACGTTCCGAATGCGGCCAAGGGGGATCTCCTGTACGAGGCACGGCTGGGTGCGCAAGGATTAGCGGATTTTCGCGCCCATGCAACGCTTTCCGCCCGCCCTTGGTAAACGCCCCTCCGCGGATAAATTTCCATCGCGCCGGATTGAAATCAGGCTCCGGTCTGCTATCTATTCTGTCGATCTCCCCGGGGATCACGGTCGGGGCTATAGCTCAGCTGGGAGAGCGCTACGTTCGCAATGTAGAGGCCAGCGGTTCGATCCCGCTTAGCTCCACCAAATCCCCCCCAGAGACGGCGGTTGAGGTAGTGTTCGTCGGCAAGGAGCGGCTATACAATCGCCGCTTCCTGCAGATGTGCAGCCGCTATCTCGTTCACTCCGTTGCCTGCGTGCCCGCATCCGGCTGGCAGAAGGGTCAGGTCGAGAACCAGGTCGGCCTGGTGCGTGAGCGCTTCTTCACCCCGGACCAGGTCTATTCGGCGCTCACCTTCCAGGCCGTTGCCGCCTGGCGCAGCGGTTGCCTATACCGGCGCCGCTACGCCAGAGGCGATCGGCCTGATGAACGAGGTGACACCGTAGTGGCAGGCCTCCAACGTGTCGGAAGCGCGCGATCGTCGACGAGCAGCGAGCGGCTGCGACTTCCGACGTCAAAAGCCGGATTCGGTCGCCCCGCACGACTCCTGCGAAAGAAGGCGCGCGCTCGGCGCGCTCAAAGATGCGTGGGACAGCCTACGCGCTTACGTTTATCCACCTTTCGATGTAATCGTGCGATAGGTCACTTACATAAGTTCGAGCCGCAGTCACCGTTTTGTGTTTCTTTCAATGGACTTCTCATTTCAACGCATCTCCTTTATGGAGGCGCCAATCTCCGAAACACGGAATTCCAGGAAAGGCGGGCGGCGCCCGTAAGGTACCCTATGGATCGCATCATAATTAAGGGCGGCAACGAGCTTCGTGGCATCATCCCGATTTCCGGTGCCAAGAATGCGGCCCTGCCGTTGATGATCGCCTCGCTGCTCACTTCCGATACGCTGACACTCGAAAACGTGCCGCATCTGGCGGACGTGGAGCAACTGGTTCGAATCCTCGGCAATCACGGCGTCGATGTCGCCGTCAATGGCCGGCGCGAGAACCAGGACGGGTCCTACGCCCGCACGATCCATTTCACCTGCCGCACGATCGCAGACGTCACCGCGCCCTATGAGCTGGTGTCGAAGATGCGCGCCAGCTTCTGGGTCATCGGCCCGTTGCTCGCCCGCGAGGGTCAGGCGCGCGTTTCGCTACCGGGCGGCTGCGCAATCGGCACGCGTCCGGTCGATCTCTTCCTCGAAAGCCTCAAGGCACTCGGCGCCGAGATGGAAATCGATGCAGGCTACGTCAACGCCCGGGCGCCGAAGGGCGGCCTGGTGGGCGCGCGCTACACATTCCCCAAGGTGTCCGTCGGCGCGACCCATGTGATGCTGATGGCCGCCAGCCTCGCCAATGGCACCACTGTGATCGGCAATGCCGCGCGCGAGCCTGAAATCGTCGACCTCGCCAAGTGCCTCAACGCCATGGGCGCCAAGATCACCGGCGCGGGTACATCCACCATCACCGTCGAGGGCGTCACCTCACTCGCCGGCGCCCGTCATCGCGTGATGCCCGATCGCATCGAGACCGGCACCTATGCCATGGCGGTTGCCATGACCGGCGGCGATGTCGAGATCACCGAGACCGATCCCGCCTTTCTCGAGACCGCACTCGAAGCGATCCGCCGCGCCGGCGCCGAGGTCACCACCACGGAGCGCGGCATCCGCGTGCGCCGCAATGGCGGCGGCATCAGCCCGGTCGATGTGGTGACCGACCCGTATCCGGGCTTCCCGACCGACATGCAGGCGCAGTTCATGGGCCTGATGACCCGGTCGTCCGGCGTATCGCACATCACCGAGACGATCTTCGAGAACCGCTTCATGCATGTGCAGGAACTCGCCCGTCTCGGCGCCAAGATCACGCTCAACGATCGCACTGCGCGGATCGAGGGCGTGCCACGTCTCAAGGGTGCGCCTGTCATGGCGACGGACCTGCGGGCCTCCGTGTCGCTGGTCATTGCCGGGCTCGCTGCTGAGGGCGAAACGACGGTCTCGCGCGTCTATCATCTCGACCGTGGCTTCGAGCGGCTGGAAGAAAAGCTGACGCGGTGCGGCGCCCAGGTAGAACGTGTCACCGATTGATTGTTAGCTCTGGCGCTCTTGTTTCGCAGTCAGCCCGGATGCGAGAATAACGCCACTGTCAGGATCGAGGGCAATGTGCAGCTTTCGCCAGGCTTTGCGGGTGCCTTTGACCCCGTGATTGTGGCCGCTGCACGGCCACTCCAGGCCACGTGCAGGTCAGTCCTTGCCGCGCCCTGACAGTGTCGACAAGTCTGGCACCGGCAGGGCCAACCCCGCCAGCATTGCAATCGACCGCATGAAGCCCCGTGTCTGACGAAGGGCAAGCTGCCCACCTCGCGTCCGTCGTGGTGCCGCCATCCACTCGTCACATCGTAGGAAACCCCTACCGTCAGATCGCCGCGGCGGCAAAGGGTCTCACTGTATGCGGGCCAGTTCGCAACCCGGTATTGGGCCTTCCTGAACTTGCCACGATGGCTGGCGTGAAATCTTATACGGCATCAAGACAGCTCGCAGAACGGAAAACCGCGCAGATAGCCTCCAACTCCAATCCATGCAACACGGTCACGATAGACTAAATCCTGGCGCCATCAGAAGCAAATATGTGCATGTTGTCCGCCGATAGGCGCAGTCCGATATGGTCCCCTGGATGGACCTTAGTGGCGCCGGGGACGGCGAGTGTCAGTGTTAAGTTCGGCTTTGAGACCTCGACATAGGCATATGTTTGAGATCCAAGTCGCTCCACGAGTTCAACGCGCGCCACTAAGTGTGCATCACTTATTTGGGTCATCGTAATATGTTCAGGTCTGATGCCTGCGATCACTGCTCCCTCACCCGTAAGCGTTTGTGACGTTTCCAACTCGGTCGGTCCGATGATCAACCTGTGCCCCTGCACCCCCGCGCGGAGCTCGGCGGGCAAGAAGTTCATCGCCGGCGCGCCGATGAAGCCGGCGACGAACATGTTGGCAGGGCGCTCGTAGAGCTCCATCGGCGCGCCGACCTGTTCGATGCGGCCCTTGTTGAAGACCACGATGCGGTCGGCGAGCGTCATCGCTTCGGTCTGGTCGTGGGTGACGTAGATCATCGTCGCGCCGAGCCGGGCATGGAGCCGGGCGATCTCGAGCCGCATCTGCACGCGCAGCGCGGCATCGAGATTGGAGAGCGGCTCGTCGAACAGGAAGATCTTCGGCTGGCGGATGATGGCGCGGCCGATCGCGACGCGCTGGCGCTGGCCGCCCGAGAGTTCGCGCGGGGTGCGGTCGAGCAGGGGTTCGATCTGCAGCGTCTGGGCGACGCCCATGACGAGACGCGCGATCTCCTCTTTCGGCCGGCCGGCCAGTTTGAGGCCGAAGCCGATATTCTCCCCCACCGTCATGTGCGGAAACAGCGCGTAGGACTGGAAGACCATGGCGATCTCGCGCTTGGCCGGTGCCGTGGTGGTGACGTCGCGGCCGGCGATGCCGATCGTGCCCGAGGTCACGTCCTCGAGCCCGGCGATCATGCGCAGCATGGTCGACTTGCCGCAGCCGGAGGGGCCGACGAAGACGACGAATTCGCCCTTGGCGACATCGAGATCGACGCCACGGATGACGTCCACCGCCCCGAAGGATTTGCGGATCGAGCGGAGTGCAAGCTGTGTCATGGTCAACCCTTTACCGCGCCCATTGTCATGCCCTTGATGAAATAGCGCTGGAAGAACAGAAAGACGAAGAGCGTGGGCAGGCTGGCCACGAGCGACAGCGCGCCCTGCACGCCCCAGGCCACGGAATACTGGCCCTTGAGATTGACGATGCCGATCATGATCGTCCGCTTGTCGTCGGACTGGGTGAAGATCAGCGGCCAGAGGAAGTCGTTCCAGATCCAGGTGAACTGCAGCGTCCCCAGCACGGCAAGCGCCGGCAGGCTGAGCGGCAGCACGACCCGGGTCAGTACCTGCCATTCGCTAGCGCCTTCGAGGATCGCCGCCTCGCGGAGCGCGGTCGGCACGGTGGCGAAGAAGTTCCGCATCAGAAGCGTGCAGATCGGGATGCCGAGCGCGGTGTGGACAATAAAGACCGGCCAGAGCGTATCGATCAGCCCCATCGAATTGAACAGCCGGAACAGCGGCACGAGGATGACCTGCGGCGGAAAGAACATGCCAGCGACGATGACCAGGAAGAGCGCGTTGGCACCCCGGAACGGCAGCTTGGCGAAGACATAGCCGGCGAGAACGCCGAGTCCGGTCGAGGCGATCGTGCCGGGCACCGTGATCAGCAGCGTGTTGACGAAATACTGGTGCACGGCGGGGTTCGAGAGGACTTCGACGAAGTTGCCGAGATAGAACGCGGTCGGCAACGACCAGAGGTCGCCGAGCGCGATCTCCCGCGTCGTCTTGATCGAGGACAGCAGCACCCCTGTGGTCGGCAACAGAAAGAGCACCGAGAGCGTGAGCAGCATAACGAAGATCGCCGCGCGCCAGGGCTTGAAGGGCTTGGGCTTGGACGGCTGGGCCGGGGATTGATCAGCCATAGATCCGGTCCACTTTCCTCAACTGGCGGAAATAGACGCCGATGATCGTCAGCGCGATCAGGAACAGCACCACTGATATCGCGCTACCGTAGCCCATCAGGTATTTCCGGAAGGATTCGTTGTACATGTGCATGGCGAGCGTGTCGGAACTGTTGAACGGCCCGCCACCGGTCATGATGTAGAGAATGTCGAAGCCCTTGAGCGAGTTGATCACCGAAAGCGCGATGACGACGACGGTCGAAGGGGTCAGCAGCGGCAGCACGACATGGACGATGCGCTGCCAGTATTTCGCCCCCTCGATCTCGCAGACCTCGATCAGGTCTTCGGGGATCGCGGTGAGGCCGGCAAGATAGATCACCATCGACAGGCCGGTCTGCTGCCAGGACCAGGCGATGATGACGGACCAGAGCGCAGTGTCCGGCTTGGCGAGCCAGGCATAGCGGACCTTCTCGCCGCTCAGGTTGGAAACCACCGTGTTGAGCAGGCCCCAGTCGGGCTGGTAGATCCAGATCCAGATCTGGCCGACAATGACGGCGGAGAGGCAGATCGGCAGGTAGACGATTGTCTTGAAGATGCGGCCGCCGGGGACCTTGCCATCGAGCAACAGCGCGAGGCCAAGGCCGAGCAATGTCGGAACCACGATCGCCGCGACCATCCAGATGGTGGTGTTGATCGCCGCGTTCATGAACAGCTTGTCGGTGAAGATCTTGGCAAAATTGGCAAGCCCGACATGGTCGTAATTGGAATCGAAGCCGTTCCAGTTGGTCACGCTGTAGTAGAACGAGCTCAGGAGCGGCCAGATCACGAAGACGGCGAAGACGGACAGTGGCGGGGCCAGAAGCGCGATGCGCCAGAATCTGTTGTGCCGCTCCATGAATATTCCTTTCTGGAGAATCGCTGCCCCGGAGGCGAGGCCGCGACCCTTTGATCCTTATTCCTTGAACGCCGCCTTGGCATCCGAGGCGACGTCCTTCAAGATCTCGTCGGACTTGGACGGATCGTCGATGAAGCGCGTGAACATCGACAGACCGATTTCCGCCACCGGCGGCGGGGTCGCGAGGTCGTAGTTGAAGGCGAAGGCTTCCGCCTCCGACACGGTCTTCGCGGCCTTCTGCATCACGACATTGTAGGTCGTCGGGTCGACATTGACATTGGCCGAGAGCGCGCCCTGGGCTTCCGCCCACTTGGCCTGCACGTCAGTGTTGGAGATCATGAAGGACAGGAATTTCTCGGCACCATCAGGGTTGGCCGAGTTGGCTGAGACGACCAAGCCGTCGACAGGACCAACGGCCGCGTTCGGCACGCCGTCCTTGATCTTCGGGAACGGGAAGAAGTCGTAGTCCGCGCCGGGCTTCAGGCCGACGCCGTTCCAGTAGCCGGTGATCCAGGTGCCCATGAGGGTCATGGCGGCGTCGCCGCGCGCCACCTTGTCGGCCGCGTCCGTCCAGTCGTCGGCATTGGCGTTCTCGACGAACAGGCCGGCGTCCAGCATTTCCTTCCACATCGCCATGGCGGCGGCGACTTCGGGATCATCGTAGGAGGCTTCGCCCGCCATCAGCCTGGCGCGATAGTCGGGACCGGCGGTGCGGAGCAGCAGATAGTCAAACCAGAACTGCGCCGGCCAGCGGTTCTTCGAGCCAAGCGCGATCGGGGCAATGCCCTTGTCCTTGAGCGTCTTGCAGAGAGCGATGAACTCGTCCCAGGTTGCCGGCGGCGTGGTCATGCCGGCGTCGGCGAGCACCTTGGTGTTATAGAACATGCCGGCATAGTGATAGTTGAACGGCACGAGGAAATGCATGTCGTTGTAGATCGACGCGCTGTCGGCGATCGGCTTTGCGATCACGCCGTCGAGCTTGTCCTTGGCCCACATGTCGTCGATCGGACGCAGGCTGTTGGACTTGACAATGAAGGCAACGCGCGCGCCGGCCCAGTAGCTGAAGACATCGGGCAAGCTGTTGCCGGCGGCGCGAACGAGAATGTCGGTCTTGAAGTCCTCGTGGCCAACAGGGCTTTCCTTCATCTTGATGCCGGTGGCCTGCTCGAACTTGGCGACCTGCTCGTTGAAGGCCTTGAGGCCGAGTTCGCCGGTGAAATAGTGGCTGATCGTCACCTCGCCCGACTGGGCGAGAGCGGGGCCTGCAATGCCGGCAGCGGATGCCATGAGCGCTGCAAGCATGAGCGAGCGCCGTGTGATGGAATACATAGGGTCCTCCCGTGAAGTTTGCGAATGTTAAACTTCTCTCTTCGCATTACCAGCTTTTCGCAAATTTGTTGCCGATGTCAACACAAAAGTATTGCATTCTCAAACAAAAGCGGCGAATCATCACGGCGTCGACGGTTTTGATCGATTGAGTTGTTATATGCTGTACTTTTGTTTAGCATAGCGCAAACGATCAAACCCATGGAGTTCAATATGCGCCTTTTGCAGTCACTCACCCGCGGCCTCGAAGCCCTCGACTTTCTCGCAGCCAGCCGCGAGCCTGTCCGGCTGACCGACGTCGCCGAGGCGCTCGGCGTCGACAAGTCGAATGCCTCGCACCTGATGAAGACGCTGGTGGCATCCGGCTACGCGGTCCAGGACTCGAGCCGTCGATACCAGCCGACGGACAAGATCGCGCGGGCGGAGAATACCGGCCATTCACTCATCGATATCGTCTCGGTCAAGGAAGCCTGGCGGCCCGCGCTGGAGCGTCTGGTCGCCGAGACCGGCGAATGCGCCCACATGGCAGTGCTGGTGGGAAACCGCGTCTGGTACATCGACAAGATCGATTCGTCCCTGCCGCTCAAGGTCGACCATCCGATCGGATCGCTTGCGCCGCTCTATTGCACCGCGCTGGGCAAGGCCTTCCTTGCTTTCGGCAATGCCAGCGCGGAGGGTCCCTTTGCGGCCTTCACCCCGCACACGCTGACCACCCGCCGCAGCCTCGATGACGAGATCGTCAGGACCCGGGCGCGCGGCTATTCCGTCGACAACGAGGAATTCGCCCACGGCATCCGCTGCGTGGCGCGACCCGTCTATGACGACCACGGCCACATGATCGCGGCCATCGGCGTGTCCGGCCCCAGCGTCCGCGTCACCGACGAGCGCCTCGCCGAACTCGGCCGCATCGTCACGTCCGCTTCAGTACCCATGCCACAGAAAGGCCCATCGCATGAGCACCAGCCCGCTTAGGGTAGCCATTATCGGCACCGGCCGGATATCCGATCTTCACGCGATCGAATACCGACAGAACCCCAACGCCCGCATCGTCGCGCTCTGCGACCGCGATGCCGTGCTGGCCCAGAGCAAGGCGACGGACTGGGGCCTCGACGGCGTGGCGATCGAGACCGATCTCGATGCCGTGCTCGCGCGCCCCGATGTCGACCTCGTCGAGATCCTGCTGCCGCATCACCTCCATCTCGGCGCGGCGTTGAAGGCGATGAATGCAGGCAAGATCGTCTCGCTGCAGAAGCCGATGTGCGTCTCGCTCGACGAGGCCGACCAACTGGTGGCGGCGGCCGAGGCCTATGACCGGCCGGTCAAGATCTTCGAGAACTTCATCTTCTATCCGCCGGTGCTCAAGGCGCGCGAGCTCATCGATCAGGGCGCGATCGGCGAGCCTCTGTCGATCCGCATCAAGTCCAATCCGGCAAAGAGCGCCACCGCCTGGGACGTGCCGGCGGCTGCGAATGCCTGGCGCCAGAAGCAGGATCAGGCCGGCGGCGGCCCGCTCGTGTTCGACGACGGCCACCACAAATTCGCGCTGGCCTGGCATTTCATGGGTGAGCCGGACGAGGTGCACGCCTTCATCGGCGACACCGAGGGGCCGGGCGGCATCCGCTTCGACGCCCAGTCGCAGATCTCGTTCCGGTTTCCAGGAAATCGCATCGGCAATCTCGAGATCGTCTATTCGCCCGAGATGGAGCTCGCGACCCGGCACTATGCCCAGGACGACCGTGTCGAGATCACCGGCACCAAGGGTGTCATCTGGATCAACGGTGGCCACGGCCGCCTCGCCGACAGTCCGCCGGTCGTGCTCTACAGCGACGGTAAGCTCACGGAATATCGCGATATCCCGACCGGCTGGGAACAGAGCTTCGTGCTCTCGACCCGCCACTATATCGAGGCGCTCAAGACCGGCGGGGCGCCGGTGCTGACGGCGCGGCAGGCGCGACAGGTGCTGCGCTTCGCGCTCGCAGCCGAAGAGTCCGCCCGCATCGGCCGGCCGGTCGACCTGAGGAACGGGAGGCAGGCGTGACCCTTTCCCGGTTTCCCGATTCCCCGACCGATACAGTCGCCGAGCGAGCGGCCTGGCTGAGGTCTGCCGGCGGCCTGAAGGCAGCGATCGACGCCGGCCTGCTGAGTGAGCCCGTGACCCTGACGATGGTCGAAGCGCTGCTGCTCGGCCTGATGCGGCAGGGCGTCACCAAATATCTGGCGATCTTCGGCCATGGCAGCACCGCGCTCGCCGACGTCATCATGGCCTACGAGGCCAACGGCCTCGTGCGCTGCTGGCAATTCCGCAACGAGGTGGAGATGGCCCATGCCGGGACCGCGCTGTCCTGGGTCTATGGCGAGGTCGGCGCGGTCGTCACCTCGATCGGACCGGGCGCCTTCCAGGCCATGGCGGCCTCGCTTGCCGCCGCGTCCAACGGCGTCGGCCTCTATCACCTCTACGGTGACGAGACGACGCAGGGCGAAGGCTACAACATGCAGCAGGTGCCGAAGCCGGCACAGGGAATCTTCTCACAAATCACCTCCCTGATGGGAAGTTCCTACACGCTGCATACACCGGGAGCGCTGCGGGACGGATTGCGCAAGGGGGCAGCCTGCGTCTTCCATCCCTGGCGCCCCGGCCCCTTTTACATGAACCTGCCGCTCAACACCCAGCCGGCGCTTGTGATGCTGCGGCTCGACGCGCTGCCGGACCGGCCGGTCTATCCGGCGCTGGCCCCGGCCGACGACACCGGCATCAGCGCGGCCGCGGCGGCCATCGCCTCGACGGCCAAGGTCGCGATCAAGCTCGGCGGCGGCAGCCGCACGGCATCCGAAGCCGTCCGGCGTCTCGCCGAGAAGGCCGGCGCGCTCGTCGTCGCCAGCCCCGGCGCCAGCGGCGTGATCCCCTCCGACCATCCGCAGAACATGTGCGTCGGCGGCTCCAAGGGTTCGATCAGCGGCAACTGGTCGATGGAGGAAGCCGAGTTGCTGATCGTGATTGGCAGTCGCGCCGTCTGCCAGGCGGATTGCTCCGGCATCGGCTGGCCCAAGGTGCGCATGGTAGTCAACATCAATGCCGACCCGATCGACGTCCAGCACTATAACAACACGATCGCGCTGACGGGTGATGCCGCTGTTGTGGCCGGCCGGCTGGCCGACGCTCTCGACGAGGTCGTGCCGGATCCCGCCAAATCCGGCTGGCTCGCCGCCGGCCGCGACAAGCGGGCCGAGTGGGAAGGGTTCCTTGCCCGCAAGGTCGCCTCGCCGCCGGTCTATGACCGGATCTGGCAGCGGCCGGTGCTGACCCAGCCACGCGCCATCCGCATCGCCGCCGATTTCTGCCGCCGCCACGGCGCGCTGAAATTCTTCGACGCGGGCGACGTGCAGGCCAATGGCTTCCAGATCGTCGAGGACCAGGCGCCCTTTGAAACCTTCACCGAGACCGGCGCGTCCTATATGGGCTTTGCTGTCAGCGCCCTGCTCGCGTCCGGCATCGCCGACGCCGGGCGTTACGGTATCGCCTTTACCGGCGACGGCTCCTTCATGATGAACCCGCAGGTGCTGCTTGATGGCGTCGAGCACGGCGTGCATGGCACGATCCTGCTGTTCGACAATCGCCGCATGGCGGCGATCAGCCATCTGCAGCTCGCACAATACGGTCACGATTTCCGCACGAGCGACACCGTGGCCGTCGACTATGTCAAACTCGCAAGCGCGTTCAGTGGGGTGCGCGCGCTGTCGGGCGGCATGGACGAGGCGAGCCTGACCGCCGCGCTCGAGGAAGCGCGCGCCTGGCCGGGCCTGAGCCTCGTCCATGTGCCGGTCTATTTCGGCGACGATCCCGCCGTCGGACTCGGTGCCTACGGCCAGTGGAATGTCGGCAACTGGGTCGACGACGTCCAGCGCCAATATGCCCGCACACTGATCTGAGAGAGAAGAGATGTACGAACAATTCGGACTGCTGATCGAAGGCGCCTGGCGGGAGGCCTCGGACGGAAAGGTGATCGAGGTCCGCAGCCCCGCGACGGAGCTGGTGGTCGGCATGGTTGCTTCGGCCACTGAGGCCGACGAGAAGGCCGCGCTCGTCTCGTCGGAGCGCTCGTTCGCCACTTGGTCGCGCGTGCCCGCCTGGGAGCGCGCGGCGATACTCCGCCGCGCCGCCGACCTGATTCGCGAGCGGATCAGAGCCATCGCCCGGATCATGAGCACCGAGACCGGAAAGCCGCTCGCGGAGGCCGAGGGCGAAATCCGCGCCAGCGCCGACCAGTTCGAATGGTATGGCGAGGAGGCCAAACGCATCTACGGCCAGACGATTCCCGGCCGCAATGTCGACGAGCGGCTCTCCGTCATCTACCAGCCGGTGGGACCATGCCTGGCGCTCACCGCCTGGAATTTCCCGATGCTGCTGCCGGCACGCAAGGTCGCGGCGGGGCTGGCGGCAGGCTGCACCATCGTTCTCCGCCCAGCGTCGGAAGCGCCGGGCAGCGCCATGGCCATCGGCCAGGCGCTGATCGATGCCGGCCTGCCGCCTGGCTGCCTCTCCATCCTCACCGGCCCGGCGGTGCCGATGGTCGGGCGGCTGATCGCCTCGCCCGTCATCCGCAAGGTGTCGCTGACAGGTTCCGTGCCTGTCGGTCGCGAGATTCTCCGGAATACCGCCGAGGGCATCAAGAAGGTGACGATGGAGCTCGGCGGCCACGCGCCCGTTATCATCCACGAGGATTTCGACCCCGTCGCCGCGGCGGAAAAGCTCGCCGCGACGAAGTTCCGCAATTGCGGGCAGGTGTGCATCTCGCCGTCGCGCTTCTATGTGCACCGCTCCATTGCCGAACCCTTCGAGCAGGCCTTTGCTGCCTATGCCGGCAAACTGGTCGTCGGCGACGGGCTCCAGCCCGGCGTCTCCACCGGCCCCCTGATCCGCGCCCGCTCGCTCGCCTTCGCCGAGGGACTGGTGTCAGATGCGGTCGAACGCGGTGCACGGCTTCTCGCCGGCGGCAGGCGACCCGCGCATCTCAACCACGGTCACTTCCTCGAACCGACAGTGCTGGCCGACGTGCCCGACGATGCCCGGATCATGACGGAGGAACCCTTCGCACCGATCGCACCGATCGCGCCTTTCGACACATTTGACGAGGTGATCGCGCGGGCCAATTCCACCGAATTCGGGCTCGCGGCCTATGTCTTCACCCGCGATGCACGCCGGGCGGCGATGACGGCGGAGGCGTTCGTGGCCGGCATGGTCGGCGTCAACGAGACGCTGCTCGCCACCGCCGAGGCGCCGTTCGGCGGTACCCGCCAGAGCGGCTTCGGCCGCGAGGGCGGCAGCCTCGGCATTCTCGACTATCTCAATCCGAAATACATTCGCCATCGACTGGTTTAGACGACGCTGGCCTAGACGCGCCAAGTGCAGGAACAAAGACATGACCGACAGGAAGCCACTCGGATTCGACAACGGGCTCACCAATTACGGCGATCGGGATTTCGCCCGCTATCTGCGCCGCTCCTTCGCAAGCTCGATGGGCTATAGCGGCGCGGCACTCGACAAGCCGATCGTCGGCATCTGCACCACCGAGAGCGGCTTCAACAACTGCCACCGGCATTTCCCGGAAATGATCGAGGCGGTGAAGCGCGGTGTGCTCGCCGCCGGGGCGCTTCCCGTCACCTTTCCGGTCATCTCGCTCGGCGAGGTGTTCCTGTCGCCGACGTCGCTCGTCTACCGCAACCTGATGGCGATGGCGGTCGAGGAGATGATCCGCGCCCAGCCGATGGATGCGGTGGTGCTGATGGGCGGCTGCGACAAGACCGTGCCGGCGCTGCTGATGGGCGCCTATTCGGCCGGCCGGCCGACCTCGCTCGTCGTTGGCGGGCCGATGATGACCGGCCGCCACAAGGGCGAGCGCCTCGGCGCCTGCACCGATTGCCGCCGCTTCTGGGGCAAGTTCCGCGCCGGCGAGATCGATGGCGACGAGATTTCCCAGATCGAGGGCCGCCTCGCCGTCACCTCGGGCACCTGTGCGGTGATGGGCACGGCGAGCACCATGGCGCTGATCGGCGAGACGCTCGGCATGATGCTGCCCAACACGTCGGCGATCCCCGCCGTCCATGCCGACCGCCTGCGCGCGGCGGAAGAGACCGGGGCGCTGACCGCGCAGATGGCGGTCTCGGGCGGCCCGGTGCCGGTGGACCTCATCACCCGCGAGTCGATCGAAAACGCGATCCGCGTGCTGCTTGCGGTTTCCGGCTCCACCAACGCCATTGTCCATCTCGCCGCGATTGCCGGCCGTGCCGGAATCGCGATCGATCTCGACCATTTCAACCGTCTCTCCGACGAGACCCCCGTCGTGGTCGATCTCAAGCCGGTCGGGTCGGGTTACATGGAGGACTTCCACACGGCAGGCGGGTTGGAGGCGGTGCTTCGCGAGATCGAGGGCAAGCTCAATCTCGCCTGCCGCGACATCACCGGCATCACGCTCGGCGAGCGACTGGCACGGCCGCTCGCCGACCCTGTCGATCGCGCCGTGATCCGCTCCGCCGACCAGCCGGTCGATCCGCTCGGCGGCCTGATCGCGCTCCGGGGAACATTGGCGCCCGAAGGCGCGATTCTCAAGCGCGCGGCGGCGACACCCGGCCTGCTCGAACACGAGGGCCGCGCAGTGGTGTTCTGCTCGCTCGAGGATCTCGCGGCCCGCATCGACGATCCCGATCTCGACGTTACGGCGGACGATGTGCTCGTGCTCCAGAATGCGGGGCCGCGCAGCCCGTCGGGCATGCCAGAGGCCGGCTACCTGCCGATCCCGAAAAAGCTGGCGCGGCAGGGCGTCAAGGACATGGTCCGCATTTCCGACGCCCGCATGTCCGGCACCGCCTTCGGCACGATCGTGCTGCATGTCACGCCCGAGGCCGATCTCGGCGGACCACTGGCGCTCGTCAGGAACGGCGATCGCATTCGCCTCTCCGCCGCAGGAAAACGCATCGATCTGCTGGTGCCCGAAGCCGAGCTCGCCGCCCGGCGCGCCACCTTCGTTGCACCAGCCGGCGAAGCAATGCGCGGCTATGCCAAGCTTTACCGCCAACACGTCCTGCCGGCCACCAAAGGCTGCGATTTTGATTTTCTGCTGCCACGATGAATGTCGATTGGTCCTAATCCTCCTTGCCTTTGCCTGCATGTCGATCGCCATCACCGCAGCGCAAGAGGCAGAACCGGCCGCGTGCTGGAAGTCCTGCGAGATCTCTGCAGCCCCCGCGCGCTTGTGATCCGCGACGTAGCACCACAGCGCATGGCTGGCCGAGACGTGCTGCTCGGCATGCCGTTGCTATTCGACCCCGTCTGCGCGCTGGTCTTCGAGGCCGAGCGCAAGGAAGAGGGCGTCATGCGCCGCCCGCCGGCAGGATCGATGAGCCACAGTTTTCCTGGCCCACAGTCGTCTGGAGCCTTTTCAGGGCCTGATGGTGCTTGGGGCGGCGGGATCTGCCGCCTGGTTCGCGCCGGGCTATGGGCTCGGCTCCGATCAGGTTCACGGGCTGGCATTCGCCACGCTTTTTCTCGGTGTCGTGGCGCTGACCCTCATCGACAGGTCCAACTCAAGTTCGATCCGGTCGGCGCCCTTCCGGCCAAACAGAGCATTGGCGGCAGTCCTGCCGGTCGTGGCCCCCTTGCTCGCGCTGACACTGTTCTGGCCTCCGGCGCAAGAACTGGTCGGCTTCGGTAGGCTGAATGGCGTCTGGCTTGCTGTGCCGCCATCGGCTTGGATCGGGGTCTTGTTGGCGCTGGAGGGGCTAAAGCCATCTGGCGCCTGAGCATGCAGGCTGGCAAAGGCAGATTGCCTGAGCGGAAGCAAGAGGAATCGCGCAATCAAGGCTGTTCTGCGTGAAGTGATTTCGATCAACACACCACGACCAAACTATGATTAGCTGTCGTCAAGCCAGTTGCAGCATCGACTTGAACAATGCGTGTCGGTCGAGGCGGTCGCGTGGCGTTCACAGTTCCCATGGGACCCGTCCGCAAAATGACCGACCAGAATAGCGATCTGCCGCTGGAGATCATGACCATGGCGTCAGACGCTGCCGCTCCGCCGCGGCGGCGTATCCGGGCACGCTATTTGCTGGTCCTTGTGGTGCCGGTCCTGTTGTTTTCGGGCGCCGTGATCGGAATGTACTTCCAGCCGCCCGCCCTGAAGAGGTTCTTCGCACTGACAGGGCTCAAGCCCGGCGCCGGTTCGGGGTCACCGATTGCCCTGCCCCCGGAGATCGTGCTTCCGAAGGACATGGCGGAGACCATCCGCGCCTCTGACGTCGTCGGTCTCGCACGGCTGATGCCGCGCGGCGACATCTCGTTCGTCGCGCCACCCTATGGCGCGGGTGACGCGCGCGTGGCCGAGGTTCTCGTTGCCGAGGGCGACGTGGTGGAGCAAGGCGCCACGGTGGCACGCATGGATAACCAGGCACACCTCGAAGGCGCAATTCTTCTGGCCGAAGCCAATGTGGCGGTCCGCCGCGCGACATTGGTGCAGACCCGCGCGACCGTCGAGAACAGTCGAAGGGAGGCGCTCGCCGAACTGGCACGGGCGCGTTCAGCGGCCGCCGAGGCTGCGGCCATCCTGTCCCGGACCAGCAAGCTCTCTGAACGCCTGACTTCGCAGGCCGCACTCGACGCAGCCATTGCAGCTGACCGGCAGTCTGCCGCAGCCGTCGAAAAAGCGGAGGCCACGCTCGCCCGCTATGCCGCCGCCGATCTCGACAGCCAGCCCGATGTTGTCGTGGCCACCCGCAATGTGGAGGCTGCCGTGGCCGAGCTGGCGAGAGCGCGCAATGACCTGATCAGCGCCAGGGTCCTGGCCCCGATCAGTGGCACCGTTCTGAACATCCATGCCAGGCCGGGTCAGCGTCCACCCGCAGAAGGCCTCATGGAACTGGGTGACGTCAGCCAGATGATGGCGGAGACCGAAATCTACCAGGACCGCATCTCGCTTGTGACCGTGGGCCAGCCTGTCGAACTGGCGGCCACGGCGCTGCAGCGAACCCTGCAGGGACGGGTTGCCTCAATCGGCCTGACCGTCGGACGCCAGGATCTCCTGTCGGATGACACCGCTGCCAATACCGATGCGCGGGTGGTCCGGGTGATGGTGGAGCTCGACAAAGCTTCGTCCGCCATCGCCGCGCGCTTCACCAATCTCGAGGTGATCGCCCGCATCGACACCCGGGCGCGGCCATGAGCCGCTTGCTCGAGGCGCTGTTCGGGCGGCTGCCGATTGGCTGGCTGCAGTTGACCCACAGCCGGACCCGCTTTGCCGCCGCACTGGCCGGGGTGGCTTTCGCCAATGTGCTGGTCTTCGTGCAACTCGGCATCATGAACTCGATGGCGACGGCGACCTTGAAGCCCTACGGCTTCTTCCGCGCGGACATCATGATATCCGCCTCCGACGCCAATTCCATGACGGAGGGCAGCAACGTGGCGCGGCAATGGATGTTTCAGGCCCTTGCCGATCCCGCTGTCGTCGCAGGCATGGGGCTGTTCATCGGAACCGTCTCCTGGCAGCGGGCCGACAACACGTTGAGCCTGATCACCTATGGCGTCGATCCGACGCTGGCCTCCTTCCTCTCACCCGACATGGCAGCACGGACGGCAACGCTGCAACTGCCGAATTCCGGCATCCTGGACCGGGCCACGCGAGGCCTGCCGCGCGACGAAGCCGCCGGGATACGTCCACAAAGTCCGCTTTCGTTCGAGGCTGCCGGCACGACGCTGACGCTTTACGACACCTTCGCAGGCGGCGGCGGCTTTGGCGGGGACGGCTACATGATGGTCTCGGACCAGACGTTTTTCGTGCTGTTTCCCAAGCGCAGCTCCGGCGCCCCGGACCATATCCTGCTGCAGGTGGCGGCGGGTGCAGATCCCGATGCGGTAGCCACCCGGCTTCGCAACCTTGTGTCGGACAAGTCCTTGCGGATCCGCAGCTATGCCAGTGCCGCAAACGAGGATCTGAACTATCAGCAGACCAAGCGCCCCACAGGCATCATTTTCGGGTTCGGCGTCATCATCGGCGTGCTGGTCGGCATCGTCATCGTCTATCAGGTCCTGTCCACCGACGTGGCCGACCATCTTGGTGAATACGCGACGTTCAAGGCGATGGGCTATGGCCAGGGATTTTTCCTGGGCATTGTCTTTGAGGAAGCGCTTGTCCTGGGGGTACTTGGCTTCATCCCCGGCTTTATCGTCGCCAACCTGATGCTCTGGGGCATG
Source organism: Rhizobium sp. (assembly GCA_019739215.1). GTDB lineage: Bacteria > Pseudomonadota > Alphaproteobacteria > Rhizobiales > Rhizobiaceae > Rhizobium_E. The sequence goes on from JAHHDR010000024.1 coordinate 228,648, forward strand.
GCCCTTGCGACGACGCTGCCTCTGGCCATGACATCGGGCATGGCCGTCACAGTGTTCATCGGTACGGTTGTCGCCTGTTCACTGTCGGGAGCAATCGCCACGCGCCGGCTGGTCGCGGCCGACCCCGCCGATCTCTTCTAGGGGGCATGGGATGACCACGGATGTTCCCCTTGCAATGAAGGGCCTGAACCACTGGTTCGGACGGGGTGAGGCGCGCAAGCAGGCGCTGTTCGATGTGAACCTGGATGTGGTCGGTGGATCCCTGACCGTGCTGGTCGGCCCTTCGGGCTCCGGCAAGACCACCTTGCTCACCCTTGCGGGCTGTCTGCGCGATGTTCAGGACGGCTCGATCAGGCTCCTCGGGCATGAATTGAAGGATGCGCAGCCGGCCCTGCAAACCTCGCTGCGCCGCAGGCTAGGCTTCATCTTCCAGGCGCACAACCTGCATGGAAGTTTGACTGCGCTGCAGAACGTCCTCATGGGCCTGCAGGTGCACGGACGGGCCGATCCAGCGGCGCAGGTCAAGGCTGCCCGCCACACGTTGACTCTGTTGGGCCTCGGCGACCGCATGGACTATCTTCCGGAAAAGCTCTCTGGCGGCCAGAAGCAGCGCGTCGCCGTCGCCCGTGCGCTGGTCGGCAATCCGCATGTCATTTTTGCCGACGAACCCACCGCCGCCCTCGATCGGGACAGCGGTGCGACGGTGGTGCAGATACTCAAGCGCCTCGGGCAGGTCCGCGGGACGACCACGGTCATGGTCACGCATGACAACCGCATCCTCGAACTTGCCGACCGCATCGTGACGCTGGAGGATGGCCGCATCGTCAACGATACGGCCACATGACAGGGATCCGCCAGCCCTATCACCCAGAGAGCTTGCCGCCGACGCGGCATCGATCAGTCGAGGATACTGCAAACTCGTAACGGCTATGTCAGGTTATCCGGATCAAAGCGCTCAGTTCGTAACCCGGTATTGGGCCTTCCTGAACTTGCCACGATGGCTGGCGTGAAATCCTATACGGCATCAAGACAGCTCGCAGAACGGAAAACCGCGCAGACAGCCTCCAACTCCAATCCATGCAACACGGTCTCTTATCAAGAACTTCTCGATTTACTCGCACCAGAACTCGGAAATAATTTCCGCGTTTTGCCTGTGATTAGTGCGATCGCGGGCCGGCCTAATTGCGGTGCCCTCGGTTTGACTCCATTCGCCCCCGATGGAATTTGCCGCAGAGATGCTTTGATCTCGCGATTAGACGCCGCTGGAGGCGACCACGGCGGCCGCGATGGACCCGATCGTCGAATTCGAGTTTTGCGCCTTGTCGCGCAGCCGGCGATAGGCTTCGTCTTCGGTTATGTCCCGCGTTTCGCACAGGATGGCGACGGCCTTTTCGATGAGGCGGCGCGACTTCAGGGTCTCGTCCAGCGTCCGGACTCGCTGCTTGAGGCGGTTTTCGTGGTTGGCCAGGCCCAGCGCGGTGGTGAGCGCGGCCAGAATCCCGAAGATGCGGATCGGCTTGGAGATGACGCCATGCGCGTTGAAGCGCTGCAACTCGCCAAGAATTTCGGGCGTCTCGAAGGCGATGATGGCGATGCGGGCGATGGTCTGGGCGCTTGACATCCAGGAGAGCGAGCGGTCTCCCTGGTTGCGGTTGAGCAGGAAGAGTACGGCGTCGACATTGTCGGGCAGCACATCCGGCGGCGGCCAGCGGCACTCGACGGTGCATCCGACGCGCCTGAGATGGGCGAGCAGGATCTCGCGCTCGGAATCTTCCGGGTGGAGGACGAGCATCCGCACACGGCGCAGTTGCCGCAGCAGGTTTCCATCATCCACTTGAAGATTCTCCGTCATACCGGAACACGCTGGCCAATCGATCGGTCATAGGCAATGAGATAGGGATCGGCTCTTACCACATGCGGGCTGCGCCAGACGACATCGAACTCACCATTCTCCCTCGACAAGCCGACCAGTGGCCGCAGCAGAAAATGGTTCGTATCCGCGTCCAACCTTGCGTCGCCGCTCGGACTTTTGAACACGATTTCAGGCAGCGCTGCAAGCACCGCCTGAGTGTCGGTCGTCCCCAATCTGGCAACCGCCTGCGCATAGACATGCATCTGCGTGTAGCAGACCTCCGAATAGACGCCGGGGCAGGACTGCGCGCCGAAGCGCCTGGCGAAGGCCTGCCGGAATCTTCCGCTGTCGGGCTGGTCCAGCGCACCGAAATAGGGAAGAACCGAGAGATGTCCCTTTCGCGCTGCTGCCGGCATTCTGGCAAGTTCGGATTCCGTCGTGGTCAGCGATGCGATCGGCGGCAGGCCCTCATCCCCGAATCGCGAGTGGCAGTCGTAGAGCCGGACGCTTTCGTCGCCGACCGTGGTGGACACGATGGCGCTGGCACCCTGGTCCCTGATCGACTGAAGGAAGGGCGCGAATTCGCCCGGCTGGGTGCCGAACTCGAAATAGCGTGGCCCGACGATCCGGCCACCGCTGTCGGCGACGAATTCCATGACGATACGGTTGATCTCGCGCGCATAGAGCGTGTCCGAGCCGATAAGCGCGATGTTCTTGCCATGATGCTCGAAGACATATTCGAGCAGTGGAACGATGACCTGGTTGGGCACCGCCCCGCCGTAAATCACATTGGGCGAATATTCGAAGCCCTCATAGACCGAGGGGTAGAAGAGGATGCCGTTGAAGCGCTCGACGATGGGCAGGACGGCCTTGCGGCTGGTGGAGAGGCAGCAGCCGAAGATGGCGTCGACGCGGTGCCGCAGGAGAAGTTCGGTCGCCAGTTGTGCATAGCGCTGGTCGCTGCCGGCGGGATCGAGAATGACGGGCTCGATCATGCGCCCGCCAGCGCTGCCAGCCGCATTGATCTCGTCGCAGGCGAGAAGGATGCCCTTGAGATGCGCGTTCTCGCTGACGGCCATGGCGCCACTTTGCGAGAACAGGACGCCGACTTTGATGCTTTCCATGGCTACAACCTAACTCCTCTTGCACAGTCTGTCGTCGATCCATTGCGCGACGGAGAGCAGGGCCTCGTCGCGACCCGGCCGGCCCATCAGCATCATGCCGACCGGAAGTTGGCCCGGCGCGCGCGGAACGGGGATCGTGATGCAGGGAAGACCCGCCAGATTGCCGATCCAGCAGAACCAGGTCATGCTGTCCTGCGTGGTCACGCGGCGACCGGAGAATTCCTGCCAGTCGTCGGTGGCCAGCGGCGCCACGACAGGCAGCGTCGGCAGCACGAGCGCGTCCCAGTCACCCAGACCCTTCGTTAGGGTTTCGATGAGGTGGCCGCGAATGCGCTGCGCCTTGATGAGGTCAAGACCGTCAAGCATGCCGCCGGCGGCCAGATGGGCCTGAGTGACCGTGGAATAGGCTGCGAAATCAACCCTGTCACGCTGGAGATGGTACGCCGCCGCCTCGCAATGGAGGATCGCTTCCCAGGCGGCAAAGTAGCTCTCCATGTGGTCGATTGTGCTTTCACCGAGAGCAATATCGGCAACGGAAAGCGTGTTGCGCAAGGCGCCGTCCACGTCCTCTGAGCGTTCGAGGCCAGGGCCCGTGAGATGGACCAGCCTCGGCCGCGTGGCGGGAGGCGCATGTTCGAAGGGTCTTGCCCAACGGGTCGACGGGTCGAGCGGATCCTGCCCGAAAAGATGGGGCAGGAGCAGGCGGATGTCCTCGAGCGTCGCCGCCATCGGCCCGGGCGCATCGAGCGACCAGCTCAGCGGCAGCACGCCATGGCGCGAGACCCGGCCGTAGCTCGGCTTGAAACCGTAGATACCGCAGGCGGCCGAAGGAATGCGGACCGAGCCGCCGGTGTCGCTTCCGAGCGCTACCGCGACGATGCCGGCTGCCACGGCGGCGGCCGAACCGCCGCTGCTGCCGCCGGTAATGCGGCTGGTGTCCCGCGGGTTGCGGGTCGCGCCAAAGCTCGACGTGCTGTTGGTCGCGCCATAGGCCCATTCGTGCATGTTGGTCTTGCCGAACACAATGGCGCCCGCGCTTCTCAAACCGGCGACCACGGTCGCGTCCTGCCCGGATGGCTCCGACGGAAGCGCATTCGAGCAGGCGGTGGTGGGGTAGTCGAGCGTCAGATAGTTGTCCTTGATGGCGATGGGCACGCCGTCGATCGGGCTCAGCGGCGTGCCCAGCCGCCGCCGTGCATCCGCCGCCCTGGCCTGTTGCATGACAATCGGCTCGTCCAGGGCGACAAAGGCGTTCAGGTCCGAAAACGTCCTGGCGCAGTCAAGCGCCGCTTCGGCGAGCGAGGATGCTGTCCGGCTGCCATCGGCTAGCGCAGCGATCTGGCAAGATAGGGATTGCGGCGCGGGCATCATTCGCGCTCCCCAGCGGTGAAGCCATGCGACGGCTCAGGCAGCGTAGCTGTGAATTTCCGCAGTCCGCCCCGGATGCGCTTCAACGTCGCCTCAATCATCTTCAGTTGGTCGTCGGTGAGTTCGTATGGATTGCTCATGTCAGACTCCCAGCAATTCCTGCTGCAATTGGCGATCGGACCGGAAGCTCTCGCGATCGGTCTCCAGACGGATCGCGCCCTTTTCCATCACGTAGAGGCGCTCCGCGATCGACAGGCAGAAATCGAGATCCTGCTCCGCGACCAGGATCGCGATCTTGCGTTCCCTGTTGATGCGTTTGAGGATTCCCGAAATGTCGTCGATGATCGATGGCTGGACGCCCTCGGTCGGTTCGTCGAGCAGCAGGATTCGAGGCTTGATCGCGAGTGCCCGGGCAAGAGCCAGGATCTGCTGCTGCCCGCCCGACAGACCGCCGGCGAGATCTCCGGCCTTCTGCCGAAGGATCGGAAAATCCTCCATGGCTTCGGCCACGGCTGCCCGCCCGTTATGGCCGTTCGCCTCCGCCGCAACCGCGATGTTTTCGACAACGGTCATGCGCGGAAAGACGAAGCGGCCTTGCGGCACGTAGCCGATGCCCAGCCTGGCCCGCCTGGCGGGTGAGGCCGGCGCCGGTTTGCCGTCGATCTCGACGCGGCCGTGCATGGCGGGCAGGAGGCCCGTTGCAAGCCGCATCAATGTCGACTTTCCGACACCGTTTCGACCAAGCAGGCCGACGACTTCGCCAGCGCCCACCGTAAGCGACACATCACGGACGATTACCGTCTTGCCATAACCGCTCGTTGCATTGACGATGCTAAACATGCTTGCGCCTCCCCAGATAGATGTCGAGGACACGCTCGTCAGCCCTTAGCTTAGCGATATCGCCCTCGGCGAAGACCTCGCCCTGATGGAGCACGGTGACATGACCGTCGAGCGTGCGGACGAAATCCATGTCATGTTCAACGACGACGACGGTCGTATGCCGGGCAAGGGTGCGGACGAGAATGGAGAGTTCTCGGGTTTCCTCGTTGGTCATGCCGGCTGCCGGCTCGTCGAGAAGGATAACGCGCGGTGCAAGGCAGAGCACCATGCCGATATCAAGCCATTGCTGCTGGCCGTGCGACAGTGCCGAGGCCTGGACATTGGCCTGGGCGGCGAAGCCCAGCATATCCATGATCTTGGCGCTGACATCATCGGAGGCCGCCCGGTCCTTGGTCCTGGCATGCGCGGCGATCCAGAGGTTGTCCCGGACGGTCAGCGCGCCGAAGACCTGCGGCTTCTGGTTCTTCACACCCATGCCGTCGCGAACGCGGGCGAAGATGGGCTTTCGGGTCACGTCAATGTCTCCGAGCTCTATCCGCCCCGCGTCTGGCGTGTAGATGCCCACGCAGGTCTTGAGATAGGAGCTCTTGCCCGCACCATTCGGGCCGATCAGCGAATGGGGCCGACCGGGCTCGAAGCTGCGGTTGACGCGATTGACGGGAACGACGCCGCCGAAGCGCTTGAGCACATCGGTGGTGACGAGCCGTTTGGCAGGGCCGGCACTGCTTGCCGCATCGTCGAGGATTCCCTCGAGGACTTTCTCGTCGATGACGACGGGCTTGCAGTCCCGCGCGGCGTCATTTGGATCGGGGAGCGCGCGTTTCCAGAGATCGCCAATCGTGCCGATCAGGCCATTGCGCAGGAACAGGACCAGGATGATCAGCACGCCGCCGAGGATGAGCGTTGTCTGGCCACCGACAGCGCCGCCGCCAAGCCAGTAAGAGAGGCCGCCGATCGCGAGTGCGCCCACGAAACCACCGGCCAGCGTTCCAAGCCCGCCGACGAGCACATAGATCGGCACCAGCAGCGCCTCCTGCACCGAGAAGATGGAGGGGCTCAGATAATTCGCCCAAGCGCCGAACAGGGCGCCAGCCAAGCCGGCTATGCCACCGGCATAGGAGAAGTTCATCAACTGATATCGCCGGATATCATAGCCCAGCAGTTCGGTCTTTTGCGGGTCGATGCGGATACAGTCGATGATCTTGCCGAAGGTGCCCCGCATCAGCCAGCGCGTCAGAAAATAAACGGCGGCGGCGACCAGGATCACCATGACGAGCGCCTGCGCCTGACCGAGCGTTTCTCCGCCCGGACCGATGGCGAGGACATAGCCGGGAATATTGGACAATCCGTTGTCGCCGCTGACGTCGGCGTCGCCAAGCCTGAACTTGAGCGACTGGGACAGCGACCATAGCAGCAGTGTCAGCGTATAGGACAGGATCGTGCTCTGGAGGGGGCCCATGCGGGCGTAGAAAATGATGGCACCGAGCATGGCCGCCGCGACGGCACCAAAGATGGCGCCGCCGAGCATGGCCCAGAGCACGGAGCCGCCGGTGACCGGCAGCAGGTTGATGGCCACCACGCTGCCGAAATAGCCGCCAAGGCCATAGAAGGCCGTCTGCCCCAGGCTAAGCATGCCGCCACGGCCCCAGACGACGTCGAGGCTGAGGCCGAGCAATCCGAAGATCACCCAGGACGTCGCGACATAGGCAAGATAGGGATCTATGAAGCCGGCGCATGCCACACCCAGCACCGTTGCCAAGGCCGGAAAGAGGAGACCTGCATGTCTGTGTAGCCTCTGAAGGATGTTCATCTGCTCGTCCTCACATCTTGCGCCGCCAGCTGGCGGAAATGCCTGAGGGGAACAGCCAGAGGATCAGGGCCGTGACGAGGAAGAAGAAGACGTCTCCAGCGACCGAGGTCAGGAAGCTGGCGGTGATCGAGGTGCCGCCACCCAGACCCAATGCCGCCAGCACGCTTCCTGTCAATGTAACAGGACCTGCCACGACGACCGTCAGGAATGCCTTGATGACGAAGGCGAAACCCATGGAGGGCGTCGCGGGCACGATCGGCAGCAGCACGGCGCCGGCAAAACCGGCCAGGCCGCAGCCGATGGCGAAAGTCAAAGTGTTGACACGTCTGGCCTCGATGCCGATCGCGAGCGCCATCTCGGGTTGCTGGATCGAGGCGCGGGCCTTCCGGCCATAGGCGGTTCGTGTCATCAGCAGATAGACGAAGACGGTCATGGCGGCCGCCACCGCGATCATCAGCAGCGGATAGATGGCGAGGCTGTATTGACCGATGCGCAGGCTGTAAGGCGGCATGCCTATGCCCGGCGTCACGGTGCCGAAGATCAACACGGCCAGCTGATAGAACACCATGCTGAGCCCCCAGGTCGCGAGCATCGTATCGAAAAGGCGTCCATAGAGGCGGCTGATGATCAGCACCTCGACCAGCGCGCCGATCGCCATGGTGACGGCGACCGCGATGGGGATCGACAGGATGTAGGGTACGCCCCATTGGGTTGCGGTGAGCGCGGCATAGGCGCCGATCATCAGAAACTCGCCATGGGCGAGATTGATGACACCCATGAGCCCGAAAACGACAGCAAGTCCGATCGTGGCGATCAGCAGGATCGATGCGCTGGAGAGAGACGACAGCAGAACGGTCGCCAGATAGTCGACTTCCATGAGAACCTCCGGTCTGGCGCGCCCGTTACCGGGCGCGCGTCTGCATCACTCGGCTTCGGGCGTGAAATGCTTGGCAAGCGTCGGATTTGCCACGAGGTCGCACTTGTCGTTCTCGTAGAGCGGAGGCGTGTTCTCGAAGGTCTCGATGATCTTGAAACTGTGCTTGTCGTCACCTTCGGCGATGTAGATGTTCTGCGTCAGGTGATGGGAGCCGGGCTCGAGCTTGACCTTGCCGTTGGGCGCGTCGAAGGTCAGGCCGCTTTCAAGCGCGGCAATGACGGGATCGGACTCCGCAGAGCCGGCCTTCTCCACGGCCGCCGCCCAGAGATGCACGGCATTCCAGACGTCCACGGCCTCGGAGACGATCGGCGTCTCGGAGCCATATTTGGCGGTCCAGGCGTTGACAAACTCAGTGTTGGCCGGGTTCTCGACAACCTGGAAATAGCCCTGGCTGGCGATCAGTCCCTTGCCGGCATCGGGCGAAACGACGACCTGCTGGTTGCCGGATCCGTAATTTGTCGACACGACGCCGATGCTGCTCTTGAGGCCCGCTGCGGCGAACTGTTCGAGGAAGCCGGTCTGGTTGGCGCCCACAGGAAGGGCAACGACGAAATTCGGCTTGGCCGCCTGGATCTTCTGGATCGTCGGGGAATAGTCGGTGACAGTCAGGGCGAGAAAGTCCTCGCCGACCACTTCCGCACCCATCGACGCGGCATATTCATGCACCCAGTGCGCCGAGATCGTGCCGAAATTGTAGTCCGGCGCCATGATGTAGATCTTCTTGCCGTATTTCTTGACCGCCCAGTCGATCAGCACGGAAAGCTGCTGGGAGGCAGTGGACCCGGTGACAAAGGTCTGCTTGTCGCAGGCGCCGCCCTCGTAAAGGGATGCGTAGAAGTAGGGTATGTTGGCGCGGCGAACGATCGGCCGGATCGCCTCGCGCGACGAACTGGTAAGCCCCGCGAACAGCGCATCCACCTTGTCGCTCATCAGCGCCGTGTTGGCGTACTGGATATACTTGCTCTGCTCGGACTGGGCATCGTAGGACACCACGGCGACCGGCGCTCCCAGCAAGCCGCCCTTGGCATTGATGGTCTCGACGGCGAGGTTCAGCGCATTGTTCTGCTGGATTCCATAGATGTTGAGGCCGCCGGTCAGGTCGAAGATCGCGCCGATCTTGGTCTCGGCCGACGCCGTGCCCGCGGCAAGCACGGACAGGGCGGACAGTGTGACTGCGAGAATTTGTTTTTTCATGATTGTGTTCCCCTTCGCTTTTGCGAGCAAGCAGAACACCAGTAGACATAAAAAAAGCGCCGTTATCCGAACCGGTGTTCCGACTACGTCGCCTAGGTTTTTGTGCGCGTCATCGCGCACCACCGATCATGTAGAAATGTGGGATCATGTCAAGCGGGAATCTTTCGCACTTCGGAAAGTGTTGGCGGCTCGTGTCTGGGTTTCGATCAGTGGGGGTACCGTCGTCCTTGATACGGATGACAAGCAAGACAAGTTCCTGCGTCATTTCGACGAGGAACTTTCCAGGAAGCGTAATGACTTGGAGAACTCACAAGTATGGGTGGTTGCGGGGGCAGGATTTGAACCTGCGGCCTTCAGGTTATGAGCCTGACGAGCTACCGGGCTGCTCCACCCCGCGTTACCGAGGCAGCGGGAACCGCTGCCGTCGCGACTTTTGGGCTTTTCCAAATGTCGTCTTGATATTCTGCAGTGATAAAACAACAAATGGCCGCTTTGAGGGCGGCCTGTTGTTTTTCCGGACGTTGCCGGTGATTTCGTGATTTGAGAGTGTTGAGATTTGCGTTTTGCAGACCTGGCAGCGACCTACTCTCCCGTGACTTAAGTCAAAGTACCATCGGCGCTGGAGCGTTTCACGGCCGTGTTCGGAATGGGAACGGGTGCAGCCACTCCGCCAGAACCACCAGGTCGGCAAAGCGCAAAGCTCAACAATGAGAAGCTGGGGAGGCTTAGCCTCCAATTATTTGATATCGAATGCGATTATCTCGCTTTATCTTTCGCCTCGGTTGCATGGGATTGCCCATACAGGCCTGAGGCCGTCGGCCACTTTTGGCCGGCCCGTCCGGAGCGCCTTGGCGCGTCAGGACAGAAAGATGACCTTGTCGCCCTTGGCGACAAGATGATCATTGATCAATGAGAACGATCAAGCCTATCGAGCTATTAGTAACGGTAAGCTTCACATGTTGCCATGCTTCCACACCCGTCCTATCAACGTGGTCGTCTTCCACGGCTCTCAGGGAACACTCGTTTTCAGGTTGGTTTCCCGCTTAGATGCCTTCAGCGGTTATCCATTCCGTATATAGCTACTCTGCTATGCCCTTGGCAGGACAACAGATCCACCAGAGATACGTCCATCCCGGTCCTCTCGTACTAGGGACAGATCCTGTCAATATTCCTACACCCACGGCAGATAGGGACCGAACTGTCTCACGACGTTCTGAACCCAACTCACGTACCGCTTTAAATGGCGAACAGCCATACCCTTGGGACCTGCTCCAGCCCCAGGATGCGATGAGTCGACATCGAGGTGCCAAACAACCCCGTCGATATGGACTCTTGGGGGTCATCAGCCTGTTATCCCCGGCGTACCTTTTATCCGTTGAGCGATGGCCCTTCCACGCGGGACCACCGGATCACTATGACCGACTTTCGTCTCTGCTCGACTTGTCAGTCTCGCAGTCAGGCGGGCTTATGCCATTGCACTCGACGACCGATTTCCGACCGGTCTGAGCCCACCATCGCGCGCCTCCGTTACTCTTTCGGAGGCGACCGCCCCAGTCAAACTACCCACCATACACTGTCCCGGACCCGGATGACGGACCGCGGTTAGACATCCACGAAGATAAGGGTGGTATTTCAAGGATGGCTCCACGAGAGCTAGCGCCCTCGCTTCAAAGCCTACCACCTATCCTACACATGCCTTGGCGAATGCCAGTGTAAAGCTATAGTAAAGGTGCACGGGGTCTTTCCGTCTGACCGCAGGAACCCCGCATCTTCACGGGGAATTCAATTTCACTGAGTCTATGTTGGAGACAGCGGGGAAGTCGTTACGCCATTCGTGCAGGTCGGAACTTACCCGACAAGGAATTTCGCTACCTTAGGACCGTTATAGTTACGGCCGCCGTTTACTGGGGCTTCGATTCAAAGCTTGCACCTCTCCTCTTAACCTTCCAGCACCGGGCAGGCGTCAGACCCTATACGTCGCCTTGCGGCTTCGCAGAGCCCTGTGTTTTTGATAAACAGTCGCTACCCCCTGGTCTGTGCCACCCCACAACACTTGCGTGCCATGGGGTCACGCTTCTTCCGAAGTTACGCGTGCAATTTGCCGAGTTCCTTCAACATAGTTCTCTCAAGCGCCTTGGTATACTCTACCTGACCACCTGTGTCGGTTTCGGGTACGGTCTATACGGTGGAGCTATTTCCTGGAACCGCTTCCTCGCCCAATCAATCCA
>JAHHDR010000024.1:245000-433609 GCA_019739215.1 Rhizobium sp.
CGCCACCGACAACCTCGAAACAGCCGCGCGCGAGGCCGACATCATTTCCTGCGCCACGCTGTCGACCGCGCCGCTGATCCGTGGCGAATGGCTGAAGCCCGGCGCGCATCTCGATCTCGTCGGTGCCTTCAAGCCGGACATGCGCGAGAGCGACGACCAGTGCGTGCTGCGGGCGACCTGCTTCGTCGACACAAGGGCCGGGGCACTGTCGGAGGGCGGCGATATCGTCCAGCCGATCAGGGCCGGCCTCATCACCGCCGGCCACATCGTGGCCGATCTTGCCGAACTGGCGCGCAAGGACCATCCCGGCCGGGCCAGCGCAGACGAGATCACCCTGTTCAAATCGGTGGGCGCCAGCCTCGAAGATCTCGCCGGCGCGATCTTCGCCTTCGAGCAGACCAACCGTGGGGCCTCCGACGAGCTGTGACGCGGCCAGGTCTTCCCCATTATCCGGTCAGCGAGACGCTTGCGGCGCTGTCGGAGGCGCTGGCGGGCCGTGGCCTCGCGGTGCTTTCGGCGCCGCCCGGCGCCGGCAAGACCACGATCGTGCCGATCCACCTGCTCGATGCAGCCTGGCGCGGCGACGGAAAAATCATCCTGCTCGAGCCCCGACGGCTGGCCGCGCGCGCTGCCGCCAACCGGATGGCATCGCTGCTCGGCGAGAAGACTGGCGAGACCGTGGGCTACAGGATGCGGCTCGATTCCCGGATTTCCGCCCGGACCCGGATCGAGGTGGTGACGGAGGGCGTGTTCGCGCGCATGATTCTCGACGATCCCGAACTGTCGGGCGTCGCGCTGGTTGTTTTCGACGAGTTCCACGAGCGCTCGCTCGATGCCGATTTCGGGCTGGCGCTGGCGCTCGACGTCAAGGCCGCACTGCGCGAGGATCTTCGCATTCTCGTGATGTCGGCGACGCTGGACGTGGGCCGCGTCGCCGACCTGCTGGGCGGCGCCCCTGTTGTCGAAAGCATGGGCCGCGGTTTTCCGATCGACATACGCTACCAGGACCGCGATGCCGGCCAGCCGATCGAGGATGTGATGGCGCGGGCGATCGTCGAGGCGCATGGACGCGAAGCAGGCTCGATCCTGGCCTTCCTGCCCGGACAGCGCGAAATCCTGCGCACCGCCGAGCGGCTGGAAGGTCGATTCGGAACGGAGACGATCATTGCGCCGCTCTATGGCAATCTCGGCCAGGCCGAGCAGGACCAGGCGATCCGCCCGGCGCCATCAGGCAGGCGCAAGATCGTGTTGGCCACCTCGATCGCCGAGACGTCGATCACCATTGACGGCGTGCGGATCGTGATCGACAGCGGGCTGCAACGGCTGCCGGTCTTCGAGCCGGCCACGGGCATCACCCGGCTGGAGACAAGGCGGACATCGCGCGCCTCGGCCGACCAGCGTGCGGGGCGCGCCGGCCGCACCGAGCCCGGCATCGCCCTCAGGCTCTGGCACCAGGGGCAGAATGCGGCGCTCGAGGCCTTTACACCGCCGGAGATCCTGGCAAGCGACCTCTCCGGACTGATGCTCGACCTCGCGCATTGGGGCGTGTCGGGGCCGGACAGGCTCGCCTTCCTCGACCAGCCGCCGGCCGCCGCAGTGGCAGAGGCGCGAAACCTGCTCCTTTCCCTCGGCGCACTCGACCGCGAGGGCCGAATCACCACCGAAGGGCGGCGGATCCGCGATCTCGCCCTGCCTCCGAGACTCGCGGCCATGGTGGTCGCGGCCTCGCATGAGGGTCAGGCACTGGCCGCGGCAGAACTTGCGGTGCTGCTGACCGAGCAGGGGCTCGGCGGCAAGTCGATCGATCTCGAGGAGAGGCTGTCGCGTTTTCGCAACGAACGCGGCGAGCGCGGCGAGTCCGCGCGCCGGCTGGCGCGGAGGCTTGCAGAGGGTGCCAAGGACGTCAGGGGCGGCACGGCGATGGTCGCCCCGCCCGGCCAGGCCGGCCGGATGCTGCTTCATGCCTTTCCGGACCGGATCGCGCTTCAGCGCGGCGGGCGTGGCCGGTTCGTGATGGCCAACGGCCGGGGCGGCGAGATCGGGGAGACCGAGCGCCTTGCCAGTGCGAAGATGATCGTGGTGGCCGACCTGACCGGACGGGCCGCCGCCCAGCGCATCCTGGCCGCCGCCGAGATTTCCCGGCAGGAGGTCGAAGAGGAACTGCCGGGCGCGATCGTGACCGAGGACCAGGGCTTCTTCGACCCCGGCAGCCGGCAGGTGCGCGCAAGGCGGGTCACCCGGCTCGGGGCAATCATCTTCGAGGAGAAGCCCCTGCCGCGCCCGACGGGCCCTGCGGCACAGGCGGCACTTGCCGAGGGTGTGCGCTTTCTCGGCATCGGCGCGCTACCATTCTCGAAGGCGGCGCTGCAACTGCGCGAACGTATCGGCTTCCTGCACCGGATGCTGGGCGCCCCGTGGCCCGACGTTTCGGATCAGGCTTTGCTCGATTCGCTCGAAGACTGGTTCGTGCCATACCAGACCGATGTTCGCGGTATCGATTCGATCGCCGCCGGCTCCTTGCATGACGGGCTGATGAGCCTCGTGCCGCATGACATCCGCCGTGACCTCGACAGGCTGGCGCCCACCCATTTCGAGACGCCGGCCGGCAATCGCCATGCACTGGACTATTCCGGCGAGGAGCCGCTGGTGTCGGTGCGGGTGCAGGAACTGTTCGGACTGAGGACCCATCCGGCGATCGGCGGCGGCCGGATTCCGCTGACGCTGGAACTGACCTCGCCGGCACACCGGCCGATCCAGACCACGCGCGACCTGCCCGGATTCTGGGCGGGATCCTGGCGGGACGTGCGCGCCGACATGCGCGGGCGCTATCCGCGGCATCCCTGGCCCGAGAACCCCGCCGAGGCGCCGCCGACGGCGCGCGCCAAGCCGCGCGGCACCTGACAGCGGAAGCTGCCGGTGGAAGCTGAAAGGAGCTGCAACAGAATGGAGAGACGAGAATGGCCGTGGAATTGACCCGGGAAGGTCCGGAAAGCCGCAAGCTCCGGCTCGAGACGCTGGTGCGGCTCCGGTGGCTGGCTGTCGGCGGCCAGGCGGTGACGGTCGCCATTGTCGGGCTTTTCCTGCAATTTTCGATGCCGACAGAGATTGCGGTGCTGCTGATCGTGCTGCTGGCCGCGGTGAACGGGTGGCTGCAATTCTCCTATCCGGCCACCCACAGGCTCGAGGCATCCTCGGCGCTGGCGCTGCTGGCCTTCGACCTTCTGCAACTGACGGCGCTTCTCTATGTGACCGGCGGGATATCGAACCCGTTCGCGCCGCTGATCTCGGTGCCGGTGATCATTTCCAGCGCCTCGCAGCCGCTGCGCTACTCGCTGGCGCTGGTGCTGATCGCCATGCTGGCAATCACCGCGCTGGTGTTCTCGCCGTTCCCGCTTCCGTGGTATCCCGGCAGCGTGGTGCCGTTCGAGCCGCTGCTGCTGGCCGGCATGTGGTTCGCCATCGTTTCCACCACCTCCTTTGCCGCCTTCTATGCCTACCGCGTGTCGGACGAGGCCAACCAGCTTTCGGAGGCGCTGACGGCGACCGAACTGGTGCTGCAGCGGGAAATGCACCTTTCCGAGCTCGACGGGCTGGCCGCCGCCGCCGCGCATGAACTCGGCACGCCACTGGCGACGATCTCGCTGGTCGCCAAGGAAATGAGCCGCGAGCTCGAACCCGGCCATCGCCTGACAGATGACGTACAGCTCTTGATCTCCCAGGCCGAACGCTGCCGAGACATTCTCAAGCGCCTCACCACGCTGTCGACCGGCAGCGAGGAGCATATGAAGCTGCTGCCGCTGTCTTCGCTGATCGAGGAAGTGGTGGCGCCGCACCGGGAGTTCGGCATCGCCATCGAGGTCAACGAGCTGTCCCCCCGCGCGGGCGAGCCGATGGGCCGGCGCAATGCCGGCATCATCTACGGGCTTGGCAACCTGATCGAGAATGCCGTGGATTATGCGAAGTCGAAAGTGACGATAACAGTCATGCATGACGCGCAGAAGGTGGCGATCATGATCGAGGACGACGGAGAGGGCTTTGCGCCCGACATCCTGCAGCGGATCGGCGACCCCTATGTCACGCGGCGCAATCCGCAGGCCAAGGCGGGCGGGCTGGGCCTCGGCTTGTTCATCGCCAAGACACTGCTGGAGCGGTCCGGCGCCGAACTGTCCTTCGAAAATTCGCCTGGCGCGCGAATCAAGGTGGATTGGCGGCGCGAATCGATGGAGGCGCGGGGAAATTCGCATTTTTCGCAACACCCATCTATATAGGGTTGTCGAACGTAAGAGTCTCCGCTGACACAGAGTAGATGAAAGAATGACCGATCCGAAAGCCGCCGCCGATGCCATTGGCGCAGATCCCTCGCTGCTGATCGTCGAGGACGACGTTCCCTTCCTCAAGCGGCTCGCACGCGCGATGGAAACACGGGGATTTGCGGTCGAAACCGCCGAGACCGTGGCGGAGGGCATCGCCAAGGCCAAATCGCGGCCGCCGAAATATGCGGTCGTCGATCTCCGCCTCGCGGACGGAAGCGGGCTCGACGTGATCGAGACCATCCGGACCAAGCGCGACGACTCCAACATGATCGTGCTGACCGGGTACGGCAACATCGCCACGGCGGTGAATGCCGTGAAGCTCGGTGCTGTCGACTACCTCTCCAAGCCCGCCGATGCCGACGAGGTCTTCGCCGCGCTGACCCGCCGCCAGGGCGACAAGGCCGAGCCGCCGGAAAACCCGATGTCGGCCGACCGGGTGCGCTGGGAGCATATCCAGCGGGTCTATGAAATGTGCGAGCGCAACGTGTCGGAGACCGCGCGGCGGCTCAACATGCACCGGCGGACGCTGCAGCGGATTTTGGCAAAGCGTGCACCCAAATAGCAATACCGCACGCCTTGCGTCGCTGTAGCAGGCAGGTGGTGAGGTGGCATGGACAAGGGTGGAGCAGGATACTGATTGCCGGGCACGGTCTTATCTGGATCGCGCTTTCGTTCTAAGCGTTCGATGCCGCAACGCAGAACAAATTCGCGGGATGCTGGACGCTCTGGGGCTTGCTTTTTCATCTCCCCGTCCGGGCCATCGCTATCCTGAGTTTTCCTTATGTCGCCTTAAGGCTATTTCGCCCATCGGGGCGGCCACTGTTGCCGTTCCTCATGGCATGGCACGGCGTGATGCTGACGATAGGGTTCGCATCAACCGTCTTTGCCACAGTGAAGGCCGCCGGGCCCCGTCGCCTGTCTTTAGTCGCAGCGGCGCGCGGTATCGCGACTAGGCATCCGATCCGCGCGAGACGTCGGGTCCGTTGCCGGAGATCGGTCTCTACGCCTTTGCCCGCACGCTCTGCTCCAAGCCAAGCAGGTCGACCGCAGGACACTGAACGGAACCTTCTTTCGTCGCACCTCGTTAGGCGGTCACTTCAATGATCAGCCAAGAGGAACTCGACCATGAAGAAGACAATCATCATTGCCGCCTGCGTTGCTCTCTCCACCTTCGCAGTCCCCGCCTATGCCGATGAAGACGCCGCCATCGTCACGGGCACCGGCGGCGCCGTGACCGGCGCGCTGGTCGGCGGCCCCGTCGGAGCCGTCATCGGCGGCGCGCTCGGCGTCGTCGCCGGCGCATCGCTCAACCCGCCGCCGAAGGAAGTCGTGACCTATGTCGTCGAACGGCCCGCACCCACCCGGACATACGTCGTCAAGGAGGAACTGGTCGTCGGCAAGACGCTGCCCGACGACGTGGTGCTCGAGACCGTGCCCGACAACGACGCCTATGCGTATACCGTGATCAACGATCGCCGCGTGATCGTCCAGCGCGACAACCACGCGATCGTCGAGATCATCGAATGAGTTTCAGCGCCACGGGCTGACGTCCAGCCCGGGCGCTTCATTTCGGCATCCCCAGCGCCGGCCAGACAGGCCGGCGTTTTTGTGACCTCGACGTCGCCATCACAGCTGCGAGACAGCGCGACGACTCAACATGGACAGGCGGACGCTGCAAAGGATGCTGACGAAAAAAGGCCGCCGAAGTCGGGATTTCGGCCACAGCTGCCCCGGGCCAAATTTTGCTTCGGCGCCATGCAGACCTTTGATACAGAACGTTCAACGCTTCCTTGCCGAGATCAGCGGGCTGCCGTTCGGCATCGTGCCGAACGTGATATCGCCAAAGCCTGCCTCGGACAGCCAGTGAGAATACTCGCTGCGGGTATAGGATGCGCCGTCCGAATAGATGTTCATGAAGGTCAGGTTGTAGAAGACGGCTTCCATGGGAGACAGCCGGTCATCGTTGAGAATGCCGACTCCGCTGATAAACAGCCGGCCGCCCGAATTCAGGCTGGCATGCACGTTGCGGATGGCAGCCGCTGCCTCTCGGGGGGATAGAACCTGAATCACCGCCTTGAGAATGGCGAGGTCATGGGTCGTTGCCGAAGGCGCCTCGACAATATCGCCGATTTCGAAGTCCATTCCATCGGCCAGCGGCTCATTTGCGAGAAGCTCTTTCGCCAGGTCGATGCTCGCTGCCAGTTCCAGCAGCGTCAGCTTCAAGCCCGGCTTGGCTTCGCGCAGGCCGATCAACGCAAAGCCCGGCCCACCGCCGATATCGATGGCCGAATTCACGTCGCCAAGGTCGATCATTCCCGCCAGTCGGCGGCCAAAAGTCAGCGCGATTGGCGCAAGACCACGGAAGAATTCCCGCGACGAATCGGGATCCGCAGAGCTGAAGTCATGCCGTGCCGCCGGTTGGCGCTGCCTTATCGACGTCGCCGTCAAAAGGTCGGCATGCCAGATCTTATCAAGGACCTCATGCTCGTCGCCAAGATAGCCCGGTTTGCCACGCACGAGATACGCCGCTGCCTCGTCGCTGTTGCGGAAGCCACCGTCCCGGATTTCGAGAAGTCCCGTTGCAACCAGTGCATATAGCAGGCGCTCGACGCGCCCGGTTTCGACATCGAGGGATCTGGCGACGTCTTCTGCAGAGAGCGCGTCATCGGCAAGAACAGTAAAGACCCCCAGACTCACGCCAGCATGAAGCGCGAATGCCGGCGCAACAGACGCCTGCAGCGACTGGATGAGTGTTGGCTGCGGATGTGCGTTCTCGGATAGTAACGACATGTCTGTGGATGGCAAACAAGGCTCAGCAGAATCTCTTGGTCACGATGGAGCTTATCGCGCGGGGTCTCGATCGACAAGATGACGGGAGCAACCGCGGGAAACTGCAGCCGCATGGAGATTGACGTAAGGCCGGCGTCTCGTGGCTGATGCCGTGAGACCCGGCGGACCCTGCTGCTCATCGAGACGAGAGGGCGCCCGGCGTTGGCGCAACTCTTCCAGACCATTCACAGGTCGCTCAAAACTCCGATCCCTCATCCGCCGATGGCTCGTTCGGGTTGGGAATCCCCAGCCTGTCCGACGCCCATTCGGCATGCATCAGCCGTGCGGCGGCGATGCGCGAGAAATTGAGCGTCATCGATTTCCGCGTCGGCGCAGCGAGCCGATGTTCCGGCGCCTCGCGCAGCAGTTCGGCGCCATAGGCGTCTGCGACGAACAGACCCGCATCCTCGGGAAAGATGTCGACCGGCACGCCGGCATGGGTGGCGAAATAGAGCCGGTCGCAGAAGGCGCGGTATTCGGGCCATTTGCGGTCGACGCGGAAGTCCTCGATCGACGACTTGATCTCGACGATCCAGATCTCGCCCTTCACCGAAAGGGTGACGATATCGGCGCGGCGGCCGCTCCGGAGGGGAAGCTCCGGCAAGGTCACGTGCCGCATCTCGATCAACTGGCGCTGCATGCCGCGACGGATCTGCATCGCGCGCGCCGACTGGCGCCCGTCCTTCAGCGGATTATCGCCATGAAGCGAGATGATCGCCATGTCAGACCCGATCCTGTTGCAAAAAAGTCATCTGCCTGCCGTTTGAATTTTGCACCCTGCCCCCGTCCCCTGCAAACCCTTGCAAATCACGGGGATTCGGACATATCCATGTCGCACGGGCTGCTCGCGGGGAGCCGCTCGCTTTCAAGAACAAGAGAATAAGATGCGCGTCCGCACACTTGTCACGGCATTCGGCATCATGCTCAGCCTGGGCGTGGCCTCCTGCTCCACTTCTGCTAACACGACGACCGATCCGGCCGCCGTCGAAACTTCCCAGATCTTCTCAGATTCTTACGGCAAAGTCACGGATTCCGGCTATGCCCTGCCGGCGATCCCGATCAAGCGCCTCGACTCGAAGTTCCATCGCCAGATCGTCTCCTACCAGACGACGCAGAAGCGCGGGACGATCATCGTCGATACCCGTAGCCGCTTCCTCTACTACGTGATGGGCGGCGGCAAGGCCGTTCGCTACGGCATCGGCATCGGCAAGCAGGGTTTTGCCTGGAAGGGCGAGGCCTATGTCGCCTGGAAGCAGGAATGGCCGACCTGGCACCCGCCGGCAGAAATGGCCGAGCGCAAGCCTGAAGTGGCCAAATATGTCGAAAAGGGCCAGGAACCCGGCCTCCGCAATCCGCTCGGCGCGCGCGCGATGTACCTGTTCGACGACAAGGGTCGCGACACGCTGTTCCGCATTCACGGCACGCCGGAATGGGCTTCGATCGGCACCGCGGCCTCGTCTGGCTGCATCCGCATGATGAACCAGGACGTCATCGACCTCTATTCGCGCGTCCGTCCGGGCAAGAACACCCGCGTCGTCGTGCTCTGAGATCGACAGGATACGATCCATAGCCGACTATCGAAGCCGCCGGACCTCCGGCGGCTTATGTGTTTCTAGGAGGCGATCTGGTGATCAATCGTCTCAGCCAAAGGCGTATTCTTGACTCGTACGGCACAAGACCGTACATTCTCCCGCATGGTTCAAACCACAGGCAAAACATCGCGGCTCGAAGCGCGCATCACACCCGACCTGCAGGCGCTGTTGAGGCGGGCCGCGGAAATCGAAGGCCGCAGCGTGACCGATTTCGTCGTGTCAGCTGTTCAGGAGGCGGCGCAACGGCGTATCGAGCAGACGCAAGTGATCCGGCTGTCGCTCGAGGACCAAGAGAGCTTCGTGGCCGCCATTCTCGATCCACCTGAGCCGACGCCGGCGCTCAAACGCGCTTTTCAGCGTCATCGTGAAATGATCCAGAAGTCGGAATGACGGGTTCGTTCGGCATAGAAGCAATGAGTTCGGATTATGACCGATCCAGCTTCTCCTGCGGAAATCCGGCTCTGGACCGCTACCTTCGCGAACAAGCAACACAGGACATGAAGCGGCTCATCTCCAGCTGTTTCGTCCTCATCGACAAACGCTCCCAACGGGTCGCGGGATACTACACGCTGGCGGCGACGAGCGTCCTTGCCGAAGACCTACCCGCCGACACGTTGAAGAAACTGCCGCGTTACCCGGTTCTGCCCGCCGCGCTGGTTGGCCGGCTTGCGGTCGACCTGGCCTACAAGCGCCGGGGGCTGGGAGGGGTTCTGCTCGCGGATGCCGCGTTGCGCATAACGAATGGTGATGTGAGAGCCTTCGCGATTGTTGTCGATGCCAAGGACGACGACGCAGCCGCCTTCTATCGCGCACAAGGTTTCCTGCCGCTTGCCAGCCGCCCGATGTCGCTGTTCCTGCCGCTCGCCACCTTCCGGAAGGCGAGTTCTGGCAAGGCGTAACCGGCTGCGCCATGCCCCAGGCGACCAAAGTCCGTCGCGGCACCACGATGTGCGGGTTGCACCACCGGATTTCGCGCTTCAGGCCGGATAGGGTGTCGCCAGCATGCTGGGCCGTTGCCGCATCCGCTCCCACCACGCGCCGAGCAGCGGGAAACCGGTGATCATCCGCCGCCCTTCCTGCGTCATGAGAAAGAAATCCATCATCGGCGCAAGATGCAGGTCAGCGAGCGTGATGTCATCGCCAGTCAGCCAGGTCTTTCCGCTCATCAGCCGGGTGATCGCCGCCAGGCTGATGCGCGCCTTGTCGAGGCCGTCGGCGATCCTGTCTTCATCGGATTTCTCACCGCGACCGGCTTTTTCGAGACGCTCGACATACACGTCCCAGACCAGAGGCTGGTAGACGTAGGAATCGCAGACGGAGATGATCTGCTCGATGCGCGCGATTGTCTTGGGGTCACCGGACAGCAGCGAAGGCCCGTCGAAGGCGGCGTCGACATAGCGCGATATCGCGGACGCTTCATAGAGCAGGAAGCCGTCATGGTCGAAGGACGGTATCTTGCCGAAAGGATGGCGCGCGAGGTAGTCCGGCGTCCTTTCCTCCTCGGCGAAGATGTCGACCGGTACCAGCCTGTACGGTACGCCCTTTTCCTCGAGCGCGAGCCGCACGATCCGGACATAGCAGCTGTAGTCGGCGCCGTAGACCGTGACCGTCATGCCGGATGCTTTGCCTTCTGCTCCAGCCTGCGCCTGTGCAGCACCGGCTCGGTATAGCCGTTGGGCTGGGCACGGCCCTTCATCACCAGTTCGAGCGCGGCCTGGAAGGCGACGGAGCTTCCGAAGTTCGGTGCCATCGGTGCGTAGAGCGGGTCGCCAGCATTCTGGCCGTCGACGATTTCGGCCATGCGCTTCATGGTTTCCATGATCTGCGCTTCCGAGATCACGCCGTGATGCAGCCAGTTCGCCATGTGCTGGGCGGAGATGCGCAGCGTCGCGCGATCCTCCATCAGGCCGACATCGTGAATGTCGGGCACCTTGGAGCAGCCGACGCCCTGGCTGATCCAGCGCACGACATAGCCAAGGATGCCCTGGGCATTGTTGTCGATCTCCTGCTGGATTTCCTCCGGCGTCCAGTTCGGACGCGGTGCCACCGGCACGCTGAGGATATCGGCGAGTTTCGCCTTCGGGCGCGACTTCAACCCTTCCTGAACGTTCGCGACATCGACCTTGTGATAATGCGTGGCGTGCAGCGTCGCGGCGGTCGGCGACGGCACCCAGGCGGTGTTGGCGCCGGCCTTTGGGTGGGCGATCTTCTGTTCGAGCATCGCGGCCATCAGGTCGGGCATGGCCCACATGCCCTTGCCGATCTGCGCCCGGCCGGACAGGCCGCAGGCGAGGCCGGTGTCGACGTTCCAGTTCTCGTAGGCCGCGATCCAAGCCGCCTGCTTCATGTCGCCCTTGCGGATCATCGGGCCGGCTTCCATCGAGGTATGAATCTCGTCGCCGGTGCGGTCGAGGAAGCCGGTGTTGATGAAGACGACCCGGCCCTTCGCGGCGCGGATGCATTCCTTGAGGTTGACCGTGGTGCGGCGCTCCTCGTCCATGATGCCCATCTTGATCGTGTCCAGCGGCATGCCCAGCGCCTGCTCGACACGGGTGAAGATTTCGGTGGCGAAGGCCACTTCCTCCGGGCCATGCATCTTGGGCTTGACGACATACATCGAGCCCTGTGCCGAATTCTTCCGCCGGCCGCCCGGGCCGATGTCGTGCAGCGCGATCAGCGCGGTGATCATCGCATCCAGGATGCCCTCGGGCACGTCATTGCCGTGCTTGTCCCGGATCGCGGGATTGGTCATGAGGTGGCCGACATTGCGGATCAGCATCAGCGAACGGCACTTGACGGGGAGCTTGCCGCCATCGGGCGTGTTGTACTCGGTGTCCGGATTGAGCTTGCGGGTGAAGGTCTTGCCGCCCTTGGTCACCTCCTCTTCGAGGTCGCCCTTCATCAGGCCAAGCCAGTTGCGGTAGACGACAACCTTGTCCTCCGCATCGACGGCGGCGACGGAATCCTCGCAATCCATGATCGCCGTGATCGCCGACTCCAGCCAGACGTCGGAGATTCCCGCCGGGTCCGCCTTGCCGATCTCGCTGGTGGGATCGACGAGGATCTCGATCAGCAGGTTGTTGTTGCGCAGCAGGACCTGGAGGTCGCAGAGGTCATTCTCGAGATGGCCGGCGAACTGGCCTGGATCCTTGAGGCCGGTCTCGCCAATCTCGTTGGTCACCAGCAGAAGGCCGTCTTTCACCGCAAGCCTGGTGACGCCCGCCCAGCCGCCCCCGGCCAGCGGCACGGACTGGTCAAGAAAGTCGCGCGCCCAGGCGATGACCCTGGCGCCGCGGGCCGGATTGTAACCCCTGCCCCTGGCCGCGCCGTCCGTCTCAGGGATCGCGTCGGTGCCGTAAAGGGCATCATAGAGCGAGCCCCAGCGGGCATTGGCCGCGTTGAGCGCATAGCGCGCATTCATGACCGGCACGACGAGCTGCGGACCGGCGATCGAGGCGATCTCCGGATCGACATTTGTGGTGGAGACCGAGAAATCCGGGCCTTCCGGCACGATATAGCCGATCTCACGCAGGAAGGCCTCGTAGGCGGCCATGTCGGACGGGGCGCCATGGGCCTTGTGCCAGTCGTCGATCTTCATCTGCAGCGCATCGCGCCTGTGCAGAAGCGCCTTGTTCTTCGGTTCCAGCGTGTGAACTATTTCGGAAAAGGCCGCGAAGAATTTCTCCGGCTTGATCCCGGTGCCCGGCAGAGCCTCGTTCACGAGAAAACCGTGAAGCACTTCGTTGATATGAAGGCCGTGTTCTTCGATGTCAGCCATGCCTGTCGTCCTGTCCTGCAATTCGGTGGCGCGGACACTGCGTCAGCCCAGCTCGCGCGTCAATAACACCTTGGAAGCAAAGCGTTCGCCGCCGGATCGAGGGCACGATTTCCAGACAAGTCGACGCCGGTGGTGCGAACACGGCATAAAGAGCAAATTTTCGTTGTTCTTTCGGTTCTAAGTGAAATTTTAAGGGCAACGGTATCATAATACGCATGGTTAGCGTTGTGTTAACAACATCGGTCCGCCCACCCGATAAGGCAGAGTATTATATGTCGAGTATTATGACGAACAGCGGCGCCATTGCCGCATTGGATACATTGCGCACCGTCGGCCGCAACATGTCCGAAACCCAGAGAGAAGTTGCCACCGGCCTTCGGGTCGGAGCCTCGAAGGACAATGCCGCCTATTGGTCGATCGCCACGACGATGCGGTCCGATGACAAGGCAATGTCGGCGGTGCAGGATGCACTGGCACTCGGCGCCGCTTCGGTCGATGTCGCTTATATCGGCATGAGCAATGCACTCGACGTGATGGACGATTTCAAAGCCAAGCTGGTGGCAGCGCGCGAGCCGGGTGTCGACCGAACGAAGATCACCTCCGAACTCAACGAACTCAGGAATCAGCTGCGGACCATCGCGGAGAGTTCCTCCTTCAACGGTGAAAACTGGCTTATAACGCAGGATGGCTCGATCGAACCGACGCGCAGCCTGGTCACCAGCTTCATCCGCGGTTCGGACAATACCGTCCGCGTCGGCGCACTTGACTACGGCATCACCAACAACGGCGAACGCAACCGCCTCATCGACGAGAACAGTGCCTCGGCCGGAACGGACGGCCTCCTGACCATGCCGTCCGTCGCGCCCGGCTTCGACATGACGGGTCCGCTCTACGACGTCTTCCTGCTCGGTAAGGACCCCTGGCTGCTTGGCGAGGAAATCATCGTCGATGCGGAGACGACCAACGAAGAAATCGATCTCATGATCCAATTCGCCGACTATACGATCCGGGGCATGGCGTCAGCGGCGGCAACGCTCGGAACGATGGCGAACTACTTCGACCGGCAGTCCGAATTCGTCCAGGATCTCCGCGACACCGCCACCAAGGGCGTCGGCCGATTGCGCGATTCCAATCTGAACGACGTGTCCGCTCGCCTCAAGGCGCTTCAGACCCAGGAGCAGCTCGGTCTTCAGGCACTGTCGATCGCCAATTCGAACTCCGAAAACATCGTCTCGTTGTTCCGGTAAGGGAGGACGCAAGACCCCTCCTCACAAGGGGGAGGGCCAATCTGCCTCTCTCACACCGCCTGTTCGCTCCGCCCCACCTTGCGCGACGGTTGCTTTGGGTATCAGGACGCTACGCGTGAAAAGCCCTCGCCCTTGTGGGGATGGTTGGGATGGGTTTTGTCCGAATTGCAGTCGAACCGCCTCACGTAATCCGTGGTCGACCCGAAGCCGTCGCGGAAAACCGCGCCTCGACGAGCTTGCGGCTGCCCTCGATCTCGGGCGCGTCGATCTGCTCGACCATCCGGACCACCGGATCTTCAGCGCCGTTGCCGATGGCGAGCCGCATTGCGGTCTCGCGGGCACGCGTCCGGGCAAGAGCGAAGGTCTTGTCTTCCCCGGTCATCCGTTCGGTCGGGCCGCCGCCGGAGATGATGTAGACGCCTTCCTCCGGTGCGGTGACGGTGACGAGCACGGTCTGGCTGATCTCGCCAGCCACGGCGCCGATCGCGTTGGCGACACCGGCGTCGGCGGGAATCACCGATTCAGCACCGAGCATGGAGGCGATGGCCGGATAGTAGACATGGGCCGAGGCACCAAGGCCGATCAGCGGGCGGTCGAGCGCCAGCGCGAAGCGTACCACGCCCGGCGTTCGATTGAGCGCCCGGTCGATCGAGACGGATTTCGCCGGATCGACGCTCTCGACGCCATCCTCGCCGAGCGCGGCGGCGAGGATCACCTCCGACGACTGCCGCGTCATCCGCGCTTCGATCTTGTGGGCCAGTTCCACCGCCGAACTGGCGATCGGCTTGCCTGAGCCATCGCGCATCCTGCAGGCCAGTTCGAGGCCGAGCCGGGCGGCGTCCTTGTCCCACTGCCCCTGCCGCCCCAGCAGATGCATGGCGTCCGACGCGGTGATGGCGGAGATATGAACGAGGCCACGACCCACCAGGCGATCGAGCGATGCCTTCTGCATAGAGGATGTCAGAAGGTCGTTCAGCGCGACCGGGGTGGAAGGCACCCGTTCATAGAGCGCCTGGTCGGCAGCGGACAGTCCGCTGGCAAAGCGATCCGGCAGGCCCGAGCGGACCGCGAAACGGCCGTCGTAGCGACCGGCATGGGTTGCCTTGATCTGCCGCTCCAACATTTCGCGCACCGTCGGCCCGTGCAGCTTGCCGATCAGGCTGAGAGGCAGCACGCGGCGGGGGCCCAGAACGAGCGCGCCTTCCAGGCCACGGGTGTTGACATGGACTTCGGAATCGCCGCCGAGGCCATAGGTTCGCATGGCGACCGCCTGCACCATGGTGCGATAACCGCCGACCACAGCGCCGTTCTCGTCGAGCCGAGGCCGGCCTTCGTCGAGGATCGCCACGTCCGTGGTGGTGCCGCCGATATCGGAGACAACGGCATCGTCGAGGCCGGTGAGGAAGCGGGCACCCACCAGGCTGGCGGCCGGCCCGGACAGGATGGTCTCGATCGGCCGGAGGCGCGCCTCGGCCGCGGAGATCAGCGCGCCGTCACCCCGCACCACCATCAGCGGCGCCTCGATGCCATGCGCCTTGAGGAAATCTTCCGAGGAGCCGATCAGGCGGTCGATCATCGATACGAGACGCGCATTGAGCAGCGTCGTCAGGGCGCGGCGCGGGCCGCCGAGCTTGGAGGAGAGTTCGTGGCTGCAGGTGACGGGAAGATGTGTCGTCTCCCGGATCATGCCACGGACCCGCAGTTCGTGGTCGGGATTGCGGACGGCGAAATAGCCGGCAACGGCGAAGGCCGTCACGGCACCGGCGAGATCGTCGAGTTGGGCAGCCAGCGCAGACGTGTCCAGCGGCGTCTCGTGGCCATGGACATTGTGGCCGCCGGGCAGGAAGACAACCGGATCGGTGCCGAGCGCCTGACGGAGCCCGTCGCGCTCCAGATCCTCCGGGCCGAAGCCGATCATCACGAGGCAGACGCGACCGCCCTGCCCCTCGACCAGCGCATTGGTGGCCAGGGTGGTCGACAGCGAGGCCAGGCGGATCGCCGACGGATCGGTGCCGGTTTCGGCAAGCACGTTCTCGACCGCGCCTCGAATACCCTCCGAAAGGTCATGGCGGGTGGTCAACGCCTTGGCGCGCGCCTTGACGCCCTCGTCCGGACTGAACAGGACCGCGTCGGTGTAAGTGCCGCCGGTATCGATGCCGAGAAGAAATCGCGATGCCACGCCGTCTACCACATTGAACAGTTCGATTTGCGATTCGCGCCTTGAAACCGAGCTCGGGTGAAGGCACGTTGGGTACCGACGGGATTATGGCATTCGACGTGCTTAATCCAGTGCAGCAAGCGACACCCAGCTGCGAAAAAAGACGGGCCAATGACCATACGGACGATGCCATGAGACCTTCCGCAGTGCTTCTTTCCGCCGTTGCGGCGCTGACGCCTCTCCTACCGGCGCTGGCACAGGACAGCGACGAGGACGAATACAAGCCGGAATTGCCCAACATGGCGATGTACAAGGCCATGCTCGACGCCAACAAGCAGCCGGGCTGGGTGCAGTTCCGCGAGTTTTCCGGACGTCAGCTGATCTACTTCACTGCCCTGCAGACGATGCGGTGCCGGCTGAGCGAAGTGCGGTATTCGGTGAATTCCGACGTGCTCGACAAGCGGTTTCCGCTCGGGAAATGCGATCCGCAGCAACCGTTCAACATTCCCGACGAGGGCGACAATCCCAACAAATGGATCCTGATCGAGTTTCCCTCAGGGTCGGTCAAGACGATCTCCGTCCAGGCGGTCTGGGCCGATGGATCCGGTTCGGAGATCGTGACCTACCGGCCCTGCGACAATGTCGGCGAATCGACCTGCACCCGGATCAAGACGATCGCAAAGCCGACGAACAAGCTGGACGCTCCGGCACCGGAAGCGCAATCCCGTTGAGCGTACGGGTCGTCAGTCGCTGCACCGGCCACGCACTGGTGCCGGCGCCGCGAAAGGGTACGACTGGATTCTTCTAGAGCAGCGCCTCGAGTTCGGCGAGCTTGTCGTTGATCAGCCAGCCGTAATAGTTCTCTTCCGGCATGGCGCCGCCGCCCTTCGCCTTGAGCTCATAAGCCCGCTCGCGCGGGTTGCCGACATTGTAGAGGGTCGCCGTGATGCCCGGATTCCCAGAGATATCGACGCCGGCGATCTTGCGGTACTCGTCGATGGACATCCGGATCGAAGCGGCCATATAGGCCAGCGACTTGTCCGGATCCATGATCGCATCATAAACATTGCCGGCATCGCCGGCATCGAGCTTCGGATAGCCGGACACCTTGTTGACGAGATCCGAGAGCTGCATCGCGGTCAGTGGATTGATCTGGCCGAGGCCGAAGGTCTGGCCGGCAAAGAAGGGCTGGAAGAAAACCGCCGAGAACCGGTTCTTCGGATAGCTGATCCCGCCCACATTCCTTCCGCGAAAGGACTTGTTCCACACCCGCTCGCGACACGTCCAGAGCTCGTAGGAACCCTTCCTGGCCTCGCAATCGGCAAATTGCGGCATGGCGACGAGCGCTTCAATAGTCTGGCCTTCATAGGCAAAACGGAATTTGTCGCCGGAATAGGCGGCCGCCTTCACATAATAGGATTGGAGGCGATCATAGGCGTCGACATTATAGGTGTGTTCGCCGACCAGCGCACCCACCATGTGGATCGGCGCGATATCATACTGAGCGGCAACGGACTTTATCTTGGCAATCAGCCTGTCGTCACGCGCCAGAAGTTTCACCACCTTGGCGTATTTCAGGTCGAACGTCGTCTTGCCGGCCTTGGTGCGGCGCTTGGAGGCGCCCGGCACCGCCGGCTGCTCGGCGTGACGGTTGCCCGCGGGCACGAGCGTCACCGCGCTCGCCGGGAGGACGGAAGCGGCCGCGAAGCCGAAGAGGGCAATCAGGATGACGAGAAAGCGGGGCAAGGTCGGAAAATCCGGTTGTCGTTGGACGCACTATACCGGAACGGGCGCATGGACCGCAATGATGGCGAAATCAAGAGAGGGTGAGCGGGAGACTGGCCAGACCCACCCGCGTGCGAGCGAGCGCCTCCTCCTGGCCCAGAGTCCGGGGTGGGCCTTGCACAGCCAAGTTGCCAGCCGCGTTACTGGCACGGGCATGAAGAGCCAAGGAGTCTCCATATAGTCGGTCGCTTGACCAATGTACGTCGTAGGATCAACATGAACCCGTCGGCAGGTTGCAATCCCCTTAGCCCCTCGACCGGCGCACCCTGTGCAAAAGGAGAAGACTCATGGCAAAGATGAAATTCTTCGAGCTTTTTGGTCCGAACAAATTGGTGGTAAACTATATCTATTTCGACCAATACGTGCAGCTTTCGGATGGCTACACGACGAAGCGTGCGATCTTCGAGGACTCCATCGAAGGCACCAAGCTGGTCCTCAGCGGCAAGGGCTTCGAATATGACATGAGCGGCGACACCCTTATCGCCGGGACGATTACCGCGATCTTCCTAAAGAACGCCCAGGGAGAAAACTACCTCTCCCTCAGCGACCTCAAGGCGAATGTCGCAGGGTTCTACGAAGCCTATGATCAGGGACATCCCGATTTCCTTCTCGCGTATCTGTTGAGAGCGAAGGATACCCTCACCGGCTCGAACATTGCAGATACGATCGACGGATACGCTGGCAGGAACACCATCCATGGCGGCGGCGGCGCAGACACCCTGCAGGGAAATGATGCAGCCGACAGACTATTCGGTGATGGCGGAAATGACGCCCTGTTTGGCGCCGGTGGCAACGACACGATGACCGGCGGAAAGGGATCGGACATCTTCTGGTTCACGGGCGTGACAGGTGACGATGTCATCACCGACTTCGACGCCAAGGGGGGCGGAAACCTGCAGGACTATCTGAAATTCACGGAACTGACCGAATTCACGATCAAGCGTGCCGGGGACGATGTGCTGATCAAGTTCGCGGACGGCGACAGCATCAGGCTGCTTGATGTCGCCATGAAGGATTTCTCGGCAGACACGGACATGCAGTTTCCGGTTGCCTGACCCGACCCGGCGAAGACCGCGACGGGATCCGGTCAGGCTACCTTCCTTATAGTGCTATCTGCAGACACGCACGCGCTTGACATGCAGGTTGCCCCAATCGTCATAGACGCGGATCTTCTTCACGAAGCAGACGTCGTCGCGAAAATAGCGGCGGTGGGCGAAGCGAGGACGGTGGTGGCGATTGTGCCAATGGTGGCGCCGGTCGCCGTGGCGCCATTCGTCTCGGCGGTTGTCGCCGCGGCGGTCCATGTCGCCGCTATCGCGCGAACCGTGACGACGCCACTCGTCATCGCCGTTGCGGGACGCGGCAGATGCGGTCGAGGCGAGGCCGACGACGGCCATGGCGGCTGCGAGGGCGGTCAATGCAAGCTTCTTCATAGCGAATTCCTCCAGAGAGCCTGTGCTCTTGAAAGGACGCTATGCCCGCTCTCTTGAACCGCCCCTGAAGCCAGCGTTCATCTGGCAGACAGACTTGCGACCGGAACAAGGCATGGATCGCGATACGCGCTACTTTGGCGATCCATGGGGTTGCCCGTCGGGATCAGTTGCAGACCCAGGCATTCCTGACGACGGGATTGCCGGCACGGTCATGGGTGTTGACGGCCTCGGTCCGGCAGTCGCCACGACCGCGGAACAGGAAGAACTGGCGGTGATGCTTGTCCCGGACGCGCCAGATCACCTTGCCTCTGTTGTCGCGTCGGGCATCGCGCCCGCGGCCACCCTCGTTGCGGCCACCGCGATCGCCGCGGGCGGCGACCTGCGTGGCGTCCTTCTGATGCCAGACCGTGCCGTCACGGTCGGACAGCGAGGCCGAGGCAGTGGACATTCCGCCAGTCGCGGCGACCATGGCGGCGAGGGCAATCACGGCAAGCTTTCTCATCAAACATACTCCGGGAGGATACAGGGCACTTTTGCAAGAGATAGGTGCTCGGCGACCGCCCGACAAGGAATGCCGGGCGGCCGGGGGATCACAGAATATAACGCGACAGATCGGTATTGGCCGCCATCTCGCCGACATGGGCCTGGACATAGGCCGCGTCGACCTGATGCGCCTTGCCGTCCTGGTCCGGTGCATCGAAGGAAAGCTCGTCCAGCACGCGCTCCATGACGGTCTGCAGGCGGCGCGCGCCGATATTCTCGACGGTGGAATTGAGCTTGACGGCCACGTCAGCCAGCGCGTCGATCGCGTCCTCGGTGAAGTTGAGCGTCACGCCCTCGGTCGCCATCAGCGCGATATATTGCCGGATGAGGCTGGCTTCAGTCTCGGTCAGGATTCGGCGGAAGTCTTCCTTGGTCAGTGCCCTGAGCTCGACACGGATCGGCAGGCGGCCCTGAAGCTCCGGCAGGAGGTCTGAGGGCTTGGAGACATGGAATGCACCCGAGGCGATGAACAGGATATGGTCGGTCTTGACCGGGCCGTACTTGGTCGAAACCGTCGTGCCTTCGACGAGCGGCAGCAGGTCGCGTTGCACGCCTTCGCGCGACACGCCGGCGCCGACGCCGCCCTCGCGGGCCGCGATCTTGTCGATCTCGTCGAGGAAGACGATGCCATCGTTCTCCACCGACCGAACGGCCTCGCGCTGGATCTGCTCGGAGTCGATCAGCTTGTCCGATTCATCGGCGACCAGCAGGCCATAGCTGTCCTTGACTGTCGTCTTGACCTTCTTCGTCCGGCCGCCCATGGCCTTGCCGAGCAGGTCGTTGAGGTTGAGAACGCCGACGGAACCCTGCATGCCCGGAATCTCGAAGCCGGAACCGGACGACGTGTCGGCAACCTCGATGTCGATTTCCTTGTCATCAAGCTCGTTGGTGCGCAGCTTTCTGCGGAACGAGTCGCGCGTGGCCGGCGAGGCGGTGGCGCCGACCAGAGCGTCGAGCACCCGCTCCTCGGCATTGACATGCGCCTTCGCCTTGACGTCGGCGCGCTTTTTCTCGCGCACCAGCGCGATGCCGACCTCGACGAGGTCGCGGATGATCTGCTCGACATCACGGCCGACATAGCCGACTTCGGTGAACTTCGTCGCCTCGACCTTGATGAAAGGGGCACCGGCGAGCTTGGCCAGGCGGCGCGAGATCTCGGTCTTGCCGACGCCGGTCGGACCGATCATCAGGATATTCTTCGGCATGACCTCGTCCTTGAGGTCGTCCTGAAGCTGCTGGCGGCGCCAGCGGTTGCGAAGCGCGATCGCGACGGCGCGCTTGGCGTCCTTCTGGCCGATGATGTAGCGGTCGAGTTCGGAGACGATCTCGCGGGGGGTGAAAGTGGTCATTCTATCGCTTTCAGATGATGTTGCATGATCACCACGTCGTCGCCGGTGCGGCCCAGGAGGTCCGGAATCGGCACGAAGCCGGCCTTCTCATAGGCGCGTACGGCGCGGACATTGGCTGGATCGGGATCAATGATGATGGTGTGGTGGCCCTGGACGCGCAGCATGGTCACGAATTCATGAAGCGCCGCCGAGCCGATGCCTTGCGAAAGCTTGCCGGCATCGCCGATGGAGAGATCGACGCCGACGGTCTCGGAAGGCAGGGCCATGAGCCAGGGATTGTCCTTGACCCAGGTCTCGTTCTGGTGATGGCCGATGAACCAATACTGGATATAGCCGACCGGCTCGCCATCGAGCGTGATCAGGAAGGGTCGCGTCGTATCGCGACCTTCGGCCATGTCCTTGATGTGTTCCAGCTCTTCCACCGGATCGCCCCACCATTCGCGCATATGCGGCGCGGCGAGCCACCCGCCGAGCAGCGCGTAGTGCGCCGGCTCGACCGGAACGAAGCCTATCCTGTCGGCAGGCTCAGGCGGCATCCAGCTTCTCCACCACGACATTGTGGTTGGTATAGACGCAGATATCAGCGGCGATGCCCATGGCCTTGCGGGCGATCTCCTCGGCCGACTTGTCGGAATCCATCAGGGCGCGGGCTGCGGCATAGGCATAATTGCCGCCCGAGCCGATCGCCATCGTGCCGTGCTCCGGTTCCAGCACGTCGCCGTTGCCCGTAACAGCGAGCGTGATCGACTTGTCGGCGACCAGCATCATCGCTTCGAGCCGGCGCAGGTACTTGTCGGTGCGCCAGTCCTTGGCGAGCTCGACGCAGGCACGCTGCAATTGGTCGGGATATTGCTCGAGCTTGGCTTCGAGCCGTTCGAGCAGGGTGAAGGCATCGGCAGTGGCGCCGGCAAAGCCGGCAATGACCTCGCCCTTGGCAAGACGGCGCACCTTGCGGGCATTGCCCTTCATCACCGTCTGGCCGAGCGAGACCTGGCCATCGCCTGCCATCACCACCTGGCCGCCCTTGCGGACAGTGATGATGGTCGTGGCGTGCATGTCGCCGAAGGGATTGTGTTCACTCATGTCTGAAACTCTTGTTGCGCGGGCCGCGATCGACCTCCGTTCCGTTCCTATGTAGGCGTGGGGGAAGGAAATGCAATCCGGAGGCCGGATCGCGAGCCAGCTGGGGGAATTTTGCCCGGCCGAATGCTGGATATTTCGGTTTGCCCCTGTTATTGACCGCCCGTAATATCCTCCCAAACAGGATGGAGCCTCCATGGCAGAGACGAGTACCGCGCGACAGGCGACGATTTCCCGAAAGACCAACGAGACCCAGGTCTCGGTGTCCGTCACGATCGACGGGTCAGGCGCCAACAGGATCTCGACCGGCGTGGGCTTTTTCGACCATATGCTGGACCAGCTGTCGCGCCATTCGCTCATCGACATGGAGATCGAGGCCAAGGGCGACCTTCACGTCGACGACCATCACACGGTCGAGGATACCGGCATTGCCATCGGGCTGGCCATCGCCAAGGCGCTCGGCGACCGGCGCGGGATCACCCGCTATGCCTCGCTCGACCTCGCCATGGACGAGACCATGACCAGGGCTGCGATCGACGTGTCCGGACGGCCGTTCATGGTGTGGAACGTCGCCTTCACCTCGCCGAAGATTGGCACGTTCGACACCGAACTGGTGCGTGAATTCTTCCAGGCGCTGGCGATGAATGCCGGAATCACGCTGCATATCCAGAACATCTACGGTGCCAACAATCACCATATCGCCGAGACCTGCTTCAAGGCGGTCGCCCGGGTGCTGCGCGCAGCCACCGAGATCGATCCCCGCCAGGCGGGCCGCATTCCCTCGACCAAGGGCACGCTCTGATGAAGAGCTTCTACGTTCTCACCGCGCCGGCGGCCACCGATCCCGACCGGGACACGATCTTCATCCGCGATGGCTTCTCGTGGCTTGCCTTTCTGTTTCCGCTGCCATGGATGCTCATTCGCCGGCTCTGGATGGCGGCGATCGTGGCGGTCGCCCTCTATGTCGTGTCGATCGTCGCCGCCGAGCAGTATGGCCTCGATGCAGCACCAATCGCTTGTTCGTTCCTGATCAGCCTCTGGGTGGCGCTCGAAGGCGGTTTGGCCCGGGTGCGCAAGACGGAACGTCTTGGATGGCAGGTCGAGCGCGTGCTGGCGGCAGAGACTATCGCCGACGCCGAGGCCATCCACTTTGCCGAAAAGGCCGCGACCGCGCGGAGCCGGCCCGCCGAACCGCTTCCCGTGCTTCCCGCCGGCAAGCCCGTCGCCCCATCGAGCAATATCGCCGCACTCGGCCTGATCGGTCCGCAGGGGGGCCGCTGATGCGGGTCGCGATCATCGATTACGGCTCGGGCAACCTCCGCTCGGCCGTCAAGGCCTTCGAGCGTGCTTCACGTGAAACCGGTCTCGACGCCGAGATCGAGCTGACCGACAAGGCCGAGCGCGTGGCCAGCGCCGACCGCATCGTGCTTCCCGGTGTTGGCGCATATGCCGACTGTCGCCGCGGCCTCGATGCCGTGCCCGGCATGGTGGATGCGCTGCGCGACGCCGTCGAGACACGGGCGCGGCCGTTTCTCGGCATCTGCGTCGGCATGCAGTTGATGAGCTCGCGCGGCCTCGAGAAGACCGTGACCGAAGGCCTCGGCTGGATCGCCGGCGACGTGAAACTGATCGAGCCCAAAGATCCCGACCTCAAGATCCCGCAGATCGGCTGGAACACGCTCGAACTCCGGCAGCCGCACGTCCTGTTCGACGGCATCCCGACCGGCGAGGCCGGGCTGCACGCCTATTTCGTGCACTCCTACCATCTCACGGCCGAAAAGCCGGACACCGTGATCGCCACCACCGACTATGGTGGGCCGGTCACGGCCTTCGTGGCGCGTGACACCATGGCCGGCGCGCAGTTCCACCCGGAAAAGAGCCAGACGCTCGGCCTCAGGCTTATCGGCAATTTTCTCGCATGGTCTCCCTGAGCAGGCCAGTGCCAAAAGGTCCGTCCGACATGATCCTCTTCCCCGCCATCGACCTGAAAGACGGCCAGTGCGTGCGCCTCAAGCTCGGCGACATGGAGCAGGCCACCGTCTACAATCCCGATCCCGCCGCGCAGGCCAAAGCCTTCGAGGACCAGGGCTTCGAATGGCTGCATGTCGTCGATCTCAACGGCGCCTTTGCCGGCGAGAGCGTCAATGGCGCGGCGGTCGAGGCGATCCTGAAGGCGACAAAAAACCCGGTTCAGCTCGGCGGCGGCATCCGCACGCTCGCGCATATAGAAAGCTGGCTAACGAAAGGCCTGGCGCGTGTCATCCTCGGCACCGTGGCCGTGCGTGATCCCGCCCTGGTCATCGAGGCCTGCCGGCAGTTCCCCGGCAAGGTCGCCGTCGGCATCGACGCCAAGGGTGGGAAGGTCGCGGTCGAGGGCTGGGCGGAAGCATCCGAACTCGGCATCGTCGAATTGGCGAGGCGCTTCGAGGGCGCGGGCGTGGCGACGATCATCTATACCGACATCGACCGCGACGGCATCCTGGCCGGCATTAACTGGAACTCGACGCTGGAACTGGCCCGGTCGACGTCGATCCCGGTGATCGCGTCAGGTGGGCTGGCGTCGCTGGATGATATCCGACGGTTGGCGGAGCCGGATGCTAACATACTCGAGGGTGCGATTTCGGGGCGGGCGCTTTATGACGGGCGGATCGATCCGGGCGAGGCGCTGAGGATATTGAGGGGCTGAGAAGAGAAGCTGGGCTCATCTGCACGCGGCTTCACCCCTCACCAACTTTGGCCAAGGTTCGCCTTCGGCTCACCCGGCCGGCGTATCCTCTCCCACAAGGGGAGAGGTAGGGTGCCTCAAACTCAGCCTTCACTTGGGGCAGGGCGGTGCCGCGGGTTTACCTCTCCCCTTGTGGGAGAGGATAGCAAGCCCGCATGAGACTTAGTCGAATGCATGGGCGCGCTTGGTGAGGGGTGAATTGCCGCCTCTAAGCCTCAAACTCCCTGATAACCTTCAGGAAATAATCGCCATACCGCTCCAGCTTCGACTGCCCGACGCCTGAAATTCCAAGCATCTCGTCCTCATCGATCGGCCGCTCCCTCGCGAAGGCCACCAGCGTCGTATCCGGAAAAACGACATAGGGCGGGACGGCGAGATCCTTGGCGATTTCGGTGCGCTTCTTGCGGAGCGCTTCGAAGAGATCGACATCTGAGCCCTGCAGTGCCGCCTTGGCGTTGGACGAACTCGCCGAAGACCCCTTCGCCGCCTTGCCCTTGGCGGGCCTATCATGGCGGAAGCGGACCTCGCGTTCGCGCTTGAAGACGGCGCGAGCGTCGGGCGTGAGCTTGAGCGCGCCGAAGGCGTTGTGGTCGACGCTGATAAGGCCGGCCGCGAGAAGCTGGCGGTAGACGGATTGCCAGGTACGGGAGGCCAGATCCTTGCCCGCGCCGAAAACCGGCATGCCGGTGTGGCCGAATCGGCCGGTCTTCTCGTTTTCGTGGCCGAGCAGGACGTCGATCAGGTGGCCGGTGCCGAAGCGCTCGCCCGTGCGGTAGATGGCGGCGAGCGCCTTGATCGCCGCATCGGTGCCGTCCCCAGGTCTCGACCGGCTTGAGGCAGGTATCGCAATTGCCGCATTGGCCCGGATGCGCTTCGCCGAAATGGGCGAGGATCGCCTGTCGCCGGCAACCCGCCGTCTCGCAGATGCCGAGCAGCGCATTGAGCTTGGCGCGCTCGACGCGCTTGATATCATCGGCCGAGTTGCCCTCGTCGATCATCCGCCCGCGCTGGATGACATCGGCCATGCCGTAAGCCATCCAGACTTCCGACGGCAGGCCGTCGCGGCCGGCGCGGCCGGTTTCCTGGTAATAGGCCTCGACCGACCCCGGCAGGTCGAGATGGGCGACATAGCGGACATTCGGCTTGTCGATGCCCATGCCGAAGGCCACGGTGGCAACGAGGCAGAGATCCTCTTCCTTGAGGAAGGCGTCCTGGTTGCGGTCGCGAAGCGCGCGGTCCATGCCGGCGTGATAGGGCAGCGACCGGATGCCTTGCGTGTTGAGCCAGTCCGAGGTGTCCTCGACCTTGGCGCGCGACAGGCAATAGACGATGCCGCTCGACCCCTTGTGGCGGGTGAGGAAGCGCAGCAATTGCTGGCGCGGCTGGTCGCGCTCGACGATCTCGTAGGCGATGTTCGGCCGGTCGAAGGAGGTGGTGAAGACTTCCGCCGCCTGCAGGCCGAGTTTGTCGATGATGTCATCGCGGGTATGCGGATCGGCGGTGGCGGTCAGCGCCAGGCGCGGAACGCCGGGATAGAGATCGGCGAGTTGGCCGAGCTCGCGGTACTCAGGACGGAAGTCGTGGCCCCACTGGGATACGCAATGTGCTTCGTCTATGGCGAAGAGCGCGATCCGCGCATTTCCCAGCATTTCGCGGAAACCCGGGGTAACGATCCGCTCCGGCGTGACATAGAGCAGGTCGAGACCGCCATTGTCGATCGCGCGGCGCACATCGATGAATTCTTCCCGGGTCAGCGAGGAGTTGAGCGCCGCCGCGCGAACGCCGAACTGCTTGAGTGCTTCGACCTGGTCGCGCATCAGCGCGATCAAGGGCGAGACCACGATGCCGACCCCATCACGGCAGAGCGCGGGGATCTGGAAGCAGAGCGACTTGCCGGCGCCGGTGGGAAACAGCACCACCGCGTCGCCGCCCGCGACGACCTGGCGCACGACATCGGCCTGCTTTCCCCGGAAGCCGGAAAATCCATAGACCCGCTTGAGGATCTCGAGCGGGCTGCGTCCATCGGCCTGGCCGAAAAGTGGGTCTGTGGCTGTCTGTCGTTCGGGCATGGAATCACGTGGTTCGAGGTTGGCTTTCTTATGGCATGGCAGCGGAATGGATCGCGAGGGGTTTTGGCAGTTCGTACCTGTTAAGACCCTCCTCATCCCCACTTAGTCCAATGTCCAAAGAATCCCCTCGCCAATCGCGGTTTAGACGGCTATGAAGCCGCGAATGCCAAGCCATTGAGCGTGTGAGGACACCATTTGACTCTCAAGGCCCGCGTAATCCCCTGCCTGGACGTCAAGGACGGCCGCGTGGTGAAGGGGGTTTCCTTCGTCAATCTCGTCGATGCCGGGGATCCGGTCGAGGCTGCGGTCGCCTATGACGCGGCCGGCGCCGACGAGCTCTGCTTCCTCGACATCACGGCCTCCTCCGACAATCGCGAGACGATCTTCGATGTCGTCGCCCGCACGGCCGACCAGTGCTTCATGCCGGTGACGGTCGGGGGCGGTGTCCGGGCGCTTGCCGATATCCGCAAGCTTCTGCTCTGCGGTGCCGACAAGGTGTCGATCAATTCGGCGGCGGTGAAGGATCCGGACTTCGTCGCCGAGGCGGCGGACAAGTTCGGCGACCAGTGCATCGTCGTCTCGCTCGACTGCAAGAAGGTCTCGGCCGAGGGCGCATCGGACCGCTGGGAGATCTTCACCCATGGCGGCCGCAATCCGACCGGGCTCGATGCGGTGGATTTCGCCCATGCCATGGTCAAGCGCGGCGCCGGGGAACTTCTACTGACCTCGATGGACCAGGACGGGCAGAAGACGGGCTACGATCTCGCGCTGACACGCACGATCGCCGATGCGGTTGCCGTGCCGGTCATCGCCTCGGGCGGAGTCGGCACGCTCGATCATCTGGTCGAAGGCATCCGGGATGGCCATGCCACCGCCGTACTGGCCGCGTCGATCTTCCATTTCGGCACTTACACCGTGGGGCAAGCGAAGCGATATATGTCGGATCACGGCATCGCGATGCGCCTGGACTGAGGGGAGGAGTTGCGATGAGCGAATTCACGCTCGCCGATCTCGAGACGATCGTGGCCCAGCGCGCCGCAGCTTCGCCGGAGGAATCCTGGACGGCGAAACTCGTGGCCGGCGGCCAGAAGAAGGCCGCCAAGAAATTCGGCGAGGAAGCCGTCGAGGCGGTGATTGCCGCCATCGCCGATGACCGCAAGAACCTGACGGATGAAGCCGCGGATGTGATCTTTCACCTGCTCGTGATGCTGAAGATCGCCGGCATTCCGTTTTCCGACGTGCTCGCCGAACTCGAAAGGCGCACGGCGCAATCCGGCATGGCCGAAAAGGCAGCGAGGAAGGCTTGATGAACCAGAAGCCCAAGATCGGAAAGGATGCGGTCAGTCTCGACCACCTGGCCGACGCCGATTACTCACCCTACCGCTTCTTCACGGCGAATGAATGGGCGCAGTTCCGTGCCGATACGCCACTGACGCTGACCTCCGACGAGGTCCATCGCCTGCGGTCCCTCAACGACCCGATCGACCTCGACGAGGTCAGCCGCATCTATCTGTCGCTGTCGCGGCTGCTGTCGGCGCATGTCGAGTCGTCGCAGATCCTGTTTGCGCAGCGCAAGCGTTTCCTCAATCTCGACTTCGACCAAAAGACGCCCTTCGTCATCGGCATTGCCGGGTCCGTTGCCGTGGGCAAGTCGACGACGGCCCGCGTGCTGAAGGAGTTGCTGTCGCGGTGGCCTTCAAGCCCGAAGGTCGACCTCGTTACCACGGACGGCTTCCTGCAGCCGAATACCTGGCTCGAACAACACGACCTGATGGAGCGGAAGGGCTTTCCCGAGAGCTACAACATGCCGTCGCTTTTGAAATTCCTCTCGGCGATCAAGGCCGGGCAGGCGGGGGTGCCGGCGCCGCTCTATTCGCACCTGACCTATGACGTGCTGCCGGACAGGTTCCAGATCGTCGACCGGCCCGATATCCTGATCTTCGAGGGCATCAACGTGCTGCAGTCGCGGGATCTTCCGGCGGATGGCAAGATCGTGCCGATGGTGTCCGACTTCTTCGACTTCTCGATCTACATCGATGCCGACGAGAAGCAGATCCACAGGTGGTATGTCGACCGCTTCATGCGGCTCAGGAAGACCGCCTTCGTCGATCCGCAATCCTACTTCCACCGCTATTCGGAAATCACCGACGAGGCGGCGCTGGAGCGGGCGGAACATCTCTGGAAGAACATCAACCTCAAGAACCTCCGGCAGAACATCCTGCCGACGCGGCCGCGCGCCGACCTCATCCTGCGCAAGGGCAAGGATCATCTGGTCGAGCAGGTCTCGCTTCGGAAACTCTGAGGGCTTTGCACGCCCCTGGCCGGACGGAATACCGTCTTACGGCGTTTCCGCCAGCGTTTTGTTAGCCGGATTCACGCGGCGTAACGTGAGGTTGATTCGCCCCTCGCGTCTGAGCAGCATGGACGTGCCGGGATAGATGCGGTCAACGCCATGGAAGGCGAGGCGGCCCTCGCCGCCGATGACGACGACATCGCCGCTTGCGAGGCGAACGGACATTGTCGGGTCGGCGCGCTTCAAGCCGCCGACCCGGAACAGGCAATCATCGCCGAGCGAAATGGAGACGACGGGCGCGGAGAATTCGCTCTCGTCGCGATCCTGGTGCAGGCCCATCCTCGCCGCGGGATCATAATGGTTGACGAGGCAGGCTTCGGGTTCGACATCGCTTTCCGCCGTCTCACGCCAGATGTCGAGCAGCAGGGCGGGGATCGCGGGCCACGGCCTGCCGGTGACCGGATGGGTGGACTGGTAGCGATAGCCGCGCTCCTTGTCCGTCACCCAACCGAGAGTGCCGCAATTGGTCATGCGCACCGACATTTCCTTGCCGGTCCCCGGCATGGCGGGCGTGTAGAGCGGCGCTTCCGCCACGATGGCCCTGACGATCTCGACAAGGGCCTCCTGCCTCGCCTTCTCGAGATGGCCGGGCAAATGGCGGATGCCGGGCGGAAGCTGAGACTTCATGGCGGGTTCTCCTCGGGCGTGACCATGCGCGGCGCGCGCGCCAATCGCAAGCCGGGGAGGGTATGGCCGGCAGTCGGGCTCAACGAGAAAAACTGATCACATAGCGGCCTTGCGCATGGCCGCCTTCGAGCTGTTCGAGCGCCTCCGAAGCCCGCTCGAGGCCGATCACCTCGATAGGATTGAGAAGTGGCCGGCTGGCATGGAGCGCCACGACCTCGGCCATTTCCTTGCGCGTGCCGACGCTGGTGCCAGTGATGGTGACGCCCGTGCCGGTCAACCATTCTTGGCTCAGCGGCACAGGTTCCGCCACCAGCGCAGCGGCGACAATCCGACCGCGCGGGCGGATACAAGCAATCATGGCGTCCCAGGTCGCAGTGGTCGGCGCGAAATTGATTGCGGCATGGACCTTGTCGGAGTGGCCCGCCAGGCGCTCGACAAGGCCGGCATCGGCGCGTTCCGCTTCGCGCGCGCCATAGCGCCGGGCATGGTCAAGCTTGGCTGGATCGCGATCGATGGCGACGACCTCGACGCCCATCCGCGCCGCGATCTGCACGGCATAGAGGCCCAGACCGCCGCAGCCGAAGACCGCGAGCCGTTCGCCAGCCTTGAGGTCGGCCCGACGAATGGCGCCATAGGCCGTAACGCCGGCACACATCACCGGTGCCGTGGTCACCGGATCTATGCCGTCAGGCAACCGCACGGCAAAATGCGCATCCGCCACGACATATTCGGCAAAGCCGCCGGGCACGTTGAGGCCATGGGCGCGCTGATGCTGGCAGAAGGATTCCTGGCCGTCGAGACATTCGTCACAATGCATGCAGGTGTCGTGCAGCCAGGGAACGCCGGCCATGTCGCCGAGGTCCCAGCCCTCGACACCGTCTCCGACGGCCTCCACCGTGCCGACGCCTTCGTGCCCGAGTATGAAGGGGGAAGGCGCATGTGGTGGCTGGACCTCGCCCTTCCAGATGTGGACATCGGAATGGCAGATGCCGCAGGCCGCGAGCCGGACCAGCAACTGGCCCGGACCGGCGACCGGCGTTGCGACCGCCTTGACTTCGAGCGGCTGGCCGTAACCTGCCAGGACCGCTGCGCGCATGACATTGTCGGTCACGTTACTGCCCGATGCCGAGTTCTGCCTTGACGGCCTCGAGGCCGGGCTTGCCGTCGATCGTTGTGACATCCTTGAGCCAGGCGTCAAGCTTGGCCGGATTGTCCTTCATCATTTTCGTGGCCGCAGCGGGGACTTCCATGCTGTCGCCCATGATGAGATTCATGCCGGTGTTCTCGTAGTCGATGTCGAAGACGAGGTTCGAGAAGAACTTCGTCACGTTCGGGCAGTCCTCGGGATAGCCCTTGCGGACGATGGTGCGCACCGTGGCGCCGCCGAAGTCCGGGCCGAATTCGGCATCGCCACCGGAGAGATAGCTGATTTCCATGTTGACGTTCATCGGGTGCGGCTGCCAGCCGAGGAAGACGATGAAGTCCTTTTTCATCACCGCGCGGGTGACCTGCTGGAGCATGGCGGCCTCGCTCGATTCGACCACTTCCCATCCGCCGTCGAGGCCATGCGTCTTCTGCTCGACCATGTCGGTAAGCGGCTTGTTGGAGCCCGGTTCGATGCCGTAGATCTTGCGGTCGAGCTTGTCGGCGAATTTCTGCAGGTCGTCGAAGGATTTCAAGCCGGCGTCCGACACGTATTTCGGTACAGCGAGCGTGTATTTCGCGCCGGTGAGATTGGTCGCCACCGGAATCACCGAGCCGTCGTCGAAATAGGCCTTGTAGTCGAGATCCTGAACTGGCCGCCAGTTGCCGAGGAAGACGTCCATATCGCCATTCTTCAGCGAATCGAATGTCACGTTGAGCGCGAGCAGCGTCTGGGCCGGCTCATAGCCCAGGGCCTTGAGGATCAGTTCCGCCGTGGTGTTGGTGAGCGCGATGTCGGTCCAGCCGAGATCCGACATGCGGACCTGCTTGCATTCGGCCTTGTCGGCGGCCATGGCGGTGGAAGAGAGCAGGGCATTCAATGCAATCGAAATCGCGAGAGACTTGGTTTTCATGGCATTCCCCTTGTTGTTTGACGCGAGAATAAGAGATGGAGTTTTTATATCAAGCAAAAATTTGTTAGAGCGTACAAAAATTTGAGCTGCTATGGGAACGGCATGCAAGCAAAGCCCAGGCGACAGAAAACCCGCATCGAGGACATCCGCCGCGTCGAGCTGATCGATGCCGCGCATCGCATCTTCCTGAAGGAAGGGCTCAAGGGACTGACCACGACGAAGATCTGCGCCGAGGCCGGGATGTCCCAGGGTATCCTCACCTATTACTTCCGCGACAAGGAGGAGGTGCTTTTCGAAATGGTGCGGATGAACAACCGGATCCTGGCCGATGCGATCGTCGCAAACCTGCGCGCGGCGACCAATGGCTGGGAGCGACTGGTCGCGCTGATCGACGGTAATTTCCCCGCGCCGCACTATGACCGGCCGATGGCGCGGGCCTGGATCTCACTCTATGCCGAGGCCGCCCATAACGAACGCTATGCAAGGCTGATCCGGCCCTATTACCGGCGACTGCGCTCCAACATCGGCGCGATCCTCCGGCCCGTCATGCCGGCAGACAAGACCGACCATTTCGTGCGGGGCTTTGCCGCGATGATCGACGGGCTGTGGCTGCGGCGCGGACATTCGGACACGGACATGTGGCTCGACGAGGCGCGTTTGCTGCTGGTCGAGTATGCCGAGGCGATGCTGGGTGTGGAGGTCGTGGGAAGGCTGAAGGCGGGCTGAGGTCTATTCCGCAGCGACGGGCTTGGCCTCTGCAAGCGCGCGGGCGGGCATTTCAATCGTCGTCGACCTTGCCTCTGCCCTTCTTGATTTCGCCGCGTCCGGCCTTCGCCTTCAGCCTTCGCTCGATCGATCCCTTGGTCGGCCTGGTCTTCCTGCGCGGCGGTGGTGGCGGCTGGTTGGCTTCGAGGATGAGTTCCTTTAATCGCTCGCGCGCGTCCTCGCGGTTGCGGTCCTGCGAGCGGAAGCGATCGGAAAAGACGATCGCCACGCCCTCCTTGGTGAGCTTGCGGCCGAAGACGCGGCGGGCGTTGCTCTTGATGCGGTCGGGCAGGGACGGAGAGTTCAGGAGATCGAAGCGCAGTTCGACGGCTGTCGCGACCTTGTTGACATTCTGTCCGCCAGGCCCGGAGGCCAGCACGAAGCTTTCCGTCATTTCCCAGCCTGCTATGGCGATGGTGTCGTCGATATAGAGTGTGTCGGCGGGCATCTTATGTCTCCTGGCCCCTGAATGCCATG
Source organism: Rhizobium sp. (assembly GCA_019739215.1). Classification (GTDB taxonomy): domain Bacteria; phylum Pseudomonadota; class Alphaproteobacteria; order Rhizobiales; family Rhizobiaceae; genus Rhizobium_E. The sequence continues at coordinate 278,181 of JAHHDR010000024.1, forward strand.
AGAGTGCGCCGCGCGCCAGCCTGTGAAACCCACGCGCCAGTTCGTAGAACAAAAAGGGCGGCCCGTGAGCCGCCCCGCAGTTTCACGTGAATCCGGCCGGCTTATTCGGCGGCGAGGCGGATGCCCGGCGCGGCGTCGCGGACCGAGCCTTCGACATGGTTCTCGAACTTGGCGAAGTTGGTCACGAACATGTCGACCAGCTTGCGGGCCTGAGCGTCGTAGGCCTTGCCGTCGAGCCAGGTCGAGCGCGGGTCGAGCAGCTTGGTGGACACGCCTTCGACGGCCACCGGAACCTCGAAGCCGAAATTCGCGTCACGGCGGAAGACGGCGCTGGCGAGCTGGCCGGAAAGGGCTGCCGTCAACAGTGCGCGGGTGTCCTTGATCGGCATGCGGCGGCCGGTGCCATAGGCGCCGCCGGTCCAGCCGGTGTTGACCAGCCAGCAAGACACGCCATGGCGGGCGATCAGTTCCTTTAGCAGATTGCCGTATTCAGCCGGGTGACGCGGCATGAACGGGGCGCCGAAGCAGGTGGAGAATGTCGCTTCCGGTTCGGTCACGCCCTTCTCGGTGCCGGCGACCTTTGCGGTGTAGCCGGAGAGGAAGTGATACATGGCCTGGTCGGGCGTCAACCGGGCGATCGGCGGCATCACGCCGAAGGCATCCGCCGTCAGCATGATGATCGTGCGCGGATGATTGCCAAGGCCGGTCGGCGAGGCATTCGGGATGAAATGCAGCGGGTAGGCGGCGCGGGTGTTCTCGGTCAGCGAGCCGTCGTTGAAATCGGGCTTCCTGTCGGCGTCGAGCACGACGTTCTCGAGCACGGTGCCGAAGCGCTGCGTGGTCGCGAAGATCTCGGGTTCGGATTCGGCCGAGAGCTTGATGGTCTTGGCGTAGCAGCCGCCTTCGAAATTGAAGACGCCATCCTCGCCCCAGCCATGCTCGTCGTCGCCGATCAGGGTGCGGTTCGGGTCGGCGGAGAGGGTGGTCTTGCCGGTGCCGGAGAGGCCGAAGAACACCGCGGTGTCGCCCTCCTTGCCCATGTTGGCCGAGCAATGCATCGGCATGACGCCCTTTTCCGGCAGCAGGTAATTGAGCACGGTGAAGACCGACTTCTTCATTTCGCCGGCATAGGACGTGCCGCCGATCAGCACGATGCCGTTGGTCAGGTCACAGGCGATGACGGTCTCCGAACGGGTGCCGTGGCGCTCCGGATCGGCCTTGAAGTCCGGCAGGTCGATGATGGTCAGCCTGGGCTCGAAGGTCTCGAGTTCTTCCCTCTTCGGGCGGATCAGCAGGTTGCGAATGAAGAGCGAGTGCCAGGCGAGTTCGGTGATCACCCGGGTCGGGAGCGCGTTTGCCGTGTCGGCGCCGCCGACGAGGTCCTGCACGTAAAGCGACTTGCCTGCCGCATGGGCCAGCATGTCGGCCTTGAGCACGGCGAAATGCGCGGGCGACATGTCGCGATTGTTGTCCCACCAGATGGTGTTTTCGGTATTGGCGTCGCGGACGACGTGCTTGTCCTTGGGCGAACGGCCGGTGTGCTGGCCGGTCAGCGCGCGTAGCGCGCCATGAGCCGTCAGTTCCGCCTCGCCATTGCGCAGCGCATCCTCGTAGAGCTCGGGCTCGGAATAGTTATAACGAACCGAGACCAGGCCGGCAAAACCGAAAGCTTCCAGGCGATTCTCAGGGTTCGTCATTCCGAGTTCTTTCATGGCTCTATCCTTTCACGTGAGCGCAGTCGTTGTCCGACGCGGTGAGCTAGCGCATAGGGCATTTAAAAAGACAAGAGGCAAAACTCCGGAAATGTTAATCCTATCAATGTATTAATCGATTTAAATAAAAGTCAGATTCTTTAAATCGTTTGTATTCTGTGCTCGGGAACGGTCGGGCGGATGGAGAAATGTCGGTAGCGCGTCAGGCCAAAAAACAACCAGAGCACTCTTTGCCACAATTTGTTCCACCTTTATACTCATGAGACTGCGTCGTGCCGCGCTAACCGTGGCCACAAGGAACGGCAATCCCGGAGATCCCCATGCAGACAATCGCCCTCGTGGACGATGACCGAAACATTCTCACCTCCGTGTCGATCGCGCTGGAGGCGGAAGGCTACAAGGTCGAGACCTATACCGATGGCGCATCTGCGCTTGACGGCCTGCTGCAGCGTCCACCGCAGCTCGCGATCTTCGACATCAAGATGCCCCGCATGGACGGGATGGAATTGCTCAGGCGCCTGCGTCAGAAATCGGACCTGCCTGTCATCTTCCTGACGTCGAAGGACGAGGAGATCGACCAGCTCTTCGGGCTCAAGATGGGCGCCGACGACTTCATCACCAAGCCCTTCTCCCAGCGCCTGCTGGTCGAGCGCGTCAAGGCCGTGCTGCGGCGCGGCGCCGCGCGGGATGCGGCCAATGCCGGTATCGCCGCGCCGGCAAAGCCGGGCGCCAACCCGTCGAGATCGCTCGAACGCGGCCTGCTGAGCATGGACCAGGAGCGGCATACCTGCACCTGGAAGGGCCTGCCGGTGACACTGACCGTCACCGAGTTCCTGATCCTGCACGCCCTTGCACTGCGGCCGGGCGTGGTCAAAAGCCGCGATGCGCTGATGGACGCGGCCTATGACGAGCAGGTCTATGTCGACGACCGTACCATCGACAGTCACATCAAGCGACTTCGCAAGAAGTTCAAAATGGCGGATAACGACTTCGACATGATCGAGACGCTCTATGGCGTGGGCTACCGCTTCCGCGAAAGTGTGCCGGCCTGAGAACCATTCGGCCGATGCCGGGCCGCAAGAGCGGCCTGTCGGCGTATCAAACAACAAGGCGTCCCTTCCGGGCGGAGTGAATGGCCGTTGCTGATGCAGACCTGGTGAAGGAAGCGACCGCACCCGCACGTACACGGGCGCGCCGGCGAAGCCGTTGGAGCAGGCCCTTCACCTTCATCAGGCGCATCCTCGGCCACGCGGTCTTCTCGAGCCTGACGCGGCAGATCCTGTTCTTCAACCTCGTGGCGCTGGTCGTCCTGGTCGGCGGCATCCTGTATCTCAACCAGTTTCGCGAGGGTTTGATCGACGCCAAGGTCGAGAGCCTTCTGACGCAAGGCGAGATCATCTCGTCAGCCGTCTCCGCACAGGCCTCGATCGACACCAATTCGATCACCATCGACCCGCAGAAGCTGCTGGAGCTGCAGGCGGGACAGTCGATCACGCCGGTGCCGAACGACGAGGATCTCGAGTTTCCGATCGATCCGGAGAAGGTGGCACCCGTGCTGCGGCGGCTGATCTCGCCGACGCATACGCGGGCGCGGATCTTCGATCCCGACGCCAACCTGATCCTCGACACGCGCTTCCTCTATTCGCGCGGCCAGGTGCTGCGTTTCGACCTGCCGCCGGTCAATGCGGAATCGACGCCCTGGTCGGAGCGGATGAGCGCATTCATCAACCGGATGCTGCAGCCGTCGAACCTGCCGGTCTACAAGGAAAGCCCGGGCGGCGACGGCCTGATCTATCCGGAGGTGAAGAACGCGCTGACCGGGGTGCGCGGCGCCGTGGTGCGGGTGACGGAAAAGGGCGAACTGATCGTCTCGGTCGCGGTGCCGATCCAGCGCTTTCGGGCGGTGGTCGGCGTGCTGCTGCTGTCGACCCAGGCTGGCGACATCGACCAGATCGTCCATGCCGAACGGCTCGCCATCATGCGCGTCTTCGGCGTTGCCACCATGGTGACGGTGATCCTGTCGCTGCTGCTGTCGTCGACCATCGCCAACCCGCTGCGCCGGCTTTCGGCCGCGGCGATCCGGGTGCGGCGCGGCGTCAAGAGCCGGGAAGAGATCCCTGATTTCTCGTTCCGCCAGGACGAGATCGGCAACCTTTCCGCCGCGCTGCGTGAAATGACCAATGCCCTGTACGACCGCATCGCGGCGATCGAGAGCTTCGCCGCCGATGTTAGCCATGAGCTCAAGAACCCGCTGACCTCGCTGCGATCGGCCGTCGAAACTTTGCCACTCGCCCGGACCGACGAGTCGAAGAAGCGCCTGATGGACGTCATCCAGCATGACGTGCGGCGGCTCGATCGCCTGATCTCGGACATTTCCGATGCCTCGCGCCTTGATGCCGAACTGGCGCGGGCCGACTCCAAGCCCGTGGACCTCGAAAATCTGCTTGCAGGGCTCTGCGAGATATCGGGCGAGGTGCGCGCGCGCGGCAAGACCGTCGCCGTCTCGTTCAAGGCCGACCGCAAGACCGCAGGAAAATCCGGTTTCAAGGTCGTCGGCCACGAGTCGCGCATCGGCCAGATCATCACCAACCTGATCGAGAATGCGCGGTCCTTCGCGCCAGCCGAGGGCGGTCGCATCGACGTGCGGCTGTCGCGCCAGGATGGGAACTGCATCGTCGTGATCGAGGACAACGGTCCCGGCATCGAGGCGGAGAATATCGACCGGATCTTCGAGCGGTTCTATACCGACCGGCCGGGCGCGGAGGATTTCGGCCAGAACTCCGGCCTTGGCCTCTCGATCAGCCGGCAGATCGCCGAAGCCCATAGCGGCTCGCTCGAGGCGGAAAACGTGCTTGGTCCCAGTGGCGAACGCAAGGGCGCCCGCTTCATCCTGGTCCTGCCGGTGAAGGGCAGTTCATGAGCCGGGTCCTGGCCCACGGCACGGCCATCAAGGTCGGCGACACCGGGCTGATCTTCGTGGGCCCATCCGGCTCCGGCAAGTCTTCCCTGGCGCTGCAGACACTGTTTTCAGCGCGGCTCGACGGCCAGTTCGCCGCGCTGGTCAGCGACGACCAGGTTTTTGTCGAGGCGGTTAACGGCGAAGTGCGCGCCAGCGCCCCGGCCACGATATCCGGCATGATCGAGCTGCGCGGCAGTGGCATCGGGCGTGTCAGATCCATCCCCGAGGCGCGGCTGCACCATGCCGTCCGGCTGGTCGAAGTGCATGCCGAAAACCGGATTCCCGAAGGAAATCAAGTCTGGCGCGCCGAGGGTGGAATCACGCTGCCCATGGTCTTCCTCGACCGGACGGTGCGAGACCCCTATCCCTGGCTGGAAGCGCTGATCGATGGATTCCCTGTCACGCCGAGCCCACGGCAAGGTGAATGAAACCTTGTAATCTGTCGCTTTTTTGACTTGAACTTCCGGGTTTCCTTGCCATGATGGCCGCCCAAAGAGTGGACGCGGCACCTGCTTTCCGCTAACAGCACCGCCCGAGAACAAAAAAGATCTGAAAAAGACCCACATGGAGCCCTCTTCAGAATGATCGGACTGGTGCTAGTCACGCACGGACATCTGGCGGATGAATTCCGTTCCGCACTGGAGCACGTGGTCGGCCCGCAGAAGGCGCTCGAAACCATCTCGATCGGCCCCGACGACGATATGGACAACCGCCGCCAGGACATCATGGACGCGGTCGGCCGCACCGACGACGGCAATGGCGTGATCATCCTGACCGACATGTTCGGCGGGACGCCGTCCAATCTCTCGATTTCCGTCATGTCGCGTGGCAATACCGAAGTGATTGCCGGGATGAACCTGCCCATGCTCATCAAGCTGGCCGGCGTGCGCGGCGAGAACAACATGCAGAAGGCGCTGGCCGACGCATCCGAGGCAGGCCGCAAGTATATCTATGTCGCAAGCCGCGTGCTCTCCGGCAAATAAGGACCAACATGGCTGGCGGCGGGCTCGAGCGCGAAATCCTCATCATCAACAAGCGTGGCCTGCATGCCCGGGCATCGGCCAAGTTCGTCCAGGTCGTGGAAACCTTCGATGCCGAGATCCACGTCTCGAAGGACGGCATGACGGTGGGGGGCACCTCGATCATGGGCCTGATGATGCTGGCCGCATCGCCCGGCTCGACCATCATGGTCACCGCGTCCGGCGCCCAGGCCGAGGAAGCGCTTGACACGATCGAGCAGCTGATCGCCGACAAGTTCGGCGAGGAAGCATGATGCGTTCGGTGGCGTTGCGCGGGAACGACTCCCTCACGAAGCCGATCCGCCGGACTCATCGTCGAGCAACCCACCGGCGATCCGACTTAACCTCACGCAACGCCCGCGCAGGCGAAGCGGCCTAGACTGTGCGGAACCGAAACCTTTCCGCTGCGCCAACCATGCATCGTCCCCAGCGCTCCCGCCTTTCTCCCTACCGCCGCCTGTTCTCGAAACTGGCGGTGCATCGCCGTAGCGGCGTGACCGATGCGGCACTGGGCACCTTGCTGGCTTTCATTGCCGGAGCGATCAATGCCGGCGGGTTCATCGCCATCGGCAAATACACATCGCACATGACCGGCATCATCTCGGCGGTGGCCGACGACATCGCGCTCGGCGTCTTCGGCGCGGCCGGTATCGGCGTGCTGCTGTTCGTGGCGTTCACCGCCGGCGCGGGCTGTTCGGCCATCTTGATCAACTGGGGCCGGCGGAATTATCGCGCGCGGCAATATGCCTATCCGCTCTTTGTCGAAGCGGTTCTTCTGCTCGGTTTCGGCGCAGCCGGACTGCTCCAGCCGGCACTCTTCGTGGCGGTGGCAGCACCCCTGCTCTGCTTCATCATGGGGCTGCAGAACGCGACAATCACCAAGATCTCGGGCGCCCGGGTGCGAACCACACATGTAACAGGCATGGTTACCGATATCGGCATTGAACTCGGCAAGCTTGTCTATGTGGGCCGTGACCATGGGCCTGGACGGCCCCGCGTCGTCGCCAATCTGGCGCGGCTGTCGATCCACGGGCGGATGGTGGCGATGTTCTTTGTGGGCGGCATCGTCGGCGCAATCGGCTTCGGCCATCTCGGCTTCGGATTTTCCGCCCCGCTGGCTGCCTTGCTGATTGGAGTCGTGTCGCCGGTGATCCTGTCTCGGCGCTAGCCGTCGATCATATAAAGACTTCTTTATATCCTTATTGCCTTTTTCCGCGAACACTGGTACATCGCCCGCCAATGCCGGAGCGCTGCACGCAAAGCCCGGCAAGCGCCGATGAGTGGCGCACGCAACCAATCTGGAGATTCCGCATGAGTGCTGCCAAGGACTATCATGTCGCCGATATCGGCCTTGCCGATTACGGCCGCAAGGAACTGACGATCGCCGAGACCGAAATGCCGGGCCTGATGGCCGCGCGCAAGGAATTCGGCGAGACGAAGCCGCTGAAGGGTGCGCGCATCACCGGTTCGCTGCACATGACGATCCAGACCGGCGTGCTGATCGAGACGCTTGTCGCACTGGGCGCCGAGGTTCGCTGGGCCTCGTGCAACATCTTTTCGACCCAGGACCATGCCGCCGCCGCGATCGCCGCTGCCGGCATCCCGGTCTATGCCGTCAAGGGCGAGACGCTCGAGGAATACTGGACCTATACCGACAAGATCTTCCAGTGGGCCGATGGCGGCTTCTCCAACATGATCCTCGACGACGGCGGCGACGCCACCATGTACATCCTGCTCGGCGCCCGCGCCGAAGCCGGCGAGGACGTGCTGTCCAAGCCCGAGTCGGAAGAAGAGGAAGTTCTGGTCGCCCAGATCAAGAAGCGCCTGGCCGCCTCGCCGGGCTGGTTCACCAAGCAGCGCGACGCGATCAAGGGCGTGACCGAAGAGACCACGACCGGCGTGCACCGCCTCTACCAGCTCCAGGAAAAGGGCCTGCTGCCCTTCCCGGCGATCAACGTCAACGATAGCGTCACCAAGTCGAAGTTCGACAACAAGTACGGCTGCAAGGAATCGCTGGTCGACGGCATCCGCCGTGGCACCGACGTGATGATGGCCGGCAAGGTCGCCGTCGTCTGCGGCTATGGCGACGTGGGCAAGGGTTCGGCCGCTTCTCTGGCTGGCGCAGGCGCGCGCGTAAAAGTCACGGAAATCGACCCGATCTGCGCCCTGCAGGCCGCCATGGACGGGTTTGAAGTCGTCCAGCTTGAAGACGTCGTCAAGACCGCCGACATCTTCATCACCGCGACCGGCAACAAGGACGTCATCCGTCTCGACCACATGCGCGAGATGAAGGACATGGCGATCGTCGGCAATATCGGCCACTTCGACAACGAGATCCAGGTCCAGGCGCTCCGGAACCTCAAGTGGAACAACATCAAGCCGCAGGTCGACATGATCGAGTTCCCCAAGGGCAACCGTATGATCCTGCTCTCGGAAGGCCGGCTGCTCAACCTCGGCAACGCGACCGGACACCCGTCCTTCGTGATGAGCGCCTCCTTCACCAACCAGGTGCTGGGCCAGATCGAGCTGTTCACCAACAAGGGCGCCTACAAGAATGAGGTTTACGTTCTGCCGAAGCACCTCGACGAGAAGGTTGCGCGCCTGCATCTCGAGAAGCTCGGCGTGCGCCTGACCGAACTGTCCGACCAGCAGGCTGACTATATCAGCGTGGAAAAGAGCGGTCCGTTCAAGGCTGAACACTACCGCTATTAACCCTTTATTAACCATTATACCAAATCTTGTAGCCACGGCCGTAACTTGCGGCCGTGGCTTTCTTTTTTTGCAACATCGCTTCCCTGGTCAGGCCCGCGATAGTATCATTTTCTAATATGATTCGACCGAGATGTAGTCCCTCACCCAAGGCGGCGGTGGAGGGAGGACGACTTGGCGGACTGGCGGTTTTCCGGCAGTCACTCTGGGGCTTCGCATGATGCAAGCCCTCTGCCGACGACACTATGTCGGCAAAAGGTCCGGACCCGAAGGGTCAGGTAGCGGCGTGACCAGCCGCATAAGAAGAGACTATTTGGCGGAATAGCGGGGACTGCCTGATGCGTTCAGGATTGGATGATTTTGCTGCGTCTTCGCAGACGGTTCTACTTCGCGAACCCCCTTCCGACACTTGCAGGCGCTCGAGCCGTATCACCCGCAACCTGCTGGCCACCGTCGCCGTACTTGCTCCCGCCTCAGCGCTTGCCGCCCCCGCGGCCGAGCGGTTTCTGACCGGCATCAACATGATCGGAATGGCGGCGGTGGTGGGCGTGGTTTCCGTTTCGCTGGCCGGCGCCTTCATGCTGATGAAGCGCCGGACGGTGATCGAAAACGAGAATCGCGAAATCCGTTCGGCCCTCTCCGATGCACAGAACCGCATATCGCGATACGAGGCGCTGATTGCCGACAAGAACCGCCGGATCGTGGTCTGGGAAGGCAAGAGCGGCAGCGCGGAACTGCTCGGCCAGTTGCCGCCGGAAATCGGCGCGCCGGCGAACGACCGGGACTTCCTGGCCTTTGGCCGATGGCTCAAGCCGCGGTCCGCCTCAGCGCTCGAAAAGGCGATCGACGCGTTGCGCAGCGATGCCGTTATCTTCGACCTCGTGGTGGAGACCGGCCAAGACGAGGTGCTGGAAGCCCAGGGCCGGGTGTCCGGCGGCAGGGCCTTCGTCCGCTTCGTCTCGCTGAACAACCTCCGGGCGCAGCTTGCCGAGCTCCAGCTCGAGCGCGACCGGCTGCATGGCTCGATCCGCGCCTTCCAGACATTGCTCGACGCGGTCGACACGCCGAGCTGGCAGCGCGCTCCGGATGGCATGCTGTCATGGGTCAACGATGCCTATAGCGAAGCGGTGCAGGCGCCGAACAAGGAGACCGTGCTGTCGGAGGGCCGAGAGTTGCTCGAAACCGTCAGCCGCGAGAAGATCAAGGCCATCGCCACGGCCGATACACCGTTCCGCGACAAGGTGGCGACCGTCGTCAATGGCAGCCGCACCTTCTACGAGGTGGTGGATGTCAGGACCCCGAGCGGCACCGCCGGCATTGCCACCGACATCAGCCGGCAGGAAGCCGTGCGGGACGAGCTGAACCGCACCATCAAGAGCCATGCCGAAACGCTGGACATGCTGGCGACGCCGGTAGCGATCTTCGACGACCGCCAGCGGCTGCAATATTACAACCAGGCCTTCCGCCAGCTCTGGGAGCTCGATGTGCCCTTCCTCGAGTCACAGCCGGAGCATGGCGAACTCCTCGAGCGCCTGCGTGCCGCCGGGCGCGTGCCGGAACAGCTCAACTGGAAGCCCTGGAAGGACTCGATCCTTTCGGTCTACCGCTCGCTCGACACCCATACCGACGTCTGGCACCTGCCCAGCCGGCAGACGCTGCGCGTTTTCGCCACGGCGCGGCCGCAGGGTGGCGCCACCTGGGTGTTCGAGAACCTGACCGAACAGGTCGATCTCGAGACGCGCTACAACACTCTGCTGAAGGTGCAGGGCGAGACCATCGACCATCTGGCCGAAGGGGTTGCGGTCTTCGCGCCGGACGGCCGGATCACGCTTTCCAACCCAGCCTTCCGCGCACTCTGGGGCGTCACCGCCGAGCAGGCCGAGCCGGGAACGCATATCAAGGCGATCGAGGCCGCCTGTGCCTCAAGCCATGACGGTCCTGAGGGATGGAAGACCTTCACCCGCGCGATCACGTCCTTCGAGGACCGGCGCGAGCAGATCTCCGGCAAGCTCGAACTCAAGACCGGCCTGGTGCTCGACTACGCCGTGATCCCGCTGCCCGACGCACAGACGATGCTGACCTTCGTCAACGTCACCGACAGCGAACTCGCCGAACGGGCGCTCAAGGACAAGAACGAGGCGCTCACCAAGGCCGACGAACTGAAGAACGACTTCGTCAAGCACGTGTCCTACGAACTGCGTTCGCCGCTGACCAACATCATCGGGTTTACCGACCTGCTGCGCACGCCGGGCATGGATCCACTCACGGACAGGCAGTCGGAGTACCTCAACCACATTTCCAATTCGTCCTCGGTGCTGCTGACGCTGGTCAACGACATTCTCGATCTCGCCACGGTCGATGCCGGCATCATGCGGCTCAGCCTCGAACCGCTCGATATCAACGAACTGCTGGACGAGGTGTCGCTGCAGATCGCCCACCGCCTGCAGGAAGGCAACCTCACGCTCAGGATCACCGCCGACAACGACCTCGGCACGCTGGTTGCCGATCACCAGCGGCTCAAGCAGATCTTCGTCAAGCTTCTGTCCAACGCCGCCAACTTCGCGCCCGAAGGCAGCGCCATCGGCCTGCGGTGCTGGCGCGACGGCGCAGATTTTCTCTTCACCGTCTCCGATTCCGGCCAGGGCATGGCACCGGAGACCATCGCCAAGGTTTTCAACCGGTTCGAGAGCGACGGACGCGGTGGACGCCGCTCCGGCGCCGGCCTGGGACTGGCAATTGTCGAAAGCTTCGTCAGCCTGCATCATGGCACGATTTCGGTCGATTCGGCGCCCAGCCAGGGCACCCGGATCACGTGCCGCATTCCGGCCGGCGAGACTTCACGGCTCGCCGCCGCCGTCTAGGGCATTTTCGGCGAGCGGAGTCGCCTTCTATGCTCTATCTCTTTGTTTTTACGCAATTCCGGACGCAAAACCGGTTCCCACTTTTGCTGGAATTGCTCTAGACGCAGTGGACCTCAATGCCGACCTTCAGCTATTTCCTTCCGAACGATGATGCCACAAGCGGACTGGGCGAGGACCTCGCGTTGGCTGTCAGGCCGGGCGACTGCCTGGCGCTGCGGGGCGACCTCGGTGCCGGCAAGTCGGCCCTGTCGCGCGCCCTGATCCGCAGCGTCGCCAATGACGATATGCTCGAAGTCCCGAGCCCAACCTTCACGCTGGTGCAGAGCTACGAGCTGCGCCATCCGATCCATCACTTCGACCTCTACCGGCTGGCCGACGAAAGCGAACTGGCCGAACTCGGCCTCGACGAGGCCCTGTCGCGCGGCGTGGTGCTGATCGAATGGCCGGACAAGGCGGGCGGCTCGCTGCCCGGGGATGCGATTTCCATCGAGATCACCCATGAAGGCGAAGGCCGCCGGGTGACGATCGATTGCGGCGAAGGCCGCTTTGCCGACCGGCTGGCGCGCGTCAAGGCTATCCGCGCCTTCATGGACGACAATGGCTACAGGGGCGCGCGTCGCCGCTTCCTGATCGGCGATTCCTCCTTTCGTGCCTATGAGCGGATCACGACAGCGGACGGACGACCACTGGTGCTGATGGATTCGGCCGCCCGACCAAACGGCCCGCCGATCCGCAACGGCAAGCCCTATTCGCAGCTCGTGCACCTGGCGGAGAATGTCCAGCCCTTTATCGCCGTGGGTCGCTATCTCAAGGGCATGGGCCTGTCGGCGCCCGAGATCTACGAAACGGATATCGACCAGGGCATCCTCATGATCGAGGATCTCGGCTCCGAGGGCGTGCTGGACAGCGCCGGCAAGCCGATTGCCAAGCGCTACGAGGAGGCGGTGCGCGGACTGGCCGGTATGCATCGCCAGCAGCCACCTCTCCGGCTGCCAATCGAAAACGGGCACTATCACGACATACCGTCCTTCGACCGTGAGACACTGAAATTCGAGGCCGAAGTGCTGCTCGACTGGCATATTCCCTGGCTCAGGGGCGGCGAGAAAGCGAGCGAGGCAGAGGCACGCGATTATCTCGAGATATGGGATCACCTGATCGACGAACTCGACGGGCTGGAAACAAACCTCGTGCTGCGCGACTACCATTCGCCCAACATCCTGTGGCTGCCCGAGCGCCGCGGATTTGACCGCGTCGGCATCATCGACTTCCAGGACGCGATCATCGGGCCGACCTCCTATGACGTCGTGTCGCTGGCGCAGGATGCGCGCGTGACTGTCGAGCGGCCGCTTATGGAGCGGCTGATCGAGATCTACATGACCGACCGCGAGGCGCAGGGACCCTTCGATCGCAAGGCCTTCCTGAAGGGTTTTGCCATCATGTCGGCCGAGCGCGCCTGCCGCCTCAACGGGCTGTGGGTGCGGCTGTGGAAGCGCGACGGCATGGAGAGCTACATGCGCCACATGCCGCGCACGCTGTGGCACCTTTCCATGGCCTTCGAGCATGAGGTCAATGCACCGCTCAGGGACTGGTGCCGCAGGACGGGCGTGAAGTTCGAGGCGGCACCGCAAGCGGTCCCGGCATGACGGCACCGATCCGCCAGGCGATGGTGCTCGCAGCCGGCCTCGGCACACGCATGAGGCCGATCACCGAGACGATCCCGAAGCCGCTGGTGAAGATATCAGGCAAGCCGCTGATCGACTACGCGCTCGATATGCTCAAGGCGGCGGGCTGCGAGAAGGTGGTGGTCAATGTCCATTGGCTGGCCGACCAGATGGAAGCGCATCTTTCTGTCTATGCCGGCATGGAGATCATCGTCTCCGACGAACGGGCGGAACTGCTCAATTCCGGTGGCGGCCTCGCCAAGGGGCTGGCGCTGCTCGATCCCGGCCCGGTCTTCGTGATGAATGCAGATCTGTTCTGGATCGGCGAGGCGTGGGACGAACTGACCAACCTGGAACGTTTAGCCGGATTCTTCGATCCGGCGAGAATGGACATGGCCCTGCTCTGCGTGAAGCTCGAGGACACGACCGGCCATGACGGCAAGGTGGATTTTGCGCTTGGCAGCAAGGGCGAGCTTGTCCGCTGGCGCTCCGTCGACGGCAAGATGCCAGAGGGCGTGGGCGTGGTCTATGCCGGCGCGATCGTCATGGACAGCCGCCTGCTCGACGATGCGCCCGTCGGGCCATTCAATCTCAACATCTATTTCGACCGGGCGATTGCCGCGAATCGTCTCTATGGCCTAATACTCGATGGTCATTGGGTGACGGCCGGTACCCCCGAAGCCATCGGGGCCGCCGAGGAGGCCGTTCGCGAATTCAGCTGAGGAGATGCGATGCGCAGGGGCAATGTCTTCACCATTCCGCCCGGCGCCGCATTTCTCCGGACGCTCGCGCAATCGCTCTGCGATGGCCGGTTGGTCGATGGCTTCCGTCACGACCCCGCCAATCCGCTGAGCCTCGCTGATGTCACCATCTACCTTCCCACCCGTCGCGCAGCCCGCGTGCTGCGATCGGAGTTCGTCGATCTCCTCGGCGGGCGTTCGGCGATCCTGCCGGTGATACGACCCCTGGGCGAGGTCGACGACGATGCCGGTTTCTTCGACGAGCAGCCGGGTGGCGATCTCGACCTTCTGCCGCCGGTGGCCAGCCTGACGCGGCTGGTGGAACTGGCACGGCTGGTACTGGCCTGGCGCAACCAGTTGCCGCAGCACCTGCTGTCCTTGCATGACGATTCGCCACTTGTTGCCCCGGCCAGCCCCGCCGATGCCCTTTGGCTGGCGCGCAGCCTGATCGAGCTGATCGATGCCGTCGAGACCGAGGAGACCGGCTGGAAGGGCGTGGACAAGTTCCAGCAGGCCGACCGGGCGCTGTGGTGGGAACTCAGCGGCGCCTTCATCAAGGTCGCGAGCCAGTTCTGGCCGGAGCGCCTTGCCGAACTCAGGCGTTCTTCGCCGGCGCTGCATCGCAACCTCGCAATCCGCGCCGAAGCCACGCGGGTCGGGCGGGACGGCGCACGCGGACCTGTCATCGTTGCCGGCTCGACCGGCTCCATCCCCGCCAGCGCGGACCTGATCGCGGCCATTCACGACCTGAAGAACGGGGCTGTCGTCCTGCCGGGGCTCGACCTGGCGATGGATGACCCCGACTGGCAGCTTGCCGGGGCGATCCAGGCGGATTTCTCGCGCAATACGGACCCCGCCAGCCGGAGCCATCCGCAATACGGGCTCTTTCATCTGCTCGCCAAGCTGGGCGTGGGCCGCGTCGAGATTGCCGTGATCGGCGAAAGTGAGCCGGCTATCGACACTCGTCTTGCCGCCGCGTCGACGGCGTTCCTGCCGTCCCAGTCCGATATTCATCACCATGATTATCGAGAACGGCATGGCGACCTTCTGCAGGATGCCTTCGCGGATGTCGCCCTGGTCGAAACGGCAAACGAACGGGAGGAGGCACTGGCGATCGCCATCGCCCTCAAGCTCGCATTGGACAGGAACGGACCGTCCTCGCAGGCGGCACTGATCACCACGGACCGCACGCTCGCACGGCGTGTCTCGTCCGAACTGCTGCGCTTCGGCATCGAGGCCGACGATTCGGCCGGTACGCCGCTGTCGTCGTCGCAACAGGGGACGCTGCTGACGCTGATGCTCGAATGCGTGCTGCGGCCGGGCGACCCCGTGGCGCTGGCAAGCCTCATCAAACACCCGCTGGTGCTCCTCGGCCGGCCGCGCGATACACTCGATCCGGCGACGCATGCGCTGGAACTGTTGGCGCTGCGCGGCGGCACCGCCCCGATCAACGTCGCGGCACTCTCGCCCGTCGTCGCCGAGGCGATCCGGGCACTGTCTGAGAAGGAGCGATTCCCCAAGCAATGGCAGGACCGGATCAGGACCGTCGACTGCCAGGCTGAGGTGCTCGAGCTGGCGCAGGTGCTTGAGCGCGCCGTCGAACCCCTGGCCCGGATGCTGCTGCGCGACACCGACACGGGGCTGCGCGCGGAATTTCCGCTGCGCGACTGGGCCGATGCGACAGGCCGCGTGCTCGAATCCCTCTGCGCCGACCCGCGCGGAAGTCTCGACCAGCTCTGGTCCGGCGATGCCGGCGACGCGCTTGCAAGCCTTCTCAAGGATCTGATCGAGGCGGAAGACACGCTGGCTGCAAGCGGCCCACAATGGGCGGACGTGGCCAAGGCCCTGCTGGCAGGAGTCGGCGTCAAGCCGCGATCGCTGGGGCATCCACGCGTCTTCATCTGGGGCACGCTGGAAGCACGACTGCAGCGGGTGGAAACGCTGGTGCTGGGCGGGCTGAACGAGGGGACCTGGCCGGGGGCGACGGCCAACAATCCCTTCCTGTCACGTGCCATGAAGACCGAAATCGGCCTCGAGCCGCCTGAACGCCGCATCGGGCAATCGGCGCATGACTTCATCATGGCGCTCGGGACCCGGCAACTGCTGCTGACGCGGGCGCTGCGGCAGGGCGGCGCGCCCTCCGTCGCATCACGCTTCCTGCAACGTCTGCTGGCGGTGACCGGCAAGGAGATTGCGGACGGCATGCGGGCGCGCGGCGCGTCCTATCTCGGCTATGCCGCAGCACTCGACCGGACGCCGGATGCCGCCCGGCAGGACTTCGCCGGCCGCCCGGCGCCGAAGCCCGACGCCGATCGCCAGCCCGGACGCTACTCGTTCAGCGAGGTCACGCGGCTGCGGCGCGATCCCTATGCCATCTATGCACGGCGCGTGCTGAAGCTCGACCCACTCGACGCCTTCAACGAGGATCCCGGCGTCATCGATCGCGGCAATATCTATCACGCGATCGTCGAGCGCTTTGTGAGGTGCGGGATCGACCCTCGTGCGGATGGAGCTGAGGCCGCAATCATCGAGATCGTCCATCGGGTCTTCGAGGAATGGGCGCTGCCGGCCCATGTCGACGCAATCTGGCGGTCGCGGGCGATCGAGATGGCGCGGCGGTTCCTCGAATGGGACGGAGAACGCCAGCCGTTCATCGTGCGGAGCATGGTGGAGCAGTCGGCACGGCTGCAGGTCACCGACACGCTCGCGGTCACGGGTCGGGCCGACCGGATCGATATCCGCACCGACGGCCGCGCCGACATCATCGACTACAAGACCGGAGCCTCGCCCTCGGCCAAGGTGGCGCGGACGCTGCTCGATCCGCAGCTTGCGCTGGAGGCCGCGGTGCTGAAGGGTGGTGGGTTCAGCGAGATCAAGCCGCGGGATACCCAGGACCTGCACTATGTACGCCTACGGCCCGGCAGCCGCTTTGCGGTCGATACCGTCAACAACGAAAACGGCAAAGGCGACAACAGGCGCTCGGCCATGGAACTCGCCGAGGAATCGATGAGCCAGCTTATCCGGCTCACGGATGCGCTGAGGAACAAGAAAGCCGGATTCAAGAGCCGGGTCGCACCCTTCAAGGACGGCGATCACGGTGGGGAATACGACCATCTCGCCCGCGTGGCCGAATGGTCCGTGGCCGATGCAGAGGGAGGCGAGAGCGATGAATGAAGCACTGGCGCCTAACGATGCCATGGACGAGACCCGCCGGTTGCAGAACCTGGCCTCGGACCCTCGCCACTCCGCGTGGGTCTCGGCCAATGCCGGGTCCGGCAAGACGCATGTGCTGACCCAGCGGGTGATCCGGCTGATGCTGGCAGGCGCACGGCCTTCCTCGATCCTCTGCCTCACCTACACCAAGGCCGCCGCCAGCGAGATGTCCAACCGCGTTTTCGACCGCCTGTCGCGCTGGACGGCAATGGACGATGCGGCGCTGTCGGCCGAAATCGAAGGCATCGAAGGCGTTCCGCCGGACCGCATCACCCTGGCCAATGCGCGAAAACTCTTCGCGCGGGCGCTGGAGACGCCGGGCGGGCTCAAGATCCAGACCATCCATGCCTTCTGCGAGGCACTGCTGCATCAGTTTCCGCTCGAGGCCAATGTCGCCGGGCATTTTTCCGTGCTGGACGACAAGGCCGCCGCGGCGCTGATCTCCGAAGCGCGGCGCAGCCTGCTGACCGCGACTCAGGCCGGCCGCGACGGCGAGCTTGCGGCGGCCTTCCACGACGTCCTCACCATCGCCGACGAAACCGGCCTCGACAGGCTGCTGTCGGACATCGTCTCGAACCGGTCGGCCCTGCAGCGATTCTTCGAGAGCGCGCGCCGCGAGGGAACAGACCTGGCACTCAAGCGCGGACTCGGCATCGCGGTTTCCGCCGATGCGGCTTCGATCGCGGCACGGGCCTGGCCGCTGGCGGGCCTGGGCGAGGCGCGGATGCAGGACTATGTCGCGCTCGCCAACGGCAAGGGCGGCGCCAATGCGCAGGAACGCGCCTATGCACTGGGCCTGGCCCGCAGCGAGGCCGATCCGGTCCGACGGCTGGAACTGCTCAGGGCGGTGCTGCTGAAGAAGAGCGACGAGCAGCCTTATGCGGCCACGGGCTATTATACGAGCGCGATGAACAAGATCGATCCCGATCTTTGCGAGGCCATCGTCCGAGCTGCCACATACCTGTCCGACGTCTGGCAGGACTTCAAGGTCTACCGGATGTTCGAGGCGACGCGATCGGCGCTGGTGCTGGCGCGGCACTTCCTGGCAAGCTACGAGGCGCTGAAGAAGGAGCGCAGCTTCCTCGATTTCGAGGATTTCATCACCCGCACTGACGCACTGCTGCGCAAGAGCGATATCGGCCCCTGGGTGCACTACAAGCTCGACCAGGGCATCGACCATCTGCTGCTCGACGAGGCGCAGGATACCAGTCCGACGCAGTGGTCGATCATCATGTCGCTGACCGAAGAGTTCTTTTCCGGCGCGTCGGCACGGACGGTCAACCGGACGCTGTTCACCGTGGGAGATGAGAAGCAATCGATCTATTCGTTCCAGGGCGCGCGCCCGGAACGGTTTGCCAGCGAAAGACGGCGTGCCGAGGCGCGGGCGCTTGCCGGACGAAAGCACTTCGAGCCGCTGGAACTGCATCTGTCGTTCCGTTCGACCGAGGATGTGCTGTCGGCTGTCGACCAGGTTTTCGCGCGCGAGGACAACCGGCGCGGCCTCAGCGCTGAGGGCAGGGATGTCATACACCAGACCAATCGCATCGGCCAGGCCGGCGCCGTGGATCTCTGGGAGATCATCGCCGAGGAAGGTTCCGGCGAGGAAGACGAGGACTGGCTGGCGCCCTTTGACCGGCCAGCCGAGAAGTCCTCCGTCTTGCAGCTGGCGATCCGCATGGCGGCGGCCATCCGCGAGATGATCGGACGCGACGTGCTGGAGACCAAGGAAGGGCCGAGGCCGGTGGGACCGGGCGACATCCTGGTGCTGGTGCGTAAGCGCGACGCCTTCGCGGGGGCGCTGGCGCGGGAACTGAAGCGGAACGGCGCTGTCCCGGTTGCCGGCACGGACCGGCTGGTGCTGGCGAGCCATATCGCCATCCAGGACATGATGGCGCTCGGCCGTTTCGCCCTGCTCAGCGAGGACGACCTGTCGCTCGCCGCACTGATCAAGAGCCCGCTGTTCGACATGGCGGAAGAGGATGTCGATGCCCTCTGCGGTCATCGCGCGGAGGGGCAGCGGGTCTGGGAGCGGCTCCGGGAACTCGCCGGCCACGACCCGCGCTGGAAGGCGGTCGAGACCCGGCTGCTCCGCTGGGTGGAGATGGCCTGCGCGATGCGGGTGCATGACTTCTATGCCGCGCTGCTCGGCGCCGAGGGCGGGCGCAAGCTGTTCCTCTCGCGTTTCGGCCATGAGGTCAGCGACGTTCTCGACGAATTCCTCAATTTCGCGCTCGCCCACGAGGAGGCTGGCCTGCCGGGCCTGACCAGCTTCATCGCCACCCTGGAGAAGGACTCACCCGAGATCAAGCGCGAACAGGACAAGGGCCGCGACGAGGTGCGGATCATGACCGTGCACGCCTCCAAGGGCCTCGAGGCACCGGTCGTCTTTCTCGTCGATGGCGGCTCGAAGCCGTTCGACAAGGGCCTGCTGCCAAAGCTCCGGCTGAAGCCCGGCAACGACGACCAGCCGGACATCCCATTCTGGGTCCCGGTGAAGGACGTGCAGAGCCGGATCTCCAGCGCCGATGACGACCGGCTGGGCCGCGCGGCGGAGGAGGAATACAGGCGGCTGCTCTATGTCGGGCTGACGCGCGCCTCCGACAGGCTGGTGATCTCAGGCTATCGCCGAAAGCGCGACGTGCCCGACAGCTGGGCACAGCTCGCGCGGATGGCGCTGGTTGCCGACGAGACGCGCTGCGTGGCGGCGACATTCTCGGCCGGTGGCCAGAGCTGGGAGGGCTTGCGCTGGCGGCACCACCAGCGCGAGCCGGCGATCGCGGACGCCGGCGCGCTCCGGACGGACAAAGGCAAGCACATCGACTTGCCGGATTCCTTGCTCGAACCGCTGCCACCCATGCTGGCGCTGCCGCGACCGCTGGCACCCTCGGGCGTGACCGCCGTGATCGACGAGGCCGACGGCGACCTGATCGTGCCGTCTGCGCTTTTCGCCGACAGGCCCGGTGGCGGCGGCGCGCAGGTCCGGGGCAAGATCGTCCACCGGCTGCTGCAGGCCCTGCCGGAACTCGCCCCCGGCGAGCGGGCAGGTGCGGCGCAACGCTATCTTTCCCGCGCCGCGCCGCATTGGTCCGAGGCGGATCGCACGACGCTCGCGGACGGCGTGATCGGCATCGTCGGCGATAACAGGTTCGCGGCCTTGTTCGGCGAAGGCTCACGCGCCGAAGTGTCAGTGATGGGCACGGTCCGGGTGCGCGGCCGCGACTATGCGATTTCCGGACGGGTGGACCGGATGGGAGTCTCGGGTGACAGGGTTTTCGTCACCGACTACAAGACCAACCGCGTGCCACCGGCGACGCGCGAGGCGATCCCCTTTGCCCACCGTGCCCAGCTCGCGCTCTACAGGGAGGTTCTTTCTCCTCTTTTTCCCGGCAAAACCGTGGAATGCCTGCTGGTTTACACCGAAGGCCCGCATCTTTATTCCCTCAGTCCCGAGGAACTTGGAAAAGCCCTGCTTGATATTTCGGCGGGATGATTTACCCCATTGAAACACGGCGCCCCGATGCTCACATAGACATCAAGCGTTGAAAGAGGCCCCCTGATTCGTGAAATGGGCGCCGTTGAGAAAGGAAGCATGCGATGGCCACCGTGAAGGTCGACAACAACAACTTCGCTAGCGAAGTGCTGAATTCCGCAGAACCCGTGGTGGTGGATTTCTGGGCCGAGTGGTGCGGTCCGTGCAAGATGATCGCGCCTGCGCTGGAGGAAATCTCCGTCGAGCTTTCCGGCAAGGTGAAGGTTGCCAAGCTCAATATCGATGATAATCCCGAACTTGCGGCACAGTTTGGCGTGCGCTCGATCCCGACGCTTGCCATCTTCAAGGAAGGCAAGGTCGCCGACATCAAGGTGGGCGCTGCGCCGAAGACCGCGCTGTCGGCCTGGATTGCCGGGGCCGCGTGATTCACGTGAAACCATGCGGTGACATGGTCAGCGCAGACAGGTACTAAAGAAAGCCGTGCATCGAAAGATGCGCGGCTTTTCGCTTGTCAGGAGTCGGGAATGGAGATCAGGGACGAGACAGCGGCCGACCATATTGCCATCTGCGACATCACCAGAGCGGCCTTTGCCGACAAGCCCTATAGCGACCAGACGGAAGCCGAGGTCATCGAAGGGCTGAGGGCTGCCGACGCGATCCGGCTATCGCTGGTGGCGGTGTCCGCTGACGAGGTTGTGGGCAATGTCGTATTCTCGGACGTGGCGATAGACGGTGTGGCGGGATGGGTCGGCCTCGGGCCGGTCTCGGTGAAGCCTGCGCTGCAGCGTGGCGGCATTGGCTCAGTCTTGATCAAGGCGGGACTCGATCGCATCCGTGCGACAGGGGCGGCCGGTTGCGTGCTGGTCGGTGATCCTGGTTACTATGGCCGTTTCGGATTCAAGACCGTGCCCGGTCTCGGCTATGGCGGCGTGCCGGACGACTATGTCATGGCCTTGGCCTTCGGCGGCGCGCTGCCCAGGGGAACGATCGTCTTCCATCCGGCCTTCGGCGCGGCATGAGAAAGCCCGCACCTCTTTCGAGGTGCGGGCTCCGAGTTCTCTTGCTGTTGGCGGGATCAGCCTGAGAAGCCATTCTGGGGATCGGTGTTTGCCGGCGGGTGGTTGTTGCGATCGCGCATGAAGCGGTCAAACTCCTCCTGGTCCTTGGCGCGGCGCAATTCCCGGAGATAGCCGTCGAATTCCTCGCGCATGGCGTCGAGCTTGCGGCGCTCTTCCTCGATGCGTTCGAGTTCGGCCTTGCGCCAGTCGTCGAAGGCGACATTGCCGGTGTCACGGTGCCAGCCGCCATGGCGGTGGTCATTGCCGCGGCCATGCCAGCCGCCGCGGCGGCAGCTCTTGTAGAAGCCATCCATCTTTTCATTCGCCTCGCGTTTGAAGGCATGCAGCCGGTCACCGAAGAGGATATAGGCCAGCATGGCCAGGCCAAGCGGCCAGAAGACGATGAAGCCCAGCACCATCAGGGCGATGGTGGCCGGCGTCCAGTCGGGCCGTATGAGTGGTGCAGTGCGGTACATCTTTCCAGTTCCTCGTCTATATCCGGCTCACGGAAGCGTGAGCCATGACAACGATGTGGGAAGGATTCAAAGACCTTCAAGAACAGCCGGTTCCAAAATCGGACAGGTGCTTGATAAACAAGTGATATTTCATATGAAAAACGAGCGGCCCGGCGTGAAAACCACGCCGGGCCGCTTTACAATACTTAACAATATCAGGGCGTTACTTACTTTCCGGAAGCGGCCCCACGGCGCTTGCCACCCTCGATGACGCGGACGTCCGGCCTGGTTTTCGCCCGTGCGTCCCTGGCCTGTTCCCGCATGAACTTGATGATGCGCGGCGCGATCTCGCGACGGAATCGCGAGCCGTTGAACACGCCGTAGTGACCGACGTCGGGCTGGATATAGTGCAGGCGCATGTGGTCCGGCAGATTGGAGCAAAGCGTCTGGGCTGCCTGTGTCTGGCCGACGCCGGAAATATCGTCATTCTCACCCTCGACGGTCATCAGCGCGGTGTTGACGATCCGGGAAGGGTCGACCGGCTTGTCACGGTGCATCATCTCGCCCTTCGGCAAGGAATGCTTGATGAACACCGTATCGACGGTCTGGAGATAGAATTCCGCCGTCAGATCCATGACCGCCAGGTATTCGTCGTAGAATTCGCGGTGCTTGTCGGCGGAGTCACCGTCATTCTTCACCATATGGACGAAGAAGTCCTTGTGGGCGATCATATGGCGGTCGAGATTCATGGACATGAAGCCCGAAAGCTGCAGAAAGCCGGGATAGACCTGCCGCATGAGGCCTGGCTGCGGCCAGGGCACGGGCATAATCACGTTTTCCTCGAACCAGGAAATCGGCCGCGTCTGCGCCAGCTGGTTGACGGCCGTTGGATTGACGCGGGTGTCGATCGGCCCGCCCATCAGGGTCATGCTGGACGGCGCATAGGGATCCTTCTCGGCCTCCATGCGGGCGACGGCGGCGAGTACGGGGACGGCGGGCTGGCAGACGGCGATGACATGCGTGTCCTCGCCGAGATGGTGCAGCATGCCGATCACGTAATCGATATAGTCATCAAGGTCGAATCGGCCTTCGGACAGCGGCACCATGCGCGCGTCCTTCCAGTCGGTAATGTAGATGTCCGCAGACGGGAGCAGCGTCTCGACTGTGCCACGCAGCAGCGTTGCATAGTGGCCGGACATCGGCGCCACGATCAGCACCTTGGGGTCCTTGCCGTGGCCCGCGGGCAGGCAGCGTTCGAAATGCAGCAGATCGCAGAATGGCTGCGACCATACGACCTTCTCGTGCACCGACACCGCTTGGCCGTCGATCATGGTCGCCGGCAGCCCGAATTCCGGCTTGCCGTAGCGGCGCGTGGCGCGCTCGAAAACTTCGAAGCCGGCCGCCATGGCGCGTCCGACCTTGGTATAGGCGAGAGGGTTAAAGGGATTGCGGTAGGCGACGCGCATCGATTCCGCTGCTGCGCGCCAAGGGGCCATTGCAGCATGATTGAGTTCATAGAGCTGGTAAAACATTGTTATGCCTTGTTTCTTTCAGGCACCGCGGATCCCGTCTCTCGTCTTGTGCCTTCACGCCCTGGAAACTAACAGGTTTCCCTTAATCGACAACAAACCCGATTGTTCCAATCAGGATCAACCTATCAATTCGTATGACAATATAAAATAACCAGTCTGTCCTGTGCCAGCCTTGTCATGCGGCGACTGAAATCGTCGCCTTGATCAGGCCCTGCTTGGCATGGGCCCAGCGCGGAATGTCGTCGATGGCGCCTTCGAGGGTGGTGCCATGGGTGATCAGCCTGTTTGTGTCGATGGCACCGGAGGCGATCGCGGCAGCGACATGCATGAAGTCCTGCCGCAGGGCATTGCGGCTGCCGATGATCGACATTTCGCGCTTGTGAAATTCTGGATCCGCAAAGGCGATCTGGTCCTTGACGACGCTCACGAAGACGAGCGTGCCGCCATGGGCGACGAAGGGCAGGGCGGCATTCATGGAGATACTGTTGCCCGTCGCATCGAACACGGCGTCGAAGCCTTCATTGCCGGTCAGCGTCATTGCTTCCGGCAGGGTGGACTCGCCCGCCGGCAGCGACTGGTCGAACCCGAAGCGCTCGCGGGCGACCGCAAGCCGTTCGGTGCTGACATCCGACAGCGTGACATCGAAGCCTGCAAGGGCGGCGAAGAGCGCCGTGCCCAGGCCGATGGGTCCGGCGCCGATCACCAGCGCCCGCCCGTCGGCTGAGCCGGCGCGCCGCACCGCATGGGCACCGATGGCGAGAAATTCGACCGCCGCGGCCTGCTCCGGAGTGAGGCCATCTGCGGGATAGACATTGCCTTCCGGCACCACGATCTCGTCGCAGAAGGCGCCGTCGGTGTGAACGCCGAGAACCTCGATCGCCATGCAGCAGTTCGGCTTACCCTTCCGACAGGCGATGCAGCGGCCACAGGAGAGATAGGGGTTGACGATGACGAGGTCGCCAATCCGGAGCGCCGAGCCGGGCGCCGTCTCGGCAATGCGTGCAGAAATTTCGTGGCCCATCACCCTTGGATATTGCAGAAAAGGGTGCTTGCCCTCGAAGATGTGATAGTCGGTGCCGCAGATGCCGACATGGCTGACGGCGAGCCGGACTTCCCCCGGCTTGAGCGCGCCCGGTGCCGGGCGGTCGATGAGGGCGAGCCGGCCGGGCTCGGTGCAGATCAGCGCGCGCATGATGGTCCTGAAGGCTGTTGCGGTGGGTTTTGTCTTTTATCGACAATAGACAGATTGCCGTCAATCGGTATTATGCCCCCTGGACAATGTCGGATCGGATCGATGGCGCGGCACAACACCGTCTTCAAGGAAGCCTATAACCGTTGCCTGTCGGGTCTCACCGCCCATGACAGCCTGCCGTCCGAACCGGAACTGGGCGAGCGGCTGGGCATCAGCCGAACAACCGTACGCGCCATTCTTGGACGCATGCATGACGCGCGGCTGATCAACTGGGACAAGAGGGTCAAGACGGTGCTGCGCGCGCCGAAGGAATGCGACTTCTTCCCCGACGAGGAAACGAGTTCCCTGAACGAGGTGATCGAGCGCAGCTTCATGCGGCGCATCCTCACCGGCGAGGCGGAACCCGGCGCGCAGATCAACGAAGCCGAACTGGCGCGCGAGATCGGCACCGGCACGACCAGCGTACGCGAGTTCCTGATCCGCTTCTCGCGTTTCGGGCTGATCGAGAAGCGCCCCAACAGCCACTGGATCCTGAAGGGCTTCACCCTCGATTTCGCGCTGGAGCTTTCGGAAGTGCGGGAGATGTTCGAACTCCGATCCGCAGCGAGTTTCGCGCGGCTTGCCGATGATCATCCTGCCTGGATCGACCTCGACGACATCGAGAAGGAGCATCGGGCCCTGCTGGTCGACATCGACCTGCGCTACAAGGATTTCTCGGCGCTGGACGAGAAATTCCATCTTCTCGTGCATCGCGCCAGCGGCAACCGTTTCGTTGTCGATTTCTACGACGTGATCGCCTTCATCTTCCACTACCATTATCAGTGGAACAAGGCCTTCGCGCGCGCCCGTAACGAACGGGCCATCATCGAACATCTCGACTATATCGGCGCGCTGCGCGCCCGCGATCCCGCCCGTATCGAAGCGGCATGCCGGCTGCACCTGAACTCGGCGCGGGAAACCCTGCTGCAATCCGTTCCCGGCTGAGAGGCATCATGATCACGCCCATCCTGCAATTCGGCACAAGCCGGTTCCTTCAGGCCCATGCCGACCTGTTCGTCAGCGAAGCGATGAAGCAAGGAAAGGCGCTCGGCCCGATCACCATCGTCCAGACTACGGGATCGAGCGAGCGCAGCGCCAGGCTTGCCGCGCTGGCAGCGCCCGACGGCTTCCCGGTTCACGTCAAGGGCAAGAAGGATGGCCAGGTTGTCGATGAGGTCGTGCAGGTGACATCCGTGGTGCGTGCACTATCCGCGATCGCCGAATGGCGCGAGGTGGAGCGAATCTTCGCCGGCGAAGCAAAACTGGTGATCTGCAATACGGCCGACAAGGGGTACGACACAGACCATGAGGCCGGTTCGATGCCGGAGTCGGTGCCCGTGTCCTTCCCAGGCAAGCTTGTGAAGCTTCTGCTGGCGCGTTTCCGGCAGTCCGGCGAGGGCCTGACGATATTGCCGGCGGAACTGATCCCACAGAACGGCGAGACGCTGAGGCGCATCGTCCGACGCCTGTCGGAGACGTGGCGGCTCGAGGACGACTTCCTCGCCTGGCTGGACGAAAAGGTGCTGCTTTCCAACACGCTGGTCGACCGTATCGTATCGCAGCCTCTTGACCCCGCCGGCGCGGTCGCCGAGCCCTATGCGCTGTGGGCGATCCAGGCGATGCCCGGCCAGATTCTGCCGTGCAGTCATCCCGATATCGTCGTGGCCACCGATATCGGCAGATACGAGCAGCTCAAGCTCTTCATCCTCAACCTTGGCCACACATTCCTGGCAAGCCGGTGGATGGCCGCAGGGCTCGATGGCGATATGACCGTGAAAGTCCTGCTGGCGCGGCCGGAGATGCGCGAGGCGCTGGCGCGGCTCTATGCGGACGAGGTGGTGCCGGGCTTTGCGGCGAAGGACATGGGCGAGGCGGCGGAGGCCTATGTCCGGCAGACGCTGGAGCGTTTCGAGAACCCGTTTCTCGAACATCGGCTCGCCGACATCGCGCAAAATCACGAGGAGAAGATCCGGCGACGGATGGGTGGATTTGTCGACTGGAGCGGGGCGGAAGCCCCGACGCTTCGGGGCATGCTGCGGAGCGTCGCGTGAGGCTGTTCGCGGGCAATGAACGGATTGTCTCGGCCATCGCGATTGCGGATCGTCTCTGTCGCCCTCATATCTGACGGCAAAACAAGGAGGAGAATCCGATGGCAATGTCCACAACTGACGTCGCAACCGAACATGCGAGCAAATATCTCCAGCAGCTCTGCAAGCACTGGTCGCACAAGATGGTGACCGAGTTCGATCCCGAAAAAGGCCGTGTCGACTTTCCATCCGGGGCGCAACTCTTCATGGAGGCCGGTGCAGCCAGCCTCCACCTGAAGCTTCAGGCACCCGAGGACACACTGGCGCGAATGGAGGGCGTGGTCGCCGATCACCTCAACCGCTTCGCGTTCCGCGAGGCTCTGGCCTTCGACTGGACCAAGGCTGCCTGAGCGCAAAAGGACAAGACAATGACTGACCAACGCCAGCCAGAGCACGCGATCCACCCCATCTTCACGACCCGCTGGTCCGCGCGATCCTTCACCGGCGAGACGATGCCGGAATCCGATCTTCTCGCAATGCTGGAGGCGGCGCGCTGGGCGCATTCCGCCGCCAACCGCCAGCCCTGGCGTTTCTCCTACGCGCTCAGGGGCGACCGGAATTTCGACCAATATGTCGGGTTCCTCGATGACGGCAACCGCGAATGGGGACACAAGGCTGCTGCCATCGTGATCGTGCTATCGGCGCGGCGGACCAAGCCGACGGACGGCTCGCCGCCGCGACCGATCGGCAGCCATTCGCTCGATACCGGATGCGCGCTGCAGAGCTTGACCCTGCAGGCCGCGATGATGGACTATATCGCGCATCCGATGGGCGGCGTGCTGCCTGACAAGATCCGCGCGGAACTTGGCGTCATCGACGAGGACTACAAGGTCGAATGCGGCATCGCCATCGGCAAGCTGGCACCGGCGGAGCAGCTTCCGGAACGTTTTCGCGAGCGCGAGCGGAAGAGCCAGCGCAGGCCGCTGTCGGACACCGCTTTTCGCGGCGAATTCAAGGGCTAGGGGAGCGCGGGGCGGCGGCGGTTTCAGTACGATACCGCACCAAGGTGAATATTGCGATCGGCGGGGACGAGCGCCTGTTTCTGGCTCTCGCCAGCCTCCAGGATTTGGTCTAGTGATCAAAAAATGAAAAACGCACAATTCGACTTCGGCGAGATCTTCATTCGAGCCCCCAATCCCTATGTCATTCTCGACGACCAGTTCGTGATCGTCGAGATGAACGATGCCTATCTGCAGGTGACGATGCGGCGGCGCGAGGACATTGCCGGCCGCAACATGTTCGACGCCTTTCCCAGCGATGAACACTCGCCATCGCAGCAGATGCTCCGACGATCGCTCAACCGGACCATCCAGACCGGCGATGTCGATGTTCTGCCGCTGATACCCTATCCGATCGCCCGGCCGGACGGGACATTCGAGGACAGGTTCTGGAGCGCGACGCATACGCCGTTCAAGGCCCATGACGGTCGGCTGTTCATCCTGCAGCACACCGTGGACGTGACCGAGTTGACGCAGCTGCGGCAAGCTGCGAAGGCCGGCGACTTCCAGATCGAGAGCGGCATCATCGAGCGCGCCGGAAAGGTGGCGGGCCAGAACCTGGAGCTCACGCAGGAGCGCGAATACCTGCGGTCGCTGTTCGCGCAGGCGCCGAGCTTCATGGCCGTGCTGAGGGGCAAGGACCACGTCTTCGAACTGGCCAACAAGGCCTATCTCGAGATCATCGGCCGCACGGACATCCTGGGCAAGAGCGTCGCCCAGGCGCTGCCGGAAGTGGTCGAACAGGGCTTCGTCACGGTGCTCGACAATGTTTTCGCCAGTGGCGAGCCCTTTGTCGCGGAAGGTGCGCGGCTCATGCTCAACCGGGGTCCGGGCGGCGCCGGCGAATTGCGTTATCTCGATTTCGTCTACCAGCCGATCGGCGATGCCGACGGCAGCACGATCGGCATCTTCGTGCAGGGCCATGACGTGACGGAGCAGCGGGTCGCCCAGGCGCGGCTCGAGGAACTCGCCGCCAATCTGGAACACCGCGTCGAGGCGCGGACGCAGGAGCTGCTCAAGGTCCAGGAGGCGCTGCGCCAGTCGCAGAAAATGGAAGCGATCGGCAACCTCGCCGGCGGCATCGCGCATGATTTCAACAATCTGCTGCAGGTGATGCAGGGCAGCCTGCAACTGCTGGAAAAACAGGTTCACGACGAGCGCGGGCTGAGCTTCGTCAACAACGCCCTGTCCGCAGCCAGGCGCGGCGCTCAACTCGCTTCCCAACTTCTCGCCTTCGGGCGTCGCCAACCCCTCGAACCGAAGGTGATCAATCTCGGGCGGCTGGTGCGCGACATGGACGAGTTGCTCCGCCGCAGCATCGGGGAGGGCATCGAAGTCCAGACGGTGGTTTCCGGCGGTCTGTGGAACACGCTGGCCGACCCGACCAATGTCGAGACAGCGCTGCTCAACCTCGCCATCAATGCGCGCGATGCGATGGCGGGGCACGGCCGGCTGACGATCGAGCTCGGCAACGCCTTCCTGGATGACGAGTATACCCGCCGCGCCTTCGATGTCACTCCGGGCCAATATGTGATGCTGGCCGTGACCGATACCGGCAGCGGCATACCGGCGGAGATCATCGACAAGGTGTTCGACCCGTTCTTCTCGACCAAGCCGGAAGGCAAGGGTACCGGCCTCGGCCTGTCGATGGTCTACGGTTTCGCCAAACAATCGGGCGGGCACGTCAAGATCTACTCCGAACCGGGCAAGGGCACGACCGTGCGGCTCTATCTTCCGCGCGCGCTCGCGGAAGAGCAGGTGATCGACCGGATCGTCGAACATGTCACCGGCGGCGCCGAGACCATCCTGATCGTCGAGGACGATGACGCCGTGCGCGAAACGGCAGCCGACCTGCTGCGCGATCTCGGATACCGCGTTCTGCTGTCGCGCGATGCGGGCAGCGCGTTGGCGGTGCTCGACAGCGGCGTCGAGATCGATCTCGTGTTCACCGACGTGGTGATGCCCGGGACGATCAAGAGCACCGAACTCGCCGAGCGCGTCCGCGCCACACGACCGCGGACCGCCGTGCTGTTCAACTCCGGCTATACCGAGAACTCGATCGTCCATGACGGAAAGCTCGACACCGGGATCAATTTCCTCGGCAAGCCCTACAGCCGCGAACAGCTGGCGCGGAAGGTGCGGCAGGTGCTGGACGCGAGAACAGGCGAAGCGGCAAAGCCGGCACGCGTGCGCAGGGTGCTGCTCTGCGAGGACGAGCCGCTGATCCGCATGGTGACGATCGACATGCTCGAGGGAATGGGCATCGAAGTGGTGGAGGCCGCGACAGCCGCGGAGGCGCTGGCCGCGATGGGCCCGGGCATCGACCTGCTCATTTCCGATGTCAGCCTGCCTGATGGATCGGGCGTCGATCTCGCAGAGAAGGTACGCGCGAAATATCCCGACATGCCCGTGGTCTTCGCAACCGGCCACCAGATGAAGGCACCGCTCGAAAACTCCACCGTTCTCGCCAAGCCGTTCGAGGAGGCGGACCTAGCTAGGGCGCTCGGCCTTTTGCCGGCCTGAAGAGCTGTATCGCGCAGGCCGGCGAATCTGCTAGGAACATGCCATGCTGTCCCGCCTCTCCTTCCTGCAGAAGCCTGCGCGCCCGTCCGAGCCCACGACCCGGACGATCGACGTCGCCGGCCGCAGTCTCAAGCTGACGATCCGGCCGGACAGCCGCGCGCGACGCATCACGCTCAGGATCGAACCCGGCGGACAGGCCCTGAAGCTGACGGTGCCGAAAGGGCTGAAAGAGCGGGAAATCGACGACTTCCTTGGGCGGCACCAGGGCTGGCTGATGACCAAGCTCGCGCGCTTCCCGACATCGACTGCGATCAGCGAAGGTCGCTATATCCGCATTCGCGGCGAGGCGCATCGGATCGTGCGCACAGGCAAGCTGCGTGGCGTCACCGAGGTCTCCACGATTGACGGCGAATCCGTGCTGCTGGTCGGTGGTGCGGAAGACCATCTCGCCCGTCGCATCCGCGACTACCTCAAGCAGGAAGCGCGCAAGGACCTGGATATCCTGGCGCGTCGACATGCCGCGCGGATCGGACGTCGCGTCGCCTCGATCTCGATGAAGGACACAAAGAGCCGCTGGGGGTCCTGCTCCCATGACGGAAACCTGTCCTTCTCCTGGCGGATCGTCATGGCGCCTGTGCACGTGATCGACTATCTCGCCGCCCATGAAGTGGCGCATCTGGCGGAAATGAACCATTCCGATCGTTTCTGGGCGATATGCGAGGATCTCTGCCCCCAGACCGACGACGCCAAGCGATGGCTGAAGCGCAATGGCGCCATGCTGCATGTGCTGGATTTCGGCTGACGGTCGCCCGATCCCGCCACATCGTGCTATGCTGCAGCATGATCGCGCTGGTTTTCTACGTCTGGCTGCTCGGGACAACGCTGATCTTCGTGGGCGCAGCGACGACCGGAGAGGCCTCGGATCGCTTCGAGGGATTGTGGCTGCTGGCACTCTCGGCAACCTGGCCACTCGTCATGGTCCTGTTCGTCCTCGGCGCCGTGGCTGCCATGGCCGGCATGCTGATTTCCAACAGACGCTGAGGCGGCAAGCGCAGGCAAATGCCGCAATTTGGCCTCGACTCGACCGATATTTCATGCCACTGGCAATCCGATGAAGCTGGACATCAAGATCTGTGGATTGAAGACGCCGGAAGCGGTCGACCATGCGGTGGCATTGGGCGCGACGCATATCGGCTTTATCTTCTTTTCCAAGAGCCCGCGGCATATCGAGCCCGCCGATGCCGGACGGCTGGCGGACCGGGTTCGAGGCCGCGCCAAGATCGTCTCGGTGTCCGTCGATGCCGACAATGACGATCTCGACGAGCTCATGGCGATGATCCGGCCCGATATCCTGCAGCTGCACGGGCGGGAAAGCCCGGACCGGGTGCTGACGGTGAAGGCGGTGACCGGGCTTCCGGTCTGGAAGGCGCTTGCCATCTCCGACGCCGACGATCTCGAGAGGATCGATGCCTATGACGGCATTGCCAACCGCTTCCTGTTCGACGCCAAGCGACCGAAGAACTCCGAATTGCCAGGCGGCAACGGCGTGAGCTTCGACTGGACGCTGCTGGCCGGGCTCAGCGAGCGCGTCGACTACATGCTGTCCGGTGGCCTGACCAGAGACAATGTCGGCGAAGCGCTCCGCATCGCCAGACCCACGGGGATCGATCTGTCGTCGGGTGTGGAATCGAGCCCTGGCGTCAAGGATCTCAAGATGATGGACGAATTTTTCGCGGCAGTGCGTGCAGCGCGCGTTGCTGCCTGAAGGAGAGACACGTGAACGAGATGGCGACACCCAATTCCTTCAAGGCCGGCCCCGACGAGGACGGCCGCTTCGGCATTTTCGGCGGACGTTTTGTTGCCGAGACGCTGATGCCGCTGATCCTCGAGCTCGAAGAGCAGTGGAACAGGGCCAAGACCGACCAGGCGTTCCAGGCCGAACTGCAGCACCTCAACACCCATTATACCGGCCGGCCCAGCCCGCTCTATTTCGCCGAGCGGCTGACCGAGCATCTCGGTGGCGCCAAGATCTATTTCAAGCGCGACGAGCTGAACCATACCGGTTCCCACAAGATCAACAACTGCCTCGGGCAGATCCTGCTCGCCAAGCGGATGGGCAAGACGCGGATCATCGCCGAGACGGGAGCGGGCCAGCATGGCGTGGCGTCCGCGACGGTCGCCGCGCGCTTCGGCCTGCCCTGCATCGTCTACATGGGCGCCACCGATGTCGAGCGCCAGGCGCCGAATGTGTTCCGCATGAAGCTGCTGGGTGCCGAGGTGAAGCCTGTCACCGCCGGCCATGGCACGCTCAAGGATGCGATGAACGAAGCGCTCCGGGACTGGGTGACCAATGTCGACGACACCTATTACATGATCGGCACCGCGGCTGGTCCGCATCCCTATCCGGAAATGGTGCGGGAGTTCCAGTCAGTGATCGGCAAGGAGACCCGCGACCAGCTGATGGCCGCCGAAGGGCGGCTGCCGGACATGCTCGTGGCGGCGGTGGGCGGCGGCTCGAATGCAATCGGCCTGTTCCATCCCTTCCTCGACGACCCAAGCGTCAAGATCGTCGGCGTGGAGGCGGGCGGCAAGGGGCTGGACGGCGAAGAGCATTGCGCCTCGCTGACTGCGGGCTCGCCCGGCGTGCTGCATGGAAACCGCACCTACCTGCTGCAGGATGGCGACGGACAGATCAAGGAGGGCCATTCGATCTCGGCCGGCCTCGACTATCCGGGTATCGGCCCCGAGCACAGCTGGCTCAAGGATGCGGGCCGCGTCGAGTATGTCCCGATCATGGACGACGAAGCGCTGGAGGCATTCCAGTTGCTGACGCGCACGGAAGGCATTATTCCCGCGCTCGAGCCGAGCCACGCGCTTGCCGAGGTAATGAAGCGCGCGCCCAGGATGGGCAAGGACCAGATCATCGTGATGAACCTCTGCGGCCGCGGCGACAAGGACATCTTCACCGTCGGCAAGATCCTGGGTATGGGGCTCTGAGAATGACCAAGCGTATGGACGAAAAGTTTGCCGCCCTGAAAGCCGAGGGCCGCCCCGCGCTGGTGACCTATTTCATGGCCGGCGACCCCGACTATGACACGGCACTGGAGATCATGAAGGGCCTGCCGGCCGCCGGCGCCGACATTATCGAACTCGGCGCGCCCTTTTCCGATCCGATGGCCGACGGCCTCGCGATCCAGATGGCGGGCCAGCGCGCGCTCAAGGCCGGCCAGACCCTGAAGAAGACGCTCGCCATGCTGCGCGAGTTCCGCAAGTCGGACCCGTCGACGCCCGTCGTGATCATGGGCTATTACAACCCGATCTATGTCTATGGCGTGGAGCGTTTCCTCGATGACGCGATCGAGGCGGGTCTCGATGGTCTCATCGTCGTCGACCTGCCGCCGGAGATGGACGACGAACTCTGCATTCCGGCGCTGGCCAAGGGCATCAACTTCATCCGCCTCGCAACCCCGACGACCGATGACAAGCGGCTACCAACGGTGCTGAAGAATACGTCCGGCTTCGTCTACTATGTTTCCATGACCGGCATCACGGGCTCGGCCCTTCCTGATCCTTCCCGGATCGGCGCGGCCGTCGCCCGTATCAAGGGCCACACCGCGCTTCCGGTCTGCGTCGGCTTCGGCGTCAAGACCGCAGAGCATGCGAGGGCCATCGGGGCTGCGGCGGATGGCGTGGTCGTCGGCACCGCGATCGTCAACGAAGTGGCCAATTCCCTCGACGAGACCGGCAAGGCGACTGCCACCACGGTCTCATCCGTGACCAATTTTGTGCGTAGCCTTGCAGAGGGCGCACGCGCCTCGCGTCTTGCAGCGGCGGAGTAGACGGGCCATATCTGCCTGTAGAAGGAGCTCGCGATGAACTGGATTACCAATTTCGTTCGCCCCAAGATCAATTCGATGCTGGGCCGCACCAGCGTCGACACGCCGGAAAACCTCTGGATCAAGTGCCCAGAGACCGGCGAGATGGTATTCCACAAGGAGCTGGAAGCCAACAAGTGGGTGATCCCCAATTCCGGCTATCACATGAAGATGCCGGCCCGGGAACGGCTCGCCGACCTGTTCGACGACGGTGACTATGAAGCGCTGTCGCAGCCGAAGGTCGCGGTCGATCCGCTCCGCTTCCGCGATTCGAAGAAATATACCGATCGTCTGCGCGACTCCAAGGCGAAGACCGGCCAGGAAGACACGATCCTTTCGGGCGTGGGCAAGGTGCGCGGCGTGAAGATGGTCGCCGTGGTGCATGAATTCGCCTTCATGGGCGGCTCCCTGGGCATGGCCGCCGGCGAGGCGATCGTGAAAGCCTTCGAGCGCGCCATCCAGGAAAAGTGCCCGCTCGTGATGTTCCCCGCCTCCGGGGGCGCGCGCATGCAGGAGGGGATCCTGTCGCTGATGCAGCTTCCGCGAACCACCGTCGCGGTCGAGATGCTCAAGGAAGCCGGCCAGCCCTATATCGTGGTTCTGACCAATCCGACCACGGGCGGCGTCACGGCTTCCTATGCGATGCTCGGGGATATCCACCTGGCGGAACCGGGGGCTGAAATCTGCTTCGCCGGCAAGCGCGTCATCGAACAGACGATCCGCGAGAAACTGCCCGAAGGGTTCCAGACCTCGGAATATCTCATGGAGCATGGCATGGTCGACATGGTGATCGATCGCCGTGAGATCCCCGAGACGATCGCGCGGCTCTGCCGGATCATGACCCATATGCCGGCCGACAAGCCGGAACACCTGGCGCTCGCCGCCGAATAACCGGACCGTTCCATGACCAATCTGGCGCCCAGCCGTGCCGAGCAGGAAATAGACCGCCTGCTCGGGATCTACCCGCGTGGCTTCGACCTCTCCCTCGACCGCATCGCCCGCCTGCTCGACGACCTTGGTCGCCCGCAGGATGCGATGCCACCCGTAATCCATGTTGCCGGCACCAACGGCAAGGGGTCTGCCACCGCCTTCGCGCGCGCGCTTCTAGAGGCCCAGGGGTTGGCCGTCCATGTCCACACCTCGCCGCATCTCGTTCGCTGGCACGAGCGCTACCGCATCGGCGTCAAGGGCGGTGCCGGCAGGCTGGTGAGCGACGAGGCGCTGCTCGAGGCCTTGTTGAAGGCCGAGCGGGTCAATGCCGGCCAGCCGATCACGGTGTTCGAACTGCTCACCGCCGTGACCTTCATCCTGTTCGCCGAAAATCCGGCCGATGCGGCGGTGATCGAGGTCGGGCTCGGCGGCATGTACGACGCCACCAACGTGCTGAAGAACCCGGCGGTGTCGCTGATCATGCCGATCGCGATGGACCACCAGCAATGGCTCGGCCAGACGATCGAGGAAATCGCGCTGGCCAAGGCCGGCATCATCAAGCGCGGCGCCGCCGCGGTGTTCGGGCGGCAGGACGACAACGACGCACTCGGCGTGCTGGTCGACCGGGCGGAGAAGTTGGGTGCGCCCTATGTCATCTATGGGCAGGACTATCTCGCCCATGAGGAAAACGGCCGGCTGATCTACCAGGACGACGAGGGGCTGATGGACCTTCCCTTGCCGGCGCTGCCGGGCCGGCACCAGTATTCCAACGCAGGGGCCTCGATCCGCGCCGTCAAGGCGGCGGGATTTACCATCACCGAAGAGATCGCGGCACGGGCTATGACCGGCGTGACGTGGCCGGCGCGCCTGCAGCGACTGAAAACCGGCACGCTGGTCGCACTGGCGCCGGAGGGTTCGGAAATCTGGCTCGATGGCGGACACAATCCCCATGGCGGGCGCGCGGTCGCCGAGGCCATGGCGGGCTTCGAGGAGCGCGATCCACGGCCGTTCTACATGATATCGGGCATGATCAACACCAAGGATCCGAAGGGCTATTTCGAGGCCTTCGAGGGACTGGCCCGCCATGTCTTCACCGTCGGCATCCGCAATTCCGACGCGACGATCGATCCGGTGGCGCTGGCGCAGGACGCCGCGGAAGTCGGGCTCAAGGTTGAACCGGTGGAATCGGCGGTGGATGCCCTCACCCGGATCGCCCAACTCGCCCGCGCCGACGAGCGTCCACCGCGCATCCTCATCGGCGGCTCGCTCTATTTCGCCGGCAACATACTCGAAGAGAACGGCACCCTGCCGGACTGACATCCAGGTTAAGAAAAGGTTTCACGTGAATCATCGGTGGTCTCATGCCCGCCATCGACGGATTGCGTCCTGTTCCCGGCGAAACAGCGCGTGCAGCCCCATCATGCGAAAACACACTCAACGAACGGGACAACACGGTCGTTAAACCAAACCAACCAACCCAACCCAAGTCACAGGATTAACGACCATGACCAAGATCATCCTCGCCTCCACCGCAGCCGTTCTCGCAACGCTCTCCTTCGCGTCGGTCTCCGAAGCCGGCTGGCGCCACAAGAACCATTTCGGCCATTTCAGCGTCGTCATCGATGCACCGCGCTATGTCGTCGACGACTACGGCTATGACGAGCCCGAGTGCCACGTCCGCAAGATCAAGAAGATCAACCGCTACGGCGAACTGGTCATCAAGAAGGTCCAGGTCTGCGATTGAGCGCAGCGTGCCGGAACTGAAAAAGCCACCGCATCGGAAACATGCGGTGGCTTTCGTATTGTCGCAGTAACGCGCGCGCGTGGTCAGATATCGAGGTTTGCGACGTTGAGCGCATTGTCCTGGATGAATTCGCGGCGCGGCTCGACCTCGTCGCCCATGAGGCGGGAGAACAGGCCGTCGGCGTCCACGGCATCATTGACGCGGACCTGCAGCAGCGAACGGACGTTCGGGTCGAGCGTGGTTTCCCACAGCTGTTCGGCATTCATCTCGCCCAGCCCCTTGTAGCGCTGCATGGACAGACCACGGCGACCCAGGGCGAAGATCTGCTCCAGCAGAGCCTTGGGGCCGGATATCTCGACGCCGCCATCCTTGCGGTTGAGCTTGGGCGGCACGGAATAGATCTCGTTGAGCCGGGCGCTCATGTTGTCGATGTGGCGCGCATCGGACGAACCGATCAGGCCCATGTCGATCAGCGCGTATTCCTTGACGCCCCGGACCATCCGCTCGAAGCGCAGGCCGCCGTCGTCACCGAGCGCACCGGTCCAGCCGCGCTCGGTTTCCTCGGCGATCATGTCGAGACGCCTGGCGATCTCGTCGACCACCGTCTGCGCGCGCGCCTTGTCGCTCATCAGCTCGGCATTCATGCCGCCGGCGATGGCCGCCTGCTCGATGAGCGAGCGGCTGTAGCGCGAATGCAGGCCCTCGAGCAGGCCGCGCAGGCGGATCGCATCGCCGATGATCTCGCGCAGGTCCTGGCCGGCGCGCATCTCGCCGGAGCCGAGCGTCAGCGTCACGTCTTCAAGGCCGGTGTCGATGAGGAATTCCTCGAAGGCCTTCTCGTCCTTGAGATAGGTCGAGGACTTGCCGCGGCTGGCCTTGTAGAGCGGCGGCTGGGCGATATAGAGGTGGCCGCGCTCGATCAGTTCCGGCATCTGCCGGAAGAAGAAGGTCAGCAACAGGGTGCGGATATGGGCGCCGTCGACGTCGGCGTCCGTCATGATGATGATCTTGTGATAGCGCAGCTTGTCCGCGTTGAACTCGTCCTTGCCGATGCCGGTGCCGAGCGCTGTAATCAGCGTACCGATCTCGGCGCTGCCTAGCATGCGATCGAAGCGCGCGCGCTCGACATTGAGGATCTTGCCGCGAAGCGGCAGGATCGCCTGGTTTTCGCGCGAGCGACCCTGCTTGGCAGAGCCACCTGCCGAGTCACCCTCGACGAGAAAGACTTCGGACTTTGCCGGATCACGCTCCGAGCAGTCGGCAAGCTTGCCGGGCAGCGAGGCGATATCGAGGGCACCCTTGCGCCGGGTCAGTTCCCGCGCCTTGCGGGCTGCCTCACGGGCGGTCGCGGCTTCCACGACCTTGCCGACCAGGGTCCTGGATTCGGCGGGGTGTTCCTCGAGCCAGCGGTTGAGCGCCTCGTTGCAGAGGTTTTCGACAACGGGACGCACCTCGGAGGAGACCAGCTTGTCCTTGGTCTGGGAGGAGAACTTGGGGTCGGGAACCTTGACGGAGAGAACCGCGGTCAGGCCTTCGCGGCAGTCATCGCCCGTCAGCGAGACCTTTTCCTTCTTCAGGATGCCGGAACTGTCGGCATAGCCGGTGACCTGGCGGGTCAGCGCCGCGCGGAATCCGGCGAGATGGGTGCCGCCGTCGCGCTGCGGGATGTTGTTGGTGAAGCACAGCGTGTTCTCGTGGTAGGTGTCATTCCACCACATCGCCACTTCCACCGTGATCCCGTCCTTTTCGCTGCGGAAGGCGATCGGCTTGTCGATCAGCGGCTTCTTGGCGCGGTCGAGATAATGCACGAAGGCCTCGAGGCCGCCGTCATAGAGCAGTTCTTCCTGCTTGATGTCGGAATGGCGCTTGTCGGTCAGCACGATGCGGACGCCGGAATTGAGGAAGGCAAGCTCGCGCAGGCGGTGCTCCAGCGTGGCGTAGTCATATTCGGTCTTGGTGAAGGTGTCGGAACTGGCCGTGAAGGTGACCTCCGTGCCGGTCTCGCCGCCGGCGTCACCGGTGACGACCAGCGGCGCATCGGCCACGCCATGGGTGAAGCTCATTTCATGGATCTTGCCCTTCTGGCGGATCTTGAGCCGAAGCTTGACCGACAGCGCGTTGACGACCGAGACGCCGACGCCATGCAGGCCGCCCGAGACCTTGTAGGAATTCTGGTCGAACTTGCCGCCGGCATGAAGCTGGGTCATGATCACCTCGGCCGCCGAGACGCCCTCGTCATGCATGCCGGTCGGGATGCCGCGGCCGTTGTCGGTGACGGTCACAGAGCCATCCGCGTTCAGGGTCACGGTCACGAGGTCGGCATGTCCGCCCAAGGCTTCGTCGATTGCGTTGTCGACGACTTCATAGACCATGTGATGCAGCCCGGACCCGTCGTCGGTGTCGCCGATATACATGCCCGGGCGCTTTCTGACGGCATCGAGCCCCTTGAGCACCTTGATGGAATCGGCGCCGTATTCGGCGATCGGCTGAACAACTTCGTCGGCCATGGAATACTTTCTTTTTCCGGATTGGAGATGCTCCGCGGGAGCGTCCGAATCACTTCTCGAAATATGCATCGAATATAGGGTTTTTGGCCCTGGTTACCAAATCTGGAGCCTGAGAATGCGGCATAAAACGGGGGATCAGCGGTACTTTTCGCCATCCCTGGCGGCGCGGTCGAGTACATCGGACAATTCGCGTACCGTTTCGGGACCAATGAGGCGAATCTGCCGTGCCAGCCGATTGGCGAATTCGGTGTAGAGCGCCGGCATTCCCACGGTATCCACCACGATGCGGGGGTGCGACACCGATGCCACGCGGAAGAGATCGTCGGCCTCGTCCCAGATGATGTTGAGATAGCCGGCGACGCGCTGGAGGAAATCAAACCCAGGACGGCCGCGCTTGCCGTTCTCCAGCGCCGAAAGATAGGCGGCCGAGACGTTGAGGGCGCGGGCCATCTCCTTCTGGCTGATGCCGCGCTCGCGCCGGATCTTGCGGATGGCTTCGCCGAAGGGCGTGGTCATTCGCCCGCTCCCCGGCCTCTGGCCAGCCGGACATAGAGCGCGCCTTCCCCGCCGTGGTTCGGCGCCGCCGTCTCCCAGGACGAGATCAGGTGGCGGAACTCGGGCTTGGCGAACCACATCGGCACGGCGCGCTTGAGCGCGCCATCGGAGCCCATCGAGGTCCCCTTGCCGGTGATGACGAGGACATGGCGCAGGCCGCGGTCGAATGCGCGCTGGATGAAGGCATGCAACAGGCCGTGCGCCTCGTCCTGGAACATGCCGTGGAGGTCGATGCGCGCCTCCAGTTCGAGCCGCCCCTTGGCGATCTTGCGCTTGACCGGGCGTTCGAGCGGCTGGTGCCGGCCCGGCGCCGGCTTCGGCTGCGGTGGGGCCTGGTAGGCCATGTCCTCGAAGGTGCGGGTGGTCTCGCCCCTGCGGAGAGACGGTGCCGCCTTTTTGACGACGGGAACCTGTTGCTCGACATCGACCTCGGCGATCGCCTGCTCCAGCGCCTCGATATCCTCCATGCGGCCGGGCATGGGCCGCGTCGATCGGGCGACCTTGCCCCAGAGGATGCGGTCGTCGGTGCTCAGCGTCTTCCGGCCGCGTCCCGTCATCGGCCGAACCTCGCGGCGGCGGTTTTCGGGATGAGGATGGTGAAGTCGGCGGCGTTGCGGACATTGCCGGCCAGCTCGCCCGCTTCAAAGCCGGAGCCGGTGAATATATCGCCCCGCGCCGGGCCGACGATGGCCGAGCCGGTATCCAGCGCCAGCATGAGGCGGGCAAAGGGCTTTCCACCGGTCAGGTGGGTCAGGGTGTCGCTGCGGATGAAGAAGGGCGTGGAGAAAGTGTGGATCAGGCGGTCGACGGCGAGCGAACGCATCGCCTCGAGCGGGACCTTGGCCGCTGCCACCGGCCCGAGAGAGGGGTCATCGACCTGCGCCTCGCGGAAGAAGATATAGGAGCGGTTCTGCCAGAGGACCTCGTCCATCCGGTCCGGATGGGCCGCGAACCAGGCGCGGATCGACTGCATCGAGACGTCTGGCAGCGGAATCTCGCCGATATCGGCAAGATAGCGGCCGATGCCGGTAAAGGGATGTCCGGCCTTGGCGGCATAGGTAATACGCTGGATGCTGCCATTGGGATAGCAGAGCCGGGCCGCACCCTGGACATGGGCGAAGAAGACGTCGACCCGAGACCGGGCCCAGGCGATCTCCAGTTCCATGCCTTCAAGACAGCCGCGGTCGATAGCCTCCCGGCGGGGATAATAGCCGATGCCCTCCTTCGTCTGGCGCGCAAAGGCATAGGCGGGATCGAAGCCCTCCGGACGATTGGTGTCGTCGATATCGATCAGGTCGGCCGGCCGCCGGTAGAAGGGGAACCGAAATGCTTCGGAACGGGTCCGCGAGACTTCGACCTCCGGCTCGTAAAACGCCGTCACGAAGCCATCGCCGCCATTGGACGGCACGATCCGAAAGGGCTGGAACGACTGCTCGAAGAACCCACGGGCCGCGGCCGGGCTGTCCGGCGCTCGCTCGGCCGCATCCGCAAACACCACCGCCAGGTCATCGGCCGTCACGCCGAGCGACCCGGTCCTGTAGGGCTTCACGGTCCTGATATGGTCCAGGCAGCGCGCCATGACCGCAAAAAGGCTGGAAGGATCATCATCCTCCCAGCCTTCAAGTTC
This sequence comes from Rhizobium sp., assembly GCA_019739215.1. Classification (GTDB taxonomy): domain Bacteria; phylum Pseudomonadota; class Alphaproteobacteria; order Rhizobiales; family Rhizobiaceae; genus Rhizobium_E. The sequence goes on from JAHHDR010000024.1 coordinate 319,667, forward strand.
CTGAAACGGCACTGGCCTGAGCGAGAAATCCATCGCCGCCGGTCAGCCTTCCGATTGGGTCTGCACGAGCTTCCAGTTGGGATCGCGCGACCGGGTATCGCGGGCAAAGCTCCAGCTGTCGATGACTTCCGCCACGCTGTCGGCGTTGCCTTCGACCACTTGACCATCGGCATCGTAGGTCGCGGAAATCAGCTGGCTGACGACGCGCATGACGATGGTGACTTCAGAACCGTCGAGGCGCGCATCGGATATCTCGGCCTTCTCGATGCCGACAAAGGTCGACTTGACCGTCTGGCCTGCCTTTTCGCGGGCGCTGATCGCTTGGTCGAAGCCCTGGTAGACTTCGTTGGACAACAGGGTCTTGAGAGACTTGCGATCGCCTTCGGCAAATCCCTGGACGATCATTTCATAGGCGACCTTGGCACCATCGACGAACTGACGCGGTTCGAAGGTCGGATCGACGTCGAAGACGCGACGGAGCTTGTCGTTGAGATCGGTTCCGGCAGGAACGAAATCGTCGATCGCCTGGTAGCGGTTGAAGGCCTCTGCCGGTGACTGCTGCGGATCGCGGCGGGGCAGGGTGATGACCTTGCCGTCGTCGGCAGGCTGGGGCTGTCCGTCCATCTGCCGCTGATCGCGGCTGATCGGCTCGAATGGGGGCTTCTCGGTGCCGGTCCGCTTTCCGAGAACGCTGCGCAGGTTCAGGAATATGAGCGCCGCAACGATCAGGAAAAAGAGCGTAATGATATTGTCGGTACCCATTTCTCACCTTGGCTGGAACTTGTTCGTCCCCCATATAGTCGTGATTTATCGATCATTCAAACGGCGGGAACAAGGGAAAACGACATGCCGCTCATTCTCATTCCGGTCCTGCTGCTTATCGTACCGGCGATAGAGATCGCGATCTTCATAAAGGTCGGCCAGTTGATCGGCGCCTGGAAGGTCGTTGGCCTGATCTTCGTGTCCGCCATCCTGGGTGCGGTGCTGCTGCGTTACAAGAGCATCAGCGCCATCCGGCGCATCGACCGCGACCTCAAGGAGGGCCGAACGCCGGATACCGGACTGTTCGACGGGTTCCTGATCGTGATCGGTGCGCTGCTGCTGATCATACCGGGTTTCGGAAGCGACGTCGTCGGTCTTCTCCTGATGGTGCCGATCATACGCAGGCTGATCCGCAACTTCGTCGGGGCGCGCGTGACCGCGACCACCTTCGGAAACTACCGGCGCGGCCAGCGCCAATGGCGCCGCCAGGAGGATGTCGTCGATCTTGCGCCGGAGGATTTCGAACGCCGCGAACCGCGTCAACCGCCCAAGCCGACGATCGATCACCGCGACTAGCCGGCCCGCCGGAGGGTTGTAAGCCCCGGGTCGAAGTGCTAGAGCGGCAAGCCGAAATCAGCATTCGGTGAGGCCGGGTACGCCCGACTTGCCGCCGGTCCACGAGGAAACACCATGGCAGACGAAAGCACGAACGGCGCAGAAGCGCGCCAGCCTTCCATCAACATCCTGGCGCAGTACACGAAGGATTTCTCCTTCGAGAACCCGGGTGCACCGCGGTCGCTGCAGTCGCGCGACAAGGCGCCCAACATCAACATTTCCGTCAACGTCAATGCGAACCCGATTTCCGAGACGGATTTCGACGTCGTCCTGACGCTCGACGCTTCCGCAAAGGAAGCCGACAAAACGGTGTTCCACGCCGAACTGTCCTATGGCGGCCTGTTCCGGGTCCAGGGCTTCGCGCAGGAGCACATGCTGCCGCTTCTCTTCATCGAGTGCCCGCGTCTGCTCTTTCCCTTCGCGCGCCAGATCATTGCCGACGCGACCCGCAACGGTGGCTTCCCGCCGCTGATGATCGATCCGATCGATTTCGCGCAGATGTTCCAGCAGCGCATGGCCGAAGAGCAGGCCAAGGCCAAGGTCGCTGCCAACTGATCGACGGCCGACATGCCTTGATGACGAACCCGGACGCTCACGCCTCCGGGTTTTTCTTTGCCTATTTGTTGTCGCCGGTCAGGCCATACTTGGCCCAGATGGCCTTGTCGCCGAGTTTCGCGACCATCGCCGCATGGGCTTCGACCTCCACCTGCGTTAGCCGCGGACGGAGTGGAGCCGGGCGCGCAATGACCTCGATGACCTGGGTGATGGAGACCCCGCCTGTCCTGCCTTCGGACGCGCCGCCGAAACCCAGTGCAGTCTGCTTGCCGCCGATCAGTTCGATATAGACCTCGGCCAGAAGCTCCGAGTCGAGAAGTGCGCCATGCTTCAGGCGGTGGGAATTGTCGATGCCGTAGCGCCGGCAGAGCGCATCAAGCGAGTTCGGTCCCATCGGATGCTTGCGCCGGGCAAGGGCCAGCGTGTCGACCACCCGCGCCGGGGCGATCGGCGGCTGGTCGAGCCGGGCGAGTTCAGCATTTATGAAGCCCATGTCGAAGGTCGCGTTGTGGGCGATCCATTGCGCATCCCCGAAGAAGTCGAGAATCTCATCGACAACCTCGGCGAATTTCGGCTTGTCCGCGAGCGACTCGTCGGTAATGCCGTGCACCGCGAGCGCGTCCGGATGGACCTTGCGACCGTCGGCGTTGATATAGAGATGTATGGTCCGGCCGGTTGGAAAGTGATCGATCAGTTCGATGCCGCCGAGTTCGATGATCCGGTCCTCGCGGGCGTCGAGGCCGGTGGTTTCGGTGTCGAATATGATCTCGCGGAGCGGCATGTCTAACCCTTGGCGCGAAGTGCCGCGATGATTCGCCGGACTTCGGCGCGAGCATGGTCAAGACCCCTGCCGGTGTCGATGATGAAATCCGCCCGCCGCCGCTTTTCCACATCAGGCGTCTGCCGGCCCAGGATCATGCGGAACTTCTCTTCCGTCATGCCGGGGCGGGCGAGCACCCGCTCGCGCTGGATCGTGGGATCGCAGGTCACGACCACGACCTTGTCGACGCGGGCCTGAGTGCCGCTTTCGAAGAGCAGCGGAATATCGAGCACGATGATGTCGGCACCTGCGGCCTGGGCCTGGCTGATCGTTTCGATCTCGCGCTTGCGCACCAGCGGATGGACGATCATCTCGAGCAGCTTGAAATCCTCGGGATGCGCCGCCAGATGCGCAGAGAGTTCGCCACGATCCACCCGACCGTCGATGACCGTTCCCGGAAAGGCGCGCTCGATCGGCCCGACGGCCTCGCCGCGATAAAGGTCGTGCACCACGGCATCCGAGTCGATCACCGCGAGGCCCTCATCTCGAAACATTTGGGCCGTCGTCGATTTTCCCATGCCGATGGAGCCGGTGAGACCGAGGCGGATCATCCGTGGCTCTCCATGTCGGCGATGATGCGTGCTCTCAGTTCGGGCGTCACCTGCGGCCTGCGGCCGAACCAGGTCTCGAAGCCCGGCACCGCCTGGTGCAACAGCATGCCGAGGCCATCGGCGATGCGCATGTCCTGCTCCGTGGCTTGGGCGAGGATCGGCGTGATCAAGGGGACATAGACGATATCGGTGACGAGGGCGCCGGACCGCATCGGCGAGAAGTCGATGTCGATGGAATCGGAATCGTCCATGCCGAGCGAGGTCGTGTTGACGAAGAGGTCCGCTCCAGCGAGCCGCTCCGGCAGGGCGCCGAGCGGGGCTGCATGGATGCGCTCGCCGAACCGGTCGGCCAGTTCACGTGCCCGGTCGACGGTGCGGTTGAGCACATGAATTTCGCCAAACCCGCGATCGCGCAGTGCCTGGATGACGGCCCGGCTGGCACCACCGGCGCCGAGGACGACTGCGCGATACTTGCGGTCTGTCCAGCCGGGCGCGCGATCGTCGAGATTGTTGAGAAAGCCATAGCCATCCGTATTTGTGGCGCAGAGCCGGCCCTCGCGAAGGAAGAGCGTGTTGGCCGCGCCCAGTTCGCCGGCGAGATCGTCGGGCGCATCGGCGAGGGCGAAAGCCTGCTCCTTGTGGGGGATGGTCACGTTTCCGCCGACGAAACCGGCGCTTCCATCCTTGATCGATACGATGAAGTTCGGGAAGCCGGCAGGCTCTATCTCGACGGCGTCATAGCTGCCTGCGAGACCGAACTGCTGCAACCAGTAGCCGTGGATTTTCGGCGAGCGCGAATGCCTGACCGGAAAGCCGGTTACGAATGCGCGGGTCGGTGTTTCACGTGAATCATGCATCGATGAGGTCCAGTTCTCTCAGCCCGCCGAGAAGTTTCAGCATCGGGAGACCCAGGATGGTGAAATAGTCGCCATCGATGGTCCCGAACAACTGGATGCCGGGGCCTTCGAAGTGATAGGCACCGACACTGCCGAGGATGCCCTCGCCCGACATCTGGAGGTATCTCTCCAGGAAGGCCTCCGAGATCGGGCGCATCGTCATGGCCGCGATCGAGACGTCCGACCAGATCACGTCTCCGCGATGCGCGATGGCAACGCCGCAGTTAAGATAATGCGTGGTGCCGGCCATGGCGCGAATATGGTCTGCCGCCTCGGCCATGTCCGCAGGCTTGTGCAGCAGCCTGTCTTCAAGCGACAGGACCTGGTCGGAGCCGATGACATGGGACTCGGGATCCAGGCGCGAGACCTCGAGCGCCTTGGCGCGGGCAAGAGCCACAGCAATTTCGGGCGGGCTCGCCATGGCTGCCGCGAGGTCGGCCTCTATCCGACGCTCGTCGATTTCGGCCGCCCGCGACGTGAATTCCAGTCCGGCCCCGGTCATCAGCGCGCGGCGCGAGGCGCTGTTCGAGGCGAGGATCAATCTTGCCACTCTGGGTCCCTCCCTGTCCGCGGGCTCACTAACGCTGTTTGACGCGCAGCGCAACGATGGCGGCCGCGGTCTCCTCGATCGACTTGCGGGTGACGTCGATGAGGGGCCAGTTGTGCCGCGCGCAGAGCTGACGGGCGAACTTGATTTCCTCGGCGATGGCTGCCCGGTCGGTATAGGTTTCCTGGTAGCCGCTGGTGGAGCCCAAAACCCGGTTCTGCCGAACCTGCGAAATGTGGTCGATCGAGGCGATCAGGCAGACGATCAACGGTGCCTTGGCCTTGAACAGGCTGTCCGGCAGGCGCATCCCGGTGACGATAGGGACATTGGCGGTCTTGATTCCCCGGTTGGCGAGATAGATTGCCGTCGGCGTTTTCGACGTCCGGCTGATGCCGAGCAGGATGACATCCGCCTCGTCGATATTGTGCGGCAGTTGCCCGTCGTCATGGTCCATGGTGAAATTGAGCGCCTCGATACGGGCGAAATAGCCGGCATTGAGTTCGTGCTGCGCGCCGACTCGTCGCTTCGTCGGGGCGCCGAGATAGGACTGGAAGATTTGCAAAACCGGTTCGATGACCGAGACGCAGGGCACGCCCATCGTGCTGCAGGCCTCGTCGATGATGCCGGCCAGTTCTTGGTCTATTACGGTGTGCAGTACGATTCCGGGCGTGCGATCGATCTCAGCCAGGACATCCGCCACCTGCTTCCTGTTCCTGACGAGCGGATAGACATGCTCGACCGCGTGGGAATCAGCGAATTGCGAGGCGGCCGCGCGGCCGGCGGCAATCAGTGTCTCGCCGGTCGAATCCGAGATGAGATGCAGATGGAAGAAGTTTTTACGGTTATCCACGCTTATTGCCGTGCCCTGTTGATGACTGTGGAGAACGCCACAGATCCTAACGAAACCTTACCGCCCCTCGGGAAAAGGTCGATTTTGTCCACAGCCTTAGCATGAAAGGACAGCGCTTCGGCAGGCTTGTGGAAAATGTTAAGGAAGCATGAACATTCTACAGCCGTCCACAGTCCGTCCTCAATTGGCAGCGAGCGCGACCCGCCATGAAAGCATTGATTCTGAATGGAGAATGAGAACCGACACAGCAATTCTCATCAATCGCCGAAACTTTGTCCACAAGCCGCGCCAGGCGCAGCGAATTCTGGAAAACCCCATGCGGCACTTTAATCCTTGAAACTCACCGACTCTTAAGAAATAGAAACCAGAGATTCAGGAATTATTTGATTTAGGGGCGCCTGTGGGAACTGCCGAACGCAAGATCATGAACGTGCTCGCCGGCAGGACCGTATCGCCTCCGCCGATCTGGCTGATGCGACAGGCCGGACGCTACCTGCCGGAATACAGGCAGGTCCGGGCAACGGCGAACGGCTTCCTCAATCTCTGTTACACGCCGGATCTGGCCACCGAAGTCACGCTGCAACCGATCCGCCGTTTTGGCTTGGACGCCGCGATCCTGTTCTCCGACATTCTCGTCATTCCCGATGCGATGGATCGCAATGTCCGCTTCAAGGAAGGCGAGGGGCCGTTGCTTGACCCGATCGATGCCGACGCCATCGCGGCGCTCAAGGCACCGGACGTCAAGGGACACCTGGCACCGGTGCTGGAGACCGTGTCACGCCTCAGACGGGAATTGCCCCAAGAGACCACGTTGCTGGGTTTCTGTGGTGCGCCCTGGACCATCGCCACCTACATGATCGCTGGACATGGGACGTCCGACCAGGCACCCGCGCGGCTGTTTGCGGCCCGTCATCGAAAGCCCTTCGAAAGGCTCCTCAACATCGTCGCCGAAGCCTCGGCCGAGTATCTGGTCGCGCAGCTCGATGCCGGGGCCGATGCGGTTCAGATCTTCGACAGCTGGGCCGGTGTGCTGGGCGACCGTGATTTCGCCGACTATGCAGCCGGGCCCGTGAAGCGGATCATCGACATGGTGCGGGCAGAGCGACCGGGTGCCAGGATCATCGCTTTCGCCAAGGGCGCGGGGTACAATCTGAAGACCTATCGCCAGGCCACCGGTGCCGACGCGATCGGCCTTGACTGGACCGTGCCGCTCGATTTTGCGGCGGAGCTGCAGAAGGACGGTGCGGTGCAGGGAAACCTCGATCCGCTCAAGATGGTAAGTGGCGGCGACAACCTCGACGAGGCCATAGACCGCATTCTCGACGTCCTCGGCAACGGGCCGCTGATCTTCAATCTCGGCCATGGCATCACGCCCGAGGCTGATCCCGCCAATGTCGAAAGGCTGGTCTCCCGGGTACGCTCCCACAGGCAGGGACGATGAGCGACAGCGGCGCCAGGAGCGGTCTTCGGGCTGGCATCGCCATCGCGGCGTTTTGCACCGGTGCCGCGGCGATCTACGTCTTCTCGGGGGATGCCTATCTCTGGTTCAAGGCGCTGCACATCATCGCCGTGATAGCCTGGATGGCGGGGCTTCTGTACCTGCCACGCCTGTTCATCTACCATCATGACAAGATGCCGGGGTCGGAGACGTCAGAGACCTTCAAGACCATGGAGTCACGACTTTACCGTTTCATCATGAACCCGGCGATGATGATCGCCTGGCTGTTCGGGCTGTTCATCGCCTGGCAGGGCCAGTGGTTTTCCTCGGGCTGGCTCCACTTGAAACTTGTCGCGCTGGTCGCGCTGACGCTGGCGCATGTATATTTTGGACGTGCCGTCCGAGCCTTCGGTCGCGATGAAAGGCCGCTGACGTCGGGCCGGTGGCGGCTCTTGAACGAAGTCCCCGCCGCGCTGATGATCGTCATCGTCATCATGGCGGTGCTGAAGCCGTTCTGATATATCTTGCCAAAGTGAAACGATTCTGGCACAGCGCTCTTGCAGGGCCAAAGTCGAGACGCTATCTAGGAAACGCCTCCGGCATCGCGGCATGCATTCCTCTTCTGCGCATGCCTTTTCGCAGACCTCCCCCAGACGTCCGCTTTTCCTTCCCTCCAGTGGTTTAACTTCATGGCTGAAATGAAGCTTCAAGATCTCAAGAACAAGACACCGACCGACCTGCTGACCTTCGCCGAATCGGTCGAGGTCGAAAATGCGTCCGTGATGCGCAAGCAGGAACTGATGTTCGCGATCCTCAAGAATCTCGCGGCCCAGGAGGTGGAGATCATCGGGGAAGGCGTGGTCGAGGTGCTGCAGGACGGTTTCGGCTTCCTCCGCTCGGCCAATGCGAACTATCTCCCGGGGCCCGACGACATCTACATCTCGCCCTCGCAGATCCGCCGCTTCTCGCTCAAGACCGGCGATACGGTCGAGGGCCCGATCCGCGGGCCCAAGGAAGGCGAGCGCTATTTCGCGCTTCTCAAGGTCAACACGATCAATTTCGAGGATCCCGAGAAGATCCGCCACAAGGTCCATTTCGACAACCTGACGCCGCTCTATCCGAACGAGCGCTTCAAGATGGAACTGGATAATCCGACTTCGAAGGATATTTCGCCGCGCGTCATCGACCTCGTGGCGCCGCTCGGCAAGGGACAGCGCGGCCTGATCGTGGCGCCGCCGCGCACGGGTAAGACGGTTCTGCTGCAGAACATCGCCCACTCGATCACGGCGAACCATCCGGAATGCTATCTCATCGTCCTGCTGATCGACGAGCGTCCGGAAGAAGTGACCGACATGCAGCGCTCTGTGCGCGGCGAGGTCGTGTCCTCGACCTTTGACGAGCCGGCAGTCCGCCACGTCCAGGTTGCCGAAATGGTGATCGAGAAGGCCAAGCGTCTCGTCGAGCACGGCCGCGACGTCGTCATCCTGCTCGATTCGATCACCCGCCTCGGCCGTGCCTACAACACCGTCGTTCCCTCGTCGGGCAAGGTCCTGACCGGTGGCGTCGATGCCAACGCGCTGCAGCGTCCGAAGCGCTTCTTCGGCGCCGCGCGCAATATCGAGGAAGGTGGCTCGCTCACTATCATCGCCACGGCGCTGATCGATACCGGTAGCCGCATGGACGAAGTGATCTTCGAAGAATTCAAGGGCACCGGCAACTCGGAAATCGTGCTCGACCGTAAGGTAGCCGACAAGCGCATCTTCCCGGCCATGGACATCCTCAAATCCGGTACCCGCAAGGAAGACCTCATCGTGCCGCGCCAGGACCTCCAGAAGGTGTTCGTTCTGCGGCGCATCCTTGCGCCGATGGGCACGACCGATGCGATCGAGTTCCTCATCGACAAGCTCAAGCAGACGAAGACAAACGGCGATTTCTTCGATTCGATGAACACCTGATCTTTCGCCGGATTCTTAGCCGGATTCTCAAAGCCGCCGGGTTTGTACCCAGGCGGCTTTGTCATATTATGACGCCTGCTCGCGACACTGTCTGGGGATGACCCAAGCGGCCGTTGACTCACTATTGGCTCGGCACAGGCAAAGCCACATCGGATATTGAGAGATGCCGACACAAGAAACTATCTACGCCTTGTCCTCCGGCGGCCTGCCCTCCGGCGTCGCCATCGTCAGGATCAGCGGGCCGAGAGCGCTGGAGGTTGCCGCGGATATGGCCGGAACCCTGCCCGAACCGAGGAAGGCGGCCTTGCGGTGGCTCCGCGGCCGTGTCGGAGAACCGATCGATCAGGCGCTGGTGCTCACCTTTCCCGAACCGGCATCGTTCACTGGCGAAGATTGTGTTGAATTTCACGTTCATGGCGGTCGGGCAGTGGTGAACGCGCTGCTGGACGAACTCGCACAGCATGATGGCATGCGCCTCGCCGAGGCAGGCGAATTTTCTCGCCGAGCGTTCGACAACGGCAAGCTCGACCTTGTCGAGATCGAGGGTCTCGCTGACCTGATCGCCGCGGAAACCGAAATGCAGCGGCGGCTGGCAATGGCGCAAGCGGCTGGCCGGCAGTCCGCCCTTTATTCTGAATGGGCGGCGACACTGACGCGGATACGGGCGCTGATCGAAGCCGAACTCGACTTCCCGGATGAAGAGGACGTGCCGGGCGCGATCAATGACCGGGTCTGGCGGGAGCTCGCCGCGCTGGCTGACGGCATCCGGCATCACCTTCACGGTTCCGCGTCTGCGGAGATTGTGCGCGACGGTTTCCGGATCGCGATCGTCGGTCCTCCAAATGCAGGAAAATCGAGCCTGCTCAATACATTGGCAAAGCGTGACGTCGCGATCGTGACCGAGATTGCCGGGACCACCCGTGACGTGCTCGGCATAGATCTGGATCTCGGTGGCTACCTCGTACACCTGATGGATACCGCGGGCATCCGTGAGACCGAAGATGTCGTCGAGCGCGAGGGTGTTCGACGGGCCTTGCAGTCTATTGAGCAGGCGGATCTGGTTCTCGTGCTGACATCGGGGCCCGAGGTCGGGACTGTCCTGCCGGCTGGGAAACGCGTCGTGACTGTACAGTCGAAGTCGGATCTGCTAGATGCGTCGCTGCCACGTGACGAGCGCCGCCTTTACCTTTCGTCGGTTACCCGTGAGGGCTTCGATTCACTTACGAAACGAATCAGCGACGAAGTGGCCGCCGCCACAGGGGTTCCGGGCGGTTTCGGTCCGGCGCGACGTCGGCAGGCGGATCTGCTGCGGCTGACACTTGCAGATATGGAGATCGGGCTCAATGGCGATGTTATGTCACTGGAGTTGCGAGCGGAAGCGTTGCGGCGTGCGGCGCATTCGCTGGGAAAAATAACCGGGCGGGTCGATGTCGAAGACCTGCTGGACGTGATCTTCTCGGAATTCTGCATCGGAAAGTAATCATATAGGCGTTTCACGTGAAACAGAATTGGTGGCACGATGGCCAACCCAACCAAATTTGATGTCCTAGTAATCGGCGGCGGGCATGCTGGCAGTGAAGCGGCCTCTGCCGCCGCGCGCTATGGTGCCCGCACTGCACTGATCACCCACAAGCGTGACACGATCGGGGTCATGTCGTGCAATCCCGCCATTGGCGGGCTGGGGAAGGGACATCTCGTTCGCGAAGTCGACGCGCTGGATGGACTTATGGGTCGTGTTGCCGACGCTTCGGGTATCCAGTTCCGCCTGCTCAATCGCCGCAAGGGTCCAGCGGTGCGCGGACCGCGGACGCAGGCCGATCGCAAGCTCTATCGTGAGGCGATGCAGGCGACACTGTTTGACCAGGCAAACCTGACGATTATCGAAGGCGATGTGTTCGACCTTCGAATCGACTCCGAAACGGTTACCGGCGTCATTCTGGGTGACGGGCGTGCGTTTGACTGCAAGGCCGTTGTTCTCACCACCGGGACCTTCCTCAAGGGTCTGATTCACATTGGTGATCGGACCTATCCCGCAGGGCGGGCCGGAGAGGCACCTACGATCGGCCTTTCCGCTACGCTGGCACGCCTGGGTTTTTCGCTTGGCCGATTGAAGACGGGCACGCCGGCGCGTCTTGATGGGCGTTCCATCGACTGGGAGGGTGTCGGCCGCCAGGGTGCTGATGATTCGCCAGTCCCATTCTCCTTCCTGACCGAAGTGATCACCAACCCGCAGATCGAGTGTGGGGTCACGCGGACGACGGCCAAGACCCATCAGATCATTTCGGACAATATCCATCGTTCTGCGATGTATTCCGGGCAGATCGCAGGCGTCGGCCCGCGCTACTGTCCGTCAATCGAAGACAAGATCGTCAAATTCGGCGAGCGGGACGGTCACCAGATATTTCTCGAGCCGGAGGGTTTGGATGATGACACGGTCTATCCCAACGGCATTTCGACGTCCTTGCCCGAGGAAGTCCAGGCCGCCTTCATTGCCACGATACCCGGCCTCGAGCATGCCCGCATCCTTCAGCCCGGCTACGCGATCGAATATGACCATGTCGATCCGCGCGAGCTGAAGCAGACGTTGGAGACGAAGCGCTTGCCCGGACTTTTCCTGGCTGGGCAAATCAATGGAACGACCGGATACGAAGAAGCCGCGGCCCAAGGGCTGGTCGCTGGGCTCAATGCTGCTTGCGCCGCAGCGGGTTCAGAGCCGACCACGTTCAACCGCACCGATTCCTATATTGGGGTAATGATCGATGACCTGACTTCCCGCGGTGTCTCAGAGCCATATCGGATGTTTACCTCGCGGGCGGAATACCGCCTGACCTTGCGGGCGGACAATGCCGACCAGAGGTTGACCCCTCTGGGCATTGCGCTGTCGCTCGTCGGGGCGGAGCGAGCCGCAAAGTTTCGAAGCTGGAACGCTGAACTCTCAAGCCGTAGGGACATGTTGAAAGCGCAAAGCATGACACCCAACGAGGCGCGGCTTCAGGGAATTGACATTAATCTCGATGGCTTGCGCCGGAGTGGGTACGATCTGTTGAGCCGCGCCGATCTCGAATTCAACGACCTGGCTGCGATCTGGTCGGAACTCCACGGCGCTTCGATGCGGACGCAAGAGGCTCTCAAGATCGAGGCGTCGTATTCGGTGTTTGTTGATCGGCAGGAGGCGGACATTTCGGAGATCCGCCGGGAAGAGAGCCGTCTCATTCCACCTGATCTGGATTACGACAGCCTGCCAGGCCTCTCTAACGAGCTAAAACAAAAGCTTACCCGAGCGAAACCATCGAACCTGGCGCAGGCATCCCGCCTCGAGGGTATGACACCTGCGGCGGCGTCCTTGTTGCTTCTGGCGGTCCGACGCCACAACAAGTCGAGAAGCCTGGCGGGATGAGCGCAACACATGCGAGTCTTGTTAGGACACTGAACGGCCAAGCTGTTTTCACGTGAAACAGCCGAGCGGCTGCTCAGTTTCGCAGAGCTTTTCGCCAAATGGGCCAAGGCTATTAATCTTGTTGCCCCATCCACGCTTGATGATGTCTGGAATCGACACATCGCCGATTCTGCCCAGGGTCTTCCAGCTTTCACCGGGTCCAAGGACGTGGGTCGATCTTGGGAGCGGTGGCGGTTTCCCGGGCATCATAACAGCCATCATGCTGGCCGAGGTCGGCGACGGTTGGGTGCATCTGGTCGAGAGCAACAACAAAAAGGCTGCGTTCCTGCGCACGGCCTTGGTGGAAACCGGGGCGCGAGGCAGTGTTCATCCCGTCAGGATCGAGACGGCGCCGACGCTGATTGCTTCCTGCGACGCCGTGTCGGCACGGGCGCTGGCAGAGTTGGACCTACTGCTGGGGTTCATACACCCGTGGGCGACGCAAAACCCCGAGCTCGTAGCGTACCTCCCACAAAGGCCCGGGATTACCGACAGGAGATCGACAAATCGCGTAGGCGATGGAAGTTTGATCTGGTAGTACATGAGAGCAAGGTCGAGAGAGATTCAGTCATCCTCGAAATCGGCAAGAATACATCCCCTTTAGGCCACATCGGGCGCAGCCATGAACAAGCCGAAGCATCGCATTATCACCATCGCCAACCAGAAGGGAGGCGTGGGCAAGACCACTGACGGCGATCAACCTCGCTACCGCGCTGGCCGCAATCGGCGAACGTGTGCTGAATCGTCGATCTCGATCCGCAGGGGAACGCCTCCACCGGGTTGGGGATCGATCGTCGCGATCGGAAGCTCTCGACCTACGACCTGCTCGTCGGAAGCCATTCCATCGGCGAGGTGTCGATGCCCACGGCGGTGCCGAACCTTTCGATCGCCGCGTCGACCATGGACCTGCTGGGCGTGGAAATGGAGATTGGCAGGGAAAACGATCGTGTCTTCCGGATGAAGAAGGCGCTGATGTCGTCGGATGCCGACGTCTATGACTACATCCTGATCGATTGCCCACCGTCCTTCAATCTTTTGACCATGAATGCGCTCGCAGCCGCCCAGTCCGTACTGGTGCCCCTGCAATGCGAGTTCTTCGCGCTGGAAGGCCTCTCACAACTGCTCGAAACCGTCGACCAGGTGCGGCGTACGGTCAATCCCGACCTCGATATCCAGGGCATCGTGCTGACAATGTTCGACTCGCGCAACAATCTTGCGCAGCAGGTGGTGTCGGACGTGCGCGAGCATCTCGGAAACAAGGTCTACCAGACTCTCATTCCCAGGAATGTCCGGGTGTCGGAAGCGCCGTCTTATGGAAAGCCGGCCATCCTCTACGACCTGAAATGCGCCGGCAGTCAGGCCTATCTGCAACTCGCCTCAGAGGTGATCCAACGCGAACGTCGCAGCCGGGCGGCCTGACCGATTCGGCTGCGAAATAAAACGAGTAGCGCAAATGAATGACGATCCTTCAAAGCGGCGGCTTGGCCGCGGCCTGGCAGCCTTGATCGGAGAGATGGACCAGCCGATCGCCGATGCCACGATGCGGGCCCCGGTCAGTGCCGACCGCAAGGTGGCGATCGACCTGATCATCCGCAACCCCAAGAATCCGCGAAAGCACTTCGCAGAGGCGGACCTCCAGGACCTGGCGTCTTCGATCCGTCAGCACGGCATCGTCCAGCCGGTGGTGGTGCGACCGGTGCATGAGGGCCGCTACGAGATCATTGCGGGCGAGCGGCGCTGGCGGGCCGCGCAGCTGGCGGGCTTGAACGATATCCCTGTCCTCGTCCGGGAGGTCGATGACCGGACGGCGCTGGAACTCGCAATCGTCGAGAACGTCCAGCGCGCCGACCTCAATGCGCTCGAGGAGGCGCTGGGCTACGAGCAACTCATCGCTGAACATGGCTATACCCAGAACGATCTCGGCGAGATCATCGGCAAGAGCCGTTCGCATGTCGCCAACAGCCTGCGTCTGCTCAAGCTTCCGGAACTGGTTCGGGACATGATCACGTCCGGCTCCCTGTCAGCGGGTCATGCGCGTGCGCTGGTTCCGACATCGGATCCCGTCGGTCTTGCCCGGACGATCGTCAGCCGCGGTCTCTCGGTGCGGGACACGGAGCGCCTGGCGCAGAACAACATCCGTAGCCAGAACGAGCCACCGCTGGAGACAAAGTCGGTAGCCAAGGATCCAGACACGCTTGCACTTGAGCGCACGCTGTCGGACGGATTGGGGCTGGATGTCACGATTAATCACCGCGGCAATGGTGGCCGCGTGACCATCTCCTATCGATCCCTCGAGCAACTGGAAAATATATGTCGGCTACTGGAGCGCCGTTGAACCATTTCGTAGGCGTTACGAATTAGCGATTTGCTTGTCGGCGCTTTGCAACAAGCGTCGTCGCAAGCAGGTTGTGCGTCGCGATCGCGTCTTCGAGCGTGCCTCTCTGGCGACTTTGCAGGATGGCGGCCTGAAGGCGGTTCATCTCCGTGATGATGACGTCGGCGGACAGGCTCCTCAGGGCGGCCTCTATGACCGGCTTGCGCCGAAAATGCAGGTGGCGGCCATGGGCATTGATCGCATCCTGGACGCTGGCCCGGCGACCATCGATCTCGCTGCGCATCAGATCCAGTAGCTGAAGCTGCCTGAGGCAACCTTGCAGAACGAGAAAGACCGGTGTCTTGGACGCGACGACCTTTTGGATCGCGTGGTGAAAGGCCCGCAAATCGCCTTTCAGCACGGCGTCCACGGCATCATCGGCCGAAATCGCACTGGCGTCGCCGACAATCGCGGCGACATGGCGTTCCTCGATCAGTCCGTCATCCCGGGCGTAGAGCGCGAGTTTCCGGATCTCGTTTCGTGAGGCAATCCGGTCGCCGCCCAGGCAATCCTGCAGCATCAAACGAGCGTCGGCGGTGATCCGAAGGCCGGCAGCAGCCAGTTCCTCGTCGATCAGCAGATTGAGGGATTTCGCGTCGTCAGCGTAGCAGGGAATGGCGACCGCGGCGGCTGCGGTCTCTGCCGCTTTCCGCAGGTTGGCGCCTTTCTTGAGATCACCGGCCTCGATAATGATCCAGGCATTGTCGAGCCTGGTTTCGGCGAGGCCGGAAACGGCTTCAGCGAGTGCCTTGTCGGCGGTGGCGCCCTTGATCCAGATCAGCTTCTCCCCGCCGAACAGCCCGGTCGAGTTGGCCTCGTCATATAGGCGGCCGGGGTCGGCGCTGAGGTCGCTCGCGTCGAGCCGCATGAAGGAGAACGCGTCCTTGAGGTCCACGCCTGTCATCGCTGCCAGGGCCGCCGCGCGCTCCGAAACAAGGCCGCGGTCCTGGCCATAGATCAGAAAAATCCGGAAGTCCCGGCCGCGTCGCTTCAGCAACTGGTCAAATTCGTGGGCCTTTATCTCCGCCATGTCGTGTCGGGACGGTCAAAAGACCATACCGCCTCCTTGTCTCCACAGGCTCAGAATGGGTGGCCGCGCTTACCGGCCCAGCCAGCTCGCAATATCGGCGCGAATGAGTTCCGCCAGTTCGCGTGCTGCACGATTTTCCGCGTCGCGGGTCGCGCGGATCTTGGCAAATTCCTGGCCGGGATAATCAACGAGCGCGACGGTACGGCGCTTGCCTGTCCGGAGGATCTCGCCGGTCCCGTGCCGCTTGAGCGTGAAGTCGGCGCGAAGCTCGACACGGCCGGCGCGGGGCAGGTCGTCCTTGAGGTCGAGCAGCACGCCGATATAGCGCGTGGTGACGTTGAAATCGACGTCATATTGCGGGTCGACAGGCTCGTTTGCGCCTCCACCGGCCATGAAGATGAGATTGTTGCGGACCTCGAGTTCGACACGGTCGTCGGCTTCCGAAAAATCGATCGACGCCATGGCCTGCGCCGTGCCGGAATTGGTGGCGTAGAGCGGCTTGACCTGGCAGCCGGACAGCGCGAGCAGGGCACAAAGACCGGCCGCGAGGCCCGCGAGCCTCAGATTTCCCGCATCAGACAACGACATTCACGATCCTCTGTGGAACCACAATGATCTTCCTGGGCGCCCTGCCCTCGAGAGCCGCACGGACGGCTTCGAGTTCCAGCACGGCGCGCTCGACCTGACTTTGATCCGCATCGCGCGCGATTGTCAAATCGGCTCGCTTCTTGCCGTTGATCTGCACCGGCATGGTGACTTCGTTGTCGGCGACAAGGGCTTCGTCGACGGCGGGCCAGGCGGCCTCGGCGACAATACCCTCGCAGCCCAGCAGCGTCCAGCACTCCTCGGCGAGATGCGGCGTCATTGGCGCTATAAGGCGGATCATGATTTCCGTGGCGTCCCGGACGGCGCAAACCGTGGCGGTATCGGCCTGGCCGGCGGCGACCTGGCCGAGTGGCGCGGCCAGCGTGTTGACCAGCTCATAGATGCGTGCGACCGCCTTGTTGAATGCCAGACGATCATAGTCGCTTGCAACCGCCTTCAGCGTCCTGTGGGCCGCCTGCGACACCGACAGCGCCGCGCCTTCCTTAGCCGGCTCACTTTTTGCCGGGCGAAGAACGCCGGCGGCTTCGGATACCAGGCGCCAGACCCGCTGCACGAAGCGATGTGACCCTTCGACGCCCGCCTCGGTCCAGATGACGTCGCGATCCGGCGGTGAGTCGGAGAGGACGAAGAAGCGTGCGGTATCGGCACCGTAGGAGGCGATGATATCGTCGGGATCGACCACGTTCTTCTTAGACTTCGACATCTTCTCGATCGAGCCGATCGCGACCTCGTCGCCGGTGTCAAGCATCAGCGCGCGCCGCTTGCCGTCCAGTTCCTCGATTCTGATCTGGGCGGGCTCGATCCATTCGCGCCCGGCACCATCGCCGCGGCTGTAGGTTTCGTGCACCACCATGCCCTGGGTGAACAGGCCCTTGAAGGGCTCGTCGAGGCCGACATGGCCGGTGGCGCGCATGGCGCGGGTGAAAAAGCGGGAATAGAGCAGGTGCAGGATCGCATGTTCGATGCCGCCGATATACTGGTCGACCGGCAGCCAGGCGTCGGCGGCCCTTGGGTCGGTCGGGGCATCCTCCCAGGGCGCGGTGAATCGCGTGTAGTACCAGGAGGAATCGACGAACGTATCCATCGTGTCTGTTTCGCGCCGGGCATCCTTGCCGCATTGCGGGCAGCTGACATGGCGCCAGGTCGGATGACGATCGAGCGGATTTCCGGGCGTGTCGAAGGTGACGTCGTCGGGCAGTTTCACCGGCAGGTCCTTCTTCGGTACCGGCACCACGCCGCAGACTTCGCAGTGGATGACCGGGATCGGGCAGCCCCAGTAGCGCTGGCGGGAAATGCCCCAGTCACGCAGGCGGAAATTCACCTTGCGCTCCGCCTGCGGCAGGTTGAAGAGGTTCTGCGCGGCCAGCCTGCCGGCGACTTCATCGAAAGCCTTGTCGGTGCCCATGCCGTCGAGGAAGCGCGAATTGATCATCGTGCCGTCGCCGATATAGGACTCGTCGGTGACCTCGAACGTATCCTTGTCGGTACCCGGCGGCAGCACCACGGGGACGACCGGCAGATTGTACTTGTTGGCGAAATCGAGGTCGCGCTGGTCGCCCGAGGGGCAGCCGAAGATGGCGCCCGTGCCGTAATCCATCAGCACGAAATTGGCGACATAAACAGGGATCTGCCAGTCCGGGTCGAAGGGATGGGCGACGCGGATGCCGGTGTCGATGCCCTTCTTCTCGGCCGTCTCGAGCGCGGCCAGCGAGGTGCCCTGGCGACGGCATTCGTCGCAGAACGCGTCGATCTCGGCATTCCCCGCCGCCGCTGCCTTGGCGATCGGGTGGTCGGCGGAGATGGCCAGGAAGGCGGCGCCGAACAGCGTGTCGGGCCGGGTCGTATAGACCGCGATCTCCTGGCTGTTATCCGGCGAAGTTCCCTCGACGATCTCCCAGCGGATGGTCAGGCCTTCGGAGCGGCCGATCCAGTTCTTCTGCATCAGCCGGACCTTTTCCGGCCACTGGTCGAGATGATCGAGCTGGTCGAGCAGGTCCTGGGCGAAATCGGTGATCTTGAAGAACCACTGGGTCAGCTCGCGGCTCTCGACCAGCGCGCCGGAGCGCCAGCCACGACCGTCGATGACCTGCTCGTTGGCGAGCACGGTCATGTCTTCGGGGTCCCAGTTGACCTTGGAATTCTTGCGGTAGACCAGCCCCTTCTCCATCATGTCGAGGAAGAGATATTGCTGGCGATGGTAATATTCGACGTCGCACGTGGCGAACTCGCGCGACCATTCGAGCGACAGGCCCATCGACTTCAGCTGCTTGCGCATCGCATCGATGTTTTCATAGGTCCAGGCCTTCGGGTGGACCTTGTTCTTCATCGCCGCGTTTTCGGCCGGCATGCCGAAGGCATCCCAGCCCATGGGGTGGAGCACGTTGTAGCCGCGGGCGCGCTTGTAGCGGGCGACGACGTCACCCATCGCATAGTTGCGGACATGGCCCATGTGGATGCGGCCGGAGGGGTAGGGGAACATCTCCAGCACGTAGTATTTCTCGCGCGGATCGTTGTTGTCGGTCTCGAAAACCTTGTTTTCCGACCAATGTTTCTGCCAGCGCGGTTCGACCTCGCGCGGATTGTAACGTTCTGTCGCCATTCTCGTCAGTGACCTGAATTCCGGGAAAATTTGGGCCGACCTTCACCATGAAAGGTGCGCCGCGTCAAGCTTTGCGGGCCTTGCATTCGGCGCGGGAGCCACTAGGAAGGGGGCCGAACGAGAGGTGTCTGATGACTGTTCTGGAGCGCTACGCCGAGATCGAGGCGAAGATGGCAAAGGCGGCCGCCGAGGCGGCACGTGAGGATGGCGGGGCCGAACTCGTGGCCGTCAGCAAGACTTTCGGCCCCGAGGACATTCTGCCGGTGATCGAGGCCGGCCATCGCGTGTTCGGCGAGAACCGCGTGCAGGAGGCTGAAGGCAAGTGGCCCGGCCTGCGCGAGAAATTTCCCGGCATCGAATTGCATCTGATCGGACCGTTGCAGTCCAACAAGGCCGCAGACGCTGTGGCGCTGTTCGACGTGATCGAGACGATCGACCGCGAGAAGATCGCCCGGGCGCTGAAGGCGGAGATGGACAAGCAGGGCCGGCAGCTCACGTGCTATGTTCAGGTCAATACCGGGCTCGAGCCGCAGAAGGCGGGCATCGCGCCCGCCGATACGGCGCGCTTCGTCGCCTTCTGCCGCAGCGAACTCGGGCTGGCGGTCGAGGGCCTGATGTGCATCCCGCCTGCGGACGAGAACCCTGGCCCGCATTTTGCGCTTCTGCGCAAGCTCGCCCGCGAGAGCGACGTAGCGAAGCTCTCCATGGGCATGTCGGGTGACTTCGAGACGGCGATCGGCTTCGGCGCGACCAGCGTCAGGGTCGGTTCGGCGATTTTCGGATCACGTTGACCGCGCGACCGGCGCACGGGCGACGATCACGATAAAGAGCAGGATCGCGATGATGATCGCGACCGAGCCGATTTTCGCGAGCGTTTCGCCCTTCTGCTGGATCGCCATGATGATGCCCGGAAACATCAGCCAGACAGAGATCTGGGTGATGCCGACCTGGATCTTCGCCAGTATGCCGGCCGCCGCGCTCGGGACCAGCATGTAGAAGGTGCCGAACAGGGCGAGCAGCACGCCGCCGATCAGGTTGAGATGGGCATGGGCCGGCGCGAGCGTGTGATCCTGTGTCGCCGACATCCAGATGCCGAAGGCCATGCCGACCAGAAGATAGATCGGCGACGAGATCCAACAGATTCTTGCAAGCGTGTTCATGGTTTCCCCCGAAAATGGAACAGCGGCGGGACGATAAGCCCGTCGGGGATTGTTGGCAATCGTCAGGAGCTGTCTCGTCGCGGGCCGGGACCGCTCGATCTGTCCGGGAACGTCTGTCTCAGTGGAGGCGGACACCCGAAAATTCATGTTGCATCGCAGTTGTAGGATGATAGTATCACCCTATCACATGGGGATCGCATGACGTGAAGCGGGGAATTCTGAGCACGCGGGAGCAACTGCCGGACAAGGTCGTCTCGATGCTGTTTGCCGAGATTGAATCCGGACGGATGGTCCCCGGAGAGAAGCTCCCGACAGAGCAGCAGCTTGCCGACAGGTTCGGCGTGAGCCGCAACGTGCTGCGCGAGGCCGTCGCCAAACTCAGGGCCGACGGCGTCGTCGAAACGCGACAGGGCATCGGCACCTTCATTCTCGAGCCTGAGAAGCGGCAGGTCGTGCGTATCGATGCCGCCACGCTGCAGGACGGCGAGAATATGGAGCGCCTGTTCGAGCTCCGCTGCGTGCTCGAGACCGAGGCTGCTTCGCTGGCCGCCGTGCGCGGCGGCGACGCCGATCTCGCCCGGATCAAGGCGGCGGTCGATCGCATGGGCGGCGAGGAGAGGTGGGAGGAGGGCAGTATCGACGCCGACCTCGAATTCCATCGAGAGATCGCTCGCGCCACCGGCAATGGCTTCTTCTTCACCTTCATTACCTTCATCGGAGAACGCATCCGGGGATCGATCGAATATGCGCGGCTGACCAATCCGCTGCATGATCTCGTTGCCATCAACGTTCCCGAGCATGTCGCCATCTATGACGCGCTTGTCGCGCGTGATCCCGCCGCGTCCGGTGTTGCCATGCGCCGACACATCATGGGTGCGGCGGAGCGCGTCGGCGTGATCCTGCCGGGCCAGGCCTGGGCGCAGCCGCCACTCGGAACATTGCTCAGGAAGGAAAACCCATGAGTTTTGCCAGCACGACGCGTATCACGGATATCTGCCTGATCGTCGAGGACATCGCCGTGACGGTCGACTTCTATGTCGAGAAACTCGGCTACACGCTGCGGCGCCGTGCCGAAGGGTTTGCCGACTTCCACGCCAATGGCATCACGCTCGCGGCGTGGGAGGTCGATCACATAAGCCAGCATTGCGGTGTCTCAGGCCTCAAGGCGCCGAAGCTGGCGCACAAGGCCTGTGTCGCGGTGGAGCTCGACGCGCCCGGCCTCGTCGACAAGCACTATGACGATCTCGTTGCCAAGGGCGTCACCTTCTATGCGCCTCCGGCCGACTATGTGTGGAATGCGCGCTGCGCCTATTTCCACGATCCGGACGGTACGCTCTGGGAAATCTATGCGTGGCTCGATGGCGGACCCGGTTCATACCATGTCGTGACCTGACCGCTTCGGACAATGTCGCATCTCACATCAAAACAATGGGGAACAGGAGACGCAGCATGACCAATCCTACCAACACCAACGCCATCACCCGTCGCGGATTTCTGAAGGCAGGGGTTACCGTCGCAGCCTTCGCGCCCGGCATCCAGCTTCTCATGAGCAGCGACGCACGCGCCGCCGGAAAGGTCGTCATCCAGTATGACTGGCTGATGTCCAACGGCCAGATCGGCGACGTCGCCGCCGCCGTGAACGGCTATTTCAAGGAGGCGGGGCTGGAGGTTGAGTTCAGCCCCGGCGGTCCCAACAGTGCCACCGTGCCGCCGGTCATTTCAGGCAGCGCCCAGTTGGGGCAGTTTTCCGAGACGCCGCAGCTCTTCAACGCGCGAGCCAGCGGCATTCCCGTCAGGATCCTGGCCTGTGGCTTCCGGACAGGACCCTATGCCCTGACCTCCAAGCCGTCCAAGCCGCTGAGGACCATCGCCGATCTCAAGGGCATGAAGATAGGCATCCAGCCCACGGCGCGCTTCGTCGTCGAGGCGATCGCCACGAAGAACAACATTTCGATGAGCGATTTCGAAGTCGTCAATGTCGGATTCGACAAGGGTCCGCTGATCAGCGGCGAGGTCGATGCGATCGGCGGCTGGATCACGAACACGCAGGCGTTGAGCGTGGTCGGCGACGACCGTATCGACCTGCTGGTCAGCGATCTCGGGCTGCCGTCCTATGCTGATGTCTATTTCGCCACGGACACGGCGGTTGAGGAAAACGCCGAGACGCTGGCGAAGTTCATCGGCGCCGTCGCCAAGGGCTGGGGCTGGGTGCATGCCAATCCCGCCAAGGCGGTTGAAACGCTGGTAACGGCCTACCCGCAGCTCGATCTCGGCTGGGAGCAGAAGACGATCGACCTTATCCTCAAGCTGAGTTTCGACGCATCGACAGCGAAGGACGGATGGGGCACGTTCGATCCCGCCTCGCTGGAAGAGCAGATCTCGCTCTACGACAAGATCGGACAATATCCCAACGGCCGGCCGAAGGTGGAGGATCTCTATACGACCCGAATCCTGGAGATGACGGCGGCCGAACGTCCGAAACTCGACGCGCCGGGCAGCTGACGCCACCGTCGCCGCATCGCAAGCAGATTGTCACGAAGGAAACGCCATGCCCGCCGCGATCGAGGCTGCCGGACTGGATATCGGCTATCGCCTGGGCACGGCCAGCATCACGGTGCTCGCCGGTCTCGACCTCAGGGTCGAGGCCGGCGGCTTTCTATCCATTCTGGGACCCTCGGGTTGCGGAAAGTCCACCTTTCTCAGGGTCGTCGCCGACCTGCTGGACCCGATGAAGGGCCGTATATCCGTGCTCGGATCGACGCCTTCGGAGTCGCGAAGCCGCCGCGATGTCGGATTCGTGTTCCAGGATTCGACATTGCTGCCCTGGCGCACGGTGCGCGACAATGTGCGGCTGCCGCTCGAGGTTGGACGGCACCGGCTGACACGGGCGATCGAGGACCGCAGCGGCGCGTTGCTCGAACTCATGGGCCTCGGCGCCCTGGCCGATCGCTATCCTGCGCAGCTCTCTGGCGGGCAAAGACAGCGCGCGGCGATCGCCCGCGCCCTCAACGGCGCGCCGCGGCTGCTGCTGATGGACGAGCCATTCGGCGCTCTGGACGAAATCACCCGCGACCGACTGAACGACGAGCTTCTCAACATCTGGCGCGCAACCGGCGCCACGATCCTCTTCGTTACCCATTCCATCATGGAGGCCGTCTACCTGGGTGAACGGGTTCTTGTGCTGGCAGCCAATCCGGGACGTGTCGTGGTCGACAGGGACCTGCGGCCGCTGAAAGCCGCCGGTAACCGCCGCGAGGACCCCGCCTTCGTGGCCATGATGGCCGATTTGCGACGGTCGCTGGAGACGAGCGAATGACGGCTGCGTATGTCCGAAACCTGATCCGGAGCGATGCCGCCCTTCCCGTTTTCGGCGTCGGCTCGGTGCTGATCGCCTGGCAATTCCTCATCCCGCTCGCCGGCGTGCCAGCCTACATCCTGCCGCCGCCGAGCACGGTCGCGCTCGTCTTCCAGAAGCAGTGGCCGCTGCTGCTCGGCAATCTGTGGCCCACGGTGGTCGAAAGCGTGCTCGGCTTCGTCTTCGGCAATCTCGCCGCCGTGCTGCTCGCCATCGTCTTCGTGCACATGCGGGTGGTGCGCGGCATGTATTTCCCGGTCGTGCTGTTTTTCAACACGATTCCCGTGCTGGCGCTGTCGCCGATCATCATCCTGATCTTCGGTCTCGGCATGACGCCCAAGATCGTCATTGCTTCGGTGATCTGCTTCTTCCCGACGCTGGTCAACATGATTCGCGGCCTCGAGGCAGCCTCGCCGAATGAACAGGAACTGTTCCGGATCCTGTCAGCGACGAAGTCCGAGATATTCTGGAAACTTCGGCTTCCGCGATCGCTGCCGATGCTGTTCTCGTCCTTGCGCATCGCCTCGGCCACGGCCGTGATCGGCGCGATCGTCGGCGAATGGATCGGTTCGGAACGCGGGCTGGGCGCGCTGATCATCCAGGCGACGTTCAACTACCAGTCCGATCGGCTCTATGCCGCGATCGTGCTTTCGTCGGCGCTGTCGATCGCTCTTTTCGGCCTCGTGGTCGCCGTGGAGCGGCGGGTCCTGCGGCATCCCTGATCCACGGCTTGCGATTTGTCATTTCCCGGCACCCGGATTCTAGGCTTTGGTCTGACTTTGCCTTTCGACCTTTCCCCGTCATAATCGCCTCAAGACCAAAAATCCGGGGAGGAAAGCATGGCCGGGTCCTATGAGCGGATCTATGGGGAGTGGCAACAGGACCCGGAGGGCTTCTGGGGCGAGGCGGCGAGGGCCATCGATTGGGTTCGACCACCGGAGACGATCTTCGACGCGGGTGCCGGTGTCTACGGCCGATGGTTTCCCGATGCCGAGATCAACACCTGCCACAATGCAGTCGATCGCCATGTCGCTGCCGGTCGAGGCGCTCAGAAGGCGATCGTCTATGACAGCCCGATGGCGGGCATCCAGCGCAGTTACAGCTATGCCGAGACGCTGTCGGAGGTGAAGGCGCTGGCCGGTGTCATTGCCTCGCTTGGCGTCGGCAAGGGCGATCGCGTGATCATCTACATGCCGATGGTGCCCGAAGCGGTGTTCGCGATGCTGGCCTGCGCGCGGCTCGGCGCCGTGCATTCGGTGGTTTTCGGCGGTTTCGCCGCCCATGAACTGGCCACCCGCATCGACGATTCCGAGGCAAAGCTTATCATTACCGCGAGCTGCGGCCTCGAGCCCGGCCGCGTCATCGCCTACAAGCCGCTGATCGATCACGCGATCGACGAGGCGCGACACAAGCCGCTCCATTGCCTGCTGTTGCAACGTCCTGAACTGGCAGCCGCGATGCAGCCGGGCCGCGACGTCGATTACCGGCAGGCGATGGCGGACATCCGGGCACGGGGGGCGGATGATGTCGCCTGCGTTCCGGTCAAGGCGACGGATCCGCTCTATGTGCTCTATACGTCGGGCACGACCGGGCAGCCCAAGGGCGTGGTGCGCGACAATGGCGGCCATGCCGTGGCGCTGGCCTGGTCGCTGGGGAACATCTTCGGCATCGAGCCCGGCGACGTCTACTGGGCGGCTTCGGACATCGGCTGGGTCGTCGGCCACAGCTACATTGTCTACGGCCCGCTCATCGGCGGCGCGACGACGATCCTTTACGAGGGCAAGCCGGTGGGCACGCCGGATGCCGGCGCGTTCTGGCGCGTCATCAGCGACCATGACGTCTCGGTGCTGTTCACCGCGCCAACGGCGTTCCGCGCCATACGTCGCGACGATCCAGAGGGTGAGCTGGTGCGTGCCTATCCGCGCCAGAAGCTGCGGGCGCTGTTCCTCGCCGGCGAGCGCGCCGATCCCGAGACGATCAAGTGGGCGGAGACGCAGCTTGGTATTCCCGTGATCGACAACTGGTGGCAGACGGAGACCGGCTGGCCGGTGGCGGCCAATCCGCTCGGTCTTGGCCGGATGCCGGTCAAATACGGTTCGCCGGCCCGGCCGCTGCCCGGCTATGACGTCCAGGTCCTCGATGATGCTGGTCATCCCCTGCCTGATGGCACGCTCGGCAATGTCGTCATCAAGCTGCCGATGCCGCCGGGTTGCCTGCCGACGCTGTGGAACGCCGACGCGCGTTTCCGGTCCGCCTATCTCGAGGAGTTTCCCGGCTACTACAAGACGGCGGATGCCGGCTATCTCGACGAGGATGGCTATCTCTTCATCATGTCGCGCACTGACGACATCATCAATTGCGCCGGCCATCGCCTGTCGACCGGGGCGATGGAGGAGGTCTGCGCCACCCATCCCGATGTTGCGGAATGCGCGGTGATTGGTGTCGCCGATGATCTCAAGGGGCAGATACCCTGCGGCTTCCTGGTGCTGAAGTCGAACTCGGTGAAGCCGCACGCTGAGATCGAGAAGGAGGTGGTGGGGCTGGTTCGCGACCAGATCGGCCCGGTCGCGGCCTTCAAGATGGTGCTCTGCGTCAAGCGGCTGCCGAAGACGCGGTCGGGCAAGATCCTGCGCGGGACGATGCAGAAGATCGCCGATCACGAACCGTGGAAGATGCCGGCGACGATCGACGATCCTGACATCCTCGAGGAGATCGGCGAGGCGCTCCGCGCGCGCGCCAGATAGTCCGGGGACGCGACGGACACGCCGGTCCGCAGAAAATACTTGACTTGATTTGTCATGATTAATATCGAGGTGAAACTTTCATAAAGAGGGTTTCATCATGTCTGTGCTGCAATTTTTCCGTTCTCCCCTCTCTCTGACCGCTGGCGTTACGATGCTCGCGGGAACGGCTTTCGCCGCCGATACGGTCACCATCAAGGACTCCCGTGGCAACGAACTGGCCATCGAGCGGCCCGTCGCCACCGTCGCGATCTTCCCGCTGCCGATCCCCGAGGCGCTGATCGCCATCGATGGCGGCACCCAGCGGCTGATGGCGATCAATCCGCGCGCCAAGACCGCGCTGATGAACGGCGTGATCGGCCAGCTCTTCCCCGAGATCGCCGACATCCGCACCGATCTCGTGGCGCCGAACTTCATTCCGAATGTCGAGGAAATCCTCAAAGCCAAGCCAGATGTCGTGCTGCAATGGCAGGCCAAGGGCGACCTGCGCGTCGCGCCGATGGAAAATGCCGGCATCAAGGTCGCGACTGTCAGCACCGAATCGCGCGAGACTCGCCGGGGCTATATCGCCATGCTCGGCCAGATCCTCGGCAAGGAAGATCGCGCCCAGGCCTTCCTCGACTGGGAAGACAAGACCGTGAAGGATATCGCGGCGGTGCTCGACAAGGCGGGCAAGCCCAAGCCACGCATCGTCTTCATCGACAGCATGAACGACAACGAATTCGTGGTCTTCGGCCGCGAGGAGGCCTATTTCGCGGCGTCCGGCCTCGCCAATGCCGCGACCGAGGCGGGCTTCACCGAGGGTTCGGTCAAGGTCGGCGCGGAGTCGTTGCTGCAGTGGAATCCGGACATCATCTTCGTCAACTACTATGACGACGCGATCAGGCCGGACGACATTCTCAAGCATCCGGTTCTCGGCGCGCTCGATGCGGTCAAGAAGGCCCGGGTCTACAAGACGCCGGCCATCGACCCGGCAACCGCCGCCGGCGGGGAACTGGCCTATCTGTGGTTTGCCGAGATCGGCTATCCCGACCTCTTCGACGCCGACATGCGCAAGGCCGTCTCGGACGGGTTCCACCTGCTCTACGGCAAGACGCTCTCCGATGCCCAGATCGACAAGCTGATGCAGATGGACTGGAACGGCAGGAGCGCCGGTTACGCCGAGACCTTCGCGGCTTCCAACTGAGAGGCGGCAGGCGTGAAGGACATAGGCTTCATAACGTCCGGAGACGGCGCGCAGCTGCAATGCTACCGCGACTATGCGGCCCATATCGACGCGGAGATCTACCTGCGTTACCTCGACCGGGTCGATCTGAAGGCGTTTCGGACGATCGTCGTGCCCGACTTCTCCAACCAGGCGCTGCTGCTGGAGCATGCCGCGCAGCTCAACGCCTATCTTGCCGGCGGCGGCTTTCTGATCGTCTTCGAGCCCAACCGGATGGATGAGTGGCTCGATGTTGTCGAGGTTCAGTGGTTCTCGCGGGAAACCGAGGACTGGAAATGGTGGATGAAGCCCGGCGGGCGGATGGAGGCCTACCAGCCTAATCCGGACCATTCGATGGCGCGCGCCATTCCGCTCGCCGACATGTGCTGGCATTTCTTCGGCGCGTTCCGTCTTCCGCAGGGCGCGACGCCCATCCTCAACCTCGACAATGACGAGGGCTGCCTGATCTACGACCAGGTGCTGTCCGGCGGCGGGCGGCTGATTGCCTCGACCATCGATCCGCATACGCATCATGGCCGCCGGTTCATGCCGGCAACCACGCGGTTCCTCGACGGCTTCTATCCGTGGCTCAAGCGGGAGGTGCAATCCCGTGACTGATTTTCGCGGCGGCGACCGGCCGCATCTGCTCTATGTCCGCTCGTCGCGCAGCTACAATATCGACCGGATGGGTGGGCTGGTGCCGCAGGACTGGCGCTACAGTGCCTGCGACGCTTACGATCTCGAGGACCGGACTCTCGACGATGTCGACGTGCTCTACGTCACCGGCATGCTCGACCAGATCTTCATGAAGTCGATCGAGCCGAAGCTCGTGGCCTATCTCGATGCCGGCGGGCATTTCGTCATCAATGGGCATATCCTCATTCCCTGGCTACCCTGCCTCTCGGCCTTCGTCGCGGTCCCACCGAAGCCGTTCACCAATTGGATGATCCGGCCCGGCGAGCCGGGGGCCTATTTCGGGCGGATGGACTTTGAAACCTTCCATCGCCACGAAGGCATTCTCGGCCAGTATGCGCGGGGATATTCGCCCGCACCGCCCGCTGCGCAGCATCTCTGCCTGATCGGCGGGCTGGGACCCGACGGCTCGATCCACGAGGGGCCGGTCGACTGGGTGTGGCGGAGCCCCGGTGGCGGCAAGGTCTTCGTGCACAATGGCGACCATATCGAGCAGTTCTGCTCCGATCCCCGCAATCAGCCGAACCTGCTGCATGACATCCTGAATGCGCTGGTTTTCTCCGACGAGCCGCCGCCGGCGTCCGGAACGGATTGATGCCGAATGGCGGCCATGATGGCGCGGCGGTCGCCGTCCAGCCTGCACGACCCGCGGAGAGCTGGGTGCTGCCCGGCCTGGCCGTGCTGCTGGCCGCTGCCATGGTCCTGTCGCTGACGATCGGACGGTATTCGGTTTCCCCGTCCGATCTGCTGACGCTTGCCGTCGGCTGGCTCGGGATCGGCCCAGGCCGGGAAGCAGTGGCGGAGCCCGCCTGGCGCGTCGTTGAACTGGTGCGTGTGCCGCGCATGCTGATCGGCGGGTTCGTCGGCGCCGGGCTGGCGCTGTCGGGCGCGGTGCTGCAGGGCGTGTTCCGCAATCCGCTGGTCGATCCGCATGTCATCGGCGTCTCCTCGGGCGCCGCCTTCGGCGGGGTGCTGGCGATCCTGTTCGGCCTCGGCGCGGCGGCGCTGTGGTCGATGGCGTTCGGCTTCGGCCTTGGCGCATTGCTTCTCGTCATCGTGATGAGCCGGCGGGCGGGACGGTCCTCGATCCTGATGCTGGTGCTGGCCGGCATCGTCGTCTCCGCGATGTTCTCGGCGCTGGTGTCGCTCGCCACCTACCTGGCCGACCCGCAGGACACGCTGCCGGCGATCGTCTTCTGGCTGATGGGTTCCTTTGCCAGCGCCACGCCGGAGCGGGCGCTGCAGATGGTGCCGCTGGTGACTTTGTTCGCAGCGCCCCTGCTGCTGATGGGCTTTCGCATCAATGTCCTGTCGCTCGGCGACGAGGAGGCGCAGGCGCTGGGCGTCAAGCCGGAACGGACGCGCTGGCTGGTTCTCTGTTGCGTCACCGGGATCACGGCGGCCAGCGTCGCCAATTCCGGGATCATCGGCTGGGTGGGGCTGGTCGTGCCGCATTTTGCCCGCGTGCTCGCCGGTCCGGACCATCGACGGCTACTGCCGGCGTCCGCGCTGCTCGGCGCCAGCTTCATGCTGATCATCGATACGATGGCCCGATCGCTGGTGCCGGCCGAGATTCCGCTCGGCGTGCTGACAGCGATCGTCGGAGCGCCGATCTTCATGCTGCTGCTCCACAAGGCGCAGAACGAGGCCTGGCGATGATGATCGAGGTGCAGTCGCTGGGCTTTCGGCATGGATCCGCGTCGCATGACCTGTTCGAGAACCTGTCTTTCACGCTTGCGAGGGGCCAGACACTGGCTCTCCTCGGCCGCAACGGGCGTGGCAAGACGACACTGCTCAAGTGCATGGCCGGGCTGCTGACGCCGAGTGCCGGCACTGTTCGCTGCGCGGGCGCCGTCGGCTATGTGCCCCAGCAATTCGCTGCGCCCTTCGATTACACTGTCTGTGATGTCGTGCTGATGGGCCGGGCGCGCCATATCGGCATGTTCTCGAGTCCCTCGACGGAGGACCGGCGGCACGCCGAGGACGCGATCGGCAT
Source organism: Rhizobium sp. (assembly GCA_019739215.1). GTDB lineage: Bacteria > Pseudomonadota > Alphaproteobacteria > Rhizobiales > Rhizobiaceae > Rhizobium_E. The sequence goes on from JAHHDR010000024.1 coordinate 349,850, forward strand.
GGTCGGGCTCCACCATCTCGCGGACCGTGCCATCGGCAGCCTGTCGGGCGGCGAACGCCAGCTTGCGCTGATTGCGAGGGCATTGGCCTCGGAAGCGGAGATCGTGCTGCTTGACGAACCGGCTTCGGCGCTCGACTTTCGCAACCAGGCGCTGATGCTGGCGCTGCTGCACCGGCTGTCCCGCGAACGCGGCCTGACCATCGTGATGACGACGCACGAGCCGACGCATGCGCTCGAAATCGCCGACCGCGCGGTGCTGTTGCATGGCGGGGGCCGGCATGAGGAGGGGAGCATGGCGGAGGTCTGTACCGAGGCGGGCCTCACCACGCTCTACGGCATCCCGATGCGGTGCCTCGATCGACGGCATGGCGATGACGCAGCCGCGCATGTGGTCGCTGACTTCGGCTATTTCAAACAGGACCGTCATGGCTGAGACTGTGCCCGGCTGACCCCAGCATGCGCATGACAGCCGAAAGCGCCCGCAATCCTGGCGATTGCGGGCGCTTTTCAGGTCAGTTCCGGCCTCGGATCAGGCCGCGATGGCTTCCTGGTCCTGGAACATCTTGGCGAGGTTCAGGAAGCAGATCATGCCGCCTTCGCGTGCGATGATGCCGTCTGTGAAGCCCTTGTCGAAGGAGGTGGTGATCTCGGGCGCCGGCTGCACTTCGGAGCCCTTGATGGTGAGAATGTCGGAGACGCGGTCGACCAGCATGCCGATGACCATGTTCTTGACTTCGGTCACGACGATGGCGCTGCGCTCGTTGGCGGCGGCGCTCGGCATGCCGAGCTTGTAGGCGAGGTCGATGATCGGGATGACGGTGCCGCGCAGGTTCATTACGCCGATGACTTCCTTCGGCGCATGGGGAATGGGAGTGGACGGGGCCCAGCCGCGGATTTCACGGATCGTCGTGGTCTTGACGCAGAATTCCTGATCATGGAGGCGGAAGGCGATGATTTCCAGCGTATCGCTTTCGAAGAGCGTGGTGGAATCTGAAGTGGTCATGTCTGGCAGTCCTCCGAGGCGTCCGGAACGTGGGCGAGTGCCGCGCAGTCGCAATCGTCGAACTGGCGCGAATGTTGAAAGGTTGCGTTGGCCGAATGGCGCGCGCGAAGGGTGCCGCATCATGCCGCCGACAGCCTGGCCACCTGATAGGGGCCGCGTCCTGTCAATCCCAATGACCCATCATTAGATCAGCTTCGTTAATATCTCTTAAATCGGTGAAAACGTGCCTTTCGGCGCCCGGGCACGAAAAGACCCCCGAAAGCGCCTGCCATCGGGGGTCGATTCCGTATTCTACCGTGGTTCGACGATTACATGCGCACGACGACCTTGGTCCTCGGCGCGCGCACCCTGACGTTGGCGCCCGGGGGGCAGTCGTCGATGAACTCGCGGCCACGTTCATCCTCGTAGTAGCACTGGCCCGGCTGGGAGGCGACGGCGCCGAGGACGCCGCCAATGGCCGCTCCGATCGCTGCGCTGCGGACATTGTTGCCGAGCACGCCGCCGATGACAGCGCCGGTGGTCGCGCCGAGCGTCGCGCCACGTTCGGTCTGGGTGCAGCTTGCGAGCGTCAGGCCCGCCAGGATCACTGCAATGACTTTCAACATTTCATGAAACTCCGTTTGTTGACCCCCGCATCCCACGCGCAGGCCCTGCCTGCGCCGCCTGGATTCGCGGTCTCGGAGACGGATTATGGATGAAAAAGGTTTAAAATGTGAAAGCGGTGGCAGGCCGCCGTCCGGACGGCCACATTGCGGATCAGTGTATCACGAATGCGCCAATCCGGTGTGGGAAGCTTGACCACTTATCGAACAGTCCTTGGAAAATCCCGCGTTTGGAGTCAGCCTGCAAACAGGGTTCTGCCCTCAAGGGAGGAAATCAGATGACGAAAGTGACGCTGACGGTCAACGGCCGCAAGATGAGCGGCGAGTGCGACGACCGTACGCTTCTTGTGAATTTCATTCGTGACACGCTCAACCTGACCGGCACGCATGTCGGCTGCGACACCACGCAGTGCGGTGCCTGCGTGATCCACATGGACGGGCGCTCGGTGAAGAGCTGTTCCATCCTCGCCGTGCAGGCGAGCGGATCGGAGATCACGACGATCGAGGGGCTGGCTGTCGACGGCGAGCTGCACCCAGTCCAGGCGGCCTTCAAGGAACATCACGGCCTGCAATGCGGCTTCTGCACGCCCGGCATGGTGATGACCTCGGTCGACATGATCCGCCGGCATGGCGGCCAACTCGACGAGGCTACGGTGCGGCACGAGCTCGAAGGCAATATCTGTCGCTGCACCGGATATCACAATATCGTCAAGGCCGTGCTGGGTGCTGCCGAGACAATGAGCGCGAAGCAGGCAGCTGAATGATTTGGTCAATGGTCATTGGTCGGTAGTCAGTCGGCAAACGCGCCACGGGCGCCCCTGCCGATTCAAATCACCGACTGCTGACGCTCCGGAGGAGATAGATAATGGGTGTCGAAGGCATCGGCGCACGCGTTGCGCGCAAGGAAGACAAGCGGTTTCTCACCGGCAAGGGCCGGTATACCGACGATATGAACGTTCCGGGCATGAAATATGCCTATTTCATCCGCAGCCCGCATGCTCACGCGAAAATTCGCGGCATCGACATGGCGGCGGCGCTCGATATGCCTGGTGTCATCGGCATTCTCGACGGCAAGCAGATGCAGGACGATGCGATCGGCAACCTGATCTGCGGCTGGATGATCCATTCCAAGGACGGTTCGCCGATGAACATGGGCCCGTGGCGGCCGCTCGCGATCGACACGGTCCGCTATGTCGGCGACGCCGTCGCCGTCGTCGTGGCCGACAGCGTCGGCGAGGCGCGGGATGCGGCCGAAGCGGTCGAGATCGACTATGAGCCGCTGCCCGCGGTGGCCGAGGCGATCGACGCGATGAAGCCGGGCGCGCCGCAGGTGCATGACAATGCGCCCGGCAACCTGATCTTCGACTGGGAAATCGGCGATGGTGCCGCGACCGACGCCGCGATCGCCAGCGCGGCCCATGTCACAGAGATCGAGATCCACAACAACCGGCTGTCGCCCAATCCGATGGAGCCGCGCGCGGCGCTCGGCATCTATGACGCGGCGGAAGACCATTTCACCTGCTACACGACGTCGCAGAACCCGCATGTGGCGCGCCTCGTGATGAGCGCCTTCTACAATGTGGCGCCGGAAAACAAGCTGCGCGTCATCGCACCGGATGTCGGCGGAGGTTTCGGCTCCAAGATCTACATCTATCCCGAGGAGATCACCTGTCTCTGGGCGTCCAAGCGCACCGGCGTGCCGGTGAAATGGACGTCGGACCGTACCGAAGCCTTCCTGACCGACGCCCATGGCCGCGACCATGTCTCCAAGGTCAAGATGGCCTTCGACGCCAACAACCGGATCACCGCGCTCAAGGTCGACACGATCGCCAATCTCGGCGCCTATATGTCGCTGTTCTCCTCGGCGGTGCCGACATATCTCTATGCCACGCTGCTGTCGGGCCAGTATGTGATCCCCGCGATCCATGCCAATGTCCGCACGGTCTACACCAACACAGCACCTGTCGACGCCTATCGCGGGGCCGGCCGGCCGGAAGCGACCTACCTGCTCGAGCGGACGATGGAAACGGCGGCGCGCGAACTCGGCGTGTCGCCGGCGGAGCTGCGCAAGAGCAATTTCATCCGCAGCTTCCCCTATCAGACGCCTGTGATCATGAACTACGACGCCGGCGACTACGAAGCCTCGCTCAATGCCGCGATGGATGCGTCCGACTGGAACGGGTTTGCCGCCCGCAAGGCGGAGGCGAAGAGCCGGGGCAAGCTGCGCGGCATCGGCATGAGCTGCTACATCGAGGCCTGCGGCATCGCGCCGTCGGCGGCAGTGGGTTCGCTCGGCGCCGGCGTCGGGCTCTGGGAATCAGCGGAGGTGCGCGTCAATGCGGTCGGCACGATCGAGGTCATGACCGGCTCGCACAGCCATGGCCAGGGCCACGAGACCACCTTCGCGCAATTGGTCTCAGACCGGCTCGGCGTGCCGATCTCCTCGGTCAACATCGTCCATGGCGACACCGACAAGGTGCAGATGGGGATGGGCACCTACGGCTCGCGCTCCGGCGCCGTCGGCATGTCGGCGATCGTCAAGGCGCTGGACAAGGTCGAGGCCAAGGCCAAGAAGATCGCCGCTCACCTGATGGAGGCCGACGAGGCCGATATCGAGATTAAGGATGGCGAACTCGTCGTGGCCGGGACCGACAAAAAGCTGCCCTGGTTCCAGGTCGCGCTTGCCGCCTATACCGCCCACAACCTGCCGTCCGGCATGGAGCCGGGCCTGAAGGAGGGTGCGTTCTACGACCCATCGAACTTCACCTTCCCCGCCGGCTGCTACATCGCTGAGGTCGAGATCGATCCGGATACCGGCAAGACCGAGATCGTGCAGTTCGTGGCGGCCGATGATTTCGGCAATATCATCAACCCGATGATCGTCGAGGGCCAGGTGCATGGCGGCATCGCCCAGGGCATTGGCCAGGCATTGCTCGAAGCCGTGCATTACAGCGCCGACGGCCAGCTGCTGACGGCGAGCTACATGGATTACGCCATGCCGCGCGCCGACGACCTGCCGTCTTTCAAGGTGTCGCATCAGAACACGCCCTGCCCGTCGAACCCGCTGGGCATCAAGGGTTGCGGCGAGGCCGGCGCCATCGGCTCGCCACCGGCGCTGATCAACGCGATCACCGATGCGATCGGCGACAACTCGATCACCATGCCCGCGACCCCGGCCAAGGTCTGGGCACTCACCAACCACGCTGCCTGAGGAGGACGCCATGTACAATACCAACTACCATCGCGCATCCTCGGTCACTGATGCCGCGACACTGTTCGGCAATGGCGACGATTCCAAGTATCTCGCCGGCGGCATGACGCTGATCGCCACCATGAAGCAGCGGCTCGCATCGCCCAGCGACCTGGTCGACATCAGGCATATCGCCGATCTCAAGGGCATCTCGGTCAATGGCTCGACGGTGCGGATCGGGGCGGGCACCGCCCATTTCGACGTCGCGACCTCGGCGGACCTGCGCGGGGCCTGTCGGGCGATCACGGATCTTGCCGCGATGATCGGCGATCCGCATGTGCGTCACATGGGCACGATCGGCGGTTCGGTCGCCAACAACGATCCGGCGGCGGACTACCCGTCGGCGGTGCTGGCGCTCAATGCCACCGTCCATACCAGCAAGCGCAGCATCGGTGCCGACGATTTCTTTCGCGGCCTGTTCGAGACCGTGCTTGATGAAGGCGAGATCATCACGGCCATCGAGTTCCAGGCACCGACCAAGGCGGGTTATGCCAAGTTCGCCAACCCGGCCTCGCGCTATGCGATGACCGGCGTCTTCGTCGCGAGGCACGCGAATGGCGATGTACGGGTCGCGGTGACCGGCGCCGGCTCCAACGGCGTGTTCCGCCATGCCGGCATGGAAGCGGCGCTCAAGGCGAACTGGTCGCCGGAGGCCGTGGCGTCCCAGAGCGTGGATACCAGCCAGATGATGGCCGATATCCATGGTTCGTCGGACTATCGCGCCAACCTGGTGAAGGTCATGGCCAAGCGCGCTGTTGCAGCCGCCGGATAAGGTGGTGCGATGCATGGCCCGCGAGGGCCCTCCGGCACCCGGTCCGCCTGGGTGCCGATTCGATTAGCAGGACTGAATGGCGATTTCACGCCAGTGATTGTTCAAATTTCATTAAATCATTCAACTTAACACACGTTCAAACAACCATCGATGCCAGGTGGGAATCAGCGAGCCGAGCCAGGATGATCCGAGGGGCAGCCGCATTGCGCTCTTGGGATCATCATGAAGTCGACCGACACCACCCTGCCCCTTCCCGACGTCAACAAGCGCCTCGCTTTCATGGAGTTGGGAACGTCGGAGAGAGCCGACGTCGTGGCCCTTGGCGAACTTGTGGCCAAGGAATTACCCAAGGCGCTGGACAAGTTCTATGGCAAGGTGAAGGTGACGCCGGAGACTAGCCGCTTCTTCAGCTCCGACCAGCATATGGCAGGCGCCAAGTCTGCTCAGGTCGGCCACTGGGCCAACATCGCCAAGGGCGATTTCGGCGACGACTATGCCGCCAAGGTTCGCACGATCGGCACGGTCCATGCCAGGATCGGACTCGAGCCGCAATGGTATATCGGCGGCTATGCGATGATCCTCGACCATCTGATCCGGGCGGCTGTGGACGCCAATTTTCCAAAGGGTGGGCTGTTTGCCAAGCGGCCGGTCGAGGCCGGTGAATTCGGCGCCAGGCTTGGCAGCCTTGCCAAGGCCGTGATGCTCGACATGGACCTCGCCATTTCGGTCTATATCGACGAGAAGGAAGCCGCGCTGCGCAGGACGCAGCAGCAGGTGCTCGACGAGGCCAATGCGGTGTCGGCCGTGTTCGGCAAGGCGATCTCGGCGATTGCGGCCAAGAAGCTCGACCACCGAATCACCGAAGACCTCCCCGAAGCCTATTCGGCGATGAAGGAGACGTTCAATTCGGCGATCGCCGAGCTTGCACGCACGATCGGCGAGATCGAGGTGTCTGCCAACCAGGTCCGGGCGGAGGCGGCCGACATCCACCGCTCCGCCGAGGATCTCGCCCAGCGTACCGAGCAGCAGGCCTCCTCGGTCGAACAGACGGCGGCCGCGCTCGAGGAAATCACGGTGACGGTCACGGATTCGGCCCGGCGGGCGGGCGAAGCTGATCGGCTCGCCGGCACGGCCAAGGAAGGCGCCGAGCGCTCGGGTCGCGTCGTCGACCAGGCCGTTGCCGCCATGGGCGCGATCGAGGGCTCGTCGCGCGAGATCTCCAAGATCATCTCCGTCATCGACGAAATCGCCTTCCAGACCAATCTGCTGGCGCTCAATGCCGGCGTTGAGGCGGCGCGTGCCGGCGAGGCCGGCAAGGGCTTCGCCGTGGTGGCGCAGGAGGTGCGCGAGCTGGCCCAGCGCTCGGCCAACGCAGCCAAGGAAATCAAGGCGCTGATCAACAATTCCGCCGGACATGTGAAGAACGGTGTCGATCTCGTGGCCGAGACCGGCCGCGCGCTCGGCACGATCGTCGGCGAGGTGACAGAGATCAGCCAACACATCGCCGCCATCAACCGGGCGGGGCAGGAGCAGACACAGGCGCTCGGCGAGATAAACCAGGCCGTTAACATCATGGACCAGGGAACCGAGCAGAACAGTGCCATGGTAAAGGGCACCAATGCCGCCAGCCGCAAGCTTGCAGAGGAAGCCGCCCGGATCAGCGACATGCTCGGCGAATTCACCACCGGCCATCGCGCAGCCCCGGCGCGTTCCGCGCCCGTAGCCCCGCGGCCGGTTCCGGTGCGGGCCGCCCAGCCCCAGCCGACTGCTCAGCCCACGGCCCGACCGGTTCAGGCCGCACGCCTTGCTACGCCGGCGATTGCCGGCAATACGGCTCTGGCGGCGAATAGCTGGGAAGAATTCTGAGTCCCGATGGCGCGGGGCGCCGATCCTCCCTGCGCGCCACGCTGCGGCATATGCTCCGCGAATAATCGAAATCATCGGGCCGTCTTGACTTCGATCAAGACGGCCCGTCTCGCTTGGGTTAATGTAAAAGCAGTAATCGGCCCGCAAGCTGTGCGCTATTCCGACGCGGTATTTTTGATTCTGTGCCGCAGGGGTTGACGGTTGGAATGATTCCAAACAAAAGGTTTGGGACATCTGGAGTTAGAAATGGATTTCGAAGCCTTTTTCAAGGATGCGATCGACGGCCTGCATCAGGAAGGCCGCTACCGCGTTTTTGCCGATCTCGAGCGCCGCGCCGGCAATTTTCCGAAGGCGATCCGCCACACGGAGAACGGGCCGCAGGACGTGACCGTCTGGTGCTCGAATGACTATCTCGGCATGGGCCAGCATCCCAAGGTGATCGCGGCCATGAAGGAAGCGATCGAGACCTGCGGCGCCGGTGCCGGTGGTACCCGCAACATTTCCGGCACCAACCACTACCATGTCCTGCTCGAGCGCGAGCTTGCGGACCTGCATGGCAAGGAAGCCGCCCTTCTGTTCAATTCCGGCTACATGTCCAACTGGGCGACGCTGGGGACACTCTGTTCGAAGATCCCCGGCATCATCGTGTTTTCGGATGCCGGCAACCACGCTTCGATGATCGAAGGCATCCGCCATTCGAAATGCGAGCGGGTGATCTTCCGGCACAATGACCTGAACGACCTCGCCGCCAAGCTCGCAGCGGCAGACCCGAATGCGCCGAAGATCATCGCCTTTGAATCGGTCTATTCGATGGACGGCGATATCGCGCCGATCAAGGAGATCTGCGACCTCGCCGACAAGTATGGCGCGATGACCTATCTCGACGAAGTCCATGCCGTCGGCCTCTATGGCCCGCGCGGCGGCGGCATTGCCGAGCGCGACGGTCAGATGCACCGTCTGACGGTGATCGAGGGCACGCTCGGCAAGGCGTTCGGCGTTATGGGCGGTTACATAACCGCCTCCGCCGCGCTGGTGGATTTCATCCGCTCCTTCGCCTCGGGTTTCATCTTCACGACATCACTGCCGCCGGCAATCGCCGCTGGCGCATTGGCGTCGATCTGTCATCTCAAGGCGAGCCCGTTCGAACGCGCCCGCCACCAGGATCGCGTCCGCAGGCTGCGCGCGTCGCTCGACAAATCAGGCATTCCGCATCTCGACAATCCGAGCCATATTGTGCCGGTGATGGTTCAGGATGCGGCCAAGTGCAAATGGCTGTCGGATCTGCTGCTCGACAATTTCGGCATCTATGTCCAGCCGATCAACTATCCGACAGTGCCGAAAAAGACCGAGCGCCTGCGCATCACGCCGGCGCCCTACCATTCGGATGCCGATCTCGATCATCTGGTCGGCGCGTTGCATTCGCTCTGGTCTCGCTGCGCATTGGCCCGCGCCGTCGCCTGACGATTCCTACCGCAGGATGACTTGAAACTTCTCTGCCGACCGGCGAAAGCTGGTCGGCAGTTTTCGTTTCTGGAGGTCGCATGCAAGCGGGTTTGGACGGGGTCATCGAGCGCGCGCTCGAAAGCGGCAAAGTCACCAGCGTGGTGGTGCTGGTCCATCGGAACGGCGAGCCGGTCTACCGCCGGGCCGCGGGGCTGGCCGACCGCGAGGCCGGCATTCCCGTTGCCTTCGACACGATCTTCCGCATGGCCTCGGTGACCAAGCCGATCGTGGCGGCGACGGCGCTGTCGATGATCGAGCAGGGCCTGCTCGGACTGTCCGATCCGGTGTCGAAGTACCTTCCGTGGTTCCGGCCGCCGCTGGCCGATGGCGTGGTGCCCGAGATCACGACCCATCACCTTCTGACGCATACATCCGGCCTGATCTACAATCCCGCGCTGGAGCAACTGCCGCCCGACCGCAAGATCACGATGGGCCTGTCGGACACCAACCTCGACTTCGAGGATAATTTCGGACGCCACAATGCGATTCCACTGGCCTTCGCGCCCGGCACGCAATGGGCCTATTCCTTCGCGACGGACATTCTCGGTGCTGCGGTGGCTGCGATCCACGGTGGCACGCTGGAAGAGGCTGTGGTGCACCATATCGCTGGACCGCTGGGCATGACCGACACGCGTTTCCACGTTACGGACCCGGCGCGGCTCGCTGTACCCTATGGCGACGCTTTCCCCTCGCCGGTACGAATGCCGGAGACTTGGGCCTGCGCGGATTCCGAGGGCTGGACGCTGACCTTCTCGCCGAAGCGGATCTTCAATCCGAAGGCGTTCCAATCGGGCGGCGCCGGCATGGCCGGCACGGCCGAAGACATCATGACCTTCCTCGACATGCTGCGCGCCGGCGGCCGGGGCGTGCTACGCCAGGATACGGTCGATGCCGGCCTTTCCAACCAGATCGGCGACCTTGAGCGCGACGAGCCGGGCATGAAATTCGGCTATTTCGGCGCCGTGGTCGACAATCGCAAGCTGGCGCTGACGCCGCAGTCGGTCGGTACGGTCCGCTGGGGCGGTGTCTATGGGCTCGACTGGTTCATCGACCGCGAGGCCGGGCTGACCTCGCTCGTCGTTACCAACAACGCCCTGGAGGGCTGCACCGGCCGCTTCCCGCTGGATATCCGCGACGCCGTCTATGGCCTTTGACCGAAGACCTCGCCGACAATCTCAAGGATGAAGCGCGGGAAGATGTCAAAGCCATAGGGCGCATGGAGCCGCTCGAGCCGCTGGTGAAACTCGCGGCCCCAGGGGCCGATATTGACGACCGGATAGTCCAGCGCGTCTGACGGAGGCTGATCCACCCACAGATTAGCCGGCGTATTATCGGCGACGATCGTGCAGTTCGATCCATCACCTGCTGTGCCGAAGAAACTCATGTCAGAAATGCCGGTGAAATACTCGCGGCGCCGGAAGCGTGTGCGATGCCGCGCCTCGATCGCCTGCCGGGCGCGATCGATGGCTGCAGCGAAATCCCGATCGAGCGGCCTGCTCTCGTCGAGATGGCTGTGCGGATAGTGCAGGCTCGAAAAGCCGGTAACGACGACAGGACCCGTCAGCCGCACCTCGGCAACGAGCAGTGCGACCAACCGGCGCGTGACATCGAGCGGGTTGTCGTTGGCCTGGAGTTCCGTTTCCAAAGCCGTATACCGTTCGGCCACCGCTCGTGACCTGAAGGCCTGCGCGCGCAGGTCGCAAAAGGGTATCACCCGTCCTGCGAGGGCAGGCTTGCCAGCATCCGGAGGTGCCTCGGTGTCGATGCGAACCGCCGGCGTGCTAGACGAGACAAGCCGCGCGTAGGCCCCAGCCTTGGCAGCGAAGTCGTCGAGCGCGCGCCGCATCGCCTGGTGGACGAGTGCATTGAAATCGGCCTGCAGGTCGGATGACGAGCGAGAATGGAACAGCCAGTTGAAGGCGAGCCAGACCTTGTCCGGCGTCGTCACCTCGTAGCCGCCACGCAGGTCCTTGGCCTCAAGGCAGATCGGTGGCGGCGACACTTCGCCATTGCCGGTGTCGCAGAGCGCGGGGTTGGCCTCGAGGGCCAGCATGATCTCGGCGGCGATCCGGTGGGCGCTGACGCCCTCGAACGGGTAGCTCGCATGCGAGGGCTGGCCTATGACGAAGGCGAAGGGCAGGAGCTTGCCGATCGTGCCGTAGTAGATTGCCCGTCCCTCCGCGCCGTCGCCCTGGTCGCTGGTGGCATCGAGATTGATGCCGCCGACGAGATCAAGATTCCAGCGCGTCGCCAGCGCGGGCAGGGCATCGCGCAGCGCGCGCATGCCGCGCGAATTGCGCTCCTCGTCGGGCGTGGCGAAAAGGACAAGGTTGCCTTTGCGATCCGGCCATTCCGAAAAGCGTTCGAGCACGGCGATGCCGGCGGCGACGCCGCTCTTCATGTCGAGCATGCCGCGGCCGGGGATGAAATCGCCGCTCCGCAGATCGTCCAGCGCGCGTGCCTCCGCATTGGACAGCGGCCGACTTTCGAGATCGGTGATCAGTGCCTCCCTGAGTGCATCGGGCTGGCAGGCGAGATGCTGGAGATCAAGATAGTTGGTGGTCGCGACGGTGTCGAAATGGCCGCCCAGCGCCAGTGTCCGCGTGCCCTTGCCACGCACCACGGCCACCACATTCTTCGCCATGGGCGAGCCATGGCTGTCGAGCACGGCGATGTCATCGGGATTGTCGCGGAAATAGGGGATCTCGCGGAGCAGGTCGGCCAGCCTGTCGGCAAAGGCCGCCTCGCCCGGCGTCCCGCTCTCGCTGGGCCAGGAGACGAGCCGGTAGGAAATGTCCTTTACCCGATCAAATGGCTGCCAGTCTTCGTCCATGCGCGTGCCCCCGATTTGCGTGTGCCGCCAACATAGTCCAGCGATCGGTTGACGGAAACGCGACAATCTGGCGAATTGTGCGAGATACTGACAAAATCGGCAGCCTATTCGCCGAAAATGGCAAGGGTGGTTGCATGGATGATCTCGACCACAGGCTGATCGCGGAACTGAGGGTCAATGCCCGTGCCTCGGTGCCCACGCTGGCCGCCATTCTCGGCGTGGCGCGCGGCACGGTGCAGGCGCGGCTCAACAGGCTGGTCGCTTCGGGTGTCATTGCCGGCTTTACCGTCAGGCTGCGCGAGAACCGCCCCGATGCACTGATCCGCGGCGTGATGATGATCGAACTGAACACGCGCAACATCAAACCGACGGTCGCGACCCTGCGCCGACATCCCGGCTTTGCCGCGGTCCATACGACCAATGGCATCTGGGACCTGATCGGAGAGATCGAGGTGCCGAACCTTAGCGATTTCAACACGGTCGTGACAGCCGTTCGGGCCATGGACGGGGTGGCGAAATCCGAGGACGCATCTGTTTCTCGGGCAAGCCTGAACAGTCGTTCAAACTGGCTTGCGAGACCGGCAGGAATCGCGGATATCTTGGCGCCCTCCGACACCTGCAGGCCCCCATGACGCTGACCGAACAGACCAACTATCGCCTCGGCGTGGCCTATGTGGCGATTTCGGCGTTTTCTTTGGTCGCTGTCGGGCCTGTTCATGCGGGCGATCGAGGCGGACCTGATGACGATCCTGTTCCTGCGCGGGCTGGTCTCGGGTACCACGGTCTTCGTCTTCTTCCTGGTGGTCGAGCGCGGGCGCTCGTGGTCGATCCTGAAGGCGATGCGGTGGCCGACCCTGCTTGCCGCGGTGTTTTCCGCAGTCAGCATGATGTCCGGCCTGGGTTCGCTCTACTACACGTCGATCGCCGACAGCATGGTGATCTATGCGACGGCGCCGTTCATCACCGCATTCCTCGCCTATTTCTATATCGGCGAAAAGCCGAGCCGGGCGACGATCGCGGCCAGCACGATCGCTTTTCTCGGCGTGCTCTACATGGTCACCGACAGCCAGGGCAGCGGCTCGATGCTCGGCAAGGGGCTGGCGGTCGTCATGGCGATCACCGTGGCGTGCCTTGCCGTGGTCATGCGCAAGCATCGCGAGGTGTCGATGCTGCCTGCGATGGCGGCCTCGGCCTGGCTCTGCTCGCTGTCGACGGCGGCCTTTGCCAGCCCTCTTTCGGCCGGCGCCACCGATCTCGGCCTGATCGCGGCGTTCGGCATCGTCCAGAACGGGATCGGGCTTGCGCTCTACACATTCGGCGCCAAGCGCATTCCGGCCGTCGATGCGAGCCTGTTGACCGCGCTGGAAGTGCCGTTCACGCCGCTCTGGGTGTGGATCTTCATGAACGAAGTGCCCTCGCAGGCCACGCAGATCGGCGGCGCGGTGGTCCTGACCGCTCTCCTCGGCCATATCTATGCCGAGGTCCGGCGCAATCGTGCCCCGGTCACTGTCGCGCCGCTGTAGACCCTGCGGCCAGCAGCGACACGAAATCGTCGAGTTCGCTTTCCAGCCGGCCGCGCGGCAGCCCCACGAAGCGGCCTTCGAGGCTGATGGAAATGATGCCATGCACGGCGCTGAACAGGGTCAGCGCCCGGATGCGCAGGTCCTCCCCCTCCATTTGGGGATTGAGAACAGCCAGTGGCCGGGCGATGAACTGGATCAGGAACAGGTGCTTCTCGAGATGCCAGTCCGGCACCTCGGCGCCCTCGGGCAGCTTGTGTTCGAACAGCGCGGCCCAGAGATTGCGCTGGCCGAGCGCGAAGTTCAGGTAGCCATGGGCAAGAATACGGAGTTGCCTGGCCGGATCGGCCTCGCCGGCGAGTTCCCGCACAAGTTCGCCCTCGAGCATGGCGAGCGTGGCGGAATTGACATGCAGCACCAGTTCGTCAAGGTCGCGGAAGGCTGTATAGAGGCCGCCCAGCGCGCAGCCGGCATCCTGCGTGACATCGCGCGCCCTGAGGCTGGCCAGCCCGCTTTCGGCGATGCGAATGCGCGCCGCCTCGATCAGGCGCGCTTTGAGATCCTCCCGCTTCAGTTCCCGTTTTCCGGTCATTAACCATCACCCTTCGAATTCATGAACGGCGTTCAAAATAATTCTTGAACATTGTTCGTCTTTGTGTCAGATCTTGATCGTGAACATCGTTCATAAACGGAGGACCTGGAATGTTCAAACTATTTCTCACCCTGTTGCGCGGCCGGGCCTACGAGGCCGAGCAGCAGGTCCTCGACAGCCAAGCGATCCCGCTGCTCGGCCAGCAGATCCGCGATGCATCCGCCGCCATTCAATCGGCCCGGCGGGCGGTGGCCATCGCCGTCGCGCAAAACGAGCAGGAAGTCGCGCAACACCGCAAGGCACTTGCCCGCATCGCCGATCTCGAAACCCGCGCCATCGTGGCGCTCGAGAAGGGCAATGACAGCCTGGCCCATGAAGCCGCCGAGGCAATCGGCTGGCTGGAAGCCGAATGCGGGGCATCGGAGAAGGCGCAGGCCCGCTTCCATGCCTCGATCGACCGGATGAAAACGGTGGTTCGTGCCGCCGAATCACGGCTCCGGGAACTGCATCGCGGCGAGCGCGTCGCCCGGGCCACCGAGCAGACGCAGAAGCTCGACCGCTCGGCCGGCACTCTCGGGCTGTCGACGATCACGGAAGCCGAGGAGACCCTGCTTCGTCTGCGCACCCGCCAGCAGGAAATCGACTCCACGGCCGATGCGCTGCGGGAGATGGACGCGGGCACCGATCCGTCGGCGATCGTCGAAAAACTCGCCAGGGCCGGATGCGGCGCTCCGCTCGGACCCGATGCGAACACCGTGCTCGCCCGCCTGCGAACCAGAATGAACAACGCCGCCTGACCGTATCAACACAAGACAAGGGACATCACAATGAACGAGAGTTTCCAGAAGCACTCTTCCGCCTGGGTGAGTTTCTCCTACCTCAGCTTCGGCGCCGCAGCCGTGATGCTGGCGCTCGGCATCTACATGATGCCGCTCGACCTCTGGGGCAAGGGCTACTTGCTGATGGGCATCCTGATGCTGGTGCAGACCACGGTGAATGTCACCAAGACCATCCGCGACAATACGGAGGCCGAGAAGCTGATCCGCAAGGTCGAGGACGCCAAGACCGAAAAGCTGCTGTTCAACATCAATCGTAACGACGCGAGCTAACCGGCATTAACCACACCACAGAGTTGTCGCCGGTAGACAAGGTTTGGCTAACGACTCTGTGGCTTGATCCGCCGACCGCCAAAAGGGACCACCCCGATGCAACGCAATCTGATGACATCGCGCCAGTTCGCCCCGCTGTTCTGGACGCAGTTTCTCTCGGCTTTCAACGACAATTTCCTCAAGAACACGCTGGTGTTCCTGATCATGTTCCAGATGGCGGCGGAAGGCGGGGCGCTGGTCGCGGCCGCGGGCGGAATTTTCATCCTGCCGTTCCTGGCTCTGTCCGCACTCGGCGGCGAACTGGCCGACAAGCATGACAAGGCCGTCATCGCCGAGCGGCTCAAGCGGGCGGAGATCCTGATCGCCGGGCTTGCGGTGGCCGGCATCGCGCTGTCGTCGATCTGGGTGCTGCTGGTGGCGCTGTTCGGCTTCGGCGTGATCTCGGCCCTGTTCGGGCCGATCAAATACGGCATCCTGCCCGACCATCTCGAGCGCCGGGAACTGCCGGCGGCCAATGCCTGGATCGAGGGCGGCACCTTCATCGCCATCCTCACCGGCACGATCGCGGCGGCGGTGTCGTTCAGCGAAGGTGGCAGCGTCTGGGTGTTCGGCCCGCTGATGATGGGCCTGTCGGTCGTCTGCTGGCTAGCGGCCCGGATGATCCCGAAGACCGGCGCCAAGGCGCCGGACCTGGTCATCGACACCAATATCTTCCGGTCGAGCGTGACGCTGGTCAACGAACTGCGCGCCGACACCCGCGTCTGGCGCTCGGCGATGATGAACTGCTGGTTCTGGTTCGTCGGTGCCTTCGTCATGACCATGCTGCCGATCATGGTGAAGGATATTCTCGGCGGGTCGGAGCTTGTCGTGCCCGCCTATCTCGCGATCTTCGCGGTCTCGATCGCGGCGGGTTCGGCGATCGCCGGCTGGATGTCGGCGGGCCGGGTTGTGCTGCTGCCGGCACCGGTGGGCACGGCCATCGTGGCGCTGTTCGGGCTCGACCTCGCCTGGAACCTCTGGGGTCTGTCTTCCACCGCCCATGCCGAGACGATCGGCGCCTTCTTCGCCGGCGAAAATACCATCCGCGTGGCGATCGACCTGGCCGGCATGGCCATCGGCGGCGCCTTTCTCGCCGTGCCGACCTTCTCGGCGATGCAGACCTGGGCGGATGAGGAGCGGCGCGCCCGCGTCATCGGCGCGGCCAATGTGCTGTCGGCGCTGTTCATCGTCTCGGGGCTGGGCATCGTGGCGGTGCTGCAGGCGGTCGGGCTCTCCGTGCCGGCGATCGTGCTGGCGCTGTCGGTGATCAATCTCGGCGTGGCCTGGCTGATGCTGAAGACGCTGCCGACCAATCCTTTCCGCGACCTGATCTCGATCATCTTCCGCGCCTTCATGCGGCTGGAGGTCGAGGGGCTCGAGAACATCAAGAAGGCGGGCCGTGCGCCGATCATCGCGCTCAACCATGTCAGCCTGCTCGACGGCGCGCTGGCGCTGGCGATCACCGAGGAAGAGCCAACCTTCGCCGTCGACTACAAGATCGCCCAGGCCTGGTGGGTGCGGCCCTTCCTGAAATTTGCCAAGTTCCTGCCGCTCGACCCGACCAAGCCGATGGCGACGCGCACGCTGATCAAGGTGGTGCAGGACGGCAATCCGATCGGGATCTTTCCCGAGGGCCGCCTGACGGTCACCGGCACGCTGATGAAGGTCTATGACGGTGCCGCCATGGTGGCCGACAAGACCGGCTCGATGGTGGTGCCGATCCGCATCGACGGGCTGGAGAAGAGCTATTTCACCTATCTCAACGACGGCAAGGTGCGCCGGCGCTGGTTCCCCAAGGTCAAGGTGACCATTCTCGAGCCGCGCAAGCTGGAGGTCGATCCAGCGCTCAAGGGCCGGGCCCGCCGCATTGCCGCCGGTGCCGCGCTCTACCAGATCATGTCCGACCTGATGTTCCGCACCACGAACACGTCCTCGACCGTGATGGAGCGGGTGATCGAAACCGCGCGCGATCGCGGGATGGGCACGCTGGCGGTGGAGGATCCGGTGACGGGCAGGCTGAGCTACGGCAAGCTGCTGACGGGTGCCGCCGTGCTGGCCGCCAGGTTCCAGAAGATGTTTCCGGACGAGGAAAACCTGGGCGTGATGCTGCCCAATGCCAATGGCGCGGCCGCGACGCTGTTCGGCGTGATGTCGGCGGGCAAGGTGCCGGCGATGCTGAATTTCACCGCCGGTGCCGCCAACATCCTGTCGGCCTGCCGGGCGGCGAAGGTCGAGCATGTGCTGACGTCGCGCGCCTTCGTCACCCAGGCCAAGCTCGGCCCGGTGATCGAGGAGATGCAGAAGCAGGTGAAGATCGTCTGGCTCGACGACCTGCGCGCCGAAATCGGCCCGATGGACAAGCTGGTGGCCTATCTCCGCAAGGGCAGGATGCTGGTCAAGCGTGGCCCGGACGATCCGGCGGTGATCCTGTTCACCTCGGGCTCGGAAGGCTCGCCCAAGGGCGTGGTGCTGACGCATCGCAACATCCTGTCCAATGCCGCGCAGGCCGCCGCCCGCATCGATTTCCATTCCGGCGACAAGGTGTTCAACATCCTGCCGGTGTTCCATTCCTTCGGGCTGACGGCGGGTACCATCCTGCCGCTGATCTCGGGCGTGCCGATCTATTTCTATCCGTCGCCGCTGCATTACCGCATCGTGCCGGAGCTGATCTATGTGTCGAATGCCACGATCATCTTCGGCACCGACACGTTCCTGTCGGGTTATGCGCGGACGGCGCACCCTTACGACTTCCGCTCGATCCGCTACATCTTCTCGGGCGCCGAGCCGGTGAAGGCCTCGACGCGCGAGACCTATATGGAAAAATTCGGCCTGCGCATCCTGGAAGGCTATGGCGTGACCGAGACCGCGCCGGTCGTGTCGATCAACACGCCGATGTACAACAAGTCGGGCACGGTCGGCAAAATCATGCCGGGCATGGAGTGGAGGCTCGAGCCGGTGCCGGGCATCGACGAGGGCGGCCGGCTCTATCTCAAAGGCCCCAATGTCATGGCCGGCTATCTCAGGGAGGAAAATCCCGGTGTGCTGGAAGTGCTGCCCGATGGCTGGCACGACACCGGCGACATCGTCACCATCGACGCCGACGGCTTCGTCCGGATCAAGGGCCGCGCCAAGCGCTTTGCCAAGATCGCCGGCGAAATGGTGTCGCTCGCGGCTGTCGAGGCACTGGCGGGCAGCCTGTGGCCGGGTCAGTTGTCGGCGGTGTCGGCGATCCCGGACGCCAAGAAGGGCGAGCGGCTGATCCTGCTGACCGATGCGCCGAACGCCACGCGCGCCGAGTTCCTGGCCTATGCCAAGTCGAAGAACGCGATGGACATCATGGTTCCCGCCGAGATTCGCATCGGCAAGGTGCCGGTGCTGGGCTCGGGCAAGGTGGATTTCGTCGAGGCGCGGAAGCTGGCGCTGGAGCCGGTGGTGACAGCGGCCGTGGCGTAAGACGCCGATGCGATCGGCGGGCGGCGCATGGGCCGCCCGTCATCAATGCCTGTTGTCAGATGCTCGTCGTCAACCTCGTCAGCCACAAGGGTGACGCCTGCACCAGCCAGGCCTCAACAATCTTGTCCAGGCCGGTGAACACGGCAAGACCGATGACGACGAACAGCAGGCCGAGGACCATTTTCAGCACGCGCCCGGCCTCCAGCATACGGCTTCGCCAGGCACGAAGCAGATCACGCGACAGAAGGCCGAGCAGGAGCAGGGGGGCTGCGGCTCCAAGGCCGAAGGCCACCATCGTCGCGACGACCTGAACCAGATTTTCGCCACGCGCCGCCATCAGCGAGGCGGCACCGAGCGTCGGGCCCACGCAAGGAGCCCAGACAGTGCCGAGCAGCAGTCCGATCCCGAACTGGCCCTGCCAGCCATCGCCCTTGACGCCGCCAAAACGTTGCTCCGTCCAGTTGCCGATCGGGCCTGCGGCCGCAGCCAGCCGGACCTGCACCTGCGGCAGCATCAAGAGCGCCCCCAATGCGATCATGATGACCGCGCCGATGGATCGGAAGACATCAAAATCAAGGCCGATGCCGAAGCCGACAAGCGCCACGAAGAGCCCGATCACAACAAAGGACACCGCCAGCCCTGCCGCGAGCGCGACGGGACCAAGGCGGTGCTGGCCGCTTGCACCGGCCAGCACGACCGGCAGAAGCGGCAGGACGCAAGGCGACAGTATCGACAGCACGCCGGCAATGGCCGCGAGGGCAATCGTGACGATCATGGCTAGCGGGCCAGGGTCGACTTGAAGAGCGCCTCGACCGATCCCGGATCGGTATCACCCACGGAGCGCGCGGTTTCGGCCGCTCCCCTGAAAGCGATCAGCGTCGACTGGCTGCGTGCGCCGAGCGCGCGGACGACATCCTTCTGGCTGTCATAGTTCACCGTCAAAATGACCATGTCCTTGTATTCCGGCGACTGAGACAGTTTTTCGATGATCGGCTTCTGGGCCCAGCATGTCGGGCACCAGATAGCCGAGATTTCGACCACGATCGGCGACCCGGCCGACTGGGCCGCAGCGAAGGATGCCTGATCGAATGGCTTGGGTTCGGCGGCTGTTGCCGGCCATGCGAGAAAGAGCGCGGCGAAAAGAGCCGCGCGCCGAAGACTGATCGATGTCATCTGTCACTCCCAATGTTCGATGGTCCATCCTCCGGGCGCTCCTCACGAACCCCGGCTGCCAATGAGCTACGAGACCAATGGCCGATATGTTACCGTGAGGGGCTACAAAAGAATGTGATCCATGCAGGACTCGCCGGCACCCAAGCCCTGCATCCGTCGCATTGCTGTTAAGCGTGACAGATAGATTGTGACACCACCCCTTTCGCAAATGCAAAAAAAGGGGTATGAGGCCGCAAAATTGAATTCGCGCGCCCTTGTGCCCGCCACAAACTTTCAGAGACCCATCAGATGAAAATGCGAAATATCGCGATTATCGCACACGTTGACCATGGCAAGACGACGCTGGTCGACGAGCTGCTGAAGCAGTCCGGTTCGTTCCGCGACAACCAGCGCGGTCGAGAACGCGTGATGGACTAGCAACGATCTCGAAAAGGAGCGCGGCATCACCATTCTCGCCAAGGCGACCTCGATGGAGTGGAAGGGCCATCGCATCAACATCGTCGACACGCCCGGCCACGCCGATTTCGGCGGCGAAGTCGAGCGCATCCTGTCGATGGTCGATGGCGCGATCGTGCTGGTCGATGCTCGCGAAGGCCCGATGCCGCAGACCAAGTTCGTGGTCTCGCAAGGCGCTGAAGGTCGGCCTCCGCCCGATCGTCGCGATCAACAAGATCGACCGTCCGGACGGCCGCCATCGAGAAGTCATCAACGAAGTCTTCGACCTGTTCGCCAACCTCGATGCCACCGACGAGCAGCTCGACTTCCCGATCCTCTACGGTTCCGGCCGCGACGGCTGGATGAACGTCAACCCGGAAGGTCCCGAAGGACCAGGGTCTCGCGCCGCTGCTCGACCTGGTGATCGAGACATGTCCCGGAGCCGACGTCGAAGACGGCCCGTTCCGCCTGATCGGTCACCATCCTCGAAGCCAACCCCTTCCTCGGCCGCATCATCACCGGCCGCATCCTTCCGGCTCGATCAAGCCGAACCAGGCCGTCAAGGTCTCGGCCAGGACGGCAAGCGATCGAGAACGGCCGCATCTCCAAGATCCTGGCCTTCCGCGGCATGGAGCGCACGTCGCATCGGACGAAGCCCATGCGGCGACATCGTCGCCATTGCCGGCCTCTCCAAGAGGCACGGTCGCCGATACCTTCTGCGATCCTTCGGTCACCGAGGCGATGGCCGCCCAGCCGATCGATCCGCCGACCGTCACCATGTCCTTCATGTCAATGACAGCCCGCTGGCCGGCACCGAAGGCGACAAGGTCACGTCCCGCGTCATCCGCGACCGCCTGCTCAAGGAAGCCGAAGGCAATGTCGCGCTGAAGATCGAGGAAGCCGAGGCAAGGATTCGTTCTACGTTGTCCGGCCGCGGCGAATTGCAGCTGGCCGTGCTCATCGAAACCATGCGCCGCGAAGGCTTCGAGCTGGCCGTGTCGCGTCCGCGCGTCGTCATGCACAAGGACGAAGAACGGGCAGCATGCTCGAGCCGATCGAGGAAGTCGTCATCGACGTCGATGAAGAGCATTCCGGCGTCGTCGTTCAGAAGATGACCGAGCGCAAGGCTGAAATGGCTCGAGCTGCGCCCCTCCGGCGGCGGTCGCGTGCGCCTGGTGTTCTTCGCCCCGACCCGCTGGCCTGATCGGCTACCAGTCGGAACTGCTGACAGACACGCGCGGCACGGCGATCATGAACCGCCTGTTCCACGACTATCCAGCCTTACAAGGGTCCGATGGCGGCCGCGTCAACGGCGTGCTGTCTGGCCAATCGCGCCGGGCGAGGCCGTCGCCTACGCGCTGTTCAACCTGGAAGACCGTGGCCCGATGATCATCGATCCGGGCGAGAAGTCTACATGGGCATGATCATCGGCATCCACTCCGAGACAACGACCTCGAGGTCAATCGTGCTCAAGGGCAAGCAGCTGACCAACATCCGCTCCGTCCAAGGACGAAGCCGTCAAGCTGACGCCGCCGATCCGCATGACGCTCGACCGCGCGCTGTCCTGGATCCAGGACGACGAGACTGTGGAAGTGACGCCGAAGTCGATCCGCCTGCGCAAGATGTTCCTCGACGCCAACGACCGCAAGCGCATGGACAAGCAGCGCGCGGCTGGCGCGGCCTGAGGCGTCCCGACCTCCGATTTTTCTGAGATCCCGGCAGTTCTGCCGGGATTTCTGTTTGTGCGCTCGGCTGCCGCGTCCGTAAGCTGTTGAAAACCCCACCTGGGGTCAGTTCCCGGGTTCGCCCGGCCTTCGCGATCTTTTAACCTTCGATTCGGAACTTGCGCCTTGCCGGCTTGGTTAACATCGCGTTAATCTGGTCGGCGACCACTTCTCTTCTGTTTTTGCGGCATGAGCCGTCTGCGTAGGGTGGATGAACGCTATGACGACGTTGTCAATCGAGGTTAGGCGTGCCGACCCGCAGGACGCCCGCGAGATTGCGGCCCTTCACCGAAAGGTGTGGATCTCCTCCTATGCCGGCCTCATCCCGCACAGGCCGCTCGTCCACATGATCGAACGCCGCCGGGAAGACTGGTGGCGGCGCGCCACGCGCGGACCCTCGACGCTGCTGGTGCTGGATGTCGCGGGCAAGATCGCCGGCTACGCCACCATCGGTGCCAACCGCATCAAGGCGCTCAAGCAGGAAGGCGAAATCTACGAGCTCTACCTTCTGCCGGAATATCAGGGTATCGGCCTTGGAAGCTATTTCTTCCGCGAATGCCGGGCAATCTTGCGCGCGCTGAACATGACCGGCCTCGTCGTTTGGTGCCTCGAAGACAATGAAAATGCCATCACCTTCTATCGCGCCATGGGCGGGATGGACGTCGCCGAGG
The DNA here is from genome assembly GCA_019739215.1 of Rhizobium sp. Lineage (GTDB taxonomy): Bacteria > Pseudomonadota > Alphaproteobacteria > Rhizobiales > Rhizobiaceae > Rhizobium_E. The sequence goes on from JAHHDR010000024.1 coordinate 372,395, forward strand.
GCATGGAGGAATTTGACGGCCGGTCGCTCAAGAAGCTCGGCTTCGTCTGGCGAAGCTGACCGACTCCTACAGGCGACGGGCGCGCTGCCGTCAGAAACTCCTGTTCGCTGTGACGGTGATAGCGCAGCACATCCTTGCCGCAGTGGAACGATACGGCCAGGTGTTCGACATGGAGGGTCCTCGTGCAGGCCCGCGACGCTGCATTGAGGCCCGCTGACCAACCGGAACTCATAAATTAGTCGAGAATCGACCCTTCGCAGCCGCAGCAATATTGTCAGGGCGGCGGATTCCCTCTATTTGCGGCGCAACTGCCCCGCAATGGAGATCCTGCGATGCGCATCGACGCCATCAAGATCGGCAACAATCCGCCGGAAGACGTGAACGTGATCGTGGAAGTGCCGGTCGGCGGCCACCCGATCAAGTATGAAATGGACAAGGACGCGGGCGCGCTGGTCGTGGACCGGTTCCTCTACACCCCCATGACCTATCCGGGGAATTACGGCTTCGTGCCGCACACGCTGTCCGAGGATGGCGACCCGATCGACGTGCTGATCTGCAATACCCGGCCGCTGGTTCCGGGCTGCATCATCGCCGTGCGTCCGATCGGCGTGATGGTCATGGAAGACGACGGCGGCAAGGATGAGAAGATCATCGCGGTGCCGGTGCCGAAGCTGACGCGCCGCTACGACAAGGTCGTCAATTATACGGACCTTCCGGAGATCACCCTCAAGCAGATCGAGCACTTCTTCGAGCACTACAAGGACCTCGAGCCCGGCAAGTGGGTGAAGATCGGCGGCTGGCAGAATGTCGACGTTGCCAAGACCCTGATCGTCGAGGCGATCGAGCGATACAAGGCAACTAAGTAAGCTTCAGCAGCGCAAGCTTCTCGGAAAGAACCTCCGGCGCCACGGCGATCCGGAGGTTTTTCGTGCGCGACGTCGCGCCCGAGTCAATGCCGATCGAGGTCTTGGGGATCTTCAGCGACTTGGCAATCAGGGCGATCAGAGCCGCATTCGCCTTGCCGCCTTCTGGCGCCGCCGAGACCCGTGCGCGCAGCAACGGGCCGTTCTCCGTATCCATCTCGCATGCGTCGATCGCGTCGCGGCCGCCATTCGGCGTCAGCCGGACGGACAGCCGCGCCTGCGGTGGCTGGGGGACCTTCGCCAGGATCAGACGGCGAGTGGATAGAGATAGTAGATGATGATCTGCTGGATCAGGTAGATGATCAGCACAAGGACGATCGGCGAGATGTCGACGCCGCCGAGATCGGGCATGAAGCGGCGGATCGGCCGCAGTACCGGCTCCGTCATCTGGTAGAGCGCCCTGCCGATCATGCTGACGAACTGGTTGTTCGTGTTGATGACGTTGAAGGCATAGAGCCAGGAGAAGATCGCATTGGCGATCAGGATCCAGATATAGATGTTCAGGGCAAACATCAGCGTGTTAAGAAGGGGTATCATCCGGGTCTCCGTCTGGCGTTGACAGACATGTAGTCCTTGGCTCTTTATCCGGCAAGAGCGGCTTTCGCGCACAAGCCCGCTATGATTAACAGCGGGACCGTCCAAACAGTCTTCCAAGAGCAGTATCATGCAAGTCAATTCGGCGGACGACCGCTTCGCCGCCTTCCGGCATCGTCCCTACGCACTTTTCTTCACCGCGCGGTTCCTCGCGGCCTTTTCGACGCAGATCATCTCCGTAGCGGTCGGCTGGCAGATGTATGACGTGACGAAGAACACACTCTATCTCGGCCTGATCGGACTGGTGCAGTTCCTGCCGTCGCTGCTGCTCATCCTGGTGACCGGCAGCGTCAGCGACCGCTATAACAGGCGTGCGATCGTCTCGGTCTGCCTGGCCGTCAGTGCGCTCTGTGCGGCGGCACTGCTGATGCTGACGGTGACCGATTCCTTCTCGCCGATTCCGGTCTTCGCCGTTCTCATGGTCTTCGGCATCGAGCGCGCCTTCATCGGCCCGGCGAGCCAGTCGCTGGCACCGAACCTGGTGCCGGAAAAGGACCTCGCCAATTCGTTCGCCTGGAACGCTTCCTCCTGGCAGACGGCGTCGATCGTCGGCCCGGTTGCCGGCGGCCTGCTCTACGGGATCGGGGCGACCGTGGCCTATTCGGTAGCCCTCGCCTTCATGATCGCCGGCGCCCTGCTGGTCTACCTGATCCCCAAGCCGGCGCAGCGCAAGGTCACCGAGCCGACCAGTTGGTCCTATATCCTAGCGGGCTTCGGGTTCATCCGTTCGGAAAAGGTCGTGCTCGGCGCAATCTCACTTGACCTGTTCGTGGTGCTGCTGGGTGGAGCCGTTGCGCTGATGCCGGTGTTCGCGTCCGAGATCCTGGTCCTGGGGCCCCTCGGGCTCGGCCTGCTGCGGGCGGCGCCCGGCGTCGGGGCGATCGCCATGGCGATTTATCTCGCCACGTTCCCGATCCGGCATGGCTCGGGTGTCAAGATGTTCATCGGCGTGGCCGTGTTCGGGCTCGGCACGCTGATCTTCGGGCTGTCCGAGACCGCATGGCTTTCGATCTTCGCGCTCGCCATCATGGGCGCAGGCGACATGATTTCCGTCTATGTGCGCGAGACGCTGATTGCGCTGTGGACGCCCGACGAGGTGCGCGGCCGCGTCAACGCGGTCAATTCCGTCTTCATCGGCGCGTCCAACGAACTCGGCGAGTTCAGGGCCGGCACAATGGCGCATTTCATCGGCGCGATCCCCGCCGTGGTGATCGGCGGGGTTGGCGCGCTGTTGGTCTCGGCCGCGTGGGCCGGACTGTTTCCGCAATTGCGCAAGATCGACACGCTGGAGGCGCCGACGCGGAAGGGCGCAAAGATCCAGTAAGCAGAAAATTGCTCAGACGCTGACGATTTGCGGACGAAACACGATGTCGAGCATGCCCGACATCCAGTTCCTCAGCGGCGCGTCATGCAGGAAGCGGCCGTCGAGATGCTTGTCGCCGGTTTGCGCGCCGGGCAGGTCGAAACGGTGGGCACCGCGCACGACCCAGCGATGCATCATCACCCGGGTCAGTTCGCCATGGAACTGGATGCCCCAGGCATTCTCGCCATAGCGTATGGCCTGGTTCTCATAAATATCGCCGCGCGCAAGCTGGATCGCCCCGTCCGGGAGGTCGAAGCCCTCGCGATGGAAATGATAGACCATGCGTGGCCATTCGATCAGTTTCGATCCCGCGTCGGTCGGCTCGATCGGATACCAGCCGATCTCGGTCAGCCCTTCGTGATGGCCAAAGACCTGGCCGCCGAGATTCTTGACCAGCATCTGGGCGCCGAGGCAGATGCCAAGGAATGGCCTGTTCTCCGTCAGCGGCACGTTGATCCAGTCGATCTCGTATTTCACGAAGTCGTCAGGATCGTTGGCGCTCATCGGTCCACCGAAGATCACGACGCCGGCGTGGTCGGCGAGGGTTTCGGGAAGTCTCTGTCCGAGCGCTGGCCGGCGGATGTCGAGACGCAGGCCGCGCGCCTCCAGCATCTGGCCGACCCGGCCGGGTGTCGAGTGTTCCTGATGAAGCACGATCAGAACCGGCCGGTCATCCGGCGGCGTCATTCCGAGCGATTGAAGCATGGCAGCTAACTGTCTTGACCCTTTGTCTGTCGTTCAACTTCCTGCCGCTTCTCGATACGTACGCGGCCGGAAACGCCGATCAACTCGGCAATACGCCACACCAGGTGATCCTCAAGCTCGTTTCTTCGGTCATCGGCATGGACGATCTGCCAGAGCAGGCCGATGAAGTCTGTCTTTTGACGTTCATCAAGAGCGCGATTGATCTTGGATGTAAAGCGGAAAAGATCGACCGCGCTCTCCTCCTGCTGCTCGGCAACGGCGAGCATTTCCTCATATTCTCCCCTGGAAAGGTTGAAATAGGACCGGATCTCCGTTTCCAGCACTTCTCTTTCCCGCGCGTCGACCACGCCATCGGCATGGGTGACGTGCAGGGCAAGCGCAACGATTGCCACAGCGGTCTCGTCGGGGCCCACCTTTTCGGTCTCGCCCCCCAGGCCGTTGAGGAAGGCCTTCAGTTTGTCGAACATCGCATCATCCTCATGGCCGCGCCACCCGGTTTCAGAACAGCTTGAAGCCCTGTTTGCCGACAACGGCTCGCACCGGCTTCACGCCGGGGTCGTCCGGCGGGCGGCCAAAGAAGGGAAGGTCCGTCGATGCCACTTCCTTCGGCGCGGCCTCGTCGACCACGACAAGAGCCGGCTTGCCCTGCGCCGGAGCTTGCACGGGATCGACCGGTTCAGAGGCGGCAACCGCGTGCTCGACGACGGGTTCGGAGTCCAACGGCGTCGCCGGCTCTGGTTCGGCCTCACGGGCGGGCGCCGGCAAGGTCCGGAAGGCTTGATCGGCATGCGCGCCGGACTGGTCCTCAACGGCGCCCAAGGCAGGGCCGAAGGCCTGCTTCCACTCGAAGGCATCGAGCCTGCCGGTCACCGGCGAGATCGGCAGCCAATGCGGTGAAACCTGGCCGTCTGCCACCCATTCCGGATCGCGCGGGGCCCGGAGCGCCTGGGCGAGCCAATGGCGCACGCGGCCCTGGTCGCCGCTTTCGGCATCCTCGATATCGGCCATCAGCAGATAGATGCTTTCGCGCTCGGAGATCTTCGCGGCCGCCTCTGCCTTGAACCGTGCCGTCTCGAAGTCGCGGGCGTCGAAGGACGCCGACGCCACGGCATAGACGCCTTCGTAGCTGGCGGGTTGCAGCGACTGGAGCCGAACGGCGCGCTTGACCTTCTCCTGCGCGCTGACGCCGCCGGCGGCGAGATATTGCGTGACCAGTTCCATATGCGGCACCAGCTTGAAGACCTGTTCGATCACGGCGAGCGCCTTCTTGACATTGTCTTCGCGGAGATAGGCCTTGGCGACGGTCGTCGCCGCGGGCACCAGGTCGGGCGCCAGCTTGAGGGCCGCATAGGCATCGTCCCTTGCGCCCCTGGGGTCGGCATCGAGTTTCGACAGCGCCCGTCCGGTCAGCAGCACCGCTTTCCTGCGGTCGTGCACCTTGCGGTCCATGCCCGACAGCACGCGCTGGCCTTCCAGCAGGCGGATCGCCTCGTCATAACGGCCGGCCTGAGTGCGGTATTCCAGTGTTGCCTCGGCGGCCCAGGGAAGGTGCGGCCCTTTCTCGACGGCCTTCTCGGCATAATGCCGGGCAGCCTCATGGGCACCGACCCGCAGCGCCTCGAGATAGAGGCCGCGCAGGCCGAGCTCGCGCGTCTCGGGATCCTCGGACATGGCCTCGAACTTCTTGCGCGCGTCCTCGGTCTTGCCCTCGATCAGGCTGGCCTGGGCTTCGAGAAGGTGGATCAGTGGCTCGGAATCACTGGAGATCAGGCCCTTGGTGCGGTCGAGCATCTTGCGCGCCAGCGGGGCGTCACCCGAGCCCACCGCGATCAGGCCGGTCGACAGCGCCTGGTAGCCGCGGTCGCGCTTGCGGGCGCGGAAATAGCGCGTCATCGACTGCGGGGATGTCCAGATCGTCCGGACAAGCCACCAGCCGATCATGATGGCGACGACGAGCATGGTCACCAGCACCGCGGCGACCATCAGCGTCATGGATACGCGCTGGCCCTGCCAGATGATGTAGAGCTCACCCGGGCGGTCGGCGAGCCAGGAGAAGCCGAAGCCGAGGGCAAGGATGAGGAGGAGGAAGACGACGATGCGGATCATGAAACTCTATACCCCTCAGCCATCCGTCTTGGTGGCGGAGACCGCCTTGTTGAGTGTGGTGCCGACCAGTTGCTCGACGCGGATGCGGGCGTCAAGCGACGTCTTGTACGCCTCCGAGGCCGCCTTGGCCGGCGCGGGCAGTTTTTCCCACTCGGCGGCGGCGGCGGCGAAGTCGCCATTGGCGAGGCGCGTCTCGATACGCGCGACCACGGCGTCCGGGCCTTCACCCTCGACCTCGCCGACCGGGCGGACCTGGATCGCCGAAAGCGCGCTCGACATCAGCCGGTCGGTCAGGCTCTGGTTCGGATCGTCGGTGCGGCTGGCGGCAAGGATCGTGTCGGCGACATCAGGGAACTCGGCGACGAGTTTGGCGCGCGAAGGCACGCCGGTCGCAGCGAAAGACTTGAGTTCCTTGACCGCCGGGTCATCCGGATTGATGCCCTCGAGCGTCGAAAGCTCGGCGAGGAACGGTCCGCCGCGATCGATTGCTGCCTTGAGGCCGGCGGATGCGATCGCCACGGCAACCTCGACATCGTCGCGTGGCTGGTCAAGTTTCTTCTCGATCGCCTCGATGCGCATTTCGAGCGCCGCCCGTGCTGTCTCCGACTCGGTCTTCAGGGTCGTACCCGCCGTCTCGGCTGCTTTCACCTGTTCGGCAAGTGCGGTGATGCGCGCGTCGGCATCGGCGGAGAGGCCGTTGGCCTCCGGTACCTTGGCGACCTTTTCCTCGAGCGCCGCGAGCTTGGCTTCGACCGGCGAGAGGTCGACCTTGGGCGTCGCCGCCGCCTGTTCGGCGAGGCCGGCCTTGAGCTGCTCGATGTCCGACGACATCAGGTTGAGCGAGGCTTCGGCCTTCTCATTGGTGCCGAGCGATGGCAGTACGCCCCAATATTGCAGTCCGGCGGCGCCACCCAACGCGATGACGCCACCGAGCAGGCTCGCGGCGATGAGGCCAAGGGTGCCCTGGTTGCGGGCCGGTTCGCCGGGAGCCGCGCTCCGCTCCTGGGTGCTGGCATTCGGGATGCCGGAATAGCTCTTCGCCGACTGTTCGGACGCCGCGGAGTCCGCCCCTGTCTCCCGTGCCGCCTCGGCGGTCACGTTGTCCTCGCTTGCGTCCGCATCTGCCGCCGGCATCTCTTTGACTTCCTCCGCCCCGAGGTCGATCGTGACCGGATCGGGCTTCGGCCTGGAATTGCGGCTCAGGTCTTCCGGTTCCATCTGGATGCCTTTCTCTTCTCTCGCCTTGCGGCCTGGGGAGAAGCTTAGTCGCCCCTCCCACCGTCGCAAGGCATTTTTCCTGTCACAGCAGATCTATGAGTTCGTCCTCGTCGGGATTGTCGCTCGCCACGACGCTGTTCTGCAGCTCTTCCGGCACAGCTTCGGCAATATTGCGGCTGAGGCAGAGAAAGAGTGTCTTTCCGATGGCTTCGCGGCTCTGGCGGAAGATCTCGAGCTCGAAAAAGGCATTGGCCGCCTCGCGTGAATAGAAGAACACCGCATCGGCCTTCACCTCCACCAGCATCGCCTGCTGCGCCTCGATCGAATAGATGATCGGCTCCATGCGGTAGGATTCGGCAACGACGCAATCCACGTCATTCTCCGCCAGCACTTTTTCGAACCGACCCATCCGCTTCTCGCCCGCCAGATACAGGATCGGCAGCGCAGCACGGCCAGCAGACGCGTAGTGGTCAAGCACCAGGTTGCCGAGCTCGAGCCCGCTGCCACTGGCGACCTCGACATCGCTGAAGCCAATCGCGTGCGCGGCGCGCGCCGTTGCCTTGCCCACCGCGAAAACCCTGGTGCCGAGATGCGGCGTCAGGGCGGGGCCAAGATGCTCCAGACCCCGAACGGCTTCGGCCGAGCTTATCGCCAGGGCCGCATGCGGCACTGCCAGTGCCGCTTCAACCGCGACGGGATCATGAACCGGCTCGAAGAGCGGGAAGCCTGCCACCTCATGGCCGAGTTCCTCGAGCTTGGCGATGGTTCCGCCAGCGCGATTGTTCGGCCTGGTGATCAGCACCCGCATGGCTCAGCCCCAGCTTTCGAAAAAACCGGTTCCGGCGCGCTCGCGAACGGCCCACCCGGCCTCCCGGCCCATGGTGATTGCCTCGGATCGTTTTCCATCGCGTGCTATGGAATGGTGGGTCTGTCCGTCCGGGGTGAGAATCATGCCCTCGAAATGAATTGCGCCACCGTCGACCTGTGCATAGCCGGCGATGGGCGTGCGACAGGAGCCGTCGAGGACTTCAAGGAAGGCGCGCTCGCAACTGACCGATGCAAATGTGTCGGCATCATTGATCGGCGCCAGCAGTGCGCGGACGGTGTCGTTGTCGCTGCGCGCCTCTATGCAGATGGCGCCCTGGGGCCGGCGCCGGCGGAAAGATCGCGGGATCGAGGACCTGCGTGGCGACGTCCGGCTTGCCGAGTCGCTTGAGACCGGCGAAGGCGAGCAGCGTGGCATCGGCTTCGCCGTCGGCCAGCTTGCGCAACCGTGTGTCGACCAGGCCGCGGAAGATCTTGACGTTGAGATCCGGGCGCAACTTGCGCACCAGTGCCTGGCGTCGCAGCGAGGCGGTGCCGACCATCGCGGCGATCGGCATTTCGGCCAGCGTCGGCGCGAGATGGCTGACGAAGGCATCGCGGATGTCCTCGCGCGGCAGGTAGGCAATAATTTCCAGGCCATAGGGCAACCTTGTTGCCATGTCCTTGGAGGAATGCACCGCAAAATCGAGCTCTCCGGACAGGAGCTGGGTCTCGAGTTCTGCGGTGAACAGGCCCTTGCCGCCGATTTCGGACAGCGGCCGATCGGTGATGCGGTCGCCCTTGGTCGACATGACGACGATCTCGAAAGCTTCCTCGGGCAGGCCGTGCGCCAGCATCAGCCGGGCACGGGTTTCCGCAGCCTGCGCCAGGGCGAGCGGGCTGCCGCGCGTGCCGATCCGGTAAGCTTTTGTTTGCATAGGCGCCGGTCTCTCGTGTAATCGGCTCTCACCTAAACATCTTTGATCCCATCCGCAATCTGACAAAAGGCGCAAGCTTGGCAGGCAGTCGCATCCTCGGCATCGAATCAAGCTGCGACGAGACGGCCGCGGCGGTCGTCGAACGTCGGGCCGACGGTACCGGCGTGATCCTGGCCGACGTCGTCCTGTCGCAGCTGGAAGACCATGCGGCCTATGGCGGCGTGGTGCCGGAAATCGCGGCGCGCGCCCATGCCGAGGCCCTCGATCGCCTGATCGAGGAAGCGCTGACCCGTTCCGGCACCCGGCTCGAGGATGTCGATGCGATCGCCGCCACCTCCGGTCCCGGGCTGATCGGCGGGCTGATCGTCGGACTGTTGACCGGCAAGGCCATCGCCATGGCCACGGGCAAGCCGCTCTATGCCGTCAACCATCTCGAGGGCCATGCGCTCACGGCTCGGCTGACCGATGGTCTCGCCTTTCCCTATCTCCTGCTTCTGGTCTCCGGCGGGCACACCCAGCTCATCCTGGTCAAGGGCGTCGGCGACTACGAGCGCTGGGGCACGACGATTGACGATGCGCTGGGCGAAGCCTTCGACAAGACCGCCAAGCTGCTCGGCCTGCCCTATCCCGGCGGCCCGGCGGTGGAGCGCGCCGCGCAAACGGGCGACCCCAAGCGCTTTGTCTTCCCGCGACCGATGGTCGGCGAGGCGCGTCTCGATTTTTCCTTCTCCGGCCTCAAGACCGCCGTGCGCCAGGCCGCCGAAAAGGTGGCACCGGTGACCGACCAGGATATTGCCGATATCTGCGCCTCGTTCCAGAATGCGGTGTCGCGCACGCTGAAGGACCGCGTCGGCCGTGGGCTTGCCCGCTTCCGCGAGCGCTTTCCTGACGCAGAGCAGCCTGCGCTGGTCGTCGCCGGCGGTGTCGCGGCCAATCGTGAGGTCAGGACGACGTTGCAGGCAATCTGCGATGCCGGCCGCTTCCGTTTCGTCGCGCCGCCGATGGCGCTCTGCACCGACAATGCCGCGATGATCGCCTGGGCAGGGCTGGAGCGCATGGCCGCAGGCCTTGGTCCTGATGACCTGACCGTCGCGCCGCGCTCGCGCTGGCCGCTCGACGCCGATGCGGCATCCCTGATCGGCAGCGGCAAGCGCGGAGCCAAGGCATGAGCCCCTTGGCAGGCCAGAAGCGTGAGACCATCGTCGTCGTCGGCTCCGGCGCCTTCGGAACGGCGCTGGCTGCCGTTGCGACGCTCTCGGGCAAGGCCGACGTGACCCTGCTCTGCCGGCGGCAGGCCCAGGTCGAGGCGCTGCGGGCGAGGCGCATCAATGAAAGCGGCCTGCCCGGCATCACGCTTCCCGACGGCATCAGGTTCGAGGTCGACGCCTCGGTCCTCGAAGATGCCGACATCGTGCTCTTCGTCATGCCCAGCCAGCAACAGGCCAGCGCCGCGCGCGGACTGGCTGTCCATCTCCATCATCACCAGTCGATCGTCACCTGCGCCAAGGGCATCGACAAGTCGTCTGGCCGGCTGCTGACCGAGGTTCTGGACGAGGCGCTGCCCGGTCATTCGATCTCGGTCCTTTCGGGCCCGGGCTTTGCCGCTGACATCGCGAAGGGACTTCCAACGGCAATGGTCGTGGCTTCTCCGGAACTGGCCGAGGCCGAGCGGATCGCCCGGGCGATCTCGGGCCCCTCGTTCCGGCTCTATCCCTCGACCGACCGGATCGGTGTGCAACTCGGCGGCGCACTGAAGAACGTCCTGGCCATCGCCTGCGGCATCGTCGAGGGCGCGGGCCTCGGCGATTCGGCACGGGCGGCGCTGATTGCGCGGGGGCCTTGCGGAGATGTCGCGCTTCGTGGAAGCGCATGGTGGATCGCCCGAAACGGTCAGCGGTCTCTCCGGTCTCGGCGACCTCGTGCTGACCGCCACCAGCCACCAGTCACGCAACCTGCGTTTCGGTATCGAGACCGGCCGCACCGGCCATGCGACGCTTCCTACCGGCGAACTGGTCGAGGGCGCGCATGCCGCCGCCATCGCCGACCGGATCGCCGGGGCGCGCGGCATCGACATGCCGATCACCCGCGCCGTGGCAGAGATCATCGAGGGTCGCCTGGACGTGCGCGCCGCCATGGCGAGCCTGATGTCACGACCCATCACCACCGAATGAAAGTTCACTCGAAGAAAGGACAGAACATGCTTTTTGCCTTCGTCTGCCAGGACAAGCCCGGTGCGCTGCAGCTGCGCATGGATACACGCCCCGCGCATATCGCGTTTCTCGACGGCCTTAATGCGGACGGCACGCTCGCCTTCGCCGGTCCGTTTCTTGACGCCGACGGCAAGCCGAACGGCAGCCTCGTGGTGGTGAAGACCGAGACCATCGAGGATGCCCGGGCGCTGTCGGCTGCGGACCCCTATGCCAAGGGCCGGTCTGTTCGCCTCGGTCGATGTCCGGGCCTGGAACTGGACCTACAACAAGCCGGAGGCATGAGATGGCCTACTGGCTGTTCAAGTCCGAGCCCGACGCCTTCTCCTGGGAGAAGCTGAAATCCATGGGCGAGAAAGGCCAGGAGTGGGACGGCGTGCGCAACTATGCCGCCCGCAACAACATGCGCCTGATGAAGATCGGCGACAAAGGCTTCTTCTACCATTCCAACGAAGGCCGCGAAATCGTGGGCATCGCCGAGGTCTGCGCGCTGGCGCATCCGGATTCGACCGCCGACAACCCGACCTGGGAGTGTGTCGACATCCGCGCCGTGGTCGATATCCCCAAGCCGATCAATCTCGATGAGATCAAGGCCGATCCCCGGCTCGCCGAGATGATCCTGGTCAAGAATTCCCGGCTCTCGGTCCAGCCGGTGACCGACGAGGAATATGCCTATATCTGCGAGCGCTGCGGCCTGGACAATCCGCCGACGTCGCCGTGAAGACGGATCCCGAGCGCTTCATTCTCGACAACACGTCGGTGATGTCGCCGCCGCATGTGCCGGAGATCAGGCTTCATCTCGCCGACGAGGCGCATGATCTGTGGCTGAAGACCGAAGCCGAGCTCGAGGCAATCGGCCTGCCGCCGCCCTTCTGGGCCTTCGCCTGGGCCGGCGGGCAGGGCCTGGCGCGCCATGTGCTCGACCATCCCGACCTGGTGCGCGGCAGGCATGTGCTGGATTTCGCCTCGGGGTCGGGGCTTGTGGCGATCGCGGCCATGAAGGCGGGTGCGGCCTCGGTGCTCACTGCGGATATCGATCCGTGGGCTGCCACGGCGATCGAGCTCAATAGCCGGCTCAATGACGTCGCGCTGGCTGTTGCCGGCGAGGATCAGTTGGGCCGCATGGTAGAGGCGGACATTCTGCTTGCAGGCGACGTCTTCTACGACAAGGCTTTCGCCGATGCGCTGATACCGTGGTTCTCGGCGCTCGCAAGGCAGGGGATGAGTGTCATCGTCGGCGATCCCGGGCGTGCCTATTGCCCGAAAGACCGGATGACGCCCCTGGCCACCTATGAGATTCCCGTGACGCGGGCGCTCGAGGATGCCGAGGTGAAGCGGACGACGGTGTGGCAGTTCGATTGCCCGGTTTCTTGACCTGGCATGCACGATAGATTCAACTGAAGCCGTGATCTGGAGCATTTCCATGGATTTTTCATCGATCAATTTCCTGTCGGTCGGCGTCGCCACGGTAGCAGGCTATGTTGTGGGCGCGATCTACTACATGGCGCTCGGCAAGCTGTGGGTGAGGGCGGCGGGACTGGATGCGGCGAAGATGACGATGCGCTATTCGCCCTTCGTGATTTCCTTCGTTGCCGAGTTCGTCCTGGCCATGGTGCTCTATTTCGTGCTCGACGATATTACTTTCGCCGGTACGTTTTCGGAGGATTTCGACCTCAAGGCCGGCGTCGCATGGGCACTCTTGTTGTGGCTCGGGCTGGTTGCCGTGCCTCTCACTGTCAATCACCGTTACCAGGGCGCGAGCTGGGCGCTGACGCTGATCGATGGCGTTCACTGGCTGCTGGTGCTGGTCGTGATGGCGGGTATCATCGGCTGGTTCGGTCCGTCCGTGGAAGCAACCCTGACTTAACCGGCGCTTCACCATTCCCGGGCATGCTTGCACGATGGAGGCAGGCAGCCCGTGAATGAAATCCTTATCTTCGCCGATGAAAAACTGCTGGCCGACCGGCAGTCCTGGCTCGATTCGCTTGCCCATGAACGGCGGCTCTCCACGCTCACCGTCGATGCCTACGAGCGGGATACGCGACAGTTCCTCCAGTTCCTCGCGGGCCATGCCGGCGGCGCGGTGAAGCGCGCCGATATCCGGGAATTGCGGCCCTCGGACCTGCGGGCCTTCCTCGCCAGCCGTCGCAAGGGGGGCGCTGGCGCCCGAACGCTCGGGCGCGGGCTTGCGGGGCTCCGATCCTTCCTCCGTCATCTCGAAAAGAAGGGGCTGGCCAATGCGGCCGGAGCCCGGGCCGTGCGCTCGCCGAAACAGGGCAAGAGCCTGCCGAAGCCGCTGACTGCCGCACAGGCGCTCAGGGTGAGTTCCGACGAGGGCCAGCTTGCCGAGGAGCCATGGATCGCAGCCCGCAACGCCGCGGTTCTGAGCCTGCTCTACGGCTCGGGACTGCGAATTTCCGAGGCGCTGGGGCTGACACGCGCAGATCTGGCGGCGGAGACGAAAAGCCTGCGAATCACCGGAAAGGGTGGCAAGACGCGGATCGTGCCGCTGCTGCCGGCGACGCGCGAAGCCATCACGGCCTATCTCGCCCTGTGCCCCCTTGCCATCGCGCCCGGCGAGCCGATTTTCCGGGGCGCGCGGGGCGGCCCGTTGCAGCCTGCAATCATCCAGCGCGAGATGCAGAGGATGCGTTCGGCACTGGGCCTGCCGGAGTCCGCCACGCCGCATGCGCTGCGCCATTCTTTCGCCACGCATCTTCTATCCGCTGGCGGTGATTTGCGGGCCATCCAGGAACTGCTCGGCCATGCCAGCCTATCGACGACCCAGGTCTATACCGGCGTCGACGCGGCACGGCTGCTCGAAAGCTATGAGCGTGCGCATCCCCGCGCCGGTTGACGGCAACGTTAACCATAGGCGTTAAGGGAATGTGAGCGGCACCGCGCTAGCCTGCGCCGATTCATACAGGGAAACGCCATGTCCGCCGCTGTGACGAGATTCAAGGACCGCTTCGCTCCGCTGACACCGGATGCCATCGCCGACCGTGCATTGGGCGTGCTGGCTGCGCTGCCGTTTCTTCTGGTCCTGGCGCTGCTGCTGGCATTTTTCCAGGCGGCGCCTGCCCGGGCGGAGGATCCTGCCTGTGGCGGAAAGGATCTGCTGGCCGAACTGAAGGCGACCAACCCGGCCGAATATGCCAGGCTCAGGGCCGAAGGCGACAAGATCAGGAACTCCGGTGTCCGCTTCTGGAAACTCGAAAAGCCCGGTCAGGAGCCGAACTGGCTGCTCGGCACGATGCATCTTTCCGACCCGCGCGTGACCGACCTGCCGGCCGAGGCGAAAGCCGCGTTTGACACGGCGTCCGTCGTGGTTCTGGAATCCGACGAAATCCTCGACCAGCAGAAGGCCGCCGCCCGGCTGATGGCGCGGCCCGACCTGATGTATTTTGCCGGCAAGGAATCCATCGCAGACTACCTCAAGCCGGAGGAACGGAAGCTGCTGGAGGACGGGTTTCTCAAGCGCGGCATGCCCTTCGCGGCCATCTCGAAGATGAAGCCCTGGATCCTGACCTCGATGGTGGCGCTGCCGACCTGCGAACTCTCCCGCAAGGCCCAGGGCGTGCCCTTTCTCGACATGAAGCTGGCCAGGGATGGCTTGGCTGCCGGCAAGGAAATCAAGGGCGTCGAGACGCTGGCCGAGCAGATGGATGTGGTCGCCAGCCTGCCGATGTCGTTTCACGTGAAATCGCTCGTCGGCACTGTGAAGTACCCGCAATATACCGCCGACATGATGGAAACGACGCTGCAGCTCTACCTGCAGGGCGACATCGGCCTCGTCTTCCCCGCCGGCGCCTATTTCGCGCCGGAGAAGGACTTGGATGATTTCAAGGACATGGCGCTGTTCGAGGAAAAGCTCATTACCCTGCGCAATCACACCATGGCGGATCGCGGCGAGCCGATCCTTGCCCGTGGCAACGTCTTCATGGCCGTCGGGGCCTTGCATTTGATCGGCGATGAGGGGCTCGTCGAGCTCCTGCGCAAGAAGGGCTACACCGTCACGGCGGTGAAATAGAAATTTGAGAGTGCAGGTTCTCTGAAACTAAGGCGCCGTTAGCGTGCCGACGCCAGTCTAGGGGCGGTGCACCTCTACGCGCCATGCGAGATTGAGCAACAAAGTTCCGCTATGCCTCAAAGTCAACCGTGCGGAAAAAAATCGGCTCACTGCTGAAATTGCGTGGAATTTTCGATAATACATCTGAAATTTCGCGCGTAACTATGTTTTTCAGAACTCAATACTCTGTCCTTTCATTCTTTGCTGCGTCAAATCATTGTCTTGTTCATCTTTGGATCTTGATTTCGAGATCCAAACTCTTCACGATATTCGCATGACAACAGTCAGCTGGTTCAAGCTCGACCTGGCACGTGCGATGAGGGTAAGATGGCGAGTGTTCAATTGGGCGTGGGAGCGACCATCGAAGCAAATAGTCCATTCGAGTGGTATCTGTTCTTCGCGGCACACCGGGCTTTTACCATCGATGAGACCTCAGCCAAGTTCTTGGATGGAGACGGCGATAGCGTCACATTCAAGGGGAGCGAACTGGACACCGACAAGGGGACGGTCACCGGGGTCCTCATAGAAGACAAGCAGGGCAGGCTGGTGGTGGACATCTCCGGTCTGTCGCTGGATTTCAGCACTGTCCGCCCGCTCTATGAGACGCCGACCGATGCGGGCGAGTTCGCCATCAAGGACTACCTTCTCCCCTACCTTCTTACCGATGCAAATACCATTACCGGCACCGAAGCAGGGGACGAGTTATTCGTCAGCTTCAGCGAGGGCAACGACGTTATCAATGGTCTCGCCGGCGACGACCTTTTTCGCGGCAGCGCCGGGAACAACAGGCTGAATGGTGGAAGTGGGCGCGACGAGCTTGCCTATCATACCGGGTGGTTTGCGGCGGCGGAATCCGGCGTCCGGCTCAATGCAGAACTCGGCACCGCAAAAAACCCTTGGGGCGGCAACGACAAGTTCAAAGGCTTCGAAATCTATAGTGGCAGCCAGCGAAACGATGTCTTCACCGGCAGCAAATCGAACGAACACTTCGTCCTCCTGAACGGCAAGGACGTCCTCGACGGCAAGGGAGGGTTCGACACCGTAGACTACAGCCGGGATGCCGTGACATTCCATGCCGGTGTTGGCAGCGGGTCTAAGGGCGTCGTCGTCAATCTCCAGAGCGGAAAAGCCACGGACGGATGGGGAAGCGCCGACAAGCTGAAGAACATCGAGGCCGCTATCGGCACGACATACGATGATGTCTTCACAGGTACGGCGGCAAAGAATACGTTCACGGGTCTCGGGGGCGCAGACGCGTTCATCTTTGCGAAGAAATTTGGCGCCGACACAATCACGGATTTTGGTGTCGCGGAGAACGATATCGTCGATTTCAGCGCCTTTAAGACGATCAAGTCTTTTGATGATCTGGCTTTGGTGATGAAGCAGGATGGCGCTGACGTCGTTATTGCCATCAAGGGCAGCGGCGCCCTGACCCTTCAGGACGTCACTCTGGATTCACTGACAACCGCGCATTTCGAACTGGGTTAAGGGAGCGCGCGGGCGCAGGTTCAGACCGCTGGCTTGACACGTCCGCTGGTCATCCGCGCCATCGCGTCGGTCTTCCAGTAGAATTTTTGCACCAATGCGCCCGCCACATGCAGCACCAGCAGGATCCACAGTGCGAGTTTCATCGGGCCGCCATGGATGAAGCCGGCAATGCCGACGCCGAAATAGAACTTGGCGATCCCGGCCGCCGGCATGGCGAGAAGCAGCAGGTAGAGCGCACCATGCGTGATGGCGGCTGCGATCCGGAGCGGCGCCGGTTCGGAGACAGGGGCCTCCGGCGCGCCCTGGACAATGCGTAGTATGATGCGCAGCAATGTCAGGCCGAGCACGGCAAAGCCGATATAGATATGGATATTGGCCGAGGTCCATTCCTCAGCGGTCGGCGTCTTGCCGCCACCGATGAGGTCGGCGACGCGCTCGACCTGGCCCGGCAACAGCAGGCTGTAGAGAATGAGCGCGGCAGTGAGCCAGTGGATCGTGCGCTGGGGCACGCTATAGACGGTGGGTTTCATGAGACTGCCTTTCACGGATGCGGAAGATGCGCGCCGTTGGCAAGAAAACCAGAAATGCGCCCTGCTGGGCAAGGCGAATTTTAGAATCTTTCTAAGATATAACCTGAAACCTGACCTTTGTCAGCTCAGGTGTGGATCGGCTTGAACCAGGCGCCCAGCGCGGCTTCCTTCACCGCTTCCGACATGGTCGGATGGGCATGGGTGGTGCGGCCCAGATCCTCGGCAGAGCCGCCGAACTCCATGAGCACCGTCGCTTCGTGGATCATCTCGCCGGCACCGAAACCGACGATATGGACGCCGAGCACGCGGTCCGTGGTGCTGTCCGCCAGGACCTTGACGAAGCCGTCCGTGGCTTCCATTGCCCTCGCGCGGCCATTGGCCATGAAGGGGAACTTGCCGACCTTGTAGGCCGTGCCCGCCTTCTTGAGCTCCTCCTCGGTCTTGCCGACGGAGGCGACTTCCGGCTGGGTATAGACCACGCCTGGGATGCAGTCATAGTTCACATGTCCATGTTGGCCGGCAATGATCTCGGCCACGGCGACGCCCTCGTCCTCTGCCTTGTGGGCCAGCATCGGGCCCTTCACCACGTCGCCGATCGCATAGATGCCCGACACGTTGGTGCGATAACTGCCGTCGATCTCGACGCGGCCACGGCTATCGAGCGCGACGCCGACATTCTCCAGGCCCAGTCCCTCGGTATAGGGCTTGCGGCCGGTGGCGATCAGCACCACGTCGGCGTCGATCGATTGCGCCTCGCCGCCCTTGACCGGCTCGAATGTCACCCGGGCGCCGGCATCGGTGCGCTCGACATTGGTCACCTTGGAGCCGAGCTTGAACTCGAAACCCTGCTTGCCGAGCATGCGCTGGAACTGCTTGGAGACCTCGCCATCCATTCCGCCTAGGATCTGGTCAAGGTATTCGACCACGGTGACCTTGGCGCCGAGACGGCTCCAGACCGAGCCGAGCTCAAGGCCGATAACGCCACCGCCGACCACGACCATGGTCGCCGGCACTTTTTCCAGCGCGATGCCGCCGGTTGAGGAGATGATCACCGTCTCGTCGATCGCGACATCGACGCCGGGGATGCCGGCAACGTCGGAGCCGGTGGCGATGACGATATTCTTGCCGTCGATCTCCTGGACCTCGCCGGTCTCGGAGGTTACGGAGACCTTGCCGGGTGCCAGGATCTTGCCGGTGCCTGTCAGCCAGTCGATCTTGTTCTTCTTGAACAGGAAGGCGACGCCGTCGACATTGGACTTCACCGTCGCATCCTTGTGGGCGAGCATCTTCTCGAGGTTGAGGTTGACGCCTGCGAGTTCGATGCCGAGGCTCTCCATGCCATGGCTGGCATGTGCAAACATCTCGGAGGCGTGGAGCAGGGCCTTGGAGGGAATGCAGCCAATGTTCAGGCAGGTGCCGCCCGGCGTCGCACGCTTTTCGATCACGGCCACCTTGAGGCCGAGCTGCGCCGCCTTGATCGCCCCGACATAGCCGCCGGGGCCGGTTCCGATGATGATGACGTCGTAAGACATGGCAAATCCCTCAACTGGCGGTCAGCGGCCGCCGCTCACATTCAAGATGGCCCCGGTTATATAGGAAGCCTGGTCGGAAAGCAGAAACATCACGGCGTCGGCGACCTCGTCGGCCCGTCCCGCACGGCGCATCGGAATGATGTCGGCCGATTCGCTGGCCCGGTGGGGCAGGCCGCCCGAGGCGTGGATGTCTGTGTCAATGATGCCCGGACGCACGCCGTTGACCCTGATCCCCTCCGTGGCGACCTCTTTGGCGAGGCCGATGGTCAGCGTATCGATCGCCCCCTTGCTCGCAGCATAGTCGACATACTGGTTCGGAGAGCCGATCTGAGCCGCTGCGGAGGAAATGTTGACGATTGCGCCGCCGTGCCCGCCATGGGCTGTCGACATCCGCCTCACCGCCTGGCCGGCGGCATAGGTGGCGCCGATGACATTGATGGCGAACATGCGCTGGAGCCTGGCCCAGGAATAATCCTCGACGCGCTGCGGGAAGTCGACGACACCGGCATTGTTGACGAAGCCGTCCAGTCGGCCGAAGGTCTCGTCGACGGCACTGAAGATCGCGCCGATGCCCTCTTCCGTTCCCGCATCGGCCTTGACCATCATGGCGGCGCCGCCAGAGCGGCGGATCTCGTCCGTCAGGCGCGTCGCCGCGTCATCATTGGCGACATAATTGATCACAACGGTCCAACCGGTATCGGCCGCCTTGCGGCAGATGCTCGCGCCGATGCCCCGGCTGCCACCGGTGACGAGGAGAATCTTTCCGTTGGGCGCTGCGAGGGTCAAGACTGGCATCCCTTGAAGCTCAGCACGTCCCAAGGGACAACCGTCGCCTTGCCCTGGCCCCAGGCCGTGGACTCGACAAGGCCGAGCGCGAAGCCGGGCAGCAGGATTTCTGATGCGGCCGGCGAGCCGGTCATCGGCAGGAGACCGATCTTGCCGCTGTCGGCGGCGTAGATGACGCCCTGCCAGACGGTGCATTTGGTGATTTCCGCGCCGGTCGTGTCGCCCTCGGGGCAATTGTGGAACAGGATGCCGTTCGTCCGGTCGACGGGCTCCGATCCCATCACGAAGCCGTCGAGCTTCACGTCGGTATTCTTCACGGTGACGGTGAAGCGGTAGGACGACGACGAGGCCTCCGAATCCTCGGCCTGAAGGCTGAGTTCATAGGCACCGTCCCGATCGCCATAGACTGCCTTCTCCTGCGTGCACTCGGATGCGAGCGCGCCTTGCGCGGAGAGGGCCAGCAGAAGCGCGATGGCTGCAGGTTTCTGCTTCATGTCTTCAGCCTCCAAAGGCCTTGAGGACGATCCCTGCGAACATCAGCGCCAGACCCGACATCGCGATCAGCCAGGCGAAAGACCGGACATAGGCAACGCCTCCGAGATATAGCGGAATATAGGCGATGCGGGCCGCAAACCAGACCAGCGTTCCGATCAGGCCCAAGTGCCAGGCATCGCCGCCGATGGCGAGCGCCAGCACCAGCACCACGAAGCCAGGATAGGTCTCGCGGAAATTCGCCGATGCCCGCGCTGCCCGTCCCGCCGCGATGCCCTTGATCTCGACATCGCTGTCACGCGGTCCGGCATTCCAGTCCTTGCCGGTTTCGCGCACCGCAAGGGTGGATTGCAGCAGCACGTGAAACAGCAGCAGACCCACGCTGAATGCGGCGAGCACCGGAAATGAAAGCAAGCCTGCCGCCATCGATCCTACCCGAAATCCGGCTCAGAGATCCAGGACCAGGCGTTCCGGATCCTCCAGGCTTTCCTTGACGCGCACCAGGAAGGTCACGGCTTCCTTGCCGTCGACGATGCGGTGGTCATAGCTGAGCGCGAGATACATCATCGGGCGGATGACGATCTGGCCGGCCACGACGACCGGGCGCTCCTGGATTTTGTGCATGCCGAGAATGCCGGACTGCGGCGCATTGAGGATCGGCGAGGACATCAGCGAGCCGTAGACGCCGCCGTTGGAGATGGTGAAAGTGCCGCCCTGCATGTCGGCCATCGACAGCGCGCCGTCACGGGCCGCCTTGCCGAGGCGGCCGATGTCCTTCTCGATCTCGGCGATCGACATCTGGTCGGCGTCGCGGACGATCGGAACGACCAGGCCCTTGTCGGTGCCGACGGCGACGCCGATATGGGCGTAGTTCTTGTAGATGATGTCCGTGCCGTCGATCTCGGCATTGACGGCCGGGATCTCCTTGAGCGCATGGGTCACGGCCTTGGTGAAGAAGCCCATGAAGCCGAGCTTCACGCCATGCTTCTTCTCGAACAGTTCCTTGTACTTGTTGCGCAGGTCCATGACCGCGGACATGTCCACCTCGTTATAGGTGGTCAGCATGGCGGCGGCGTTCTGGGCGTCCTTGAGGCGCTTAGCAATCGTCTGGCGCAGGCGCGTCATCTTCACGCGCTCTTCGCGGGCCTGGTCGGTCGGGGCGGATGCGGCGCGCGAGACCGCCGGGGTTGTCGCGGCGGCGGCCGGAACGGATGGGCCCTTGGCGATGGCGGCCAGCACGTCTTCCTTCAGCACCTGGCCGCGCTTGCCGGAACCTTCGACGTCGGCGACCGCGACATTGCTGTCAGCCATCAGCTTGGCGGCCGAGGGAGCCGGCGGCATGGAGGTTGCTGGCGCAGCGGCGGGCGCCGCCGGCGCGGGGGTCGGTGCAGATTCGGCCTTCGCGGGCTCGGCGGTGGCTGCGGGAGCGGCGGTCGGCGCGGCATCGGCGACCGTGCCTTCCGCGATCTGGCCCAGCAGGCCGCCCGGTGCAACGGTCTCGCCGGCGGCTGCGACGATTTCGGAGAGCGTGCCGGAGACCTGCGCCGGCACTTCGACCGTCACCTTGTCGGTCTCGAGCTCACAGAGGATTTCATCGGCCTTGATGGCGTCCCCCACCTTCTTGAACCAGGTGCCAACCGTGGCTTCGCTGACAGATTCGCCGAGTGTCGGAACGCGGATTTCGGTAGCCATTGTCTGAAGTCCTGAATTTTGATTTCTGATGTCTGCGGTGTTCAGGCGATGCTGTCAGAAGGGCATCAGCATCCTGATGCCCTTCAAGTCCGTTCAACTGCCGAGCGCGTCTTCGACGAAGGCGGCGAGCTGCGCGAGATGTTTGGACATGAGGCCTGTCGCCGGCGATGCGGCAGCCGGGCGGCCGGTGTAGCGCACACGCTGGTACTTGGCATCGATATGCGCCAACACCCATTCGAGATAGGGATCGATGAAGGCCCAGGCACCCATGTTTTTGGGCTCTTCCTGGCACCAGACCATCTCGGCGTGCCGGAAGCGGCTGAGTTCGTTGATCAGCGCCTTGGCCGGGAAGGGATAGAGCTGCTCGACGCGCAGGAGATAGACGTCATCGATGCCGCGCTTTTCGCGCTCTTCCAGCAGGTCGAAATAGACCTTGCCGGTGCACATCACGACGCGACGGATCTTGGCGTCCTTCTGCAGCTTGATCGGGCCATCCTTGATGACCTCTGCATCATCCCAGAGCAGGCGATGGAACGAGGATTCACCCGCCATCTCGGAGAGCTGGGACACCGCCCGCTTGTGGCGCAGAAGTGACTTCGGCGTCATCAGGATCAGCGGCTTACGGAAGTCGCGCTTCATCTGCCGGCGCAGCACGTGGAAATAGTTTGCCGGCGTCGTGCAATAGGCGACCTGCATGTTGTCCTCGGCACAGAGCTGGAGGAAGCGTTCCAGGCGTGCCGAGGAGTGCTCCGGTCCCTGCCCTTCATAGCCGTGCGGCAGAAGGCAGACGAGGCCGGACATGCGCAGCCACTTGCGTTCCCCCGAGGAGATGAACTGGTCGAACACCACCTGGGCGCCATTGGCGAAATCGCCGAACTGGGCTTCCCAGAGCGTGAGCGCGTTGGGCCGTGCCAGCGAATAGCCGTATTCGAAGCCGAGCACGGCTTCTTCCGACAGCATCGAATTGATGACTTCGTAGCGTGCCTGGGTGGGCGAAAGATTGGCGAGCGGAATGTAGCGCTCTTCGGTTTCCTGGTCGTAGAGAACCGAATGGCGCTGCGAGAAGGTGCCGCGTTCGCAATCCTGGCCCGAAAGGCGGATCTTGTGGCCATCGAGGCAGAGCGCGCCGAAGGCGAGCGCCTCGGCCGTGGCCCAGTCGATGCCCTGTCCGGTCTCGATCATCTGAGCCCGGTTGTCCATGAAGCGCTGGATGGTCTTGTGCGCGGTGAAGCCCTGCGGAATCTCCGAGAGCTTCTTGCCCATTTCCTTGAGCGCCTTCATCGGCACGGCGGTCTTGCCGCGACGCTGCTCGTCGGCATTGTCGGCGATCTTCATGCCCGACCAGACACCGTCGAGCCAGTCGGCCTTGTTCGGCTTGTAGGCCTGGCCGGCCTCGAACTCGGCCTCGAGATGAGCGCGCCAGTCGGCCTTCATCTGCTCGAACTCGCCCTGGCTCATCAGGCCTTCCGATATCAGGCGCTCGGCATAAATCGTCGATACCGACCGGTGGGCACGGATGACCTTGTACATCTTCGGCTGGGTGAAGCTCGGTTCATCGCCCTCATTGTGGCCGTAGCGGCGGTAGCAGAACATGTCGAGCACCACCGGCTTGTGGAACTTCATCCGGAATTCGGTGGCGATCTTGGCTGCGTAGACGACTGCTTCCGGATCGTCGCCATTGACGTGGAAGATCGGCGCTTCGATCATCTTGGCGACGTCGGACGGATAGGGCGACGAGCGCGAGAAGGCCGGATTGGTGGTGAAACCGATCTGGTTGTTGATGATGACGTGCATGGTGCCGGCGACACGGTGGCCACGCAGGCCCGACAGGCCGAGGATTTCGGCGATCACGCCCTGGCCGGCAAAGGCGGCGTCGCCATGCAGAAGCAGCGGCAGCACCTTGGCACGTTCGCGCAGCGGCACGATGTCGTCTTCCCATTCCTGGGCGATCTGGTCCTGTTTGGCGCGGGCCTTGCCCATCACGACGGGATCGACGATTTCGAGATGGGATGGATTGGCCGTCAGCGACAGGTGGACCTTGTTGCCATCGAACTCGCGGTCGGATGACGCACCCAGGTGATACTTCACATCGCCCGAACCCTCGACGTCGTCAGGCGCATAGGATCCGCCCTTGAACTCGTGGAACACGGCGCGGTGCGGCTTCTGCATCACGTTGGTCAACACGTTCAGGCGGCCGCGATGGGCCATGCCGAGTACGATTTCCTTCAGGCCCATCTGGCCGCCGCGTTTGATGATCTGTTCGAGCGCCGGGCACCAGCGATTCGCCACCGTCGAGGCCGAAGCGCTTGGTACCCTTGTACTTGACGTCGATGAACTGCTCGAAACCCTCGGCCTCGATCAGCTTGGACAGGATCGCCTTCTTGCCGTTCGGGGTGAATTCGACGCCCTTGTCCGGGCCTTCGATGCGCTCCTGGATCCAGCCCTTCTGTTCCGGGTCGGAGATATGCATGAATTCGACGCCGATCGTCGAGCAATAGGTGCGCTCGAGCAGATCGACCATCTCGCGCACGGTCGCGTATTCGAGGCCCAGAACGTTGTCGATGAAGATCTTGCGGTCGAGATCGGCGTCGGTGAAGCCATAGTTTCGCCGGCGAAAGTTCGTTGTAGTCATCGGGTGCGGCAGCGATGCCGAGCGGATCGAGCTTGGCATGGAGATGGCCGCGCATGCGGTAGGCGCGGATCATCATGATGGCGCGGACGGAATCGCGCGCAGCATGCTGGATCTCCTGCGGCGACAGCGCCTTGGCCGGAGCCTCGGCGGAAACTGCGGCTGCCTTGGCCTCGATCTTCTTCGCCACGGCCTTCTCGACCGTCGGCCAGTCGCCATCCAGCGCGTTGACCAGTTCGCCATTGGCGGACACCGGCCAGTTCTTCTTCTGCCAGGAGGCGCCCTTGGCGGCCTTGGTCACGTCGTCAGGAGCATCCGCCAGCGCAGCGAAGAACTGCCGCCATTCGTCGGTGACCGAGGCGGGATCAGCCTGGTAGCGAGCATAGAGCTGCTCGATATACTGGGCGTTGGCGCCATCGAGGAAGGATGTCGCTGTGAACTGCTGGTTGGCGCTGTCGACTGACATTTTTCAATGCGGAGCTTTTTCTCCGCCTCCTGATCTCTAGTCCGCGGATCGATATCCGCTGATGGCGAGGGCGGCCGAAGCCGCCCACCCTTGTTTTATCCCTTAAGCACGTCGACCAAGGTTTTTCCGAGGCGCGCCGGCGATGGCGAAACCCGGATGCCGGCCGCCTCCATGGCGGATATCTTGGACTCCGCGTCGCCCTTGCCGCCGGAAACAACAGCGCCCGCATGGCCCATGGTGCGGCCCTTCGGTGCGGTACGGCCGGCGATAAAGCCTGCCATCGGCTTGCTCCGGCCCTTCCTGGCTTCGTCGATGAGGAACTGCGCCGCGTCTTCCTCGGCGGAGCCGCCGATCTCGCCGATCATGATGATCGACCTGGTCTCGTCGTCGGCAAGGAACATTTCAAGCACATCGATGAACTCGGTTCCCTTGACCGGATCGCCGCCGATGCCGACGGCCGTGGTCTGGCCGAGGCCTTCATTGGTCGTCTGGAACACGGCTTCATAGGTCAGCGTGCCCGAGCGCGAAACAATGCCGACGGAGCCCTTGCGGAAGATCGAGCCCGGCATGATGCCGATCTTGCATTCTTCCGGCGTCAGGATACCCGGGCAGTTCGGCCCGAGCAGGCGCGACTTCGATCTGTCGAGCCTGGCCTTGACCCGCACCATGTCCATCACAGGGATGCCCTCGGTGATGCAGGTGATGAAGGGGATTTCGGCGTCGATTGCCTCGATGATAGCGTCAGCGGCGCCAGCCGGCGGAACGTAGATCACCGAAGCGTCAGCACCGGTCTTCTCTTTGGCTTCGGCAACCGAGGCGAAGATCGGCAGGCTTTCGCCGTTGGAACCCGTCCAGGTTTCGCCACCCTTCTTCGGATGAATGCCACCGACCATCTGGGTGCCGTAATAGGCCAGCGCCTGTTCGGTATGGAAGGTGCCGGTCTTGCCGGTCAGGCCCTGAACCAGGACCTTGGTGTCTTTATTAACAAGAATAGACATTTTTCGAAGGTCCCTCAAATTAGCCGTTGATCGCCGCAACGATCTTCTTCGCCGCGTCGTCGAGATCGTCGGCGGCGGTGATCGCCAGGCCCGACTCGTTGAGGATCTTCTTGCCGAGCTCGACATTGGTGCCCTCGAGGCGAACCACGAGCGGAACCTTGAGGCCCACTTCCTGGACCGCCGCGACGACGCCCTCAGCGATGACATCGCACTTCATGATGCCGCCGAAGATGTTGACGAGGATGCCCTCGACCTTCGGGTCGGCCGTGATGATCTTGAAAGGCCGCCGCGACCTTTTCCTTGCCGGCGCCGCCGCCGACGTCGCAGAAGTTCGCCGGCTCCTTGCCGTAGAGCTTGATGATGTCCATCGTCGCCATGGCGAGACCGGCACCGTTGACCATGCAGCCGATATTGCCGTCCAGGGCCACGTAGGCGAGATCCCATTTCGAGGCCTCGATTTCCTTGGCGTCTTCCTCGGTCTCGTCGCGCAGCGCCTTGACGTCGTCATGGCGGAACAGCGCGTTGCCGTCGAAGGACATCTTGGCGTCGAGCACGCGGAGGTGCCCGTCCTTCATGACGATCAGCGGATTGACCTCGAGCAGCGCCATGTCCTTCTCGGCGAAGGCCTTGTAGAGCAGCGGAAACAGCGTCTTGGCATCCTCGGCGGCGGCACCCGTCAGGGCCAGCGCCGCGACGATCTTGCCGACGTCGCCAGGGGTGACGCCTGTCTCGGGATCGATCGCGATCGTGTGGATCTTTTCCGGCGTGTCATGGGCCACGGCCTCGATGTCCATTCCGCCCTCGGTCGAGACGACGAAGGCGACCTTGCCGACCGAACGGTCGACAAGCAGCGAGCAATAGAGTTCGCGGTCGATATCGGCGCCGTCCTCGATATAGAGGCGGTTGACCTGCTTGCCGTGCTCGCCCGTCTGGGCGGTCACCAGCGTGTTGCCGAGCATGTCCTTCGCATGGGCAACGACCTCGTCGATCGACTTGGCCAGGCGGACACCGCCCTTGGCATCGGGGCCGAGTTCCTTGAACTTGCCCTTGCCGCGGCCGCCGGCATGGATCTGGCTCTTGACCACATAGAGCGGGCCGGGAAGCTGCCGTGCGGCGGCCTCGGCCTCTTCGACCTTGAGGATGGCGACGCCCTCTGCGACCGGAGCGCCGAAGCCCTTGAGCAAGGCCTTGGCCTGATATTCATGAATGTTCATGAGAAACGTCCTTTGGGGAAATTACTTGAGCGCCGGCGCGATGGCGATGCAGGCCTCGCACAGGCCGGCAACGGATGCGACCGACTTGTCGAAGGCAGCCTTTTCCGGGCCGTTGAGGTCGACTTCGATGATGCGCTCGATGCCGCCGGCACCGATGATCGTGGGAACGCCGACATACATGTCCTTGACGCCATACTGCCCGGTCAGGTGGGCAGCGGCCGGCAGGACGCGCTTCTTGTCCTTGAGGTAGGATTCCGCCATCAGGATGGCCGATGCGGCCGGAGCGTAATAGGCCGAGCCGGTCTTGAGCAGGCCGACGATCTCGGCGCCGCCGTCGCGGGTGCGCTGGATGATCTCTTCGAGACGTTCCTTGGTGCAGCCAGCCCATCTTGACCAGGTCGGGCAGCGGAATGCCGCCGACGGTGGAGTAGCGCGCGAGCGGGCACCATCGTGTCGCCGTGGCCGCCCAGCACGAAGCCGGTGACGTCCTTCGACCGACACGTTGAATTCCTCGCGCCAGGAAATAGGCGGAAGCGGGCCGAGTCGAGCACGCCGGCCATGCCGACGACCATGTTCTTCGGCATGCCGGAGAACTTCTGCAGCGCCCAGACCATCGCGTCGAGCGGGTTGGTGATGCAGATGACGAAGGCGTTCGGGGGCATATTTCTTGATGCCGGCGCCGACCTGCTTCCATGACCTTGAGGTTGATGCCGAGGAGGTCGTCGCGGCTCATGCCCGGCTTGCGCGGCACGCCGGCGGTGACGATGCAGACATCGGCGCCTTCGATGGCGGAATAGTCGCTGGCGCCGGAATAATTGGCGTCGAAACCGTCGACCGGGGAGGACTCGGCAATGTCGAGGCCCTTGCCCTGCGGAATGCCGTCGGCGATGTCAAACAGGACGACGTCGCCCAGTTCCTTCATGCCGGCAAGATGTGCCAGCGTCCCGCCGATCATCCCGGAACCGATGAGAGCGATCTTCTTACGCGCCATGGAATATGTCCTTGTTCTCATGAGACAATGAGGCGGCGGCTGACAAGAAGCTGTCGCCTTTGGGCAATCGGCTTAAACTCAAAAGTAGAAATGTCAACGCATTATTTTTGGGGTAGCAAATTCAATCGGTTAGATATCAAATGTCTTACGTAAACGTCAATCGATGTCATGCTGACGACGTTAAGACCGATTAACTTTCGCGAGATTCGAGATAGTCCTGGCTGCGCATTTCGAACAGCCTCGACACGGTGCGGTCGAACTCGAAACCGGTCGTGCCCCGGCGGACCGGAAGCAGTTGTTCGGGCATGGCCTCGGCCGAGGCCACCAGGCGAACCTTATTGTCATAGAGCGTGTCGACGAGATTGATGAAGCGCTTGGTCTCGTTGCCCTGTTGCGGCGACAGGACCGGTATATGTTCGATGAACACGGTCGGATAGCGTTCGGCAATGGCGAGATAGTCGGAGGCGCCGAGCGGCTTCTCGCAGAGGTCGCGGAAACTGAAGCGGGCGGCACCGAGGGCGGCCGCCGGCACCGGAACCTCCCGGCCCTTCATCTCGATACTTTCGGCGCGCGGGGTCACGCCGTCGGTGAGCTTGTGCCATGCCGCATCGATGCCGGCGTCGGTTTCCGGGCCGAGCGGCGTCAGCCAGACCGGCAGGCTGCGCGTCTTCTCCAGCCGGTAATCGGTCCGAGAATCCAGCGACACGACGTCGGTGTACTGCTTGAGCAGATTGATGAAGGGCAGGAAGAGCTGGCGGTTTGAGCCCGTCGCGATAGAGGTCGTCCGGCGCCACGTTGGAGGTCGCGATCAGCACCGAACCGCGCTGGAAGAGTTCGGTGAAAAGCCGGGACAGGATCATGGCGTCGGCGATATCGCTGACGGTGAACTCGTCGAAGCACAGCAGCACCGCCTCGTCATGCAGCGCGGCCGCCACGGGCGGCACCGGATCGGCCTGCCGCGTCTCGCCGTTCTTCAGCTTCTGCCGATGGGCGTGGATGCGGTTGTGGACGTCGGCCATGAATTCATGGAAATGCGCCCGGCGCTTGCGCTGGATCGGCGCGAGTTCGAACATCATGTCCATCAGCATCGTCTTGCCGCGACCGACGCTGCCATGGATGTATAGCCCGCGAACGGGATTTTCGGTATGGCGCTTGGCCGCGAAGAGCCAGCCGAGGGCCGAGGACTTCTTCGCCGGCGCCCGGGACTTCAGCGCGCCGAGAACATCATCGAGACGACGCGCGATCATGAACTGTTGCGCATCGCGTTCGATCTGGCCGTCGGCCGCGAGCGATTCCAGCCGCTCGACGACACTGCTGGAATAGTCGGGCGGCGGCTGCATTCAGTGGGGAACCTGATTACCGGGAAAGGCTGATGGGGCGTGCCGGTGTTGCTGCGGCCGGTCAACAGGCTGTCCGAAGTCTTGAGGAACGTGGCGATCTGGTTGCCGTCACGATCCTTGACCACGACCTGCTTGCCGGTGACCTCCCAGGAGTTCATCAAAGCCAGTTCGTTGCCGCAGCCGCGTGTGCCGCCGCGCGAGCCGGAGCCGAGATTGGTGAGCGTCAGGAACATCTGGCAGTTCGCACCGTTGGCGCTGACCTTCCAGCTCCCGACCATGCTCTCCTTCTTGATGTCCAGGGCTGCGGCGTTCATCTGGTCGGTCTGCGTCTGGTTGAGCGCGACCTCGTTCTCCGGCTTGGTCGGGAACTGGGATGTGTCGGTGGTCGGGTCGGGAAGCTGGCCGGTCTCGACTGTCTGCACCGGCGCCGCCTCGAGCGGTTCCGGCCGCATCGTGGTGTCGACCGTGTCCATCCGGTCCGTGCCGCAGCTTGCGAGCAGCAAACCGGCCGCCACGACCGCGATCACCTTCGAACCCTGCATTCCCGTCTCCTTCGCTTGCCTTCAATCTTCCCGTAATCAGGAAAATGCTGCGGATTTAGCGTAAGCCGATATGGTTAATCAACCCTTGCGCCGTGAAACCACCGGGAATGCAGTTGGTTCCTAGACCCGGCGCTCGACCATCATCTTCTTGATCTCGGCAATTGCCTTGGCCGGATTGAGCCCCTTGGGGCAGGCCTGGGCACAGTTCATGATCGTGTGGCAGCGATAGAGCCGGAACGGATCCTCGAGGTCGTCGAGGCGTTCGCCCTTGGCTTCATCGCGCGAGTCGATCAGCCAGCGATAGGCCTGCAGCAGCACGGCGGGACCGAGATAGCGGTCGCCATTCCACCAGTAGCTCGGACAGGAGGCCGAGCAGCAGGCGCAGAGGATGCATTCATAGAGACCGTCGAGCTTCTGGCGGTCTTCGTGGCTCTGCTTCCATTCCTTGGCCGGCGTGGGCGACACGGTCTTGAGCCAGGGCTCGATCGAGCGGTGCTGGGCGTAGAAGTTGCTGAGGTCGGGCACTAGGTCCTTGACCACGGGCATGTGCGGCAGCGGGTAAATCTTCACCGTGCCCTTCACGTCATCCGTGCCCTTGGTGCAGGCCAGCGTGTTGGTGCCGTCGATATTCATCGCGCAGGACCCGCAGATGCCCTCGCGACAGGAGCGGCGGAAGGTCAGGGTCGGGTCGATCTTGTTCTTGATATAGATCAGGGCATCGAGCACCATCGGGCCGCAATCGTCGACATCGACATAATAGGTGTCGATCGAGGGATTGTTGCCGTCATCGGGCGACCAGCGGTAGATGCGGTATTCCCGCACATTTTTGGCGCCGTCGGGCTTCGGCCAGACCTTGCCCTCGGTCATCGTGGAATTCTTGGGGAGGGTGAGTTCAACCATCTGTCAGCGCCTCAATACACGCGTGCCTTGGGCTCGATCTTGTGCGGATCGATACCAGGCTGGAGAAGTTCTGTATGAACCGGGCGATAGTCGAGCTTCACGTTGCCCGACGAATCGACCCAGCTCAGCGTGTGCTTGCGCCAGTTGACGTCGTCGCGGCCTGCGAAGGCGCCGTCGGTATAGTCCTCGCGGGCGTGGGAGCCGCGGCTCTCCTTGCGGGCCTCGGCGCCGTAGACGGTGGTGATGGCGCAGGCCATCAGGTTTTCCAGCTCCAGCGTCTCGACCAGGTCCGAATTCCAGATCATCGAGCGGTCTGTGACCTTGATGTCCTTCATCTCGCCCCAGATCGCCGACAGCCGCTTGCAGCCGCTTTCGAGCGATTCCTGGGTGCGGAACACGGCGGCGTCTTCCTGCATGGCGCGCTGCATCTTTTCGCGCAGCACCGAGGTCGGCGTCGAGCCACCGGCATGGCGCAGGCGATCGAAGCGGTCCATGATGCCGTCGCAGGCCGTTTTGTCGAGCGCGGGAATGGCGCTCGCGCGGTCGATGACCTCGCCGGCGCGGATTGCCGCGGCGCGGCCGAAGACCACGAGGTCGATCAGCGAGTTCGAGCCGAGGCGGTTGGCGCCGTGGACCGAGGCGCAGCCGGCTTCGCCCACGGCCATCAGGCCGGGCGATATGCGTTCCGGGTTGGCGCCGTCAGCGTTGAGCACCTCGCCCCAGTAGTTCGTGGGGATGCCGCCCATGTTGTAGTGCACGGTCGGCAGGACCGGGATCGGCTCGCGGGTCACGTCGACGCCGGCGAAGATCTTGGCGCTCTCGGAAATGCCCGGCAGGCGCTCGTGCAGCACGGCTGGGTCGAGATGGTCGAGATGCAGGTAAATGTGGTCCTTGGCCTTGCCGACGCCGCGGCCTTCGCGGATTTCCAAGGTCATGCAGCGCGAGACGACGTCGCGCGAGGCGAGATCCTTGGCGTTAGGCGCATAGCGCTCCATAAAGCGCTCGCCCTCGGAATTGACGAGATAACCGCCTTCGCCGCGCGCGCCTTCGGTGATGAGACAGCCGGCGCCATAGATGCCGGTCGGATGGAACTGCACGAACTCCATGTCCTGAAGCGGCAAGCCGGCGCGGGCGATCATGCCATTGCCGTCGCCGGTGCAGGTGTGAGCCGAAGTCGCCGAGAAATAGGCGCGGCCATAGCCCCCGGTCGCGAGCACCACCATCTTGGCCGAGAAGCGGTGGATCGTGCCATCATCGAGGTTCCAGGCGACGACGCCGGTGCAGGTGCCATCCGGCGACATGATCAGGTCGAGCGCGAAATACTCGACGAAGAATTCGGCATTGTGCTTAAGCGACTGGCCGTAGAGCGTGTGCAGGATGGCGTGGCCGGTGCGGTCGGCAGCCGCACAGGTGCGCTGCACGGGCGGCCCTTCGCCGTAATTCTGCATGTGGCCGCCGAAGGGGCGCTGGTAGATGCGACCGTCCTCGGTGCGGGAGAAGGGCACGCCGTAGTGCTCGAGCTCATAGACCGCCTTGGGGGCTTCCATGGCGAGATACTGCATGGCGTCGACATCGCCGAGCCAGTCCGAGCCCTTGACGGTGTCATACATATGCCACTGCCAGCTGTCGGGCGTCATGTTCTGCAGCGAGGCCGCGATGCCGCCCTGGGCGGCGACGGTGTGCGAGCGGGTCGGGAAGACCTTGGTGATGCAGGCGGTCTTGAAACCCTGTTCGGCCATGCCGAGCGTGGCGCGAAGACCGGCGCCGCCTGCGCCGACCACGACCACGTCATAGGCATGATCGACATAATTGTAAGCCTTGCCGCCAGCAGCAGGTGAAGAAGGAGATGCCATGGTCGATTATCCTGCGAAGCCGAGCTTGAGCACCGCGAAAATACAGAGGGCGGCGACGATAACGGTGAAAAACGTGTTGAGCATCAGAAGCGCGACCTTCTGGAATTCGTTTGTGGATGTAGTCCTCGATCACGACCTGCATGCCGAGACGCATGTGGATCAGGGCCGAGATGACCACGAGTCCCATGACCACGGCGACGACGGGGTTACCCAGCGAGGCCACCACGTCTTCATACGTCGCTCCGTTATGCATGACGATGAAGCCAATGAAGAAAAGCATCAGAGGCACGTTGGCGACGGCCGTCAGCCGCTGGCGCCAGAAATGGTCGGTGCCTTCCTTGGCAGAACCGAGGCCACGAACCTTGCCGAGGGGAGTGCGCATATCCATGGGGGAACTCCTCAGCGGGCCATGTAGCCAGCGATCCAGAGCAGGATCGTGATGATGGGCGAAGCGACGAAGGTGATCTTGGCGACCCGCGTGGTGAGATGCTTGTCGAAGCCGTAGCCGAGATCCCAGACAAGATGCCTGACCCCGCCGATCATGTGCTGGACCAGCGCCCAGGTGAAGCCGAACAGCACGATTTGCCCGATCCACGAGCCGAAGACCCAGTTCGCAGTTGCGAAATACTCTGGTCCCGATGCTGCTGCGATGAGCCACCATGCGACCAGTACCGTGCCGAAATAGAGCGCGGAGCCGGTGATTCGGTGGATGATCGAGCTCATCATCGTCGGAATGGGACGATAGATGAACAGATGCGGAGAAAGGGGCCGGTTTTTGACCGTGTTTGCCATATAGGGACCTCCGGGAGGGCAAGCAGGACCGCCGGTTGAGGCGGCGCCGGCGCAATGAGAGGGGCTCTTATGTGCATTGCGTCAAAACGGTGTTTAATCGCCTGATTGCGCCGCGACAAGCCCTCACAAAGTACGAGCCGGAATTCAAATCGATTTTTATTCCATGGCTTAGATGAAATTGCTGACCGGTCACGCTAGCTGGCGAGAGAATTTGGGTCCGGATAGCCTGTCCCATTTTGCAACACGTTGACTTTGCTCATGTTTTTCATTAACCCTTCGTTAATGAACGGCCTGCTTCGCGCCGCGGGCGGTTCCCTGAAGGAGAACGGACATGTCAAGATTTACCGGCACGGCCCTTGCGCTGCTCCTTGCCTTTTCGATCGTTCCGATGGCCCAGGTCGCGGCTGGCGACCGCAACGATGGTCCTCGGGTCGTCAAGCACAGCAAGCTCAAGTTCGCCGATCGCAAAGGCAATCGGCATCATCGGAGCACGGTCCGGATCGTCAATCGCAACGTCGTTGTCGTGAAGGCGGATGGCAAGTTTCGTCACGCGTATCGAGGATACCGGCAGGTCAACACCTATTCGGGCGATGTCGTGATCGACGTCCGCAATGGTGTCGGCCAGTGGTCCTACGGGTCCTTTAGCGCGGACGCCGTCCCGGCCGCGGCCGTGCCGAATGCAAAGATCATCGACGTCGACGCGATCACCCCCAACAATGGCTGCGACATGCAGGCCGGCGTCTGCGTCATCCGGCCTTAGGCTGAGACGATTTCGTCGATCGCCTCGATCAGCCGGTCGCATTCCGCGTCCGTACCGATCGAGATACGCAGGAAGTCCGATATGCGCGGTTTTGGCGAAGTGCCGGACCAGGATGGCGCGGTCGCGCAGCGCCGCGGCAAGTCCGGCACCGTCGCGGCCGGGAAGGCGTGCGAAGACGAAGTTCGACTGCGACGGCAGGACCTCGAATCCGCGCTGCCGAAGGCCGCCAGTCACGCGCTCGCGCGTCGCGATGACCCGTTGGCGGGTGCTCTGGAACCAGTCCTCGTCCTCGATCGCCGCTGTAGCGGCTGCCTCGGCCAGCCGGTCGAGCGGATAGGAGTTGAAACTGTCCCTTGACGCGTTCGAGCGCGTCGATCAGCGGCCTCTGCCCGATCGCATAGCCGATGCGCATGCCCGCGAGCGAGCGCGATTTGGAGAGCGTGTGCACCACCAGCAGGTTGGGATAGTTGCGGGTGAGCGGGATCGCCGTCTCGCCGCCGAAATCGATATAGGCCTCGTCGACCACGACCGGCTGCGAGGGACGAGCCGCGACCAGGGCTTCGATATCAGCAAGCGGCAGGCCGATGCCGGTCGGCGCGTTGGGATTGGGCAGGATGATCGCGCCGCAGGGCCGGTCGTAGTCCGAGATCCGGATGCCGAAGGTGTCGTCGAGCGGTATTGTCACTGCCTCGATGCCGTAGAGCAGCGAATAGACGGGATAGAAGCTGTAGGTGATATCGGGATAGAGCAGCGGCCCGTCATGCTTGAGCAAAGCCTGGAACGTGTGGGCGAGCACTTCGTCGGAGCCGTTGCCGACAAAGACTTCATTGAGGGAAACACCGTAGCGCCGTGCGATCGCGCCGCGCAGCCGCGTCGAGGCCGGATCCGGATAGAGCCGCAGCCTGTCACCCGCCTCGGCTGCGA
Source organism: Rhizobium sp. (assembly GCA_019739215.1). Taxonomy (GTDB): domain Bacteria; phylum Pseudomonadota; class Alphaproteobacteria; order Rhizobiales; family Rhizobiaceae; genus Rhizobium_E. The sequence goes on from JAHHDR010000024.1 coordinate 407,251, forward strand.
CCGCCGCCAGGGCCTTCGGCGAGGGCCCATACGGGTTTTCGTTGGTGTTGAGCTTGATCAGGTTGTCGATCCTCGGCTGTTCGCCGGCGACGTAAGGATGCAGCGTCGAAACGACGGGCGACCAGTATCTGCTCATCAGTTCTTCCTCGTGGCGACATAGGATGCCAGGGCTGTCAGCATTGCGGCCCTGTCGCCGTAGGGCGCAAGCAATGCCGTCGCGTCCTCGATCAAGCCCGCGAGCCTGGACTGCGTCCACTGGATGCCGTGGATCGACGGCAGTGTCTTCTTGCCGCGCGCGGCATCCTTGCCCGCCGCTTTGCCGAGCGTCGTGCTGTCGGCAGTGAGATCGAGCAGGTCATCGCGAAGCTGGAAGGCAAGGCCGACGATTTCGCCGAAGCGGACGAGACGTTGCCGGTCTTCGTCTGCCGCACCCGCCGCCAGTGCGCCGGCCTCGCAGGCAAATCGGATCAGTGCGCCGGTCTTCATGCGCTGCAGGCGGGTGATCTCGTCTTCGTCGAGTTCGCGGGTCTCGGCCTCGAGATCGAGCGCCTGTCCGCCGGCCATGCCGCCGATGCCCGATCCGCGCGCGAGCGCCAGCGTCAGCGCGACCTTGGTGGCGTCGGGCAGTCGGGTCTCCGGAGCCGCGATGATATCGAAGGCGTAGGTCAACAGGCTGTCGCCCGCGAGGATCGCCGTCGCCTCGTCGAATTTCCGGTGAACGGTCGGCTGGCCGCGCCTGACATCGTCATTGTCCATCGCCGGCAGGTCGTCATGGATCAGCGAATAGCAGTGGATGCATTCCAGCGCCGCCGCCACGCGCAGTGCGGCATCCGCATCGCCCTCAAACAGGGCGGCACATTCGACAACCAGGGCGGGGCGCATGCGCTTGCCGCCATTGAGAACGCCGTGGCGCATCGCGGCCAGCAGTCGCTCGGGCCGCACCGTCTCGTCGGGACGCGCGTCGCCGGAAAGCAGCGCGCCAAGCAGGGCCTGCACCGCGTCGGCGTGGCCTTCCAGCCTGTCCAGAAAATCTCTCTCGCGCATGCGACGCTCTTTGGCATGGCACAATCCCGCTTGCAACCGCGTGGCGGGGGCGGCGCGACAAATCGCGCGCGAAAGGCTGGCCTTGAAGCCTCCCGCAGTCTATGAGACCCTTTCCGAGATGATGGGACAAGCCGAGGCCTTGATTGGACATCGCCCCCGAAACGACGTTGCTGGATGCCCCGGCCGGCCCGGCCGCCGGTGACGCGCCCATGCGACGCTGGATAAAACGTCTTCTGAAATGGGCGCTGGCGATCGTGCTGCTGCCCTATGTCCTGATCCTGGTCTATGCCATCGACTTCGTCCGCCCGGTGTCCACGCTGATGCTCTGGGATCTGGCGACATTTCGGGGTTATGACCGTCGCTGGGTGGATTTCGAGGATATTTCCCCCAATCTCGTCCAGTCGGTGATGATGTCGGAGGACGGCCAGTACTGCGCGCATCACGGCGTCGATGTCGTGCAGCTCAGGGGCGTGGTCGAGGATGCGCTGGAGGGAGAGGCCACCCGCGGCGCCTCGACGATTCCGATGCAGACGGCCAAGAACCTGTTTCTGTGGAATGGCCGGTCCTTCATCCGCAAGGGCCTCGAACTTCCGCTCGCACTCGGCGCGGATGCCGTCTGGAGCAAGCGGCGGCTGATGGAGATCTATCTCAACATCGCCGAGTGGGGCCCCGGCATCTATGGCATCGAGGCTGCTGCCCGGTATCATTTCAAAACCTCGGCGGCCAAGCTGACGAAGAAGCAGTCGGCACTGCTTGCGGTCTCGCTGCCCAATCCGATCACCCGCGTCGCGTCGAAGCCCTCGCGCGGCATGAGCCGGCTGGCAAACCTGATCCAGCGACGCGCGAATGCCTCGGGCGAATATATCAAATGCCTTTATGACTGAGGCCACGTCTATTCATTTGTGAACCCTGTCCGGCAATCGTAGAATTCCACGAATGCAACGGAGATATCCATGGCTGCCCTCAAGCTATACGTCGGAAACAAGAATTATTCGTCCTGGTCGATGCGGCCCTGGGTGGCGCTAAGGGCAGCAGGGGTCGATTTCGAGGACGAGGTCATCCCTTTCGATTTCCCGGCTGGAAATCCCGCGATCAAGGCGATTTCCGAGGGCGGCACAGTGCCCGTGCTCGAGCATGAGGGGCTGCGCATCTGGGAAACACTGGCGATCGTCGAATATGTCGCCGAACTGTTTCCCGACAAGCGGCTCTGGCCCGCAGAACGCAGGCAGCGAGCGTTGGCGCGCGCCTATTGCTCCGAAATGGCTACCGGTTTCCGCGCCTTGCGCAATGCCGCACCGATGAATCTGCGCTATCCGAGGAAGAAGCTGGCAGTCGACGAGGACGTGGCGGCCAATATCCGGCGCATCGAGGCGATCTGGCACGGCAATGTCGAGGAGAGCGGCGGGCCTTTCCTGTTCGGTGATTTCTGTGCCGCCGACGCCTTCTTCGCCCCTGTCGTCGCCCGTTTCGACTCCTATCTTCTGGTGGATCATCCTGCCACGCTGCGCTACATGGAGGCGGTGAAAAAACACCCGGCGATGCAGGCCTGGGCAGCGGATGCCGCAAAAGAGACGTGGATCGTGCCGGAGGACGAGCTTTGACTCTCCCTTCCACCGGGATTTGCAAGATTTTTTGACCGGGGTACTGGTCAAGTCGGGAGTCCTTCTGTATATGACCGGCAAATTTTCCGGAAAGACCCGCTTTCTCGTCCGGCCTAGCGGGCCGATGGCGAGGTTTTGACGGGATAGAGATTGGAGTTTCGAAATGGCAGTTCCTAAGAGAAAAACCAGCCCGTCGCGTCGTGGCATGCGTCGTTCGGCCGATGGCCTCAAGGCCCCGACCTATGTCGAGGACAAGAACTCCGGCGAACTGCGCCGTCCGCACCATGTCGACCTGAAGACCGGCATGTATCGCGGCCGCCAGGTTCTGACGCCGAAGGAAAGCACCTGATCCTTTTCAGGTGGACCGTTTGATACTCAAGGGCTGGCAGAAATGCCGGCCTTTTTGCTGTCCTGATGGCTTTGCACTGCCCAGACGTCTTTGTGCCGAACGCAAACTATATTAAGACCTGCTCACCGTCCGACCCCGAGGAGTTCCGCCGATGGCCGCCATCCCGCTGATGCTGATACCTTTCATCCTTTACAATCTCGCCATGTTCGGCGCGTTCGGAGGGGGCGGTGTCGAGGCACTCAAGACAGTCGTGACCAGCGTCAACATGATGTCTGGCGCCACCTGGACCATGTCGCTGGGCGACCTTTTCATCGTCATCAGCCTGATGATCCTGTTCGTGGAAGTCTTCAAGGCCACACGCCGCTCCTCGGTCGCGCTTCTCGACCACCTGTTCTCGATGGCGCTATTCGTGGTCTTCCTCGTCGAGTTCCTGCTGGTGCAGGGCGCTGCGACCCAGATCTTCTTCATCCTGATGCTGGTGGCGTTGGTCGACGTCATCGCCGGGTTTACGGTGTCGATCAAGTCGGCGTCTCGTGACGTTGCGATCGGGCTGTGACGCGAGCATGAAACGAAAATGGCGATCCGTCGGGATCGCCATTCGTTCGTGACATTGGGGCGGCGGAAAACGCCGTATCCTGTCGGTCACATGTTCTCGATCTTGGTCTGCAGCGCGCGAAGCTGCTCCTTGAGTTCGTCGAGATCCTTGGGCTCGGTCTTCTTGGCTTCCGGCTTGGCGCCACTTATCGCCCCGAACGGCGTGAACACTTCCATGGCTTGGCGGAAGATCTCGGTGTTACGCTTGATCTGCTCCTCCATGAGTTGCATCGGCGCCTGGAGGTTCTTCGAGAGCGGCGTGTCGCCGAGCGTCTTGGCCATGTGTTCGCGGATCTGGCTCTGCTGCTCGCCGAAGGCATGCATCGACTGCTCAAGATAGCTCGGCACGAAGGTCTGCATCTGGTCGCCGTAATAGGAGATCAGCTGGCGCAGGAACGAGATCGGCAACAACGTGTTGCCGTGCTTGGATTCCTGCTCGAAGATGATCTGCGTCAGGACCGAATGCGTGATGTCATCGCCGCTCTTGGCGTCCTGGACAGTGAAGTCCTCCCCGCGCTTCACCATCTGGGCAAGGTCGTCAAGTGTCACATAGGTGCTGGTACCGGTGTTGTAGAGGCGCCGGTTCGCATATTTCTTGATGACCGTCTGCCCGTCGTTTTTCGCCATTTGGTTCCTCCTGACAGCGCACAGTTCGGCAACTCTCGTTGCGCCCCCCTCTCCCTGACGCAAAGGAAGTGTAAGCGGAAAAGCTGCGCGAATACAAACGATTTGTGCGATGCGGCGATTTCGCGTGATTTTTCTTGCGCAGCAATTCGCAGTGCGGAAAGATAGGCGGGACGGCGACGCGGCAAGACGCGATGTCGACCGAGATATCCAGCCGGCGCCTCGCGATGAGCGCGATGTCGGCATTCAGACGCAAGTTGCATTGACAAGTCCATTAGCACTTTGTCACTGTCCGAAGAAAAGTCATAACGGAGGAAATGCCATGTCCAGCCCCTCGATCGTCATCGCCAGCGCCGCTCGAAACCGCCGTCGGATCATTCAACGGCGCCTTTGCAAACACGCCGGCGCACGAGCTGGGTATCTCGGTCATCAACGGCGTGCTCGCCCGCGCCGGCGTCGACGCCTCCGAGGTCAACGAGGTCATCCTGGGCCAGGTCCTGCCCGCCGGCGAAGGCCAGAACCCGGCGCGGCAGGCCGCCATCAAGGCCGGCATTCCGATCGAGGCGACAGCGATGGGCATCAACCAGCTCTGCGGTTCCGGCCTGCGCGCGGTCGCGCTCGGCATGCAGCAGATCGTCAGTGGCGACGCCGACATCATCATTGCCGGCGGAATGGAATCCATGTCGATGGCGCCGCATTGCGCCCACCTGCGCGGCGGCGTGAAGATGGGGGACTTCAAGATGATCGACACGATGATCAAGGACGGCCTGACCGACGCCTTCCACGGCTATCACATGGGCATTACCGCCGAGAATGTCGCGCGCCAGTGGCAGTTGACCCGCGACGAGCAGGACGCTTTCGCGGTTGCCTCGCAGAACAAGGCAGAGGCCGCGCAGGTCGCCGGCCGGTTCAAGGACGAGATCGTGCCCTTCACGATCAAGGGCCGCAAGGGCGACACGATCGTCGATGCCGACGAGTACATCCGCCACGGCGCGACCATCGACCAGATGGCGAAGCTGCGGCCCGCCTTCGACAAGGAAGGCACGGTGACCGCCGGAAATGCCTCCGGTCTCAACGACGGCGCCGCCGCCGCGCTGCTGATGACGGAGGAGAATGCCGCGAGGCGTGGCATCAAGCCGCTCGCCCGCATCGTGTCCTGGGCAACCGCCGGCGTCGACCCGAAGATCATGGGAACCGGGCCGATCCCCGCATCGCGCAAGGCACTTCAAAAGGCCGGCTGGTCGATCGGCGATCTCGATCTCGTCGAGGCCAACGAAGCCTTCGCGGCCCAGGCCTGCGCGGTCAACAAGGACCTCGGCTGGAATCCCGATATCGTCAACGTCAATGGCGGCGCTATTGCCATCGGCCATCCGATCGGCGCGTCCGGCGCCCGTGTCCTCAACACGCTGCTGTTCGAAATGAAGCGCCGCTCGGCGAAGAAAGGCCTCGCCACGCTCTGCATCGGCGGCGGCATGGGTATCGCGCTCTGCGTGGAAGCGATGTGACGCGGAACGCGTTCTCATGACATGATCGAACAGGCCTGAATAACAAAAGTGGAGGAGGGACGACCCATGAGCAGAGTGGCGCTAGTGACGGGTGGAACCCGTGGCATCGGTGCGGCGATCGCGATCGCGCTGAAGGCTGCGGGCTGCAAGGTGGCGGTGAACTATGCCGGAAACGAGGAGGCGGCGGCCGCCTTCACCAACGAGCACGGCATTCCAGCCTACAAGTGGGACGTCTCCAGCTACGAGGCGTGCCAGCAGGGCATTGCAAAGGTCGAGGGCGATGTCGGGCCGATCGACGTGCTGGTCAACAATGCTGGCATCACCCGTGACGGCATGTTCCACAAGATGACGCCGGCCGACTGGAACGCCGTCATCAACACCAACCTGACGGGGCTGTTCAACATGACGCATCAGGTCTGGGGCGGCATGCGCGACCGGTCCTTCGGCCGCGTGATCAACATTTCCTCGATCAACGGCCAGAAGGGCCAGATGGGCCAGGTGAATTACTCCGCCGCCAAGGCTGGCGACATCGGCTTCACCAAGGCGCTGGCGCAGGAGGGGGCGGCCAAGGGGATCACCGTCAATGCGATCTGCCCGGGCTATATCGGCACCGAGATGGTGCGTGCCGTGCCGGAGAAGGTGCTCAACGAGCGCATCATCCCGCAGATTCCCGTCGGCCGTCTCGGCGAACCGGAGGAAATCGCCCGATGCGTCGTCTTCCTCGCCGCCGATGATGCCGGCTTCATCACTGGCTCGACGCTCAGCGCCAATGGCGGGCAATATCTGGCCTGACCGTCTTACGCGGATGACCCCAAGCTTCGGATCGGCGCAACACCGGCGCCGTTTTCGTCTCAATCGACCGTGTAGCGGGATTGCACCAGACCCGACGGGTAGCCACGCGTCTCGCGATGCGTCAACCGTATATCCCGCCCGATCGCTCCGAACAGCGGCAGTCCATCGCCGATCAGCACGGGGACGCGGGTGACGACCATGTCGGCGATCAATCCTTCGCGGAGAAACGCCTGGATGATCTTGCCGCCGTCGACATAGACACGGTTCCAGCCACGCGCACCAAGGCTGTCCATGAGTTCGCGCGGCGTGAGTGCCGAGAATTCCACCTTGTCCCGCAGGTCGGCGCGCAAGGTCGAGCCATCGAGAGACCGGGTGAGTACGATGACCGGCTTGGGGTAGGGCCATTCGCCGAACTCGAGGACCTTTTCAAAGGCCCCCCGGCCCATGACCAGCCCGTCGACCGTAGCAAGAAAGTCGTCGTAGCCATAGTTCTCGCCCGGGTCCGATTCGAGCCCGGGCAACCAGTCGATGGATCCATCAGGCCGGGCGATGAAGCCATCGAGGCTGGTGGCGATAAAGACGTGGCCGGTCGTCATGGACGATGCTCTCCTTCGCTATGGTTAAAAATTTAATAAAACTCAATATGTTGTGGTGAACAAACCGGGAAGAGTGGCGGAATGCCGATTCGTCAGTGATTCGTTCTCCTTCCGATCGACGCAAAAAGAAGCGGCGCCTCGAAAGGCGCCGCATGTAACCGGGAAGAGAGCGAGAAACTGTCAGCGGCAACGCGCTTCGTGCAGCCGGCCGCGGCGGTCGCGATAGACGCAGTATCCGCTGCGCTTCTTCGATTTGCTGACGAGGGCCATGGTGACGCCGCCGATCACCGCGCCGGCCACGACACCCGACGTACGGCCGGTGACGACACCGCCCACCACGGCGCCGGTTGCGGCGCCGAGGGTGACATTCTTCTCGGTGCGGGTGCAGGATGTGAGGGCGAGCGGGGCGATGAGAAGAGAAGCAATTATGATGCTTTTCATAATGAGCGATCCTTTCAGACTATATTCGTCCCATCAGGACGAGGATGAGGACGATGATCAGGACAAGGCCCAGTCCGCCGGACGGGCCATAACCCCAGCTGCGGCTGTGACCCCAACTCGGGATCGCCCCGATCAGGAGCAGGATGAGGACGATGATGAGGATAGTGCCGAGCATGGGAGGCTCCGTTCGGATTTTTGTTCGAGACGGAGGCTAACGCGTCGAGTGAGCCACAAGTTCCAAACCCCTGCGTCGACAAGGCATTCCCGAGACTGTGGCAGCGAAGAGGAGTCTATGGTTAATGAAGTCCTGCACCACTAAATCTAGTCGTGAACGTAACGGGAAAATGCCGGACTGCCTGATTCGTCGGTGATTCGTTCGATTTTGGTTCAGGCGTCACGGGCTCTTGCTCACCAATGCGTCCGGGCAGCTTTTACAAAGCGTTAACCATGAATGCGAACTCCGTTTGACGCGATCGCACGCCGATTTTCGGTCGGGCCTGCGCATTTTCCGCCTGAACCCGGCGGGATTCAGCATGTTGCGCGGCAGGTGCCGACAACCACAACATGTTGTCGTGAACAAAGAAGGTACGCATTGGAGTCATCGATTCGTCGCCGATTCGTTCTGAACCTGTTCCGAAACTTAACAGTCGGTCGATTTTGATGGTTGACGGGATGTAAACGGCCCCGTCCGGGCCCATATCCGCAGCACCGCCGCCGCGTCTTGCAATTGTGACAAAGCAGATGCATGGATGTTCGCCCGGTCCTGGACCGGACAGAATTGAACTGGACTGGACCGCGTTTGAAATCCGATCCCCTGACCTTGAGCGGCCGCGGCGTTACCGCGGTGCTCGGCCCGACCAATACCGGCAAGACGCATTATGCCATCGAGCGCATGGTGGCGCACGGCTCCGGTGTGATCGGCCTGCCGCTCCGCCTTCTGGCGCGCGAGGTCTATGGACGGGTCGTCGAAAAGGTCGGCGCGGCGAATGTGGCGCTCATCACCGGTGAGGAGAAGATCGCTCCGCCCAATGCCCGCTTCTCGGTCTGCACCGTCGAGGCGATGCCGGACGAGACCAAGGCCGCCTTCGTCGCCGTCGACGAGGTGCAGCTCGCGGCGGATTTCGAGCGCGGCCATGTCTTCACTGACCGCATCCTGCACCTGAGGGGCCGCGAGGAGACCCTGCTGCTCGGGGCGGCCACGATGAAGCCGATCCTCACCCAGGTGCTGCCGGGCATAGACATCGTCGAACGCCCGCGCCTGTCACAGCTCTTCTATGCCGGTTACAAGAAGATTACACGCCTGCCGCACCGGTCGGCGATCGTCGCCTTTTCGGCCGACGAGGTCTACGCGATCGCCGAACTGGTGAAGCGCCAGCGCGGCGGTGCGGCGGTCGTCATCGGCGCGCTGTCGCCACGGACCCGCAATGCACAGGTCGCGCTCTACCAGGCCGGCGAGGTCGACTATATCGTCGCCACCGACGCAATTGGCATGGGGCTCAATCTCGACATCGACCATGTGGCCTTCGCCCAGGATCGAAAGTTCGACGGATTCCAGTATCGCAATCTCAATGCCGGCGAGCTCGGCCAGATCGCCGGCCGCGCCGGCCGCCATCTGCGAGACGGCACGTTCGGCGTGACCGGCCAGACCCGCCCGTTCGACGACGAACTGGTCCAGCGGATCGAAAGCCACCAGTTCGACAACGTCAAGGTCATGCAGTGGCGATCGAAGGCGCTGGATTTTGCCTCGATCGCCGCGCTTCGCGCCAGCCTCGATACGGCGCCGCGGCTGCAGGGGCTGACAAAGGCGCTTCCGTCCGTCGATTACCAGGCGCTGGAGCATCTTGCCCGCTACCCAGACGTTTTGGAGCTTGCCACCACGCGCGAAAGAGTGGAAAAGCTCTGGGAGATTTGCGCGCTGCCCGATTACCGGCGGATCACGTCGCTGCAGCATTCGGACCTTGTGGCGTCATTGTACAAGGACATCATCCGCCACGGCGCCGTTGATGAAGGCTTCATGGCCGAGCAGGTTCGCCGCGCCGACAGGACTGATGGCGATATCGACACGCTTTCGGCGCGTATTGCGCAAATCAGGACTTGGACCTATGTGTCCAACCGGCCGGGCTGGCTTGCAGATCCGGCACACTGGCAGGAAAAAACGCGTGATCCGCCGGTAATCGGGCAGCGCGCAAATCTCCCAGAGCTTTTCCACTCTTTCGCGCGTGGTGGCAAGCTCCAAAACGTCTGGGTAGCGGGCAAGATGCTCCAGCGCCTGGTAATCGACGGACGGAAGCGCCTTTGTCAGCCCCTGCAGCCGCGGCGCCGTATCGAGGCTGGCGCGAAGCGCGGCGATCGAGGCAAAATCCAGCGCCTTCGATCGCCACTGCATGACCTTGACGTTGTCGAACTGGTGGCTTTCGATCCGCTGGACCAGTTCGTCGTCGAACGGGCGGGTCTGGCCGGTCACGCCGAACGTGCCGTCTCGCAGATGGCGGCCGGCGCGGCCGGCGATCTGGCCGAGCTCGCCGGCATTGAGATTGCGATACTGGAATCCGTCGAACTTTCGATCCTGGGCGAAGGCCACATGGTCGATGTCGAGATTGAGCCCCATGCCAATTGCGTCGGTGGCGACGATATAGTCGACCTCGCCGGCCTGGTAGAGCGCGACCTGTGCATTGCGGGTCCGTGGCGACAGCGCGCCGATGACGACCGCCGCACCGCCGCGCTGGCGCTTCACCAGTTCGGCGATCGCGTAGACCTCGTCGGCCGAAAAGGCGACGATCGCCGACCGGTGCGGCAGGCGTGTAATCTTCTTGTAACCGGCATAGAAGAGCTGTGACAGGCGCGGGCGTTCGACGATGTCTATGCCCGGCAGCACCTGGGTGAGGATCGGCTTCATCGTGGCCGCCCCGAGCAGCAGGGTCTCCTCGCGGCCCCTCAGGTGCAGGATGCGGTCAGTGAAGACATGGCCGCGCTCGAAATCCGCCGCGAGCTGCACCTCGTCGACGGCGACGAAGGCGGCCTTGGTCTCGTCCGGCATCGCCTCGACGGTGCAGACCGAGAAGCGGGCATTGGGCGGAGCGATCTTCTCCTCACCGGTGATGAGCGCCACATTCGCCGCGCCGACCTTTTCGACGACCCGTCCATAGACCTCGCGCGCCAGAAGGCGGAGCGGCAGGCCGATCACACCGGAGCCGTGCGCCACCATGCGCTCGATGGCATAATGCGTCTTGCCGGTATTGGTCGGGCCGAGCACCGCGGTAACGCCGCGGCCGCTCAAGGTCAGGGGATCGGATTTCAAACGCGGTCCAGTCCAGTTCAATTCTGTCCGGTCCAGGACCGGGCGAACATCCATGCATCTGCTTTGTCACAATTGCAAGACGCGGCGGCGGTGCTGCGGATATGGGCCCGGACGGGGCCGTTTACATCCCGTCAACCATCAAAATCGACCGACTGTTAAGTTTCGGAACAGGTTCAGAACGAATCGGCGACGAATCGATGACTCCAATGCGTACCTTCTTTGTTCACGACAACATGTTGTGGTTGTCGGCACCTGCCGCGCAACATGCTGAATCCCGCCGGGTTCAGGCGGAAAATGCGCAGGCCCGACCGAAAATCGGCGTGCGATCGCGTCAAACGGAGTTCGCATTCATGGTTAACGCTTTGTAAAAGCTGCCCGGACGCATTGGTGAGCAAGAGCCCGTGACGCCTGAACCAAAATCGAACGAATCACCGACGAATCAGGCAGTCCGGCATTTTCCCGTTACGTTCACGACTAGATTTAGTGGTGCAGGACTTCATTAACCATAGACTCCTCTTCGCTGCCACAGTCTCGGGAATGCCTTGTCGACGCAGGGGTTTGGAACTTGTGGCTCACTCGACGCGTTAGCCTCCGTCTCGAACAAAAATCCGAACGGAGCCTCCCATGCTCGGCACTATCCTCATCATCGTCCTCATCCTGCTCCTGATCGGGGCGATCCCGAGTTGGGGTCACAGCCGCAGCTGGGGTTATGGCCCGTCCGGCGGACTGGGCCTTGTCCTGATCATCGTCCTCATCCTCGTCCTGATGGGACGAATATAGTCTGAAAGGATCGCTCATTATGAAAAGCATCATAATTGCTTCTCTTCTCATCGCCCCGCTCGCCCTCACATCCTGCACCCGCACCGAGAAGAATGTCACCCTCGGCGCCGCAACCGGCGCCGTGGTGGGCGGTGTCGTCACCGGCCGTACGTCGGGTGTCGTGGCCGGCGCGGTGATCGGCGGCGTCACCATGGCCCTCGTCAGCAAATCGAAGAAGCGCAGCGGATACTGCGTCTATCGCGACCGCCGCGGCCGGCTGCACGAAGCGCGTTGCCGCTGACAGTTTCTCGCTCTCTTCCCGGTTACATGCGGCGCCTTTCGAGGCGCCGCTTCTTTTTGCGTCGATCGGAAGGAGAACGAATCACTGACGAATCGGCATTCCGCCACTCTTCCCGGTTTGTTCACCACAACATATTGAGTTTTATTAAATTTTTAACCATAGCGAAGGAGAGCATCGTCCATGACGACCGGCCACGTCCTTTATCGCCACCAGCCTCGATGGCTTCATCGCCCGGCCTGATGGATCCATCGACTGGTTGCCCGGGCTCGAATCGGACCCGGGCGAGAACTATGGCTACGACGACTTTCTTGCTACGGTCGACGGGCTGGTCATGGGCCGGGGGGCCTTTGAAAAGGTCCTCGAGTTCGGCGAATGGCCCTACCCCAAGCCGGTCATCGTACTCACCCGGTCTCTCGATGGCTCGACCTTGCGCGCCGACCTGCGGGACAAGGTGGAATTCTCGGCACTCACGCCGCGCGAACTCATGGACAGCCTTGGTGCGCGTGGCTGGAACCGTGTCTATGTCGACGGCGGCAAGATCATCCAGGCGTTTCTCCGCGAAGGATTGATCGCCGACATGGTCGTCACCCGCGTCCCCGTGCTGATCGGCGATGGACTGCCGCTGTTCGGAGCGATCGGGCGGGATATACGGTTGACGCATCGCGAGACGCGTGGCTACCCGTCGGGTCTGGTGCAATCCCGCTACACGGTCGATTGAGACGAAAACGGCGCCGGTGTTGCGCCGATCCGAAGCTTGGGGTCATCCGCGTAAGACGGTCAGGCCAGATATTGCCCGCCATTGGCGCTGAGCGTCGAGCCAGTGATGAAGCCGGCATCATCGGCGGCGAGGAAGACGACGCATCGGGCGATTTCCTCCGGTTCGCCGAGACGGCCGACGGGAATCTGCGGGATGATGCGCTCGTTGAGCACCTTCTCCGGCACGGCACGCACCATCTCGGTGCCGATATAGCCCGGGCAGATCGCATTGACGGTGATCCCCTTGGCCGCCCCCTCCTGCGCCAGCGCCTTGGTGAAGCCGATGTCGCCAGCCTTGGCGGCGGAGTAATTCACCTGGCCCATCTGGCCCTTCTGGCCGTTGATCGAGGAAATGTTGATCACGCGGCCGAAGGACCGGTCGCGCATGCCGCCCCAGACCTGATGCGTCATGTTGAACAGCCCCGTCAGGTTGGTGTTGATGACGGCGTTCCAGTCGGCCGGCGTCATCTTGTGGAACATGCCGTCACGGGTGATGCCAGCATTGTTGACCAGCACGTCGATCGGCCCGACATCGCCCTCGACCTTTGCAATGCCCTGCTGGCACGCCTCGTAGCTGGAGACGTCCCACTTGTAGGCTGGAATGCCGTGCTCGTTGGTGAAGGCGGCCGCCGCCTCCTCGTTTCCGGCATAGTTCACCGCCACCTTGCAGCCCGCAGCCTTCAGCGCGATCGCGATCGCCGCACCGATGCCACGGGTTCCACCCGTCACTAGCGCCACTCTGCTCATGGGTCGTCCCTCCTCCACTTTTGTTATTCAGGCCTGTTCGATCATGTCATGAGAACGCGTTCCGCGTCACATCGCTTCCACGCAGAGCGCGATACCCATGCCGCCGCCGATGCAGAGCGTGGCGAGGCCTTTCTTCGCCGAGCGGCGCTTCATTTCGAACAGCAGCGTGTTGAGGACACGGGCGCCGGACGCGCCGATCGGATGGCCGATGGCAATAGCGCCGCCATTGACGTTGACGATATCGGGATTCCAGCCGAGGTCCTTGTTGACCGCGCAGGCCTGGGCCGCGAAGGCTTCGTTGGCCTCGACGAGATCGAGATCGCCGATCGACCAGCCGGCCTTTTGAAGTGCCTTGCGCGATGCGGGGATCGGCCCGGTTCCCATGATCTTCGGGTCGACGCCGGCGGTTGCCCAGGACACGATGCGGGCGAGCGGCTTGATGCCACGCCTCGCGGCATTCTCCTCCGTCATCAGCAGCGCGGCGGCGGCGCCGTCGTTGAGACCGGAGGCATTTCCGGCGGTCACCGTGCCTTCCTTGTCGAAGGCGGGCCGCAGCTTCGCCATCTGGTCGATGGTCGCGCCGTGGCGGATGTACTCGTCGGCATCGACGATCGTGTCGCCCTTGCGGCCCTTGATCGTGAAGGGCACGATCTCGTCCTTGAACCGGCCGGCGACCTGCGCGGCCTCTGCCTTGTTCTGCGAGGCAACCGCGAAAGCGTCCTGCTCGTCGCGGGTCAACTGCCACTGGCGCGCGACATTCTCGGCGGTAATGCCCATGTGATAGCCGTGGAAGGCGTCGGTCAGGCCGTCCTTGATCATCGTGTCGATCATCTTGAAGTCCCCCATCTTCACGCCGCCGCGCAGGTGGGCGCAATGCGGCGCCATCGACATGGATTCCATTCCGCCGGCAATGATGATGTCGGCGTCGCCACTGACGATCTGCTGCATGCCGAGCGCGACCGCGCGCAGGCCGGAACCGCAGAGCTGGTTGATGCCCATCGCTGTCGCCTCGATCGGAATGCCGGCCTTGATGGCGGCCTGCCGCGCCGGGTTCTGGCCTTCGCCGGCGGGCAGGACCTGGCCCAGGATGACCTCGTTGACCTCGGAGGCGTCGACGCCGGCGCGGGCGAGCACGCCGTTGATGACCGAGATACCCAGCTCGTGCGCCGGCGTGTTTGCAAAGGCGCCGTTGAATGATCCGACGGCGGTTTCGAGCGGCGCTGGCGATGACGATCGAGGGGCTGGACATGGCATTTCCTCCGTTATGACTTTTCTTCGGACAGTGACAAAGTGCTAATGGACTTGTCAATGCAACTTGCGTCTGAATGCCGACATCGCGCTCATCGCGAGGCGCCGGCTGGATATCTCGGTCGACATCGCGTCTTGCCGCGTCGCCGTCCCGCCTATCTTTCCGCACTGCGAATTGCTGCGCAAGAAAAATCACGCGAAATCGCCGCATCGCACAAATCGTTTGTATTCGCGCAGCTTTTCCGCTTACACTTCCTTTGCGTCAGGGAGAGGGGGGCGCAACGAGAGTTGCCGAACTGTGCGCTGTCAGGAGGAACCAAATGGCGAAAAACGACGGGCAGACGGTCATCAAGAAATATGCGAACCGGCGCCTCTACAACACCGGTACCAGCACCTATGTGACACTTGACGACCTTGCCCAGATGGTGAAGCGCGGGGAGGACTTCACTGTCCAGGACGCCAAGAGCGGCGATGACATCACGCATTCGGTCCTGACGCAGATCATCTTCGAGCAGGAATCCAAGCACGGCAACACGTTGTTGCCGATCTCGTTCCTGCGCCAGCTGATCTCCTATTACGGCGACCAGATGCAGACCTTCGTGCCGAGCTATCTTGAGCAGTCGATGCATGCCTTCGGCGAGCAGCAGAGCCAGATCCGCGAACACATGGCCAAGACGCTCGGCGACACGCCGCTCTCGAAGAACCTCCAGGCGCCGATGCAACTCATGGAGGAGCAGATCAAGCGTAACACCGAGATCTTCCGCCAAGCCATGGAAGTGTTCACGCCGTTCGGGGCGATAAGTGGCGCCAAGCCGGAAGCCAAGAAGACCGAGCCCAAGGATCTCGACGAACTCAAGGAGCAGCTTCGCGCGCTGCAGACCAAGATCGAGAACATGTGACCGACAGGATACGGCGTTTTCCGCCGCCCCAATGTCACGAACGAATGGCGATCCCGACGGATCGCCATTTTCGTTTCATGCTCGCGTCACAGCCCGATCGCAACGTCACGAGACGCCGACTTGATCGACACCGTAAACCCGGCGATGACGTCGACCAACGCCACCAGCATCAGGATGAAGAAGATCTGGGTCGCAGCGCCCTGCACCAGCAGGAACTCGACGAGGAAGACCACGAATAGCGCCATCGAGAACAGGTGGTCGAGAAGCGCGACCGAGGAGCGGCGTGTGGCCTTGAAGACTTCCACGAACAGGATCATCAGGCTGATGACGATGAAAAGGTCGCCCAGCGACATGGTCCAGGTGGCGCCAGACATCATGTTGACGCTGGTCACGACTGTCTTGAGTGCCTCGACACCGCCCCCTCCGAACGCGCCGAACATGGCGAGATTGTAAAGGATGAAAGGTATCAGCATCAGCGGGATGGCGGCCATCGGCGGAACTCCTCGGGGTCGGACGGTGAGCAGGTCTTAATATAGTTTGCGTTCGGCACAAAGACGTCTGGGCAGTGCAAAGCCATCAGGACAGCAAAAAGGCCGGCATTTCTGCCAGCCCTTGAGTATCAAACGGTCCACCTGAAAAGGATCAGGTGCTTTCCTTCGGCGTCAGAACCTGGCGGCCGCGATACATGCCGGTCTTCAGGTCGACATGGTGCGGACGGCGCAGTTCGCCGGAGTTCTTGTCCTCGACATAGGTCGGGGCCTTGAGGCCATCGGCCGAACGACGCATGCCACGACGCGACGGGCTGGTTTTTCTCTTAGGAACTGCCATTTCGAAACTCCAATCTCTATCCCGTCAAAACCTCGCCATCGGCCCGCTAGGCCGGACGAGAAAGCGGGTCTTTCCGGAAAATTTGCCGGTCATATACAGAAGGACTCCCGACTTGACCAGTACCCCGGTCAAAAAATCTTGCAAATCCCGGTGGAAGGGAGAGTCAAAGCTCGTCCTCCGGCACGATCCACGTCTCTTTTGCGGCATCCGCTGCCCAGGCCTGCATCGCCGGGTGTTTTTTCACCGCCTCCATGTAGCGCAGCGTGGCAGGATGATCCACCAGAAGATAGGAGTCGAAACGGGCGACGACAGGGGCGAAGAAGGCGTCGGCGGCACAGAAATCACCGAACAGGAAAGGCCCGCCGCTCTCCTCGACATTGCCGTGCCAGATCGCCTCGATGCGCCGGATATTGGCCGCCACGTCCTCGTCGACTGCCAGCTTCTTCCTCGGATAGCGCAGATTCATCGGTGCGGCATTGCGCAAGGCGCGGAAACCGGTAGCCATTTCGGAGCAATAGGCGCGCGCCAACGCTCGCTGCCTGCGTTCTGCGGGCCAGAGCCGCTTGTCGGGAAACAGTTCGGCGACATATTCGACGATCGCCAGTGTTTCCCAGATGCGCAGCCCCTCATGCTCGAGCACGGGCACTGTGCCGCCCTCGGAAATCGCCTTGATCGCGGGATTTCCAGCCGGGAAATCGAAAGGGATGACCTCGTCCTCGAAATCGACCCCTGCTGCCCTTAGCGCCACCCAGGGCCGCATCGACCAGGACGAATAATTCTTGTTTCCGACGTATAGCTTGAGGGCAGCCATGGATATCTCCGTTGCATTCGTGGAATTCTACGATTGCCGGACAGGGTTCACAAATGAATAGACGTGGCCTCAGTCATAAAGGCATTTGATATATTCGCCCGAGGCATTCGCGCGTCGCTGGATCAGGTTTGCCAGCCGGCTCATGCCGCGCGAGGGCTTCGACGCGACGCGGGTGATCGGATTGGGCAGCGAGACCGCAAGCAGTGCCGACTGCTTCTTCGTCAGCTTGGCCGCCGAGGTTTTGAAATGATACCGGGCAGCAGCCTCGATGCCATAGATGCCGGGGCCCCACTCGGCGATGTTGAGATAGATCTCCATCAGCCGCCGCTTGCTCCAGACGGCATCCGCGCCGAGTGCGAGCGGAAGTTCGAGGCCCTTGCGGATGAAGGACCGGCCATTCCACAGAAACAGGTTCTTGGCCGTCTGCATCGGAATCGTCGAGGCGCCGCGGGTGGCCTCTCCCTCCAGCGCATCCTCGACCACGCCCCTGAGCTGCACGACATCGACGCCGTGATGCGCGCAGTACTGGCCGTCCTCCGACATCATCACCGACTGGACGAGATTGGGGGAAATATCCTCGAAATCCACCCAGCGACGGTCATAACCCCGAAATGTCGCCAGATCCCAGAGCATCAGCGTGGACACCGGGCGGACGAAGTCGATGGCATAGACCAGGATCAGGACATAGGGCAGCAGCACGATCGCCAGCGCCCATTTCAGAAGACGTTTTATCCAGCGTCGCATGGGCGCGTCACCGGCGGCCGGGCCGGCCGGGGCATCCAGCAACGTCGTTTCGGGGGCGATGTCCAATCAAGGCCTCGGCTTGTCCCATCATCTCGGAAAGGGTCTCATAGACTGCGGGAGGCTTCAAGGCCAGCCTTTCGCGCGCGATTTGTCGCGCCGCCCCCGCCACGCGGTTGCAAGCGGGATTGTGCCATGCCAAAGAGCGTCGCATGCGCGAGAGAGATTTTCTGGACAGGCTGGAAGGCCACGCCGACGCGGTGCAGGCCCTGCTTGGCGCGCTGCTTTCCGGCGACGCGCGTCCCGACGAGACGGTGCGGCCCGAGCGACTGCTGGCCGCGATGCGCCACGGCGTTCTCAATGGCGGCAAGCGCATGCGCCCCGCCCTGGTTGTCGAATGTGCCGCCCTGTTTGAGGGCGATGCGGATGCCGCACTGCGCGTGGCGGCGGCGCTGGAATGCATCCACTGCTATTCGCTGATCCATGACGACCTGCCGGCGATGGACAATGACGATGTCAGGCGCGGCCAGCCGACCGTTCACCGGAAATTCGACGAGGCGACGGCGATCCTCGCGGGCGACAGCCTGTTGACCTACGCCTTCGATATCATCGCGGCTCCGGAGACCCGACTGCCCGACGCCACCAAGGTCGCGCTGACGCTGGCGCTCGCGCGCGGATCGGGCATCGGCGGCATGGCCGGCGGACAGGCGCTCGATCTCGAGGCCGAGACCCGCGAACTCGACGAAGACGAGATCACCCGCCTGCAGCGCATGAAGACCGGCGCACTGATCCGATTTGCCTGCGAGGCCGGCGCACTGGCGGCGGGTGCGGCAGACGAAGACCGGCAACGTCTCGTCCGCTTCGGCGAAATCGTCGGCCTTGCCTTCCAGCTTCGCGATGACCTGCTCGATCTCACTGCCGACAGCACGACGCTCGGCAAAGCGGCGGGCAAGGATGCCGCGCGCGGCAAGAAGACACTGCCGTCGATCCACGGCATCCAGTGGACGCAGTCCAGGCTCGCGGGCTTGATCGAGGACGCGACGGCATTGCTTGCGCCCTACGGCGACAGGGCCGCAATGCTGACAGCCCTGGCATCCTATGTCGCCACGAGGAAGAACTGATGAGCAGATACTGGTCGCCCGTCGTTTCGACGCTGCATCCTTACGTCGCCGGCGAACAGCCGAGGATCGACAACCTGATCAAGCTCAACACCAACGAAAACCCGTATGGGCCCTCGCCGAAGGCCCTGGCGGCGGTCGCAGCCGAGGCGGGTGACAGGCTGCGGCTCTATCCGGATCCGGCCTCGACGCGGCTGCGCGGCGCGATCGCACGGCGCTACGGTGTTTCCCTCAATGAAGTCTTTGTCGGCAACGGCTCCGACGAAGTGCTCGCCCACACGTTCCAGGCTTTGCTCAAGCATGACGGGCCGCTGCTCTATCCCGATATCACCTACAGCTTCTATCCCGTCTATTCGCTGCTCTACGGCATCGAGGCAGTGACAATACCGCTCGACGACACCTTCGGCATCCGGATCTCGGACTACGACCGGCCCTGCGGCGCGATCATCCTGCCCAATCCCAACGCGCCGACCGGCATCGGCCTGCCGCTTGCTGATATCGAAGCCCTGGTCGCGGCTCGTCCCTCGCAGCCGGTCGTGGTCGACGAGGCCTATATCGATTTCGGCGGCGAGACGGCGATCCCGCTCACCCGCAACTATCCCAACCTGCTGGTGGTGCACACGCTCTCCAAATCGCGCTCGCTCGCGGGCATGCGCATCGGCTATGCGATCGGGCAGAGGCCGCTGATCGACGCGCTCGAACGCGTCAAGGGACAGTTTCAACTCCTATCCGCTCGACCGGCTGGCCGAGGCAGCCGCTACAGCGGCGATCGAGGACGAGGACTGGTTCCAGAGCACCCGCCAACGGGTCATCGCGACGCGCGAGCGCGTGACTGGCGGCCTTCGGCAGCGCGGATTCGAGGTCCTGCCGTCGCAGTCGAACTTCGTCTTCGCACGCCTTCCCGGCCGCGACGGTGCCGGACTTGCCGCGGCGCTGCGCGACCGCGCCATCCTGGTCCGGCACTTCGCCAAAACCGCGCATATCGGACTTCCTGCGTATCTCGATCGGTACGGACGCGGAATGCGACCGGCTGATCGAGGCGATCGACGAAATCGTCTCAGCCTAAGGCCGGATGACGCAGACGCCGGCCTGCATGTCGCAGCCATTGTTGGGGGTGATCGCGTCGACGTCGATGATCTTTGCATTCGGCACGGCCGCGGCCGGGACGGCGTCCGCGCTAAAGGACCCGTAGGACCACTGGCCGACACCATTGCGGACGTCGATCACGACATCGCCCGAATAGGTGTTGACCTGCCGGTATCCTCGATACGCGTGACGAAACTTGCCATCCGCCTTCACGACAACGACGTTGCGATTGACGATCCGGACCGTGCTCCGATGATGCCGATTGCCTTTGCGATCGGCGAACTTGAGCTTGCTGTGCTTGACGACCCGAGGACCATCGTTGCGGTCGCCAGCCGCGACCTGGGCCATCGGAACGATCGAAAAGGCAAGGAGCAGCGCAAGGGCCGTGCCGGTAAATCTTGACATGTCCGTTCTCCTTCAGGGAACCGCCCGCGGCGCGAAGCAGGCCGTTCATTAACGAAGGGTTAATGAAAAACATGAGCAAAGTCAACGTGTTGCAAAATGGGACAGGCTATCCGGACCCAAATTCTCTCGCCAGCTAGCGTGACCGGTCAGCAATTTCATCTAAGCCATGGAATAAAAATCGATTTGAATTCCGGCTCGTACTTTGTGAGGGCTTGTCGCGGCGCAATCAGGCGATTAAACACCGTTTTGACGCAATGCACATAAGAGCCCCTCTCATTGCGCCGGCGCCGCCTCAACCGGCGGTCCTGCTTGCCCTCCCGGAGGTCCCTATATGGCAAACACGGTCAAAAACCGGCCCCTTTCTCCGCATCTGTTCATCTATCGTCCCATTCCGACGATGATGAGCTCGATCATCCACCGAATCACCGGCTCCGCGCTCTATTTCGGCACGGTACTGGTCGCATGGTGGCTCATCGCAGCAGCATCGGGACCAGAGTATTTCGCAACTGCGAACTGGGTCTTCGGCTCGTGGATCGGGCAAATCGTGCTGTTCGGCTTCACCTGGGCGCTGGTCCAGCACATGATCGGCGGGGTCAGGCATCTTGTCTGGGATCTCGGCTACGGCTTCGACAAGCATCTCACCACGCGGGTCGCCAAGATCACCTTCGTCGCTTCGCCCATCATCACGATCCTGCTCTGGATCGCTGGCTACATGGCCCGCTGAGGAGTTCCCCCATGGATATGCGCACTCCCCTCGGCAAGGTTCGTGGCCTCGGTTCTGCCAAGGAAGGCACCGACCATTTCTGGCGCCAGCGGCTGACGGCCGTCGCCAACGTGCCTCTGATGCTTTTCTTCATTGGCTTCATCGTCATGCATAACGGAGCGACGTATGAAGACGTGGTGGCCTCGCTGGGTAACCCCGTCGTCGCCGTGGTCATGGGACTCGTGGTCATCTCGGCCCTGATCCACATGCGTCTCGGCATGCAGGTCGTGATCGAGGACTACATCCACAAACGAATTCCAGAAGGTCGCGCTTCTGATGCTCAACACGTTTTTCACCGTTATCGTCGCCGCCCTCTGTATTTTCGCGGTGCTCAAGCTCGGCTTCGCAGGATAATCGACCATGGCATCTCCTTCTTCACCTGCTGCTGGCGGCAAGGCTTACAATTATGTCGATCATGCCTATGACGTGGTCGTGGTCGGCGCAGGCGGCGCCGGTCTTCGCGCCACGCTCGGCATGGCCGAACAGGGTTTCAAGACCGCCTGCATCACCAAGGTCTTCCCGACCCGCTCGCACACCGTCGCCGCCCAGGGCGGCATCGCGGCCTCGCTGCAGAACATGACGCCCGACAGCTGGCAGTGGCATATGTATGACACCGTCAAGGGCTCGGACTGGCTCGGCGATGTCGACGCCATGCAGTATCTCGCCATGGAAGCCCCCAAGGCGGTCTATGAGCTCGAGCACTACGGCGTGCCCTTCTCCCGCACCGAGGACGGTCGCATCTACCAGCGCCCCTTCGGCGGCCACATGCAGAATTACGGCGAAGGGCCGCCCGTGCAGCGCACCTGTGCGGCTGCCGACCGCACCGGCCACGCCATCCTGCACACGCTCTACGGCCAGTCGCTTAAGCACAATGCCGAATTCTTCGTCGAGTATTTCGCGCTCGACCTGATCATGTCGCCGGATGGCACCTGCACCGGCGTCGTCGCCTGGAACCTCGATGATGGCACGATCCACCGCTTCTCGGCCAAGATGGTGGTGCTCGCGACCGGGGGCTATGGCCGCGCCTATTTCTCGGCGACTTCGGCTCACACCTGCACCGGCGACGGCAATGGCATGATCGCCCGCGCCGGCTTGCCGCTTCAGGACATGGAGTTCGTGCAGTTCCATCCGACCGGCATCTATGGCGCCGGCTGTCTCATCACCGAAGGCGCGCGCGGCGAAGGCGGTTATCTCGTCAATTCCGAGGGCGAGCGCTTTATGGAGCGCTATGCGCCTAACGCCAAGGATCTCGCCTCGCGCGACGTCGTCTCGCGCTGCATGACCTTGGAAATCCGCGAAGGCCGCGGCGTCGGCAAGGCCAAGGACCACATTTACCTGCATCTCGACCATCTCGACCCAGCCGTGCTGCACGAGCGCCTGCCGGGCATTTCCGAGAGCGCCAAGATCTTCGCCGGCGTCGACGTGACCCGCGAGCCGATCCCGGTCCTGCCGACCGTGCACTACAACATGGGCGGCATCCCCACGAACTACTGGGGCGAGGTGCTCAACGCTGACGGCGCCAACCCGGAACGCATATCGCCCGGCCTGATGGCCGTGGGCGAAGCCGGCTGCGCCTCGGTCCACGGCGCCAACCGCCTCGGCTCGAACTCGCTGATCGACCTCGTGGTCTTCGGCCGCGCCGCGGCAATCCGCGCCGGCGAGGTCATCGACCGCGCGAGCGCCATTCCCGCGCTCGACAAAACGGCCTGCGACGGCATCATGGACCGCTTCGATCGCCTGCGCCATGCCGGTGGCTCGACGCCGACCTCGGTGCTGCGCGAAAAGATGCAGCGCGCCATGCAGGAAGACGCCGCCGTGTTCCGCACCCAGGAATCGCTCGAAAGCGGCTGCAAGCGGCTGTCGGCGATCTGGGGCGAGATGAAGGACATCAAGGTCACAGACCGCTCGATGATCTGGAATTCGGACCTGGTCGAGACGCTGGAGCTGGAAAACCTGATGGCCTGCGCCATCACCACCGTCTACGGCGCCGAGGCCCGCAAGGAGAGCCGCGGCTCCCACGCCCGCGAGGACTATACCGACGGCGCCTTCGCAGGCCGCGACGACGTCAACTGGCGCAAGCACACGCTGAGCTGGGTCGATTCGTCGGGCAACGTGAAGCTCGACTATCGCCCGGTTCATACAGAACTTCTCCAGCCTGGTATCGATCCGCACAAGATCGAGCCCAAGGCACGCGTGTATTGAGGCGCTGACAGATGGTTGAACTCACCCTCCCCAAGAATTCCACGATGACCGAGGGCAAGGTCTGGCCGAAGCCCGACGGCGCCAAAAATGTGCGGGAATACCGCATCTACCGCTGGTCGCCCGATGACGGCAACAATCCCTCGATCGACACCTATTATGTCGATGTCGACGATTGCGGCCCGATGGTGCTCGATGCCCTGATCTATATCAAGAACAAGATCGACCCGACCCTGACCTTCCGCCGCTCCTGTCGCGAGGGCATCTGCGGGTCCTGCGCGATGAATATCGACGGCACCAACACGCTGGCCTGCACCAAGGGCACGGATGACGTGAAGGGCACGGTGAAGATTTACCCGCTGCCGCACATGCCCGTGGTCAAGGACCTAGTGCCCGACCTCAGCAACTTCTACGCCCAGCACCGCTCGATCGAGCCCTGGCTCAAGACCGTGTCGCCCACGCCGGCCAAGGAATGGAAGCAGAGCCACGAAGACCGCCAGAAGCTCGACGGTCTCTATGAATGCATCCTCTGCGCCTGCTGCTCGGCCTCCTGTCCGAGCTACTGGTGGAATGGCGACCGCTATCTCGGTCCCGCCGTGCTGCTGCAGGCCTATCGCTGGCTGATCGACTCGCGCGATGAAGCCAAGGGCGAACGCCTCGACGACCTCGAGGATCCGTTCCGGCTCTATCGCTGCCACACGATCATGAACTGTGCCCAGGCCTGCCCCAAGGGGCTCAATCCGGCCAAGGCAATTGCCGAGATCAAGAAGATGATGGTCGAGCGCCGGGTCTAGGAACCAACTGCATTCCCGGTGGTTTCACGGCGCAAGGGTTGATTAACCATATCGGCTTACGCTAAATCCGCAGCATTTTCCTGATTACGGGAAGATTGAAGGCAAGCGAAGGAGACGGGAATGCAGGGTTCGAAGGTGATCGCGGTCGTGGCGGCCGGTTTGCTGCTCGCAAGCTGCGGCACGGACCGGATGGACACGGTCGACACCACGATGCGGCCGGAACCGCTCGAGGCGGCGCCGGTGCAGACAGTCGAGACCGGCCAGCTTCCCGACCCGACCACCGACACATCCCAGTTCCCGACCAAGCCGGAGAACGAGGTCGCGCTCAACCAGACGCAGACCGACCAGATGAACGCCGCAGCCCTGGACATCAAGAAGGAGAGCATGGTCGGGAGCTGGAAGGTCAGCGCCAACGGTGCGAACTGCCAGATGTTCCTGACGCTCACCAATCTCGGCTCCGGCTCGCGCGGCGGCACACGCGGCTGCGGCAACGAACTGGCTTTGATGAACTCCTGGGAGGTCACCGGCAAGCAGGTCGTGGTCAAGGATCGTGACGGCAACCAGATCGCCACGTTCCTCAAGACTTCGGACAGCCTGTTGACCGGCCGCAGCAAACACCGGCACGCCCCATCAGCCTTTCCCGGTAATCAGGTTCCCCACTGAATGCAGCCGCCGCCCGACTATTCCAGCAGTGTCGTCGAGCGGCTGGAAATCGCTCGCGGCCGACGGCCAGATCGAACGCGATGCGCAACAGTTCATGATCGCGCGTCGTCTCGATGATGTTCTCGGCGCGCTGAAGTCCCGGGCGCCGGCGAAGAAGTCCTCGGCCCTCGGCTGGCTCTTCGCGGCCAAGCGCCATACCGAAAAATCCCGTTCGCGGGCTATACATCCATGGCAGCGTCGGTCGCGGCAAGACGATGCTGATGGACATGATGTTCGAACTCGCGCCGATCCAGCGCAAGCGCCGGGCGCATTTCCATGAATTCATGGCCGACGTCCACAACCGCATCCACGCCCATCGGCAGGAAGCTGAAGAACGGCGAGACGCGGCAGGCCGATCCGGTGCCGCCCGTGGCGGCCGCGCTGCATGACGAGGCGGTGCTGCTGTGCTTCGACGAGTTTCACCGTCAGCGATATCGCCGACGCCATGATCCTGTCCCGGCTTTTCACCGAACTCTTCCAGCGCGGTTCGGTGCTGATCGCGACCTCCAACGTGGCGCCGGACGACCTCTATCGCGACGGGCTCAAACCGCCAGCTCTTCCTGCCCTTCATCAATCTGCTCAAGCAGTACACCGACGTCGTGTCGCTGGATTCTCGGACCGATTACCGGCTGGAGAAGACGCGCAGCCTGGCCGGTCTGGCTTGACGCCGCTCGGCCCGGAAACCGACGCCGGCATCGATGCGGCATGGCACAAGCTCACCGACGGCGTGACCCCGCGCGCCGAAAGTATCGAGATGAAGGGCCGGGAGGTTTCCGGTGCCGGCGGCCGCCCTCGGTGCCGCCCGCTTCAGTTTCCGCGACCTCTGCGAAGAAGCCGCTCGGCGCCTCCGACTATCTCGCCATTGCCGAACGCTATCCGACCGTGTTCATCGAAACATATACCGGTCCTGTCGCCGCAACAGGGCAACGAGACCAAGCGCTTCATCAATCTCGTCGACACGCTCTATGACAATAAGGTTCGCCTGGTGGCCTCGGCCGAGGCCATGCCCGAACAACTGCTTCCGGTCCGCCGGGGCACGACCGGTTTCGAGTTCGACCGCACCGTGTCGAGGCTGTTCGAAATGCCGCAGCCAGGACTATCTCGAATCTCGCGAAAGTTAATCGGTCTTAACGTCGTCAGCATGACATCGATTGACGTTTACGTAAGACATTTGATATCTAACCGATTGAATTTGCTACCCCAAAAATAATGCGTTGACATTTCTACTTTTGAGTTTAAGCCGATTGCCCAAAGGCGACAGCTTCTTGTCAGCCGCCGCCCTCATTGTCTCATGAGAACAAGGACATATTCCATGGCGCGGTAAGAAGATCGCTCTCATCGGTTCCGGGATGATCGGC
>JAHHDR010000025.1 GCA_019739215.1 Rhizobium sp.
ACTCGCCGTCTCCTACCTGAGCCGTCACGATCTCGCCCATGTCGACACGTCCGATTTCGGCAATACCGCGCTTGGCAAGGGCATTTCCGAAGGCAAGACCAACCCGTTCTCCTCGGGCTGGACGCGCGGCCACAAGCCGACGCTGGTCTCCAGCCACGGCCCGGCCCACGACGCCAAGGGCGCGGCGGGCGAGGGCGCCCGCGCCACGGTCGGCTCCTCCGGCTCGGTGATCGCCTTTGCCGGCAAACGCGGCCCGCAAGCTCGACGCCGATGTCAGCGAGATCACCGCCTTCCGCCGCGACTACGAGGAGCGCCAGGCCGAACTCGCCGAGGAAATCGCCATCGACGCGGTCGACACCGAACTGTTCTCCGACAAGGCGGCCGCGGACGCGGCATCCGCCAAGGCCGACGCCAAGTCGGTCGCCGCCGACCGCCGGGCACAGGCGCTGGCGCAGGGCTATACGGGGAATATGTGCGGCGAGTGCCAGAACTTCACGATGGTGCGGAACGGGACCTGCGAGAAGTGCAACACGTGTGGTGCGACGAGCGGGTGCTCCTGATTACTGTTGATTTGCACTGAGAGCTGACCCGGGATCGCGGAATATTATCATCGAGAATTGACCCATGTTTGAACCGTCCCTCGCGTCATCGAAGCGGGGGCTCTGGAGTGATCATCATGGAGTTATTGAGCGTTATTCGACGCTGGCATTTCCGCGACAAGCTTTCGATCCGCGACATCTCGCGGCGCACGAGCCTCTCGCGGAACACGATCCGCAAATACCTTCGCTCAGATGGCGTGGAGCCGAAGTTCAAGGTGCCGGATCGACCAAGTAAGCTTGATCCGTTTGCCGACCGGCTCTCGGCGTGGCTCAAGTCCGAGGCCAACAAGCCCCGCAAACAGAAGCGCACGATGAAGCAGCTTCATGCCGATCTGCTGAGCCTCGGCTATTCAGGTTCGTATTGCCGGGTCGCGGCTTTTGCACGGGAATGGAAGGCCGATTGGCACAGAGAGCGCCAGACGACGGGGCGTGGAACGTTCGTGCCCCTCGCATTCGAGCCGGGTGAGGCTTTCCAGTTCGACTGGTCCGAGGACTGGGCGATCATCGGCAACGAGCGCACCAAGCTGCAGATAGCGCATACGAAGCTGGCCTACTCCAGGGCGTTCGTCGTACGAGCCTACCTCCTGCAGACGCACGAGATGCTGTTCGACGCCCACAATCATGCCTTTCGTGTATTCGGCGGCATTCCTCGCCGCGGCATCTACGACAACATGAAGACCGCGATCGACAAGGTCGGCCGCGGCAAGGATCGTGACGTGAATGTCCGCTTCCAGGCGATGGCCAGCCACTACCTCTTCGAGCCCGAGTTCTGCAATCCGGCGTCCGGCTGGGAGAAGGGACAGGTGGAGAAGAATGTCCAGGATGCGCGGCATCGCTTCTTTCAGCCGATACCGCGCTTTCCATCGCTGGATGCTCTGAACGAGTGGCTGGAGATGCATTGCAAAGTGTTTTGGGCGGAGACCCCGCACGGAAAGATGCGCGGCACGATCGCCGACCTCTGGATCGAGGAAGCACGGTGTTTGATGCCAGTTGCCCGGCTCTTCGATGGCTTTGTCGAATACACGAAGCGCGTCACTCCGACCTGCCTCGTTCATCTGGAACGCAATCGCTACAGCGTCCCGGCCTCCTTTGCCAATCGACCGGTGAGCCTGCGGGTCTATCCCGATCGCGTCGTCATCGCCGCGGAAGGTCAGCTCGTGTGCGAACATCGCCGCATCATCGATCGCTCCCACGATCGACCCGGTCAGACGATCTACGATTGGCGGCATTACCTGGCCGTGGTCCAACGCAAGCCCGGTGCCCTGCGCAATGGTGCTCCCTTCGCGGAGCTGCCTGACGCCTTCCGAACCCTGCAGCAGCACCTGCTCAAAAAGCCTGGTGGTGATCGGGAGATGGTCGATATCCTGGCTCTCGTCCTGCAGCACGACGAGCAGGCCGTGCTTTCGGCCGTCGACGCGGCACTGAAGTCCGGCGTTCCAACCAAGACGCATATCCTCAACCTGCTGCATCGTCTCGTCGACGGCAAATCCTTCACGCCACCGACCATCAGCGCACCGCAGGCCCTGGCGCTCACGAATGAGCCCAAGGCAAATGTCGAACGCTACGATGCCCTGAGGAAGACGGAGGTCCGTCATGCGTCATAACCCGGCAAGCGGCGCGATCGTCATCATGCTCAGGCAGTTGAAGATGCACGGCATGGCCCAGGCGGTGGGTGAACTGACCGAGCAGGGAGCGCCGGCGTTCGAGTCTGCCATTCCGATCCTGTCGCAGCTTCTCAGGGCCGAGACCGCGGAACGTGAGGTCAGATCGACAGCCTACCAGCTCAAGACGGCACGCTTTCCAGCCTACCGTGACCTCAACGGCTTCGACTTCTCAAGCAGCGAGATCAACGAGGCGCTGGTGCGTCAGCTTCATCGCTGCGACTTCCTCGATGACGCCAACAATATCGTTCTGGTCGGCGGGCCCGGCACGGGCAAGACTCATGTCGCTACCGCGATCGGCGTCCAGGCCATCGAGCATCATCACAAGCGTGTCCGGTTCTTCTCGACCGTCGAGCTGGTCAATCTGCTCGAGCAGGAGAAGGCTCAGGGGCGATCAGGACAGATCGCCAACAGGCTGGCTCACTCCGACCTCGTGATCCTGGACGAACTGGGCTACCTGCCGTTCAGTGCGTCAGGCGGCGCACTGCTGTTCCATTTGCTGAGCAAGCTCTACGAACACACCAGCGTCATCATCACCACCAACCTGAGCTTCAGCGAGTGGGCAAGCGTCTTCGGGGACGCCAAGATGACCACAGCACTGCTCGACCGGCTCACCCATCACTGCCACATTCTCGAAACCGGAAACGACAGCTTCCGCTTCAAGAACAGTTCAGCCCACGAACCCAAAACCAGGAAGGAGAAAGGCAAGGTCTTGACCACGACGCTCGACCCGAAACATATCTAAAGGGCGGGTCAATTCTCGGCGCAAATCCCGGGTCAACTCTCAGTGCAAATCAACACTGACGGCATCGGGTGCGAGTGAGGGCCGCCATAGTTGCCGGCCCGGTCATGTCTACATGCTGCCGATGTTCCGATCAGGCGTGAGCCCGGCGAAGTTCGGCACGTCCTCGATATCCGCCAGCACGCCGGCTTTTCGTAGGAACGTCTCGAGGTTCTTTCGGATGGCGGCGACGGGGAAGCGGCCGTTCGCGGCTTCCTGGCATGCCCCGCATGAGGGTTTCATGGGCAAGCCCGCGCTGGTCGGCTGGCCATGCCTCGAGCAGATCGAAAGCATCTTCAAGACTCGCGATCTCGTCGACATAGTGCTTTCTCTGGACGAACAGGGGGCGGTCGAAGAATGTGATTGCCATCGGTTCCTCCTTTTCCGGCAAGTGGACGAGCGCCGATATAGTCGGAGAATTTGGCACTTCAAGGGCGATTACATCTCGCGCGGGCCGACCGCCACCCTGGCGAAAGGCGCCGGACCCCGTGCCATCAATGCACCGTGGATTCGTCGCTTTCCTCGGCCTGCAGCAAGGCTGCCAGGCCGATTTCCTTCACGCCGGCTTCGAAACTCCCGCCAGGCGTCCTCATCGGTCGTGAATAGCTCTTCCCAGACGGTCGAATTGTTTTCCTCGTCGACGAGCTCGAGCGACCAGCCGTCGCCGTCCTCCAGCTTGTAGATCTGGACGTCGATCGTGATTCCGTCCTCGCTGTACTGGCAGGAGAGTGGGGAGATGAGAAGTTTCGGATCATTCATGCTTCTACTCGCAGTATTTCTTCAAGGCCGGACCAATCTGACCTCTTGGGCTCTCGAAGCCGAGGGTCTTCTAGATCCAGTTCAGCGACGGTGAAAGCCATCTTGGCGAAATTGCAAGGGGCGCAACAGACAATGATGTTATCAAGCGAGTTGTCTCCACCATGGGAGTGCGGAACGACGTGATCGAACTGCAGCCACATCGCTTGGAATGCCGCGTGTTGTGAGAGATTGGTGCGCCCCCAAAGGGTAGCCTCAGGAACTAGTTTGCTCAAATGGGCACGCACCTCCTTCCGGATTAGGGGAATGCCACAGTAGCGACAATGGTAGCCATCCCGAGATATCAGCGCCGCTTGCTGTGACTTAATCGGCATGCGCTCAGCAACAAGCGTTGCAAGTGTCGGACGCGAGGCTCTTTGAACGACGATCGCATAAGGGCTCCGAGCGCCCCATAGCGACTCTGTCCATTCTCTGATCGCGGGCCTGTTCGCTTGGTTCAACAACGCGACAGCTTTCAATCGGTCGCCCTCAATAAGGGCTTTGGATGCTACAGCAAGCTCGTCTGCTGCGACGAAAATGTCGTCGATGGGTTCCCGAAGACACCGCTTCATTGTTGCAGTTTCAGCCGGACGCCCGGCCCACCGCCCGCCGTCTCGCCATCGGCGAGGAAGTTGACGCCGGCGGATGTCTGATCAATCATATTGAAAAGCCACATTTCTTGGCCAACTCGCACTCTGGAGGATTTGTGTCTCACCAGCCCAACCCTGAGGCCACGAGAACGATCACCCCGAAAGCAATGATGTATACGATGCCGAACTTCTTGAATGCACTGTCGCCGTTCTGCGCGATCATGCGCTTGTAGGCCTCGTCGCCCATCTCTTCCCGCTGGAGCCGGTCTTGCAAGAGCTTTCTCGCGTCAGGCCCGGATCCGTCCCCGTGTCGATTGTGGGAGGCCACTTCGTCACTCCTCGTCCGGCGTGAAGCTATTCAAGCGGACGCCAGGGCCGCCCGTGGTCGTTTCACCGTCACCTTGGAAGATTACACCAGCGGTTTCGAGAGTCGATTGGAGGTCGACAAGCGTCCGGTCATATGGCTCACGCTTGCCGGCCTCGAAATTTGCAATCGTCGCTTTCGCGACTTTCGACGCGGCAGCGAGCTTGTCCTGAGACCATCCGATAAGCGACCTGGCAGCTCGGCATTGGGCGGGAGAAATTGCCATAAAAGAAAAACCTTGCACTTTTGATGTTGACTCCATCTTGTGATAACCTTATATCATCAATGCAACGTGAAGAGCAAGGGAGATACCTAAATGACCCGCGCAGCCGACGCCATCGCCGCAGCAACCGCCATCTTCCAGGACACCTGGGCCGGCGAAGTCGCCGCCGTCCTGCTTCCCTTCAAGACCAAGCGCAATGGCCAGACCGTCACCCGGTATCGCTGGCAGGAAGAGATCCGGGGCTTTGCCGCTGGCGGCTGGGTTTCCCCGTTCGTGAGCGTTGAGCAGGCCGTGGCCTGTGCCCGGCGTCATCATCTTTTCAGCAACGTGCAGGCCGTCGAGATGGCGATCGCCGCCTGACCCTTCGGCAAGGGCGCTCGCCGCCCTTATCGAAATGCCAGTCATCGAAGGAAACGACCAATGCCGATCACACCGATCCCGGCAGCCGCCGAAGGCATGCCTAATTTCTCCCGCCGTGAGAGCGACGATGCCTATTCGTTTGTCGTGTGCCGGCTGAATGCACGTTGGCGAGTTATTCGCTGCCGGGACGAAATCCAATGGATTGTGCAAACCATCAATCAAATTCGCGACAGGAGGGCAGAATGGAAGGGCGTCAAGTACCTCCGCACCCGCGATGGCCTGATTTGCTCCTCCTGCAAGGTTGCGGGCGAAATTGACCCCTCCGCGCTCGCCACGCTCCATGCACTTCCGGAAAGGATCTGACCATGTCCGCGCAAGTCGACCTGAACACCGCATTTTCGGACGCCATCGCCGGTATCGACCGCCACACCCGGATGGAAGCACTCTATGACGCCCTTGCTCACCTGTCGGACTCCCTTTCCGGCCTCGTCTCCCGCCCTCGCATGGGTGAGGAGGGACCGGGCGCCGACGCGCTGGAAGCGCTCGACGACTTCATCTCGGATCAAATGGATGCCGTGAAGAATCGCGCGATTGCTCTCCCGCCGATGGAATGGGCCGATCAGGACGCCAAGATCGCGCTGCTGATGAAGCATGTCGCCCGCTTCAGGAACGACACCGAGGAACTTCTCGCCATCTTGCCGATGATCACCGCCGAGCTTGCGGCGACCGATACCGTGAACTGAAATCCGGCGCCGACAGGGCGCCGGTTGCTGGGGCGATTGTGCTCCGAATTGAAAGGGAATGCCGCCCGGCCGGAACAACCGCCGACCGGCGGAAACGCCGAGAAAATCAGTGTGTTGAACGTGGTTTTCTGGTAGGATTTCTCATTGTTTCAGGAGTGCAAAATGTCCTCGATCGAGATTGGAATTTCCAAGGCCGGAAGCGTCATTTCCCTACCGCTGGCAAAGGCAAATCGGCATGGTCTGGTGACCGGAAGCACAGGCACAGGCAAGACGACCACCCTGCAGGCGCTCGCCGAAGGCTTCAGCCGGGCGGGCGTTGCAGTCTTCGCCGCCGACGTCAAAGGCGACCTGTCCGGCATATCTGCCCGCGGGGATGATGCCTCACCGCTCGCCGAACGCACCCGGACGCTTGGTCGCCAATTCGCCGCCGATCGCTTCCCCGTTGCCTTCTGGGATCTCTTCGGCACCAGCGGTCTGCCGATCAAGACATCGGTGCAGGAAATGGGTGCCGAGCTGATTGCCCGCATGCTTGGCCTCAACGATGCACAGGCCGGCGCGGTGGCAATCGCTCTGAAGAAGTCCGACGACGAAAAGGGTTGGCTGCTCACCCTGGACGACCTGCGCTGGGAGCTGGCCGACATGCTCGAGCGCCGGGAGGAGATCTGCCAGCGCTATGGCAACGTCACGGCGGCATCGCTCGCCGCCATCTCCCGGAAAATCCTGGCCTTGGAAAGCCAGGGTGGTGATCGTCTGTTCGGGGAACCTCGCTTCGACATCCTCGACATGATCCGTACCGACGACGCCGGCCGCGGCATCGTGAACCTGCTCCATGCCGATCAACTGATGGAATGCCCGCGCCTCTACAGCACGTTCCTGCTGTGGTTGCTAACCGAGCTCTTCCGCGTCCTCCCCGAGGTCGGTGATATCGACAAGCCCAAGCTCGTGTTCTTTTTCGATGAAGCCCACTTGCTGTTCGCCGAGGCGCCCAAGCCGGTGATTGCTCAAGTCGAGCGCCTAGTGAGGTTGGTGCGATCGAAGGGCGTCGGCGTGTTCTTCGTCACTCAAAGCCCGGCCGATGTCCCGGAGACGGTTCTTGCACAGCTCGGCAATCGCATCGCGCATTCCCTTCGGGCGTTCACGCCGGCCGGCATGAAGCTGGTCCGGGCGACGGCCGCCGCCTTCCGGGAAAACAGGGGTGTCGATGTCAAAGCCGAGTTGACCGCCCTCGGTGTCGGGGAGGCCTTCGTCTCCGTCCTGGATGATGCTGGCATTCCGACACGGGTGGAGCGGGTGAGCATCATTCCACCATCTGGCCAGGTCGGGCCGATCTCCTCCCTTGAGCGCCGCGCGCTGATGGATGCGAGTCCGATGCGCACGCGGTACGGCGCCGAGCTGCCGGAAGCCGAGGCCGTCCATTCGTTCTACAATCGCATGCGCCTCCAGCGCGGCATTGCCGAAGAGACGTTCAAGGGTGGTTGGCAGGAAGGCGACTTCCGGAAGTTTCTGCCAGACCTGAGCGGCGCAGTGCCGGCGCCGCGGCGGTCATCGTCATGGCGGGGACTAATGGGGTGGTCGGCGTTTGCAGCTTGTTGCATTCTTACGATCGGGACCGTGATTGCTTGAATAGAAATCCCAGTGCGATCAGATTTCCGCATCTTCCCATGACACCACCGGATAACGGGTCTGTTGATCGGGTGTGCGTCGATCCGGCACGGCTTGGTTGACTACCTGCCGTCATATCGTAACCGAATTGTGACACGTGACGATTATAAATTCACTCCAGCTTTTGACAAGATGAAGCAGACAATTGACTTGCTCACGATAACACCAGCTACTTCGATCAGATCGTTGGGGAGGCAAGCGCCGTGGCAAAATACTTTAAAGCAGTCTGGTCAGGCAACATCATAAGCGACATTCTCAAGGACTTCGGCAAAGACGTCGAGAAAAAGCTAGACATAAAGCACTCCAACACGTCGCAATGGCAGTCGGAGTATGGGGATTTCAATGGCGATGGGAAAGACGACATCCTGCTGAGCTATTGGGGCGCAAATTACGATGGCGAACCCGCGAAGAAATCCTCTGACGGTCAGCTGATCCTCTTGCTTGGCAATGGAGCTAAAGGGTTCAAAGACGGAACGGACTTACTTCCTAATAACGGTCGACTGAATTCGATGACGATGAATTCCGCCATCGGTGATTTCAACAACGATGGAACCGACGACATTGTTCTCACGAACCACAGCGAAGACGGCCGCAACAATCCCACAGATTTCTTAGTCGACCAATATGCGTATTTTTCAAGCGCTGGCGGCGACTTCGACAAAATCAACCTTAACTTCAATACTTGGGCTCGTCAGTCGTTTGCAGACGATTTCAACAACGATGGACGATTGGATTTTGCGGTGTTTGGCTGGCAACCGAACGAAGATGGAAATCACCTGTCCTTCTATCACATGAATGAGGATGGGTCTTACACCCAGAGTTTCGCAGAGGGTTGGCTCGGTGGGAACGTAATCGAAAGCGGAGACTTTGACGGCGACGGAGAGGTCGAAATATTCACATTTAGCGGACGCTTCGTCGGCGATGGAAAGGGCTACATACTAAACCTCTATGAGCTCGCTGACGACGGTAGCGTTCAGTCTCCGACGACTACTGTGGAGGAATTTCATCGGATGGGGAAGGGAGAGAGTTGGGGTGGTCATATAACCTACTTTCCCATCAACAAATTTAAGAATGGGGATGAGTATTACGACGATGGCATCCATTTTGGGGATGTGGGAGACATCAATGGAGATGGCGCCGATGACGTAGTGGCAATAAACTACGCCTATGACTTTAAGACGGAAAAGGGCATCATTACACCAACGAAGAACATAACATTCCTGCAGTTTTACTCAGCTGCCGGCGGCGATGGCTTGGAGGCGATGGATGTTAAAGTTCGAGGATGGACCCCTCCCAAATTCTTGCTGAACGATCTGCATCTTGTCGACTGGAATGGAGATGGCCACTTAGACATTTTCATTCCGTCAGAAGATCCAGCTAAAGGGGGCGTGAGACAAGCTGAGCGGGTGTATTTGAATGACGGCACCGGAAACTTCGATCGCCTGAATCAAAAGTTCCTGCCTAGCGGCGACAACCCGAACAACAACGAATTTGGTGATTATGTCGATGCCAACGGAGACGGCATTATGGATGTTATCGTTCGGCCGAAAGGGTTCGATGGAAGCTGGCAAAAGTGGGACAAGTTTTCAGAAACCCTCTATCTCGGCACCAAGCGTATCGCGAGCTCTGACTCTGTGCACAATGCTGCCCAAGACGGGGCGGCCGGGTTCAATGAGGATTATTATCTAAACCATATAGACGGCACCGAAAAAATGATGCGTGGCGCAGGCTTTGGTTCGGCGCTCGAGCACTTTCTCGCCGTGGGCAAGGAGAGCGGAGCGTTTGGTTTCGCTGCAGGCACTCACGTCTATGGCTACAGCGGCTCCGAAACGATCACCTTGCGCGAAGGCAACGAGACTGTCGATGCTTTTGGCGGGGACGACATCCTCACCGGCGCCGGCGGTGCGGACACCCTCAACGGCGGCAAGGGAGCTGACACCTTCGTTTACCTAGCAGTGACCGACAGCGGCGTAACGGCAACAACACGCGATGTGATCGAAGACTTCGTTTCAGGAACCGATCGCATCGATCTCTCCGGCATCGATGCAATCGCCGGGACGGTGTCAAACGACGCCTTCAACTTCCTGGAGGCGGAGGGTGCAGCCTTTACCGGGCAAGCGGGGGAACTGCGCTTGTACTCCACCGGATCTGGCGCGGCCGCGGGCAGGATCCTCGAGGGAGACGTCGATGGTGACGCTGTTGCCGACTTCCAAATCGAGTTGCTTGGCACCGGCACTATCAATCTAGCAGATATCTCGCTTTGATGCCGTGACCCGATGGTGCCGTTCTTCGGGTCGGCACCGCCTCACAGGCATAGGTTTCGCCCCCTCTCGCCGCGTACAAGTCCACATCAAATCGAAACGACCTGCAAGGCCTTTCGGGTCTTCGGTTTCGGTCCTGCTCAGTCTGTGCATGCCGTGCACACACTCAACGCGCCTCATCCTCTCACCTGTAGCAGCTCGCAGGCCGATGGCCTCGCTGGTCATGGGATAGGGCAGGGCATGCGCACGCCGCCGGCCACGATGCCAGGGCAGGACCTGCAGCTCACAGGGCACGCGCCTCGCCCTCAAAGAAGGGGCATGACATGCCGACACCACGGGCCGACCACTGCCAGGATAGGGGCTCGCCTCACAGAGGGCGCAGGACGCGCGCGGGCCGCATGATGCAATGCGTGATGGTTGATGCGCTCGCCTCTCCTCGGCGGCCTCAGGCGCGGGAATGGCGAGCCCTTTAGGGGCCGTATGTACCCTCACCCCACCGCGGGAGCGCAGCCCCCGGATACTGCCGCACCTTATGTTCTCTAGGGGAGGTCTTCCCCGCCATGGCAATCGTTGAAATCACTCACCTTTCGGCGCTCAGATTGTGCGCCTCGCCCTCGACGGGGTTCCAGATCGATGGCGTTCCGACTTTCAGCGCGAGCAACGGCTTCCACACCTGTCCAGTTCTTCGCGCGCCCGATGCCGGGTAGATTTATGGCATCGATTTAGCGAGGGCTTGATAGTGGCAAGAACGTCGAAACCGGCGGGTGACTGGATCCCGGAGACCTGCAGCAAGGCAGACCTTGCCGTTTTGTTCGGGGTATCGATCAGGACGATCTCCGACCTCGATCAGCGCGCAATTATCACCCGAGGGCCAAAGCGCGGGCAGTTCGTCACGCGGCCCTCGATCGATGCCTATGTCGGCAGCCTTCGGAAGACGGCCGCCGGCCGATCGGAGGAGACGAAAAGCGCCTTGACCGACGAGCGCCTCGCGACAGAGCGCGTCACCCGACAGATTCAGGAAATGAAGCTTGCCGAGATGCGAAGCGAAGTCCTCACCCTGGATGAGGTCACCGACGCGTGGGGCAAGATCGCCACGCTGACCAAGCAGGCCGCACTGTCGATACCCAGCAAGGCGAGGACGATGATCCCGCACCTGACTGCGCATGATGCCGAGACGCTGAAGACCTTGATGAAGGACATGTTGAACGACCTCGCCGACGAGGTCGCGGACGCCGGTGCTGGCGCCGACCCTGAGAAGATCAAGCCGGAATCCTGAGAGGATGAACCATGACCGACGAGAACACCGCCACCCCGACTACTGAGAAGTCCGCCACGGGCTCGGCCGGCTGGACTGAAGCAACCAAAGACATGGCCATCTATGGCGCCGTCGATCTGGCGCCCGCGCTTGAACCCCGCTACGTCTCCGAAACTCCCAGGAGCAAGATCATCGCGCTGGAATGGCCTGTCGAGTTCGACGGCAAGGTCTATCACCAGATCCGGGTTCATCGGGTCACCGGCAAGGAAATGCGCGACTTCATGGAAGAGCTGCGCAGCGGCGACGGTGCGGTGATGCCGCCGATGATCGATTGCCCGCTGGCGGTCTGGGAAGGCATGGACGCAGATGATCAGCACACGCTCGATGAAGCCGCCGGCGAGTTCATGCCGAAGCGGCTGAAGATGCTGCAGCAGGCCGCCGCAGCACTCGACACCGCGGGCAACTGATCACCACCAGCCAGGAGGGCAGCACCATGGCCAGAACATTCATCGGCGAGATCATCCTTCGCCTCAAGGACGACATGAGCGGCAAGGCCAGGGCGGCCGCCAACAATCTCGACACCTCGATCGGGAAGATCCAGCGTGCAGCCCAGCAGCTCAATCGCACCACTTGGGGCGGCCAGTTCGAAGAACGGCTTCGGAAGCTGGGCACGTCTGCCGGCGATATCGACAAGCTCCGGTTGGCCTGGGACCAGCTCCACACATCGATGAGCTCGATGAACCTCGGCAAGGCGATGCAGTCGCTGGAGAAGCAGAACTTCAAGACGGCGGCGCTGGGCTACTTCGCCGATATCGCGACGAAAGCCAAGGATGCTGAAACCAGCATCGGGCGCATGCACTCGCGGTGGAAGGAAGCCGCCAAGGATATGGCGGTTTACGGCACCGTCGGCGCGCTGATGTATGGCACGGCCGGCGCCGTCCGCGGCGGCATTGTCGCCAATGCCGAATTCCAGCGCGAGAAGAAGCGGCAGAGCGACGCCAGTCTTTCGGCGGTCGACCAGACCAAGATCCTTTCCACTGCCGATCGCCTGACAACGCTCCACCCGAGCGCCGGCATCGTCGACGTGATGGAGATGGTGCGCGCAGCGCGCAACATGATGGGCACCACTGATCGCGGTCTTCAGATCCTGCCTGACCTGGTCAAGGGCCTGGTCGCGCTGCAGACGGCCAAGGGCGTCGATGCCGCCCCGGAGGAGTTGAGCCGACTGCTGCGGGCGATCGACAACTCCGGCAAGAACAGTGAGGGCGATCTCGGGATCAAGGATACGAAGGAGATCATCGCCGGCCTGATCAGGGCAGCCCAGATCGAAGGGCGGGAACTCGACGTCGGCGACATGTGGACATTCATGCGCCGCGCCAAGATCGCCGGCCCGGGCTTCTCGACTGACTTTCTCGCCAACGTGACACCGGGCCTCATTCAGGACATGACCGCACCGAGCAGCGTGCCAGCACGATCGGCAACGGTATCGCCACCGCTCTGGCAGTGTCCGCCCGGCCAGTAGTCGACACCGCGACCCTCGAGCGGGCTCTCCAACTGGCGAACCAATTCAGGGCGGCGCTTGCGGGCGTCGGGCCGGCCGTGCAGGCGGCTCATTCATCGGTCTCGCGCCAGATGAACCGCAACTTCACTGACTTCGGGGTGACGCCATAGCGGAACGATTGGCCGAGATCAGCATTTCACCAACAAGTTGGTGCGACCCACTCGATGGGCACCTAGACCGGCCTCCCTGGCCGGTTCTTTTTTGGAGGTCACCATGAATAACAGCCAAACCGACAGCGCCGACCGATTGCAAGCGCTGGTCAAGATGGAAGTTTCCGACATCGTGGCGACGGCGAATGAAGAAGGCTTCTCCGCCAAAGACGCTCTTGCAGCCCTCAGCCTTGCCGTGAGTGCCAGCGCGGCGGCTCTTGAGCAGGATCCGGACCCAGCAGAGGATCCGGCCACCCTGATTTAGGCGTGGGGAGCAAGATCGTGTTCGCCAAGGTTGCGGTGACCGCTTGCGCTGCGTTCTCCACGGTCTCG
Organism: Rhizobium sp.; assembly: GCA_019739215.1. GTDB lineage: Bacteria > Pseudomonadota > Alphaproteobacteria > Rhizobiales > Rhizobiaceae > Rhizobium_E. The sequence continues at coordinate 13,338 of JAHHDR010000025.1, forward strand.
GTCGATCAGGCCCGTGCGACCAGCAGTATCGAACAGAAGACGGTGATCGCTAGGCTCTGCTCACGAGTGATCAGTGACTACACCGCTTACCTTGCCGGCAGAAAGACGCCTCACGATGTCCGGGCCCTTGAGCGGGAATATGAGCACTGCGCAGCGGTGATATATGAATATGAAAACCTCATTCGTTGATGTGTCTGTACGACCGGCAGAGCGGCGCTTGGGCCGTTACCTGCCGATCAGGCTGAATATAAAGATCGATGCCGGCGCCATCAGGTCGCAGTAAGCGTCTTAGCCACATCCCGCGTTGGCGGCTGGAATGTCTTGCGTTTCTACGCTAATACGAACCCCAAGATGCCTATCCTCAAGGCCACACGCATGCCCTTCAGCGATCCAAACCACCCATTGGCGAAAGCTGAAAACCTGCGTCGCGCCATCCACGCCGCGGGTGTTGCGCTTTGGGCATGGGAGGTCGAAACTGATCGCTTTGCTATGGATGAGCAGGCCTTCCGCCTTTGGGGACTTCCGCAAAGCGGTTCGGTCAAGTTCGAAGACCTCTCTGCTCACATCCATCCAGCCGATAGGAACCGTGTGCGGGAGGCCTTCACCGCGACGAGGGGTATCATCGGATCCTACGAGATTGATTTCCGCATCATGGTGGGGGATGAAATACGCTGGATATCAGCACGAGGCCTCGGCGACGATGAGGGGCTTCACCAGGGGCAGATGTTCGGCATTTTTCTCGATGTCACCGGGCGCAAGCAAGCCGAGGAAAGCAACGAACTACTCGCCGGTGAAATGAGCCATCGCGTCAAAAATCTATTGGCGATCGCGGTGGGGCTTACCAATATCACATCGCGCTCAACCGCGACTGCCGATGAGATGGCCAAGACGCTAACGGCGAGACTGACGGCACTCGGGCGGGCGCATGATCTCGTCCGTCCGCTTCCCGGAGCGCAAGGACGAGCGGCGCTTCTGGGTGACCTTCTTTCGATATTGCTGGCCCCTTATGAGGACATGGGGGCCTTCAGCGGGCGTATTCGGATCTCGGTGCCGCGCATGGGCGTGGGCGAAGGCGCTGCTACTGCGCTGGCCCTGATTTTTCACGAGTTGGCGACCAATTCTCTGAAGTATGGCGCGCTGTCCACCGATGCTGGAATCCTTGACCTGTCAGGGACCGGAGACGATGAGAATGTTGAACTCGTCTGGACCGAGCGAGGGGGCCCCTTGGTTGAAGATCCGAATGGTGTCGAAGGATACGGAAGCAAGCTGGTCAAGCGAAGCATTGAATAGCCCCGAGATTTGTAGACACCTTCTTCCTAATTTTGAGGCAAGAAGAGCATCATGAGCAAATCGAATTTCAGCGACGAGTTTAAGCGCGACGCGGTGCGTCAGATCACCGAACGGGGCTATCCGGTTTCGGAAGTTTCACAGCGGCTGGGTGTCAGCCAGCACTCGCTCTATGAGTGGAAGAAGAAGTTCTCCTCGATGCCCGGTGGCCATGGTAGCGACCAGTCAGAGGAGATCAGGCAGCTCAAGAGGGAACTGGCGCGGGTCACCGAGGAGCGCGACATATTAAAAAAAGCGACCGCGTATTTCGCCAGGGATGCAAAGTGAAGTACGCGTTCGTTGCCCAGCATCAACAGCGGTTTTCGGTGCGAATGATGTGTCGCCTGTTCCGCATCCATCCCAGCGGGTTTTATGCCTGGCTTCGGATGCCCTTGAGCAAGCGTGCCTTTGAGGACAAGCGGCAGATCGATCTGCTCCAGACGGCTTGGGAAGAGAGCGGCAAGGTCTACGGGTATCGCAAGCTTCATGACGACCTGCTCGATCACGGCGAGACATGCTGCCCCAACCGGGTTGCGCGTCTGACGCGGATTGCCGGGATAAAGGCTCAGATCGGCTACAAGCGCCGTCCCGGAGTTTATGGCGGCAGGCCTTCCATTGTCATCGACAACACTCTGGACCGTCAATTCGACGTTGCTGCTCCGGACAAGGCGTGGGTCACGGACATCACCTACATCCGGACCAACGAAGGCTTCGCCTATCTCGCGGTGGTGATCGATCTCTATTCCCGCCGTGTCATCGGCTGGTCGATGCAGAGCCGTCAGACAACGGATGTCGTGCTGCAGGCGTTGCTGATGGCTGTCTGGAGGCGAAAGCCAAAGGAAAAGGTTCTGGTGCATTCGGATCAGGGATCGCAATTCACCAGCATGGACTGGGCAGCGTTCCTGAAGCACCACAATCTGGTTCACTCGATGAGCCGACGGGGCAACTGCCATGACAATGCCGTCGCTGAGAGCTTCTTCAATCTGTTGAAGCGGGAGCGGATACGCCGAAAGGTCTATCGCTCAAGAGACGAAGCTAGGCAGGACGTGTTCGACTATATCGAGATGTTCTACAACCCGAAGCGCAAACATGTCAGAAACGGGATGCTGTCGCCCGTCGAGTTCGAAAAGCAGCAGAAAACGTAACCGGAGGGTGTCTACGAAACTCGGGGCTATTCACATCAATGGCCACCTCGGTGGTGACATCACATACCGCTGGTCTTCAGAAGGCGTCGTTGTGGTCCTCAAACTGAAGGCCAAAAGGCTTGCCAGTTGAAACATCACCGCCCGTGGATGGTAAGCAGCCGGGTTTAGCGCGCGAAGCCAGCAGGGTCCGGCAAGTCGACTATCTGGAAGACATTGCCATCAACATCGGACACGTGGACCTTCAGCCCCTGCAGAAGCTCGGGTTTCTCGATAAAACCGCTAACCACGAGATCTCCCACTCGTCGGGCTTCATTTATGGCAGCCCGCGAGTCCGGAAGCTCAGTCCCTGTTGAGTCTGATATCACCGACCCGCCATTTTTGACGTTGAAAAAATATCGCGGCACTGGCGCTTCTCATTGCTGACTAGGCAGGAAACAGCGGCCGGGAAGAAATGTTGCATCCATGGGCGCACTGTAGCGGTGACCTGAGAAGTCGGCGATCAGAGCGGGTTGATCCCCGGATCGCCGGTGAAGCGCGACGAGTTCACGTCCCGGCTCACGCGGTGGAACTGTAGCTGGCCGTCGAGGTGATGATCGAGAAGCTCCATCGCATCCGTTGGCGAGGTCTCAGAGGACAGCCACTCGTCATAGACGGCCGGATCGAGGATCACCGGCATCCGGTCGTGAAGCTCGCTGAAGGGCTCCTCTGCCGGCCTGGTGATGATCGTGCAGCTTGTCACGCCGAGCTTGTCGTTGTGCGCCCATAGGCCCGCGAACGAGAACGGCGCGCCGCCCGGGAGATGGATGTACCACGGGTCTTTCGTCTTGCCCTTCGGATCCTCGGGAGCGATCGTCCATTCATAGAAGCCGTCGGCCGGGATCAGGCAGCGCTTGGACTTGAAGGCGTCCTTGAAGGCGCCGGACGTGGCAACCGTCTCGATCCTGGCATTGAACATCGCCGCCTTGGGCATCTCCTTCGCCCACCAGGGCACCAGCCACCAGCGGGCATCCTCGGCGATCTCGTTGCCGTCCCTGTCGTTGTGGACGATCGGGACGGTCTGCGTCGGGCTGATGTTGAACCGCGGCGGCATGTCGTTGCGCCCGGCGTAGGGATCAAGCGTCAGGTTGTAGAGCCGGACGATGTCAGCCCAGGACAGGCGATGGGTGAAGCGGCCGCACATGTAACCTCCGATCCGCCGCGATGCTATGGACGGGGCTCGCGGGCGTCAAGCGACCCAAGGTCGGGCGATCAATGGGTGTAGGCTGCCTCACCCAGCCGGGTTATTGCTTCGGGTTTCAAACTGGCATCTAATACAGCGGTATGACGGCGGCCCTTGTTCGGTGTCAGTCGCGAGACGTTTCCAAGGATCAGAGGAGCAAGCATGCCTGTCAGCAATAAGGAACTCGCCGGTTTGATGATTTCCGGCAGGGGCATATACGCGGACTATGTCTCCGGAAACTTTGTCGGTTACACCGGCTACAGCGCCTCGTTCAAAGTATACGATGACGATCTCGACGCGATCGGCGGCGGCGAGAAGGGGGTCAAACCGACCATCGCCGTGTCATTCATCTTCGACGAAGACGTTTCAATTTTTGATCTGAAGACTGGTGGCGGCACCTACGTCCTCGATGCCAAGACTCTGAAATACGGGACGATGGAGACTCTGGACGGCGAGCGTATCCATGGTCTCCTCTTGACTGCACCGGAGCCATCCGACCCTAGCGTCGAGATGCGCTTCTTTATCCAGCCTCGGGGATTCAGCAATACGCTTGATTGGGATTCTTTCGAGAACGCCGCCACGGGCGGCGCGATTAAATGGTCGGATTACTTCATCGTTACAACGGGCGGCACCGGGGGCAAGGATACCTTCAAGAGTACCGAAGCTGATGAGCGCTTTTTTGGCTTCGGAGGGAACGACAAGGCGACCGTCGGCGGTGGCAACGACTATCTTGATGGAGGCGCCGGTGTCGATACGCTTGATTTTGGTAAGCTCTCCCAGAGGATTTCTATCTTTGCTCCTGAGCCAGGAGAGTCCGAATACAGCATTTCCAACGGTCTCACCTATATAAACTTTGAGAATTTTGCCGGAAGTGCCTTCAACGACTATGTAGCGGGAAACTCACAAAACAATGTCCTCGCGGGAAGAGGCGGAGATGACACCCTGAATGGAGGCATGGGAGCCGATATTTTCGCTTTTCGGACAGGTGATCAGATGGATACCATCGAAGATTTTGAAGCGAGCGGCGCACAGCAGGATCGCATCAACCTATCTGGCCTCGATAGCGTTCAGAACTGGAAAGATTTGAAGAAAAACCATCAGCAGGCTACGGAAGAAGGCGTATCAATCGATGGTGGAAATGGAGACATCCTGATTCTCTCGAACGTCGACGTCGCGGACCTTGGAAAAGGTGACTTCATCTTTTGAGAAATGCATGAACGCCGCAGCGGGCGTTCGGCGCCAAGCGACCGTGACCTTCTTGCCGTTGACAAGGAGGGATTCGACACGGTCGCGGACTTCGATGGGGGTGGACGGCTTTGCCAACTCGTAGAGGGCTGTAGCTGTCAAATCCCAAACCGTTTGGGATTTGCCGGCATAGACCGTCGCAACACGCATGAAGTTGTTCGCTGTCTCACCGCTCATCGAGAATTCCTTCTCGATCCACGGCAGGAACATTCCATGCGGAAGCCGCTCCTTCTGCCGCTTCAGCGCCAGGCCAACAGCGATGATGCTCTCGGCGGCTGATTTCATGTGCGCCTTGATCAGCGCGGCGTCCTCGCGGGCTGCCGCTTCATCCTCACGGCTGAGGGCGGCATACGAAAACAGATCTGGTTCTGGCTGGGTTTTGGTGAGCATCTGAAAACCTGCGCCAGTCGGCGTGTCGTGATGCTGTTCCGAGATTTTCCAGAGTTTTTCCGTGATGTTTCCGTTTTAGTCCTCACTTGGAGGAGCGACATTCGATGTATCGCACCGATAAACGGCTTCCGGAAACTGGATCTTGTGAGCCTCGACCATCTCTCGGCAGAAACCAAGATTGTTCACGAAGCCGTAGAAAACCGCCACCTTGTCCCATGTCCCTAACACGGTGAATTTCATCAACCAAGCGTCCGGTGCACCGCCATAAAGCGGCTCCTTGAAGAGTTCGTCAACGCGCCGATCCGCTTCGTCGAATCGACTTTGCCCGCGACTATCATCAATCTGTGAGAAGATCGCTACGGCAACCACCAGCCAGACCCGGCACTGCATTTGCTTCCCCCCGATCGAAACCAAGACGCCCTCAAACAGAACCCCACCGGAACCCCGCCCTCACTGAGGCGGCATTCATCAGTAATTGATGCCAGCAACGCATTGTTTTTATTGGTTTTTTTGGTGAGCGCACAGGGATTCGAACCCTGGACCTACTGATTAAAAGTCAGTTGCTCTACCGGCTGAGCTATGCGCTCCCATGACGGGAAGGGGCGGTCGCGCCGCCCTCCGGAAACGCGGCGATACATAGGGAACAGCCTCTCCAGGGTCAACCCTGAAAAGCGCTGGTCGCGAATAAATGCGGCATATGCGCGCCTCAATAAAAGGTGACTGGCAGCGAGCGCGCCGATTGTTTATGGCAGGCGCTGGAAATGTGATCTGAGGGACAGGGATTGGCAGTCGCCGAGGTTTCTTATCTGAGTGCGCTCGGGGCGGGTGCTCTTTCGTTCCTGTCGCCCTGCGTACTCCCGCTCGTGCCGCCCTATCTCTGCTACATGGCGGGCGTTTCGGTCGAGGAATTCCGCAATCCTGACGCGCCGGGCAGTTCGGGCGTCGCATCCCGTCGAGCGGTGCTGCTGTCGTCCTTCCTGTTCACGCTCGGCTTTGCCACCGTCTTCGTGGCGCTCGGTGCCTCCGCCACCTCGATTGGCATGCTGCTCAGGACGCATCTCGACATTCTCGCCCAGATCGGCGGGGTCATCATCATCCTGATGGGCCTGAACTTCCTCGGCGTTCTCAGGATACCGCTGCTGTCGCGCGAGGCCCGGTTCCAGGGCGGCGGGCAGCCGGCAACACTCACGGGCGCCTATCTCATGGGGCTTGCCTTCGCCTTTGGCTGGACGCCCTGCATCGGCCCCATACTGGGCGCGATTCTCGCGGTCGCGGCGTCGCAGCAGACGGTGGGGCAGGGGGCGTCGCTGCTCGGCGTCTATTCGCTCGGCCTCGCCGTGCCGTTCTGGCTGGCCGCCGGCTTTTCGGGCGCCTTCATGGCGTTCCTCTCCCGTTTCCGTCGCCATCTCGGCATGATGGAAAAGGTCATCGGCGCGCTGCTGGTACTCACCGGTCTCGCCTTTATCTTCGGCTATGTCAGCGATGTCGCCATCTGGTTCCAGCAGACCTTCCCGATCCTCATGCAGATCGGTTAGTGCCGGCCGAAAAGTTGTCGCTGCGGACGCCCCGGGCCACTCCCAGACTTGCAGCCCGTGTATATCCGGAATAACTGGACATTCGTCCAACAGATCAGCAAGCACAGGCCATGGCCGAAATCTCCTCACTCGTCCTGCCGTTCTTCGGCCTGATATTGCTCGGCTATCTCGCTGCGCGATGGTGGAAGCTCGACGAATCCGGGCTCGGCTGGCTCAATATCTTCATCATCTACATCGCGTTGCCCGCGCTGTTCTTCAAGATCATCGCCAAGACGCCGCTCGAGCAGCTGGCGCGCTTCGACTTTATTCTCACCAGCCTTGCGGCGACATACACGGTCTTCATCCTGCTCTTCTTTCTCGGTCGCTACGCCACGCGCAGCACGATCGGCGAGGCGACGGTCCAGGGCCTCGCCGGTGCCTATGGCAATATCGGCTATCTCGGTCCGGGCATTGCGCTGGCGGCCTTCGGGGAGGCTGCAGCCCTGCCGCTGGCGCTGATCTTCGCCTTCGAGAACATGGTGCATTTCAGCGTGGCGCCGGCACTGATGGCCTTCGACGGCCGCGATAGCCGGCGCCCGCTGGTCCTGGCGCGAGACGTGGCGACCAGGATCGCCACCCATCCCTTCATCATCGCGACCGCGGCCGGGTTCGTTGCGGCCGGCACGGGCTTCACCCCGCCGCTTGTCGCGCAAACCCTGATCGACAACCTTGCCCCGGCGGCGGCACCCTGCGCGCTTTTCGCCATGGGCGTCACGCTCGCGCTGCGCCCGCTCAAGCGCGTGCCTGCCGAGATACCCTATATCGTGCCCGCCAAGCTCATCGTGCTGCCGGCGGTGATGTATCTCTATCTCAGCCTCACCGGCGACTATCCAGATGTCTGGGTGGCGACAGCCCTGCTGCTGGCGGCCCTGCCGACGGCAACCAATGTCTTTGTCATCGCCCAGCAATATTCGACGTGGCAGGAGCGGGCGTCCGCCACCGTGATGATCACGACGGTTATTTCCGTCGTGACGGTCTCGGGATTGCTCTACTTGATCAAGTCAGGCGCGTTTCCGACGGATCTCTTCCCGTAGGAAGTCCGGCAGGAGGCGAAACCCACGGCCCGGCGCCACGCCCTCGTTCATCGCGAGATAGCGTAGCGGCGGCAGCGCCGACAGCAGGTGCAGTCCTGCCGCCCGCAGCATCTGGATTGGCAGGAAACCCGATAGCAGCGAGCTGTTGAAGAGATCGATGGCCGCGGTCCGGCTGACGATGTCGGCGCGCCGGCGCCGGTCGTACGTATCCCCGATCGCCAACATGCCGTTCGAGGACCGGCGCTCGACGGCAAGGTCGAGCGCGGTCTGAATGTCACGCAGGCTCAGGTTCAAGCCCTGGGCGCCGATCGGCGGGAAAACATGCGCCGCCTCGCCAACGAGGACCACGGGTCCGTGGCCAAAGCGCCGCGCCGTCATCGCGGACAGGGGCCAGCCTTGCGGCGCGCCCTCGACCGTGACCCTGCCGAGCATCGACCTCATCTGTGCCTCGATCCGCCTGTCGAGCGTCTCCGCCGGCAGCCCGAGGATCTCGCCCGCCTCGGGCGGCGTGACGACCCAAACGAGACTAGACCTGTTGCCGGGCAAGGGCACCTGGGTGAATGGCCCGGAGCGGGTATGAAACTCCGTCGAGACGCCGCCATGCGGCCGGTCGTGGGCGAAGTTGAGCACGACAGCCGTCTGGGGATAGGTCTTCGTATTGACGGTGATTCCTGCGGCCTCGCGCATCGGCGACCTTCGCCCGTCCGCGGCGACCGCCAGGCGGGCGTCGACCTCCGACCCGTCTGACAGCACCAGCCGGACCGAATCGGCCGCTAGATCGGCTCGGACGACGCTCGAGCCGATCATCCTGACATTGTCGAGCATTGCCAGTTCAGATTGCAGGATGGACAGGAAGGGTGCATTCGGAATGTTGTAGCCGAACGCCTCCAGGCCGATCTCGCTCGCGCGGAATTTCACAGGCGGCGCATGCAGCAGCCGGCCGGTCGCATCGATGATCTGCATGCTCGCCAGTGGCGCCGCTTCCGGCAATACCCGGCTCCAGATACCGAGGCTGGCGAGGAACCCGATCGACTGGTCCATCAGCGCGGTGGTGCGGCCATCCTGCAGGCCGGTATCGGGCGTGATCAGGACCGTGTCGAAACCCTGTCGTGCGAAAGCCAGCGCGGCGATCCGGCCGGCGAGGCCGCCTCCGACGACAGCGACATCATGCTCAGTCATGGCAGGGATTCCCTTTCGATCCAGTCGCAGGACAATAGGGATCTTCCATGCGTCTTTCAAATGGCCCCGGGCCACCGCGACGATCTGTCAGTCATTCGAAGCCCTCGGGCGACGTCAATCCCGCCGGCCACCCTCGAGGACGCGAAGATGGGTGATGCGCGCTGCCGGGCTGCCGAGATTGCTGCTCGCGACGCTGCGGGAGGCGAGGGACGCGGCGCTGGCGGCAGGACGGGGGGCGCCGTCGGCGTCCACATGCATGAAGAACAGGTCGGCAGGGGTCAGGAACCGCCAGCGATCCTCGGCAGGAATGGAGGACTCGAGCGTCACCAGGGAGCCGAAGATCCGGTCGCAATGCTCGGCGTTGGAAAACAGCGGCAGCAGCAGCATCTCGAGCGCCATCGTGTCACCTTCCTCGTCGATCGCCGTCACAGCCAGTTCCAGCGCCGTGCGGTTGGCGAGCACCGTATCGGCGGCAAGCCGCATGCGGTGACGCACGGTCTCCTCCCAGATCTCGGTGAAGGCGCGCTCGCGCAATTCATGTCCCATGATGAGACAGACGCGGGTGCCGGCCAACCGGAATCGAACGCTTCCGTCGCGCTTCTTCTCCAGGATGAAAAGATCCGGCAACACCGACTTCAGTGCGGACGGATCGATCTCGTTGCGCAGCGGGGCGGTGCGATCGGCCCGCAACTCGTTGAAATAATGGAATACCGCTTCAGTCGTCTTGTGTCGCATGGGTCAATTCCTGTCCTTCGATCCCGAGGGGATCCGGGCGGATCATGGCCGATTCCAGGGCCGCTCACAGATGACGCAGCGATTTCCGTGCCAGTGGGGCTGGTTAACCACCGGCCTCGTCCGTTAAGGTTAACAGACGGTTTCGATTGCCTCGGGGCAGCGGCAATGCCACAAATTGGCCATCGAAGTATCGTCCATCAGCACTTCGATCTTGACATATGAGACCTCCACGTCTCCGTCGTGCCGTCCAGCAGAAATGCTGGACGGCATCTTTTTTGATGCTAAGACCGTGCCGACAGCGACCGGAGGCAGGCTTGATCACAGCACAAAGGAAGTTCGACCAGGACGGGGGCATCCCGCCGAAGCGCGAACCGATTTTCAACATTCCCGGCATCCTGACGCTCTACGTGGCTGTACTTGTCGCCATCCATGCCATCCGTGCCTACATCCTGACGCCCGATCTCGACCAGTGGCTGGTATCGGTGGGGGCATTCATTCCCGCGCGCTACCTGCACCCCGTCGCCGAACAGAGCGCGCTGGGCTATTTCGCGGGTCCGGTCGCCTATTCGCTGCTGCACGGCGGCTGGGCGCATCTGGGGTCGAACGCGCTGTTTCTCGTCATCTTCGCAACGCCGCTGACCGCCAGGATCGGCGCCTATCGTTTCACCATCCTTTGGGTCACGTCGGCGGTCGCCAGTGCTTTCTTTCTAGCTGTCCTGACACGTTTCGAGGTCAGTTATCTCGTGGGTGCCTCCGGCGTTGTCTCGGCGGCGGCGGGGGCGAGTTGTCGCTTCGCCGTTCCGCTGCTCGGCACCGATCGGGTGAGGGCGGGGCGCTTTGCGCCGCGGCTGGGAATGATCGAGGCGCTCGGCCAGCGATCGGTCGTGGTCTTCGTGGCGATCTGGCTGCTCTTCAATGTCGTTCTGGCCGGTGTCGACAGTTCGCAGAACATCGCCTGGCAGGCGCATCTCGGCGGCTTCCTGTTCGGCTACCTCACCTTCGGCCTGTTCGATCCACCGCTGCGGCGCTGAACGTTCCCCGATCCATTTCAGCAATCGCTTTTTTCTTGCATTCGCCGTCTTTCAAGAGCACGATGAAACCGTCGGCCAACGGGCCGGAGTGCTTTGCATCCACGCAAGCGGAGGAGAAGTGCATGCATGTGAGAGCGATACTCGAAGAGAAGGGCCGCAACGTCCTGACGATCAAACCCGATGCCACACTGCAGGACGCGGCACGCGTGCTTCAGGAAAACAGGATCGGTGCGCTGGTCGTCGTCGGGTTGAACGAACAGATCAAGGGAATCCTGTCCGAGCGCGATATCGTATCGGCGGTTGCCCGGCATGGCGCCGGGGCACTGGCCACGACGGTATCGTCGGCGATGACCGCCAACGTCCACCGGTGCACGGAAGACATGACCGTCGACGGGGTAATGTCGCTGATGAGCGAGAAACGCTGTCGCCACCTGCCGGTGGAGACGAACGGGCGGCTTGCCGGGATGGTATCGATCGGCGACGTGGTCAAGTCCCGCATCCGCGAGATCGAGTTCGAGGCCCGGGAGATCAAGGCCTATATCGCAGGGTGACCTGCGCAGGTCCGGACGCGCCGCCGGCTACCAGCCGGCGCGAACGGCATCCTGCATGCGCTTGATTTCGCCGATCTTGGCCTTGGCTTCCTCATAGCCACGGTCGATCGCCTCCGCGGCGCGATGAAACTCCGACAGCCCGATATCCGAGAGCCGCGGCTGCAAGGCGAGATCTGGGGGATCGCCGGCCAGTCGGGCCCGGGAAATACGATCCTGGATGATGTTGAAGGCCTCCACCATCACGCCCGTTAGGCCGATATGGGCGGGCCTGCCGAGATCGCTTTGTCGTTGCAACTGTCTTTCGAGCGGCGTCTGCTGGCTGGCCACGTGCTTGACCACCGCGGAGCGACCGTAAAGGTCGTAATGCAGGTTGACTGCGACGACGAGCGGCTGTTCATAGGACCGGCAGACCGATACAGGCACCGGGTTGACCAGCGCGCCATCCACGAGAAGACGGCTGCCGCAATGCACCGGCTCGAAAATGCCGGGCAGGGCATAGGATGCGCGAATTGCCGTAATCAGGTTGCCGGAATCGATCCAGACCTCGTGGCCGGTGCGGATTTCGGTGGCCACCGCCACGAACCGGCGATCGAGATGCTCGATGTCGAGGCCCTCGAGATGCTCCTGCATGCGCTTGGTCAGTCGCAGGCCCGCGAACAGGCCCCCGCCGCCGATGGTGAAATCGAGCAGCGCGGCCATGCGGCGCATCGTCAGCGAACGGGCGAAACTTTCGAGTTCCTCGAGCTTGCCGGCGATATAGCAGCCGCCAACCAGCGCGCCGATCGACGTGCCCGCAATCATGCCGACTTCGATCCCTTCCTCGTCGAAAGCCTTGAGAACGCCGATATGGGCCCAGCCACGCGCGGCACCGCCGCCAAGGGCAAGGGCCAGCTTCGGCTTGGGCGGCCGAGATTGGGGGACAAGCGAGGCGTCCGCGGGCTGTCCCGGCGTACCCGCGACCGTGGAAACGCCATTCTCCAGCGAAGGTGCGGGATCAGTGTGTCGGGTGAAGTTCCAGTTCAGCATCGGACGTAATCCTGTCTCTGCCGGATAACGTTTGTGGCCCTTCTATTGATGCACGGCCAAGTTAAGAAAGGCGAAACATCGCGGAATATTGGCCAGAATTGAGGCAGATGCCTATTTGTCGTAAACCTCTGCCGGGTCGAAATGGCGGTGTTCGTCGACCGACGCCAGACGCACCACACCACCTTCGAGCCGCACCGCGCGATAGAAGCAGGAGCGACGTCCCGTATGGCATGTCGCGGCATGGCCGGCGACCTCGACCTTCAGCAGGATGGCGTCCTGGTCGCAGTCGGTCAGGATTTCCTGCACGGACTGGAGATTGCCCGAACTCTCGCCCTTTTTCCAGATCGACTTGCGCGAACGGCTCCAGTAATGGGCGATGCCGGTTTGGAGCGTCAGCGACAGCGCTTCGGCGTTCATATGCGCCAGCATCAGGATCGCGCCGTCGCCGGCGTCCGTAACCACCGCCGTGATCAGGCCATGCGCGTCGAATCGCGGGGAAAAGGCCGCGCCCTCTTCGAGCACGGCCTTGTCGGTGGATGGTTCGGCAAATGCGATCGTCATGCCGGATAGTGGTAGCCGCGCATCATCGACATGAAGCGGGCCTGTTCTCGCGGATCATGCTTGAAGGTGCCGGTAAAGGTTGTGGTCATCGTCGACGAGCCGATCTTCTGGACACCGCGCATCGCCATGCACATGTGGTCGGCCTCGATCAGCACCGCCACACCCTTGGGCTGCAGGATCTCGTCGATGGCATTGGCGATCTGCGCCGTCATGGTCTCCTGCGTCTGCAGGCGGCGGGCGAAGATGTCGATGGTGCGGGCGATCTTGGACAGGCCTAGCACGCGGCCGTCCGGCAGGTAGGCGACATGCGCCTTGCCGATGATCGGCACCATGTGGTGCTCGCAATGGGAGAAGAAGGGAATGTCCTTGACCAGCACGATGTCATCGTAGCCGGCCACTTCCTCGAAGGTGCGGCCGAGCACCTCCTCGGGATCGTGGCCGTAACCGCCATAGATCTCGGCATATGACTTGACCACACGCCGCGGCGTGTCGCGCAGGCCCTCGCGGTTGGGATCGTCGCCGATGTAGCGCAGCAACGTGCGGACAGCCTCCTCGGCTTCCTTCTGTGTGGGGCGCGCAACACTTGCGTCGTCGCGCTGGAACGGCTTGACTATGGCATCCATGAATGGCCTCTTCGGTTCCCGGTCCCCAGACCGGAAAGTTAAGATTCGGACGACTCGCCGCTGGCCATTCACCTGTCCCTGCAGGCATGGGTTCCGTTGGCGGGTTCCGGAGCATCGGCGCCCCTCGTCTCAGTGACGGGCGCTTCCGCACGGTTTCCCAGACAACAGGCAACGCCTCCGCACTTGCAATAGCGTCACCCCATCGCGACATAGCATATAGGATGGCCGAAGGACTGGCAAAGGGTGGCCTTGTCGTTTTTCCATGATACGATGGAAAATCATGCCCGGCTCATGCCTGCGGATGAATTCTTTTCGACAGCCGGACAAATCCATGGACGATATCTACAACGCCAAAATCCTCGAATTTGCGGGCAATATCCCGCTGACCGGCATGCTGGAGCATGCCGACGCCCAGGCCCAGGCGCATTCCAAGCTCTGCGGCTCGCGGGTCAAGGTGTGGCTCGCCATGGAGGGCGACACCGTCAGCGGCTTTGCCCATGAGGTCAAGGCCTGCGCGCTTGGTCAGGCGTCGAGCTCGATCATGGCCCGCAATGTCGTCGGCGCCACGGTCGCGGAATTGCGCCAGGCCAAAGCCGACATGCTGGCCATGCTCAAAGAGGGCGGCGAGGGCCCGTCGGGCCGCTTCGAGGACATGCGCTATCTCCGGCCGGTGCGCGACTACAAGGCGCGCCATGCTTCGACAATGCTCACGTTCGACGCCGTGGTGGACTGCATCGACCAGGTGGCCGCGCGACGTATGGCGCAGGCCGGCTAGGGCGTGCGTCGGGATGTGCCAATCTCCTGACTGTTCCCACAACAAGCCCCGGCTCGACGGCTATACCGGACCGACACGCAACTGGTCCGGTCCGTTCCCCAGGACACCGGCGCGCCTTCTCGGCATGGGCGTCATTCGCCTCTACCAGATCACGCTTTCCAGCCTGATCGGCAACAACTGCCGTCACACGCCAACCTGCTCGGAATATGGTTATGAAGCCGTCGCCCGGCATGGCCTGTGGTCGGGCTTCTGGATGGTGCTCTTCCGTTTCGTTCGCTGCGGGCCGGGCGGCACCTGGGGCTTCGATCCGGTCCCGGCCCGGCTCGGAACCGCCCTGCGTTGGTACACGCCCTGGCGCTACTGGCGTGTCTCCAAGGCGGAACGCGCACAGTGAGCATCTTCGTCGCGCTTCTATATTCCGTCATCATCGACAAGAACCGCCGCGTCGCAATGTCGGACCTGCGCACCATGGCAGAAGGCCTCGGCTACGAAAATGCCCGCACCCTCGTCTCGACCGGCAACCTCGTTTTCGAATCTCGCGAGGCTTCCGCCGCAGCCATAGAGCAGGCGCTGGAAACAGCCTTCGCCGACTTCCACGGCAAGCATGTCGACATCATCGTCCAGGCCGCGGAGGACTGGAAACGCCTGGTCGCCGCCAATCCGTTTCTAGCCGAGGCCGAAGACGAACCCGACCGTGTCGGCGTCCGGGTCATGCGCGACCCCGCGGACGGAAAACTGCTGGACTTCCTCCGGCCCTACCAGAAGGACGGCGAGCGCGTCGCCATCATCGATGGCCATGTGTGGGTCCACTATCAGGGTCAGCCAAGTCTTTCGAAGCTGGCGGGTCAACTCACCCCCAGGCGAATGGGTGGCATCGGCACGGCGCGGAACTGGAACACGGTGAAACGATTGGGAGAAATGGTGGACTGAACTTCGCTCCTCTTTCGACGGGCGATTCCTCACGCAGGGTTGCCCCTTCAACCGAACCCGCTAAGGTCGACCATTGAAATCACACGGGCGAGGGCGCATGGCGGCGGGAATCGAGGAGTTCATCGGTAAGATCGTGACGAAGGGCGCGCTCCGGCTCGTTCGCGCCTCGGGCGCGACCAGGACCTTTGGCGACGGCTCGGAGTCCGAAATCGTGCTGCGTTTCACGGATCCGGAGGCCGAAACCGCAGTTGCCACCGATCCGGCGCTGGCGCTCGGCGAGATGTTCATGCAGGGCCGGATGATCCTCGAGGCCGGCAACATCTTCGACCTGCTGTCGCTCTTTGCACGGAACGGCATCCGCAAGGCCGCGACGCCGCGGATGATCGCGCAGGGCATCTGGCGCATCCTCATCGACCAGGCGAAGAATCGCCTGCCGATCAATCGCAACAAGGCCAATGTCGCCCATCATTACGATCTGAGCGCCAAGCTCTTCGACCTGTTCCTCGACTCCGACTGGCAGTACAGCTGCGCCTATTTCGAGCCGCGCGACATCAGCCTCGACGCGGCCCAGATCGCCAAGAAGCGCCATATCGCGGCCAAGCTGCTGCTCGAAAAGGGCAATCGCGTGCTGGAGATCGGCTCCGGCTGGGGCGGCATGGCGATGTATCTTGCCGAGAGTTCGGATGTCGACGTCACTGGCGTCACGCTGTCGGAGGAACAGCTGAAGGTCTCGCGCGACCGGGCGGCACGGCGCGGGCTTGCCGACCACGTCCGTTTCGAGTTGCAGGACTATCGCGACCTCAAGGGGTCGTATGACCGCATCGTCTCGGTCGGCATGTTCGAGCATGTCGGGGTGTCGAACTACCGGCACTTCTTCGGCAAGGTCGCCAAATTGCTGGACAAGCAGGGCGTGATGCTGCTCCACACCATCGCCCGCACCAAGCCGAACTACGCGACCAACCCGTTCATCGAAAAATACATCTTCCCCGGCGGCTACATTCCCTCGATCGCCGAAGTGTTGCCGGCGGTGGAGAAGGCGGGGTTGCTGATCAAGGACATTGAAGTCCTGCCAATGCATTATGCCTGGACGCTAAAGGCGTGGCGCGAGCGCTTCGTCGCCCGCCGCGCCGAGGCGGTCGCGCTCTACGATGAGAATTTCTTTCGCATGTGGGAGTTCTATCTCGCAGCCAGCGAAGTCGCCTTCCGCCACGACCGCATGTTCATCCTCCAACTCCAGATCGCAAGGCACCAGGACCGCGTGCCGTTCGACCGCAACTATATCGCAGAGGCGGAAGACAGGCTGAAGGCGTTCGAGGCAGGACGGCGGGCGATGGAGACGGTGGAGTTTTAGGCCAACTCCGAGGAGCCGACCTGTGTCACTGCTGCGTCGGCAATCGTGCCAGCACCGTCGTCGGATCCGCGGATGCGACGAAAACGAGCTCGCCGCTCGACGGTACGACCGACGTGAGGCCGGTGATATTGACCTGATGGGTGACCAGTACCACCGGGCTGCCGGACGGCAGTCGCGCCACCCAGTTGCGGAGCGCTTCCGTCTGCTGCGCGCCTGCACTGGAGCGGCCGAAGAATGAATTGAGCCGCGGTTCAGGCTCGACCGGGCCGAGATCGAGAAGTGCCGCAGTGTCCAGGCATCGGCACCACTGGCTGGAGAAAACGCGCGCCTGGGTGACGCTCTGCCGCCGGAAGGCGTCGCCAATCCGGCGCGCCTGTTGTCTCCCGGATTCCGAGAGATTGCGCTGCGTGCCGCAAGCATCCAGGCGGAAGCCGGACGGGTCGCCGGTGCCGGGCGCGACGGCATGGCGGAGCAACACGATGGCGGCACCATTGCGGAACGCCTGCCAGGGCGCCCGGGCCGCATTGGCACTGCTCGCCGCAGCGAGCAAGGTCATCATCAACATCTGACGTCTGAGAAGCATGCCGGGCCTCGCGATGGAATTCAGCTCTGTCGACGATGTTACGTTGCCGGGCCACGCAGTGGATCATGTCATGGGTGTTGCGCCCTGAGACTTCCTGATCGGCGGCGTGATCGTGCGAAATGGCCGCAAGCTGGCATCCATTTCTAAACCATTGCGAAATTGCGGACGGACAGCAGTGTTCGTTTTACAGTAACGGTTTAAAAACAGGCGTCTATCAACCTCACCCGTCTGCAAAACGATTCGAAGGAATGCCTATGCCGATCCGCGCCACCGCCACCAACTGGGGTTACCAGCTCCAAGGCAAGAATAAGATGCTCGACGTCAACGACCTCGCCGCCCATCTGCATGACATGCTGGTCATCGATCCCTCCCGCGACGGCACCGATGCCAGGCAGTTCTCCGAGGCCGAGGTGGCCGAGATCAAGGGCGACCGGTCGGTGCTGGCGGCCTATGTCTCGATCGGCGAGGCCAGCGATTTCCGCGACTACTGGGACAAGGACTGGACGACGACAGGCAAGTCGCAAGGCAAGCTGACCGACGAGGCGCCGGACTGGCTGGGACCGGTCAATCCCGACTGGCCGGAAAGCCGCAAGGTGCGCTACTGGGACGACGACTGGCAGGACATCATCTTCAACGACCAGGGTACGGGCGAGCTCGACAACATCGTCGCCAAGGGCTTCGACGCCGCCTATCTCGACATCGTCGACGCCTATTATTTCTGGGGTGCGGAGATCAAGAACGGCCAGCGCGAGGCTGGCGATCCGAAAAACGAGAAGCAGGCCGCCCAGCGCATGGTCGATTTCGCCGTCGAGATGGCCGAACATGCACGGGAGACCAATCCGGATTTCTTCCTGATCCCGCAGAACGGCGCCTGGATCGTCGACGCCCTCAAGAATGGCAAGACCGAGGACACAGCGCGGATCGAGGCCTATTACGAAGTGATCGGCGCCATCGGCATCGAGGATCTTTATTTCCGTGGCGGCAACAAGGACGAGAACAACAAGTTCAAGCCGGACGAAGCCACGATCAAGATTCTGCAGCGCGACTTCTTCGACCACGACATCCCCGTCTATGTCACCGACTACATCACCGGCGACAAGCGGATCGCGAAGTTCGAGAAGGCGGCGCTGGAAGACGGCTTCATACCCTACGCCGCGCCACGCCGCGATCTCGACAAGATGGGCGATCCCTTTGATGCCGATGCCGGCAGGGCGGCCGGCTGGCGCCATGCCGAGGCGGCTGAGGATCTCTTCATGTTCTGACGAAGCTACAGCGCCGGCCGGAACCACATTCTCCTTCACAATCCCGGAAAATCCCGGTATATCGCCGCCGTTCCCGGCCGGCATTCCCGGCCTTTTTTCATACCACCCGCATTGGTTGGCGGGATTGGATAGGAGAATGTGACCATGTCCCAGCCTGTTTCCCTTACGTTTCCTGATGGTTCCGTCCGCGAGTTCGCCTCCGGAACGACCGGCTATGTCGTCGCCGAATCCATTTCGAAGTCGCTCGCCAAGAAGGCGGTCGCGATCGCGCTTGACGGCCAAGTCACCGATCTCTCCGAGCCCGTCACCGACGGCCGGATCGAGATCGTCACCCGCTCCGACCCCCGTGCGCTGGAACTGATTCGCCACGACGCCGCCCACGTGATGGCCGAGGCCGTGCAGGAGCTCTGGCCCGGCACGCAAGTCACGATCGGCCCTGTCATCGAGAACGGCTTCTATTACGACTTCGCCAAGAACGAGCCCTTCACGCCCGAGGACCTGCCGGTCATCGAGAAGAAGATGAAGGAGATCATCGGACGCAACAAGCCGTTCACCCGGCAGATCTGGTCGCGCGACAAGGCCAAGCAGGTCTTCGCCGACAAGGGCGAGAGCTACAAGGTCGAACTGGTCGACGCGATTCCAGAGGGCCAGGACCTGAAAATCTATTACCAGGGTGACTGGTTCGACCTCTGCCGCGGCCCGCACATGGCCTCGACGGGGCAGATCGGCACGGCCTTCAAGCTGATGAAGGTGGCCGGTGCCTACTGGCGCGGTGATTCCAATAATCCGATGCTGACGCGCATCTACGGCACCGCCTGGGCCGAGCAGTCGGAGCTCGACGCCTATCTCCACAAGCTCGCGGAAGCCGAAAAGCGCGACCACCGCAAGCTCGGCCGCGAGATGGATCTCTTCCATTTCCAGGAAGAAGGCCCGGGCGTCGTCTTCTGGCACGGCAAGGGCTGGCGGATGTTCCAGTCGCTGGTCTCCTACATGCGCCGACGGCTGGCTGCCGACTACCAGGAAGTCAACGCGCCGCAGGTGCTCGACAAGTCGCTCTGGGAGACCTCCGGCCACTGGGGCTGGTATCGCGACAACATGTTCAAGGTCACGGTCGCCGGCGACGACACCGACGACGAGCGCGTGTTCGCGCTCAAGCCAATGAACTGCCCCGGGCACGTGCAGATCTTCAAGCATGGCCTGAAATCCTACCGCGAACTGCCGATCCGCTATGCGGAGTTCGGCAATGTCCATCGCTACGAGCCCTCGGGCGCGCTACACGGGCTGATGCGCGTTCGCGGCTTCACCCAGGACGACGCCCACATCTTCTGCACCGACGAGCAGATGGCTGCGGAGTGCCTCAAGATCAACGACCTGATCATGTCGGTCTACGAGGATTTCGGATTCGACGAGATCATCGTCAAGCTCTCGACCCGTCCGGAGAAGCGCGTCGGTTCAGATGCGCTCTGGGATCGCGCCGAAAGCGTGATGATGGACGTGCTCAAGCAGATCGAAGAACAGTCGGGCGGGCGCATCAAGACTGGCATCCTGCCGGGCGAGGGCGCCTTCTACGGCCCGAAGTTCGAGTATACGCTCAAGGACGCCATCGGCCGCGAATGGCAGTGCGGCACGACCCAGGTCGACTTCAACCTGCCGGAACGCTTCGGCGCCTTCTACATCGATGCCAATTCGGAGAAGACGCAGCCGGTGATGATCCATCGCGCCATCTGCGGCTCGATGGAACGCTTCCTCGGCATCCTGCTCGAGAACTTCGCCGGCCACATGCCGCTGTGGTTTTCACCGCAGCAGGTGGTCGTGGCAACGATCACCTCGGATGCCGATGATTACGGCGTGAAGGTCGCGGAGAGACTGCGGCAGGCCGGGTTGACGGTCGAGACCGACTTCCGAAACGAGAAGATCAACTACAAGGTCCGCGAGCACTCCGTGACCAAGGTGCCTGTCATCATCGTCTGCGGCAAGCGCGAGGCGGAGGAGGGCACGGTCAATATCCGCCGGCTCGGCTCGCAGAACCAGACGTCGATGACGCTCGATGAGGCGATCCTGACGCTGATGGAGGAGGCAACGCCTCCAGACCTGAAGCGGGCACTGGCGAAGGCGTGACAATCAATGGGTGGACAGCCGCGGGGAAATCCGGCGGCTGTCTTCAAATCTTTACATTGGTTTCATATGGCGATCGTGATCAGGCTCCCAGAGGGTGACTCCCGTGAAGTTCAAGGAACTGTCCTACGCCAATGAAACCGATCCGCTGCTCAAGCGGCTCGTCATCCACACGGTCGAAAATCTTTCGGGCCGCAACAAATATGTCGAGGTCTACAAGACCTGGCGCAACGAAGTCGTTGGCAAGTCCGACCGGGTGTTTTCCCGGATGCTGGAACTGATCGACATCGATCTGTCGGTCAAGGGCAACTGGCCGCCCAAGGACCTGCCCGAAGGCCCGATCGTCATGGTCGCCAACCATCCTTACGGCATCGCCGACGGGATTGCGGTGCTCTCGCTGGCCGAGCAACTCGGCCGCCCGTTCAAGATCCTGATCAACGATCAGCTTCTGAAGGTTCCCGAGATGCGGCCCTATTCGCTGCCGATCTCGTTCGACGAGACCCGGGAAGCGCTCGCCATCAACCTCGCGACCCGCAACGAGGCGCTCAGGCTGCTGAAGGAAGGCGTCACCATCGTGATCTTCCCGGGCGGCGGCGTGGCGACGGCGCCCAGGGGCTTCGGCCCTGCGGAAGACCTGCCGTGGAAGATGTTTCCCGCCAAGCTCATCCAGTCGGCCAAGGCAAGCGTGCTGCCAGTCTATTTCGAGGGGCAGAACGGGCGACTGTTCCACCTCGCGAGCCGCTTCTCGCTGACACTCAGGCTCTCACTGCTGATCCGCGAATTCTGCCGGCTGTCGGGCAAGACGATCTCGTCAAGCATCGGCACGGTGGTGGCCTGGGACGACATCGCGCCGCTCACCGACCGCAAGGCCATGCTGCAATATCTCTACGACACGGTGTTTGCGCTCGGCACAGCCAAGTCTGTGACCAGCCCCGCCTGAGACTAGTTCGCGAGCATGACCTCGACATCCTGGTTGCGCCCCGATGTCACGGTGAAATCGCGCTGGTATATATTGCTCTTGTGTCGGGCCACCGCCGTGTATTTGCCTTCGGCGAGAACCACCACGGGAAACGCGCCGACGCTTTCCGCGACCGCATCGCCCGACGCGGTCAGGATCGACCAGGCGGTATCGGCAATCGCCTCGCCGCCGGCTTGCGAGACCAGCTTCAGGGTGATCTTGGCAGCACGGTGCTGGATCACGGCCTGGGTCAGGCGCCCGGCCTCGATCCTGATGTCGGCGCGGATCGTTGCGTTGACCTTCCCGTAGTCCGAGACGACGTGATAGGTGCCAGAGTTCAGCCGGACGATCTCGCTGGGTTTGACGTTGTCCATGATCAGCCCGCGCTCGCCGTCTTCCTTGATTTCCGAAGAATAGATCTCGAAGGACAGTTCCTCGGGCGGAATGCGGACATCGCTGCCTGATACGGCGTTCAACACCATGCCACCGGCGTCCAGGACAAGTGTCTGCGGCGCCGGATCGTCAAACGCAGGGATCTTGAGCTTCTTCGTCGCGCCGGCGCGGCCGAAGGCCACATGGACGAAATAGTCGCCCGGCGCCAGATCGAACGAGGTCGATCCTCCCTCCGACGATGCCAGCATGGGCAGCTTGCCGTCGGGACCAGGTATCGGGCTGAAGATCCGCCAGGACAGGCCGAACTTCATCGGCGCGCCGTCGTCCGTGAGCTTCGCCTCGAGGCGCACGGTCCTGGCGCGCAGGGCCGCCGGCGCAGGCTCTTCGATGATCGGTGAAAAGCTGTTGAGTGCCGGATCGCCGAAGTGCTGCACCGGATTGTCCGGCGAGATCGCGTCCTGCGCGACCGCAATGCCCGCCGGTGCAAGCACGGCAGTGAGGCTGACGACAGCGGATGCGAAGAGGTGACGCGGCAAGTTTGCTCGCAAAGATGATGGGTTGACTCTTGTATTGGCGCAGCCCACTTGTCCCGCAAGCTTAGGGCAAATTCAAGACCGAACTTCATCCATCCCGAGGACCGAATGCCGCGCAATGAACAATTGATCGACTATCTGAAGACACGCCGCTCCATGCCGGCATTCCAGATGAAGGAACCCGGGCCGACCCGGCAGGAAATCGAGGAGATCCTGACACTCGCAAGCCGCGTGCCCGACCACGGCAAGCTGGCACCCTGGCGGTTCATCGTGATGACCGGGCAGGCGCGGCAGCGCGTCACCATGGAACTCGCCAGCATCGCCAAGGCGGACAAGCCGGACCTCAGCGCCGAGATGATTCAGGTCGAGGAAAGCCGATTCACCCGTGCGCCCGTGGTCATCACGGTCGTTTCCAGGGCCGCCCCGCATGCCAAGATCCCCGAATGGGAGCAGGTCATGTCGGCTGGTGCCGTGTGCCTGAACGTGGTCATGGCCGCCAATGCGCTCGGCTATGTCTCGAACTGGCTGACGGAATGGATGGCGTTCGACGAGCGCGCGCACCGCATCCTCGGCGTCGAGCCGGGCGAGAAGGTGGCCGGCTTCATCCATATCGGCTCCACCGACTTTCCGGTCGTCGAACGGCCACGGCCGGTATTGTCCGATATCGTGACGTGGCAGGACTGAGCATGTTCTACAAGGCCGATACACGGGATCACGGAATGCGCTACGATCCCTTCAAGGCGATCGTGGCACCCCGACCCATCGGCTGGATCGGCACGAAGGCGAGGGATGGCACTCACAACCTGTCGCCCTACTCGTTCTTCAATATCGTCCACGACAATCCGAAGATCGTCATGTTCTCTTCCGGCGGGTTGAAGGACAGCGCGCGCAACGCCGAGGACACGGGTTGCTTCACGACCAGCCTGGTCAGCGCTCACCTGATGGCCCAGATGAATGCGTCGTCGGTTGCCGTCCCGCATGGCGTGGACGAGTTCCAGATCGCCGGGCTGACTGCGGTGCAGGCAAGGCTCGTTGATGCGCCCTATGTCGGCGAAGCCTATGCCGCGATGGAGTGCGTGGTGACGGAGGTGATCCGGCCGCGCGACCGCCATGGCAAGCCAAGCGATGCCGTCATGGTGCTCGGGCAGGTGGTCGGCATCCATATCGACGAAGGCATCATCCGGGATGGACGTTTGGACATGAGCATCGCCCGACCGATGGGCCGGATGGGCTACATGGACTATGCCGAGGCGAGCGAGGTGTTCGAACTGTTGCGGCCGAAACCGCCGGAAACTGCCGGCGGGCGTTAATGCGATGCCAACGAACATGGTGAACGAATCTTAAACGATTTCCCTCTAGCCTCGATTCATAGAGTTGAGAGTGAGGGGCGGCGCACCGTGATCATCCAGAGTTTTCTTCGGTGGGCAGAGACGGCGAAGACAAGTGAACGGGCCAGGGCAGCGAACGCGCTCGGCAGGGCCTGGCTCCAGTCCCACATGACGCATGACGAGCGCGAGGCCGCGCTGATGGCGATGACCTGGCTGCTCGACGATCCGTCGCCCAAGGTGCGCCTGGCCCTGGCCGAAGCGATCGCGGATGCAGAGGATGTGCCCCGGAGCCTCGTGCTGCCGCTCGCCAACGACCAGCCTCACATCGCCTGTCAGGTCATTTCACGGTCGCCCGTCCTGTCGGATGTCGATCTGGTCGACCTCGCGGGGCGAGGGGATTCCGTCACGCGCGTGCTGATCGCGTCGCGCTTCATCGTCAGCATCCCGGTCTGCGCCGCGATTGCAGAGGTCGGGGACGTGCCGGAAATCGAGGCCATGCTCGACAATCCGGGCGCGATCGTCACGCGGGGGAGCCTGCGTCGAATCAGCGAACGTTTTGCGACCGATCCGCAGGTTCGTGAAATGCTGCTCGAACGGGAGGAACTGCCGTGCGATGCCCGGCATCGGCTTGCCGTGGGAATTTCCGAGTCGCTGGGCGCCTGCAACCTTATCCGCGAAGTGGTTGGTGAGCGGCGGTTGGAGCGCATCCGCCGCGAGGCGTGCGAAACCGCCACGGTGGTTCTTGCGGGCAGCGCCCCTGCCGAAGACCTGCCGGCGCTCGTGGAGCACCTGCGATGTGCCGGGTCGCTCACTCCGGCGTTCCTGATGCAGGCGCTCTGCTCCGGTCGGTTCGATTTCTTCATGGCCTCGCTGGTCAATCTGTCGGGCATGGAAGATCGCCGCGTCCGTTCGATCATCACGGATGGACGGTTCCACGCCGCGCGCGCACTTTTCGAATCCGCTGGCCTAGACCGTGAGGTGTCTGAAGTCTTTGTCGAGGCGGTCATGCTCTGGCGCAAGGCCGAGGGCCATGACTACGGCTTCTTTGGCGGGATCGCGAGCAAGCTTGTAGCCGGTTTCAGGTCGTCGGGACGGTCCGATGAACAGGCATCGGCGCTGATCGACATGGTCGAGCGGCTCGACATCGCAGAACACCGCCAATCCGCACGTGCCTATGCGTCGTTCCTGGCGCTGGCAGCCGCCTGATCGGTCAGTCGATGATCTTGCGCGCGACCCAGGAGTAGGTGTCGGTCACGACATGGACCGGATAGGAGACGGTTTCCTTGACCCCCTGGGTACTTGGCAGGACGCCCTTGACCAATTGCACGGCACGGGCGGCCATGCCGCGGTCCTCTGCATTCTCCTGCGGCAACTTTGGAACCGGCGGCAATGACCGGCTTGCGGTTTCAAATTGTGCCGCTTCTTCGGTCGAGTCGGCCAGTGCTGTACTGTCTGCAGTCTGGCAGACTGCCACCACCATGGGGTGATTGACGTTCGCGTAGCGCAACAGGTGGGTCTCAGACGCCTGATCGCAGGCCGCGATCGTTTGCCATTGCTGCGGGACCTGTGCGATCGGCGTGCAAGTCGCGCCGTTGTCATCGCAGCCCAGGATGCTCATAACAATGAATGCTGCCTTCATGGCGCAGGTCCCTTCGTCAACGGTCACCCGGGTCGCATTCGATCATGGTTATTTCATGAATTGAATTTCATGGCCTCGCGGATCAGTTCGGCATTGTGTGCGAGCTGGCCGGCATCCTCGTGCGTGCGGGCGTGATGCTTCAGGGCGACGCCCTCATAGACCGGAATGACGTGGAAATGCAGATGGAACACGGTCTGGCCCGCCGGCGCCTCGTTGAACTGGACGACCTGGATGCCATGGGCATGGAAGGCGCGCTTGGCGGCGCGGGCGATCTTCTGGACGGCGGGCAGCAGCCACATGAAGGTGGTCGGATCGGCATCAAGAAGGTTGCGGGACGGCGTCTTCGGGATCACCAGCGTGTGGCCGTTGGACTGCGGCATCACGTCCATGAAGGCGAGCGTGTGATCATCCTCGTAGACGGCGTGGCAGGGGATCTCTCCACGCAGGATCTTGGCGAAGATGTTGTCCGGTTCGTAAGGTGTCCCGTGCATCGTAACTCTCCAGCAATATTGTCTCGAAGCTTGAACCGTTAGCGCTTCCGTTTCAAGTGTTTCCACGACAGCGCGGCACATGTGTCGCGCCGATCAGTCCTGCTCCTCGGCGATGTTCCGGCGGAATGGGCCATGTTCGCGCAGGTAGCTGCCCACGGCCTCGACATCGGCGCGCTCGTGGCGAAGAAAGTCGTCGACGGCGCGCCGCAAGCCGGGATGAGCGATGAAGTGGGCCGAGTGTGTCGCGACCGGGAGGTAACCGCGGGCAAGCTTGTGCTCCCCCTGGGCACCGGCCTCGACACGGGAGAGCTTACGGGCGATCGCGAAGTCTATGGCCTGATGGTAGCACACCTCGAAATGCAGGAAGGGGTGGTCCTCGATGCAGCCCCAATGGCGACCGTAGAGCGCATCGGAGCCGATGAAGTTGATGGCACCGGCGATGTAGCGGCCTTCCCGCTTGGCCATGACCAGCAGGATGTCATCGGCCATGCGCTCGCCGATCAGCGAGTAGAATGCGCGAGTGAGGTAGGGCCGACCCCATTTGCGGCTGCCGGTGTCCGTGTAGAAGGCGAAGAACTGGTCCCAGACCGACTCGTTCAGGTCACGGCCCGTCAGCCACTCGATGGTGATGCCGTTGGCAAGTGCCTCGCGGCGCTCCCTGCGGATCGCCTTCCGTTTCCGGGACGCCAGTGTTTCAAGGAAATCGTCGTGCGTCGCGTAGCCGGCATTCTGGAAGTGGAACTGCTGGTCGATACGATGGAGGTAGCCATGGGCTTCGAGCACTTCGCATTCCTCCTGCGGAAGGAAGGTGAAATGGGCCGACGACAGGCCCAGCGAAACCGCTTCCTGCTTGACGACCTCGGCCAGGGTACCCATCAGACGCTCCCTCTGGTCTCCGCCGACCGCCAGCAAGCGAGGGCCCGTCGCCGGGGTGAAGGGCACGCTGTGCTGAAGCTTCGGATAGTAGCGGCCGCCGGCGCGCTCGAACGCATCGGCCCAGCCGTGGTCGAAGACATACTCACCCTGGCTGTGGCTCTTGGCATAGCCGAAGGTCGCAGCGACGAGTTCGCCGTTCTCCTCGATCAGGACGTGCCGGCCCTGCCATCCCGATCGCGGCGAGGCTGAACCCGACTCTTCGAGTGACGACAGGTAGGCATGCGATATGAATGGGTTATACGCATATTCTAAATTAGCACTTGAAGTGCCGTTGAGCCTTGACCAGCGCTCCAGCGGCACCTCCTTGAACGATGAAACGATGCGAATGTCCAAACGGGATCCTATGTCGGGTCGAAGCCCTCGAATGTAATCTGCTCGGCATGGGCCGCGCTATGCGTCTGCTGGTCAGGATTGCGCACCGTCCAGGAAATGACGGGAACGCCCTTGCTGCGCTGCAATGTAATGTAGTCGTTGGGCAAATGCATGATGTTGTAGGAAATAAAGTCGATGCCTATCGCCATGGCTTTTTCGTGCAAGGCGAAGTCTCCCGGTCTGGTGCCTTCCGCCGTCAGCCCGAGCGGCCGGGTTGTGCCGTGCTCCCTGATATCGCTCAGCAGCCACTGGTCGAAGCTCATCAGGGCGATCGGCCCTTCATACTCTTCGACCAGTTCGAGAACCGATGAGGCGAAGCCTTCATCATCGCCGTGGCGGCCCTTCAGTTCCAGCACGATCGGGACCCGGCCGCGGACCAGCGAGAGCATCCTGGCGAGCGACGGCACTTTGTCCGCCGTTTCGCCGATCGACATCAACCCCAGTTCGCCGGAACTCCTGGCGCGGACATCGCCCTTGATGCGGCAAAGCCGCTCCATGTCGTCGTCGTGGAAGATCACCGGCACTGCGTCGGCGGCGTATTGCAGGTCGCATTCGATCGCGAAGCCGCGCGCAATGGCGGCTTCAAAGGCGGAAAGGGTGTTCTCCCATACGGCCTTGTTGCCGTCATGCAGGCCGCGATGGGCGATGGGAGCGCGTATCAGCGCTTCGATATCGGCATGCATCACTCGACTTCCAGTACAGCGTCGATCTCGACGGCGGCATTGAGCGGCAGCGCGGCCATGCCAACGGCGGCGCGGGCATGCCTGCCGGCCTCGCCCAGCACGTTAGCCAGCAGGTTGGAGGCACCGTTGGCGACGAGATGATGCTCATAATAGTCTGGCGTCGACGACACGAGCACCGTGATCTTGACCACGCGCCGGACGCGGCCGAGATCGCCGAGCGCGGCCTGAACCTGGGCCAGGATGTTGATTGCGCAGAGCTCCGCCGCCCGCTGGCCTTCGGACGTGTGGACGCCGGCGCCAAGCTGGCCGGTCACCGCAAGCGTGCCGGCCTC
The DNA here is from genome assembly GCA_019739215.1 of Rhizobium sp. Lineage (GTDB taxonomy): Bacteria > Pseudomonadota > Alphaproteobacteria > Rhizobiales > Rhizobiaceae > Rhizobium_E. The sequence goes on from JAHHDR010000025.1 coordinate 41,658, forward strand.
CATGGGAAGCTGCCCCGAGATATAGAGCATGTTGCCGGATTGGACGAAGGGCACGTAGTTGGCGGCGGGGGCCGCCGCGGCCGGCAAGACGATGCCAAGGGAGGCCAACCTGGCGTCGATTTCTGCGGTCATCAAATATCTCCCGGAAGATTTTTCTTTTGTCGGTCGGACGGATCGGATATTTCGCCATGTTCGTGGCGATCATTGTGCCGACTCTCATTAGCGGCATTACAGCCCGGTGCAACAGGAGATTTGGATGGTGATGAAGCGGATTTCCCGCCTGGCCATGACGACGGCGGTCCTTGGCGGGATGGCGACGGCATCCGTGGCTCAGGGCCTTTCCGGCCTGGTGCCACATCGCGCCGTCTACGATCTCGAACTCAAGGACGCGGCAGAGAAGGCCGGTATCAAGGCGATGTATGGCCGGATGGTGTACGAGTTCACCGGGTCGGCCTGCGAGGGCTACAAGGTCGACTTCCGCTTCGTGACCGAGACGGAAGTTGGTGAAGAAAAGCGCGTCTCCGACCAGCGTAGTTCGACCTTCGAGGATGTCTCGGGTGGCCGTTTCGAGTTCGAATCGCGGTCCTACACCGATGATCGCCTCGACAAGGAGGTCCAGGGCACGGCCGAGGAGAAGGCGGACAAGATTTCGGTGGAACTGACGTCTCCAAGCGAAAAGCAGGTGGACCTGCAGCCGAGCCGGTTCCCGACCGAGCACATGCTCGAGGTGATCAGGCTCGCGCGCTCCGGCAAGCATTTCTTCGAGGCGCGAATCTTCGATGGCTCCGACAATGGTGACAAGGCCGTGTTCACGACCACCGTCGTGGGCTCTCCGACCGCGGTCCTGCCCGACGATTCCGATGCCAAGTCGGCCGGCAGGCTCAAGGACGAGAAGACCTGGCCAGTGACCATCGCCTATTTCAACGACGAGAAGGCCGATGGCCTGCCGACATACCGGATGTCGTTCAAGCTCTACGACAACGGCATATCGCGCGACCTGACGATGGACTATGGCGACTTCGCGCTGTCGGGAAAGCTCGTGAAGCTCGACTTCCTGCCGGAATCGAAGTGCCCGGCCCAATAAGGCGGCGTTTTAACGATTTTTCGTCAGGCGGACTTGCCTTTCCGGCACTTCACGTTTATGGCCGCGAACATTCCACACGTGAAGTCTGGGGTTGGCCGGGAGAAATCCGGCCTGCTCCACCCGGTGGCGGGGTTCCGATCCCGCTTCAAGCTTCACGGAGGTTCAACCGGAAAAGGAGTCACAAGGCATGGCATTGCCCGATTTTTCCATGCGCCAGCTTCTCGAAGCAGGCGTTCACTTCGGCCACCAGACGCATCGCTGGAACCCCAAGATGAAGCCCTTCATCTTCGGTGACCGTGGTGGCATCCACATCATCGACCTCGCCCAGTCCGTTCCGTTGCTGCACCAAGCCCTCAAGGTCATCAGCGACACCGTCGCCGGTGGCGGCCGCGTGCTGTTCGTCGGCACCAAGCGCCAGGCTTCCGAGCCGATCGCCGACTCGGCGAAGCGTTCGGCCCAGTATTTCGTGAACTCCCGCTGGCTCGGCGGCATGCTGACCAACTGGAAGACGATCTCGAACTCGATCGCCCGTCTTCGCAAGCTCGACGACATCCTGTCGGCACAGGCTTCCGGCTACTCCAAGAAGGAGCGCCTGACCCTCGAGCGCGAACGCGAGAAGCTTGAAAAGGCCCTTGGCGGCATTCGCAACATGGGCGGCACGCCGGACCTTATGGTCGTGATCGACACCAACAAGGAAAAGATCGCGATTGACGAAGCCAAGCGTCTCGGAATCCCGGTCGTGGCGATCATCGACTCGAACTGCGATCCGGACATGATCGACTATCCGATCCCCGGCAACGACGACGCCTCGCGCGCCATCGCGCTCTACAGCGATCTGTTCGCGCGCGCTGCCCTCGACGGCATTTCCCGCCAGCAGGGTGGATCCGGCATCGACCTCGGCGCAGCCGCCGAGCCGCTTGCTGAAGAAACGATCGCCGGCGCAGAATAACTGCGACGGTCTTACGTTACGTGGGGCAAAGGCTGGGAACTCGGGTTCTGCGGTCTTTGCCCTTCGAACTTTCCGGGATGCGTTCCGGCCTGTCACATGACTGTCACGCATCTCGATAGACTCCGCGCTGACATGGCGGAGCTGGCAGTCCGGACCAGCGCGTCCGGCCCATCCGGACACAAAGAGGTTTAAAATGAGCACGATCACGGCTGAAATGGTGAAGACCCTGCGCGAGCGCACCGGCGCGGGCATGATGGATTGCAAGAAGGCGCTGGCCGAAACCGGTGGCGACATGGAAGCCGCAGTCGATTGGCTGCGTGCCAAGGGTATTTCCAAGGCTGAGAAGAAGTCCGGCCGCACCGCCGCCGAAGGCCTTATCGGCATCGCTTCGGGCGGCCACAAGGCGGTCGTCGTCGAAATCAACTCCGAGACCGACTTCGTCGCCCGCAACGAAGCCTTCCAGGATATCGTGCGCGGCGTCGCCAATGTCGCCCTCGGCACCGATGGCAAGGTCGAGTCCGTCGCGGCTGCGATCTACCCGGCAACCGGCAAGTCGGTCGACGACACCATCAAGGACGCGATCGCCACCATCGGCGAGAACATGACGCTGCGGCGCTCGATCCTGCTCGAAGTTCCGGAAGGCACCGTGGCCACCTACATCCACAACGCCGCCGGCGACGGCATCGGCAAGCTCGGCGTGCTCGTTGCGCTGAAGTCCGCCGGCGACAAGGAAGTGCTTTGGTCCGTCGGCCGTCAGGTTGCCATGCATATCGCCGCCACCAACCCGCTGGCGATCCGCCCCGAAGAAGTCGATCCTGTTGTCGCCGAGCGCGAGCGCAACGTGTTCATCGAGCAGTCCCGCGCTTCCGGCAAGCCGGACAACATCATCGAGAAGATGGTGGACGGCCGCATGCGCAAGTTCTTCGAAGAAGTCGCGCTTCTGTCCCAGGCGTTCGTGATCAACCCCGACATCACCGTCGGCCAGGCGATCAAGGATGCAGAGAAGCAGGCAGGTGCGGCGATTGAAGTGACGGGCATGGCCCGTCTCCTGCTCGGCGAAGGCGTCGAGAAGGAAGAGACGGACTTCGCGGCGGAAGTCGCGGCCGCCGTCAAGAAGTGATTATGCACGTCTGTTGAACAGACGCACAAAACTCGGGGCATCGCGTGACAACGCGGTGCCCTTCGTGTATCGCCGACTGCCAGTGCATTCGATTCCTGCTTGCGGCGCACCCTGTGCTGCTTGCGCTTTCCGGCCCGGTCCTGCCGAGCCGTCGAAAGTCAGCAGAACGTTGCTGCCACCCCGCCGGGTGATTGCCCGTGCCGATCCAGATTGACGGGAGAAACCATGACTGCCACCCCGATCTACAAACGTGTGCTGCTCAAGGCGTCGGGCGAGGCGCTCATGGGCAGCCAGGGCTTCGGGATCGACGTCGCCGTGGCCGACCGGATCGCGGCGGACATTGCAGAGGCGAGGGCACTCGGAGTCGAGGTCGGCGTCGTGGTCGGTGGCGGCAACATCTTCCGCGGCGTGGCTGTCGCCTCCAAGGGCGGCGACCGCGTGACCGGCGACCATATGGGCATGCTCGCCACGATCATCAACGCGCTGGCACTCGCAACGTCGCTGCGGAAGCTCAACATCGACACCGTCGTGCTCTCCGCCATCGCAATGCCGGAAATCTGTGAGAGCTTTTCACAGCGCGCGACGCTCTACCATCTTTCGCTCGGCCGCGTCGTCATCTTCGCCGGCGGTACGGGCAATCCGTTCTTCACCACCGATTCCGCGGCAGCATTGCGCGCAGCCGAAATGGGCGCGGAAGCGATCTTCAAGGGCACGCAGGTCGACGGTATCTATTCGGCCGACCCGAAGAAGGTGCCCGATGCCACGCGCTTCGACAGCCTCAGCCATTCCGAAGTCCTGGAAAAGGGGCTGGCGGTGATGGATGTCGCCGCAGTGGCCCTGGCGCGGGAGAATCATATTCCGATCATCGTCTTCTCGATTCACGAGAAGAGCGAGTTCTCGAAAATCTTGACCGGCGGCGGCCGCCGCACCATCGTCAAGGACAACTGAAGTCAAGGCGGTCCGATTCCCGACGTCGGGAGGGCCGGGGACAGGAGTGGACAATGGCCAACTTTGATCTCAACGAAATCAAGCGTCGCATGGAAGGTGCTATCAGCGCCTTCAAGCAGGACATCGCGAGCCTGCGCACCGGTCGTGCCTCGGCCAATGTGCTCGACCCGGTGGTGGTGGAGGCCTATGGCTCCCGGATGCCGCTGAACCAGGTCGCCAACATCACGGTGCCGGAGCCGCGCATGCTGATGGTCTCCGTCTGGGACAAGTCCATGGTCAAGGCCGTGGAACAGGCGATCCGCGAATCCCATCTCGGCCTCAACCCGATCGTGGAAGGCCAGAACATGCGGATTCCCCTGCCGGAATTGAACGAGGAACGGCGCAAGTCGCTCGTCAAGGTCGCGCATGAGTATGCGGAGAAAGCCAAGGTTGCCGCGCGCCATGTGCGCCGCGACGGCATGGACAGCCTCAAAAAGGCCGAAAAGGACGGGTCCATGAGCCAGGATGACAGCCGCGCGTCATCGGACAAGGTTCAGAAGCTGACGGATGAGACGATTTCCGATATCGATCGCTTGCTTCAGGACAAGGAAAAGGAAATCATGCAGGTGTAGGGTTTTCGAAAAGCAGGCGGCGCATCTTGCGCTCTTGCGTGTTCGATATTCTCAGATCTCGCAGACGGAAACCCCATGATCAACGGACGTCCGGTTTCGCATCCCGCAGCATGTCGCCATCATCATGGACGGCAACGGCCGATGGGCGCAGCAACGCGGGCTGCCGAGGACCATGGGTCACCGCAAGGGTGTCGAAGCGGTCCGCGGCGCGGTGCGCGCCGCCGGCGAGGCGGGCATAGCCTACTTGACGCTGTTCGCCTTCTCCTCCGAGAACTGGACGCGGCCAGAAACAGAAGTCAACGACCTGATGGGCCTGCTCAAGGCGTTCATTCGTCGTGACCTGGCGGAACTCCACGCAGAAAACGTTCGGATCCGGGTAATTGGCTCGCGCGAAAACCTTCGCAGCGACATCCTGCCGCTTCTGCTCGAGGCGGAGGAAACCACGCGGCAGAATTCCGGGCTCACGCTCGTCATTGCCTTCAACTACGGTGCGCGCGACGAAATCGCACGCGCCGCAAAGAAACTGGCGGCGATGGTGGCCGAGGGACGGCTCTCGACCGACGAGATCGACGCCGTGGCCCTCGACCGGCAACTGGACACGCGCGGCATTCCCGATCCCGACCTCGTCATCCGCACATCAGGCGAAGAACGGCTCTCGAATTTCCTGCTCTGGCAGGCAGCCTATGCCGAGTTGCTGTTCGTGCCGGAATTCTGGCCCGACTTCACCCGCGAAATCTTCTTCGCGGCCCTCGAAACCTATGCGCGGCGCGACCGCCGTTTCGGTGGGGTGAAGAGCGCGGCGGTGTCCGGATGAGCGTGGAACTGCGGCTACGGATCATTTCGGCCGTCGTGCTGGCGGCCGTGGTGCTGCTGGCGACATGGGCGGGCGGGCTGGTGTTCAGCCTTTTGGCTGCGGCAATCTCCCTGCTGATTTTCTACGAGTGGACGGCGATGACAGGGCACGGGGCGGTCTTGAACCGCCTGACGGCGTTCGGCTGGGCCAGTGTCATCATCGTGGCGGCCGAGACCGTGTTCCGCGGCGCTGGGAGCGGTTATTTCGGCAGCCTGCTGATTCTCATCGGCTTCGTGCTGACGGCTATCGTCATCACCGCGCTCAGTCGCAAGGACTACTGGCTGGCGGGCGGCATATTCTATGCCGGGCTTGCCGGGATTTCGCTGACGGCACTGCGCGGATCGGGAGAGGCCGGCCTGATCGGCATCCTTTTCATTTTCGCGATCGTCTGGGGCACGGACATTCTTGCCTATTTCTTCGGGCGGGCGATCGGCGGCCCGAAGCTCGCGCCAGCCATCTCGCCGGGCAAGACCTGGTCCGGCGCCATTGGCGGTACAGTTTCAGGCGTGATCGCCGGGGCTGCCGTCATCGTCATCTCCGGTCTCGGCCTGACCTATGGCCATATCGTCATCGCCGCCTTGCTCTCGATCTTCTCCCAGATCGGCGATCTTTTCGAATCGTTCATCAAGAGGAAGTTCGGCGTGAAGGATTCAAGCCACCTTATCCCGGGACATGGCGGCGTGATGGACCGGGTCGACGGCCTTGTCTTCGCCTGTTTCCTGGCGTTTCTGGGCACGCTTGCCTTTAATGCGGCCTCTGGCGGTTTGGCGTCAGCCCCGGGCGAGATTATATCTGGCAAATAGGCCACGGAATCACATGGACCGTCTCGAATGAGTGAAATACTGGGCAATCAATGGGTGCTGATGGTACCGGCTTTCCTGCTGGTGATATCGCTCATCGTCTTTATCCACGAGATGGGCCATTATCTCGTCGGCCGTTGGAGCGGAATCAAGATTCTCGCCTTCTCCTTCGGCTTCGGTCCCGAACTCTGGGGCTTCACCGACAGACACGGGACGCGCTGGAAGATTTCCGCCATTCCGCTCGGCGGCTATGTACGGTTCTACGGCGATGCCGATGCGGCGAGCACCCCGGATTTCGATGCTCTCGAGGAACTGCCTCCCGAAGAGAGGGCCAAGACCTTCACGGGCGCCAAGCTGTGGAAGCGCGCGCTGACCGTGGCGGCCGGTCCGGCTGCCAATTTCCTGCTCGCGATCGTCATCCTCACCGGCATCTTCACTGTCTACGGCAAGTATGTCGCGGACCCCGTCGTGGCGCAGGTCAGCAAGGACAGCGCGGCCGAAGCGGCCGGCATCGTCCAGGGCGACGTCCTGCTGCGGATTGATGGCAACCTGATCGAGACCTTCGACGACGTGCAGCGCTATGTCAGCATAAGGCCAAGCGTGCCGATGACACTGTCCGTGCGGCGCGGCAGCGAGGAGATCAATATCCCGATCACGCCGAAGCTCACGGAAATCACCGACCGCTTCGGCAACAAGATCGAGCTTGGAATCATCGGCATCCAGACCGACAGATCAGCCGGCAATCTTCGCGTCGTGGAGTTCAATCCCGGGCAAGCGATGGTCGAGGCGGTGCGCGAGACGGGGCATATCATCACCGGCACGTTCCGTTATATCGGCAACATCTTCGCCGGACGGATGAAAGCGGACCAGCTTGGTGGCCCTATTGCGGTCGCACAAGCTGCTGGACAGGTGGCGACGCTTGGAATCATTGCGCTTCTGCATCTTGCCGCGGTTCTGTCGGTGTCGATCGGACTGCTCAACCTGATGCCCGTGCCGGTACTTGATGGCGGCCATCTTATGTTCTATGCGGTTGAGGCGCTGCGGGGAAAACCCGTCGGCGAAGCGGCGCAGGGGATCGCTTTCAGGATCGGGATGTTTCTCGTGCTGTCCCTGATGGTGTTTGTGACGTGGAACGATATAACCCGCAATCTGACGAGCTGGGTCGGGTAATAACGGACTGTTACAAAGCAAGGAAATATTTACCTTAATTCGCTCTTGGCGTGGCCATTACGTCACGCCTGCGAACGAAGTAAACAGAATTTAACCAACTGCCTTGCTTGTAGGGTAAAAGCGGTTAAAACGGCGGAGTGGCCCGGAAAGGCATGTAAAGTGCCGTCCGGGTAGCGGGAAAAGGGTGTGAAGTTTATGAATGGTTCGAGATTTCTGAACGCGGCGTCTGCGATCGCGATGACCGCCGGTGTTTTGACATCTGCCGGAACAATGGTGCTTGTGACGCCCGTTGGCGCCGAGGCGGCCGTGGTGCGCAACATTTCGGTGCGTGGCGCCGAGCGGACCGGTGAGAGCGCCGTGATGGCGAGCCTGACGATCGTTCCAGGCAAGAACTTCTCGAATGCCGACATTGACCAGTCGATCAAGCGTCTTTACGCGACCGGCCTTTTTTCGGATGTCAGGATCAGTGTTTCCGGCGGCACGCTCGTTGTGTCGGTTTCGGAAAACCAGTTGATCAACCAGGTCGTCTTCAACGGCAACCGGAAAATCAAGGACGACAAGCTGCGGGGCCTCGTCAAGACCCAGCCGCTTGGACCGTACAGCGAGTCTCTCGTGGAGGCCGACCTCGAAGCGCTGCGTCGCGCCTATGCGGAAATCGGCCGTTCGGACGTCGAGATCACTACCCAGACGGTTGCCGTCGGGGGCAACCGCCTGAACCTTGCCTTCGTCATCAACGAAGGCGGCCGCACGAAGATCGACACGATCAATTTCGAAGGCAACAACGTCTACAGCGACTTCCGCCTCCGGGCCGTGATCGCGACCAAGGAATCGGGTCTTTTCTCCTTCATCACCCGTCGCGACATCTATTCCGAGGACAAGCTGCGCGCCGACGAAGAGGCGCTGCGCCAGTTCTATTACAACAAGGGTTATGCCGACTTCCGCGTGCTTTCCTCCAACGCGACGCTCGACCCCGAGACCAACACTTATATCGTGACCTTCCAGGTCGACGAAGGCGAGCGCTACCAATTCGGCCCGATCACTGTGGAAAGCACGGTGGACGGCGTGGATCCGGAAGAACTCAGGTCGCTGACCGATTCGCGCGAAGGCAAGATGTACCGTGCGCGCGACGTGCAGGATTCGATGACCGCCATCTCCAAGCGTGTCGCTTCGCAGGGCTATCCCTTCGCGCGTGTCACGCCGCGCGGCAACCGCGACATGTCCAACCGCACGATCGCGGTCGACTATGTGGTAGACCAGGGCGAGCGCGCCTATGTCGAGCGAATCGAGATCCGCGGCAACACCGCCACGCGTGACTATGTCATTCGCCGCGAGTTCGACATGGCCGAAGGGGACGCCTTCAACCAGGAACGTGTCGCCGAGGCCAAGCGCCGTCTTGAGCGCCTGGGCTATTTCTCGAAGGTCGATATCACCACACAGCCCGGCTCGACACCGGACCGCGTCGTGGTGATCGTTGACGTCGCCGACCAGTCCACCGGATCGTTCGGCATCGGTGCCGGTTACGCGACCGGCGGCGAAGGGTTCATCTTGGAAGCCTCTATCGAGGAAAAGAACTTCCTTGGACGCGGACAGTACATCCGCGTGTCGGCGAGCGGTGGCGCGTTGACGCGCAACTACTCGATCTCCTTCACGGAGCCCTATTTCCTCGGCTATCGCCTTGCAGCAGGTTTCGATCTGTTCAAGTCGTCGAATTCGGTGATGGAGAACTACGCCTACGCCGACCAGGGCTTCTCGCTGCGGGTCGCGGCGCCGATCACGAACGATATTTCGTCGACGTTCCGGTATAACTACAAGGAACTGCGCTACACGTCAGACAGCTACTACCGCCTGTCGCAGCCCTATCGCCGCGTTGTCGATGGCTCGCCCTGGGTGCAGTCGTCCGTTTCCAACACGCTCACCTACAACACCCTTGATTCGACGATGCTGCCGCGCGAAGGCATCCTCGCCTCGGTCACGCAGGAAATCGCCGGTCTTGGCGGGGATTCGCAATACTACCGGATCAGCGGTCGTGCACGTGGCTATTACACGATCTCCGATGACATGGATCTGATCGGTTCGCTGTCGACATCGGCCGGCCACGTCGTATCGCTCGACGGTTCCTCGCTGAACGTGTTCGACCAGTTCGCTCTCGACTCCAACGATATCCGCGGCTTCGCTGACTCCGGTATCGGCCCGCGCATGCGCGGCGATCCGATCGGGGGCACGACTTACCTGACTGCGTCCGCCGAAATGACGTTCCCGCTTCCGGGCGTTTCTCAGGACTCCGGCTTCCGCGGCGGCTTTTTTGTCGATGCCGGCACGCTGTTCGGAAACGACGTCAAGGTCAAGGAACCGACCAAGGGCAAGCTGCATGGCGTCGGCATGGACTGGCGCGTCGCGACAGGCGCGAGCCTGATCTGGGCATCGCCCTTCGGTCCGCTTCGCGTCGACTACGCGATACCGGTCATGAAGCAGGACCACGACATCATTCAGAACCTGAAGTTCGGTATCTCGACCGCGTTCTGATCTATCGGTCCGGCGCCGCCGCATGCGGAGGCGTCGGAATGGAGAAAGATGATTATCCTTCGGAATTTTTTCCCGCCCCACGGGGGCATGCGCCTGGCAGAATTTGCCGGGTTGCTTGGTGTAGAACTGCGTGACCCGGCCGCGGCCGATCGAATGGTCCGATCGGTTGCTCCAGTTTATCGCGGCGCCGATGGCGATGTCTGCTACATCCTGAGCCGCAAGAACCGCGACGAACTGGAGACCAGCCAGGCGACGGCCATCATCTGCGCCGAGGAACTGGCGTCGCTGGTTCCAGCGCATATTGCCGTGCTGACCGCCAAGAACCCTCATCTTGCCTTCGCGCACGCGGGTGCACTGCTGCATCCGGACGCCATGAGGCCAGCGGCCAATGCGGCCGGCGAAGGCATCAGCCCGCTGGCAGTCGTACATGCGACGGCGACGCTCGAAGAGGGCGTTTCGGTCGAACCCTTTGTCGTGATCGGCGAACATGCGACGATCGGTGCCGGGACCCGGATCCGGACCGGTGCGGTCGTGGGTGCGCATGTGAAAATCGGGCGGGACTGCTCGATCGGCGCCCTGACCAGCATCCTGTGCAGCTATATCGGCAATGACGTCATCATTCATAATGGCGTCAAGATCGGACAGGACGGCTTTGGGTATGCGCCAGGGCCGGCCGGTTTTGAGAAGATCGTCCAGATTGGGCGGGTCATCATCCAGGACAAGGTCGAAATTGGCGCCAATACGACGATCGACCGTGGCACGATGGACGACACGATCGTCGGCGAGGGAACAAAGATCGACAACTGCGTGATGATCGGTCACAACGTCCGTATCGGCCGCCATTGCGGCATCGTGGCGGGGGTCGGCATTGCTGGCAGCACGCGTATCGGCAACGGCGTGATGATCGGCGGCAAGGTCGGGATTACCGGTCATGTGACGATCGGCGACGGGGTTCAGATCGCCGCAATGACCGGGGTCGCGACCGACCTCCCGGCAGGCGGAAAGTATGGTGGCATTCCTGCGCGACCGATGAAGGATTTTCTCCGCGATGCGGTCGAACTGATGACCAGATCGGAGCTTAATCGAAAGAAGGGGAAGAAGGCGCATGAGTGAGGATGTGAAAAGCACTCTCGGGACGGCAGAAATTCTCGAGATCATGAAACTCCTGCCGCATCGCTATCCTTTTCTTCTCGTTGACAAGATCATCGAGATAGACGGCGATGATTCAGCCATCGGCATCAAGAACGTGACGGCGAACGAACCGCAATTCACGGGCCATTTTCCCGGCAATCCAATCATGCCCGGCGTGCTGTTGATCGAGGCCATGGCCCAGACCGCCGGCGCCATCTGTGCCCGCAAGCTCGGCAGCAAGAACAGCCTGGTCTATTTCATGACCATCGACAACGCACGGTTCCGCAGGCCTGTGGTCCCGGGCGACCGCGTCGAGTTCCACGTGACCAAGCAAAAGCAGCGCGCCAATATCTGGAAGTTCCACTGCGACGCCACGGTCGACGGCCAGAAGGTTGCCGAGGCGGACATCGGGGCGATGATGGTGGACCAGGGTCCGACGGAATGACGATTTCTTCCACCGCCCGCATTCATCCGCTCGCTCTCGTCGAGGACGGCGCGGTGATCGGCGACAACGTCACGATCGGCCCCTTTGCTCATGTCGGGTCGAAGGTCGTGCTGGGCGAGGGCTGCGAGCTTCTCGGCCATGCGGTGGTCATCGGCCGGACGACGCTCGGCAGGAACTGCAAGATCCACCCGACCGCAGTCATCGGCGGCGACCCGCAGAGCGTGCACCATGCCGGCGAGGATACCTCGCTCGAGATCGGCGACAACTGTACCATGCGCGAAGGTGTTACGATCAATACCGGCACCGCCGGCGGAGGCGGCCGAACCATCGTCGGCAACAACAACCTGTTTCTCGCCTGCTCGCATGTCGCCCATGACTGCCGCCTCGGCAACGATATCATCATGTCCAACAGCGTGCTGCTGGCCGGTCACGTGACGATCGAGGATCGCGTCATTCTTGGCGGAGGCTGTGCCGTGCACCAGTTTTCCCGCATCGGACGGCAGGCTTTCGTCGGCGGGCTGTCGGGCGTCTCCTATGACGTCATTCCCTATGGCATGCTCAACGGCAATCCGGGCGTCCTGGGCGGCCTCAATGTCGTCGGCATGACGCGTGCCGGGATCGAACGGGCGACGATCCATCGCGTGCGCCGGGCCTACAAGGAGATCTTCGAAGGCGAAGACTCGGTCCGGAAGAACGCGGAAAAGATCAGGCCCGACTATGCAGACTGCAAGGAAGTGATCGAGATCCTCGACTTCATTGCCGCCGATGCCGACCGGGCACTGTCCTCTCCCAACCGAAGCAAGGGCTAGAACCTGCCGTGGACCGGAGCGGAGCCCATGGCCGGTTGGCGATCGTCGCGGGCAGCGGCCGGCTTCCAGTCTGTGTCGCCGAGGCGGCCCGGGCGAATGGCGAGGAGCCGCTGGTCTTCCCGCTGATCGGCGAAGCGAATGCCGAACTGGAGCGGGTTCGAGACCCATCCCATCGGCATCGGCGACATTTCCGGCTTCAAGGCGAAGGCGCGGTCAGCGGGCGTCGATCGTATCGTGCTGTCCGGCGGCGTGCGGCTTCGCCCCGCCTGGAACGAGATCCGTCTGAACCTCGCGTCGATATGGCGACTGCCGAAGCTGGTCGGAACGCTGCTGCATGGTGGCGACAACCTCGTGCTGACGACGGCGATCGGCCTGCTGGAAGATGATCGCATGCGGGTCATTGGCGCCCAGGACGTGGCGCCAGGCGTGGTGGCCGGCATCGGTCCCCTCGGTACGCTGGAGCCGGACAGGCAATCATTGGCGGACATACAAGCCGGTATGCGCGCGGCGCGGCTGCTGGGCGAACTCGACATCGGGCAGGGCGCCATCGCGGTGGGCGGACGCGTGGTCGCGCTCGAAGGCCCCGAGGGCACGGATTCGATGATATCACGGATCAGCGAACTCAGGATGCGTGGCAGAATATCCACGTCGCGCCGCGGGGTGCTCGTCAAGCTGTGCAAGCCGGCTCAGGACATGCGGGTCGACCTGCCCTCGGCCGGTCTCTCGACATTGACAGCAGCCCTGTCCGCCGGCCTTGCCGGTATCGCGCTCGAGGCCGGGCGGTCACTGCTGCTCGACCAGCCGGAGGTGATTGACTTTGCCAACCGCAATGGTCTCTTCATCGTCGGGATCGATCCGGACGCATCGGGAGCGCCATGACCCTCAAGGTCGCAATCATCGCCGGCGAGGCCTCGGGCGACCAGCTGGGCGCGGGCATGGCGGCCGAGATCCGGCGGCAGAGCGGCGGGGACGTATCCTTCGTCGGCGTCGGTGGGCCCGCGCTCGAGGCCGAGGGCCTGCAGTCCCTCTTCGACATCGACGACATCGCCATCATGGGCATCAGTGCCGTCATTGCCCGGCTGCCGCTGCTTGTGCGGCGGATCAACGAAACCGCCAGGGCCCTGATCGAGGCACGGCCGGATGTCCTGGTGATCGTCGACAGCCCGGGTTTCACACATCGCGTCGCGAAGAAGGTCCGCAAGGCGCTTCCCGACCTGCCGGTGGTGCAATATGTCTGCCCGACCGTCTGGGCGTGGAAGGACTATCGCGCGGCGAAGATGACGGCCTATGTCGATCATGTCCTGGCGATCCTGCCCTTCGAGCCGGACGTGATGCAGCGGCTTGGCGGACCGCCGACCACCTATGTCGGGCATCGTCTGAGGACGTTGCCCGCGATGGCGGAGGCGCGTGCGCAACAGGCTGCCCGTTCGCGCGACGGATCGGAGCGCACCATCGTGCTGCTGCCCGGCTCGCGCAGGACCGAGGTGGACCGGCTGCTGCCTGTCTTCGGCGAGACGGCCCTGCTGCTCTCAAGACGCGGATCATATCGTTTCATCATCCCGGCGGTGCCCAGCCAGGCGCGCGGGATTGGCGATGCCGTCGGCGCTTGGGCAGTCCCGGTCGAGGTCGTCACGGGCGAAGCCGAGAAGTGGAAAGCGCTGGCGGGTGCCGATGCGGCGCTGGCGGCGGCCGGTACCGTGCTGTTCGAGCTCGCGCTGGTCGGCATTCCCACCATCGCAGGCTACAAGACCGATTTCTTCATCCGCCTGGTGTTGAACCGCATCCGGACATGGTCGGCGGTGCTGCCCAATCTCGTTGCGGGCTATCCGGTCTTTCCCGAGTTCTACGACGAGTTCCTGCGACCCGAGATGCTGGCGCGCATGCTCGACCGTATGTCGAGCGACACGCCCCAGCGCGCCGCAGTGATCGCCGGATGTGCCGATGTCCACGAGAAGACGGCGACGGACAGGCCAGCGAATGTTGTGGCTGCCGAGATCGCGCTGCGTTATGCGCAAGGAAAAAGCCCGGCATGACCGGGCTTCGTCAGATCAGGTAATTCGGCCCTATCAGCCGCGCTTAGAAATCGGCATGTAGTCGCGTGGCGGCTCACCGATATAGAGCTGGCGCGGACGGCCGATGCGCTGTTCCGGATCCTCGATCATCTCGTTCCACTGCGCGATCCAGCCGACGGTGCGGGCGAGCGCGAAGAGAACGGTGAACATCTCGGTGGGGAAACCCATCGCCTTCAGCGTGATGCCAGAATAGAAGTCGATGTTCGGATAGAGCTTCTTCTCGATGAAATACTCGTCCGAGAGAGCGATGCGCTCAAGTTCCATCGCCACTTCCAGCAACGGGTCGTCCTTGACGCCGAGTTCGCCGAGCACTTCATGCGTGGTCTTCTGCATGATCTTGGCGCGCGGGTCGTAGTTCTTGTAGACGCGGTGGCCGAAGCCCATCAGGCGGAACGGATCATTCTTGTCCTTCGCCTTTGCGACATATTGCGGGATCCGGTCGACCGAGCCGATCTCGCGCAGCATGTTGAGCGCCGCTTCGTTGGCGCCGCCATGGGCCGGACCCCAGAGGCAGGCGATGCCAGCCGCAATGCAGGCGAACGGGTTGGCGCCCGAGGAGCCGGCAAGGCGGACCGTCGAGGTCGAGGCATTTTGCTCATGGTCGGCATGCAGGATGAAGATGCGATCCATGGCGCCGCGCCAGAACCGGGTTCACCACATAGTCCTCGCAGGGGACCGCAAAGCACATGCGCAGGAAGTTGGCGGCGTAGTCGAGATCGTTCTTCGGATACACGAAGGGCTGGCCGATATGATACTTGTAGGCCATCGCCGCGATCGTCGGCATCTTGGCGATCATGCGCAGGCTGGCGACCATGCGCTGGTGCGGATCGGTGATATCCGTCGAGTCGTGATAGAAGGCCGACAGCGCGCCGACGCAACCGCACATGACGGCCATCGGATGGGCGTCGCGTCGGAAGCCGGTGAAAAAAACGGCTCATCTGTTCGTGGACCATCGTATGGTGCGTGACGCGATAGTCGAAATCGGCCTTCTGCGTCGCGGTCGGCAACTCGCCGTAGAGCAGCAGGTAGCAGACCTCCAGGAAGTCGCCATGTTCGGCGAGCTGGTCGATCGGATATCCGCGGTGCAGCAGCACTCCCTCGTCACCGTCGATATAGGTAATCTTGGACTCGCAGGATGCGGTCGACGTGAAACCGGGATCATAAGTGAACGATTTCGTGTTCTTGTAGAGCGGTGTGATGTCGACAACATCCGGGCCGATCGACCCGGTTCTGACGGGCAACTCTACCGACGTGTCGTTGAGTGTGAGAACCGCTTTTTTATCAGCCATAGGTGCCTCCGGTCTGGTCGAGGGCGGTGAGGGACCGCCTCGTTGTCGCGATTTTGCTATATTATATCGGTGCTTATGCCAACCAATACGAATGGATGAATGTTGCATCGCCACAGCAGTTCTGGCACTGCAATACACCGAAATCAAAGAGAATCTTAGCGCGCTTCGATTTAATCGTTTGAAGCTTTCCGCAAGGTTGCGCCGCGTGTTTCGATCCCAGCCGATCATCCCCGTCCGTTGCCAAATTCATGTAAAGGTTGCAAAGTCTGTGTGGGCACAAGGCGGCACAGCGGGGCGCAGCCGTGGTAAGGGGGGCAAGACATTGCCGAACCTCTGGATCCGGACCTCGACGACGGGGCCGGCGCCGGCGATCTGCTGCCCGGCGCCATCCACCGGCAGGACGACGACGGGGAAGGGCGGAGGGCAGGCGACCGGGCCTTCCTGGGTGGCCTGCTGCGGCAAAGCGCGAACCGCATCCGCGCCTGGCTCGGGGAGGAGGTCGACTATGGCCATCTGTTCTACTGGATCCCGGTCTGTCTCGGTGTCGGTGCCGTACTCTGGTTTTCTGCCAACACGACGCCGTCGACCCCGTACATCGCTGCCATGCTGCTGCCCTGGATCTGCGGTGCCGCCATCTTGCGATACCGGCGACCGATCGTGGCGGCCGGTTGCCTGACCATCGCCCTGCTGTGCGTCGGAGCGCTGCTGGCGGCATGGGAGACCTCGCGGGCAGACACCGTCATCCTGGACAGCCCGGTAACGACGACCGTTACCGGCGTGGTCATCGGCCGCGAGGCCGTCGCGGGAGGCCGCTGGCGCTATTCGGTCGAACTGTCGTCCACGGAGCAGCCGATTCTGAAGCGCGCGCCAAGGAGGGTAACGCTGACATCCGGCGGCCGGAATCCGCCGCTCGCCATCGGGTCGACGCTGCGCGGCAGGGCCCGTCTGCTTCCACCCTCCGGGCCCGCGCTGGTCGGTCTCAACGACTTCGCCTTCGACGCCTATTTCTCGGGGAGCGGCGCGATCGGATTTTTCTATGGGGCGCCACGGCCGGCACCTGCCGACACCGGCATTTCGTCAAACCTCGTCCGCCACATCCGGCTTGAACTCGAGACCCTGCGCGGTGCGATCAGTGCGCGGATACGCACGGTCCTGCCTGGCGACACCGGCGCCTTTGCCGCCTCGATGGTCACCGACGACCGGCGCGCGATCAGCAAGGAGACGACAGAGGCCCTCAGGCTGGCGGGGCTTTCCCATATCGTGGCCATTTCCGGGCTCAACATGGCACTGGCCGCGGGCATATTCTTCGTCGGGATACGCGGACTGCTCAGCCTCAGCCAGGGTATCGCGCATCGCTACCCCATCAAGAAGTTTGCCGCGGCGGGCGCTCTCGCCACCGTTACCGGCTACTATCTGATCTCGGGATTTGCGGTATCGGCGGAGCGCGCCTATCTGATGATGGCGATCATGCTGGGGGCGGTGATGCTCGGCCGGCCGGCGATCAGCCTGCGAAATGCGGCACTGTCCGCGATTGTCATCATTGTCCTTTCGCCGTCGGCCATCCTGGGACCCGGTTTCCAGATGTCCTATGCCGCCACACTGGCGCTGATCGCCGGCTACTCGATCTGGCAAAACAAGAGCGAAGGCGGCGAAGCCGCGGCGCAACGGGGTATTTACAGGCTGCTGGCGATCCCGTGGATGTTCGCCGTCGGGGTGTTCGCATCATCCCTTATCGGCGGACTTTCGACGGCCCTGTTTTCGATCGAGCACTTCCACCGCGTGGCCGCCTGGGGACTGCCCGCAAACCTGCTCGCCATGCCGATCATCAGCATTGTCGTCATGCCGGCAGCCCTCGCGGCACTGCTCCTGATGCCGGTCGGACTCGACTGGCTGCCATTGAAGATCATGGGACTAGGGCTGGACGTCGTTATCTTGGTCGCCAAATGGGCTGCATCTCTCGGTGGTGAGGTCGCGGTCGGGCGGATTCACGGCTGGCTGTTTCTGGGTCTGACGCTGAGCCTGATCATGCTGGGAATCATGCGGTCGCGGTTGCGACTCGCCGGCCTGGTTCTCGGTACCATCCTGATCGGCATCAACGCCGCCCTTCCGGGCGTGCCGCGTCCGGACATGGTGGTCCACGAGGACGGCAGCCTCGTCGGGCTGGTCAGGGGCGACCGGATTGCCACGACCGAGCTTCGACCCGGCGGGTTCATCTTCGAACAGTGGCAACGGGCCCTGCCGGTATCGCGACACGTTCAACCAATCGTGGAAGCGTCCGCCGACCCGGCGCCGGCCCGGCGCCAGTTGAGCGAGACTGAGAAGCGGCAGGAGATCGTCGCACTCGAACTGGATCTCGTGAACATGCCCTCGGGGCGGTTCCGGTGTCGAAAGGACCGATGGTGCGTGGCCCGCAGCAGCAACGGCACGAGAATCATCGTCATAAAGATTCGCGACCTTGTCGGTGCGGCCTGTGACCGTGGCGACATGGTGATTACTCCAGCGCGACTATTCTGGAGCGATTGCCAGTCCGGCGCGAAACTGCTGTCACAGGAAGGCCTTCGCCGCAGTGGAACGGTGGAAATACGGTTTGACCCGGATAACATTCGTCACTTTCGCATCCTTTCCGTGTTGGGTCAGGGTGACAGGCCATGGTATGTTCACCGGACTTACGACTGGAGAAGCGGCGAATTCTCGCAAGAGGGGAGCCCGCCATGAGGCCATATCATGATTGAACAAGCGAACGTGGCGACATTGCGCAAGAAGCGCGCACATCCGGCGGCAGGCGAAACGACAGAGAACGAGTTCCTCGATGCCGCCGAGCGCCAGTTTGCCGAGAACGGATATGCCGGGGCGAAGATCCGGGCGATCGCCGACGAGGCCAAGGCGAATCTCGGCGCCCTTCACTATTACTGGGGAAGCAAGGAGAGCCTGTTCCGGGCCGCCTGTCGACGTCGCATGGCGCCGATGATCGAGGAGCGCATGGCGCGGTTCGAGGCGCTGGGTGAGTCGCCTTCATCGATCGAGCAGATCCTCCGGGCCTATTTCGAGCCTGCGTTCCTCAGCCATCGTGAAGATCCGGCCAGACGCCGCCTGTTCTGTCGTACCTATACGCGCATCCTCACCGACCCTTCGCCCGAGGTTAAGGCCATCGTGATCGACATCTTCGCCGAACCCACCAAACGGTTCGTCGGGTTGCTGCGGGGCGCCTGTGGGCATCTCGACGATTCCGCCTTCTACTGGCGACTTCATTGCGTCTTCGGCGTGTTCCAGCACGCGGCAGGATATACCGACGATATCGGCGTGCTCGCGGAAGGCAGGTTCGACACGTCCGATCTCGATGCGGGCATAGACCGGATCATCCAGTTCGTCGCAGCCGGCCTGAAGGCGCCAGGCGTCTAGCCGCGAGACGGGCAGTCGTTCAGCGGTCGCGCAGCATAAGGATGGCGCAACGCGCGCCAGCCTCCACGGCTGCGGCACGCGGGGGCCGGACGACAAGGCAGTCCGATCGGGCGAAGATCTTCATCTGGGACGAATCCTGCTGACTAAAGGGGTGCGCCTCCAGTTCGCCATCGTCTCGTCGGTGCAGCGTGGCGCGCAGGTGATCCTGGCGATGATCGTTCGCCGACAGCGGCGTGGCGGCAATCGCCGTCGCATTCCTGGTGCGCATCGGGCGACGCGACATGTAGGCCACCAGTGGCTCCAGGAAGAGCAGCGCGCAGACCATGCTGGAAACCGGGTTGCCAGGCAGTCCGAGCACGCGTGCGTCTCCCAGCGAACCCACCATGAGAGGTTTGCCCGGTCGCATGGCAATGCGCCAGAAATCGAGTTCCATCCCGGAAGACACCAGCGCGGCCTGCACGAGGTCGTGGTCACCGACGGAGGCTCCGCCGAGCGTTACGACAATATCGGCGCCGGCGGCGCGGGCACGCGCCACGGCATTGCCAATCGCGGTGTGGTCGTCGGCAATGATGCCGAGGTCGATGATATCAGCACCGGCCTCCCGTGCGAGTTGGCTGACACCGAAAATGCTGGAGGCGATGATCTGGTCCGGTCCCGGCGTCTCGCCGACCGGAACCAGTTCGTCACCCGTCGCAATCAGGGCGACGAGGGGGCGGGCGTAAACAGTGACTTCCGAATGGTTCATGGCCGCTGCGACGACGAGGTTGCCGGCATCGAGAATCGTGCCGGCCGGCAGCACCTCCTCGTGCGTCACGAAATCCTGGCCGCGCGGCCGGATATGGCGTCCTCTTGCCAGCACGAAGCTGTTCTCGATGACGCCGTTCTCATGCCTGACCGCATCTTCCTGCAGCAGCACCGCGTCGGCGCCCGCGGGAACCGGCGCCCCGGTGAAAATCCGCACGGCCTCTTGCGGACCGACAACGCCCGGAAAGCTGCGCCCGGCGGCGGACTCCCCGATCACGCGCAGGCGGTTGCCGAGCTGCGAAACATCCTGCGCGCGAACGGCGTAGCCGTCCATTGCGGAATTGTCGAAGGGGGGCTGCGTCATGCGCGCGGCAAGGGGCGCGGCCAGCGCACGGCCGCCCGCTTCGCCCAGAGGGATCGTCTGCGTTCGCGCCATCCGACGTGCGCCGGCGATCAATCTTTCCTGTGCTTGCTCGACCGGAAGCAGCGACATGGTGCCCTATGCCCCCAGGACGTAGTCACCGGACTTGCCGCCCGACTTGCTGCGGAGACGGATGCCGCCGATCTCCATGCCCTTCTCGATCGCCTTGCCCATGTCGTAGAGGGTGAGACAGGCCACCGAGACGGCCGTCAGCGCCTCCATCTCGACACCGGTCTTGCCGGTGATGCTGACCGTGGCGGCGACACGCAGACCGGGCAGGTCCTGATCGGGCGTTATGTCGACCGAGACTTTGGAAATCAGCAGGGGATGGCAGAGCGGAACCAGATCCGACGTCCTCTTTGCCGCCATGATGCCGGCGAGCCGGGCGGTGCCGATGACATCCCCCTTGGCGACGTTACCGTCAAGGATCTGCTGCAGTGTTCCCGGAAGCATCTTGACGAAGCCTTCCGCCACCGCCTGGCGCGTCGTCTCAAGCTTGCCGCCGACATCCACCATGTGGGCCTCGCCGGCTTCGTTGAGATGGGTGAGACCCTCAGCCATCGCTATTCCGCCGCAGCCGGTTCGGCGCCGTTGAGAAGTTCGGCGGTGGCGCGGGCGACATCAGTTTTGCGCATCAGGCTTTCGCCGACGAGGAACGTGCTGATTCCCGAGCCCGCAAGGCGTCGGCAGTCGTCATGGGTGAAAATGCCGCTTTCGCCGACAAGAAGCCGGTCGGCGGGGACCTTGCGGGACAACCGTTCAGACACGGCGAGATCGACCTCGAAGGTCCGAAGGTTGCGATTGTTGATGCCGACGAGAGGCGAGGCGAGGCGTAAGGCGCGATCCAGTTCCTGTTCGTCGTGGACTTCGATGAGGACAGCCATGCCAAGCTGGAACGCATGCTCTTCCAGCGAGCGTGCCTCGTCATCCGAAAGCGAGGCCATGATCAGCAGGATGCAGTCCGCACCCCAGGCACGCGCCTCGTAAACCTGATAGGGCTCGAACATGAAATCCTTGCGCAGAGCCGGCAGCGTGGTTGCATCGCGTGCGTCCGAGAGATAGCCGGGAGCGCCCTGGAAACTGGGACCGTCGGTCAGCACCGAAAGACATGCGGCGCCGCCGGCCTCATAGGCGCGGGCCAGCGCAGGCGGATCGAAGTCCGGACGGATCAGGCCCTTTGACGGGCTGGCCTTCTTGATCTCGGCAATCAGCCCGAACTGGCCGCTGGATTTCTTGTCCCTCAGCACACCAAGAAAATCGCGAGGCGGAGCCACGTCGCGGAGACGGGCCTTCAGCTCGCCTTCCGGCATCAAGGTCTTGGCCGCCGCGATCTCTTCGCGCTTGTAGGCCTCGATCTGTCTCAAAATGTCAGTCATGACGTTCACCCGTTCGAGACTGCGACGAGCCGGTCGAGCGCGGCGCGCGCAGCCCCGCTGACAATAGACTGCCTGGCGAGCGACACGCCCTCGCGAATGTCGGAGGCCTTGCCCGAGATCACCAGCGCAGCGGCAGCATTGGCGACGGAAACGTTCCGATAGGCATTCTCCGCGCCATTGAGGATCGCACGGAGCGCAGCAGCATTGTGCTCGCCGTCGCCGCCACGGATCTCGTCCAGCGTGCAACTGTCGAGGCCGAAATCATCCGGCGCCAGGGAGAATTCGCGAATCGTCCCATTCTCCAGAGCAACAACGTCGGTTTTGCCAGTCAACGTGATCTCGTCGAGACCGCTGCCGTGCACAACCCAGACATTCGTAGAACCCAGGCTTTTCAGAACCTCTGCCACCGGCCTGAGCCAGTGCGGGGAGAAGACGCCGAGCAGTTGCCGCCTGACGCCTGCCGGATTGGAAAGCGGGCCGAGGAGATTGAAGATTGTCCGCGTGCCGAGTTCGACGCGGCTCGGACCGACGAAACGCATCGCGGTGTGATGCGCCTGGGCAAACATGAAGCCGATCCCGGCCTCGCCGATGCAGCGTTCGGTGACGTCCGGGGTGATGTCGAGCTTCACGCCGAGCGCCGAGAGCGCGTCCGCCGTGCCCGATTTCGAACTCTGCGCTCGATTGCCATGCTTGGCCACCGGTACACCAGCGCCGGCGACGATGATCGAGGCGAGCGTCGAGATATTGTAGGTATGGGTTCCGTCTCCGCCGGTGCCAACGATGTCGATGGCATCTTCGGGTGCTCTCACGACCAGCATCTTCGACCGCATCGTACTGACCGCGCCGAGGATTTCGTCGACAGTCTCGCCCCGAACGCGCAGCGCCATCAGCAGGCCGCCGATCTGGGTCGGCGTGGCTTCGCCGGACATCATGATGTCGAAGGCCGTCCGTGCCTCCTCGACACTGAGAGACGCGCCGGTGCCGACCTTGGCGAGAAGAGGTTTCAAGTCAGCCATGCCCGATATCCCCTGTCCTAGCGCGCGACCATCAGTTGTTCGGCCAGGGTCCGGTTGAAGGAGACGCCGTATTCCGCCTGCAATTCCCCGACCATCTGGTTCAGCAGGTCCTGTCCGGCGCTCTGCGCCAGTTCGCGGGTCTGGGCATCATTGTTGTCGAGGGCATCGGTCGGGGCATTGTCGTTGATCTCCTTGACCAGGATGACAACCTGGCTATCGCCACCCTCGATGGCGGCATTGGTGACCAGTCCCTTCGGTCCGTTGAAGGCGGCAGTCACCGCATCGGTACCGAGCACAGCGTCATTGGCGCCACGGCGTATTCCGGACTTGGATTCCACGGCGAGCTTCAACTCAGCCGCGACATCGGCCAGGGACTTGCCGGCCTTAACCTGGGCGACGGCTTCTGCGGCTCGCTTGGCGATCGCGGCGCGATGCTGCTCCTGCGTCCAGTCGGCAACGACCCTCTCCTTGACCTCTTCGAGAGTCCGGTCGCGGGCGGGTACGATGTCAAGCAGTTCGAACCAGACATAGCCGCCGTCATCGAGTGCCAGGGGCAGGGGCTCGACACCGACTTCGGATTTGAAGACTTCGTTGACGAGCTTCTGGCCGGCCGGCACGTCGGCGACCTCGGCGTCCTTCATGTCCTTACCTTCGGCGTCGATGGCGTCGATCGTCACGACCATGAGCTTCTGCTGCTGCGCGCTTTCGGCAAGGGACGCGCCCGAAGCTCGGACGTCCTCGAAGCTCTTGTAGACATTGCCGATCTCGTCATTGGCGAGCACGAGGGCGAGTTCCTTGCGAATGTCCTCCTTCACGTCGTCCAGAGACCTGACGACCTCGGGGCGGATATTGGTGATGCGCAGGATCACGGGCCCCACCAGACCGTCTATGGCACCCGTCGTGCCACCGTCGGCGGCAACACCGAATGCGCCCTCGGCCATTGCCGGCGTCGGCATCATGTCCTTGCGAAAATCGCCGAGCAGAACGTCACTCGCGGTCTTGCCCTGTTCAGTGACGAGCTGGTCGAACGTCGTTCCGGCCGCAAGCTTGGCAGCGGCTGCTTCGGCCGCCGCCTTGTCGGGGAACGTCAGTTGCTCGACGGTGCGGGTCTCGGGCGTGCGATAGCTTTCCTTGCGCCGCTCGTAATCTTCCTTGATCGCCTCTTCCGACACCGCGGTCGGATCGGCGATATCGGCAGGCACCAGCTTGACATAGCTGAACTTGCGGTATTCAGGCGCCTTGTACTTGGCTTTGTTGGCCTCGAACCAGGTCGCGAGCGCGTCGTCGGCAGGCGGCGCGACAGGCGCGACGCTGTCCTTGCCGAGGATCATGTAGTCGAGGTCGCGGCTCTCGTTGCCATAGGCCTTGAGCGCGTCCGTCAGCGCCTGGGGCGGAACAAAGCCGTCGGATACGGCGTCGACGATCTGGCTGCGCACGGCCTGCTGGGTGACCGAGACGAGGTAATCCTCCTGGCGTATATTTGCCGACTGAAGCTGCGCATTCATCCGGTCGCGGCTGAACCCGCCCGTTGCCGGATCCTTGAAGGCGGGTTCGTCCTGGATGACCGTCAGGATACGATCTTCCGAAAGGCCGAGCTTCATGTCGTCGGCGAGCTGGTCGAGCGCGGCACCGGAGACAAGTCGTCCATAGACCATCTGCTCGGCGCCGAACATCTTGGCCTGTTCAAGGGTCAGGCGGGTGCCGAACTGTTGGGAAATCATGCCGACCACATTGGTGAAAGCGATGCGGAACTCGGTGTCCGACACCTTCTGGTCGCCCACCGTGACGACGGCGCTGGAGGTTCCGGCAAACATCGAGGCCTGCACGCCCCAGATGCCGAATGCGAACACCATCACGATCAGCAGCAGCTTGGCAGCCCAGGTATCAGCGCCTTTACGCAGCGATTGAAGCATGTCTTCCCGTCCAATTCACAACAATTTTCGGCATTTGGCGCAGAATTGGCGCCACTTTGGTTAAGGCTTTTAGAGAGCGTAACCCGCAGGAGCAAGCAGTTTTTGCCCTGCCTGACCGTGTGAGCGGCGCAGCCGGTACGCGTATGTTTTTTTACGCATACAGCTTTACAATTATCATATTATATGATTTTAAAAATGTGCTGCCACATCGGCAATCTTTGGGAGGATACCATGAAATTGTTCAACGCACTCGCGGGTGCGACGGCTTTGGCCGTCACCATGTTCGCGGCCACCACGGCCAGCGCACTGACGGTCGGATTTTCGCAGATCGGCTCGGAATCGGGCTGGCGCGCCGCCGAAACCACTGTCACCAAGCAGGAAGCCGAAAAGCGCGGCGTCGATCTCAAGTTCGCGGACGCCCAGCAGAAGCAGGAAAACCAGATCAAGGCGCTTCGCTCCTTCATTGCGCAGGGCGTGGACGCGATCTTCGTGGCGCCTGTCGTCGCCACCGGCTGGGATGACGTGCTGCAGGAAGCGAAGGATGCCAATATTCCCGTGATCCTGCTCGACCGTACCGTCGACAGCGACAAGGAATTGTACCTGACTGCCGTGACGTCCGACCTCGTTCACGAGGGCAGCGTCGCGGGCAAGTGGCTGGTAGACACCGCCAAGGGCAAGGACTGCAGCATTGTCGAACTGCAGGGCACCACGGGCTCATCGCCGGCCATCGACCGCAAGAAGGGCTTCGAGGAAGCTATCGCCGGCGCTCAGAACCTCAAGATCATCCGCAGCCAGACCGGCGACTTCACCCGCACCAAGGGCAAGGAAGTCATGGAAAGCTTCCTGAAGGCCGAGAACGGCGGCAAGAACATCTGCGCGCTCTACGCGCACAATGACGATATGGCCGTCGGCGCCATCGAAGCCATCAAGGAAGCTGGCCTCAAGCCCGGCACGGACATTCTCGTCGTGTCGATCGATGCCGTTCCGGATATCTTCAAGGCCATGGCGGCCGGTGAAGCCAATGCGACCGTGGAACTGACGCCGAACATGGCCGGCCCTGCATTCGATGCGCTCGACGCCTACCTCAAGGACGGCAAGGCACCGCCGAAGTGGATCCAGACCGAGTCCAAGCTCTACACCCAGACGTCGGAAGACCCGATGAAGGTCTACGAAGCCAAGAAGAACCTCGGCTATTGATCTTTTGCTGAACGGACGTGCCGCGGGCTCTTCGCGGCACGTCCTGCATTGCGTGACCCCGTCTTTTGGCTAACGTGCTGGAGTCGATGCGGGGGTGGGGAGGGCGTTCATGCCGGTAGGCCAGGAGAGTGTGCTCGTCGCCACGGGCATGTCGAAGCAATTTCTCGGTTCCAAGGCGCTTGACGGCGTCGACTTCGACCTTAGACAGGGCGAGGTCCATTCACTCCTCGGCGAGAACGGAGCGGGCAAGTCCACCCTCATCAAATGCCTGACCGGCGCCTACAGGCGCGACGCAGGGACATTGCACCTCGCAGGGGTGGCGATCGATCCGCACAACACGTTCCAGGCGCAGCAGCTCGGTATCGGTACCGTCTACCAGGAGGTCAATCTCCTGCCCAACCTGACGGTTGCGGAAAACCTCTATCTCGGACGCCAGCCCCGCCGCTTCGGGCTGACACGGACGCGCCAGATGCTGCGGCAGTCGCGCGCACTGCTGTCGCAATACGGCCTCGACATCGATCCCGCCGCGCCACTCGGCCAGTTTTCGGTGGCCGTACAGCAGGTCGTGGCCATTGCTCGGGCTGTTGACCTGTCCGGCAAGGTCCTCATTCTCGATGAACCGACGGCAAGCCTCGACGCGCATGAGGTCGAACTCCTGTTCAGGGTGATCGAAGACCTGAAGGCGCGCGGGCTCGGGATCGTCTTCATCACCCACTTTCTCGAGCAGGTCTACCGGATCTCGGATCGCATCACCGTGCTGCGAAACGGAACCCTGGTGGGAACGCGCGATACCGCATCGCTCGAGCGCCGCGATCTCGTTGCCATGATGCTGGGACGCGAACTTGGCGAGCAGACAAGTCATGCGGGGGTTGCCAACGATCGCGCCGGCGCCGCGCGTGTCCGCTTCAGGGGCGTGGGCCGCCGCGGCCGGATCGCGCCCTTCGACCTCGATATTGCCGAGGGCGAAGTGGTCGGGCTTGCCGGACTTCTCGGGTCGGGCAGGACGGAAACCGCCGAAGTCATGTTCGGCCGGACGCCCGCGGATGCAGGCTCCATCGAGGTCGAGGGGCGAAGCGTCAGCCTTTCCTCTCCGCAGGCAGCCATCGCGGAGGGTTTCGGCTTCTGCCCCGAGGACCGCAAGACCGACGGGATCGTCGGCGACCTCTCGGTGCGGGAAAATATCGTGCTGGCGCTGCAGGCGCGCCAGGGCTGGGCCAAGCCTATATCCCGCAGCGAGCAGAACGAACTCGCCGACCACTACATCCGCGCGCTCGACATCCGCACGGATGGTCGGGAGAAGCCGATCAAGCTGCTCTCGGGCGGCAATCAGCAGAAGGCAATCCTGGCGCGATGGCTGGCGATGAACCCGAAGCTGCTGATCCTGGACGAGCCGACGCGCGGCATCGATGTCGGCGCCCACGCCGAAATCATCAAGCTGATCCGGGAGCTCTGCGCCAACGGCATGTCGCTGGCCGTGATCTCGTCGGAACTCGAGGAACTGGTTGCCTATAGCTCCCGCGTCCGGGTGCTGAGGGACCGGCAGCATGTCGACGAATTGTCAGGGGAAAAAATGACGACAGACGGAATTGTCGCGGCGATCGCGGCATCGGACGGGGAAGGGGCCGCGGCATGACCGGACTGCTTCCGCCGACAATCCTCAGGATCCTGCCGCAGCTCGTGACCCTCGCGATCGTGCTGATACTCAATGTCATCCTCTTTCCGAGCTTCTTTGATATCTCGTTTCAGAACGAGCGGCTCTACGGCAGCCTGATCGATGTGCTGAATCGCGGCGCGCCGGTGGCGCTGCTGGCGGTGGGCATGACGCTTGTCATTGCCACCAAGGGCATAGACCTGTCCGTTGGCGCGGTGGTGGCGATTTGCGGCGCCGTCGCGGCGTCTTCGATCGCGGACGGGCATTCGGTTGTGGCCGCAGTGCTCGCGGCGCTGGCTGTGGGCGCGCTCTGCGGCATCTGGAATGGATTCCTGGTGGCCGTGCTGGGCATCCAGCCGATCATCGCCACGCTCGTCCTGATGGTGGCGGGGCGTGGCATTGCCCAGTTGATCACCGAAGGTGCGATCCTGACCTTCACCGACCAGGGCCTGATCTTCATCGGCAGCGGCACCTTGATGGGGCTTCCCATGCCGATCGTGATCTGGGTTGTATTCGGGCTGCTGGTCGCATTGCTGGTTCGGCGGACGGCGCTTGGCCTGCTGATCGAATCGATCGGCATCAACCGCCAGGCGAGCCAGCTGGCCGGGGTCCGCACCACGGCGCTGCTGATCACCTCCTACCTGGTCGCCGGTCTCTGCGCGGCAATTGCCGGGCTGATCGTCGCCGCGGACATCAAGGGGGCGGACGCCAACAACGCCGGCCTCTGGCTCGAACTCGACGCGATCCTGGCGGTGGTGGTCGGCGGCAACTCGCTGCTTGGCGGCCGGTTCAGCATCCTCGGGTCGCTCCTGGGGGCAGTCATCATCCAGGCGATCAACACCGGCATCCTGACGTCGGGATTTCCCCCGGAATACAATCTCATCATCAAGGCCGTGATCATCGTGGCGATCCTCGTCATCCAGTCGCCGCGGATCGGCGAACTGACGGCCTTCCTCAAGAGCAAGCGCGCGGGCGAAGGATAGAAGCAGGGCCATCATGACAAGAGCGAAATACCTGCCGCTGATCGCGACGACCGTGATATTCGTGGTCGCCTACGCCCTCTGCTATATGCAGTTTCCAAACATCCTGTCGACGAGGGTTCTCGGCAACCTGCTGACCGACAATGCGTTTCTCGGTATTGCCGCGATCGGCATGACCTTCGTCATCCTTTCGGGCGGCATCGACCTGTCGATCGGCTCGGTCATCGCCTTCACCGGGGTGTTCCTCGCGGTGATCCTCCAGAACACCGATATCCATCCGCTGCTCGCCTTCGCGCTGGCACTGGCGATCACGACGGCGTTCGGGGCGTTGATGGGCGCGATCATCCACTATCTCGACATGCCTGCCTTCATCGTCACGCTGGCTGGGATGTTCCTGGCGCGGGGCATGGCCTTCGTGCTGACGATTGATTCCGTTCCAATCGTCCACCCCTTCTACAAGACGCTCAAGTCGTTCTTCATCATGCTGCCGGGTGGCGGTCGAATCACGCTGATCGGCGGGCTGATGCTTGTCATGTTCGTCGTCGGCATCATCATCGCGCACAGAACCCGCTTCGGCACCAACATCTATGCGCTTGGCGGCGGCACCGCGACGGCCCGCCTGATGGGCGTTCCGGTGGGGCGGACGACGATCGCGATCTATGCGACCTCAGGCTTCCTCGCCGGCCTGTCCGGGATCGTCTTCTCGCTCTACACGTCGGCCGGCTATTCGCTGGCAGCGGTGGGCGTCGAACTCGATGCCATCGCCGCCGTGGTGATCGGCGGCACCCTACTGACCGGCGGAGCGGGGTTCGTCGCAGGCACTTTGATCGGCGTTCTGATCCAGGGCCTGATCCAGACCTACATCACCTTCGACGGCACGCTTTCGAGCTGGTGGACGAAAATTGTGATCGGCCTCTTGCTCTTTGTCTTCATTCTTATGCAGAAAGGTATTGTGCTCGCTTCAAAAATAGAACGAAGAGCATGATGCCCGCCGCATCGGCCCGAAAATTGAGATCAATTTTCGGAGGCGCGATGCGCACGGAAAAAATGTTGGAGCGTCCTTCGTGCGTCCGATAGGACGCACGGCGCTCCAAGGGGGAGGCGGACGGTGCGCGGGGGACCTTTGGAAACCGAGATTTCGGGCAGGAAGACCAGGACAAGCCATGCGCAGGTCGTGGATGAGTTGGGGCGCGAGATCATTTCTGGTCATTACCCCGTGGGAACAACCCTGCCTGGCGACCTGGAACTGGCGCAGCGTTTCAAGGTATCGCGCACCGTGCTTCGAGAGGCGATGAAGACCCTGGCTGCCAAGGGGCTGATCGTCCCGCGCGCCCGCATCGGCACCAAAGTGACGCCGCCGAACCAATGGAACCTGTTCGACAGCGACGTGCTGACGTGGCATTTCCACAAAGGGGTCGATAGCGCCTTCCTCCAGCACCTGACCGAGATCCGGATGGCCTTCGAGCCCTTCGCGGCCGGACTTGCGGCCGACAACGCCGACGAGAAGGACATTGCCGAGCTTTACCGGCTTGCGGACGACATGGGCGACCTGTCGCATACCCCGGGAACGCTTGCTGTGTCCGACCTCAAGTTCCACCTCGCGATCGCCGAGGCGTCCCGCAATCCGTTCATGCGCACCGTCGGGAGCCTGATCGAGGCGGCGCTCGTGGGCATATTCAGGTTGAGTTCCCCGGCCAGCGGAGAGAATCGCACCGCCGAGGTCTCCGCGTCACACCGCCTTATCGTCGACGCCATCGCCCGACGCGATCGGGAATCTGCGGCCCTGGCCATGCAGAATGTCATCATGGCGGGTCGAGACAGGGTGACAAAGGTGATAAACTGAGGTGCGTTCCGCCATTTTCGGTTTGAGCCTTGAAGTATGCCGGCCGGCTCTTTAGTTTACCGGTCAACATCAATTGGCATCCTTTCCGTGATCGAAATTCTAGTCATTCTGTTTCTCCTGGTATTGAACGCGTTCTTTGCCATGTCGGAGCTCGCCGTCGTTTCCGCAAGTCGGCCCCTGCTGCGGCAAAAGGCGAGGCAAGGCAACACGCGCGCCGCATCGGCGCTGGCCCTCGCCGAAAACCCCGGAACTTTCTTGTCCACGGTCCAGGTCGGCATCACGCTTGTGGGCATTCTCGCGGGCCTCTACGGCGGCGCGTCCATTACCGAGAAGCTGGCTCCTGTGCTGGACTCCTACCCGCTGATAGAGCCGTATGGCCACGTGCTTGCCGGCGCGCTGGTCGTGGCCGGGATCACCTATCTCTCTGTCATCATCGGCGAGTTGATCCCGAAACAGTTCGCACTCAGGCATGCCGAGTCCGTCGCCATGTTCGTGGCACCGCCAATGGCGATCCTGTCCATGATTGCCTCTCCTGTCGTCTATCTGTTCGATGTCTCCGCGCGAATTCTTCTGCGTCTTTTGGGGATGTCGGCACGAGATGGCGAGGAAGTCACCGAGGCCGAGGTTCAGGCGGTGCTGGCGGAAGGTGCCGAAAGCGGTGTGTTCGAGAAGTCCGAGCACGAGATGCTGCGCCGGATCATGTCACTTGCCGACCGCTCGGTGAAATCGATCATGACCCACCGTACGGAGATCGTGTCGATCGACATCAACGACACCTATGATGAAGTGATCGCGAAGATCCAGGCGGCGAGCCATTCGCGCTATCCTGTGGTGGATGGCGATAGCGACACCGTCGTCGGTGCGATCCGGGCCAAGAACATCCTGCAGGCAACGTTCAACGCCAAGACATTCCGGCTCAAGGACTATGTCGAGGAACTGCCGAGCGTCCCGGAGATGACGACGTGCCTCAAGGCTTTCGAATTCTTCAAGAGCACCAACATCCACATGGCCGTTATTGTTGACGAGTACGGCTCCACCGAGGGTATCGTCACGTCTGCGGACCTGCTGGAATCAATCGTCGGGATGCTGCCGTCGAACTATGACCGCATCGAGGACATGGCGATCCGGGAGCGGCAGGACGGCTCATGGCTGATCGATGGCCGCACATCGATCCACGAGATGCAACTGACATTCGGTTTCGACCAGTTGTCCACCGACGACGGCTACGAGACGATCGCCGGTTTCGTTGTGCAGAACCTTCGCAAGAGTCCTGAGGAAGGCGACAGGTTCGAGGCGCTCGGCTATGAGTTTGAGGTCATCGACATGGACGGCCGGCGGATCGACAAGATCCTGATGAAGCGCGCCGGTTCGATCGTGCCGGGCGACGGCGACGGCGTCTGAACTGCGCGCCGGCGAGCACGGCGCAAATCCCATGGCACTTGAACGGGGAGAAACGATATGAACGATCGCGTCCTGGCGGTGGTGCTCGCCGCTGGCGAAAGCACGCGGATGAAATCATCCAAATCGAAGGTGCTGCACACGATCGGCAACCGGCCGATGATTTCCCATGTAATTGCAGCGCTTGAGAACACGGGCGTTCAGGATGTCGCACTGGTGGTGGGCAGGGATGCCGGGCCGGTCATCGCCGCCGCAGGCAGCGGCCGGCTGGACGTGGTGGCATTCGAGCAGACGGAACGGCTCGGCACCGGCCATGCGGTGCTGGCCGCACGGGACGCGATCTCCAAGGGCTATGACCAGATCATCATCGCCTATGGCGATGCACCCCTGATCGAGGCGGGGCCGCTGATAGAGGCGCTGGACAAGGTGCGGGCAGGATACGATGCCGTGGTGATCGGATTCCGTACAGACAGGCCAACAGGTTATGGCAGGCTGCTTGAACAAGGCGGTGAGTTGGTCGCGATCCGCGAGGAGAAGGACGCCACCGCCGAAGAACGCAAGACGACCTCCTGCAACTCGGGGCTCATGGCGCTGAACGGCGCCAGGGCGCTGGCGCTTCTTGGCAAGATCACCAACAACAACGTCAAGGGCGAATATTACCTGACCGATGTCATCGAGGTGCTCCGTGCCCAAGGCGGCCGGGCGACGACCGTCGAGGCCCCCGCCGACACCGTCGCCGGGTGCAATAACCGCGCGGAACTCGCCGAACTCGAGGCGATATGGCAGCGACGGCGCCGGCATGAAATGATGGTGAGTGGCGTCACCATGATCGCGCCGGAAACGGTGTTCCTGTCCTTCGATACGGCGATTGCCCCGGATGTGACGATCGAGCCGAACGTCATCTTCGGACCCGGCGTCAAGGTGGAGGCCGGGGCGGTCATCCATGCCTTCTCACATCTCGAAGGCGCGCATGTGTCGTCAGGCGCCAATGTCGGGCCGTTCGCGCGGTTGCGACCCGGCGCCAACCTGCATGCCAATGCAAAGGTCGGGAACTTTGTCGAGATCAAGAAGGCGGAGATCGGCGAGGGGGCCAAGGTCAGCCACCTCACCTATATCGGCGATGCCAGGATCGGGGCGAACGCCAACATCGGCGCCGGTACCGTCACATGCAATTACGACGGCTTCAACAAGTTCGAAACCGTCATAGGCGCCGACAGCTTTGTCGGATCCAACACGCTGCTTGTTGCACCGGTGACGATCGGCGAGGGCGCGTTGACGGCGACAGGCAGCGTGATCACCGAGGATGTTCCGGATGGCGCGGCGGCATTTGGTCGGGCGCGACAGGTCAACAAGGACGGATTGGGTCTCAAGATCATGGCCCGCAACAAGGCGCTGAAGGAAGCCCGCAAGAAGAAGTAGCCGCGTTAACGCAAGAATCCGAAAGTGATGGCCCGTACATTGCGACAACACTATTTTGCGCTAAGACGCTGATAGCGAAACGGATCAGGGGTGGCCCATGTGCGGAATTGTCGGCATTGTCGGAAATCATGCGGTGGCGCCAAGGCTTGTCGATGCGCTCAAGCGGCTTGAATATCGCGGCTATGATTCTGCCGGTGTCGCAACGGTCCATGAGGGTCGGCTGGAGCGACGCCGCGCCGAGGGCAAGCTCGTCAATCTCGAGCGCAAGCTGGCCGATGAGCCGCTTGCCGGCAATTCCGGCATAGCGCACACCCGCTGGGCCACGCATGGCGCTCCCACGGAAACCAACGCCCATCCGCATTTCGTCGACGGCGTTTCGGTGGTGCATAACGGTATCATCGAGAATTTCGGCGAGATCAAGCAGGAGCTTGCCGCCACTGGCGCAACTTTCCAGACCCAGACCGACACCGAAGTGGTGGCACAGTTGCTCGCGCGCTACATCCGCGATGGCAAGACGCCGCGCGCGGCGGTCGAGGACATGCTCGCACGCGTGACCGGCGCCTATGCGCTGGCGATCCTGTTCGAGCAGGAGCCGGGCAAGATCTATGCCGCGCGTTCCGGTCCACCGCTCGCGATCGGCTATGGCAACGGCGAGATGTTCCTCGGCTCGGACGCGATCGCGCTTGCCCCGTTCACCAACCAGATTGCCTATCTTACCGACGGCGACTGGGCCGTGATCACTTCGACCTCTGCGGAAATCTACGACGCTACCGGCACGCCGGTTAAGCGGCAGCGTCAGCAATCCTCCGCCAGCGCGTTCCTGATCGACAAGGGCAATCACAGGCACTTCATGGAGAAGGAGATTCATGAGCAGCCGGAGGCGATCTCGCATACGCTCGGCCATTACATTGACTTCGCCGAGAGCCGGATCAAGCCTGTGGCCGGAATCGATTTCGCCAGCATTTCCAGCCTGGCCATCTCCGCCTGCGGTAACCGCCTTTCTCGCCGGCCTGACGGGTAAATACTGGTTCGAACGCTATGCGCGGCTGCCCGTCGAGATCGATGTCGCCTCGGAATTCCGGTACCGGGAGATCCCGCTCAATCCCAATTCCGCGGCGCTTTTCATCTCGCAGTCCGGGGAGACGGCGGATACGCTCGCCTCGCTGCGGTATTGCAAGGAAGCTGGCCTGAAGATCGGCGGCGTGGTCAATGTCCGCGAATCGACGATAGCCCGGGAATCGGATGTTGTCTTCCCGATCCTCGCCGGACCCGAAATCGGTGTGGCGTCCACCAAGGCCTTTACGTGCAGCTGACAGTGCTGGCCTCGCTGGCCATTCAGGCCGGCCGCGCGCGCGGTACCCTGACAGCGGCGGCGGAGAAGCAGATCGTTCGGCATCTGGCAGAGATGCCGCGCCTGATGGCCAGGGTTTCTCAACACCATCCAGCCTGTTATCGAAGCGCTCGCGCGCGACCTTTCCAAAGCCAACGATGTGCTCTATCTGGGCCGCGGCACCAGCTACCCGATCGCCATGGAAGGTGCGCTGAAGCTCAAGGAAATCTCCTACATCCATGCCGAAGGCTATGCGGCCGGCGAACTCAAGCACGGACCGATCGCGCTGATCGACGAGAACATGCCCGTCATCGTCATCGCCCCGCACGACCGGTTCTTCGAGAAGACCGTGTCCAACATGCAGGAAGTCGCGGCGCGCGGCGGGCGCATCATCTTCATTACCGACGAGCGCGGTGCTGCGGCGTCCGACCTCTCGACCATGGCGACGATCGTGCTACCGGACGTGGACGAGGTGATCCAGCCGATGATCTTCACGCTGCCGATCCAGTTGCTCGCCTATCACACGGCCGTCTTCATGGGCACGGACGTCGATCAGCCGCGAAATCTCGCCAAGTCGGTCACGGTGGAGTGATTGGTCCTTGTGCGACGCAACAGTCTGACGCTATTCATGGGCTTCGCCGATGAATTTGGGACCGACGGATGACTGAGGCGCCGCACAAGCAATCGTTCAGCGTCAAGCTTCGCAACAATTTCCTGACCGGGCTCATCATTTGCGCCCCCATCGCAATCACCATCTGGTTGACCTGGACGCTGATCCAGTGGTCGGATAGCTGGGTCAGGCCGCTCATTCCGATGCAGTACCGGCCGGAGCACTATATCAAGTTCGCGGTTCCGGGCTTCGGCCTGCTGGCGGCTGTCATCGTCATCACCATCATCGGCTTCCTCGCCAAGAACTTCATCGGCCGTGCGATCGTCGAGTTCGGCGAGTCCGTCGTCGATCGGACACCTCTCGTCAGGTCGCTCTACAAGGGCCTGAAGCAACTCTTCGAAACTGTTCTTCGCGAGCGGACGAATTCTTTCAAGAAAGTCGGCATGATCGAATACCCGTCGCCCGGCCTCTGGGCGATGGTGTTCGTGGCCACCGACGCCAAGGGCGAGATTGCCGCGCGATTTCAACGCGATGGGCATGGAAATGACGCTGGTCTTCCTGCCACCGACGCCGATACCCACCGCGGGCTTCCTGATCTTCGTGGAGAGGAAGAAGATCATGGAGCTCGACATGCCGACGGAGGACGCCGCAAAGCTCCTGATATCCGGCGGTCTTGTTTCGCCGGACTGGACTCCGAAGAACATCCCGGAGCCACCGTCGATTTCCGCGGCCTAACCCGCCTTGAGAAACCGGATCGCCTCGTCGCGGCGGAAGAGATAGAGCAGGACACGGATCGCCTTGCCACGTGCGCTTTCGAGCTCCGGATCCTTCTCGAGCAGGTAATGCGCATCCTTGCGCGCGATCTCCAGCAGATCCGCATGAGCCTCCAGGCTGGCAATGGCAAAGCCGGGCGTGCCGGACTGGCGCGTTCCCAGCAGTTCGCCTTCGCCGCGCAGTCGCAGATCCTCCTCAGCGATCACGAAGCCGTCCTCGGTCTCGCGCATGATCTTCAGCCGCGCTTCGCCATTCTCGCTCAGCTTGCCGGAATACATCAGGATACAGGTCGAGGCCTCGCTGCCGCGGCCGACGCGGCCGCGGAGCTGGTGAAGCTGCGCCAGGCCGAAGCGCTCGGCATGCTCGATGACCATGATGGTGGCATCCGGCACGTCGACGCCGACTTCGATGACGGTCGTCGCAACGAGGACGCGGGTATCGCCGCGCTTGAAAACCCGCCATGACCTCGTCCTTCTCCGTCCCGCTCATGCGACCGTGAACGAGGGCAACCTGGTGTCCGAGAAACTGGGAGAGAACCGCATGGCGCTCTTCGACCGACATCAGCTTGCTGTCCTCGGTCTCCTCTACCAGCGGGCAGATCCAGTAGATCTTGCGCCCCTCGGCCACGGCCCGCTCGAGACGATGGATGACCTCGTCGACGCGTTCGCCCGGCACGATCACGGTTTGGATCGGTTTGCGCCCCGCGGGTTTCTCGGTCAGCTTGGAGACATCCATGTCGCCGAAGGCGGCGAGCACGAGCGTGCGGGGAATCGGTGTCGCGGTCATCACCAGCATGTGGGGCGACACGCCTTTCGCCGTCAGCCGGAGCCGCTGGTGAACGCCGAAGCGGTGCTGCTCATCGACCACGGCGAGTTGCAGGTTGCGATAGACGACTGTGTCCTGGAACAGCGCGTGGGTGCCGATGACAATGTCGACCTCGCCAGCGGCAATGCGGGCGAGGAGGTCGTCGCGTTCCCGTCCCTTCGTCCGCCCCGTGAACACCTCGATCCGGACAGAGGTCATCCGTGCCATCTGGGAAATCGTCGCATGATGCTGTCGCGCGAGGATTTCCGTCGGCGCCATCAGCACCGCCTGCCCACCGGACTCGACGGTGGCCATCATCGCCAGCAGCGCGACGACGGTCTTGCCGGAGCCGACATCGCCCTGCAACAGCCGGAACATGCGATCTTCGCCCGCCATGTCCTGCAGGATCTCGGCGACCGCAGCCGACTGGCTGCCCGTCAGGGAGAAGGGGAGGGCATCGATGACCGGCTCCGAGAGCCGGCCTGTCGGCCGTATCGGCACGCCGGGGCTCTTGCGAAGCCGCGAGCGGACAAGCGCGAGCGACAGCTGGCCAGCGAGGAACTCGTCATAGGCGAGGCGGCGGCGCACGGCTGCCTGTGGGTCGATGTCCTTCTCGTCGCGTGGATGGTGGATATCGTTGAACGCAGCCGATGTCGTCGGAAAGCCCTGTTGCTTGACCAGCGCGGCATCGAGCCATTCTGGCAGGTCCGGGACTTTGGCCACTGCCGCCTCGATTGTCTTTCGCAACACCTTGGCTGAGAGGCCAGCCGTCATCGGATAGATCGGTTCGACGAGCGGCAGGCTCTCGCCCTCCGTCAGGCGCGCCAGATGATCGGGGTGGACCATCGACGGCCGGCCGTTGAACCAGTCGACCTTGCCGCTGACCATAACGGTTTCATCGATCGGCAGCGACTTCTCCAGCCAGTTGCCCTTGGCGCGGAAGAAGACCAGCGCCAGTTCGCCTGTGTCGTCGCGCAGGAACACGCGGTAGGGAACGCCCGGGCTGCCGCGCGGAGGCGCCTGGTGGCGATCGACGCGGCCGGTGATCGTGACGATCGTACCCTGCGGGGCGAAGGCGATGCCGGGCTGCTTGCGCCGGTCGATGATCGATGACGGTACATGCAGGAGGAGGTCGATGACGCGGCAGTCCTCGATCGATTCCCGGCCGAGCAAGCGGGCGTAAAGTTCGCCTGTCTTGGCGCCGATGCCTGGTAGCGACGACAGCGAGGCGAAAAGCGGATCGAGAAGAGAGGGGCGCATGCAACCCTTCTCCCAATTCAGACATTGATTGGCAAGGCTGACAAGCCCCGCAACAGTCGATATAGAGGCCGGACAATCAGGGATGACATATGATGACCGGCAGCACGATTACCTCCGCTGATCTCGACCCACGCCGGCGGCGGATGCTGTTTCGCGCCTGGCATCGCGGCATCCGGGAGATGGACCTGATCCTGGGACAGTTCGCGGACAGCGAGATCGCCAAGCTCGGCGAGACCGACCTCGATGAATTTGAATCCATCCTCGGCGAGGATGACAACGACCTCTTCAAATGGGTCTGTGGCAAGACGGAGGCACCCGCTCGCCTGCAGACACCGCTGTTTCGACGCATTCTCGCGTTTCGGCCGGAAGAGGCATTTCCGTCCATCGCCACAAGTCACTGACACTCCCGCATCCATTTCAAGGCAATTCCATGATTCCCGGCTTCGATCCCAAGGCAGTGCTCGGGGACAGCACGAGCTTCACCATCGGCAATGTGCCGCCCGGCGTGGAGGCGCTGGTGCTGGCGCTTCTGGCCAAGGCCGGCAAGCCGATTGCCTACGTCCTGTCGGACGGCCAGCGCATGGCCGACGTCGAGCAGATGATCGGCTTCCATGCGCCGGAAGTCCCGGTCCTGACGCTGCCGGGTTGGGACTGCCTGCCCTATGACCGGGTCTCGCCCGGAACCGACATCTCCGCCCGGCGACTTGCAGCGCTCTCGGGCCTTGCGACGTTCGGCAGGAATCCGCATCCGGCCGTGGTGTTGACCACCGCCAATGCGGTCGTCCAGCGCCTGCCGCCACAGGAAGCCATCGCCACCATGGCCTTCTCGGCGCGTCCCGGGCAGGTGATCCGCATGGAAGAGATCGCGGCGCGGCTGGAGCGAAACGGGTTCGAGCGAAACTCGACCGTGCGGGAAGTGGGGGAGTTCGCCGTGCGCGGCGGCATCCTCGATGTGTTCATGCCGGACAGCGAACAGCCGATGCGCCTGGACTTCTTCGGCGACACACTCGAGACGATTCGCTATTTCGATCCGGCAACGCAGCGCACGACCGGCGCGGCGACATCGCTGCTGCTCAACCCGATGAGCGAAGTGTCGCTTACCCCCGACATGATCAGCCGCTTCCGCCGGAACTACCTGGAAATGTTCGGTGCCGCGACGCGCGATGATGCGCTCTACCAGGCGATCTCGGAGGGACGCCGCTATGCAGGCATGGAGCATTGGCTACCCCTCTACTACGACAGGCTCGAGACCGCCTTCGACTACCTGAAAGATTTCCGCATCCTGCTGGATCATACCGTCCAGGAGGCGGCCGAAGAGCGGTTCACGCTCATTACCGATTACTATGAGGCGCGGCTCGAGTCCTCCAAGCCACAGAAGGGCGCAACGCAGGCGGCACCCTACAAGCCCGTGCCGCCGCACCACCTCTATCTGTCGGGCGAACAGGTGAGGCTGGCACTGCGGGAAAGCGGGGCGATCCGTCTGTCGCCCTTCAGCGAAGCGGACGGCGAAACACGCAAGGTCGTCAATATCGACGCTCGGCCCGGGGTCCAGTGGGCGACGAACGCCGGTGAAAAGCCGGGCGAGGAACGCGAAAACGTCTTCGCCTCGGCGGTCAGGCATGTCGCCGACCATCGTGCGCGCGGCGACAAGGTTCTGGTCTCGGGATGGACGGAGGGTTCGCTCGATCGCATGCTCCAGGTTCTGGGGGAGCATGGGCTCGAAAGGGTGGTCAGCATCGCCAACCTGGCCGAACTCGACAAGTTGAAGCCGGGCGAGGCCGGCGCGGCCGTGCTCTCGCTGGAGCGCGGCTTCGAAACCGGCAGGCTGATCGTCATCGGGGAGCAGGACATTCTCGGTGACCGGCTGGTCCGCCGCTCCAAGCGCCGCAAGCGTGCCGCCGACTTCATCTCCGAGGCAACGTCGCTGGAAGCCGGCTCGATCGTCGTACATGCCGAGCACGGCATAGGCCGCTTCATGGGGCTGACGACAATCACCGCCGTGGGCGCTCCACACGAATGTCTGGAACTCCAGTATGCCGGCGGCGACAAGCTGTTCCTGCCGGTCGAGAACATCGAACTGCTGTCGCGCTACGGCTCCGAAGGGACCGAGGCACAGTTGGACAAGCTCGGCGGCGGTCGCCTGGCAGGCACGCAAGGCCAAGCTCAAGAAGCGCCTGCTCGACATGGCTGCGGGCCTCATCAAGATTGCAGCCGCGCGCACTCATGCGCCACGCGCCGGTGCTGGCGGCGCCGGAGGGGCTCTACGACGAGTTCGCGGCCCGGTTCCCCTATGACGAGACCGATGACCAGGCCAATGCGATCGACGCCGTTCAAGCGATGACCTTGCGGCGGGCCGGCCGATGGACCGCCTGATCTGCGGCGATGTCGGCTTCGGCAAGACCGAGGTGGCGTTGCGCGCCGCGTTCATCACGGCGATGAATGGCGGACAGGTCGCCGTCGTGGTGCCGACGACGCTGCTGGCACGACAGCATTTCAAGACCTTTACCGAGCGTCTGCGCGGATTCCCGATCAAGGTGCGGCAGGCGTCGCGTCTGGTGGCCGCCAAGGAGCTCAACGAGACCAAGAAGGCGCTCGCCGATGGCAAGGTGGATGTCGTGGTCGGCACGCATGCCCTGCTCGGGGCCGGGATGAACTTCGCCAATCTCGGCCTGCTGATCGTCGACGAGGAGCAGCATTTCGGCGTCAAGCACAAGGAGCGGCTCAAGGAACTCAAGAGCGACGTGCATGTGCTGACGCTGTCGGCGACCCCGATCCCACGCACGCTCCAGCTTGCGCTCACCGGCGTCCGGGAGCTGTCGCTCATCACCACGCCGCCGGTCGACCGCATGGCGGTGCGCACATTCATTTCTCCCTTCGACCCGCTGGTGATCCGCGAAACCCTGATGCGCGAGCACTTTCGCGGCGGCCAGAGCTTCTATGTGTGCCCGCGGATTTCCGATCTCGACGAGATCCACATCTTCCTCAAGGAAGCCGTGCCCGAGCTCAAGATCGCGATCGCCCACGGGCAGATGCCGCCGGGCGAACTCGATGACATCATGAACGCCTTCTATGATGGCAATTACGACGTGCTGCTATCGACGACCATCGTCGAGTCCGGCCTCGACGTACCGACGGCGAATACGCTGATCGTCCATCGCGCCGACATGTTCGGCCTGGCGCAGCTCTACCAGATCCGGGGCCGGGTCGGCCGGTCCAAGGTACGCGCCTTCGCGCTGCTCACGCTGCCGGTCAACAAGGTAGCTCACGACCAATGCCGACAAGCGGCTGAAAGTGCTGCAGTCGCTCGATTCTCTCGGCGCAGGCTTCCAGCTCGCCAGCCACGACCTCGACCTGCGTGGCGCCGGCAACCTGCTCGGCGAGGAACAGTCCGGCCATATCAAGGAAGTCGGCTTCGAGCTCTACCAGCAGATGCTGCGAAGAGGCCGTCGCTGAGAGTCAAGGGCGACGAGGAGATCAGCGATTCCGGCTGGTCGCCGCAGATCTCAGGTCGGCGTGGCGGTGATGATCCCGGAACACTATGTGCCGGATCTCAGCCTGCGCATGTCGCTCTACCGGCGCCTCGGCGAACTCACCGAACTCAAGGAGATCGATGGCTTCGGCGCCGAACTCATCGACCGCTTCGGTCCGATGCCGGTCGAGGTCGAGCACCTGCTGAAGGTCGTCTACATCAAGTCGCTGTGCCGGACCGCCAATGTCGAAAAGCTGGAGGCGGGACCAAAGGGCGTGGTCATGCAGTTCCGCGGCCGGGAATTTCCCAACCCGGCGGGGCTGGTCGACTATATTTCGCGGCAGGGCACGGTCGCCAAGATCAGGCCGGACCACAGCGTCTTTCTCGCCCGCGACCTGCCTTCGCCGGAGAAGCGCCTGACGGCTGCCGCCCACGTCATGACGCAGCTTGCCGGCATCGCGGTGCGGGCGGGTTAGAGCGAGGCCTTCGTCGCGGCGATCTGGCGCAGGGCATCGGCGAACACGTCGACGCCCTGCGCGCCAGAGATCGCGTATTTCCCGTCGATGACGAAGAAGGGGACGCCGCTGACGCCCATCCGCCGCGCATAGTCGATGTCCTGCCGCACCGTTTCCCGGTTCTCCTCCGTTCCGAGGCGGTGGGCCACGGCAGTGCCGTCCAACCCGGCAGCAGTTGCTATGTCGGCCAGCACCGCGTGATCACCGACGTTGCGACCCTCGACGAAATTGGCCGTGAACAATGCCTGCGCCACCTGGTTCTGTGTCTGTGCGTCGACTTGGCCGGCCCATAGCAACAGGCGGTGGGCGTCCAGGGTGTTGGGGATGATGGTGGTCTTTTCGAAGGCGAAGGGCAGGCCGATCTCGGCCCCCATGCCGGTCAGCATGGCGTGGGACTGCCGGACCCTTTCGGCGCCGCCGATCTTGCGGGCTAGATATGCGAAGGCATCCAGTCCCTCAGGCGGCGCGTCGGGCTCGAGCTGGAAGGGCTTCCAAGTGATGTCGGCCGAAATCTCGCCGGCAAGCGATGCGAGTGCCAATCCGAGCCGACGCTGGCCGAGATAGCACCACGGGCATACGACGTCGGAAACAATGTCTATCTTGATCGACTGCACCGGCGGCCTCACTTCTGGGCGCGTTGATCCCACCAGCCGGGGAAATAGGCGCCATAGAGTGGCAGGTAATCCGGATGGTGGATATAGGATCTGCGGGCAACCCACTGTTCACCGAGATGGAACAACGGAACCATGTAGTGGCCGTTGACCAGCAGCCGGTCATGGGCCCTCACGGCGGCCGCGAAGTGCTCAGGGCCGGGGGCATGCAGGATGTTGTCGACCATCTTGTCGATGACGGGATCGGCGACGCCGGCAAAATTCTCGCTGCCCGGAAGGTCCCGCGCCGCCGAGCCCCAGCGCCTGAGTTGCTCGAGCCCGGGAGAAAGCGACGATGCGTAGGTCTTGAAGATCATGTCGAAATCGAATGTCTGGGTACGCGCCTGATATTGCGCATCCTCGACCGTCCGCACGCTGACGGCAATGCCGAGAACGGCGAGGCTGCGCTGGTAGGCGAGGGCAATCTTCTCCTGTTCGATGTTCTGCGACAGGATTTCAAAGACGAGCGGGTGCCCGTCCGGGCCGACCATGCGCGTGCCGTCCAGTCGGAAACCGGCCTCGCGCAGCAGGTCGAACGCCCGCTTCAGCACCTTGCGGTCACGCCCCGAGGCGTCGGTCCTGGGCAGCGCATAGGCGCCGGTGAGAATGTCTTCCGGCAGTTTCGCCTTCGCGCCGGCCAGCAGCTCGCGCTCCAGCGGTCCAGCCGGAACCCCCAGGCTGGATAGGGAGGAATTCTGCCAGAAGCTCTGGGTGCGGGTGTAAGCGCCGTCGAACAGGGAGCGGTTGATCCACTCGAAATCAAGCACGAGCGTGAGGCCCTGTCGCAGACGGGCATCCCGGAAGATGGGCCGGCGCGTGTTGAACACGATGCCATACATATTGGCGGGCAGGCCGGGCTTGAAGGCGTCCTTGACCACCTCGCCGGATGTCACCGCCGGGAAATCGTAGGACCGGCGCCACTTGGTCGGCGAGCCCTCGGCATAGATATCGACCTCGCCCTTCTTGAAGGCCTCGAACAGCGTCGTGTCCTGCAGGAAATACTCGATCGATACCTCGTCGAAATTGTCCATGCCCCGCTTGGTCGGCAGATCCGTGGCCCAGTAGTTCGGATCGCGCTTGTAGACGATCCTTTCGCCCGGCTTGATGTCCCTTGACCAGATAGGGGCCCGATCCGAGCTGCGGCACAAGCGTGGTCTCGTCGAAA
Source organism: Rhizobium sp. (assembly GCA_019739215.1). Taxonomy (GTDB): domain Bacteria; phylum Pseudomonadota; class Alphaproteobacteria; order Rhizobiales; family Rhizobiaceae; genus Rhizobium_E. Next base: position 85,396 of record JAHHDR010000025.1, read on the forward strand.
CCTTCCACCTTGGTCGCGTGCTTGGGAAACACCGGCGATATTGCGAGCAGCAGCGGAAACTCGCGGTCCGCATCCTCCGTGAAGGTGAACTTGACAGAATGCTCGCCGACCTTCTCCATTTTTCGCAACACGGTCCATTCGGGTGGAAAATGGCGGGCGGCCCTTGTCGCGCAACAGTTCGAAAGTAAACATCACATCTTCGGGCGTCACCGGCTTTCCGTCGGACCACCGCGCCTTCGGGTTGAGATTGAACTGGATCCAGGTCCCGCGCCTCGTCCCATTCCACGGTCTCGGCGAGCAAACCGTACATGGTGAACGGCTCGTCCTTGGAGCGCATCATCAGCGGCTCGATGATGAAATTACCAAGCTCGGGATCCCACATGCCGCGCGCGGTGGTGCGAAAAACCCTTTGACGATGAACGGATTGAGGGTGGGTGAACGTGCCGACGACACCAAAATTCAGGCGTCCGCCCTTCTTTACGCCGGGGTCGACATAGGGGAAACTGCCGAAGCCGGGCTCCAAAGCGGGCCTGCCATGCATTGCGATGCCGTGAAGAGGCTCGGCAGGCACCAGACCCGCCGAGAACAGGCAGAGGGCGAGCGAAAGGATCAGTCTGTACACGGGGGGCGTTTCTCTCTCGCGAAGGCGATTCATCGGGTCAGAGTCTAGCAAGCCGGGGCGGCTTGTCCCAACGCGGGCTTTGAAAATAACAAAATGCAGATGTCCGGCGAACTTGCACTGGATATTCTGCGGGACGGCAATGTAACAGGAGCTTCCATAAGTCCTGCGGGTCATGTATTTGCCTCATTTGACCGGCAGGTGGGCTTCGGTTTCGGACGGCCCCGACCAGGCGCCGCCCACTGGGTATTACGAAACGGGAAAACAATATGAACCTGACTTTCAAGACCGCCATGCGGGCGGGCCTCTCGGCGCTGACGTTCCTTTCGGCGGCCATCAGCCTGTCGGCGACGGCGTCGGCGCAGCAGCAGACGGCCCCCCAGGGCTGGTTCAAGGTCTGCGACAAGCAGGACGACAACGAAGTCTGCTCGATCCGCAACATCATGACCGCCAATACCGGACAGTTGATCACCGCCGTTGCGATCATCGACGTCAAGGGAAAGGTGAACCGCAAGTTCATGCAGGTCTCGGTGCCGTCCGCACGTCTGGTTCCTCCAGGCATCTTGATGCAGATCGACGGCGGCAAGGGCTCCAAGCTCGACTATGCCGTGTGCATGCCGGACCTCTGCATCGCCGAACTGGCGCTGACCGACGGCATCATCGCTTCGCTCAAGAAGGGCAAGGAAGTGGTGTTCACCTCGATCAATTTCCAGCGCGCGCCGAACCCGATCAAGATGACGTTGCAGGGCTTCACCGGTGTCTATGACGGTCCGGCGATGGAACAGTCCAAGCTCGAGGGAGCGCCAGCGCCTGCTGCAGGAAGAAATGCAGAAGAAGGCCGAGGAAGCCCGCAAGAAGCTTGAAGACGCCCAGAACGCCGCCAAGGCCCAGTAACAGGCGCGTCGCCAATTCTCGTATCGGAAGGCCCGGGAGAAATCCCGGGCCTTCTTCGTTTCCGGCGTTGGCGCCGCGGGCTGGCGACGATAGGCTCGGTTCACGATTCCCGGAATTTGCGGTGCATGGAAACTTCGCTCTACCTTCCCGTCAAAGCGTTTCTCGAAGCGGCCGGCTACCAGGTCAAGGGCGAGATCGGCGGCTGCGACCTCGTCGGGCTCAGCGCGGATGACCCGCCCGTGGTCGTGGTCTGCGAGCTCAAGTTAAGCTTCAACCTCGAACTCATGCTGCAGGCGGTCGACAGGGCGTCAGTGGCCGAGGAAGTGTGGATCGCCGCGCGGGTCTCGGCAAAGGGCAGGGGACGGGAAGCCGACAAGAGATACCGCAACCTCTGCCGCCGGCTCGGCATCGGCATGCTCGGGGTGTCCGATCGCGGCGAGGTGAGTGTCATCGTCAGTTCGGTCTCGCCGATGCCGAGGGACCGACCCGCGGCGGCGGTCGCGCCTTGTGCGCGAGCACCAGCGCAGGCGCGGGGACCCCGCGCTCGGTGGCAGCACGCGCCAGCCGATCATGACAGCCTATCGCCAGCAGGCGATCGCCTGCGCCGAGGCTCTGGCCGCGGGACCGCTGCGGCCAAGGGATATCCGGGAACGGGGAGCACCGGATGCCGGCAGGATCCTGCTGAGCAATGTCTATGGCTGGTTCGAGCGGCTCCGGCCAGGCTGGTATCAACTGAGCGAACGCGGACGCTCGGTCGTGTCGCCTCCGGCATGTGCGGGCGATTCCATTCCGGTCATCGCCTGAGCAGACTGCCTTGCCAGGCGACGCACCACGATCAGGGCACAGAGCATGGCTGCGGCGCAGAGACCGAAGGCGACGCGGGTCGAATAGATCTCGGCGACGGCACCGATCAGCGTGGGCATGACGATGCGTGGCACGCCCGCCACGAGCATGGCCACGCTGAGGCCGGCGGCACGATTGTGCGGCGTGTCCCGGCCGGCCATCGCGAACAGGCATGGGCAGAGGATCGCCCACGCCGATGCCGACCAGCGCGAAGAACGCGACATTGGCGACGAAGCCCTCGACCAGCGCCAGTCCGGCAAAACCCAGCGCCGCAACCAGCATGAACAGCGACATCAGAAGGGTTTCGTCGAAATGTGTCCGCAGCCAGTCGCCGGGAAAGCGGACCAGGGCGTTGCTCAGGCCGAAGAAGGCCGCCCCGAGGGCCGGCGATGGCGGCCAGTTGCGGAGCGCTGCGGGCCAGGAGTTCCGACGACCACATCAGCGCCGCGATCTCGCAGGAAATCACGAACCCCGCGGTGACGCCGATGAGCACCAGCCGGGGCGTGAAGGCGGACAGAATCCGGCGCTCCGGCACCACCGGCAAGGGCTCGGGCTTCTTCCGCGAGATGTTGTTGAAGACAAGAAGGACGGCAATCGCGACCGGGACCGCAGCCGCTGCGACGGCCCAGAACGTACCGTAACGGGTCGCCAGCAGGCTTGAGACAATCGCGAAAATCGCCACAAACAGCGACCCCATGCCGTGGAAGATGATGTAGATGCGCTTGCCGAGCGCCGCCTCGATGGCGCCGGCCTCAGCATTCATGATGACGTCGGTGATGCCAGAGGCGATGCCGTAGATTGCGGCGAAGACGAAGAAACTCCACGACCGAGCCCTCGGACAGCAAGAGCCAGAGCGATGCCAGCAGGACGGGCAAGACCGCCAGCAGCAAGGCGCGATGCGAGGACGTGGACGCGCCAGCGCGCCGGAGATGCCCATCGAGCCGACCGTGGGCGGCGGACATCAGCGTGATGCCGAGCCCATAGAGCGCGTTGTCGAGGCCATGCTGGGCGATGAGTTGCGGCGCTGCACCGGACACGGTGCCGACAACCGCGCCGAAGGCAGCAAACGCCGCCATGATCGCTGTGCGGGGTGATAAGAGCAGTGAGGAGACCGACATCGGGACCGATCGTGGAATGCGGCGAGAAAACGCGCCGGGGCATCGACCGGAACGGTCAGAGACAGGCATGGACCGGCAGGCTTGTTCGTGGCTGGAGCGGGACCTTACTATCAGACAGTTCCATAATCTATCTTATCCGATTTTTGTTTGTAGCGGGGTACATTCCATTTTCAAATGCAACGAAGACAATAATGGCCATGGTTTTCAGCAGGATGGAATGGCCCGCTCTTTTGTGCAGTTGAGCATGGACGAACGCCGCGTCATTGCGCGGATGCATGAGAAGAAGCGGTTGACGGAACCATCTGAGCATCCGCGGGTTAAGTGGCCTTATATCAGGAGTGAAAGTATGAAACGTTTTTCCCTAGCGGCTGTCGCAATAAGCGCGGTTGTCGCCATATCTTCGGTTGTTCCGGCCGCTGCCCTGCCGGTCACCCAGCAGACGACCCGCATTGATTCTCAAATTGAGACCGTTGCGAAGATCGTGATCAAGCGCGGAAATTGGCGCGGTCATCGTGGCCACCGCGCCGCCCGGCCCGGCTATCGGCGGCATACCGATGGATTCTGGTATCCGCGCGCTGCCTTTACTGTACGCGTCGCGCCCGGCGTTCGTGTGAAATTCGGCCCGCGGCACTCCCGTTGGTGCCGGGATCGCTACCAGACCTACCGCGCTTCGGACAACACTTACGTTGTTAGGTCCGGCGTTCGTCGAGCCTGCCGTTCACCCTTCTGATCGACCCGAGGTTCGTCCCGCTCCTTCTATGCTGGGCGGGACGGCTGCCAGTGACCGAAATTCTGACGGAGGCCGCAACCACCGGCCTCCGCATGCGTTTAAGACATATCAGCAAGGAGAACCGTTTCATGGGCATTTTCGACACGATCAAGGACGCCATTTGGGGAACTGACGAGCCGGTGCAGCCGACACCCCGAGCGGACCCTGTCGGGGACGCCTATCTCGGCGTCGACCAGGCGACGACCGGCGTCGTTGCCGACGTCTCGACGCCTGCAAACGACCCCGCGATGCGAGACATCGCGGCGAGCGGCGTGCAACCGGTGACCAAGCCTGTGAACATCCAGTCGGCACAGAACCCCACCGCACGTGTCACGGAGATTGACGTTGCCACGCAGCTTGACGCGGCGGCCAGGGCACGCGGCCAAGATCTCAACTGGCGGACGTCCATCGTCGACCTCATGAAGGTTGTTGGCATGGATGCCAGTCTTCAGGAGCGCCGCGACCTGGCGCGCGAATTGAACTATAACGGCGACACGAACGACACGGCCAGCATGAACATGTTTCTCCATCGCGCCCTGATGAAGAAACTTGCGGAGAACGGCGGCAAGGTGCCCGCTGACTATCTTGACTGACATCGACTATCGAATTTTCGGAGGGTGAGGCTGGCAGTCGCCTTGCCTCCTCCGCCGGCGATCGACCGGTTATCGCGTTGCAGATGAATGCACCCAGAAATAGTCGGCGCCCGGAGTGGTCTGGCAATGGGCATTCGGCTTGAAGGGTGGCATAGACGAGATCGCCGAGCGTGGCAGTTCGCTGCCAGGCGATATTACCCCATCACTGTCCGGCAGCCCTGCCCGGATCGCTCGGCCTTTTCACCTCTCCCCGCATCGAGATGTCTCCTGCACGGCCGCGTTCAGCGATGCAGCACATCCGCCACGGCTGACCGGAATCCGTCAGTATGCATGAGGGCGCGGCAACGCGCGAAACGCTCGTCTGCATAGGCCCGAAAGTCCGTCGCCCTGTTGTCATTGGCAAGCTGTATCAACCCCCAGAGAGTCCACAACAGGTCGCACATGGCCTTGTAGATCACGATCCGTCCCCGCTCCGACGCTGAAGGTTGCCCGCCAAAGTAGGCCTGGATCATTTCCTCTTCCTGGCCTGAGTCGAATTCGCCCTCGACGGAGAGATCGGCGAGATCCCACATCGGATCGTTCATGCCGCAATATTCCCAGTCCACCATCCACATCCGGTGGCCGGTATCGAGGAAATTCTCGCAGAGCGGATCGCAGTGGCAGGCAACATTCGGCAGCGGGTGGGCATTGAGCGCTTCGCGCACGGCCTCCGCCTCCCGCAGGATCGCATGGTAGCCGTCCGGCAGCGCCACGTTCTTCGTGGCCAGCACGCCGAGATATTCGTCGATCATGGCGAAAAGTTCGAAGCGCGCCGGGAACACGGCGCCGCTGTCATGCAGTTTCCGGAACGAGATGCCGGCGCGCGCCGGAGCGCCGGGCACAGACTTGAAGGCCTCCGGCGACATCGTCGTGGCGCCTTCGACGAAGCGCGAGACCATCTCGCCGGTTGCCCGGTCGACATAGAGGATCTCCGGGCTGACGCCGATGGCGGCAGCAGCCTGCGCCGCAACCATCTCGTTCTGCCGGTTGACATATTCCTCGGTGCCCTTGCCCGGCAGGCGAACGCAATACTCGCCCAGCCTGAACACCATGTTCGTGAGGCCACCGAGACGCTCGATCGGCCCCTTGTAGGACCTGAGGAACGGTATCGTCGGCAGCGCCTGCTTGAGAAGCTCGATGTCGGACTCCGATGTCATGCCTTCAATCTCTCCATGCGCGGGTCGTAGAGCGTGCGGCCCCCGCGCAGCGCATCATATGCCCTGCCGAACGCTTCGATCATGAACGATGTCTCTGTCGCCAGTTCCGCCGGCAGGTAGCCAAATGCAATTGTCTTGCCCAGATGATAGCTGTATCCCGTGCTCGACGTCGTCCCCACCAACCTGCCGTCGAACAGCACCGCCTCGCCGCCGTGGAAGGGGGCGAAACCCTCGACTGTAAAAGACACGAGCTTGCGGTTGACGCCCTCGGACTTGATCGTCCGGAGCGCGTCCCGGCCGATGAAGTCACCCTTGTCGAGCGCGACGCAGAAGCCAAGGCCCGCCTCGTAAGGATTGTAGTCAGGCGTAATGTCGCCGGACCAGTAGAGATAGCCCTTCTCCATGCGGCAGGCGTCGATGGCGCGGTAACCGGCATCGGCGATGCCATGCGCCGCGCCGGCGACCTTCAGCGTGTCGTAGACATGGGCGGCGTAGTCCTGCTCGACATAGAGCTCGTAACCGAGTTCGCCGACATAGCCGATACGGACGGCGAGCACGCGGGCATCGCCGACCTCGATCCCGCGGGCGGCGAGGAAGGGAAAGGCCGCGTTGGAGAGATCGTCGTCGCTGACCGACTGCAGCACATCACGCGCCTTCGGCCCGCAGATGTTGATCGTGGCGAAACGGTTGGTAACATCGTGCAGCGTCACGCCCTCGGGCAGGTGGCGTGAGACCCAATGGCTGTCGCGCACGCCGAATCCCGAGCCCGTGACGAAATAGAAACGGTCCCTGGCGACGTGGATCAGGGTCACGTCCGCCTCGATGCCGCCCTTGTCGTTGCAGAGCTGGGTGTAGACGGCCTTGCCCGGCGGCCCGGAGAGATCGTTGGCGGCGAGGCGCTGGAGCGCCGTCTCCGTGCCCGGACCCGAAATTTCGAACTTCGAAAACGACGTCTGGTCGATCAGCGCCACGCGCTCACGGATGGCGCGGACTTCCTCGCCGACCGCGTCGAACCAGCTCGGCTTGCCCTCGAAGGAAGGAACCTCCAACGGCAGATCACCGGGGCCGGCGAACCAGTTCGGCCGTTCCCAGCCGAACTTCGAACCGAACATCGCGCCTTGCTCGGCGAGCCGTGCATGAAGCGGCGAGCGGCGAAGGCCCCTGCCCGCCTGGCTTTCCTCGCCCGGCCAGTGGATCTTGTAATAGGCGCCGTAGGCTTCGATGGCGCGCTGGTCGAGATAGCGGCCCTGGCTGTGGACCTTGCCGAAACGGCGGACATCGAAAGGCCAGAGGTCCATGCCGGCATCGCCATGCAGGATCATGTTGGAGAGCGCCAGCCCCGCGCCGCCCGAGGCGGCAATGCCGGCGGTGAAGCCGCAGGCGACGTAGAAATTGTCGAGCTCTGGCGCCAGTCCCATGATCGGCTCGCCGTCGGCCGAGACCGGGATCGGGCCATTGATGACTGTCTGGATGCCGATCTCGTTGAGCACTGGCAGGCGGTCGGCGGCAGGCAGCGCGAAGAGCTCGAGCCGCTCCATGTTGGGCTCGAAGAGTTCGCGGCCGAAATCGACCGGCGGCTTGCCGCGCCAGCAGCCCTTCGACCCGTCCTCCCAGCCGCCGATGGCGAAGCTGCCGGTATCGGGCTTGAGGTAGAAATTGTTGTCGGGGTCTCGGAGTGTTGTGAGATCAGGATCGAGCGTCAGCGTCTTCTCGGTGAGGAAATACTGGTGCTCGACGACGCCCGCCGCGAGCGCCACGCCCGCCATCTCGCCGACGCGCTTGGCCCAGAGGCCGGCGCAATTGACGAGGATGTCGCAGGAAATGCTGCCGCCATTGGTGACGACGCCGACGGCGCGGCGGTTCTCGATGACGATCTCCTCGACGGTGACGCCTTCCTCGATCTTCACGCCATTCTGCCGTGCGCCCTTGGCATAGGCCATGGTCAGCGAATAGGGATCGATATAGCCATCGCCAGGAATGAAAGCCGCGCCCTCAATGCCGTCCTTGACGATGAAGGGAAAGCGAGCGGCGGCCTCGTCGGCCGACAGCGAATAGCATTCGACGCCGAAACCCTTGGCCTGTGTCATCGACCGGCGGATCTCGCTCCAGCGGTCGGCGCTGCCGGCGAGCCGGAGCGAGCCGACCTTCTTCCAGGCGATGTGCTGGCCGGTCTCGGCCTCGAGGCGGTCGAATACGGCGACCGAATTCTGCATCAGCCGTGTCAGGTTCTTCTTGCCGCGCAGCTGGCCGACGAGGCCGGCCGCATGCCAGGTGCAGCCATGCGTAAGCTGCGCCTTTTCCAGCAGCAGCACGTCCTGGGCGCCATCGCGGGCGAGATGATAGGCGACGGAGGTGCCGATGGCACCGCCGCCGATGATGACGATATGGGCGTGCCGGTCCGCGCGGAATGCCATTGCCCTATCCTAAACCTTGATTTTATTCATGTCGGGGTCGAGAAGCGGCCCGAGATGGATCCGCGCCGGCGTGCGTTCCATGGCGACCACCAGTTCGTAGTCGCCCGATTGGAGGAAGCTGTCAGTAACGCCCTCGGCATTTCGGACATAGCCGTAGCCGATGTTCTTGCCGACCGTGTAGCCATAGCCGCCCGAGGTCAGGTAGCCGACCGTTTCTCCGTTTCTCAGGATGGTTTCGCGGCCCACCAGGATCACATCGGGATCATCGACGGTGAAGCCCGCGAAAACCTTGATGCGGGGCACTGCCTGCGCGGCTTCGAGCGCCCGGCGACCGAGGAAGTCGGTGTTCTTGCGGAGCTTGACCGCCCAGCCGAGGCCGGCCTCGAAGGGCGAGTCGTTCGGGGTGATATCAGAGCCCCAGGCGCGGTAGCCCTTTTCGAGCCGGAGCGATTCCAGCGCGCGGTAGCCCACCGGCCGGATGGCGTACGGCGCGCCTGATGTCATCAGCGCATCGAAGATCGCGCCGGTTGCGCCGATCGGCACATGCAGTTCCCAGCCGAGTTCGCCGACATAGGTCACGCGCAGCGCCCGGACGAGGTGGCCGGCGATCGAGAGTTCGCGGACATGGCCGAAAGGGAACGCTACGTTCGAGACGTCGGCATCGGTAACGGCGGCAAGCACGTCGCGCGCCTTCGGCCCCATCAACGACAGCGTACCGAAATCCTCGGTGACGTCGGTCACTGTGACGCCGAGACCCTCAGGGATATGATCCTTGATCCAGCCGAGGTCATGCGTGCGGAAGCCGGTGCCTGTGACGATGTAGAATTTCTCGTCCTCCAGCCGCGCCACAGTGAGATCCGCCTCGATGCCGCCGCGGGTGTTGAGGAGCTGGGTATAGGTCAACCGGCCGACAGGCTTGCCGACATCGTTGGCGCAGATCCAGTCGAGCGCCTTGAGCGCTTCCGGCCCGGTCATTTCGTATTTCGAGAAGGAGGACTGGTCGAAGATGCCGACGGCCTCGCGGACATGGCGATGCTCGTCGCCGACGGCGTCGAACCAGTTCTGGCGGCCCATCGAGTAGATGTCCTTCGGTTCGGTGCCCGCGGGCGCGAACCAGTTCGGACGCTCCCAGCCGAGCTTGGAGCCGAACACGCCGCCATGCTTCCTGAGGCGCTCGTAGAGCGGCGAGACCACGCGCGGACGGCCGCTCTCATATTCCTCGTGCGGAAAGCCGATCGTGTAATGCTTGCCATAGGCTTCGAGCGTGCGGTCGAGCACCCATTGCCGGTCGCGGTGCATGCCCGCGAAACGCTTGATATCGACGACCCAGAGGTCGAGCGGCGCCTCGCCGTCGACGACCCACTGCGCGAGCACCCAGCCAGCGCCGCCGCCCGAGGCGATGCCGAAGGCGTTGAAGCCGGCGCCGACAAACATGTTCCTGCATTCCGGCGCGACGCCGAGGATAAAATTGCCGTCGGGGGTAAAGCTCTCGGGGCCGTTGATCATCTGCTTGACGCCCGCCGTTTCCAGCGCGGGAATGCGCGCGATCGCCTGTTCCATATGCTGCTCGAAATGGTCGAAATCGTCGTCGAACAGGCGGAAGGCCCAGTCGTCGGGCACGTCGCCGGTGGTCCAGGGCTGCGGGTTGGGCTCGTAGCCACCCATGACGAGGCCGCCGACCTCTTCCTTGAAATAGGTGCGGCGATCGGGATCGCGGATCGTCGGCGCGTTGGTCGAGAGGCCTTCGATCTTCTCGGTGATGACATACTGGTGCTTCACCGGCTGGAGCGGCACGTTGATGCCGGCCATCTCGCCGACCTGCCGTGCCCATTGGCCGGCGCAATTGACGACCTTTTCGCAGGCGATGTCGCCGACGCTGGTCTTCACCGCCGTGATGGTGCCTTCCTTGATATCGAAGCCCGTCACGCGGACATTCTCGAAGAGTTTGGCACCATGCATGCGCGCGCCTTTCGCGAGCGATTGCGTGATGTCGGAGGGGCTCGCCTGGCCATCGGTCGGCAGCCAACTCGCGCCGACGAGGTCGTCGATATTCATCAGCGGCCACATCGCCTTCACCTCGGCGGGGTTGAGCAGATGCATGTCCATGCCGAAACTCTTCGCAGTGGTGGCAAGCCGCCGGTATTCGGTCCAGCGGTCCTGGTTTGTCGCTAGCCTGAGGCAGCCGGTCATCTTCCAGCCGGTGGCGAGCCCGGTCTCGGCTTCCAAGCCCTTGTAGAGATCGACGGAATATTTGAGCACGCGGGTGATCGAGGCGGATGAGCGCAGCTGGCCGACGAGCCCGGCGGCATGCCAGGTCGAGCCCGAGGTCAAAGTGCCCTGCTCCAGCAGCACGACGTCGGCCTTGTGGTCTCGCGCGAGGTGGTAGGCGGTCGAGCAGCCGATGATGCCGCCGCCGATGACGACGATCTGGGCGTGGGATGGCAGGGTCATTTGGCGGGTTTCCCGTATGTCGTTCTGTAGTGGTCGAGCACCGTGTCGAGACGGCCCAGGTTTTCCCGGGTGTAAGCCTCGTAGTCGGCGCCCGGCGCGGAAAGATGGATTTCAGAGACCATGCTCCACATCGCCTCGCGGAGCAGCGACGCGCATTGCATGGCCGCGAAGGAGTGTTCGACGTCGGGCCCGGGCGTGTTGCCGAAATAGGCCGCGAGGAAGGTCTCGGCCTCGTCGGCCGACATGCCCGCATTCGATGCCGCCCCGGCGAGGTCGAACATTGCCGTGTTGAAGCCGGCATATTCGAAATCGATCAGCCACAGCCGGTCTCCGTCATCGAGGATGTTGGCGGGCAGCAGGTCGTTGTGGCCGAAGACGATGGGCAACGGAGTCTGCGCCGCCTCGAGCTCTTCCGCCAGCGCCAGATAGCGTGGAAGTTCGCCCCGCATCCGGCTGTTCCCGGCCTCGAGACTGCGGGCATAATCGCGGATCACATGGAAGACCCAGAACAGGAAGCCCGGACCACTGACATGCTTCGGCAGTTCGCGGTGGAAACGTCGCAGCAATTCGGCGATGCGCAGCCTCTCCCGCACGACGTCGGAGGCGGCATAGGTCCGGGCATCGAGAAAGGCCGAGACCATGACCCCCGGTGCAGCATAGCGCAGTTCCGGCGCAAACCCTGCCGCATGCGCGGCTCGCGCCGTCATCAGTTCCCGCTCGCGCAGCACGTGATGAAAGGGAAAATCATGGCCGAAGCGAACGACGTGCCGTCCGCCGGCATCGCGCACGAGATAGCTCTCGTTGCTGATGCCGCCCTTCAGCAGCGCAATTTCGATCGCTCCGTTCCAGCAAGGCAGTGCCCGGATGCGGTCTTCCGATGACATTTCGCGGCGGCCTTCCATTACGACACCCTCTCCCGCATGCGGGCCGCGCTGGCAGAAATCAGCCGGTCGGCGATGATGGCGATGAAGGCGACGGCGAGGCCGGCGACAAGTCCGCGTCCGGTGTCGGCCTTGGTCAGTGCTATATACACTTCCTGGCCGAGGTCGCGGGTGCCGACCAGCGCGGTAATGACTAGCATCGACAGCGCAAACATGATGGTCTGGTTGATGCCGAGCATGATTTCCGGCAGCGCCAGCTTGAGCCGGATGCGGGTCAGGATCTGCCAACGCGTGCAGCCCATCGCCCGCCCCGCCTCGATCAGCCGCGGGTCGACCTTCTGCAGTCCCAGCACGGTGTAGCGGATGGCGGGCGCTATCGCATAGGCGACGACGGCGATCATGGCGGTGAAATCGCCGACCCGGAACAGCATGACGACAGGCATCAGGTAGACGAAGGACGGCAGGGTCTGCAGCGTGTCGATGACGACCTGGAGCCAGCGCCAGAGCCGGTCCCGTTCCGCGGCGACGATACCGACCGGAACGCCTATCAGCGCGGCGAACATCACCGATATGCCGCAGAGATAGACGGTGATCATCGCCTTCTCCCACTGCCCCGTCGCCGCGATCAGGAAGGAGAGAATGCCTGATGTCAGCGCCAGCCGGATACCGCCGAGGCGCCATCCCGCAAAGGCCAGCATGGCCACCACGCCCAGCCAGGGCAGGCTGCCGAGCAGTCGCTTGAAAGGAATGAGGATATTGAGCAGGATCAGGTTCTTGAACGCCTCGAGCGCATCGAAGAAGTTGATATTGATCCAGCGCACCACCTCCGACCAGAACGTGCCGGTGGAGAGCGTCAACGCGTCGGGATAGGTCTGCAATGCCGGCAGGACAAGGCCGAGCAATGCGGCACCGAGGACGATGCCAAGGCCGGCCAGCAGATAGGCATGGCGTGCAGCCAGCCCTCTCGCCTGTTGGGCACCTCCCGGCCGGGCCGCCTTGTCGGCATAGGCCTGGCTGAGACGGTCGAGCGCGACGGCGAGAGCGACGATGGCCAGGCCCGATTCGAGGCCGGCGCCGAAATCGAGGCGGCGCAGGGCCGCCAGCACGTCGAAGCCGAGCCCGCCCGCGCCTATCATCGAGGCGATGATCACCATGTTGAGCGACAGCATGATCACCTGGTTGACCCCGACCATCAGGCTGTCCTTGGCCGACGGGACCATGATCCGCCACGTCATCTGCCGGCGCGAGCAGCCGACCATGACGCCGAGATCACGGATCTCCGACGGCACCGAGCGCAGCGAAAGGATCGTCACACGCGCCATCGGCGGCAAGGCATAGATCAGCGTCGCGACGATCGCAGCGGTCGGCCCGAAGCCGAAGAAGAACAGGACCGGCACGAGATAGGCGAAAACCGGGATCGTCTGCATGAGATCGAGAATCGGCACCAGCGCCCGCTCGAACAGCGGCCAGCGATAGGCCGCCAGCCCCAGCAGCAGGCCGGCCACGACCCCGATGGGCACGGCCACGACAATGGAGGCGAGCGTGATCATGGCGCTGCCCCACTGGCCGAAGACCGCGAGGAACCCGAAGCACAGCCCAACCAGAAGCGCGAGCCGGGCACCGCCGGCGTGCAGGCCGATCAGGACGACGACGGCGATCACCGCGACCCATGAGACGGGCGGCAGCATCTGTATTGCGCTTGAGCCCTGTCCGGACAGAAGGCCGGTATGCAGCAGGCTGAGCGCGATCCGGTAGGGCACGTCGATGACGGCGGCGACAAAGCGCGTCAGGTCCGTGAAGGTGAAGAGACCGAAGCTCGCTTCGTCGACGAGCCACCGGGTGGCACTGCCCAGCCATCGTGCCGCGGGTATCCGCCAGGCGGCGGGGTAGTCGAAGGCCCATCTGGCGACGGGCTCGGCGAGTTGCCAGAACAGGATGAAGGCAGCCGCCGCGACAGCCCAGACCACCACGCCGCCGATCCTGTCACCAAGCGGTGATGCGCTGGACTCGGCGAATGTCTGCACGGAGGAGCTCATGGTTCAGCCCCGCATCATCATGTCGACGACATCGGCACGGCGCAGGATACCAATCACCGTGTCGTCGCCATAGGTGACGCCGATCGCATCCTCACCCCTCGCGAACAGCGGTGCGGCCTCCGCGACCGGCGCATTGGCCCTGATGCGGGTCACGGGCGCAGCCCCGTTCGCCGGCTGCATCAGCGACACCACCTTGACGACCTTGGCGCGTGCGACGCTGCGGGTGAACTCCGCCACATAGGGTGTGGCCGGACTGAGGACCAGGTCTTCGGGCGTGCCGGCCTGGACGATCTCCCCGTCCTTCATGATGGCGATGCGGTCGGCGAGTCGGATCGCCTCGTCGAAATCGTGGGTGATGAAGACGATGGTCTTCTTCAGCACTGATTGCAGGCGCAGGAATTCGTCCTGCATTTCCCGTCGGATCAAGGGGTCGAGCGCCGAGAACGGCTCGTCGAGAAACCAGAGTTCCGGTTCCACCGCGAGCGAGCGGGCAATGCCGACGCGCTGCTGCTGGCCGCCGGAGAGTTCCCTGGGATAGGCGGCCTCCCTGCCGGCCAGCCCCACAAGCTCGATCATCCCTAAGGCACGTTCGATGCGCTGCGCCTTGGCCACGCCCTGGATTGCGAGCGGGAACGCAACATTGTCGAGCACGGTCAGATGCGGCAGCAGGGCGAAATGCTGGAACACCATGCCCATCTGGTGGCGGCGGATGTCGATCATCCGCGCTTCGTCCGCCGCGAGCAGGTTCTCGCCGTTGAACAGGATTTCGCCGGACGTCGGCTCGATGAGGCGCGACAGGCAGCGCACCAGGGTCGACTTTCCCGATCCGGACAGGCCCATGATGACGAAGATCTCGCCGGCCCGGACTTCAAGGTTGACGTCCCGGACCGCGCCCACCAGCCCGGCTGCGCGCAGGTCCTCCCCAGTCGGCCGGTGCCCCGCGGTGCCGGCTGCGTCTCCGGCGACCGAACCGAATATCTTCCAGACGTCCCGGCAGATGAGTTTGGCTTCGGCAGAGGTCATTGATCAGGTCGCGTGGCATCGTGCAGCCGGAGGGGCCGCATCTCGTTGGGCTCTGGCGGTCTTCGCGACGTTTCGCCGCGAAGACCGGATCGGACTTGCTTTCTACCTCTTGATCCACTCGGACCAGCGCGCCTCATTCGCGCCCATCCATTCGGCGACGACGTCGGGAACCTTCTTGCCCTCGAGGTCGACCTTGGTGATCATCGCGCCCATTTCATCATTGTTGATGTTGAACGCCTTGATCGCCTTATAGGCGCCGGGCCACTTGTCCTTGACGCCGGCCCAGCCGACTTTCCAGATCGGCCCGAACGGCTTGCCGCAATCATAGGCGGCATCGGGGTTCAGGCCTGTCGCCGCATCAGCGTAGCATTCCTTGGAATAGGCCGGGAACTCGACCCATTCGCCCTTGTATTTTGCCGGCGCCCAGTGTGGCGCGTAAATCCAGAGCAGGATCGGCGCCTTGCGCTGATAGGCGCTCTCGAGTTCGGCAAAGAGCGCCGCGTCGGTGCCGGCATGGATCACTTCGAAGGGAAGGCCGAGCGCTTCGACGCGTTCGTCGTCGAAGCCGCCCCAGGTCACCGGGCCACCGAGATAGCGACCCTTGGGCGCCGTCTCAGGAATGGCAAATGCCTCGGCGCATTTCTCATCCTTCAGCGCTTCCCAATTAGGCAGGCCCGGGCACTTTTCCTTCATATAGTCCGGATACCACCACTCTTCCTTGGCCTGCATGCCGGTCTCGCCGAAATTCTCGACCTTGCCGGTGGCTGTGGCGGCATCCATCGCGTCGCGACCCGTGGTTTCCCACATTTCCATGGCGACATGCAGGTCGCCGTTCTCGAGGCCCGCGAATTGCGCGAGGTAGTCGGCCTGGACATACTCGATCGAATAGCCGGCCTTCTTCAGCACCTCGCCCATGATTTCGGTCGTGATCAGCTGGCCCGTCCAGTCATGCAGCGTCAGCTTGATCGGATCGGGTGATTCCTGCGCCCTTGCAGGCGCGAAGGTGAGTGCGGCGGAGACGCAGAGCGCCGCAGCCATGGTTCTGCAAATAGTCCTGGTTCTGAACATGCGAGATCTCCCAGTCGCACCGAATGAACTCGTTCCCGCGCAACCCGGCCGTTCCCGTGATTTTTTTGTGAGGCCGATTGCGCCCCGCCAATCTCTCGCGCACTTCACCGGCTGTCAACCATGGCATGTGGTCTTTTTTGCTTTTTTGACCGATTATGGGGAATTGTTGCGGGCCGCCTCAGTTCGGATTAAGAGTGACGTTGAAGGGGCCGCAGGCAGGCAGATGAACCACTCGAAACGACATCGCGCTATACTCAATCTACTCCAGCAGGACGGGACGGTGACGATCGCCGACCTCGCGCGCCGTCTTGACGTGTCGCTCGAGACCGTCCGCCGCGACATCAAGCCGCTCGCGAGCGAAGGCGCGATCCTGAAGATGCATGGCGCGATCAGCCTGCCCTCGGTGATCGGTGAGGCTCCGTTCGAGCGGCGGATGCGGGAGAACAGCGACGCCAAGAGGGCGATCGCCGCGGCGATGGCCACCACCGTGCGCGACGGCGATTCCATCATGCTCGATACCGGAACCACGACCAGCTTCCTGGCGCGCGAACTGCTGGGTCACCGGCGGCTTACAGTAATCACCAATTCCTCCGACATCGCCCGCACCCTGTCGACGGTCAACGACAACCGGGTCTACATGGCGGGCGGAGAACTGCGGAGCGACAATGGCGCCGCATTCGGGGTCACTGCGATCGAATTCGTCAGCCGCTTCAGCGTCAGCCATTCGGTCATTTCGACGGGTGCGATCGATGCGCTCGGCGGGATCATGGATTTCGATTTAGAGGAGGCCGAGTTCGCGCGCATGGTGCTGTCGTGCGGGCGGCGTACGGTGGCGATCACCGATCACAGCAAGTTCGGCCGCCAGGGGCTTGTGAAGGTCTGTGATTTCTCGGCCATCGGCGAGATCATCACCGACCAGTCGCCACCGCCGCATATTCTCAGGGCGCTCGAGGCCGCCTCGGTCCGGTTGACGCTCGCCGGGACGATCTGACGACCAGCGGTGTGGTGCCGCCTGCCAGCCCTATATGAAGACGTCGTAGACTGGTCAGGCGACGACTCCCAGACGATCTTCAACCTCGGCAAAGGCGACAAACTCGTGCTCCATGGCGTGGATCGGGCAGATTTTATCGCGGCGAGTCATACCTTTAATACCAGATGCGGCCGTGCTGGTCCCCATCTCCACTATTCGGCGATTTCCCGAAGAACTCGCTGATCCGCTGCATCAGGTTGGGCGTGGAAGGCGTCTCGCCGATATCGATGCCATAGATCGGACCGCTCTTCGGCCATGTCTCAAGCCCTGCCAGCGGATGGGTGGGGCGCTGTTCAAAGGAAGCGGTCTGGGTCATCAAGCGGTCTCCTCATGCGAAGTCACCGCCAAACGGCCGGACTGCGACAAGGTTCCGCCTGCTCTCACTCAAATCGGAGACATGCGCGTTTCAGAAGCCGTCGCGCCCGCGGAAGCGGCGTTGGTAGTCCGCATCATAAAGGGCGCTTTCCCGAAATCCGTCAGCAGCCAGCCCCGGCCCGACGAGAATCAGCGCGGTCCGCTCGATCGGATCCGCCGCAACCAGCGCCTCGATCGTCGCAAGCGTTGCCCTGACGATCCGCTCGTCGGGCCAACTGGCCTTGACCACGATCGCCACAGGGCAATCCCCGCCATAGAGCGGGGTGAGTTCGGCCACCACCTGCGGCAGCGCATGGATGGCGAGGTGGATCGCAAGTGTCGCGCCAGACTGACCGAAGACCGCCAGCGTCTCACTGTTCGGCATTGGCGATGCCCGGCCGGAAACGCGGGTCAGGACGAGGCTTTGGGCAATGCCCGGAATGGTCAGTTCCCGCCCCAGCGCAGCCGCCGCGGCCGCGAAGGATGGCACGCCGGGCGTCATCGTATAGGCGATGCCATTGCGCTCGAGCCGTCGTATCTGCTCCGCCACCGCACTCCAGACCGAGACGTCGCCGGAATGCAGCCGGGCCACGTCATGGCCGCTCGCCGCCGCCATCAGGTACTCGGCCTCGATCTCGTCGAGCGACATCGGCGCCGTGTCGACGATGCGCGCTCCTGGCGGGCAATATTGCAGGATTTCGGGCGATACGATCGAGCCCGCATGCAGGCACACTGGGCACGCTCCGATGAGCCTGGCGCCACGAACCGTGATCAGGTCGGCGGCCCCCGGCCCCGCACCGATGAAATGTACCTTCATGGTCTCAATCCTTCTTGACCCAGGTCCACTGGGTGACGGGCATGGCCGGCCGCCAGCCCTGCATGCTGCCGACGGGTGCGGCACGGGCGATCTCCATGCGGACCAGCGATCCGCCGAGCCGGGCCTGCAGCGGCAGGAGAACAGCCTCCATTTCAAGCGTCACGGCGTTGGCGACGAGCCGGCCGCCGGGACCAAGTGCCGCCATCGCCGCATCCATCACCCCCGCTTCGCTGCCACCGCCGCCGATGAATATGGCATCCGGCTGCGGCAATCCCGAAAGCGCCATCGGCGCAGAACCTGTCACCACCCGGAGACCCGGAACACCGAAGCTGGAGGCATTCCGCGCGATCCGCTCGGCCCTTGCCGTGTCCGCTTCAATGGCGATGGCGCGCATCGCCGGATTGGCCAGCATCCATTCGATCGAGATCGAACCCGAACCACCGCCGATGTCCCAGAGCAGTTCTCCCCGCCGCGGCGCCAGCGCCGACAACGTCACGGCGCGGATTTCGCGCTTGGTGATCTGCCCGTCATGCTCGAACAACCCATCGTCGATCCCCGAGGCGAGCGGAATCATGCGGGCATCGGGACCGGCATGGACGTCGATCGCGCAGACATTCAGCGGGTTGACGGACTGCAGGTCGAAGCTCGCCGCCCGGTGATGCGTGACCCGCTCGCCTTCGCCGCCCAGCGCCTCCAGCACAGTAAGCCGAGACTGACCGAATCCGTTGCCCGTCATCAGGGCTGCCAATTGCCCCGGCCCCTGTTCGTCCGAGGTCAGGGTGATGATCCGGGCACCTGGCTGGAGATGCGGACGCACCAGATCGATCGGGCGACCGTGAAGCGAAACCAGCGCGGTGTCCTGGATCGGCCAGCCCAGCCGTGAGGCAGCGAGGCTGAAGGAGGACGGCGCCGGTATCGTGTGTATCTCGGTGGGGTCGATGCTGCGGACCAGCGTGGCGCCCATGCCGAAATGGAATGGGTCCCCCGACGCCAGAACACAAACATTGCGCCCGCGCGCCGCCTTGATGACGTCGACCGACCGCTCGATCGGCGACAACCATCGATGTCTCTCTCCGGTGACAAGTCCCGAGGCCAGTTCGAGATGGCGGGCGCCTCCGCAGACCAGTTCGGCGGCCGAGATCCGCCCCTTGGCCGCGTCGCCGAGCCCGGCTATACCGTCCTCGCCGATACCGACAATGGTGAGCCACGGCGATAATTTGACAGGTTCAACCATGACCGCGCACCGTATCCTGATCCTTGGAGGAACGACAGAGGCCCGCCGGCTGGCGGAGCGGCTGGCGCAGCGCGACGACATTGCGGCGACCATATCGCTTGCCGGGCGCACCAGCGACCCCATTCCGCTGCCCCTGCCAACGCGAAACGGGGGTTTCGGCGGGGTCGACGGGCTCGTTGATTACCTGGCTAAGGAAAGCATTGATTTGATCGTCGACGCCACCCACCCTTTTGCCGAGCAGATCTCCGCCAACGCTGCCAAAGCGGCTGCTGTCAGCGGTGTGAAGATCTTTGCGCTCCGGCGGCCGACCTGGGATCAGGTCGAGGGCGACTGCTGGACCCGTGTGGCGGATGTCGGCGCGGCGGTCATAGCGCTCGGAGAAACACCGCGTACCGTCTTTCTTGCAATTGGCAGGCAGGAAGCCGGACGATTTGCCGCCGCCCCGCAGCACGACTACCTCGTCCGTAGCGTCGACCCGGTCGAGCCACCGCTGGCCGTGCCGCGCTGCCGCTACATCCTGACGACGGGTCCCTTCAGGGAGGCCGATGAATGCCGACTGCTTGAGGAAAACCACGTCGACGCCGTCGTGGCCAAGAATTCCGGCGGCAGCGCAACCTATGGCAAGATCGCCGCCGCGCGCCGGCTCGGCATCGAGGTCATCATGGTCGAGCGCCCCCGGCAGCCGGGCATCGAGGCCGTCGCCTCGGTCGAAGCGGCGCTGACGCTCATCGATCAACGCCGGTCCCCGGCATGGGAGCGTGGCGAATAGACCAGGTCGGGCAGGTTCGGCCGCGCGATGACGCGGGTCTCCGGTGAACCGATCATGACGCAGGTCGCCATGTCCGCCATGGCCGGGTCGGCCTGCGAGAGCGGTACCACAACGATCCTTTCATCAGGGCGTCCGGCTGCACGCCCGAATATGACAGGCACCGTTCCCGGCAGCACGTCCTTGAGAATGTCGAAAGCCTTGCCTAGTTGCCACGGTCGGGCCTTCGAAATCGGATTGTATAGCGCGATCACCAGTCCGGCCTCGGCCACCAGCCTCAGCCTGCGGGTGATCACCTCCCAGGGCTTGAGATTGTCGGAGAGCGACATGGCGCAGAAATCATGGCCGAGCGGCGCGCCCGCCCGGGCTGCGACGGCCAGCATCGCCGTCACGCCCGGTGTCACCACCAGTTCGACGTCCCGCCATTCCGCCGGTCCCGCGTCGATCGCTTCGCAGACCGCAGCCGCCATGGCGAACACGCCCGGGTCACCGCCCGAAACGACAGCGACGTTCATGCCGGCCGCAGCGCGCCCCAGCGCGGCGCTCGCGCGATCGAGTTCCTCGCGGTTGTCGGACGCGATCTTTCGCTGATCGCTGCGCAGCGACAGACGGTCGAGATAGGGAAAATAGCCGAAAAATTCTTCCGCGCGCTCGACTGCCCGCTGCGCTTCCGGCGTCATCTGGTCGGGATTGCCCGGACCTGTGCCAATGACATAGAGGGTCCCGCTCACGGCCTTGCCTTCCATCCGGGGACCAGCACGATGGAAAAATACGGCGCATCGTCGTCGGCCTTGGACGCGAGAGGCATCATCCTCGTATTGGCCATGGTGCCGCGCTCGACATAGATCGCGTCATTGATGCGCCCGGTCTCGGCGAGCGCGCGGCGGATCTTCGGCAGGTTGCGGCCGACCTTCATGATGACTGCCGCCTCGGTGTCGTTTAGCCGGCGAACAAGTTGGTCCTCGTCCATTGTTCCCGGCAGAACCGACAGCACGTCGTCTCCCTGTACGATCGGCAGACCAGCTTGCGACCAGCAGCCCGACATCGCGGTGACCCCCGGGATCACGTCCGCGGCATAGCGCTTGGCGAGCCGCACATGCAGGTGCATGTAGGAGCCATAGAACAGCGGGTCGCCCTCGGAGAGCACGACCACGGTGCGACCGGCGTCGAGGTGACCGGCAATCGCCGTCGTCGAGGCCTCGTAAAAGCCGGTGACCTGGTCGACATATTCGGGTTGCGCCCTGTGGATCTCGGTCGTCACGGGATAGTAGAGCGGAAGTTCGATCACGCTCTCCCGTACCATGCCCTCGACTATGCCGCGACCGTTGCCGCGCCGGCCTTCCTTGGCGAACCAGGCGAGCACATCGGCGCTTCCAATTGCCTTCACCGCCTTTACGGTGAGCAGTTCGGGATCGCCGGGCCCTGTGCCCACGCCGATCAGGCGTCCAGTCGATACGGCACTCACAGGCCCTGCCTCGCGAGCGAATTGAGCGCTGCCGCCGTCATGGCGCTGCCGCCGAGGCGTCCACGGACGATGGCATAGGGCACGCCATAGGAATTTTCAGCCAGGGCCGCCTTCGATTCGGCGGCGCCGACGAAGCCGACCGGCATGCCGAGGATCGCGGCGGGCTTCGGAACGGCGCCGTCGCGCAGCAGTTCAAGCAGATAGAACAGTGCGGTCGGCGCGTTGCCGATCGCGACCACCGAACCGGCCATGCGCTCGCCCCAGAGCCGGATGGCAGCAGCCGAACGGGTATTGCCGATGTCACGGGCGATACCGGCCGTGCGCGGATCCCGCAACGTGCAGATCACCGCGTTGTCGGCCGGCAGGCGCACGGCGGTCACGCCATGGACCACCATGTTGGCGTCGCAGAAGATCGGTGCGCCGCCGGCAAGCGCCGCGCGCGCGGCATCCACAAAACCCGGTGCGAACTCAAAATGCTGCGCGGCATCGACAGAACCGGCGGCATGGACCATGCGGACCGCCATGTCGGCCTCCGCCTCGGTGAACCGGGCGAGATCGGCCTCGGCCCGGATGATCGCGAAGGACTGCTCGTAGATTGCGTTGCCGTCGCGAATGTAATCGTATTCGGTCATTGTCCGTCCAGTGTCAGGGCCGCAACCAGCCGCGCCGGCCCCAGTCTTCCAAGGCAGTCGCTGACGGTTTCGCCCGCTTCCTTAGCGCCTGCGACGAGCGACGCAAGTCTCACAAGCGCAATTTCGAGGTCATTTGTGGCAATGTAGAGCGCCGGCTGGCCCGAGGCCGCGCCATTTACGACAAGGCCGTAGCCTGATGGCGCACCCGCCAGTGTCAGGGCTGTCGCGGCAGGATGGGCGCACCCCTTGGGGCAGCCTGACAGATGCAATGTGATCGAGCCGTCGAGGATTGCGGGCGCCTTGCCTGCTGCGAGATCGGCCGCCGCGCGCGTGTCGAAATGTGCGGAGGCACAGCCCATCGTTCCCGCGCAGAGGGCGATATTGGCGCGCGGTTCCGTCTCCGATGTCCAGAATCCGAACTTGCGTGCCGCAGCCTCAGCCCGCAGCAACTGGCCATAATGCAGTCCGGTCAGGATCAGGCCATGCCCGCGGCAGAGGCGGATGTCGGAAATGCCTAGCATTTCAACCGCATCGAGCAAATTGATCATGTCGGCGGCACGCGCCTGACGGTAGGGAAGCGCGAGCCCCAAAACCCAGTTGTCGTGACCGAGATTTGATGGATCGGCGGCGGACGACGGCGGAACTCCAAGCTGCTCGAAACCGAGGATGGGACGGGCTGTCGCCGGGATTCTGACACCGGCTGCGGTCGGATCGAACAATCCGTCGAGTGTTTCCGGTTCGATGTCCCTGCCCCGCGCCGCCGGCCCGATTGCGGCAATTGCCCGCAGCACCCGCAACACCGCCTCTGCCGCCTTTTCCCAATCGACCAGCGCAACACCGCGCGCGGATCGGTTGGTGCCGCCGACCGCAAGCATCATACGCTCGCGGTCGATCGCCGTCAGCCGGACATCGGCCGTGACCGCGCCGAGATTCGCCCGGCCGCCACCATCCACGATGACAGCGAGTTTCGGCGCGAGAGCAAGGCCCGCCATGCTGTCGGCCACCAGCCGCCGGATGTCGTCGGCGATGGGTCGCGGGTCGATCCAGGCGTCGGGATCGATACCGGCCAGAGCGGGAACCTCGACCATCACACCACTGGCCGGCACGATGCCGGCATCGAGGATCGCCTGTTCGAGAGGCTCGACCGTGGCTGGCCGCAGACCGCGAATCTGCAAGCTGCCGCGCGCAGTGATCTCGATAATGCCATTTCCGAAGGCCGACGCCGCCTGGGCCACCGCCCGCATCTGGGCCAGCGTCAGCCGACAATCATCGGTGCGGAACCTAGCGAGCAGCCCGTCTCCCGTCGGCATCGGAACACCAAGGGTCGGGCAGATGCCGCGCCGCATAGTCGATATGTCGCTTCGAGGTCCGGCAACCGCCTGAACTGTCATGGCTTACCCCAGAATATGGCTCCGACTAGACGCCTTCTGGCGCCGCCGGGCAAGCGACGCCTTGCGCACGGTCAAGGCGCATCGAAGTCGCGCCCCTTACGAAGTAGATAAATGTCCATGATCCATCCCATGGCCTCGCGCGCCTTGCTTCGGACCTGCAGGATTTCGGCCGATTTCTCGCCCAGCTTGCCGGAAATCGTGATTTCGTCCGATGTTCCGAGATAGGCGCCCCAGTAGATCATCGCATCCGGATCGTCGATGCCGGCAAAGGCCTGCTCGCCGTCGAGCATGACCGCGACCGTTTCGCTCCGTGCCGGGAACGTGTCCTTCAGCCGCCGTCCGGTTGTGATCTCGACCGGTTTGCCGACAGTGTTAAGCGGTATCCTGTGCGCCGCGCACAGGGCCTGCAGGCTGGTGATGCCGGGAATGACCGATGTCTCGAACTCGACGGTGCCCAGCGCCTTGACCCGGTCCAGAATGCGGATGGTCGAATCGTAGAGCATCGGGTCCCCCCAGACAAGGAAGGCGCCCGTCTGGCCGGGCCCAAGTTCGCGCGCGAGCAGGCTGGCATGAACTTCGGCAAGCGCTGCGTGCCACGCATCGACGCTCTGATTGTAGGTACGGTCGGCAGTCTGCCGTTGCGGAACTGCGAATTCGACCACGCGGCACGCCGGATTGGTAACGTAGCGGGCGATGATCTCCCGCCGGACATCGGCGAGCTCGGCCTTGTCAGGGCCCTTGGTCGGCACGAACAGAACGCTCGCGGCATTGAGGGTGTTGATGGCCTGGATCGTCATATGCTCGGGGTTGCCCGAACCAATGCCGACGATGGATATGTTACGCATGGCGTCGTTCCTGTTGGCCGCAGGATAGCGGCTCGCTCGCCGGCGTCCATGCCCTGTTGCGCCATGTTGCGTCAAACGCAAACAAGGGGATCGCGAGGGCTTTTGATGGCTGGGTTTTTGCTGTAGCAGTTGCACCCCCGGGCCAACAAGCGATCGAGTATCCATGCCACGCCAGTTTCGATCCATTGCGTTCGCCGCTTCCAATGCCGACGACGCGCAGGCGGCGCTCGCGGTCCTGTCCGCACGCTATGAGAATGTCGCCATCGATGATGCTGATGTGATCATAGCACTCGGCGGCGATGGCTTCGTGCTGCAGATGTTGCACCGGACCATGAATTCCGGCAAGCAGGTCTACGGCATGAATCGCGGCTCGGTCGGCTTCCTGATGAACGAATACTCGCCGGACAACCTGCTTGAGCGCGTCCGCAGCGCGGTGGAAAACTCCATCCATCCGCTCAAGATGGAAACCGAGGACCAGTGGGGCGGCACCCGCATCGAATATGCCATCAACGAAGTGTCGGTCTTCAGGCAGTCCTACCAGGCAGCCAAACTCAAGGTCCGGGTCGACGGCCAAGAGCGGATCGCGGAACTGATCTGCGACGGCCTGCTCCTGTCGACGCCGGCTGGATCGACGGCATACAATTTTTCCGCCCATGGCCCGATACTGCCGCTCGAGGCACAACTGCTGGCACTGACCCCGATTTCGGCATTCCGACCCCGCCGCTGGCGCGGCGCGCTGTTGCCCGACAGGGTTCAGGTCGACATCGAGGTGCTCGAATCCGGCAAGCGTCCGGTCAACGCGGTCGCCGACCATGACGAGGTGAAGTCGGTCATTCGCGTCTCGATTAAGCAGTCGAAGGACGATACCGCCTGGCTGCTCTCCGATCCAGACCACTCATGGTCGGACCGGATCCTCGCCGAGCAGTTTCTCGACTGACGGACATCTGTCGCATTTATGCAGCACCGTGGGCCTCCGTTCCCCGCAAATCGTCGGGGAATGGACCTGTCGCAACTGGCGCGCACCGGGTTTGTGATATATCACCGCGCAACCTGTCAGAATGCGACACGCGCAGCTCTGATATATCACCGTCGGAGAAATTGCTTGGCTGAATCCACCGAGTCACATAGCCGCCTCGCCTATCTTCGTCTCGAAAGCCTGATCGTCACGCTTAAGCTGGCGCCGGCCTCCATGGTGACGGAAAAGGAACTGATCGCACTTGCAGGCCTGGGTCGTACACCGGTTCGCGAAGCGATACAGAAGCTCGAATGGCAGGGACTGATTGCCGTGCGTCCCCGGGCGGGTCTGCAGGTCACCGCGCTCGACCCGTCGCATCCCGACATGATCTACCAGGCACGCCGGCAGCTGGAGCCGCTCGCGGCACGGCTCGTCGCCGGGCACATTGACGACGGCGCGAGGCAGGCGCTGATCGTCTGCGCCAAGTCGATGACAGAATGTTCCGTCACCGGCGACAAGCCGGGCTTCCTGGACGCGGACAAGCTCTTCGACGAGATCATAGAGCGGGCCTGCCCAAATCCGTTCCTGATACAGTCACTCTCCGCCCTGCAGACCCACGCGAGACGCTACTGGTTTCACGTCGCCGATGACAGGGCGCTCGACATGTCGGTCAACCTTCACGTCAAGGTGATCCGTGCCCTGCTGCAGAAGGACGCGGACGGTGCCGAAAGCGCGATGCTGGAACTGATCGAGGGAATGGCGGCTCCCTCGTTGCAGCAAGGCAGCCAGGTTGACGGGCAGGACGCATTGTAAACAGCTAATTTTTCGTCACGGCCGCTGTGAGGCCATTGAAATCTCCCCCCGGGCCGTCTTTATAGCGTCTGTCCGGGGGAACCGTTTGTCCGGAGGCGATCCCGATGAACGGAAAGAGAATCTGATGACTGACATGCGGCCGGCCGAGGCCCACCAGGACATCCATTGGCCGTCGCTGGTTGCGGCGATCGCGGCGATCAGCGCAGTAGGAATTGCCATCGGCCTGGGCCTGCCTCTGCTGACGGTGCTGCTGGAAAAGCGCGGCATACCCGCGACCCTCACCGGCCTGAACACCGCGATGGCCGGGATCGCCGCGATGATCGCGGCCCCCATCACCACCAGGGTGGCACATTCCATGGGCGTGGCGAACACCATGCTGTGGGCGGTTGTCATCGCGGCAATCAGCGCGCTCGGCTTCTACTACATCGAGAATTTCTGGGCGTGGTTCCCGCTCCGGATCATCTTTCACGGCGCCATCACCGCCCTCTTCATCCTGTCCGAGTTCTGGATCAACGTGGCGGCGCCGCCGGCGAAGCGTGGACTGGTGCTCGGCGTCTATGCCACGGTGCTCTCGATCGGATTTGCACTGGGCAATGTCATCTTCTCTCTCGTCGGATCGGCTGGCTTCCTGCCCTTCGGCGTCGGCTCGGCGATCATCCTTCTGGCGGCGATCCCCATCTTCTGGGCCAGGCACGAAAGCCCCGACCTCGACGAGAAGCCGATGGGCCATTTCCTGCGCTACCTGCTGCTGGTTCCGACCGCCAGTTTCGCGGTCTTCGTCTTCGGCGCGGTGGAGGCGGGCGGCATGGCGATGTTTCCGATCTTCGCCAGCCATGAGGGCTTCAGCGAATCGCATGCGGGCTTCCTGCTCAGCGTGATGGCAATCGGCAATGTCATCTTCCAGATACCGGTGGGTATCCTGTCCGACCGGTTGCGCGACCGGCGAAAGCTGCTGACCACGATCGGGATTGTTGGGCTGTGCGGATCGCTCCTGCTTCCATATGTGACCTATGACTGGCGGGTCTTTTCGGTGCTGCTGCTGTTCTTCGGTGGAGCGATCGCCGGACTCTACACCGTGGGATTGAGTCACCTCGGTTCGCGGTTCCGTGGCGCCGAACTCGCTGCGGCGAACGCAGCCTTCATTTTCTCCTACGCCGTCGGCACCGTCGTGGGTCCCCAGGCCATCGGCATCGGCATGGATCTCGTGGGTAGCGACGGCTACGCCTGGACGATCAGCGTCTTCTTCGTGGCCTTCGTGCTCTTCGGCCTGTCGCGCCTGATTTTCCACCCGCCCAAGGCTTGACTTTTGCCTGCGGATGCGTAGTTTCCGCGCAAATTCGCCGTGGCCGCTACCCGGACTCCACGGCGTCATCTTTTTATAAGGCAGGACGACCATGGCGAAAGCAACCACGATCAAGATCAAGCTCCTCTCGACCGCTGACACCGGTACGTTCTACGTCACGACGAAGAACAGCCGTACGATGACCGAGAAGATGACCAAGACCAAGTATGACCCGGTCGTACGCAAGCACGTCGAATTCAAGGAAACCAAGATCAAGTAATCCGATCTTGCCTTTCCCATGTTTGCAGCGCCGGCCTCGTGCCGGCGCTTTTGTTTGTGCCGTCGGGTCTGGCGCCAGCTATCCCATACCGCCGCAATAGAGTTCCTGGTAGGCTTTGAGCGCCTTGCGCATCGACAGGACCTCCTCCGTGACGTCGTGGCCGATCTCGCCGCTGTCGGTCGCGAAATACTTGTGGACGAAGACAAGCACATTGCCGGTCCGGTCCGCCGTCTCCAGCACCTTCTCTCCCTGCAGGTAGAGTTCCACCTCTGTGAGGTTCGCTTCCTGCTGCGCCTTGTTCAGGTTGACATAGAGCACATTCTGCAGATTGAACGTCGCCTGGTAGGTCTGGCCGGTCGCCGTGATCCGCGTGTCGGCATGCACGATGCAGCGATTCTGTTCGAAGCGATATGTCTGGGTTGCCTTGCTGTCCTGAAAGGCAATGCGCCTTTCGGCGAAGTCCGGCGGGCAGCTCTGCGTGCCCTGCGAGGTGTTGGCGCAGGGATCGAGAAAATAGCGTCCGAAAAGCAGTTCGGCAAAGGCGCGCTCGGCATCGGTCCGGTCAGTGGACGCGAACGTTCCGGTCCCCGCGACAAGCGACAGCAGGACCGCACCGCCGAGCGCGACGATCGGCATCTTGCGAACCGATGGAACGGCGCTGCTCATGGCCTTGCAGGACAGTGGCGTTGCCGGTACTCGCCCAGCACCACGCGCATCGCCTCGAGTTCGGCCTGGGCATGGGCGGCGTGATCGAACGCCGGCGAGTCGGCATATTCGTGGAAGAACACGAACGCCCCCGTCTCCTGCCCCGGGCTGGCATTCACGCTGTCGCCGGAGAATGTGAAGGCATATTCCACCGACTTTTCATATCGGTCGGCATATCGCATGTCGATCGCCTCGATTCGGTCCAGATGCAGTACGCCCTTGAGCGGGCTGCCATCCGCGAGCGTCGTCAGATCGGCGCTCAGGGTGCAGTTGTCGGCCGACAAGGCATAGAGATGTTTGTAGATCTTGTCCGTGACCCGCACCTCGCCCTTGCCGAACTCGGTCGGACAGGAACTGTCGCCATAAGCACTCTGGCAGATGTCGCGGAAACCTAGGCCGAACAGGAGGAAGGCCGCAGCCTCCTCCGGCGTATCTATTCCATCAGGGACCGTCGGCTTGCCCGCCCCGGCAGCGGCGCCCGCGGACAGCCACGCGGCGAGTAAACAGGCCAGTGCGGTGGTCCGCCTGTGTCGACCCTTCATCCCAGTGCCCTCCCCCTGAATGCCCTGATGATGGCGCCCAGAACCGCGACGGCGATCTCCGCCGGGCTCTGCGCCCCGATGTCCAGGCCGATCGGCGCGTCGATCCGTTCGATGTCACCTTGCGCCACGCCGGCGTCCGTCAGGCGTTCGACACGCCTGGCATGCGTCTTCCGGCTCCCCAGCGCGCCGACATAGAAGCACTTCGCCCGCAGGCCGGCGATGATGGGATAGTCGTCGATCTTCGGATCATGGGTGACAGCAACCAGCGCGGTATAGGCATCGAGCGGCGCCTTCTCCAGCGCATCCTCGGGCCAGTCCGCCACAAGGTCGATCTCGGCGAACCGCTCCGGCGTGGCGAAGGCAGTGCGGGGATCGATCACGGTGACATCGAAGCCGGCGATCGCAGCCATGGTGGCCAGCGCCTGGGAAATGTGAACCGCACCGATGATAACGATGCGCGCCGGCGGAACCTGCACGTTGAGAAACAGCCGCCGGCCGTCGCCGGTCTCAACGACACCCGACCTACCGGAGCGATAGGCATTGTCAATCGCCTCGCGGAGATCGGGCCGCATCTCATCGCCCTCGATTTCCACAACGCTCTCGTCACTGCCCAGGTCGGTGATCAGCATGGCCGCGCGCCGCGCCCGTCGCGCCTCATTGAGCCGTTGGAGGTGGGAAAGCTGCATCAGACGATCTTCTCGACATAGACCGATATGCGGCCGCCACAGGACAGCCCGACGCGCCATGCGGTTTCGTCGGCGACGCCGAATTCGAGCATTCGCGGCGCGCCTGACGTGATCACGTCCATCGCTTCGGATATCACCGCACCCTCGACGCAGCCGCCGGACACGGAGCCCTCGAAATTGCCTTCGCCGTCGATCACCAGGTGGCTTCCGACCGGCCGCGGTGCCGATCCCCAGGTTTCGATGACGGTGGCCATGGCGACGTCGCGGCCCTCTCGTTTCCAGGCCTCGGCGATATAGAGTGGCTGGCGTAGATCCGACATGTCTTTCTCCTCAAAGAAACCGGCGCGGGTCGGCATCCTGGCTGCGGCCGGACCCAAGCGCCCTGGCAAGGTCACCGATGGCTTCAAGATTGTGCACGGCGCGCAATTCGTCAACATGTGGCAGCATCGCGCGAACGCCGCGGGCCCGGGCCTCGAAACCGTCGAAGCGCAGCAGCGGATTGAGCCAGACCAGCCGCCGGCAGGATCGATGCAGCCGGTCGGTCTCGCGCGCCAGCATTTCGGTGTCGTCGCGCTCGAGGCCGTCGGTGATCAGCAGCACGACCGCGCCCTGGGCCAGCACGCGCCGCGCCCACAGGCGGTTGAAAGTCGCGAGCGTGTCGCCGATCTGGGTGCCGCCGGACCAGTCCTTGACCGTATCGGAACAGATGGCGATCGCTTCGTCGGGATCGCGGTGGCGCATGGCGCGGGTCACATTGGTCAGGCGCGTACCGAACAGGAACGTATGCACGCGGCGCCGTGACTCCGTCAGGACATGCATGAAGTGGAGGAAGATGCGGGTATAGTGGCTCATCGAGCCGGAAATATCGGCGATGATCACCAGCGGCGGATGGATCTCGCGGCGGCGGCGCCATTTCGGCAGTATCAGGTCGCCCCCGGTTCGCATGGCGCTGCGCAGCGTCGCCCGGGCATCCACCCTGCCCTGCCGGCTGGCAGGTTCGAAACGCCGGGTCGAGACCGTGTCCATCGGAAGCACTATCCGGCCGAGTTGCCGCCTGGCCTCGGCCAGTTCGGCGGCGCTCATCTGGGCAAAATCGAGCTTGCGCAGCACTTCGCTCTTCGAAACGGAAAAGCGGGCATCGACTTCGACCTCGTTGCGCTCTTCCTCGCGGCGGGGCCGTTCGGACTGAAGCGCCTCGGACACCCGTGACGCCGCAGCCTTCGGCTTGTCCTTGGCCCCGATGTCCGGTGTCATGCGTGAAAGCATCTGTATCAGCTTGCCTTCGAAATCCCGAACCCGCCAGAAAATGTCGAAGGCCTCGTCGAACACGGCCTTGTCCTCGTGGCGCTTGACGAAATTGCAGAACAGGGCGGTCCGGAACTCGTCGCGTGACCCCACGCCGATGGCGTCCACCGAATCGATCGCGTCCCTGATCGCCCCTGGCCCGATCTTCAGTCCCGCCCGGCGAAGAACACGGCCGAAATGGACGATATTCTCCGCGAACCGGCCCTCGTCAGCGGCGCGCTGCATATCAGCTTGCCGCCCTGAGTTCCGCTTTGACCGCGTCGAGTGTCTGCCGACCCTCCGAACCCTGTATCCTCGCTATGTCGTCCTGGTATTTCAGCAGCGCGCCGATCGTGTCCGAAATCGTCTCAGGGTCCAGCGCCACCTTGTCGAGTTCAGTCAGTGCCGTGGCCCAGTCGATCGTCTCCGCGATACCCGGATTCTTGAAGAGGTCGAGGCTGCGGAGCTTCTGCACATAGGCAACGATCTCGCGCGAAAGCCGCTGGTCGCAGCCCGGCACCTTGCGTCTGATGATCTCGAGTTCCATTTCGAGGCTGGGATAATCGACCCAATGATACAGGCAGCGCCGCTTGAGCGCGTCGTGGACTTCGCGGGTGCGGTTTGTCGTGATGACGACGATCGGCGGTTCGGCGGCCTTGATGGTGCCCAGTTCGGGGATGGTGACCTGATAGTCCGACAGGATTTCCAGCAGGAATGCCTCGAAGGCCTCGTCGGTCCGGTCGAGTTCGTCGATCAGGAAAACCGGCGCACCGCCCGCCCGCGTCGACAGCGCCTGCAGCACCGGACGCCGGATCAGATGCTTTTCCGAAAAGATGTCGCCTTCCAGCCGGGACCGGTCCTTGATCCCTTCCGCTTCGGCGAGGCGAATTTCCAGCATCTGCGCCGGATAGTTCCACTCGTAGACCGCCGAGGAAATGTCCAGGCCCTCGTAGCATTGCAGCCGAATCAGGTCGCGACCCAGCGCCTGGGCGAGAACCTTGGCGATCTCTGTCTTGCCGACGCCGGCGTCGCCCTCGAGGAAGAGCGGGCGGCGGAGCTTGAGCGCAAGGTAAACCACGGTGGCGAGCGAACGCCCGGCCAGGTAGTCATGCGCCTGCAACATCTCGACAGTCTCGTCGATAGAGCCCGGCAGATCGGTTCTGGAATTCTGTGTCATCGTTGCTCCCGTGCGCGGCACGCGTCACGACAAGCCTACAGCGTCCGGTAGGACCGGTCCATATAGACGAGAGCAGGCTCGTGGCCACCCAGTCGCAGCGCTGCGACTTCTCCGATCATGATCGTGTGGGTCGCATGCGGCACAAGCTTGACGATGCGGCAGTCATAGGTGGCGATCGCGTCCACCAGCGCGGGCGCGCCGGTCACCAGCGTCTCCCAGTTCCCCTGCGCGAACCGCTCTTCCATCGACAGGTTCTCCAGGCCGGAAAAAGCATGGCTGAGCGGCTGATGGTGCGCGGCGAGCGAATTCAAAGCAAAGACGCCGCTCTCGAAGAATATCTGATTCTTCTCGTTATTGTGGTTGAGGCAGACCAACACGGTCGGCGGGCTGTCGGATACGCTGCAGGCCGCCGTCACCGCGACACCACGCCTGGCGCCGGCATGGGCGGTCGTGACCAGTTGCACATGGCCCGCATAACGCGCCATGGCATCGCGATAGAGTTTTCCGTCGGCCACCGACAGTTCCGCCAGATTCCGCTTGAGCATGATGCTTCCTATATAGGTGAAGCATTGAGAAAGTCGAAACCCGGCTGCGACATTTTTTGGCTTCTGCGCCAAAGCTGGCCGTTGCGCCGGTGAAGGTCCGGACAGTCCGCGGTGCAAGGCTTGCATAGCCAACTTTCCGCGCTACAGTCCCCGGCATGGAAATGACGAAGATGTTCACGCGGATCGCTTCTGCCCTGCTGATCGCCGCGGTCGCGACGACGGCATCGGCCGCCGGCCCCAAAATCGCCGTCGTCGCGCCGGCGGATGGAAATCTCAGGATTCTTGGCGACCAGCTGCGGCTTGGTGCGGCATTCGCTGCCCGCGACAAGGCGGAAATCGTTGAAATCACCGAGACTTGCGCCGAGGGGTCCGGGCCGGCGCTGGCCGAGGAGATCGCCCGCTCGGCTGCCGTCGCCGCCATCGGATTTTTGTGCACAGAATCGCTCCAGGACGGTCTCGCCCGCCTCGCCGCCGCCGATATCCCGGCCATCACGCTCTCGATCCGGTCGGAAGTGCTGATGCAGGACGCCCTCAAGAATGGCTGGCCCTTCTTTCGCATGGCGCCCTCGACGAGCGACGAGCGAGACGCCGTCGCCGATGCGATCTTCACGCACTGGAAGGACAAGCCCTTCGCGCTGCTCGACGACGGTACGATCCTCAGCCGGGAAATGACCGACATGGTGCGCCAGACTCTCGAACAGAAGGGCATGTCTGCGGCCTTTGTCGACAATTTCCGTCCAGCCCAGGAGGTGCAGACCCAGCTGATACGCCGGCTCGTCAAGGCCAATGTCACACATGTCTTCGCCGCATCCGATCGCAACGACATGTCAGTCCTGGCGCGCGATGCCCGTGCGACCGGTGCCAAGATCACGTTGCTGGGCGGCGATGCGCTGAAGGGAATGAACCAGCCGGTGCCGCTCGAGATCGGCGTTCAGGCCATCACCTTGCCGGACCCATCAACGCTCGCATCCGCCAGGAGCGCCATCGACCTCATGCTGGAGGAAAAGAAGATCCCTGACGGTTACGCCTTGCCGGCCTTTTCCGCCATCGAGGTCGTCGTGGATGCCTCGGAAATCGCAGCCGGGTCCGGCGCGCGACTGGTCGAGGCCCTCGTCGATACACCGTTCGACACAGCGATCGGACCGATCCGTTTCGGCGCGGATCACGAACTCGCCGATAACCCCTACCGACTGCTCGTCTGGGACGGCGACGCCTTCGTCGAACCGAAAGTCACGCCGTGAAACCGGGGCGGCGCAACCTGATCACCGACGTGGCCGGGCTGAAAGTCGGCAATGCACAGGACCGGCTGTTGAAATCGGGAACCACTGTGGTTGTCTGCGACGCGCCCGCCACGGCCTCGGCGCAGGTGCTGGGCGGTGCCCCGGGCACGCGCGAGACCGACCTACTGGAGCCGCACAACAGCGTGCAGGCGGTGGACGCCATATTCCTGTCCGGCGGATCGGCGTTCGGCCTGGATGCCGGATCCGGCGTCCAGGCGGCTTTACGCGAGGATGGGCGTGGTTTCGCCGTTGGCCCCGTCCGGGTGCCGATCGTTCCCGGTGCTATCCTCTTCGACCTGATCAACGGGGGCGCCAAGGATTGGGACCGATACCCGCCCTATCGCGAACTGGGCTACGCGGCGACGCGGAACGCGGGACCGGACTTTTCTCTCGGCTCTCACGGTGCTGGCGCCGGCGCGCTCACGGCGGGCCTCAAGGGTGGCCTCGGGTCGGCTTCCGCATTGCTCGACAATGGCATGACAATTGGCGCGCTGGTCGCCGTCAATGCGCTGGGTTCGGTGACGTTCGGCGCCAGTCGTCATTTCAGGGCGGCGCCGCATGAGATCGGCGACGAATTCGGTGGGTTCGGATTGCCCCCCGCCCTACCCCGGGGTGCGTTCGAGATCCGGACCAAAATGAACCTCGGCCAGCCGAAGGACGCCAACACCACGATTGCCGTCATCGCCACGGATGCCGTGCTCACCAAGTCTCAATGCAAGCGGCTCGCCATTGCCGCCCATGACGGGTTTGCCCGGGCGATCTGGCCGAGCCACACGCCGATGGACGGAGACATCGTCTTTGCGTTGGCGACCGATGCCACCGGGCTCGCACCGGATGCGGTGGATTTCATGGAACTGTGCGCGGCGGCTTCGGCGGTGATGGCGCGCGCAATCGCCCGAGGCGTCTACCTTGCCCGCGCCGAACCGGGCGATGTCATGCCCGCCTTCGCCTGAGCGCCCGCTCTCGCGCTAACCATCTGGAAACCCGAGCGCTTAACACGTTCTCAAGTCCGCGATGATACTGCGTGACAATCGGGATCAGTCGTCTCCGCGCCAGGTCGCGGGCAATATTGCCGGTGGAGAATCCATGCGCCTCACGCTCACTGCCTTTCTCGCTTGCCTTCTCCTTCCCGGAACTGCTGTGGCCGGTCCGGAGGGCAGCTATCACGTCAAGGGCGTGAACCCGGACGACGGATCGGACTACACCGGCACGGTCAAGGTCGTGCGGAAGGGTGAACTCTATGCGGTGACCTGGCAGATCGGCAGCAACGCGACGACAGGCACGGCCCTCGGTCTGCGCGTCATCGACGGCCGAGTTGCCACAGGTCCTGCCGGCGATGACGATACCGGCATCGCGGTCTCCTACGTGTCAGGCGACACGATCGGCAACGCGACCTATGCCGAGCACTCGGACGGCACCTGGCATGGAAGCTGGGCCCACAGGGGAGCGCGGAAAGTCTCGACCGAAGAGTGGATTCCGATGGTCCGGCAGATCAGGGCAAAGTTGCCGGCCGTCGTGGCGCTTCCGAATCAGGTTGAGCTTCGGCGACGGGCCGCCACGCCGGTTGTCGCGACGGCCGATGCCGACGATTCTGCCTATCATGCCACGCCGGTCCGGACGATATCGTCACCGCTGCCGGCCCGCGCCGGCCCCAAATCCTGAAAACACCCGAAAATCGTCGGCAACCCGGCAAGATCGCGCTTAACGCGGCCGCTTGCCCGTTGTAGTCATTGCCGCGGATGCGACTGGCAATCCGCCGGTTGAACGACATTCACGCCAAAGTAACCGGAGGATACCATGCGCCTGAAAACGCTCGCCGCATCAATCATTTTCTTCGCTTCGACGACCCTCGCCCTCGCCGATCCCACCGGTACCTACCAGGTCGCGGGCAAGAACGCGGATGGCGGCCAGTATACCGGGACCGTGCGCATCGAGCGAACAGGCGAGACCTATGCCGTGATCTGGAACGTCGGCGGCACCGAATTCGTCGGCACGGGCCTGGGCGCGAAGTTCGTCGGCGACCGCTTCCAGATGGGACCGGCAAGTCCGGATGACACGGCCATCTCGGTGGGCTATGTGTCGGGTGAGTCTTTCGGCATGGCGATGTATTTCCAACAGCCGGACGGGCGCTGGCAGGGCATCTGGACCTATGGCGGTTCCGACAAGGCCTCCTATGAAGACTGGTCGAAGTAGCACAGGGAAGGATACGGGCAGTGGCGGCTGAGATCTATGTCGATGCCGACGCCTGCCCGGTCAAGCCGGAAATCCTCAAGGTCGCCGAGCGCCATGGCCTGCGGGTGACACTGGTCGCCAATTCCGGCTTGCGACCCTCCCGCGATCCGATGATCCGCAACATTATCGTGACTGCCAGCTTCGACGCCGCCGACGACTGGATCGCCGGGAACGCAGGCAAGAACGATATCGTCGTCACCGCCGACGTGCCGCTCGCCACGCGTTGCGTGGCCCTGGGCGCCCATGTCCACCGGCCCCACGGGGGCGCATCTTCGACGAGAAGAAACATCGGCATGGCGTCCGCCATGCGCGACCTCGGTCAGCATCTGCGCGAGACGGGTGAGAGCAAGGGCTACAACGCCGCTTTCACCCAGCGGGGACCGTTCGGCATTCCTGGAGACGCTCGACAAGCTCTGCCGGCGCGCAAAGTCTCCGGCGGGTTGAACTGCCGCATTCCCACACGGAATCGGCTTGCGTTATGAGAAATCCATGAGCCACATTCTTCTCGTTGCAGCCGGCGGCGCGCTCGGTTTCCGTCGCCCGTTATCTCACGGGGCCTCCTGACCCTGGCGCCTGCTCGGCCCCGGCTACCCCTGGGGCACGCTGGCCGTGAACAGTCTCGGAGGGCTAGCAATCGGGATTCTCGCCGAACTGATTGCCCGTCCGCTTCGGCAGTTCGGCCGGAAACTGCGGCTGTTCATCGTCACCGGCCTGCTGGGCGGCTTCACCACGTTCTCCGCGTTTTCTCTGGAGGTGGCGTCCATGATCGAGCGCGGGAGACAGCGGCGTTGGCCCTCGCCTATGTTCTGGCCTCCGTCATCATATCCGTCGTTGCCGTCTTCGCGGGACTGGCATTGGTGCGCTCTTTCGTCTAAAGCCGGCCCGAAAAAGGAAAAATTCATGGCAGGCGTTGAAACACAGGCAGGTTTCCGGCGACGAGGGCCGGCATGCGGCTCGGACCGATGGTTCAAGGTCCACTATCCCGGCCTGGGCTTCGGCCCGCTGCAGAAGCTGCTGCGCTCCGGCCAGAATCCGCATCGATGGCGGTCGCGTCAAGTCCGACAGCCGCGTCCAGCCCGGCCAGACGATCCGCATTCCGCCGATGGATGTCGACGAGAAGAAATCCGGCAAGCCGCTCTCCGGCAAGGAAACTCTCCCATTCCACAGGACCACGAGCTCCTGTCGCGCATGCTGCTCTACGAAGACAAGAAAGTTATCGTGCTCAACAAGCCGCATGGCCTGCCGGTACAGGGCGGTTCGGGCGTCTATCGCAATGTCGACAAGATGCTCGAAGCCTGGGACAAGCCCCAAGGGCGAGAAGGCCGCGTCTTGTGCACCGGCTCGACCGCGGACACGTCAGGCGTGCTGGGTCGTCGCCCGCACGCGCGGCGCCGCCCAAGCGCTGACCGGCGCCTTCCGCGAGCGCGACACCAAGAAGGACCTATTGGGCTCTGGTCAAGGGCGTGCCGCGTCCGGCGGAAGGCAAGGTCCTCGTCCCTGGCTGGTCAAGGAACAGACCCCCGATGGCGACCGGATGCGCACCGCCAAGCATGGCGAGGACGGCGCAGACCACGCCATTTCCTATTTCCGGGTATTGGAAACGGCAGCCCAGAGCCTCGCCTGGCTGGAGATGGAGCCCTATACCGGTCGCACCCACCAGCTTCGAGTCCACGCCGTGCATATCGGCCACCCCATCATCGGCGACCCGAAATATTTCGAAGCCGAGCAGGGCTGGGACATTTCCCCGGTGGTGTCCAGAACAAGCTCCACCTCCATGCCCGCCATATCGATGTGCCGCATCCCGACGGTGGAAGGCTGAGGGTCACGGCGCCGCTGCCGCCGCATATGGTGCAGAGCTGGAATCTCCTCGGTTTCGACGAGAAGAGCGGCGGAGGACTTCGAGGAATGAAGCTGGCACTCTTCGATTGCGACGGAACGCTGGTCGACTCGGGCCGGCTGATCCACGAAGTCATGGCACGCACCTTCGAACATCACGGCCATGAACGGCCGCACTACGACGCGACCAAGTCGATCATCGGCTTGACGCTCGACACCGCGATCGCACGCATCATGGGCGTCGAGGTCGACGATCACATTCAGGCCATGACGCGGCACTACAAGGAGATCTACGGCCCGGTTCGCCAGGAGCCCGGATTTCAGGAGCCGCTCTATGATGGCGTGGCCGATATGCTCGGGGCCCTTGCCGGTCGCGACGACGTCGTCGTCGGCGCCGTGACCGGAAAGTCGCGTCGCGGGCTGGATCTCATCCGCAACAGCCACGGCTTCGAGGAGGTCTTTTTCGTATCCCGCACCGCCGACGACTGCCCGTCCAAGCCGCATCCGGCAATGGTGCTGGAATGCTGCGCCGAAGCGGGCATCGAACCTGCCGACACGATCGTGATCGGCGACTCGGTCTACGACATGATGATGGCCAAATCGGCGGGCGCCAGTGCGCTCGGTGTCTCCTGGGGCTACGGAGAGCCACAGGCGCTCTCGGCTTCCGGTGCGGATGCCGTCGTCCACGAAGTTTCCCACATTCTACGGCACATTTGACACCATGCGCGACCTTTTCAACGACATCCACGAGCAGCTTTCGGATCCGGACCCGGTGCGGCGCGCGCAGATCCAGATGAAGAACCCCTTGCCGAAACGCTTCTACAAGGAGGTCGGAATCGGCGCCGACGGTGAACGCCTGACCATCGAACTCGACGGCCGCACCGTCAGGACGCCAGCCAGGCGCCTGCTCACGCTGCCGACGCGGCCCGCGGCCGAACTCGTGGCGTCCGAATGGCGGGCACAGGCCGATGTGATCGATCCCGGCACCATGCCGGTCACGCGACTGGTCAATTCGGCCATCGACGGCGTCGAGGCTGAATTCGGCGCCGTGTTCGAAGAGATCGTCAAATATGCCGGCACGGATCTTCTCTGTTACCGCGCCGAAGGGCCGCCGTCGCTGGTCGACGCGCAGGACCGGAAATGGAACCCCGTCCTAGACTGGGCGCGGGATACATTTGGCGCGCGGTTCATCCTGGCGCAGGGCATCATTCACCAGGAGCAGCCCGCGACCGCCATCGGAGCCTTTGCAAAGGCGCTTGGCAAGTGCCGCGACCCGCTCGCGCTCGCAGCGCTGCATACCATCACCACGTTGACGGGATCGGCAATCCTCGCCCTCGCACTTGCCGAAGGCCGCCTGAATGCGGAAGATGCCTGGATCGCGGCCCATGCCGATGAGGACTGGAACATCGAGCAATGGGGTTCCGATCTTGAGGCCGAAGCCCGCCGCGCCCATCGCTGGCAGGACATGAAGGCGTCGAGCGACCTGTTCGAGGCGGTCATCCGGCCGGTTCGCTAGCCCGGGCCATGCCCGACACGTGGAGATCAGCATGGCGCGGAAGGTGTTGAGAAAAGACTGGGCCTCCTACACGGATGGCGATTTCACGCTGGTTAATAATCCCTGGAATCCCGGCAAGCTCGCCAACGGCGCCGACTATACCCAGTCGATCACCTTCAACACCGACGACATCAGCCGCAACGTGCGGTTCAAATGGGACTGGCCCGATGTCGGCCACGTCGTCGCCTATCCCGAGATCATCGCCGGCTACAAGCCATGGGGCGGCGAAGGCTCGGATGCGCTTGTGACCCGGCTGGACCGGCTGCGCGAAATGGAGGTCACCTTCGACTATGCCATTTCGGGCGACAAGGCGGATTTCAACGTCGCCTTCGACCTATGGCTGACCGGCAGTCCGCTGTCGGACAGCAGCGACATCACCACCGAGGTCATGATCTGGACCCACGAGGGCGACTTCCAGCCGGCAGGCGAAAAGGTCGGGTTCTACAGGGACGGCAACTTCCGTGCCCAGATCTGGGTGGCTGACGACTTCGGTGATTCGAGTGGGGGGGAGCGACGCCACCTGGCGTTACATCGCCTTGCGATCGAACCAAGAGTTGCGAAAGGACACGATCGACATCGCCGCAATTCTCGCCGATCTCGTCAAACGGGACCTGATCGACGAAACCGACTATTTCAACGGATATGAATTCGGTGCGGAGGTCACGGGCGGCCGCGGCAAGCTCAGACTGCATGAAATCAGCCACGAGTTCTCGGCAGCGTCAGAAAATGCCGCCGATTTGCATGCCAATGCCCCGGCAAGCGACGAAGCAGCGCTCATCTGAGCGGCGCTTAACCCTTCCCTAACCATAATCGGCAACCCTTGGGTAACCATGCTCTCAAGGGATTCGTCCATGCATCGCCACATCCTGCGCGTCTTTCTGCTGGTCCTGATATCGGCGGTGCTCGCCGCTTGCGGCTCGAAACCGCGCCAGACGGTCGACACCCGGATGTTCGACGTGCGCGGCGTCGGCGTCACCGCCAATGGCGGTGTTCCCGCAGGGATCATCATCGGCATCCGGCGTCAGATGGAAATGGCAGTCGAGGCCACCACCCACGCGGTGCCGAAGATTCGCGCCGTGATGAACATTCATGTCGCCTCGGTCATTCGTGATCGCAACGGACACGCCAGGACCGAGTTGTCGGTAACGATTTCCGATGTCGGATCCGGCCAGCCGGTCCTCGTCCGCAGCTATCTCGTGCTGGCATCGTCCGAAGTCGGCCGCACCAGCGATGCCGCGATCGCCGACGCCGTCGCCAGCCGCCTGCGGTACGAATATGCTTTGTCGATGCCGCAGCTTCGCCCGGTCCTCCGCCACGACCCTGCCCTTTCGACGCGCCTCGGCACGGAGACCGGTCGCAAGCGGAAATCCGTTGACCCGATCGTGATCCCGCTCAAGACCGCGCCGATGCTCGGCGCGGACCAGGATCCGGTTCTGAACTCCAAGACCAGGGTCGACCCGGTCGCGGACCCGGCCCGTGTCGAACCAGCCGTGAAGGCTACGAAGATCGAACCCGAACCAGCCCAGGCCACCGTCGAATCGGGAGCCAAGGCCAAGGTCGTGATCAAGCCGCAGGCAACCGAAGACGCTGCGGAGGACGAACCCTGCGTCGAGACCCTCGAACGCAAGTGCTGATCGGCGAGCCTACGAAAGCCGCTCGGCATGCCAGCGAAGATGGTCGTCCATGAAGGTCGAGATGAAGTAGTAGGAATGGTCGTAGCGCTCGTGGCTGCGCAGCGTGATGCGGATATCGGTATTCTCCGCCGCCTCCTGCAGCAGCCATGGCCTCAGCCCGGTCTGCAGGAACGTGTCCGCGAGCCCCTGGTCGATGAGAAATTCCGGAAAGGTCATGCCGTCTTCCACCAGGGCCACGGCGTCGTACTTGCGCCAGGTGCTGCGATCGGGTCCGAGATATTTCTCGAAGGCGCCGATCGACCAGTCCGCGGTCGATGGCTCGACGATCGGTGCGAATGCCGAGGCGCTGCGAAAGCGGTCGGGATGCTTGAGCGCGATGGTGAGCGCGCCGTGCCCGCCCATCGAATGTCCAAAGATGCCCTGCCGGCTCATGTCGGTGCGGAAGTTTTTCGCGACGATGTCGGGCAGTTCCTTGGTGATGTAGCTGTACATCCGGTAGTTCTTCGCCCAGGGCGCTTCGGTCGCATCGAGGTAGAAGCCGGCGCCCT
Organism: Rhizobium sp.; assembly: GCA_019739215.1. Classification (GTDB taxonomy): domain Bacteria; phylum Pseudomonadota; class Alphaproteobacteria; order Rhizobiales; family Rhizobiaceae; genus Rhizobium_E. The sequence goes on from JAHHDR010000025.1 coordinate 127,189, forward strand.
TGCCCATCTGCCAGTTCGTCGCCTCGTCGGCCACGTCGTCACCGCGTGGTGATGTGTCCGGGCAGACGATGATGAGGCCGAGTTCGGCGGCGAGCCGTCGGTATTCGCCCTTCTCCATGACGTTGGCATGGTTGCATGTCAGGCCCGACAGATACCAGACCACGGGGCAAAGCGTCGTCGTGGCCTGCGGCGGCACGAAGACCGCGAAGGTCATCTCGCAATCGCAGACCTCCGACGCGTGGGAATAGACGCCCTGCATGCCGCCGTGGCTCGCCACTTGTGAAATGATCTTGAGTTCCATGCACTGTCCCTTGTCTCAGATGGATGTTCGCGGTCATCTTGCGGTCATTCGCCCTGGCGTTCGCGCCGGAGCTTGGACCAGTATTCCAGCCGCTTGTTGATTTCACGCTCAAAGCCGCGCTCAGGCGGCGTGTAGAACTGCTTGCGCCCCATTTTTTCGGGAAAGTAGTCCTGGCCCGAAAACGCATCCGGCTCGTCATGGTCGTAGCGATAGCCGCCGCCATAGCCTTCGCTCGACATCAGCTTCGTCGGCGCGTTCAGGATCTGCTTGGGCGGCACCAGCGAGCCGAATTGCTTGGCGGCCAGCGTTGCCGCCTTGAAGGCGGTATAGACCGCATTGGACTTGGGCGCGGTCGCGAGATAGACGACGGCCTGTGCGAAGGCCAGTTCCCCCTCGGGAGAACCGAGAAAGTCATAGGCGTCCTTGGCGGCATTGGCGACGACAAGCGCCTGGGGGTCGGCCATGCCGATATCCTCGACCGCCATTCTCACCAGTCGCCGGCCGAGGAAGAGCGGGTTTTCTCCCGCATCGAGCATCCGCGCCAGATAATAGAGCGCAGCATCCGGGTCGGAGCCGCGCACCGATTTGTGCAGCGCGGAGATGAGATTGTAGTGGCCGTCCTGGCCTTTGTCATAGATCGGCGCCCGGCGCTGGACGACCCGGACGAGGCTCTCGGTGTCGAAGATCTCGCCGTCGCGCGCGGCGCGCCAGACTTCCTCGGCGAGTGTCAACACTGCGCGGCCATCACCGTCGGCCATGCCGACAAGCGATGCGCGGGCCGTCTCGTCAAGCGGCAGTGGCTTGCCGACCAACGCTTCGGCGCGCAGGAGCAATTCTTCGAGGCTCGCCTCGTCATGTGGCTTGAAGACAAGGACGCGCGCGCGCGACAGCAGAGCTGCGTTGAGTTCGAAGGACGGGTTCTCCGTCGTCGCGCCCACCAGCACGATCGTGCCATCTTCCATGACAGGCAGGAAGCTGTCCTGCTGCGAGCGGTTGAAGCGATGGATCTCGTCGACGAAGAGCAGCGTCTGGCGGCCCTGGCCGCGGCGCATGCGGGCGGTTTCGAACACCTTTTTCAGGTCGGCAACGCCGGAGAACACCGCCGAAATCTGGTCGAAATGAAGATCCGTGGCATTGGACAACAGCCGCGCCATCGTCGTCTTTCCGGTCCCCGGAGGCCCCCAGAAGATCATCGATCCGAGCGACCCGGACTCGATCATGCGGGTCAGGGCGCCGTCGGGGCCGGACAGGTGCTGCTGGCCGGTGACGTCGGCGATCGTCGTCGGGCGCAGGCGATCGGCCAGGGGCCGGCGTTCATCCGGCAGGCCTGCGGTGGAAAAGAGGTCCGTCATCGGAAGAATTGCCGTATCCGCCGGCCATCGCGTTCGATTTCCACGCGCCAGAAATCCGGCTGGTTGTCGATCACCGACTGCAATCGTTCCGTCGAATCGATGTCGACGCCGTTGACGTTGACGATGATGTCGCGTGGCGCAAAGCCGAGGCGGCCTGCGGGCGACCCGCGCGCCACGTCCTCGACGACCACGCCCTGGGCTTCAACGGGCATCTGCATGGTTTCGGCAAGTCGCGGCGAGAGATTGGCCACAAGCGCTCCGGCGAACGGATTGCGACCATCGATGAGACGCTCGTCCTTGGGACGGGACTCGGGCGACCGCTCGAGCTTGAGGTCGACATCTCGCTCGGTGCCGTTCTCCGAAACCGTGATCTTGACAGTCGTGCCAAGGCCCGCCGTCGTCAGCCGGTAGCCGAGCGCATCAGGATGCTCGACGGCCCGGCCATTGACGGCGACCACCACCTCGCCCGGACGGAGTCCGGCCTTCTCGGCGGGGCTGCCGGCGATGACCTTGGTGACGAGCGCGCCGCGCGCGACCTTGAGCCCGAGCGCCTCGGCCATGTCTGATGTGACCGCCTCGAAACTCGCCCCGATGTAAGGCCGCGTAAATCCCTGCTCGCCGCCCTGGGCGGCAGCGATAAACACTTTGACGAGATTTGCCGGTATGGCGAAGCCGATGCCGTTGGAACCGCCGCCTGAAGAGACGATTGCCGTATTGATGCCAATCAGTTCGCCTGCCACGTTGATCAACGCTCCGCCGGAATTGCCGGGATTGATCGACGCATCGGTCTGGATGAAGAACGAGAAGTCGCCCTCGCCGATCCGGTTGCGGGCAAGGCCGGAGACGATCCCTGACGTGACGGTCTGGCCAACGCCGAAGGGGTTGCCGATCGCGAGCACCAGGTCTCCGACTTCCACCGCATCGGAATCGCCCACGGGCAGGAAAGAGAACCCACCGCCCGGTGCCTGGATTCGCAGGACGGCGAGGTCGAGCCTTTCATCCTTGAGAACGAGATTGGCGGCGAATTCCCTGCCGTCGGACAGCGCCACGCGGATTCCGTCGGCATTGGCGATCACATGGTTGTTCGTGACGATGAGCCCGTCCGAACTGACAATGACGCCGGAGCCGAGCGAACTCTGCTTCTGGCTGCGGTTCGGCATTTGCTGGCCGAAGAATTCCTCGAAGAACGGATCGCGCGAATAGAACGGCGTGACGCGCTTGTCGGCATAGACGTTGACCACCGCATTCGCCGTCTTCTTGACGAGCGGTGCGAAGGACAACTGCATTTCGGCAGCCGTGTCCGGCACCTGGCGGATCGTCTCGGCCCTGGCGGGCGAGACGGTAATGAGGGTGGCAAGGCAGACCAAGGCGAGCCGGAGCATGACGATTCCTTTCTCGAGCGGCGGGACGACTCTTCACCATCGGCGCCGCGAAGAAAAGGGGCGGCGGCCGACTGAAGCGAATTTGCCTTGTAGACGGCCGGGACCGCGGCTGCATTCGCCTGATCAGGCGCTGAGCGGCGCTGCCTGGAAGGAATCAGCCCGCGCGACCCGCCACGGGATCTTGTAGCGGTGATCGTCCGTCCCCTGCAGCAACTCGCCCGCGTCAAGCGGCGGGTAGAGGTTTGTGAAGGTCGTGACCTGCGAATAGCTGACGCGCTTGTGGAAATGAAAGGTCTCGAACTCGGACGGATGGCGCAGGCCGGCGCCGGAAACCACCTCGGCCAGCGCCTCGAGTGTCTTGTTGTGGAACTGGGCGACCCGCACCGACTTGTCGGCCACGACCAGCGCCCGCTGGCGGTCGATATCCTGGGTCGCGACGCCGACCGGGCACTTGTCGGTGTGGCAGGACTGGCTCTGGATGCAGCCGACGGCGAACATGAAGCCGCGTGCCATGTTGCACCAGTCCGCGCCGAGCGCCATGACACGGGCAATATCGAAGGCGGAGATGATCATGCCCGACGCGCCCAGCTTGATGCGGTCGCGCAGGTTCGCGCCGATCAAGGCATAGTGGACAAAAGTCAGCCCCTCCCGGAGCGGCATTCCGATATGGTCGATGAACTCGGAGGGCGCAGCACCGGTGCCGCCCTCCTTGCCATCGACGACGATGAAGTCCGGCGTGATGCCGGTTTCCAGCATGGCCTTGATGATGGCAAGGAACTCGTGGGCGTGTCCGACGCAGAGTTTGAACCCGACAGGTTTGCCGCCGGACAGTTCCCTAAGCTGGCGAATGAAAGCCATCAGTTCGAGCGGGCTGGAGAACGCGGGATGGGCGGAGGGCGAGATGCAGTCCTGGCCGAGGGGAATGCCGCGAATGGCCGCGATCTCCTCGGTGATCTTCGCCGCCGGCAGAACACCGCCGTGGCCGGGCTTGGCGCCCTGGCTGATCTTGATCTCGATCATCCGGACCTGCTCCGATGCCGCATTCTCGGCGAAGCGCTCGGCCGAGAACATGCCGTCCGGCGTGCGGCAGCCGAAATAGCCCGAACCGATTTCCCAGATGATGTCGCCGCCATGCTCGCGGTGATAGGGCGAGATGCCGCCCTCGCCGGTATCATGGGCAAAGCCGCCGGCCTTCGCACCCTTGTTGAGCGAGCGGATGGCATTGGCCGAGAGCGAGCCGAAGCTCATCGCGGAAATATTGAGAATCGAAGAGTCATAGGGCTTCAGACAGTCCGGACCACCGATGCGGACCCGGAAATCGTGGGCTTCGAGATGCGTCGGGGCAAAGGAATGGGAAATCCACTCGTAGCGGGGCTCGTAGACATCGAACTCCGTGCCGAAGGGTCGCTTGTCCAACTGGCCCTTCGCACGCTGGTAGGCCAGCGATCGCTTGTCGCGGGGGAACGGCCGCCCGTCCTTCTCTCCCTCGAAAAAATACTGCCTGATCTTCGGCCGGAGTTCCTCCATGATATAGCGGGCATGTCCCGAGATCGGATAGTTCCGGAGCACCGCGCGCTTGGTCTGCAGGATGTCATGGAAGCCAATGGCAACCAGCAGCGCCAGCAGGAAGATGGGCACGATCATCACGAGATAGAGCCCCGGCGACACCACGATGATCCCACCCAGAAACAGCAGAAAAAGGATGGAGCCTGTAAGCGGCATTATCCGCGGCGAAAACCAGTGCCTGACGCGTTCCATAGTGCCCCCCGCTGCGTTTCAGATTCGTCCCTCGTCCGGAATAGAACTTCTTCTATTGTGCGGAGCGTGACAAGCCGAAGACGGAGCCGGAGGGCCTCGGCGTGCGCCTGCGCATTGCGCCGTCAGGCGCCGACCCACAAACAAAGACAGCCGGCCGCGATGGTCGCAGCCGGCTGTGTCAGACCGGGCCTTGCAGCCCGACGCTCGTCGTTAGCGGCCGAGAACGGCCGAGCGGATCTGGGCCCGCGAAATGCCGATGTCGCTGAGTGCATGATCGGAAAGCGACTGCAGTTCCTGCATGGCGCGGCGGCTTTCGACGTAGTTCCTGATCTTCTTGCGGATGTTCATGGTTCTCTCCTGAATGTTCGTCCGTCGTTTGATGACTGTGAGATAGGCATTCACCTGCACGAAAAAAATGCATAAGACTGCAGGATAGGCATGCTGAAATTGCACGACTGATTAAGAATAATTTTACCGATTGTCTTTTTGCCCTTTTCACCCTGCCGCGATGAGCGGTACGATTGCGAAAGAATTTTTTTGCAATTCAGAACGTAGATCCAAGGCGAACATTTCCGCGCGGCGTCATGTCGTGACAGTCTTTGATGCAAAACTGAGGGGAGTTACGCATGTCGAACAAGCTGTTCATCACTGCCATTGCCAGCCTTCTGACCCTGTCGATCGCCGCCCAGGCGCCGGCCCAGACAATCAAGAAGAAGAAAGTGGTCAAGCCGAGCCAGAGCGAAGAAAACGCCGGCAAGGAAGTGATGGACGCACTGGTGCTCGGGGTCGCCACGGGCATGCTCACGGGCGCCATGAAGAAGGGCAAGATGCCCAAGGGCACCAAGCTCATCATGAAGCAAGGGCTCAAGGCGGTGAAGAACTCCGCCAAGAAGAGCAAGGACGGCGGCAAGAAGGACTCCGGCAGCAAGGACGCGCTGAAGCTCCTGTTCGGCGGTTGAGTCGGCCGGCGCGCGCGGCGACGTCACACAACCCGGGTCGATCGATCGTGCCCGGTTTGCTTGAGGAGATGGAATCGGTGCGACGGCGACGGGAAACCCGCCCCGCATCGCATTGCTAGATCAGAAAGTTCGCCAGGACCTCGTTTTCGCTGATATCCTCGTAGGTCAGGCCCGCGGCCTCGATACGGCCGAAGAGGCCGGCAAAGTTCTCCGGTGACGAGGTCTCGATGCCGAGCAGCACCGAGCCGAAATTGCGCGCCGACTTCTTGAGATACTCGAACCGCGCGATGTCGTCGTCGGGGCCCAGCAATTCGAGAAAATCCCGCAACGCACCCGGACGCTGCGGCAGCCTCAGGACAAAATACTTCTTCAGCCCCTGGTAGCGCATGGCGCGCTCCTTGACGTCAGGCAGGCGCTCGAAGTCGAAATTGCCGCCGGATACGACGCAGACCACCGTCTTGCCCTTCAAACTTTCGCGACCGACCCTGTCGAGCGCTGCGATTGACAGCGCGCCCGCGGGCTCGAGGACGACACCCTCGATGTTCAGCATCTCGACCATCGTCACGCAGATCGCGTTCTCCGGAAGGAGCATCACCTGGCTGCCGTCGAACTTGCTGAGCGCCCGATAGTTGAGCTCGCCGATCCGCGCGACCGCAGCGCCATCGACGAAATTGTCAACCCTCGGGAGTGTCACGATCCCGCCGGTCTCAAGGCTGCGCTTGAGGCTCGGCGCCCCGGCAGGCTCCACCAGCAGAAAATCCTCGTCCTTGACGATACCCTCGAGGTAGCCGGTCATTCCGGCCGATAGCCCGCCGCCGCCGACCGGTAGAACGACAAGGTCCGGCACCGTGCCCTCGGGCAACTGCGACAGGACCTCGGCAGCGACAGTCGCTTGCCCTTCAATGATGTCGGCATGGTCGAAGGGAGGAACCATGTAGCCGCCGGTCTGCTCCACGAAGGCGCGTGCGGCGGCATAGCACTGATCGAAAATATCGCCGACAAGCCTGATCTCGATCGTGCCGCCGCCGAAGATGCGCGTCTTCTCGATCTTCTGCTGCGGCGTCGTCACCGGCATGAAGACCACGCCCTTGACCCCGAAATGCCGGCAGACGAAGGCAAAGCCCTGGGCATGATTGCCGGCGGAGGCGCAGACGAATGTCTCGTCCTTTCCACCTCTGGCGATCACCTTCCGCATGAAGTTCAAGGCGCCGCGGATCTTGTAGGATCGTACAGGCGTGAGGTCCTCCCGCTTGAGCCAGATGTCCGCTCCGAACCGGCCTGATAGGTGCTGGTTGTACTGAAGCGGCGTTTCGGGAAAGAGCCCGCGCATGACTTCAAGCGCGCTGTCGACATCTGCTCTGGTCACCACTGCCATCCTTCTAAGCCCTGCGTTTCTGCGAACATCGCAGCGACGGGGGGAGTGTCCGCGTCAGTTCGGGCTGATGTCGCCCCTTGCCCAGGTCTCCTGGGTTTCCGCCATGAAATCGGCAAAACGGCCTTCGTCGATCGCCCTTCGGATGCCGCTCATCAGGTCCTGATAATAGCTCAGGTTGTTCCAGGTCAGCAGCATGCCGCCGACCGCCTCGTTCGATCGCACCAGATGATGGAGGTAGGCGCGCGAATAGTCGCGCGCCGCAGGGCATGACGATTCCTCGTCGAGGGGGCGCGTGTCCTCGGCGTGGCGGGCGTTGCGGATGTTGACCTTGCCGCGCCGGGTGAAGGCAAGTCCGTGCCGGCCCGAACGCGTCGGCATCACGCAATCGAACATGTCGATACCGCGGGCGACCGACTTCAGGATGTCGTCGGGTGTTCCGACTCCCATGAGATAGCGCGGCTTCTCCGCCGGCAGATGCGGATTGACGGTGTCGATCATGTCGAGCATCACCGCCTGCGGCTCTCCGACAGCCAGCCCGCCAATGGCATAGCCCTTGAGATCGAGTGCGCGCAGCGCATCGGCGCTCTTCACCCTGAGCGCCGGCTGGTCGCCGCCCTGGACGATGCCGAACATGGCCTTGCCCGGCTGGTTGCCGAAGGCAACCTTGCAGCGCTCGGCCCAGCGGACCGACAGGTCCATGGCGCGCTCGATCTCCTTCGGATCGGCCGGCAGAGCGATGCATTCGTCGAGCTGCATCTGGATGTCGGAACCGAGCAGACCCTGGATCTCGATCGACCGTTCCGGCGACATATGATGCGACGAGCCGTCGAGATGGCTCTTGAAGGTCACGCCCTTCTCGTCGAGCTTGCGAAGACCCGACAGCGACATGACCTGGAAGCCGCCGGAATCGGTGAGGATCGGATGCGGCCAGCGGATCAACTCATGCAAGCCGCCGAGGCGCGCGACACGCTCGGGGCCGGGCCGCAGCATCAGGTGATAGGTGTTGCCGAGGATGATGTCGGCGCCGGTGTCGCGGACCTGGTCGAGATACATGGCCTTGACCGTACCCACCGTGCCCACGGGCATGAAGGCGGGCGTGCGGATGGTGCCGCGCGGCATGGAGACTTCCCCGCGCCGTGCCTTGCCGTCGGTCTTCAGCAAAGTGAACTTGAATTCGGTGTTCATCGGTCTTTCCGGAAAAGCAGGCTGGCATCGCCATAGGAATAGAAGCGGTAGCCGGACTGGATAGCATGGTCGTACGCTGCCTTCATCGTCTCCATGCCCGAGAAGGCGGAGACCAGCATGAATAGCGTCGAGCGCGGCAGATGGAAATTGGTGAAGAGCATGTCGATTGCGCGAAAGCGGTAGCCCGGCGTGATGAAAATGTCGGTCGCGCCAGCCCAGGCATGGACCACGCCATTCTCATCCGTCGCGCTCTCCAGAAGACGCAGCGATGTGGTGCCGACGGAGACGATGCGCCCGCTCCTCGTCTTGACGGCATTGAGCCGCGCGGCGGTGGCGGCATCGATATAGCCGCTTTCGAAATACATGACATGATCGGCGGTGTCGTCGGCCTTGACGGGCAGGAACGTGCCGGCGCCGACATGCAGCGTCACGAAGATCCGCTCGATGCCTTTTTCATCCAGTCTTTCAAAGAGTTCGGGCGTGAAGTGAAGGCCGGCGGTAGGGGCGGCGACGGCCCCTTCTTCCCTTGCGTAAATCGTCTGGTAGTCGGCGCGGTCCCTGACGTCCTCATCACGCTTCGAAGCGATGTAGGGCGGCAGCGGGATGTGGCCGACAGCGGCGATCGCCTGGTCGAGCGCGGGACCGGAACGGTCGAACTGCAGCGTCACCTCGCCGGCATCGCCCTTGTCCTCGACAATGGCTTCCAGCACCGTGTCGCCGGCGCCGAAGCGAAGGGTGTCGCCGGACTTGATGCGCTTGCCCGGCCGGGCGAAGGCCTTCCAGCGGTCTGAGGCGATCCGCATGTGCAGCGTTGCCGAGATGGCGGAGAGATTGTCGCGGCGGACCCGAGTGCCTTCGAGCTGTGCGGGTATGACCTTGGTGTCGTTGAAGACCAGCGCATCGCCGGGCCGCAGGATGTCGACGAGATCGCGGACCTGTCGCTCCGCGAACCCGTCACCCGCCGGATCGACCACGAGCAGTCGCGCGCAATCGCGCGGGCTCACCGGCCTGAGGGCGATCCGCTCGTCGGGAAGGTCGAAATCGAAGAGATCTACGCGCATGATACCCGCCAAAAGCAAAACCGCCCCGGCGCATAAGCCCCGGAGCGGCCGATGTCCATAGCAGCCGATCAGGCGATGTCGGCGGCGACCTTGACCGACAGGATCGTGTCCGGGTCGGAGACGGGCTCGCCCTTCTTGACCTTGTCGATATTGTCCATGCCTTCGATGACCTGGCCCCAGACCGAATACTGCTTGTTGAGCCAGGGGGCGTCGGTGAAGCAGATGAAGAACTGCGAGTTGGCCGAGTTGGGGCTCTGCGAGCGGGCCATGGAGCAGGTGCCGCGGATATGACTTATGTTCGAGAACTCGGCCTTGAGGTCGGGCTTCTCGGAACCACCCATGCCGGCACGCGACGGATTGAAATCCTTGCCGCCCTTCTTGCCGAACTTGACGTCGCCGGTCTGCGCCATGAAGTCGGCGATGACGCGATGGAAGACGACGCCGTCATAGGCGCCTTCGCGCGCCAGTTCCTTGATCCGCTCGACATGGCCGGGCGCGACATTCGGCATCATCTCGATGACGACCTTGCCCTGTGTGGTTTCGAGCACGAGGGTGTTTTCCGGATCCTTGATCTCGGCCATAGCATTTTCTCCTTGCTGTCTTATTTGCCGACCGTGACCTTGATCATGCGATCGGGGTCGGTCACGCTGCCGTTGTTGTTCTGGTCGCCGCGCTTGATCTTGTCGACGTTTTCCATGCCCGACACGACCTTGCCCACGACGGTATACTGACCGTTGAGAAAATCGCCGGGCGCGAACATGATGAAGAACTGCGAATTAGCGGAGTTCGGATCCTGCGAACGGGCCATCCCGATCACGCCACGCTCGAAGGGAACGTTGGAGAATTCGGCGGCCACGTCCGGCAGGTCCGAACCGCCCATGCCGGCCATCTGCGGCTGGAAATCCTTCTCCATGTTGCCATACTGGACATCGCCGGTCTGGGCCATGAAGCCCTCGATTACGCGATGGAAGGCGACATTGTCATAGGCGCCCTTGGCGGCGAGTTCCTTGATGCGGGCGACGTGCTGCGGGGCGACGTCGGGCATGAGCTGGATCACGACCGGGCCGTCCTTGAGCTCGATGGTCAACTGGTTGGGATCGGCCGAGGCCGGGCCGACGAGGCCGAAAATGACCAAGAGGCCGGCTGCGAAGGTCTTGAGGATGTTCATGTTACTCCCTTCCTGAGACGTCAGGACTATCGTTTGTTCTGAAGCGCGGCAAACACGGGCGGCGGCACGAATGCGCTGACATCCCCGCCCATCGCCGCGATCTGGCGCACCAATGTGGCCGTTATGGGCCGCGACGCCGGTGCAGCAGGCAGGAACACCGTCTGAACGTCTGGAGCCATCTGCCGGTTCATTCCGGCCATCTGCATTTCGTAATCGAGATCCGTGCCGTCGCGCAGGCCGCGGATCAGGACCTTGGCGTCGAACTGACGCGCCGCATCGACAACGAGATTTTGGAAGGCGACGACCTCGATGTCGTCCTTGCGCTCCGGCAGGGCGCCAGCGAGGGATTCCCGGATCATCGCCGCGCGCGCCTCGAAGCTGAATGACGGCTGCTTGTTGGGATTGATCCCGATTCCCACAACGACGGTCGGCGCAATGTTGAGCGCCTGGATCAGCACGTCGAGATGCCCGTTCGTCATCGGGTCGAAGGATCCGGGATAGAACGCCTTGGTCATCACGCCTTCCGTCTGGATTTTCGGGCCGCCTGGATTTTGCGACGCCTTGTGTCATGGAAAAAACCGGCCACGCAACAGCTTTTCCAGCGCCTGCGCGGAACCTGAACGCCAGATGAACGTTCCATTCAGGGCGATTTCAGCGGACCCGTGTTCAATTGGTGTCAAGTTTGCGGAACGGTTGGTTCTCCAGTGCCAAAGCCGTCTCCCCATAAGCAGCAACAGCGTGCCTGCCGTGGATGACGGTTTCCGGCGGGCACGAGCGAAAGAGAGGATGATGACGATGATGTATGCGACGCTGACGCTCATGGCTGCCCTGATTGCCGTCATGTTCATCGCAACCGCTGTTTCCTCCATCGTCAATGCAATCCGGGAAGGCGAAGCGGTCAAGCGCAGCCGGCGCCACGCCGCGGCCCATTAGGCATTCGCTGCCCAGAGCGTGGAGTTCCCCGCTTCGCGCGTATGCCCCCCTTGATGCATCTGAAAAGCCGGACGCCCCTCGTCCGGCTTTTTCATGTCCGCGACAGTTCAAGGCAGCCGGTGGCGCGCACCGGATAGACGAAAACGGCGCCCATCGCATAGAGCGCCCTGGCCGAGCGCGCATCGACGCCTGACAACAGCGCGGTGCGGCCACTCCAGCGATAGATGCTCACACCTTCCGGCAAATCCGAGGCAGCCGGTTCATGGAGAAAGACCACGCGCGCCGCCCCCGCCGGCCCATCCAGCGGCAGGATCGCCGCAGGCAGCCAAATGGCGACAGCCGCGGCGCATGCCGTCACGAGGAGCGTTCGGCCGGACGGCGTCACGGCGCGAACTCAGTAGTCGAAGACATGTTCAAGCCCCTGCTCCCCTGGCGGATGCGCGAGAATGAGGCGCGCCAGGTCGACGACCTTGGTGTCGACCAGTACGCGCTCCGACCAGAAACCGTCACGCGGGAGGCGCAGAACGACCTCGCCGGGACCGACATAGTCCTCGCCGGCCGGCAGCGTCAGGCCGACCATGATGTCGTCATTGCCTGCAATCTCCCTTATGGCGCCGCCAGAGCGGACGATGTCCGCCAGGATCCGGGTGAAGCGGGCATAGCGCGGTGTTTCGATCACGATGCCTTCGGCAGCGTCGGAAACGACCGTGACATCGGCGATCGCATTCAGCGCCCCGGCATCGAGGCCGCTCACGACCGAGCGGATCGTCAGTTGAGCCTCGCCGGTGGCGCCGACACCCGCGGCAATCATCCCGGCATAGAGGATCTTGGCCTTCCATTCGGCGCCCAGTGCCAGGCGCCGCTCCCAGCCACGCCATGGATCTGTAACGCCGGCAATCCAGAGCGCGTCGATCATTCGCTGGAAGTCGTAGCGGTACCAGGGCGTTTGCCGCAGGAAACCCGCATAGTCCGCAGCCATCTCCGCCGCGACACGATCCTGGGGCGTCTTTTCGGGGCCCCGGAGGTTGGCGAAGACCCGCCCGAGTGTTTCCTCGTAGGCGCCTTTCGCAGCCATTTCGAGCGTGAAGCTCGCGCCGATCGTATAGATCATCAGCCGCGTGCCGTCGTCGGCGCCACCATGGGCATCGGCGACACGGGTCAGCGCGCAGGTCGCCTGCCAGAACCGCCACACGCTCGCGGCATAGTCGAACTCATGCTCATCCGATGTCTTCAGGACTTCGGCCATGCCGTCATAGGCATAGACGATATGCCACTCGGGATAGGTCAGGTAGGTGTTGGCTTCGCGGCGATGCCCGTTCGGATCGGCCAGGACGGGCGTATAAGGCGCAGCGCTGCCGGGGGCGCGGCACGCCAGTTCCACATAGGCGACCGGCGCAGCCAGGCCGGCCACGGATATCAGCGCCAGGATGACCACCCATTTTGCAAGCTTCCCGAAAAACCGGGTCAAGGCACATCTCTCCGCATCAGGATACCCGCCACAAGGGCCACCCCTCCCAGGGTGAGATGCGGAAGGTTGGCGAGGACCTTGAACCCGAGCGGCAGGACCTGCACGCCGAAATTGACGATGCCGAGATCGAGATAGCCCGAACCGGTAGCGAGCCCCAGCAGCCCGTCGGCGAAATAGAGAAAGCCGAAGACGACAAGGAAGCTGCGCGATGCGCGCGCGCCGAGCCAAGCAGCGATGCCAGCCCAGGCTGCCGATGCGAAATGCAGCGCATCGTCATAGATATCCAGCGCGAATATGCCGAAGGTCTTGCCGTCCTCGACCGGAACGTACGGCAGGTAGTTCAGGGACGCGGCAAGCAGCAGAACCAGGCAATAGATCGTCGCCGTCAGTCGCAGTCGGTTCATGTCCTGACCTCAGAGCTTGGAGACATAATTGTCCCAGAACCGGTTTCGGAAGGTGAGCCCCTTGTCATGCTCGCGCTTGCGGGCGGCGAACTCCTCCGCCCGAGGATAAGCGCGCCGGAACTGCTCGAGCGTCGCATGCGGCCGGTACGGCAGGTAGTACGTTCCCCCGAGCGACAGCACCCGCTCGATGAGATGGTGGGTCATCCGCGCCATGTCGGCTTCCCCGCGCACCGTCTTTTCCTGCGAGAACAGCATCACAGACGCGATGCGCGGTCCGGCCGCGTAATTCAGCACGCTGTCCTTGTCGGCCGCGACATAGCGCACCGTGATGTTCATCAGTTGCTGGTACGACGAGGGAATCACCTGCTGGCAATGGCCGACGAATTCGTGGAAGCGATCCGGTGGCACGAAATATTCATGCAGGATATCGGTCCTGGTCGCGTCACCGTCGGAAAGCGTGACGGCCGGCTCGTTCATCAGGCTGTTCCGGGTGGTTTCGCCGACGGTGATCGGTCCGAGCGTGGTTTCGGTCCACCACCGGAAGCGCTTGGCGGCGTCCGACCCCAGTTGGCTTCGAAACAGCGCCGCCGATACATGGCTGACGAACCCGCTGCTACCGGCTGCGGGCAACGCCGACTGGTCCTCGGTCGGACGGTAGGTGATCAGGAGGCCGTCGTCGAAGAACCGGTCGAGCGAGACGTCAAGCCGCCCATAGGCCATTTGGATCGCCGAATCCCCGGCGAGCGTCTCGGCAAAGACCTTGCCGAGGTCCGGACCGCGCAAGTGCATGTAGTGCGGCGTCAACCGAGCGTTGGGCACCATGTCCAGTTCGAGGTCGGTGATCAGGCCGAACAGGCCGTAACCGCCCATCACTAGGGAGAACAGGTCCTTGTTGTCTTCGCGCGAGCACTTGATCACATCGCCATCAGCGCGCATCAGCCGGAAGGAGCGCACGGTGCTGCCCATTGGCCCGAAAGGAGCGGGCCACCCATGCGCGTTGACAGAAAACGTGCCGCCAACGCCGAAATCGTTGTTGGACTGCATGACGACGGGTGAAAATCCGATCTTGTCCAGTTCGGCGATGATGGTCGACCAGCGCGTGCCGGCGGTCACGCGATAGGTCTTGTTTCCCTGGTCGGCCTCGATCCACTTCTGCGACAGCGTCAGCGCCAGTCCCTGGTCGGGGAGCGCATGCCCGCCCATCGAATGCCGCGCCGTGCTGGCACAAAATGGCCGATCGTTGCCCACGGCGTCGGCAAGAAAGGCGCGAAGCCGGTTGGTATAGGACGTGTCGAGGCCGGAATTGAGCGTGACGTGCTTGTAGATCTTTGTCGGGTTGAGTTCGCTCGCGTCGTCGAGCACGCTGCCATCGACATGGGCGAAGCTGTCGACCGAGGGGTAGCCGGGGCCTGGGTCACTCCGCGGCTGCAACCAGTTCCTACCTGCGACGACCCCCGCGGATGCGGCAGCCCCTGCCAGCACCGCACGACGCGTGAACTTGCTCATGTGGCCACCGAATTCCCAACGCGCTGCCCTGATCTTGATTGAAGCCTATGGCATGCCGGGGGCATCCGCAATCTTGCCCCAAGCCACAGTCCTCAAAAAAAAGCGACGTCCCCGAAACCAATTTCCGCGATGAACGTTTGATGAATGGATCATTCAGGGCCGTTTCAGCGTCTCGATGCTTTAATGGCCACAAGTTCGGAACAGCAAAGACCTTCGCGTCCACACCACTGTTCCCTTTGTAACAGCCGCGTCGCCGGACAGATGGCATAAAGACATCAAGTTAACGGCGACATGAAGAAGAGGATGACGAGATGATGCAGATGACATTGACCCTGATGGCAGCCTTGATTGCCACGATGTTCGTGACGACTGCAGCTTTCTCGATCATCAACTCCATCAAAGAAAGCAGAGGCTTGAAGGAAGCCTCGGCCCGCCGCATGGCATTTTGATTTCACGACCTCCCCGACGCGCGGGTATCCCTCCCCCTCCCCCCTTGTTCCCGCGCGATATAGAAAACCGGACGGCTTCCCCTGCCCGTCCGGTTTTTTTCTTTTTCCGGATATGCCCGTGCGATTTGGCAGCCATGCGCCCCCGGCATTTGACCTGAAATGCGTCTGGCGATAATCTCTCCATGTCCAGCGGGGACGACCCCGCAGCCATGGACTTCCAACCGGGACGACCCGACCGGCCAAGGAGGGTCATGGTATGAACTGGTTACTTCTCTTCATCGCAGGCGCGTTCGAAATCGGCTGGGTCTACGCGCTCAAGCAGTCCGACAATTTCTCGAATCTGAAATTCGCGGCCCTCGCCGTTGGTCTGCTGGCGCTCAGCATGGCGTGCCTGTCGCTGTCGCTCAGATCGATCCCGGTCGGCACGGCCTACGCAATCTGGACCGGCATCGGCGCTGTGGGTGCCGCTTCGCTCGGCATACTCTTCTTCGGCGAGGCCGCGACTGCAATCCGGCTCGTCTGCATCGCGCTGATCGTCGCTGGCGTTGTCGGGCTCAAGCTGGCCAGCGGCTGACAGCACAACAGCGCCATGGGGACAATGGCGCATGCGCTTCGAAAGGTAAACGTCTATCAAACGCAGGAAGACCACCTTCATGAAATGGCACTATGCCGAAAGTGCAATCATAGGAGGTGAACAATGAAGATCACGAGACTTGCCCTGCTGCTTCTGTCCGTCGCGTTTCCGGCACTCGCCTCCGCCCAGGAGGAGAAGGTAGCGGTACAGGATTGGCTGATCCGCCAGATGGCGACCGGCACGGGCCTGCCGTTCACAATTGCCGCGGCAGAAGCCCGTATGCGAAGCATCTACGCCGTCATTGCCGCACAGGGTGCCACGAACCGGAATGTCCTTCCCCGCGCCCGGGCGCAGCACATCGCAAAGATGCTGGAGAAGGATTTGGACAACGACGGCAATGTCACAAGCGCCGAACTTGTCGAGGCGCTCGGCCCCCAAGCCTCTAAGCCGTTGAATGCCGTTTCCGGCGTCAACATCGCGCCGACCAAGGAACAGGTCGACAGCGTTCTCAGCCAGTTGCTTGCCAAAGAGCTCGCCGCCGACAGAAATGGTGACGGCACGATCGATTTTGCCGAAATACGGCAGCATGCCCATGAAAGATCCCTGGGACGCCGTCGCACGCAGCTCAATCTCGGCGATCCTACGGCTATTCGCATCCTCGACACATCAGGAGACAAAATCGTCTCAGAGGCCGAGTTTCTCGCCGGCGCCCGACAAGCCTTCGCATCGGCCGACACCAACAAGGATGGCTCGATTTCACGCGACGAGGCGATGCCGCATGTTGTTCCACGCTTCGAGCGGACCTTCTGATCGCCCGATCGCATCGCCGTCGCTCGCGGCGGCGATGCTGATTCCAATCAGTCCTCGACCGGACCCTCGGGCTCAGGTGCGCCCGAGGCTTCGACACCAGCTTGGCCTTCGACCTCCGCACCCTCTTCATCCTCCGGCTCGCTGATCCGCTCGACCGATACAACGCGTTCGTCAGCGGCCGTCGAGAAGATCGTGACGCCCTTGGTGGCGCGGCTGGCGATGCGAATGCCGTTGACGGGAACACGGATCAACTGGCCGCCGTCACTGACCAGCATGATCTGGTCTGCATCATCGACCGGGAAGGCCGCGACGAGCTGGCCGATTTCCGCCGTCTTGGACGTATCGGTGGCGCGGATACCCTTGCCGCCGCGACCCGAGATGCGAAAATCGTAGGACGAGGACCGCTTGCCGTAGCCCTTGTCCGACACCGTCAGCACGAACTGCTCGCGCGCCCTGAGCTCCTGATAGCGCTCCTCGCCGAGTTCGCCGACTTCGGCGACCTCCTCGCCGACCAGGGCGATATCCTCTTCGTCGACACCCAGCGCGCGGCGCTCGGACGCAGAGCGCTTGAGATAGGCTGCGCGCTCGGACGGTTCGGCATCGACATGGCCGAGGATCGTCATCGAGATCAGGCGATCTCCGTCAGCCATCGTCATGCCGCGCACCCCGATCGAGTTGCGACCGGCAAAGACGCGAACCTCGTCCACCGAGAAACGGATCGCCTGGCCGAGCGCGGTTGTCAGCAACACGTCGTCGCGATCGGTGCAGGTTTCAACAGAGAGGATTTCATCACCCTCTTCCTCGAGCTTCATCGCGATCTTGCCGTTGCGATTCACCTGGATGAAATCTGACAGTTTGTTGCGCCGGACCGTGCCGCGCGTCGTCGAGAACATAACGTCGAGATTGGCCCAGCTGTCCTCGTCCTCCGGCAGTGGCATGATCGTGGTAATGCGCTCGCCCTTTTCGAGTGGCAGCATATTGATCAGGGCCTTGCCGCGCGACGTCGGACTGCCGATCGGCAGGCGCCAGACCTTTTCTTTGTAGACGATGCCGCGCGAGGAGAAGAACAGCACCGGCGTATGGGTGTTGGCCACGAACAGCCGGGTGACGAAATCCTCGTCGCGCGTCGTCACGCCTGTCCGGCCCTTGCCGCCACGGCGCTGGGCCCGGTAGGTGTTGAGCGGCACGCGCTTGACGTAACCGGTATGCGACACCGTCACCACCATGTCTTCGCGGGCGATCAGGTCCTCGTCGTCCATCTCCAGGCCGCCGTCGATGATCACGGTGCGGCGCGGCGTGCCGAATTCGTCGCGCACGGCGGCAAGTTCGTCCTTGACGATCGTCAGGATCCGCAGGCGCGAGCTGAGGATATCGAGATAATCCTTGATCTCGGCGCCGATCTTGTTGAGTTCGTCGGCAATCTCGTCGCGGCCAAGCGCCGTCAGGCGCTGCAGGCGCAGTTCGAGGATCGCGCGGGCCTGTTCCTCGGAAAGATTGTAGGTGCCGTCGTCGTTCAGCTTGTGGCGCGGATCGTCGATCAGCAGGATCAGCGACTCGACGTCATGGGCCGGCCAGCGGCGTTCCATCAACTGTTCGCGCGCGGTCTGCGGGTCGGGCGCGCGGCGGATCAGTGCAATCACTTCATCGATATTGGCCACCGCGATGGCGAGACCGACCAAGACATGTGCCCGGTCGCGCACCTTGCGCAGCAGGTACTTGGTGCGGCGCATGATGACTTCCTCGCGGAAGCTGACAAAGGCACGCAGCATGTCGAGGATCGGAAGTTGTTCCGGCTTGCCGCCGTTGAGCGCCACCATGTTGCAGCCGAAAGAAGTCTGCAGCGGCGTGTAGCGGTAAAGCTGGTTCAGGATGACGTCCGCATTGGCATCCTTCTTGAGCTCGATGACGACGCGGTAGCCTTCCCGGTCGCTTTCGTCGCGGATGTCGGAGATGCCCTCGATCCGCTTCTCGCGGACCAGATCGGCCATCTTCTCGATCATCGTCGACTTGTTCACCTGGTAGGGAATCTCGGAGATGATGATCTGTTCGCGGTCGTTGCGCATCGGCTCGATGCGGGCGACGCCGCGCATGATGACGGAGCCGCGGCCGGTCTCGTAGGCCTGGCGGATTCCGGCGCGTCCGAGGATCATCGCACCGGTCGGGAAATCCGGACCGGGAATGATCTCCATGATCTGCGCGAGTTCCATCGCCGGATCATCGATCAGCGCGATACAGGCATTGATGACTTCGACGAGATTGTGCGGCGGAATGTTGGTCGCCATGCCGACGGCGATGCCGCCCGCGCCATTGACCAGCAGGTTCGGGAACTTGGCGGGAAGAACCACCGGTTCCTTCAAGGTGCCGTCGTAGTTTTCCCGGAAATCGACGGTTTCCTTGTCGAGATCGTCGAGCAGCGAATGGGCGGACTTCTCAAGGCGGCACTCCGTGTAGCGCTCGGCCGCCGGGGGATCGCCGTCCACCGAACCGAAATTGCCCTGGCCATCGATCAGCGGCAGCCTGAGCGACCAGTCCTGCGCCATGCGCGCCAGTGCGTCATAGATCGCCAGGTTGCCGTGCGGGTGAAATTTACCCATCACGTCACCGGTGACGCGGGCGCACTTGACGTATTTCTTGTTCCAGTCGATCCCCAGCTCGCTCATCCCGAACAGGATGCGGCGATGGACCGGCTTCAGGCCGTCACGGACATCAGGAAGCGCGCGGCTGACGATCACGCTCATCGCGTAATCGAGGTAGGAACGCTGCATTTCCTCGATGATGGAGATAGGTTCGATGCCGCTCGGGCCCTTGCCGCCCGGGGGTGGGGTAATCTCTGACAAAGCGCTTACGTTTCCTTATTCGGAATCACTGCCCGACTTATAGCCGAAACCCTTGGGATAGGCCAATTTTGCAGGCCGTTTATGAACAGGTTTGGCGGATTTTCCAACGCCTTGCCGCAGAATTCGCGTCCTTGTCGCAACCGTGCGGACAGGCTATCAAGAAACCGGGGAAAAGGGGACCGAGAAATGGCGACGACGGCGGAGCTGATCAATGCCTTCACCACGCTTCTGGTGACCACCGATCCCCCGGGGCTCGCGCCGATCTTCCTGGGCCTCACCGCCGGCATGAATGCCGCCCAGCGACGGCAGACGGCCATTCGCGGCACGCTGATCGCCTTCTTCATCCTGCTTGTCTTCGCGGTCAGCGGCGCGGGCGTCCTTTCGGTATTGGGTATTTCGCTGCCGGCCTTCCGTATTGCCGGCGGCTTCCTCCTGTTCTTCATCGCCTTCGAAATGGTCTTCGAAAAAACGCCAGGAGCGAAAGGAAAAGGCGAGCGCCGTCGCAATTACCAAGGATCACATCCAGAACCTAGCGGTCTTCCCTCTCGCGATCCCCCTCATCACCGGCCCCGGCTCGATATCCGCCACCATCCTCCTGGCTGGTAACTTCCCGACGCCGTTCCAGCGGGTGCAGCTCATCCTGATCATTGCCGTGGTCTTCGCCATCATTCTTGCGGCCCTGATTGTGGCGGATCGTATCGACCGGCTGCTCGGGCAGACCGGACGGGCGATCCTCACCCGGCTCCTCGGCGTGTTGCTGTCGGCGCTTGCGGTCCAGTTCGTCATCGATGGCGTCAGAGCCTCGATGACCGTTTATGCGGGGCCCTGACCTAGCGAGACGATCGCTCCGCGGCGGCAGCACCCCGTGCCGCATGGTCCTGTGACTTCATGGACCGCGCCAGTTCCGCCAGGGCGTCCGCGCGTTCATTGCCGGGAATGCCGACATGTCCCTTGCACCAGGCGACGTTGACCTGCCCATGCCGCAACAGCGCCGCGTCGATCGCCTGCCAGAGTTCGGGATGGGCGATGGTTCGCGCCCGCCCGTTCGGATTGGCGCCCTTTTTCCGCCAGCCCCTGTTCTTCCAGATATGTCGCCAT
This sequence comes from Rhizobium sp., assembly GCA_019739215.1. Classification (GTDB taxonomy): domain Bacteria; phylum Pseudomonadota; class Alphaproteobacteria; order Rhizobiales; family Rhizobiaceae; genus Rhizobium_E. Next base: position 147,809 of record JAHHDR010000025.1, read on the forward strand.
TGATTGCAGCCATTCACGACATAGGCGGAATCCGACCACAGGAACGCACGCACACCGCACGCCTGGGCATTGACCCATCTCAGGGCGCCAAGCACTGCCAACAGTTCCGTCACCGTGTTGGACGCTTGCAGGATCCTGCCGCTGTCCGAGGCGATCTCCACACCGTCGCGGTAGACGACGAACGCCCATCCGCCGGTCGCGCTCCGCGGCTCACAGCAACCGTCGACATAGATCTGCAAAGGCCAGCCGTCGCCGACTGCGGCGTCAGCTTCGAACGGCATCAGAACGGAATGTCGTCGTCCATGTCGCGCGAGAACGAGGGCGCCGGTGCGGAACTGCGGCTGCCCTGGTTGGAAGACCGCGCCGGCGCGTTGCTGCGCCCGCCGGCGTCTCCGCCGAAAGCCCTGGTCGTAATCGTCCTGGCCGCCGCCCTGGCCGCGACCGCCACCCTCGCCGCGACCATCCAGCATGGTCAGCGTCGAGTTGAAACCCTGCAGCACGACTTCAGTCGAATAGCGCTCATTGCCGTCCTTGTCCTGCCACTTGCGGGTCTGCAGCGCGCCTTCGAGGTAGAGCTTGGCGCCCTTCTTGACATATTGCTCGACGACCTTGCAGAGGCCCTCGTTGAAGACGACGACCGTGTGCCACTCGGTCTTTTCCTTGCGCTCGCCCGAGTTCCGGTCGCGCCACTGCTCGGATGTCGCGATGCGGAGGTTGGCGATCGGGCGACCGTCCTGCGTGCGCCTGATTTCGGGATCAGCACCCACATTGCCGATGAGAATGACCTTGTTGACACTGCCCGCCATAACTATCTTCCTTGCCACGCGGGATCTTCCCGCCACATATCCTGACATCCATAGACTCTTTGCGCCGCAGATGCGCCCTAAGGCAGCACGTCATCCACAGCTAAAGACCCTATCGGTTGAAACCGCCTGAATTTTTGTTCTTTTTTTGTTCTAGTTTTGGCGATAAAGTTTGTCAAACGGATTCGCGCGAATGCTGACAGTTTTTTGGCAGACGGGAGTTTGCCAAGGCGGATCCGTTTGGAGTAGTGAGAGGCATGGATCGCTGTCGGGGCAATCGCCGCCTGCCGCTGATCCAATCCAGTGATCCATCGATCGGAAAATCGCGTTCATGAGCGAACTGAAGAATATCACGATCCGCGGCGCGCGCGAGCACAATCTCAAGACGTCGATCTGGATCTGCCGCGCAACAGCTGATCGTCATGACCGGGCTTTCCGGCTCCGGCAAGTCGTCGCTCGCCTTCGACACCATCTATGCCGAGGGCCAGCGCCGCTATGTCGAAGTCTCTCGGCCTATGCGCGCCAGTTCCTCGAGATGATGCAGAAGCCCGATGTCGACCAGATCGACGGCCTGTCGCCCGGCCATCTCGATCGAGCAGAAGACGACATCGAAGAACCCGCGCTCGACGGTCGGCACCGTCACCGAGATCTACGACTACATGCGCCTGCTCTTCGCGCGGGTCGGCGTGCCCTATTCGCCGGCCACCGGCCTGCCGATCGAGAGCCAGACCGTCAGCCAGATGGTCGACGCGTCCTGCGCTTCTGAGAGGGAACGCGTCTCTACATCCTGGCGCCGATCGTGCGCGGCCGCAAGGGCGAGTACAAGAAGGAACTCGCCGACTGATGAAGAAGGGCTTCCAGCGCGTCAAGATCGACGGCCAGTTCTACGAGCATCGAGGACGCCCCGCCCTCGACAAGAAGTACAAGCACGACATCGATGTCGTCGTGGACCGCATCGTCGTCGCGGCCCGACATGGCGTCGCGCTCGCCGAGAGCCTTCGAAACTGCGCTCAAGCTCGCCGACGGCATGGCGTGGCGGAGTTCGCCGACAAGCCCCTGCGCCGGAAGACACCGCGGAGGAGGCTCGGCCAACAAGTCGCTCAAGAACCATGAGCGTGCTGTTCTCGGAGAAGTTCGCCTGCCCCGTCTCCGGCTTCACCATTCCCGAGATCGAGCCGCGGCTGTTCTCGTTCAACAATCCCTTCGGCGCCTGCCCCGACCTGCGACGGCCTCGGCTCGCAGCATGAAGATCGATCCGAACCTCATCGTCCCGGACGCACGACCCTGCGCGATGGCGCCATCGCGCCCTGGGCCAAGTCTCTTCGCCCCTATTACAACCAGACCCTGCGAGGCGCTGGCCAAGGCACTATCGGCTCTCAAGCTGTCGACCGCATGGAGGACCTTTCCGAGGTCGCAGCACGCCATCCTGCACGGCACCGGCAAGCGCGAGATCACCTTCCACTATGACGACGGCGCGCGCTCCTACAGACGACCAAGACCTTCGAGGGCGTCATCCCCAACCTCGAGCGGCGCTGGACGGAGACCGACAGCGCCTGGTGCGCGAGAGGAGATCGAGCGTACATGTCGCTGGCGCCCTGCCCGGCCTGCAATGGCTACCGGCTGAAGCCCGAGGCTCTGGCGGTCAAGATCGACGGACCTGCACATCGGCCAGGTTTCCGGAAATGTCGATCCGCGCTGCCACCGACTGGTTCGAGCATCTGCCGGCAAAGCTCAACGCCAAGCAGAACGGAGATCGCCGGCGCATCCTCAAGGAGATCCGCGACCGGCTGGCTTCCTCAACGACGTCGGCCTCGACTATCTCAGCCTGTCGCGCAATTCCGGGCACGCTGTCCGGCGGCGAGAGCCAGCGCATCCGGCTCGCCTCGCAGATCGGCTCCGGCCTGACCGGCGTGCTCTACGTGCTGGACGAGCCGTCGATCGGCCTGCACCAGCGCGACAACTCGCGGCTGCTCGAGACGCTGAAGCGGCTGCGCGATCATCGGCAACACGGTGATCGTCGTCGAGCACGACGAGGACGCCATCCTGACCGCCGACTACGTCGTCGACATCGGCCCGGCCGCCGGCATCCACGGCGGACATGTCGTCGCCCAGGGCACGCCGGCGGACATCATGAACAGTCCGGAGTCGCTGACCGGCAAGTATCTCTCTGGCGAACTCTCCGTCGCGGTGCCCGCTGAGCGCCGCAAGCCCAAGAAGGGCCAGCGAGATCAAGGTCGTCGGCGCGCGCGGCAACAATCTCAAGAACGTGATCGGCCGCAATCCCGCTCGGCGTGTTCACGGCCGTGACCGGCGTGTCCGGCGGCGGCAAGTCCACTTTCCTGATCGAGACGCTCTACAAGTCCGCGGCACGCCGCGTCATGGGCGCGCGCGAAAACCCGGCGCGAGCATGACCGCATCGACGGTTTCGAGCATATCGACAAGGTGATCGACATCGACCAGTCGCCGATCGGTCGCACGCCGCGCTCGAACCCCGCGACCTACACCGGTGCCTTCACGCCGATCCGTGACTGGTTCGCCGGGCTGCCGGATGCCAAGGCGCAGCGGCTATGCGCCCGGCCGCTTCTCGTTCAACGTCAAGGGCGGTCGCTGCGAGGCCTGCCAGGGCGACGGCGTCATCAAGATCGAGATGCACTTCCTGCCCGACGTCTACGTTACCTGCGACGTCTGCCACGGCAAGCGCTACAATCGCGAGACGCTCGACGTGCATTTCAAGGGCAAGTCGATCTCCGACGTGCTCGATATGACGGTCGAGGAAGGCTGCGAATTCTTCGCCGCCGTGCCCGCCGTGCGCGACAAGCTGACGGCGCTGCGCGAGGTCGGGCTCGGCTATATCAAGGTCGGCCAGCAGGCCAACACACTATCGGGCGGCGAGGCGCAGCGCGTCAAGCTCGCAAAGGAACTGTCGAAGAAATCGACCGGCCGGACGCTCTATATCCTAGACGAGCCGACAACCGGCCTGCATTTCCATGACGTGGTCAAGTTGCTCGAAATGCTGCACGAACTCGTCAATCAGGGCAATTCCGTCGTCGTCATCGAGCATAATCTCGAGGTGATCAAGACTGCCGACTGGGTCATTGATTTCGGCCCCGAAGGCGGCGACGGCGGCGGCGAGATCATCGTCGAAGGCACGCCGGAACAGGTGGCCAGGGAAAAGCGGTCCTATACCGGCCAGTTTCTGAAGGAGTTGCTGGAGCGGCGGCCGCTGCGCAAGGATGCGGCGGAGTAGCGCTCATGTTCTGACGGCGGCGGCCAGCGCCTCCGCCGTCAACCCGGCGCCCACGCGTCGCGCTGCCTCGCCATGATGCCAGACTGCGGCACAGGCGGCTTCGTAAGCCGGATAACCTTGCGCCAGCAGCGCACCGCAGATGCCTGCCAGGACGTCCCCGGAGCCGGCAGTGGCAAGACTGGGTGGCGCCTCCGTATTGATCGCGGCCCGCCCATCGGGGCTGGCGATCACGGTGTCGGAACCCTTGTAGATCACGACGCCGTTGGCGCGTCGGGCGGCGCATACTGCCATGTCGACTTTGGACTTCGCTTTCAGCGCCGCGATGTCAGGGAACAGCCGTGAAAATTCCCCCGCATGCGGCGTCAGGACGAGGCGCGTCTCTCCCGGACGGAAGGCGTCGAACAGCGGTTGCGGATCATCCTTGAAACTGGTGATGCCGTCGGCGTCCAGCACCAGCCTGCGCCCGCTCAGCGCCAGCGCGAAATCCCGCGTCTTCTCGCCGATTCCGAACCCGGGGCCCAGAACGAAAGCGCCGAGCCGCGTGTCCTCGATCCAGCCGGACAACGCCTCGACGTCGTCGATGCGCTTCAGCATCACCGCCGTGAGATGCGCGGCGTTGGCGGCCATCGCGTTGCCGGGGCTGGCGACGGTCACCAGGCCTGCCCCTGCCCGGAGTCCGGCTTCGGCGGACAACCGCGCCGCGCCGGTCTGCGCCGGACCGCCGGAGAACACCGCGAGCGCCCCGCGTGTATACTTGTGCGCCGCCGCGTCCAGACCTCCGTGGCTACCGGCCCAGATCTCCGGGCCGTTGACGGACAG
>JAHHDR010000026.1 GCA_019739215.1 Rhizobium sp.
ACTGATCGAAAAGCACTGCGGCGGCAATCCGCGGCGGCTGGGACAACCTGCTTGCCGTCATACCCGGCGGCTCGTCGGTTCCCTGCGTACCCGGCGCACAGATCCGCTCCGCGATCATGGATTATGACGGCCTGCGCGAGCTTGGCTCCGGCCTCGGCACCGCCGCCGTCATCGTCATGGACAAGTCGACCGACATCGTCAAAGCCATCTGGCGCCTCTCCGCCTTCTACAAGCACGAGAGCTGCGGTCAGTGCACGCCCTGCCGCGAAGGCACCGGCTGGATGATGCGGGTCATGGAGCGCATGGTGCGCGGCCAGGCGCAGAAGCGCGAGATCGACATGCTGTTCCAGGTGACCAAACAGGTCGAGGGACACCACGATCTGCGCGCTTGGCGGACGCCGCCGCATGGCCGATTCAGGGCCTGATCAAGCATTTCCGCCCGGTGATGGAAGCCCGCATCGACGAATACACCCGCAACGCAACGACCCACGGCGCCGTGCTAGAGGCGGCCGAGTAAGGACGATGATGGTCGAGGCTCGCAAGGACGATGACGAAAGGCCGGTGGCGGATAACGCCGCCGCCGATCTGTCGCGTTTTGCGGAAGCGTCGAGCAAACTTCTGGCAGAGCAGGCAGCGGCGTTCGCGGTCATGACCGCTTACGGCCTCAGCGTTACCGCGCAGATGACCGGCATGATGCTTGGCGCCCTGCGCGGGCCGGCGTCCGCCGAAAAGATGGCGGAAGAGCCCGCCGCGCCCCAGAGCCCCTCGGCCAAAATCGTGCCACTGCACCCGCGCGCCGCGGCGCCTGACCCGGCTGCATCGCTCAAGGCCGAGGTCGCCGAAAAAGCCGGTCCCGGACGTCAGCGGCAAAGTCAAAGGCCAAGGTCGCCGCTCCCGCGGTCGTCGCCCCCAAGCCGAAGAAAACCCGCCAGGGACGCGGTCGCCGGTCGCGCGTCCGGCAAGGGAGATGATCTCAAGAAGATTTCGGGCATCGGACCACGCCTGGAGAAGGAGCTGAACGCCCGCGGCATCCACACCTATGGTGACATTGCCACGCTTGGCGAGGCGGCCGTGATGAAGCTGGACGAGGATCTCGGTCTCGAAGGCCGTATTGCGCGCGATGACTGGGCTGGGCAGGCCAAGGCACTTTTCCGGAGGAAAGAGCTGATGCAGCTTGCCGAGTTCAATGTGGGTTTCCTGCGCTACCCGATTGACGATCCGCGCGTACGCCGTTTCGTGATGGCGCTGGATTCTGTAAACGAGGTCGCCGAGCGCATGCCGGGTTTTCGTCTGGCGCCTGAAGGGCGACAACGGCAACGCGACGGAAGTGCCCGTTTATGCCGACAGCAAGGCGATCCCCAACCTCAGCGTCTGGGCGGATGTCGAATCCCTCGAAACCTTCGTCTGGAAGACGGTCCACAAGACGTTTTACGACCGGCGCGAATTGTGGTTCGAGGTTCTGGAGAAGCAGAATTTCGTGATGTGGCAGGTCGAGGACGGCCACCAGCCGACGCTGGCGGAAGCCAAGGCACGGCTCGATCATCTCAATCAATATGGCGACAGCGACCAGGCCTTCGGCTGGTCCTATGTGCCGCAGGCAAAGCTCTGGCTAGAAGCGCGTTGTGCGTGAGGCGGGAAGGCGAATATGACGAAGCTGAAAGTTGACGGAAAAGAAATCGAAGTGCCGGACCATTTCACGCTGTTGCAGGCGTGCGAGGAAGCTGGCGCCGAAGTTCCGCGCTTCTGTTTTCATGAGCGGCTGTCAGTCGCCGGCAATTGCCGCATGTGTCTGGTCGAGGTGAAGGGCGGTCCGCCCAAGCCGGCGGCCTCCTGCGCCATGGGTGTGCGCGACATCCGCGGCGGCCCCAACGGTGAGCTGCCCGAAGTCTTCACCAACACGCCGATGGTCAAGAAGGCCCGTGAAGGCGTGATGGAATTCCTGCTGATCAACCATCCGCTGGATTGCCCGATCTGCGACCAGGGCGGTGAATGCGATCTGCAGGATCAGGCGATGACCTTCGGCGTCGATGCCTCGCGCTACGGCGAGAACAAGCGCGCCGTCGAGGACAAGTATATCGGCCCGCTGGTCAAGACCGTGATGAACCGCTGCATTCACTGCACGCGCTGCGTCCGCTTCACCACCGAGGTCGCCGGGATCACCGAACTCGGCCTGATCGGCCGCGGCGAAGACGCCGAGATCACCACCTATCTCGAGCAGGCGATGACGTCGGAGCTTCAGGGCAACGTCGTCGATCTCTGCCCGGTCGGTGCGCTGACCTCAAAGCCCTTCGCTTTCACCGCCCGTCCGTGGGAACTCAACAAGACCGAATCGATCGACGTCATGGACGCGCTCGGCTCGGCGATCCGCATCGACAGCCGCGGCCGCGAAGTGATGCGCATCCTGCCGCGCGTCAATGAGGACATCAACGAGGAGTGGATCTCCGACAAGACCCGCCACGTCGTCGATGGCCTGAAGACGCAGCGCCTGGATCGTCCCTATGTCCGCAAGGACGGCCGCCTCGTGCCGGCCACCTGGGCGGAAGCGTTTGCGACCATCAAGTCTGCGGTTGCCGCGACATCGGGCGACAAGATCGGCGCCATCGCCGGCGACATGGCGACCGTCGAGGAAATGTACGCGCTCGGTGAGCTGCTCAAGTCGCTCGGCTCGGAAAACCTCGATTGCCGCCAGGATGGCTCCGCGCTTCATCCGGAAAACGGCCGTACGAGCTACGTCTTCAACCCGGGAATTTCAGGCATCGAAGAGGCGGACGCGCTCCTCATCATCGGCGCCAATCCGCGCGCCGAAGCTGCGATCCTCAATGCCCGCATCCGCAAGCGCTGGCGCCGTGGCGACCTCGCCATCGGCCTGATCGGCGAGAATGCAGATCTGCGCTACGACTACGAATATCTCGGCTCCGGTCCGGAGACGCTCAACGAAGTCGTCGACGGCACCTCCAAGTTCTTTGCCAAACTCAAGCGCGCCAAGAAGCCTGCCATCATCGTCGGGCAGGGCGCCCTGTCCCGCGCGGACGGCAAGGGCGTACTGGCCAGCGTCGCATCGCTCGCCTACGCGGTCGGTGCGGTCAAGGACGGATGGAACGGCCTCGGCATCCTGCACACCGCGGCCTCGCGCGTCGGCGGTCTGGATCTTGGCTTCGTGCCGGGTGTCAACGGCGTCGATGCAGCCACGCAGGTTGCGACGATGGATGTCCTCATCCTGCTCGGCGCAGACGAGATCGACCTTTCCAGGAAGGGCGCCAATCTCACTGTCTATATCGGCTCGCATGGCGACAACGGCGCATCCAATGCCGATGTCATCCTGCCGGGCGCTGCCTATGTCGAGAAGGCGGGCATCTTCGTCAACACCGAAGGCCGGGTCCAGTACAGCCAGCGCGCCACCTTCGCGCCGGGTGATGCCCGCGAAGACTGGGCGATCATTCGCGCGCTTTCCGAAACCCTCGGCAAGCGTCTTGCCTTCGACTCGCTCAGCCAGCTTCGCGCCCGTCTCTTCGCCGCTCATCCGCATTTTGCGCGTGAGGACGAAATCGCCGCGGGCGGTGTGGATGAAATTGCCGCAGTGGCGAAAAAACCGAGGAAAATGAACAAATCCGGGTTTGCTTCTCCGGTCAAAGACTTCTATTTGACGAACCCGATCGCACGCGCTTCGGCCGTCATGGCGGAGTGCTCCCAACTGGCCCGGAACAACTTCAAGGCTGCGGCGGAATAGGCTGAAGGCAAAGAGTTATGGACGCATTTATAACGACCTATGTCTGGCCTTTGCTCATCATGGTGGCGCAGTCGCTGCTGCTTCTGGTGTCTCTACTGGTCTTCATCGCCTTCATCCTGCTGGCCGACCGCAAGGTCTGGGCGGCGGTGCAGTTGCGCCGCGGTCCGAACGTGGTCGGCCCCTGGGGCCTGTTCCAGTCCTTCGCCGACCTCCTGAAGTTCGTATTCAAGGAGCCGGTGATTCCCTCCGCTGCCAACAAGGGCGTGTTCCTGCTCGCTCCACTCGTTGCGGTAACCCTGGCGCTCGCCACCTATGCCGTCATCCCGGTCAACAACAACTGGGTGATCGCCAACATCAATGTCGGCATACTCTATGTTTTCGCCATCTCCTCGCTCGAGGTCTATGGCATCATCATGGGCGGCTGGGCGTCGAACTCGAAGTATCCGTTCCTTGGTGCTCTTCGTTCGGCCGCGCAGATGGTCTCCTATGAAGTGTCGATCGGCTTCGTCATCGTCTGCGTGCTGCTCTGCGTCGGTTCGCTGAACCTCACCGACATCGTGCTCGCACAGAAGGACGGCCTCGGGACGCGTCTCGGCCTTCCCAGCACCTTTCTCGACTGGCACTGGCTGGCTCTCTTCCCGATGTTCGTGGTCTTCCTGATCTCGGCTCTGGCGGAAACCAACCGTCCGCCTTTCGACCTGCCGGAAGCAGAATCCGAACTGGTCGCCGGCCACATGGTCGAATACGGCTCCACGCCCTACATGATGTTCATGCTCGGCGAATATGCCGCCATCGTCCTGATGTGCGCCCTGACCACGATCCTGTTCCTCGGCGGATGGCTGCCGCCTTTCGATCACTGGCTGATCAACTGGGTGCCGGGCATCATCTGGTTCGTGCTCAAGGTCTGCCTGGTTTTCTTCTGGTTCGCCATGGCCAAGGCCATTGTTCCGCGCTACCGCTACGACCAGTTGATGCGGCTGGGCTGGAAGGTGTTCCTGCCTCTGTCGCTCGCCATGGTGGTTATCACCGCCTTCGTACTCAAGCTGATGGGATGGGCATGATGGCTGGTCACGATCATAGTGTTGCAGCACCGTCGCAGAATGCCGAGAGTTCGGGCATGAGCGTGTTCAAGCAGGCCGTGGGCTCGCTGTTCCTCCGGGAATTCGTGAGCGCGTTCTTCCTGACGATGCGCTACTTCTTTAAGCAGAAGGCAACGGTGAACTATCCCTTCGAGAAGGGACCGATCAGCCCGCGTTTCCGTGGCGAGCATGCGCTGCGCCGCTATCCGAACGGCGAGGAGCGTTGCATCGCCTGCAAGCTCTGCGAGGCAATCTGTCCTGCCCAGGCGATCACCATCGAGGCTGGCCCGCGCCGCAATGACGGCACCCGCCGGACGGTGCGCTATGACATCGACATGGTGAAATGCATCTATTGCGGCTTCTGCCAGGAGGCTTGCCCGGTGGATGCGATCGTCGAAGGGCCGAATTTCGAATTCGCCACCGAGACCCGGGAAGAGCTTTACTACGACAAGGACAAGCTTCTCGAGAATGGCGACCGGTGGGAGCGGGAAATCGCCCGTAACCTCGCGATCGATGCTCCCTATCGCTGAGCGTCGCGCAAGAATGGTCCGGTTCGCCGGATTTCGATTGGAAGGGCCGGTCGCGCGCGCGCGACGGGCAGGAAAAGGGCAGGAGCCGTTGCGCTCGCTAGCCCGGGGATGAAAAAGGCGCCGATATGGCTCTGCAGGCTCTGTTTTTCTATCTGTTCGCTTTCGTCGCCGTCGCGGCGGCGTTCATGGTCATATGGGCGAAGAACCCGGTACATTCCGTGCTGTTCCTCATCCTCACCTTTGTCAGTGCGTCCGGCTTGTTCCTGCTTGCGGGCGCCGAGTTCTTGGCCATGATCCTGCTCGTCGTCTACGTCGGCGCCGTGGCGGTTCTCTTCCTTTTCGTCGTGATGATGCTGGACATCGATTTCGCCAAATTGAGGGCACAGGCGCTGGATTATGCGCCGCTCGGCGTTCTCATCGGCCTGATCGTCGCTGCCCAGCTCATCGTCGTCATCGGCGGATCCAGCATCAATCCCGAAATCGCCAAGAATGTCTCGATGCCGATCCCGGCATTGACCGAGCGTACCAACACCGCGGCGCTCGGCGACCTTCTCTATACGCGCTACGTCTTCTTCTTCCAGCTTGCCGGGCTCATCCTGCTGGTCGCCATGATCGGTGCCATCGTGCTGACCCTGAAGCATCGCACGGACATCAAGCGCCAGAACATTGCCCGCCAGGTGGCTCGCACGCCTGAAACCGCGATCAGCGTCGTCAACCCGAAGCCCGGCGAAGGCCTCTGAGGGAAGGATCGAAACCATGGAAATCACTCTCGGCCATTATCTGACCGTCTCCGCGATCCTCTTCATGCTGGGCGTTTTCGGCATCTTCCTGAACCGGAAGAACGTGATCATCATCCTGATGTCGGTCGAGCTCATGCTGCTCGCCGTCAATATCAACATGGTGGCCTTCTCGTCGTTCTGAACAGCGCGAAGACCTGGCCGGTGATATCGTTGAGGAAACGACGAGAAGGCCACCATGTTGATATTGACGGCGAGCAGCATGAGCTCGACCGACATCAGGATGATGATCACGTTCTTCCGGTTCAGGAAGATGCCGAAAACGCCCAGCATGAAGAGGATCGCGGAGACGGTCAGATAATGGCCGAGAGTGATTTCCATGGTTTCGATCCTTCCCTCAGAGGCCTTCGCCGGGCTTCGGGTTGACGACGCTGATCGCGGTTTCAGGCGTGCGAGCCACCTGGCGGGCAATGTTCTGGCGCTTGATGTCCGTGCGATGCTTCAGGGTCAGCACGATGGCACCGATCATGGCGACCAGCAGGATGAGCCCGGCAAGCTGGAAGAAGAAGACGTAGCGCGTATAGAGAAGGTCGCCGAGCGCCGCGGTGTTGGTACGCTCGGTCAATGCCGGGATCGGCATCGAGACATTCTTGGCGATTTCGGGATTGATGCTGGATCCGCCGATGACGACGATGAGCTGGGCAGCGACGATCAGGCCGATGAGAACGCCGAGCGGCGCATAATCCAGCGCCTGTGCCCTCAATTTGGCGAAATCGATGTCCAGCATCATCACGACGAAAAGGAAGAGAACCGCCACGGCGCCGACGTAGACGACGAGCAGGATCATGGCCAAGAACTCGGCGCCCGCAAGCAGGAACAAGCCGGACGCACTGACAAAGGTGAGGATGAGGAACAGCACGGAATGTACCGGGTTCTTCGCCCATATGACCATGAACGCCGCCGCGACGGCGACGAAAGCGAACAGATAGAAAAACAGAGCCTGCAGAGCCATATCGGCGCCTTTTTCATCCCCGGGCTAGCGAGCGCAACGGCTCCTGCCCTTTTCCTGCCCGTCGCGCGCGCGCGACCGGCCCTTCCAATCGAAATCCGGCGAACCGGACCATTCTTGCGCGACGCTCAGCGATAGGGAGCATCGATCGCGAGGTTACGGGCGATTTCCCGCTCCCACCGGTCGCCATTCTCGAGAAGCTTGTCCTTGTCGTAGTAAAGCTCTTCCCGGGTCTCGGTGGCGAATTCGAAATTCGGCCCTTCGACGATCGCATCCACCGGGCAAGCCTCCTGGCAGAAGCCGCAATAGATGCATTTCACCATGTCGATGTCATAGCGCACCGTCCGGCGGGTGCCGTCATTGCGGCGCGGGCCAGCCTCGATGGTGATCGCCTGGGCAGGACAGATTGCCTCGCAGAGCTTGCAGGCGATGCAACGCTCCTCGCCGTTCGGATAGCGGCGCAGCGCATGCTCGCCACGGAAACGCGGGCTGATCGGTCCCTTCTCGAAGGGATAGTTCACCGTTGCCTTCTGCTTAAAGAAGTAGCGCATCGTCAGGAAGAACGCGCTCACGAATTCCCGGAGGAACAGCGAGCCCACGGCCTGCTTGAACACGCTCATGCCCGAACTCTCGGCATTCTGCGACGGTGCTGCAACACTATGATCGTGACCAGCCATCATGCCCATCCCATCAGCTTGAGTACGAAGGCGGTGATAACCACCATGGCGAGCGACAGAGGCAGGAACACCTTCCAGCCCAGCCGCATCAACTGGTCGTAGCGGTAGCGCGGAACAATGGCCTTGGCCATGGCGAACCAGAAGAAAACCAGGCAGACCTTGAGCACGAACCAGATGATGCCCGGCACCCAGTTGATCAGCCAGTGATCGAAAGGCGGCAGCCATCCGCCGAGGAACAGGATCGTGGTCAGGGCGCACATCAGGACGATGGCGGCATATTCGCCGAGCATGAACATCATGTAGGGCGTGGAGCCGTATTCGACCATGTGGCCGGCGACCAGTTCGGATTCTGCTTCCGGCAGGTCGAAAGGCGGACGGTTGGTTTCCGCCAGAGCCGAGATCAGGAAGACCACGAACATCGGGAAGAGAGCCAGCCAGTGCCAGTCGAGAAAGGTGCTGGGAAGGCCGAGACGCGTCCCGAGGCCGTCCTTCTGTGCGAGCACGATGTCGGTGAGGTTCAGCGAACCGACGCAGAGCAGCACGCAGACGATGACGAAGCCGATCGACACTTCATAGGAGACCATCTGCGCGGCCGAACGAAGAGCACCAAGGAACGGATACTTCGAGTTCGACGCCCAGCCGCCCATGATGATGCCATAGACCTCGAGCGAGGAGATGGCGAAAACATAGAGTATGCCGACATTGATGTTGGCGATCACCCAGTTGTTGTTGACCGGGATGACGGCATAGGTGGCGAGCGCCAGGGTTACCGCAACGAGTGGAGCGAGCAGGAACACGCCCTTGTTGGCAGCGGAGGGAATCACCGGCTCCTTGAATACGAACTTCAGGAGGTCGGCGAAGGACTGGAACAGGCCCCAGGGGCCGACCACGTTCGGACCGCGGCGCAACTGCACCGCCGCCCAGACCTTGCGGTCGGCCAGCAGGATGAAGGCGATGAAGACCAGTAGAGACACCAGAAGCAGCAGCGACTGCGCCACCATGATGAGCAAAGGCCAGACATAGGTCGTTATAAATGCGTCCATAACTCTTTGCCTTCAGCCTATTCCGCCGCAGCCTTGAAGTTGTTCCGGGCCAGTTGGGAGCACTCCGCCATGACGGCCGAAGCGCGTGCGATCGGGTTCGTCAAATAGAAGTCTTTGACCGGAGAAGCAAACCCGGATTTGTTCATTTTCCTCGGTTTTTTCGCCACTGCGGCAATTTCATCCACACCGCCCGCGGCGATTTCGTCCTCACGCGCAAAATGCGGATGAGCGGCGAAGAGACGGGCGCGAAGCTGGCTGAGCGAGTCGAAGGCAAGACGCTTGCCGAGGGTTTCGGAAAGCGCGCGAATGATCGCCCAGTCTTCGCGGGCATCACCCGGCGCGAAGGTGGCGCGCTGGCTGTACTGGACCCGGCCTTCGGTGTTGACGAAGATGCCCGCCTTCTCGACATAGGCAGCGCCCGGCAGGATGACATCGGCATTGGATGCGCCGTTGTCGCCATGCGAGCCGATATAGACAGTGAGATTGGCGCCCTTCCTGGAAAGGTCGATCTCGTCTGCGCCGAGCAGGATGAGGACATCCATCGTCGCAACCTGCGTGGCTGCATCGACGCCGTTGACACCCGGCACGAAGCCAAGATCCAGACCGCCGACGCGCGAGGCCGCGGTGTGCAGGATGCCGAGGCCGTTCCATCCGTCCTTGACCGCACCGACCGCGTAGGCGAGCGATGCGACGCTGGCCAGTACGCCCTTGCCGTCCGCGCGGGACAGGGCGCCCTGCCCGACGATGATGGCAGGCTTCTTGGCGCGCTTGAGTTTGGCAAAGAACTTGGAGGTGCCGTCGACGACTTCGTTGAGCGTCTCCGGACCGGAGCCGAGATATTCGTAGTCGTAGCGCAGATCTGCATTCTCGCCGATCAGGCCGATGGCGAGGTCGCCACGGCGCCAGCGCTTGCGGATGCGGGCATTGAGGATCGCAGCTTCGGCGCGCGGATTGGCGCCGATGATGAGGAGCGCGTCCGCCTCTTCGATGCCTGAAATTCCCGGGTTGAAGACGTAGCTCGTACGGCCGTTTTCCGGATGAAGCGCGGAGCCATCCTGGCGGCAATCGAGGTTTTCCGAGCCGAGCGACTTGAGCAGCTCACCGAGCGCGTACATTTCCTCGACGGTCGCCATGTCGCCGGCGATGGCGCCGATCTTGTCGCCCGATGTCGCGGCAACCGCAGACTTGATGGTCGCAAACGCTTCCGCCCAGGTGGCCGGCACGAGGCGGCCGTCCTTGCGGACATAGGGACGATCCAGGCGCTGCGTCTTCAGGCCATCGACGACGTGGCGGGTCTTGTCGGAGATCCACTCCTCGTTGATGTCCTCATTGACGCGCGGCAGGATGCGCATCACTTCGCGGCCGCGGCTGTCGATGCGGATCGCCGAGCCGAGCGCGTCCATGACGTCGATCGATTCGGTCTTGTTGAGTTCCCACGGACGGGCGGTGAAAGCGAAGGGCTTTGAGGTCAGCGCACCGACCGGGCAGAGATCGACGACGTTGCCCTGAAGCTCCGACGTCATCGCCTGCTCGAGATAGGTGGTGATCTCGGCGTCTTCGCCGCGGCCGATCAGGCCGAGTTCGGTGATCCCGGCGACCTCGGTGGTGAAGCGGACGCAGCGCGTGCAGTGAATGCAGCGGTTCATCACGGTCTTGACCAGCGGGCCGATATACTTGTCCTCGACGGCGCGCTTGTTCTCGCCGTAGCGCGAGGCATCGACGCCGAAGGTCATCGCCTGATCCTGCAGATCGCATTCACCGCCCTGGTCGCAGATCGGGCAATCCAGCGGATGGTTGATCAGCAGGAATTCCATCACGCCTTCACGGGCCTTCTTGACCATCGGCGTGTTGGTGAAGACTTCGGGCAGCTCACCGTTGGGGCCGCCGCGGATGTCGCGCACACCCATGGCGCAGGAGGCCGCCGGCTTGGGCGGACCGCCCTTCACCTCGACCAGACACATGCGGCAATTGCCGGCGACTGACAGCCGCTCATGAAAACAGAAGCGCGGAACTTCGGCGCCAGCTTCCTCGCACGCCTGCAACAGCGTGAAATGGTCCGGCACTTCGATTTCTTTTCCGTCAACTTTCAGCTTCGTCATATTCGCCTTCCCGCCTCACGCACAACGCGCTTCTAGCCAGAGCTTTGCCTGCGGCACATAGGACCAGCCGAAGGCCTGGTCGCTGTCGCCATATTGATTGAGATGATCGAGCCGTGCCTTGGCTTCCGCCAGCGTCGGCTGGTGGCCGTCCTCGACCTGCCACATCACGAAATTCTGCTTCTCCAGAACCTCGAACCACAATTCGCGCCGGTCGTAAAACGTCTTGTGGACCGTCTTCCAGACGAAGGTTTCGAGGGATTCGACATCCGCCCAGACGCTGAGGTTGGGGATCGCCTTGCTGTCGGCATAAACGGGCACTTCCGTCGCGTTGCCGTTGTCGCCCTTCAGGCGCCAGACGAAACCCGGCATGCGCTCGGCGACCTCGTTTACAGAATCCAGCGCCATCACGAAACGGCGTACGCGCGGATCGTCAATCGGGTAGCGCAGGAAACCCACATTGAACTCGGCAAGCTGCATCAGCTCTTTCCTCCGGAAAGTGCCTTGGCCTGCCCAGCCCAGTCATCGCGCGCAATACGGCCTTCGAGACCGAGATCCTCGTCCAGCTTCATCACGGCCGCCTCGCCAAGCGTGGCAATGTCACCATAGGTGTGGATGCCGCGGGCGTTCAGCTCCTTCTCCAGGCGTGGTCCGATGCCCGAAATCTTCTTGAGATCATCTCCCTTGCCGGACGCGCGACCGGCGACCGCGTCCCTGGCGGGTTTCTTCGGCTTGGGGGCGACGACCGCGGGAGCGGCGACCTTGGCCTTTGACTTTGCCGCTGACGTCCGGACCGGCTTTTCGGCGACCTCGGCCTTGAGCGATGCAGCCGGGTCAGGCGCCGCGGCGCGCGGGTGCAGTGGCACGATTTTGGCCGAGGGGCTCTGGGGCGCGGCGGGCTCTTCCGCCATCTTTTCGGCGGACGCCGGCCCGCGCAGGGCGCCAAGCATCATGCCGGTCATCTGCGCGGTAACGCTGAGGCCGTAAGCGGTCATGACCGCGAACGCCGCTGCCTGCTCTGCCAGAAGTTTGCTCGACGCTTCCGCAAAACGCGACAGATCGGCGGCGGCGTTATCCGCCACCGGCCTTTCGTCATCGTCCTTGCGAGCCTCGACCATCATCGTCCTTACTCGGCCGCCTCTAGCACGGCGCCGTGGGTCGTTGCGTTGCGGGTGTATTCGTCGATGCGGGCTTCCATCACCGGGCGGAAATGCTTGATCAGGCCCTGAATCGGCCATGCGGCGGCGTCGCCAAGCGCGCAGATCGTGTGTCCCTCGACCTGTTTGGTCACCTGGAACAGCATGTCGATCTCGCGCTTCTGCGCCTGGCCGCGCACCATGCGCTCCATGACCCGCATCATCCAGCCGGTGCCTTCGCGGCACGGCGTGCACTGGCCGCAGCTCTCGTGCTTGTAGAAGGACGGAGAGGCGCCAGATGGCTTTGACGATGTCGGTCGACTTGTCCATGACGATGACGGCGGCGGTGCCGAGGCCCGAGCCAGCTCGCGCAGGCCGTCGAAATCCATCGAGCGCGGATGTCGGATCTCGCGGGTACCAGCGGCACCGACGAGCCGCCGGGGATCACGGCCAGCAGGTTGTCCCAGCCGCCGCGCATGCCGCCGCAGTGCTCTTCGATCAGTTCGCTCGAACGGGATCGACATCGCCTCTTCGACCATGCAGGGACGGTTCACGTGCCCGCTGATGTCGATAGAGCTTGGTGCCCGGTGTTGTTCGGCCGGCCGAAGCCCGCGAACCACGTCGGCGCCGCGGCGCAGGATGGTCGGAGCGCACGGCGATCGATTCGACGTTGTTCACCGTGGTCGGACAGCCGTAGAGGCCCGCGCCGGCCGGGAACGGCGGCTTCAGGCGCGGCTGGCCCTTCTTGCCTTCCAGGCTTTCCAGCAGCGCCGTCTCTTCGCCGCAGATGTAGGCGCCGGCGCCGTGATGGACGAAGACGTCGAAGTCGTAGCCCGAGCCGTTGTTCTTGCCGAGCAGCTCCGCTCGTAGGCCTCGCTCGACGCGCGGCCTGCAGCGCCTCGCGTTCGCGGATGATATTCGCCGCGGACGTAGATGTAGGCGGCCTGCGCCCCATCGCGAAAGCGGCGATCAGGCAGCCTTCGATCAGCAGCTGCGGATCGTGGCGCATGATCTCGCGGTCCTTGCAGGTACCGGGTTCGGATTCGTCGGCGTTGACGACCAGGATAGTGCGGCGCGGTCCGTGCGCTCCTTGGGCATGAAGGACCACTTCAGCCCGGTCGGGAAGCCGGCGCCGCCGCGACCGCGCAGGCCCGAGCCTTCATCTCGTTCGATGATCCAGTCCGCCCTTGTCGAGCAGTCCTTGGTGTTGTCCCAGGCGCCGCGCGCCTCGCGCCCTTCAGGACTTCCAGTCCTGGAGGCCGTAGAGGTTGGTGAAGATGCGATCCTTGTCTTCAAGCATGTCTGACGTTCCTCAACGCGGCTTCTTGCCGAAGACGCGAATATACTCGGCCTCGCCGCCATCGGCCAAGGCTTTCGCCTGGCGTACCCAGTCGTCGCGGTCGATGCGGCCCTTGAAATTCAGATAGCCGTCAACCCAGTTGCGTTCATTGTCCTGCCAGGCGGCAACCTGAGCATAGGTGTAGATGCCGAGGCCGTGCAGGATGCCCTCGATTTTGGGTCCGACGCCGGAGATCAGCTTGAGGTCATCAGGGCTCTCCGGCCTGTCGATGCCCTTGGGCCGATTCGCATCCTCGAGCGAGGGCTTGGCAGCGGCCGGTCCGGACGCGGTCGTATTCTCTGCTGCTGCGGAGGCAACTTTGTCGGCAGCGGCGACGGCCTGCTCGTCAACCTTGCCGTCGGCCGGCGACTTGATGGCCGGGCTCGTCTCGATCGCGTCGGTCTTGGGCTTGGCCGCATTGGACGGCGGTACGCTGGAGGCTTCCGTCGATGCCGCGGGGGCCTTTGCGCGCGAAGGCCTGGCCTTCGACGGCGTCTCGGGCTCGTTGAGCGAGGTCAGGCCACCAAACGGTGCCGAGAAGATCCGGTCGATTTGCGGGCCGGCCTTGACGTCGTCAGGACGGCCGCCTTCGAAACGCTCGATGATATACTCAAGCTGCCGCGGGGTCAGATCCTCGTAGGTGTCCTTGAAGATCGCGACCATCGGCGCGTTGACGCAGGCGCCGAGACATTCGACCTCTTCCCAGGACAGCGTTCCGTCGGCGTTGAGGTGATGCGGTTCGGCATGGATCTTGGACTTGCAGACCGCGACCAGATCCTCGGCGCCGCGCAGCATGCAGGGCGTGGTGCCGCAAACCTGCACATGCGCGCGCGTGCCGACCGGCTTGAGCTGGAACTGGGTATAGAATGTGGCCACTTCGAGCGCCCGGATATAGGGCATGCCGAGCATGTCGGCGATGGACTCGATCGCAGCCTTGGTCACCCAGCCGTCCTGGTCCTGCGCACGCATCATCAGCGGGATGATCGCGGACTGTTCACGACCCTTCGGGTATTTCTTGATCGTTGCCTTCGCCCAGGCCGCGTTCTCCTTGTTGAAGGCGAAGCTTGGCGGCTGAACATTGTCTTCGGCTAGTCGACGTACGGACATTCTACCTCAAGCCCTATCAATTTATCTTGCCACACACCGAGCGCGACAGGGTCGCCATCTCGCATGCGTAGCCCGTTGAGTCCTTTTGCAGAAAGACCACGAAGCTCTTGCCATTCGGTACGGCTGCCTTGATCTCGAAGCCTTGCGAAATCAACTGCCCCATCGACGCGCCTGATGTCGTCATGCTCGGCTGGTCCTCCTGCGCGAGCGCGGCAGCGGATGAAACCAGCGACAGCAGTGCGACGGCGGTCAATCTCCTCACCGGTCCACCTCTCCGAACACGATGTCGAGCGAGCCGAGCACCGCCGACACGTCGGCCAGAAGATGGCCCTTGCAGAGGAAGTCCATCGCCTGGAGATGGGCATACCCGGGGGCACGGATCTTGCAGCGGTACGGCTTGTTGGTGCCGTCGGCCACGAGATAGACGCCGAACTCGCCCTTCGGTGCCTCGACCGCGGCGTAAACCTCGCCGGCCGGGACGTGATAGCCTTCAGTGTAGAGCTTGAAGTGATGGATCAGCGCTTCCATCGAACGCTTCATCTCGCCGCGCTTCGGCGGCACCACCTTGCCGTCCATGGACGAAACCGGGCCGTGCTTTTCCTTGCCGAGCAGGAGATCAACGCATTGCTTCATGATGCGGTTCGACTGGCGCATCTCGAACATGCGGATCAGGTAGCGGTCGAAACAGTCCCCGTTCTTGCCGACCGCGACGTCGAAATCGAGTTCGGAATAGCACTCATAGGGTTGCGACCGGCGCAGGTCCCAAGCCGCGCCCGAGCCGCGCACCATCACGCCCGAGAAGCCCCAGGACCAGGCATCCGCCAGCGATACAACGCCGATATCGACATTGCGCTGCTTGAAGATGCGGTTACCGGTGAGCAGTCCCTCGATGTCGTCGAGGATCGATTCGAAACCCTCGCACCACTTGCCGATATCCTCGACCAGTTCCGGCGGCAGGTCCTGGTGGACACCACCCGGACGGAAATAGGCTGAGTGCATGCGCGCGCCGCAGGCACGCTCGTAGAATACCATCAACTGCTCGCGCGCCTCGAAGCCCCAGAGCGGTGGCGTCAGCGCACCAACGTCCATCGCCTGCGTGGTCACATTCATGATGTGTGACAGGATGCGGCCGATCTCGGAATAGAGAACGCGGATCAACTGACCGCGCTTGGGGATCTCCAGGCCGAGCAGCTTTTCCACGGCGAGCGCGAAGGCATGCTCCTGGTTCATAGGCGCGACGTAGTCGAGACGGTCAAAATAGGGCACCGCCTGCAGATAGGTCTTGGTCTCGATCAGTTTCTCGGTGCCGCGATGCAACAGGCCGATATGCGGATCGACGCGTTCGACGACTTCGCCATCAAGTTCGAGGACAAGTCGGAGCACGCCGTGCGCCGAAGGGTGCTCGGGGCCGAAGTTGATGGTGAAGTTGCGGACGTTGTGTTCGGTCATTCCATCTGCTCCAAGGCGGAGGCGAATACTGGCTCGGCCGGGGCCGAGACAATTCCTTATTGGCTCTTCTTCTCGTCACCCGGCAGCACATAGTCCGTGCCTTCCCAGGGAGAAAGGAAGTCGAAATTGCGGAACTCCTGGCGAAGCTGCACCGGTTCGTACACGACGCGCTTCACCGTGTCGTCATAACGGACCTCGACATAACCCGTGGTCGGGAAGTCCTTGCGCAGCGGAAAGCCTTCGAAACCGTAGTCGGTCAGCAAGCGGCGCAGGTCCGGGTGACCGGAAAACAGGATGCCGTACATGTCGTACGCTTCGCGCTCGAACCAGTCGGCACCGCGATAGACAGCCGTCGCCGAGGGGATCGTATCGTCCTCACCGCATTCAAGCTTAACGCGGATGCGTGCATTGGCCGTAGGTGAAAGCAGGTGGCAGACGACATCGAACCGTTTCTCGCGCTCGGGGTAGTCAACCCCACAGAGATCGATGAAGCTCACGAACTGGCAACGAGGATCATCACGCAGGAACGTCAGCAGCCCGATATAGCTCTCAGGCGTCGTGGTGACATTCAGTTCGCCCCAAACGAGTTCGCTCGCGACAATCCAGTCGCCGCGGCTTTCGCGCAGATAGATCGAAAGCTCTTCCAGTGAAGTCGACATACTCTGCCCTCAACGCTCGATCGTGCCGGTGCGGCGGATCTTCTTCTGCAGAAGCAGCACCCCGTAAAGGAGCGCTTCCGCCGTGGGGGGACAGCCCGGCACATAAATGTCCACCGGCACCACACGGTCGCAGCCGCGCACCACCGAATAGGAATAATGATAGTAGCCGCCACCGTTTGCGCAGGAGCCCATCGAGATCACGTAGCGCGGCTCCGGCATCTGGTCGTAGACCTTGCGGAGCGCGGGCGCCATCTTGTTGGTCAGCGTCCCGGCAACGATCATCACGTCGGACTGGCGTGGCGAAGCGCGCGGGGCGACACCGAAACGCTCCATATCGTACCGCGGGCCGGAGACCTGCATCAGGCCCTCGACGGCGCAGCAGGCGAGGCCGAACTGCATCCACATCAGCGAGCCGGTGCGCGCCCAGGTGATGAGTTCGTCTGTCGAGGTGACCAGAAAGCCCTTGTCGGCGAGTTCGTTGTCGATCTCGCCAAAGAAAGCATCATTGGCGCCAATCGGCTTGCCGGTCGCAGGATCCACGACCCCCTTGGCCTGCGGAGCAACGAGGGTGCCAGAGGTTGCGCTTGTGGAGGTCAATCCCATTCGAGCGCTCCTTTCTTCCATTCATAGATGAATCCGATAGTCAGCACGAGGAGGAAGACCATCATTGACCAGAAACCAAACCAGCCTATGGCGCCGAACGAAACGGCCCAGGGGAAGAGGAATGCGACTTCAAGGTCGAAAATAATGAAGAGAATCGAGACGAGGTAGAAGCGGATGTCGAACTTCATGCGCGCGTCGTCGAACGCATTGAAGCCGCACTCGTAGGCCGACAGCTTTTCCGAGTCGGGCGCCTTGTAGGCGACGATAAAGGGCGCCACGAGAAGCGCAAGTCCGATCACCAAAGCTATGCCGATGAAGATGGCTATGGGGAGATAGGAGCCGAGAAGTTCAGTCATTTGACCTTGGTCCCTGCCTGGTTCGATGGGGTCTGGCCGCAGGCGCGACTCCGAGCCCCGCCAGGGCCGCAATTTGTTGCATCGCAGTCGTGGTTAGCGCAGCTATAAGCGATTAGCAAGACAGACAGGGAATTTTAAACGCATTGCCGCCACATTTGCGTGGAGTGCCTCAAATGCGGCAACTCAAGCTTCTGATTTCAATCAGTAAAACGCTCATTGTCACGGTCCTGCGCCAAGTGACGCAGATGTGCACCCGCACAGTGTGGGCGGCAGCCGCGTCGATCGGCGTTCCGGCGCCGCGCAGTTGGCATGAGGATCGCCGCAGCGCCTGCCCCATGTCGTGCCCGGCGAAACGAAGATGCCCGCCGCTGGAGGCGACGGGCAAAGGTTACGGCGTCTGATCGCCTACTTGTCACTATATATATTGCAGAGCTGGACGACCCTCAGTTTCCCCGGGAACATCCAATCGAAACTCTAGAGTGCCGAACAATCCCGCCATGCAGCAGCTTGTTCGACGCCCGATGGGCATGCTCACATGCCACGGCCCGCGCGCAGCATCGTCAATCCGACAAGTTTCTTCAAATTGTCGCATCATCCTTAGGCGATGATTCATGCGGGCGGCCCAGTATCGCGCGGATGAGAACCAGGAAGTACCAGATCGTCGCATGGGTTGCGTTCGCCGCCATCGTCCTCGTGACGGTGTCGCCAATCGACATGCGGCCAGGCGACATCTTCTCTGTCGATGTCGACCGGGCGCTGGCGTTCGGCGCGCTGGCGGCGATGTTCATGATTGCCTATCCGCGCCACGCGCTTCCTGTCGGAATCTTCATGACCCTCAGCGCCGGCGGCATCGAATTGCTGCAGGCGCTGTCGCCGACTCGCCATGCGCGGCTGGACGATGCGATCATCAAGGGCATAGGCGCGCTGGCGGGGATGGCGTTCGCGCTGGCCTACAACGACCTGCGCATCCGACGTCATGCATGGCGTGACAGGGTTCGGCAAATACCGGCAGTGGCAGACCTGGGACTCGCCGAGCCCGACCTGATGCAGGCCGTGCCGGTCACGTCCGACCTCATTGAGGCGGTCTATTTCAGCGCGGTGGACGGACGACTGCGAATCCGGATGCGGGACGGCGAGGAACGGTTGTTCTCCGGGGTGAGCGAAGGCGAAGTGACCGCCCTCGCCTCAGCACCGTCGCCAGGGACGTACTACATAGAGAACATCCGCACGAGATATCCCCGCATTGCGGCCTGAAGTCCGTCTCGGAACCGCTGCGCGACAATCGGGCGGGCACGCGTTGATTCGATATCAACCGGGCGCCGGCGTGTGGACGGGGAATTAAACATTCCGGGACACATTCAGTTCAGTCTGGAAAGCACTGTTGGACTTCACAATTTCAGTATCGCTGTAGAAGGAAAACCTTCCCCGACCTGAGGTCCAAGAGAGAAATGGCGCGAGTGACGGGGCTCGAACCCGCGACCTCCGGCGTGACAGGCCGGCACTCTAACCAACTGAGCTACACCCGCGCATTTCTTTCCGAAGCGGCTTGTTCGCCGTTCGTGAGCGGCTGTCTAAGGGGTGCTGCCGGAAGTGTCAAGCAGGTTTTGTGACAAATTCGGAATCTGCCTGCGGATTTTTCCAATCCCCTTCGCAACGGATTGAAAATAAGCGATTTTCCGTCGATTTTGGGTGATTTGTACAATGCCGGGACGGTTTCCGGGCCGCTGCCGAAGGGCAGGAATTCACGCGGAAATGGCCATCGTGCCGAATCCCGGATACCATCTGCATCGTGACGCTCAGCGTCGCTATTTTCCGGGCGTATCGAGCCGCAGCGCGATGCGATCGGCGGCGAACAGGGTGCGGGAATACTGCACCGGCCGGCCCTCGGAATCGGCGTTCAGCGCGGCTGTCTCCAGCACGACCGGATTGCCGCCCAGCGACAGTTGCTCGCTCTCTGCGGGGCTCGCCAGACGCGCGGTCACCTCCGTGGAGACGCGGACATAATCTTCCACGCCGAACTCCGACAGCGCACGGGTGATGGAGCGGGAGGCCGAAAGCCGGCTTCCGATCCCGGAAAATCGTCCACCTTCGAGATAGTGCACGGCAAGCGAGATCGGAATGCCATCGGCAAGGCTCAACGTGTTGAGCTGGATGACAGAAGCGCCCGGTGTCAATCCCAGGGCGGCGGCAACAGCGACACTTGCGGGACCCTCGCTCTCATGCAAGAGCCGGATATCGGTTTCTCCCGCCTGTCCAACGAGCCCCTCGGAGAAGCGCGTGCGGCGACCGACGGGATAGACCAAGCGCTCGCGCTTCTCGATCAACGTGCCCCTGCCCTGCACCCGGCGGAGAAGTCCGTCTTCCGCGAGCGCGGCGATCGCGCTCCGCACCGTATGACGGTTGACGCCGAAGCTCTCGGCCAGCTGTGTCTCCGGAGGCACCATCCCGGTCGCATCATAGTCGCCGGCATCAATGGCACGACTGATCCGGTCGGCGATCTGCTTCCAAGCGGCGACGCCACTTCTGCGGTCGATGGAAAATCCGCTGTCCATGTCACACCATTGTCATTGTCTGGGGTTACTCGCTTCGATATGTCTAGTTATCTAGACTAATAGACATTTGGAGGCTTGACAATGACCCAGTTGCAGAATGCCGACATGGCCGGACCCGACCGCCGGCGTGTGATGGAGGCGTGCGCAAAGGCGGAAAGATCGCTGCTCGAGGGGCATTGGGCAGGGCTGGCTGCCAAGCCTGCCTATCAGGCAGTCCGGGGTCCGGAAACCGGGCTCGTGATGATCCGCGGGCGCATCGGGGGTGGCGGTGCACCCTTCAATCTGGGCGAGGCGACCGTAAGTCGCGCCACGATTCGGCTCGAGACCGGGGAGATCGGCTTCGGCCAGACGCTGGGCCTCGATCCGCGCAAGGCCGAACTGGCAGCGATTGTCGACGCGCTCGCCCAGCGGCCCGACCACGCAGCCGAAATCGCCGACCTGGTGGCCCGCATCGAGGATGATGTTGCACGCGCGGATGCCGAGGAGGCCGCGCAGACGGCGGCAACACGGGTCGACTTCTTTGCAATGGTCCGGGGAGAAGACTGATGGCCTACCGTTCCGACGCTTACTCCGGCGGCTTCGCCGAACCGGTCTTTGATTCGCAATCCGTGTTCAGGCGGCTGATGGACGCCATGGCACGTCCTGGAACGATCGCGGACATCGCTGCCACGGCAGGCCCGCCCAGCCCGATGTCGGCCGGGGCCGGTGGGGTCGCGCTCGCCTTGTGCGACCATGACACGCTTGTCCACCTGTCCCCGGCGATGATCGATGCGGGAATACAGGCATGGCTCGCCTTCCACACCGGCGCACTGGTGGCAGGGGAGCGGAGCGAGGCGGCATTCGCCTTCCTGGAACAGGGCGCCCAACTGCCGCCGCTGTCGACGTTTTCGACGGGAACCCAGGAATATCCGGACCGCTCGACGACGATCGTCTTTGACGTGCCAGACCTCGGCGGCGGCGACGCATTCGTCCTCACCGGGCCGGGCATCGAGAACACGCACGAAATCGCACCACGCGGGCTGCCGTCGCATTTCGCACGCATGTGGGCGGAGAACACGGCGCTGTTTCCCCGCGGCGTCGACCTCATCCTGACCAGTGGCAGGCATGCGCTCTGCCTGCCGCGTACGACCAGGATCAACAGGAAGGAAGGCTGAGATGTATGTTGCCGTCAAGGGCGGTGAAACCGCCATCGCCAACGCCCACCGCCTGCTCGCCGACAAGCGCCGCGGCGACCGCAGCCTGCCATCGATCACCATCGAGCAGATCACGGAGCAACTCGCGCTGTCGGTCGACCGGGTCATGGCGGAAGGCTCGCTGCATGACAGGACGCTCGCCGCCATTGCCATCAAGCAGGCACGTGGCGACATGATCGAGGCGATCTTCATCCTGCGGGCCCATCGCACCACCCTTCCCCGCCTCGGCTACACCAAGCCGATCGATACCGCCAACATGCGCGTCGCACGCCGCATCTCGGCCACGTACAAGGATTTGCCGGGCGGTCAGTTGCTTGGCCCGACGTTCGACTACACCCATCGCCTCATTGATCCGTCACTGGCCGGGAACGCCGAACCGGACCTGCCCGCCGAGCGCGCATCTGATGATGGTCCTGTGATGCGTGTCTCCGAAATTCTTGCGCAGGAAGGATTGATCGAAAGCGATGGCGCCATGCCCTCCGAGCATCAGACCGGCGACATTACCCGGACGCCGCTCGAGTTTCCGATGCCGCGAGACCAGCGACTGCAGGCGCTGGCACGCGGCGACGAGGGCTTTCTGCTGGCGCTGGGCTATTCGACGCAGCGCGGCTATGCCCGCACCCATCCCTTTGCCGGCGAGATCCGTATCGGCGAGGTCGAGGTCGAGATCGACGTGCCGGAGCTGGGCTTTGCGGTTTCGCTCGGCCGAATCCAGGTCACCGAATGCCAGATGGTCAACCAGTTCAAGGGGTCTGCCAAGGAGCCGCCGCAGTTCACACGCGGCTATGGCCTGGTCTTCGGTCAGTCCGAACGCAAGGCAATGGCAATGGCGCTCTGCGACCGAGCACTGCGGGCGCGGGAGTTCGACGAGGATATAGTGGCGCCGGCGCAGGACGAGGAATTCGTGATCTCGCATTCCGACAATGTGCAGGCGACAGGCTTCGTCGAGCATCTCAAGCTGCCGCACTATGTCGACTTCCAGGCCGAGCTCGAACTCGTGCGCCGCATGCGGGCGGAGTACGACGCCGCACGCGCATCGAGGCGCGTTGACGGCGGCGAGAGGAAGGAAGCAGCAGAATGATCGAGGGACTTTCGCACATGACCTTCGTGGTCAGCGATCTCGACCGGATGACCGGCATTCTCGAAAGTGTGCTCGGCGCGCGCGAGGTCTATGCCAGCGGTGAGGCGACATTCTCGCTGTCGCGCGAGAAGTTCTTCCTCGTCGGCGACATATGGATCGCGATCATGCAGGGTGAGAGCCTGCCGTCGCGCTCCTACAACCACATCGCCTTCAAGATTTCGGAAGACGACTTCGAGACCTGTCTCCAACGTGTCACCGACCTGGGACTGGACGTGCGCCCGCCACGTCCGCGGGTCGAGGGCGAAGGCCGGTCGATCTATTTCCACGACCACGACAACCATCTTTTCGAGCTGCATACCGGCACGCTCTCCCAGCGGCTGGCGCGCTACGCAGTCAAGGACCACGCCCATGCACGCTGAACCCGTCATCGCCAGCTACAACTTCGCCTATCTCGACGAGCAGACCAAGCGGATGATCCGTCGCGCGATCCTCAAGGCGATCGCCATTCCCGGCTACCAGGTGCCGTTCGCCTCGCGCGAAATGCCGATGCCCTATGGCTGGGGAACCGGCGGCGTGCAGGTCACGGCGGCGATCATCGGACCGGAGGACACTCTGAAAGTGATCGACCAGGGTGCCGATGACACGACCAACGCGGTGTCGATTCGCGCCTTCTTCCAGAAGGTCGCCAATGTCGCCGTCACGACCAGGACCTCGGAGGCGACGATTATCCAGACGCGCCATCGCGTTCCAGAGCAGAAGCTCACGGCTGGCCAGACGCTGGTCTACCAGGTTCCGATCCCCGAACCGCTCCGCTTCCTCGAACCGCGCGAGACCGAGACGCGCAAGATGCATGCGCTGGAGGAATACGGCCTGATGCATGTCAAGCTCTACGAGGACATCGCCAGGAACGGCGAGATCGCCACCACCTATGCCTATCCGGTCAAGGTCGAGGGCCGCTATGTCATGGATCCCTCGCCGATCCCGAAATTCGACAATCCGAAGCTCAATCGCTGCGAGGCGTTGCAACTGTTCGGCGCCGGTCGCGAGAAGCGGATCTATGCCGTGCCGCCGTTCACCGATGTGGTGAGCCTCGACTTCGAGGATCATCCGTTCCGGATCCAAACATTCGGCAGGCCGTGCGCGTTGTGCGGCGCGGACAACGTCTATCTCGACGAGGTCGTGCTCGACGACAAGGGGAAGCGGATGTTCGTGTGCTCGGATACCGACCATTGCGAGGACCGGCGGGCCCACGGCCATGCCGGCGAGATGCTCGCCAGGGGGTCACAGGCCGGGGAGGCTGCCCGATGAGCGAGCAAGCGCTTCTCAAGGTACAGGGCCTGTCGAAATTCTACGGCAGCCGTATCGGCTGCATGAATGTCAGCTTCGATCTCTGGCCGGGCGAAGTCCTGGCGATCGTCGGCGAATCCGGTTCCGGCAAGACCACCCTGCTCAACTGCCTCTCGACACGTCTCCAGGCGGACAGCGGCGTGATGCAATACCGGATGCGGGATGGCGTGCTGCGCGATGTCGGCCGCATGAGCGAGGCCGAGCGCCGCGTACTGATGCGGACCGACTGGGGCTTCGTGCACCAGAACCCTGCAGACGGGCTTCGGATGGCGGTCTCCGCCGGCGCCAATGTCGGCGAAAGGCTCATGGCGGTCGGCGACCGGCATTATGGCAATATCCGCGCGGCAGCAACCGACTGGCTCGGCCGCGTCGAGATCAACTCGGACCGCATCGACGACCAGCCGCGCGCCTTCTCGGGCGGCATGCGCCAGCGTCTGCAGATCGCCCGCAACCTGGTGACCTCCCCTCGCCTCGTCTTCATGGACGAGCCGACGGGTGGCCTCGACGTCTCCGTGCAGGCGCGCCTGCTCGACCTGCTGCGCGGGCTCGTCCAGGATCTCAATCTCTCGGTCATCATCGTTACCCATGACCTGGCGGTCGCGCGGCTGATCTCGCACCGGATGATGGTGATGAAGGACGGCCATGTCATCGAACACGGCCTGACCGACCGGGTGCTTGACGATCCGCGCGAGCCCTATACCCAGCTTCTTGTTTCCTCGATCCTGCAGGTCTGAACCATGGCCACTCTTCTCAACGTCTCGGATCTCGAAAAGACCTTCACCATGCATCTACGCGGAGGGTTGGCCTTGCCTGTCATGCGCGGCGCATCCCTCTCGCTCGCGGAAGGGGAATGCGTGGTGCTGGGCGGACCGTCCGGCATCGGCAAGAGCTCGATCCTGAAAATGATCTACGGCAATTACGGCGTGGACAGCGGCAGTATCGCGATTCTCCATGACGGCATGATGCATGACATCGCCACCGCCGCCCCGCGGCAGGTGCTGGAAATCAGGCGCCGGACGCTCGGCTATGTCAGCCAGTTCCTGCGCACCGTGCCGCGCGTTGGCGCGCTGGATATCGTTGCCGAGCCGTTGACCGCGCGGGGCACGCCTGTCGAAGAGGCCCGCAGCGTCGCCGCAGGCATGCTCGCGCGGCTCAACCTGCCGGAAGCACTTTGGCAGCTTCCGCCTGCGACCTTTTCCGGTGGCGAGCAGCAGCGCGTCAACATCGCCCGCGGCTTCATCACCGACCATCCGGTGCTGCTGCTGGATGAACCGACGGCGTCGCTGGATGCGGCGAACCGCGCCGTCGTGGTGGACATGATCCGCGAGAAGAAGGCCCTCGGTATCGCAATGCTGGGTATCTTTCACGACGAGGACGTGCGTGCCAGCGTGGCTGACCGGATTGTCGATGTCGGCGCCTTTTCGGCGCGGAGGGCAGCGGCGTGACGCGGCTCTCCGTCCAACCGCTCATCCACCCGACGTCTGAACTGCGGGCAACCACACTCGGCGCCTATACCGAGATCGCAGAACATTGCCGGATCTCGGAGAGTTCAATCGGCGATTATTCCTATGTGATGGAATATGGCATGGTCTGGTGCACCACGATCGGCAAATTCGCGAATATCGCCGCCCATGTCCGGATCAATGCGACCAACCACCCACTGTGGCGGCCGACGTTGCACCACTTCACCTATCGTTCCGGCGACTACTGGCCCGATGCAGAAACAGATATCGACTTCTTCACCTGGCGCCGCGAAAATGCGATCACCATCGGCCATGATGTCTGGATCGGCCATGGCGCGACCATCCTGCCGGGCGTGACCATCGGCAATGGCGCGGCGATCGGGGCCGGTGCGGTGGTGTCGAAGGATGTCGAACCCTACATGGTGGTCGGCGGCGTGGCGGCGAAGCCGATCCGCGAGCGTTTTTCGCGCGATATCGCCGAGCGGTACGACCGGCTGGCGTGGTGGGATTGGGATCACGCGCGGCTGAGGCTGGCTCTACAGGATTTCAGGGATCTGGGTGCGGAGGCGTTTTTGGAGAAATATGAGCATGCAGGATCTGCCGCGTTGGCTTGATCTCAGGCTGCCGGTCGCGAGGTCAACTGCTCCCCCGCAGAAAAGCTTCCAGCAGACTCTGGTTCGGTCGTGCGAATGGATTGGCCACGGTCGTGCCACCCCAGGTGAAACCGTCGTGAAGGTCTTCGGACAGCAGCAGGCGACACCCGGCATTCGAGGCGGCAGCAAGAATGACGGCATCCCAGATCGCAAGTTGATGGTCGTTGGCGAGATCGGTTGCCGCCACCATGATCTTGAACGTCGTTTCTACGACCTCAAACGCATCATGCCATGCCAGAACTACTTGCCGAGCATCAGCGCGGGATCTGCCGGCCTTTCGCGTAAGGACGTTGAAAAGCTCCCCGAGAACCTGAATCGGGACGATGCCAACATGCTTTGGCAGGCCAAGAAGCAGAGGCAGAAGGATATCCCGTTTCTCTGCGCCGTTGACGCCCTCCGCGTAGACCAGAATATTGGTGTCGAGCGCGACCTTCAATTTTCGTCGTCGTAGAGTTCGTCACGTGTCCAACGTCCGATGTCCGTGACGGGCTGGCTTTCGAGTCGTGCGAAAAGCGCCGCGCGGCCGGCAGACGACGTGTCTTCGAGCTTGTTGGCCGGTACAATGCGGGCCACGGGCCGGCCATGGCTGGTAACCACGAAGCTCTGACCTTCGCGGACGCTGCGAAGAATCGATGAAAAATTGCGGTTCGCATCAGCCGCCGATACTGCTTCGTCCATACCCGACCTCGAAGTAGTTATTCTACCTACTATACTCCCTAAGTGAAACCCGATCAAGCATTCTTGCTGCGCGCGATCCGACCGAGACCTGGAAATTGGCCGACGACCCACCCCTGTGGATTGTCATTCATCCGTCATCAAACTGACACCGGACCTTCAAGCAGCCGCACTAGACGGAAGACAACAAAAGAAAAATGTCTTCAAGGGATTTGGCGGAATGTTTGAACTCAAGGATGTCACGCGTCGATTCGGGGCCAAGACGGCCGTGGACTCTGTCACGCTCGATATCCCCGCCGGGCAGATGGTCGGGGTCATCGGCCGATCGGGCGCCGGGAAATCCACCCTTCTGCGCATGATCAACCGCCTTGCCGATCCGACATCGGGCACGATCTCGTTCAACGGCCGCGTCGTGTCCTCGCTTCGCGGTGCGGAGTTGCGCGGCTGGCAGCGCGACTGCGCCATGATCTTCCAGCAGTTCAATCTTGTGCCGCGCCTCGACGTCCTGACCAATGTGCTGCTCGGCCGGCTGAACCATCGGTCGACGCTGACGAGCATTCTCAACATGTTCACCCGCGAAGAGCGGATCATGGCCATCGCGGCGCTTGAGCGGCTGGGCATCGAACAGTCCGCCCTGCAGCCCGCCGGCACCCTGTCGGGCGGCCAGCAGCAGCGCGTGGCGATCGCCCGCGCGCTCATGCAGCAGCCGAAGGTCCTGCTTGCCGACGAGCCGATCGCATCGCTCGATCCACTCAACGCCAAGGTCGTCATGGACGCCCTTCGGGGCATCAACGAACGCGAAGGCATCACGGTCGTCTGCAACCTTCATACCCTCGACACGGCGCGCGGCTACTGCCAACGCATCATCGGCATGGCCGCCGGCAAGGTGGTGTTCGACGGCACGCCGGAGGAACTGACGCACGATGCCGTCGCGGCCATCTATGGCGCCACCGACGGTGCGCTCGACGAGACGATGACCTCGACCAGCATCAACATTCCCGCTGAAGTCCTTCCTTCCGCACCCCCACAAGCGGCCAAGCCGCTTGTGCTGCTCGGTGTCTGAACGGCGCCACGCGTGATCGCCCGCCCGCGTCAAAGGCAACCCATACCAAATATCCAGCGTCCGGATTGGCCGGACCACAGGAGAGAGATCATGCTCAAGAAAACCCTTCTCGCAGCAACCGCCATCATGGCGCTCGCCACCGGCGCAATGGCCGAAGACCTCAAGGAATTCCGTATCGGCATCCTTGGTGGTGAAAACGAAACCGATCGCATGAAGTCGCACCAGTGCCTGGTCGACAAGCTGCCGGCCGCCATCGGTGTTGAAAAGGTCTCGCTGTTCCCCGCCGCCGACTATGACGGCGTCGTGCAGGGCCTGCTCGGCGGAACGCTCGATTACGCAGAACTCGGCGCATCGGCCTATGCCAAGATCTACTTGGCCGACGAAAATGCCGTCGAACCGATGACCACCACAGTGCAGACCGATGGCTCCACCGGCTACTACGCCGTCATGGTCGCCCGCAAGGACAAGGGCTACAAGACGGTCGCCGATCTCAAGGGCAAGAAGCTCGGCTTCGCCGATCCCGACTCCACCTCCGGCTACCTCGTCCCGCTCGTCACGCTGCCTGAATCCATCGGCGCTCCGGTGAAGGAATTCTTTGCCGAAACCGGTTTCGGCGGCGGTCACGAAAATCTGGTTCTAGAAGTGGTCAAGGGCAACTTCGATGCCGGCACGACCTGGGCGTCGGGCGTTGGCGAATTCAAGGACGGCTACTCCTCCGGCAACCTTCGCAAGATGGTCGACAAGGGCATCCTGAATATGGACGACCTAGTCGAACTCTGGAAGTCGCCGCTGATCCCGAACGGCCCGCAGGTCATCCGCTCGTCGATGGACGCCGACATGAAGGCGAAGATCAAGACGTTCATGATGGCCCTGCCGGAAACCGATCCGGATTGCTTCAAGGCGATCTCCGCCGGCGACAACAAGGGCTTCGTCGAAGTCAAGGCCGAATTCTACAAGCCGATCATCGACGCCCGCAAGGCAACCATCGGCGGCTGATCGCCGGCTGATTGATATCGGCGCCGCCGGGAGATCTTCCGGCGGCGCATCCATGTGAGGACAGCGGGGCGAACATGAGCAAAACGTCGTCGATTTCCAATCTCGGCGCAGGCGGCCGGCTGGTGGAACAGCACTGGCAGGAGCTCGCGGCGCGCCGCAGGCTCTACACCGTGGTTGGCGCCATCGTGTTCTTCGTCGCCTTCGCCGGATCCGTCTGGTTCGCCAACGAGAGCAATTCCGGCAAGTTCTTCGATCGACTGCCCTACTTCTTCGATTTCATCGGCGAACTGATCCCGAGGGATCCCTTTGAGATCGTGCGCGCGCTGTTCGACCTTCCCTCGCCCTATTACGACGGCAGCTTCAAGTATAATTACGAAGAGGGCCGTCATTACATCACCGACGGCTTCTACGTTCCCGAATATGTCTACAAGATGCTGGAGACGATCAACATTGCCATCGTCTCGACGATCATCGGCATGATCTTCGGCTTCATCCTGTCTTTCCTCGCGGCCCGGAACATGATGGCCAAAGCCTGGATCCGGGTTCCCGCGCGCCGGTTCATGGAACTGCTCCGGGCCTTTCCGGAAGTGGTGATCGCCGGCTTCTTTCTCGCAATCTTCAGCCTTGGGCCGATACCGGCGATCATTGCCGTCTCGATCCATACGATCGGCGCACTTGGCAAGATGTTCTACGAAGTCGTGGAAAACGCCGACATGAAAGCCGACGAAGGATTGCGCGCCTCCGGCGGCAACTGGATCGAGCGCGTCTGGTTTGCCATCGTTCCTCAGGTCATGCCCAACTTCATGTCCTATTTCCTGCTCCGGCTGGAGATCAACGTGCGCGCGTCCACCATCATCGGCGCGGTCGGCGGCGGCGGCATCGGCGAATCGCTGCGTCTGTCCATCAGCCAGGGCCATGAGGCGAAGACGCTCGCGATCGTTCTGCTGCTGCTGTGCACGATTGTCGCCGTCGATCAGTTCTCGGCCTGGCTTCGCAAGAAGCTCGCCGGCGAACACGCCTTTCAATTCGTCCACTAGCGGGAGCCGTCCTGATGAATGCCATCGACATACAGGCCGTCGCGGATCGGCATCCGGACTTGATGTCCGAGCCACTGCTCAAGAAACTGCGGCTGCCGCTGCTGGCTGGCTGCACCATCCTGTATTTCATCTTCTGCTACTGGTTCTTTTCCGTCAGCGCGGTGTTTGCCAATGGCAACTGGACGATTGCCGGCAGCTATCTGGCGGACTGGGTGTCCTATGAAGAGCGTCCGGACATCCGGATACGCAACGACGGGCACATGACGGTTACTTTTCCGAACAATTCCGCGCTGGGTGCCAACCCGCAGCCGGACTGGCTGAAGAAGCAGGAGTCGACGATCACGCGCACCGAAGTGATCGAGTCCACGACCAGCCAGCCCGGTTCCGAGTCCACGACGGAGTTCAACTTCATGGCGCCGGCCGCGCCGGAGGCCGAGGAGAGCGTCCAGACGGAACCGCAAACCCGGGACGTGACCGAAACCGTCGTCCAGCGCGCCGTGGTCGAATTTTCGTCGGACGCCTCGATCGAGGTCACGCCGACGCTTGCGATCGTCAGGAACGGCGGCCAGTCGTTCGAACTGCCCTTGATGGTGGATGGTCCGCTCGCGGTCTCAGGAACATTGCCCGACTGGGCGAACCAGCCGAATGCGGGACAGAAGATCATCGTAAGCTTCGGCTTTGCGGGCTGGGCCGAGCTCGACACCGATCGCATCCGTATCCGCAAGCGCTTCTTCGGCTGGGAAAACTTCTTCTTCGATACCAATTCGGCGTTTTTCGGCAAGAGCGCCTCGGACGTGCTTGCGCTTGTCTGGAGCGGCGAACGGCTGGATCCCGCGCAGAGCAATTTCGCCAAGGCGGCCAACGATATTCTCTACAACCCCTCATGGCAGCACCTGGATGTCTGGACCAAGCTGCTCCAGACCATCGTGATGGCCTTCGTGGGAACCGTTCTCGCCTGCCTGGTCGCGTTCCCGCTCGCCTTCCTGGCCGCGCGCAACATCACGCAGAATCGGATCATGAACCAGGTCCTGAAGCGGTTTTTCGACTTCCTGCGCTCCGTCGACATGCTGATATGGGCACTGTTCTTCACCCGTGCCTTTGGCCCCGGACCGCTGGCCGGCATATCGGCCATCTTTTTCACCGACACGGGCACTTTCGGAAAGCTCTATTCCGAAGCGCTGGAAAACATCGACAACAAGCCGCGTGAGGGTGTGAAATCGGTTGGCGCGTCGCCCGTCGCCGTGCAGCGTTTCGGCGTACTGCCGCAGGTCCTGCCGGTCTTTGCCAGCCAGGCGCTTTATTTCTGGGAATCGAACACCCGGTCGGCCACCATCATAGGCGCCGTCGGCGCGGGCGGCATCGGCCTCAAGCTCTGGGAAGCCATGCGCACCAATTCGGACTGGGAAAACGTCGCCTATATGGTGGTGCTGATCCTTATCGTCGTATACATCTTCGACACGATCTCGAACTCGCTCAGGTCCCGATTGATCGGTTCGTCATCACGATAGTGTCACAAAACCCGTCTAGATCGCGGGCATGAAGGGGCGCCCCGGAATGGCCGGGGCGAGACGAACTCCATGCGCTATGCCATCTACTTCACCCCGCCGGCGGACGATCCGCTGACGCGCCGCGCCAGCCATTGGCTGGGCCGCGATGCGCATACGGGCGCGATGCTCTCCCAGCCGATCATCGAGGCCTTTTCGGATGCCCTGTTTTCGGAACTGACCTTCGATCCTCGCCGCTACGGTTTCCATGCCACGATGAAGGCACCGTTCGAACTGACCGAGGGCGTGAGCGAATCCGAGTTCCTGGCGGCCTTCGAAGACTTCGCGGCCCGCCGTCAGGCCTTCACCCTGCCCTCGCTTGTGCTTGACCAGCTGGGTCAGTTCTTCGCACTCGTGCCAGGCGCCGGATCGCCGGAGCTCCAGGGACTGGCCGCCGACTGCGTCACCGACTTCGACCGGTTCCGCGCGCCGCTCGACGAGGCTGATATCATCAGGCGGCGACCGGAGCGTCTGAGCCAGACCGAACGCAGCAATCTCATGACCTGGGGCTATCCTTACGTGCTCGACGCGTTTCGATTCCACATGACACTGACCGGCCCGGTGGATCGGGAAGACCAGCCGGCCATGCGCGCCGCCATCGAAGCGCATTTCGACGGGCTTCTCGACCAGCCGCGCGCGATCGACGCACTTGCGATCTATGTGGAGCCTGTGCGTGGCTCACCGTTCCAACTACATCATATCGTTTCCCTCACCGGAAGCGCGACACGAAAGACCGCCTGAATGACGTCCGAAACAGCCTTCACCAATGCGCGCATCGTGCTCGAGAACGAGGTGATCGAGGGAAGCATCGTAATCCGAGACGGGCGGATCGCCGACATTTCTCATGGAAGGGTGGCAGCCGCAGAGGATCTAGGCGGCGACTACCTTATACCCGGACTGGTCGAGTTGCATACCGACCACCTCGAGGCCCACTATTCCCCCCGCCCGGGCGTGCGGTGGAACACCACGGCAGCCATCCAGGCGCATGATGCGCAGGTGGCGTCGTCCGGAATCACCACGGTGTTCGACTGCCTGCGCATGGGGGCGGACGAGGATGGCGGCTTTGCGGCAGGCGAGATGCGGGATATGGCCGACGCGCTGCAGGCAGCGGGCCGGGAGGACCGGCTGAAGGCCGACCATCTCATCCACCTGCGCTGCGAGGTATCGGCCGCCAACGTGCTGGACGATTTCTCGGATTTCGAGGAGGATCCGCAGGTAAGGCTCGTTTCGCTGATGGATCATTCGCCGGGCCAGCGCCAGTTCCAGACGATGGATCAGTACACGCTGTACTACAAGACCAAGCGCGGCCTGTCGGACGAGGCCTTTGCCGAATTCTGCGCCCGGCGGCAGGAGGCTTCGGCCCGCTACTCACGTCGTCATCGCGACCAGATTGCCGCGCATTGCCAGAAAAACAACATCACGATCGCATCGCATGACGACGCAACGCTCGACCATGTCGAGGAGTCGATCGTCCACGGCGTGCGCCTGGCGGAGTTCCCCACGAGCCTCGAGGCCGCGCGTGCGTCGCATGAGGCCGGGCTGAGCGTCCTGATGGGCGCACCCAACATCGTGCGTGGAAAATCGCATTCCGGCAATATTTCGGCCCGCGATCTCGCCAGGCACGGCATTCTCGACGTCCTGTCGTCCGACTACGTGCCGCTGAGCCTGATTCACGCACCGTTCCTGCTTTCAGAGGGTGACGAAGGCGTGGACCTGCCCCGCGCCATCGCCATGGTCACTGCGACTCCCGCCCGCACCGTGGGCCTCGACGACAGGGGCGCAATTCGCCAGGGACTGAGGGCCGACTTCGTCCATGTCCGCCACAACGGGGGCGTTCCTGTCGTCCGGTCGGTCTGGCGCGAAGGCCGACGCGTCGTCTGATGGCTGTCCAACCGGGTCCAGGCATGATGATTGCGGTTGTCGGTGCGAGTGGCGTCGGCAAGGATAGCCTGATCAATCTCGCGCGGGCGCATTACCGCGACCATCCGCGCATCGGCTTCGTGCAGCGCACGATCACCCGACCGGTCGATGGCGAGACCGAGGATCACGACCCGGCGAGCCTGGAGCAGTTCCAATGGATGGAGAGCCAGGGTCGCTTTGCGGTGACATGGGGCGCCCACGGGCTGCGCTACGGCATTCCCGCAGCCACGCTCGATGACGTTCGCGCCGGACGAAATCCTGATTGCCAACGGGTCCCGCGCCGCGCTCGACGATTTTCGTGCGGCCTATCCGGACCTGGGCGTGATCGAAATCACCGCGCGACCGGATGTGATCGCCGAGCGTCTGGCGCAGCGCGGAAGGGAGAGTGCCGACGAAATCGCGTTGCGCCTCAAGCGCAAGACCGGCGAATGGCGCCCGAACTGCCTGTTTCGAGCGCGTCGACAACAGTGGCGCGCTCGACGCCGCAGCGGCACGACTGTGCGAAGTCATCGAGGAATTCGCTGCGGGCTCCGCCCCAGGACTAGCGATCTGCTGCGGCTGGAGGCGGCATGCCCGGGTCACGCCCTATTACTTGATAAAAATATTCATGATTTCAGCGACGGTTATGTTGACCGTATTGATCAAGTTTATTAGAAACGCCCCCTCAATCTCGAACATTCAGGCATCCGAGACTGCACCTTCAGCAGGTCCCCGGTACCCAGATCGGACAGTTCGCACGCCGGCATTCCGCCGGCGGGTGTTTTCGCGTGCCGTTCCGGCGCGCAGTGGGGCAAGGGGATGACAATCCCCCCGGTATTGAAGGAGTTGATCCATGGCCGAGAAATTCATCACCATCGACGCGTCGTCCGCGGCATCCGTTGATTATGCGACCTATCTCGCGGACTATTTCGCCGCGATGACGACCACGACGAAGGGTGCCACGACCTATTAACGACAGCGTCTACTACGCGAGCGTCTTCGGCTACTACACGGCTGGCCAGGTCGGCGTTCGCTATGCCGACAGCACCAACAACGCACAGGTGCTGATGGAAGGCGCCAACATGCAGTATGACGGCATCGACGGCGTCAATCACGGCAGCTATTCCGGTTCGGTCGATAGCGTGACCTTCGGCTACTACGACGGTGCGACCACTTACGCCCAGATCGACGGCGTGGCCCGCTCGACCCTCATCGGCGTCGACCAGGAAGTATCGATTTCCGGCCTCGACATCTACGCTGCCTTCGGTGCAGGCGGCGCGGGCGTGGGCAACGACTTCTACGACCTGATGACAGCCCTGCGCGACGGCAACAGCACCACGGTCGCCGAAGGCAACACGCTGACAAACGGCGAACTTGCGATCGAAGTCCTCTACGACATGTTTGCCGCCAAGGCGCAGCAATTTCATCGGTTCGGCGGGTGACGATACCTATGTCGGCACGAAGTTCGGCGACAAGATCGATGGCGGCGCGGGCCTTCGACACGCTGTCGGGCGGCAAGGGCAAGGACATCTTCGTCTTCGACCTCGGCGACTCCCGCCGCGACCATCGAAGACGCCGACGTCATCCTCGACTTCAACGGCAAGAAGGACCGGATCGACCTGAGCGCGATCGATGCCAACCTCGTCAAGGACGGCGACCAGGCGCTCAAGTTCTACGGCACCGGCGAGCTCGGCAGCAAGGCGGGCGTGAGCTACGAGAAGGTCGGCAGCCAGACCCATATCAGCATCGACACGGACGGCGATGCGACTGCGGACATGCTGATCATCCTCGACGGCAAGTACAATCTCGACGCCGGCGACTTCATTCTCTGATCACCTGATCGATGCGGGCATGCCGCCTGCGGAGTGATCCGCCCGGCAGCAGCCGGCCAAAAAACTGGAGGCCCGCCGTTCGGCGGGCCCTCTTTCTGTCTGCATGGCGGGTGAGCCAAGGCTACGGTTCCGGTGCCACGGCGGGGTCTGGATGGCGCCTACTGGACGACCGCAGCGGTTTCCCTGCGTGGTGGACTGGCTGGCGCTCGTGTCGGCCTGCGCGGACTTCTTGTGGTAGGCGCAGTCGGCCAAGGCCGCCGATCCACTGAAACCGAGCACCGCCGCGGCAAGTATGAACATCTTCATGTCTGTCGCTCCTGTGGTTACAACAGGCATTCTAGCCGCGGTCTCGAGGCGGCACCAATCACAATCATGGGACTGCCGCCGCTTGCCCGCACCGAACGCACGGCCGGCCCCGCAGTCGCCGACGCGTCAGAGCAGCCCGCGGGCCGCCAGGTTCGACATCAGGGCGCGGGTCCCGAAGGTCCAGGGCGGGCATTCGGTCGAGAGACGGACGACATTGTACAGGCTGCCCAGTGCGGCATTGGAGATCGTCACCCTGTCGCCGATCTTGTGGGTGAAGCCCTGGCCCTTGTGCTCGCGGTCCTCGACCGGCGCGAAAAGCGTGCCCATGAACAGCATGAAGCCATCCGGGTACTGATGGTGGCGGCCGATCGTCTGGCTGACGAGATCAAGCGGATCGCGGCTGATTTCCTTCATCGAGCTCTTGCCCGAGAGCGTGAACCCATCCTCGCCCTCGACCGTCAGATCGAGATCGGCATTGCGGACGTCATCGATCGAGTAGGTGTCGTCGAACAGCCGGATGAAGGGGCCGATCGAGCAGGAGGCATTGTTATCTTTGGCCTTGCCGAGCAATAGGGCCGAGCGACCCTCTACGTCGCGCAAGTTGACGTCGTTGCCGAGCGCCGCCCCCCTCACCTCGCCGCGGGAGTTCACGGCGAGCACAATTTCCGGCTCCGGATTGTTCCAGCGCGAGATCGGGTGGAGGCCGACCTCGGCACCGTATCCGACCGACGACATCGGCTGGGCCTTCGAGAAGACCTCTGCGTCCGGACCGATCCCGACTTCGAGGTATTGCGACCAGACGCCTTCCTCAATCAGGGCCGCCTTGACGTTGGCGGCCTCCGCGGAGCCAGCCTTGAGGTTGCGCAGCGAGTCGCCGATGATGGCCGTGACCCGCTCGCGGATCTTCTCTGCAAGTGCCGGATTGCCGGCCGCCTTCTCCTCGATGACACGCTCGACCATCGAGCGGGCGAAGGTGACGCCGCAGGCCTTGACCGCCTGGAGGTCGTTGGGCGCCAACAGCTTGCCCGATGCAATGGCATCGGCGAGCGACATCAACGGATGTGCCGGCTGGGCTCGGAGCCATGCAACGGGATCGGCTTGCTCAAGCAGGTCGCGCATGGTGGGTACCTCGCGTGACGTAACGTCATGCAAAACGCCGTCGCGGACATGGACCAGCGCAGGGCCATCGGCATCATCGAGCCAGATCCGGCCGACGAAGGTCCCTGTGGCGAATGTCTCTGGCTTCAGGCTCATGCTTGTCTCCCTCCCGAACGTGTCGCCCAGAAGGGATAGCGCCTCGGTCAGACGACGGAAAGCCGCAATCGGTCAATCGGGTACTTTCATCCGCCCGAGATAGAGCGACATCAGCTGGGCCTGCGAGGAAATGCCGAGCTTGCGGTAGATGTTGCGGCGATGGACCTTGATCGTGCCGGTGGCAACGCCCAGCCGAAGGCCGATGGATTCGGACGAATGGCCCTGGAGCACCAGTTCGATGATCGAGGATTCGCGCTGCGTGAGCCGGTCGCTGATCCGGGCCTTGGCCTCCGATTTACGATCCGCGCGCAGGTGTCGGCTCGAATGGTCGAACCGAGCGCCGAGCCCGTTCCAGACCTTGCTGACCATCGCCGCCACCAGCGGCTCGGCCTTGCGCATCAGCGCATATTCGGCATCGCGGAACGCACCGGAACCTTCGCGCCGCATCAGCGACAGCACGACTGTCACGTCGTCGCCCGGCACGACGAAGAAGCCGACCTCCTCGGCGAGCCGGGTCTTCACATAGTAGCTGCGATAGTATTCGGAAGCGAAGAAGCGATCGGGCGCCAGCGCCCGCATGCGCCACACGCCCGGTTTCGGCAGCGAGGCGGCGGAGTAGAACGGATCGAGCAGATAGGGCCCGTCCTGATACATGCTGACGAAGATCTCGTATTCCTCGGCGTCGAAGG
Source organism: Rhizobium sp. (assembly GCA_019739215.1). GTDB lineage: Bacteria > Pseudomonadota > Alphaproteobacteria > Rhizobiales > Rhizobiaceae > Rhizobium_E. The sequence goes on from JAHHDR010000026.1 coordinate 37,132, forward strand.
TGGAGAAGAGATCGATCGGTCGCTCTGTTCCGCGGTAGGCGAAGATGACACAATAATCGAATGATATCAGTGACTTCATCAGATCAATGAACGTCTGGCCCGCCGTATGGTCATCCACGTCACGCAGGGTGACCAGCCGCGCTGCGGCATCAAAGAGACGGTCGAAATCCGTGCGCAAAGCCGCGAGCCTCCTACTCCCCGAAAGGCGACAATCTTAACCATGTACCCCTCTTGGGGTATATACCCCGCAAGCGGTATCTGGATAGTCTTGAGGTCGTACAGGGCTTAGAGGCGGCATAAGACCGCCGGGTTGAACCACAGGCCATGGGGAACCAGATTTGAACACCGGGTCCGAATTCGATGTCGAATTCCGGGCGGTCGCCAAGCGTTTCGGCACTGTGACCGCCGTCGAGGAAACCGATTTCCAGCTGCCGCGCGGCTCCTTCGTCGCCCTGCTGGGGCCGTCGGGATGTGGCAAGACAACATGCCTCAGGATGATCGGCGGCTTCGAGCAGCCCAGCGCGGGCCGCGTGCTGATCGGTGGCGACGACATGACCGGCGTGCCGCCGTACCGACGCCCGGTCAACATGGTGTTCCAGCACTACGCGCTGTTTCCACATTTCGATGTCGAAACCAACATCGCCTACGGGCTGCGGCAGATCCGGCCCAGGCTGTCAGAGACCGAGATCATGCGCCGCGTCGGAGAGGCGCTCGAGCTCGTGCATCTCGGCCGCTTTGCCAAACGCCGCATACATGAAATGTCGGGCGGCCAGCAACAGCGGGTGGCGCTGGCCCGCGCGATCGTCAACAAGCCCCGGGTGCTGCTGCTCGACGAGCCGCTTGCGGCGCTCGACAAGAAGCTCCGCATCGCCATGCAGATGGAACTGCAGAACCTCCACCGCGAACTTGGCATCACCTTCCTTCTCGTCACGCACGACCAGGAAGAGGCGCTGTCGATGAGCGACCGGGTCTGCGTAATGAATGCTGGACGGATCGTGCAATTCGCGACGCCGCAGGAGATCTACGATCGTCCGGCCAACCCGTTCGTGGCGGATTTCGTCGGCAAGACAAATTCGTTGACCGCCGTGCTGTCGGATGCCGACGGGGTGTCCGCCATCGCAACGCTCGGCGATGGCAGGCGGATGCAGCTTGTGTCCGGCGATGTCGCCAACGGCCCCGCGCTGCTGTCCATCCGTCCCGAAGCGATCCGGCTGTCGAGGGCCGCCGGCGATGGCGAGCGGCTGCGCGGCACCATCACCCACCGCATCTTTCTCGGCGCATCGGCCGAATATTCCATCGCGGTGCCCGGCATCGGCAATCTTCTCGTGCTTTCGGGCCGGGATTCAGGCGGACCTGCCGAACTTCATGAGCCGGGCACCGAGGTGGAACTCGAAATCGCCCCAGAGGCCCCGCGTATCTTCAGCGTGCAAACATAACAAGGGAACAGTGCCATGACCAAAAGAGAGAATGACCACCTCACCCAGTCACAGTTCGCCGACGAACTGATGCGCTTCAAGCGCGGCTCGGTCACACGCCGCCACTTCCTCGGCGTGACGGGCCTCGGCCTGGCCACCGCCGTACTCGGCCGCAATATCGGCCCGCTTTCCGGCGATGCCTTTGCGCAGGACCTCGGCAGCCAGATGTCGATCGCCACCTGGCCCAACTACCACGACCCCGCAACCTTCGACGCCTTCACCGCCAAGACCGGTGTCGCGGTGGAAGTCAATGTCTTCGGCTCGAACGAGGAAATGCTGGCCAAGCTCCAGGCCGGCGCATCGGGTTGGGATCTGTTCGTGCCGACGAACTACACGATCTCGACCTATCAGAAACTCGGCCTCATCGACGCACTCGACCTCGCGATGATCCCGAATTTCAACGACGCGTCCCAGAACCAGCGCTTCACCCATGAAGGCAAGATCGACGGCAGCACCTATGCCCTGCCGAAGAACTGGGGCACGACGGGCATCGCCTTCAACTCGGGCAAGATGAAGACCGCGGTGACGAGCTGGAAGGAATTCTTCGACGTCGCCATGGGCGAGGCCGACGGTCGCGCCATGGTTCACGACTACCAGCTGACGACGATCGGCAATGCGCTGGTGGCGCTCGGCTACGGCTTCAACTCGACCAAGGCCGACGAACTCGCCAAGGCCGAGGAACTGCTGGTCAAGGTGAAGCCGCATCTGTTCGCAATCAATTCGGACTACCAGCCGTCGATGCGCTCGACCGACGCCTGGATGACCATGTGCTGGACCAATGACGGTGCCCAGCTCAATCGCGACATGCCGGAGATCAAGTTCGTGCTCGGCAAGGACGGTGGTGAAATCTGGTGCGACTTCTACGCCATCCCCAAGGATGCCGCGAACAAGCCTGCCGGCTACGCGCTTCTCAACTTCCTGATGGATCCGGAGAATGCCAAGAAGGAGCATATCGCCAACGGCACGCCGACGACAGACTCCCGCGTGCTGGCGCTGCTGCCGAAGGATCTGACATCGAACCTGATCGTCTATCCCGACGAAGCGTCGCTGACGCCGCTGGAGTTCGGCGCTGCGGTGACGCTGACCGATCCGGGCCGCGCCGAGGTGATGGCCCGCTTCAAGTCGGCCTGATCACGTCATAGACCTCCATCATGCCTCGGCCCCCTAGCGGGTCGGGGCAAGAACCACGGGCGTTCCTTCCCGAGCAGGCAATGACCATCACGACGGCGAGACAAAAGAACATAGTGACGGCGGCGCTGATGGCGCCGGCGGCCATCTGGCTGTTCGTCTTCCTGGTACTGCCATTCATCGCCATGCTGGTCTTCGCCTTTGGCGAGCGCTCACCTGAGGGCGGCTACCAGCCGGCTTTCACCTTCGCACAGTTCGCCAACCTGCCGTCCCGCGCCGCCGCCTTCTGGAACACGATGATTCTCGCGCCGGTCGGCGCCTTCGTCTGCCTCGTCGTCGCCTATCCGGTCGCCTATTATCTGGCGCTGAAGGCGCACCCGCGATATCGGCTGCTGCTCGTCTCGCTGGTCATCGTGCCGTTCTGGACGAGCCTGCTGGTGCGTACCTATGCCTGGATGTACATCCTCGGATCGCGTGGCATTCCCAACCTGCTCGGGCTGATCGGCCTCGAGGACTTGCGGCTAATCAACACCCCGTTCGCCGTGCTTGTCGGCATCGTCTACGGCTACCTGCCGCTGATGATCATGCCGATCTATGTCAGCCTCGAGAAGCTCGATCGCCGGCTGATCGATGCCTCGTCGGATCTCGGCGCCAGACCGGTGACGACGTTCTTCAACGTTACCCTGCCGCTATCCCTGCCCGGCGTCATGACCGGTGTGGCGCTCGTCACCATCCTCCTGCTCGGCGAATACCTGATCCCGCAGTTGTTGGGCGGCGGCAAGGTGTTCTTCATCGGCAACGCGCTGGTCGACCTGTTCCTGCAATCGCGCAACTGGCCGTTCGGGTCCGCCATCGCCGTCACGCTCGTCGTCGTGGTCGTGGTCGTGCTGATGGTCGCGATGCGCATCGCCTGGCGGATCGCCGGGACGCGACAGGTGGACCTGATATGAGAGCGCTGGTCGCCTGCGTCTACCTGTTCCTCTATGCGCCGATTGCGCTGGTGGTGCTGTTCTCCTTCAATGCCGGCCGCAGTGCGAGTGAGTTCACCGGATTTTCGCTTGAATGGTATGTCAAGGCGCTGACGAACCGCTTCCTGCTGGAAGCGCTGCAAAACAGCCTGATCATCGCCTTCACCTCAGCGACCTTGGCCGCGGTGTTCGGCACGATGGCGGCGCTCGGCATGGAGCGTATGGGACCGCGCAGCCGAGCGATCTTCGACGGGCTTTTTGCGGCCGCCATCGTCGTGCCGGGCGTGGTGATCGGGATTGCGACGCTGGTGGCGCTGGTGGCCGTTTTCGGCGCGCTCAACCCCGCACTTGCCGCACTATGGCCGACGGACGCACCGCCGAAACTGGGCCTGGGATATGGCTCGATCATCGCCGCGCACGGCCTGTTCTCGCTGGCGCTGGTGACGATGCTGGTCAAGGCACGCGTCGCGACACTCGGGCGGGATATTGTCGAAGCCTCGTCCGACCTCAATGCCACACCGTTGACCACATTCCGGCAGATCGTGCTGCCGCAAATCATGCCATCAATCCTGGCCGGCTTCCTGCTGGCGTTCACCTTCTCTTTCGACGATTTCATCATCGCCTTCTTCGTCGCCGGCTCGAAGACGACGCTGCCGATCTATGTCTTCGCCTCGATCCGCCGCGGTGTGACGCCGGAGATCAACGCCATCGCAACGACCGTGCTCATCGCCTCGCTGGTCCTGATCGTGCTGGCGCGGCTGCTGTTACGCGAAAAGAACAAGAAAACCACCGACGGGGAATGACATGATACTGAAGGATCGGGTTGCGATCGTCACCGGTGCAGGCTCCGGCATCGGCAGGGCCGGCGCGATGATCATGGCGCGCGAGGGTGCGCATGTCGCCATCCTCGACCGCAACGCCGTGGGCGCTGAACAGACGGTCGAGATCGTCAGGGCACGTGGCGGCTCCGCCGAAGCGATCGCGATCGATGTGACCGACGATGCCGCGCTGACCAAGGCCATCGATGCAGTGCATGGTCGGCATGGCCGGATCGATATCCTGCACAATCACGCCGGTGCGCAGGTGGAGGGCAATCTCGAGGATGTGTCGGTCGAAGGTTTCGACCGATCCTGGGATCTCAACGTGCGGTCACACTTCATCGCAGCGCGTGCCGTGATGCCGCATATGCGCGCGGCTGGACGCGGCGTGATCCTCAACACGTCGTCGAGTTCCGGGGTGCTCTATGACCGGGAAATGGTCGCCTACACCACGACCAAGCACGCCGTGGTGGCGATGACGCGCCAGATCGCAGGCGACTATGGCCGCTACGGGATCCGGGTCAACGCGCTGTGCCCCGGATGGGTCGACACGCCCTTCAACGAGCCCTTCATACGCCAGGTCGGCGGCCGGACCGTGATCGAGGACTATATCCGGAAACGCGTTCCGCTCGGGAGATGGGCCGACGTCGAAGAGATCGCCGAGCCCATCCTGTTCCTTGTGTCGGACCGCTCGTCCTATGTCACCGGTCAGATCCTGGTCTGTGACGGCGGGGAGACGATCGCCTGACGATCAGGTGCAGCCCATGCGGCGCTCTTCGCGCTTGATCTGGTTGATGCGGCGCTGCTCGCGGCGGGAAAAGTCCGGATAATCCGTGTAGCAGTCGCTGTTGTCGAAGGTACGCCGTCCGTCGCGTGTATTGAAGCAGTAGCCGTTGTCGTTGTAGATCGCGTTGCGCTCGTACCAGAGATCGTAGCACGCATCGGCAAAAGCGGGCTGAGCCCAAGTCGCCGCCCCGACAACCGTCAGAATTGCCAAAGTTGAAATCCGCATGTCCCCACTCCTCATTTTGCTGCAGATCGATTAGACGATAGCGGAGACGTTGGCAAACGCGCTTTTATTCGAATCGCGTGGCCGGCCCAAGAACAGTCCCGCCCTCACCACTCCAGCCATGTGACAACCATGAAAATCCCGGACCCGGTCCTGCCAACCCCGCGGCTGCGAGACCTCTTCGCATCCGGTCGCACCGCGGCAACGTTGCTGCTTGGCGCAGGCGTCGGGCTCGAGGCGCTCGAGTTCTATGTCACCACCAGCCTGATGCCGTCGATGGTGCGGGACATCGGCGGGCTCGAACTGCTCGCCTGGACATCCTCGCTCTTTGTCGCCGCGGTCGTGCTCGGCTCGATCTGCGTGGTCATCCGGCCGCGCAACGTCACGCTCAACCAGACCTATGTCGCCGGCACGATCCTGTTCGGCTTGGGCTGCGCGATCATCGGGCTGGCGCCCGACATGCTGGTCGTGCTCATAGGCCGGGCGGTGCAGGGCTTCGGCGCCGGGCTGCTGGTGACGATGGCCTACTCCTTCATCCGCTTTGTCTACCCGCCGGGACTGCAGAACGCCGCCTCGGCCTTCTACAGCGCGCTATGGGGCGTGTCGGTATTCCTCGGGCCGTCGATGGGCGGCATGTTCGCGGCCGGCAGCCAATGGCGCTGGGCGTTCCTCGTGCTCATACCCTTCGCCGTGCTGATGGCGCTGTGCGCGCCACGATGGTTGCCGCGCGGGGAGGATGACCGCGGATCGCAGGCCATTCCGGTCGTCCAGATCGGACTGGTCATCGGGTCGATCCTGGCAATATCCTTCGCGAGCACGGCGGAGACGGACGGCGCCAGAGCCGTGCTGGTGGCGGCCGGCGTCACCGCGATCGTTCTCCTCTTGCTGCGGGAGCGGCGTTCCCGAGCGCGGCTTTTTCCTGTGCAGGCCACGTGGCTCTCGCATCCACTCGCCAAGGCCTATCTGGTGATGTTCCTGGTCATCGTCGCGCTGAACTCGGACATATATGCGCCCTACTTCCTTCAGACGCTGCAAGGCGTCACGCCATTGCTGGCGGGATACATCGTCGCGCTGGTCGCGCTGGGCTGGACGGCAGCGGGACTGGGAACCGCCTCTTTCACGGGCAGGCGGGCGCTGCTGTCGATCGTGGCCGGCGCTGCACTGTGCGGGGTATCCACTTTGGTGCTTGGCCTAGTCATCAGCGTTGCAGAACCCGCCGGAAGTGCGGCGCGCGTCGTCGCGGTCGCGCTGCTGCTGTTCGGCATGGGCGCCGGCATCGGCCTGGGCTGGGCGCATCTGGTCTCGCTGGTCCTGACGCGTGCCGATGCCGCCGAAGCCGACAAGGCGTCGGCCTCAGTCAATCTCATCCAGTCGCTCGGCGCGGCGTTCGGCGCGGCAATCGCCGGCGTCATTGCCAATGCGACCGGAGTTGTCGATCCCGGCGGCGTGGCGGGGGCGGCGCGGGCCGGATTCTGGCTCTATGTCCTGATGGGCTTGTCGGCTCTGGCCGGCCTGCCGGTGGCAATTTCCCTTCTCAGAAAGTCGTGATCACGCTGATTCCGAGATCGCGGGACGTCTCCATTCCGATGAGCGCCGGTACTGCCTCTTCCAGCGTGATCCGGCGACCGATGAGCCGCTGCGGCGCAAGCTTGCCCGTGGCGATCATGGCGAACATCGCATCGTAGCGCCATGCCTGCATGCCGTGACTGCCGTAGATTTCGAGCTCATGGCTAATGATCTGCGCCATCGGTACAGGTGGTGCGGCGTCGTCACCCAGCATCAGGCCGACCTGGACGTGGCGGCCACGCCGTCGCAGGTTGCGGATCGAGTTGAAGCTCGTCACCCGATGCCCGAGAGCATCGATGGAGGCATGGGCGCCTCCGGTGGTGATGTCCCGCACCGCCTCGACAACATCCGTCGCGTCGGCGGCATTGACGGCCGCGACGGCGCCGACCGAACGGGCGAAGTCGAGCTTGGCACCATCGAGATCGATGGCGACGACGTTGGCGCCCAGCGCAGAGGCGATCATGACCGCCGACAGCCCGACGCCACCGCAGCCATGAACCGCAACCCATTCGCCGGGCCGGACACGGGCCTGGTCGACCACGGCGCGGAAAGACGTTGCAAAACGGCAGCCGAGGCTCGCGGCGGTGGCGTCATCGAGCGCGTCAGGCAGGCGCACGAGGTTGGTGTCAGCGTGGTGGATGCCGACATATTCGGCGAAGGAACCCCAATAGGTGAAGCCCGGCTGCTGCTGGTCGGGACAGACCTGGTGATTGCCCGAATGGCATTCGCCGCAGTGTCCGCAGCCGGCGACGAAGGGCACGGTCACGCGCTCGCCGACCCGGAAACGGCGGACGTCTGCACCCACGGCCACGATCGTCCCTGCAAGTTCATGGCCCGGCACATGCGGCAGCACGATATCAGGATCATGCCCGAGCCAGCCGTGCCAGTCGCTGCGGCAGACACCGGAGGCCTCGACCTTGACGACGACCCCGTGCCGCTCTGGAGTCGGGTCTGGCAGCGTGCGGATTTCCGGCATCTGGCCGAATGTCTCGTAATACATGGCACGCATCGTTCACCCCGGCTCATGGAGCCGCAGCCCTGGAGGACCGCGGACTGACGCGACCGCCCCGAGTCAGCGGGGGCCGGTCGATGGCAAGATTGCCATGCGATCGGCACCGGATGAAGCGCGGCCGCGCATGATATTTGGTTATGCACCGATCAGGTGAGGCAAGGTTCGGTAGCGACCATCACGCCTCGCCGGAATATTGCGCGTCGTCGACCGGCTCGAGCCAGTCCACCGCCTTGCCATCAAGCGCCTCCTGGATGGCGATATGGGTCATGGCCACAGTTGGCGAGGCACCGTGCCAGTGTTTCTCGCCCGGCTCGAACCACACAGTGTCGCCTGCGCGGATTGTCTCGATCTTGCCGCCCCAGACCTGGCACACGCCACTGCCCGCCGTCACGACCAACGTCTGACCGAGCGGATGGGTGTGCCAGGCGGTGCGTGCGCCAGGCTCGAAGGTCACCGACACCGCGCGCACCCGCGCTGGCTCCGGCGCCTCGATCAGGGGATCCTGCCGCACGGTGCCGGTGAAGTAGGACGCAGGCGGAATGGCGGATGGGCGGCTGCCAACGGGGTGGATCTTCATGGGAGTCCTCAGGGATTGCGACAGTTAGTCGATGATAGCACAGATCGGGAGCACAGACGATGGCCACAGCCATCCACAATATCATCAAACCGCAGCACCAATTCGTGATGCAGACGCGGTGGGATCTGGCGATTCCCAAGAACATCGACAACCAAATGCCGAGCCAAACGGCTTAATCTCAAGGGACTGGTGGCCCAGTGGCGATGAAAGTGTGAACCACGATAAGTACTGGATAATAAACAAACCTCGCGCGTCTCACTACGAGCTCGATGTGTTTTCATGCTTTGATCAGGGTATCGTATAAGCTCTGAAGTGGACGTACTGCATGGACGCGGCGGCACATCTAAAGAATGGCCTGGTGTCGTGCAAAGTGAGTGGCTGGCTTTCTTTTGGCTCTCTCCGGTTAAGCAGGTCACGCTCCGTATCCGGAGCACGAGCACCTATGTCAAAGCACCTTGATGCCGTTGTGAGGTAACTTCGGTCGCCATCGGATACCGACGCCGTCCAACTCGGGTCCGTCGGTGTTAGCAGCCACAAACTGCAGATCGGCGTTCCGAAAGGCATCGTAAAGCTTGTCGCGCACCTTGGCCGAAGCCTGATGATCTCCGTTTTCGAACCTCGTCAATGACCTCAAGCTTACGCCGGAACGCTGACATAAGTCTTCCTGGGTCCACCCCAGGAAGCTTCGTGCAGCTCTACAAATTATTGGCGTCAAGACCGAAGACATTGCTTCGGATTCGCAGCCGACGAGCCACATGTCAAATTCGTCATACAAAACGCCAAATATGGCTGTCAAAACGCCAATTGCGGCTTGCAAAACGCCGGCAATGACGCTAATTGACCTTTGGCGAAGGCATTCGAATCATGAGCGCTCCCGTATCGACGCATACGGGCGACATCCTTATGTTGATTTGCACTGAGAGTTGACCCGGGATTTGCGCCGAGAATTGACCCGCCCTTTAGATATGTTTCGGGTCGAGCGTCGTGGTCAAGACCTTGCCTTTCTCCTTCCTGGTTTTGGGTTCGTGGGCTGAACTGTTTGAATAGCCCCGAGATTTGTAGACACCTTCTTCCTAATTTTGAGGCAAGAAGAGCATCATGAGCAAATCGAATTTCAGCGACGAGTTTAAGCGCGACGCGGTGCGTCAGATCACCGAACGGGGCTATCCGGTTTCGGAAGTTTCACAGCGGCTGGGTGTCAGCCAGCACTCGCTCTATGAGTGGAAGAAGAAGTTCTCCTCGATGCCCGGTGGCCATGGTAGCGACCAGTCAGAGGAGATCAGGCAGCTCAAGAGGGAACTGGCGCGGGTCACCGAGGAGCGCGACATATTAAAAAAAGCGACCGCGTATTTCGCCAGGGATGCAAAGTGAAGTACGCGTTCGTTGCCCAGCATCAACAGCGGTTTTCGGTGCGAATGATGTGTCGCCTGTTCCGCATCCATCCCAGCGGGTTTTATGCCTGGCTTCGGATGCCCTTGAGCAAGCGTGCCTTTGAGGACAAGCGGCAGATCGATCTGCTCCAGACGGCTTGGGAAGAGAGCGGCAAGGTCTACGGGTATCGCAAGCTTCATGACGACCTGCTCGATCACGGCGAGACATGCTGCCCCAACCGGGTTGCGCGTCTGACGCGGATTGCCGGGATAAAGGCTCAGATCGGCTACAAGCGCCGTCCCGGAGTTTATGGCGGCAGGCCTTCCATTGTCATCGACAACACTCTGGACCGTCAATTCGACGTTGCTGCTCCGGACAAGGCGTGGGTCACGGACATCACCTACATCCGGACCAACGAAGGCTTCGCCTATCTCGCGGTGGTGATCGATCTCTATTCCCGCCGTGTCATCGGCTGGTCGATGCAGAGCCGTCAGACAACGGATGTCGTGCTGCAGGCGTTGCTGATGGCTGTCTGGAGGCGAAAGCCAAAGGAAAAGGTTCTGGTGCATTCGGATCAGGGATCGCAATTCACCAGCATGGACTGGGCAGCGTTCCTGAAGCACCACAATCTGGTTCACTCGATGAGCCGACGGGGCAACTGCCATGACAATGCCGTCGCTGAGAGCTTCTTCAATCTGTTGAAGCGGGAGCGGATACGCCGAAAGGTCTATCGCTCAAGAGACGAAGCTAGGCAGGACGTGTTCGACTATATCGAGATGTTCTACAACCCGAAGCGCAAACATGTCAGAAACGGGATGCTGTCGCCCGTCGAGTTCGAAAAGCAGCAGAAAACGTAACCGGAGGGTGTCTACGAAACTCGGGGCTATTCAGATCCCGGGTCAGCTCTCAGTGCAAATCAACACTCAAGCGGCTATACGACGGCATCGAGCTGGGCGTGGTCGAGCTCGATGACCTACTGAAGGAGCGCGTGGATAAACTGAGAGATGATCGCCATCGAACCATGGCAGCACTGGATCGAGCAAGCGCTCATCTCATCGTCCGCGACGAAATTTCTCAAGACATGATACAAGAATTCATCTCTACGATGCGGGAAAACATCACCACCGGTGACATCCCGCTTCGTAAAGCATACGTCAACTGCATCGTTCAGTCCGTCGTCGTGGACGACTACGACGTCCGCCTGATCGGGGCGAAAAGCTCTCTCGAAAAGTCAATAAGATCAAAAAAAAAACGATCTAGCCTTGGATCACAGTTTTGAACCGAAATGGTGGGCGATGACGGACTCGAACCGCCGACATCTTCGGTGTAAACGAAGCGCTCTACCAACTGAGCTAATCGCCCCGCCCGAGGTTTGAACCCGAGGGTGCCGCGCATGTAATCCGATTGGCGGACGAGCGCAAGGCGAAAAATTCGGGGCGCGCTGCAGTTGCGAGTTGTATGCGGAGGCAGTCAGGTCCACTTGGCGGGGCGGTCATTTTCGTCAGGGTTGGGCACGGGCTCCTCGTCCGGCAGTCGGTCGGGTTCTGGTTCCCTGACCGGCGGAACGACGTCGGGTGGGATCGGGGGGACGGTGGGCTGGTCGCCCGGAATGGGCACGGGTTCGACGGTCATGACTGTGTCTCCTTTCGCCATTCAACCAACCGCGGCGAACATGGTTCCTCTCCCTAACCGAATCCGGCATAGTGTTTTCCACAAAGACTTTGACTTTCGCGCTTTTGCATCGCACCATTCCCCTGCCGCAAGGCACAAGATTTGCCACTTGAACACCGAATGGCCGGGAACGGAAAATATGGCGAAACGTTATCGCCCGAGTAAGCGTGCATTAATCCTGTAGCTTTACTTTTCATTGCGAAACGAGGATTCGGGCGGGCAGCATGAAGGTACTTTCGGTCACATCCGAGGTCTATCCATTCGTCAAGACCGGCGGCCTCGCCGATGTCACTGGCGCCTTGCCCAAGTCCCTGCAGAAATTCGGTATTCGTACGATCACGCTGGTACCCGGCTATCCTGCGCTTCTGCCGATGGCGCGGGCGGGCGCACCGCTTCTCGTCTTCGACGAGATTCTCGGCGAAGACGCATCGCTCCGCCATATCCAGAACGAGGACCAGATGCTCTTCGTTCTCGACATTCCCACCCTGTTCGAGCGCCCCGGCGGGCTTTACTTGGACGAGTTCGGGCGCGATTTCGCCGACAACTGGAAGCGGTTTGCCGCGCTGTCGCTTGCTGCAGCGCGAATTGCTGACGGGGCATTGCCGGGCTGGGTGCCCGACATCGTCCATACGCATGACTGGCAGACGGCCCTGACCTCCGTCTATATGCGGGCCATGGGCAACGGCCTGCCAGTCGTGGCGACGATCCACAATCTTGCTTTCCAGGGGCAGTTTGCTGCCGGTCTCTTTCCCTACCTGCACCTGCCGGCCCGTGCGCTTTCCCTCGATTGCCTGGAATATTACGGCGACATGTCCTTCCTCAAGGGCGGGCTGATGACCTCGGATGCGATCACGACGGTAAGCCCGACCTATGCCCGGGAGATCCTGACTCCCCGCTTCGGCATGGGCATGGAAGGCGTGCTTGCTTCGCGCCGCGACAGGCTCAAGGGCATCCTCAATGGTATCGACGACGAGGTGTGGGATCCGTCCCTCGATCCCTATCTGACGCAAACTTTCGACGCCGCGACCCCGGAAGGCAGACGCGACAATCGTATCGCCCTTTGCCGTGAACTCGGCATCGACCTGGACGAGGGACCAATACTCTCGGCCGTGAGCCGACTGACCTGGCAGAAGGGCATGGACATGCTCGCCGACGTCGCCGAGGAGATCGTCTACCGAGGCGCCAAGCTGATCGTCTGCGGCCAGGGCGATGCGGCGACCGAGGACCTGATGCTGCGGACCGCGGCGCGGTTTCCGGGACGGATGGCGGTCTATATCGGCTATGACGAGCGGTTGGCGCACCTGATCCATGCAGGGTCGGATGCCGTGATCCAGCCATCCCGTTTCGAACCCTGCGGCCTGACCCAGCTCTACGCGCTGCGCTATGGTTCGGTGCCGATCGTCTCGCGCACCGGTGGCCTGGCCGAAACCGTGATCGATGCCAATGACGCTGCGATGGGTGCCGGCGTGGCGACCGGTTTCCAGTTTCATCCCGTTACGACCGAAGGGCTTAGGCACGCGATCCGCCGGGCCATCGAGGTCTTCCAGTCGCCGGAACAGTGGCAGAGGCTGCAGAACCAGGGCATGACGGCCCGGTTTTCCTGGGATCGTAGTGCCGGGCTTTACGCCAATCTCTATCGCCACCTCCTGGACGAGGCCGAGAGTGGCAACGACAACATGCGCAGCCGCGCGGCAGGCTGACCCTCGCTCAGCCCGCGAGGCGATGGCCTGAGAATTTTTCGGGAACCATGTCGGCCTGAACCCGTTTGTCATAGATATGCGGAGGTGCATCCAGCGCGCTTTCGCGTCTCAGACGAGAAGGAAGGGACATCATGCTGCATCTTGATTCATTTCCGATAGACCAGTCGGCACAGCCTGCAGGCACTGTGCAGAAGAACGTCGCGACGCCGGAACCGCACATCCTCGCGCCGGAAGCCGTGGATATGCCTTTGCCGCGGCAGACTGCGGAGCAGATCGTCGTTCCTGCGTCGATCAATGGTCGCGATCTATCCGAGGGGCAGCCCTAGCGCTCGATGTACGGCAGCGACGAGGTCGCCTTCGGTGCATGGCTTAGGCAGCCAGACTGCGTGGTCGAACACACCAGCTCTGGCGGCATCCTCGCGAGAATGCCCGGAATAGATGACGAACGGCGTGCGCGCGTCGCGCAGGCTTTCGGCAACCGGAGTTGTGGTGCCGTCAGCGACCTGAAGATCGAGTATGGCCAGGCGGGGGCTTGATTGTTCAAGCCAAAGCATGGCCGCCTCGCATGAGACGACATGGGTCACACCATGAAACCCGGCCGACGCCAGCATGGCCTCCAGATCCATCGCGATGAGCGGCTCGTTCTCGACGATGAGTATCGAATCGTTGCGGTCTGTCGGCACGTCGTTCCCCTATGCGAACGCCAGCCTAGCGGGCCAACATGGTGAAATCTCGATCGGTACGCAACCGCACCAACACACTGGCCGGACTTGCCGGATGTATTCTGCGACCCTAAGCAGACGGAGACGACAGACGATGAACGGAAATGCGACCTTGCGTAGCGAAACCCTTAAAGATTCCAGCATTGTCGACGGTTACCGCGACCCGGCACAGGTTCTGGGGAAGGTCCGGAACAAATTGTTGTCGCGTCTCGATGCCGAAGCCCTCGCGACGATCTCGGATGCGCTGGAACCTGCGGAACTGCCGAGAGCCTTCGTGTTCTCCGCTCCCGACACGCCCGCGGAGCACGCCTATTTCATCGAGTCCGGGATCGGATCGATCGTGGCGATCACGCCGCAGGGACAACGGTCGGAGGTCGGCATTTTCGGCCCCGAGGGAATGACACCGGCGAGCCTCGTGCTCGACACGGCCTCGACGCCCTATTCCATTTTCATGCAAGTTCCCGGTCATGGACTGAGGATTGAAACCAGCGTCCTGCGGTCAGCGCTCGGACGCAGCGAAACGCTGAGGAACCTGCTGTCGCGCTATGCGCATGCGCTCTCCGTCCAGACGTCGTATACCGGGTTGTCGAATTCCGTGCACCATATCGGCGAGCGCCTCGCGCGCTGGATCCTGATGTGCCACGACCGAACGTCGGGCGACCGCATTGCCCTGACGCACGAGTTCCTGTCCGTCATGCTGGCAGTGCGACGCTCAAGCGTGACCACCGCCTTGCACGTCCTAGAAGGCAAGCACCTGGTCTATTCCGAACGCAACCTCATCACGGTGCGCGACCGGCGCGCACTGGAACTGTTTGCGGGCGACGCCTATGGCGTGCCTGAAAGGGAGTATGAGCGCCTGTTGGGCTCAATCCTCTGACAGCGGCCCGGCCTACCGCCTTGTGAACGCAGGTCAGCGAAATCTCACCACGCTGCGGAAAGGCAACCTGTCGAGCACCCGCCCGTCGCCGTCGGCGATTTCGAACACCTGGCCGTCCACCTCTTCTCCCGCTTGCAGAAGCGAGGCAAGCAGATCGCGCGCCGACTGGCGTGCTTCCGCACGCGCGGTATCGAGGTCCGGCAGATCGGTTCCGTCGGGATCCTCGATCAGGCCTTGCGACGACCTGATGTTGAAATAGTAGCGTGGCATGTTTCCTCGACTTCAGCGCTTCCTGTCGCTCTTTCCCGCAGGGGCGGAATAGCTTGGCTTGATCGCTGATGTCTGGGCGTCCTCGAGCCCATGCATTTCCTGCGCGGCCTGCTTCCAGTGCTGGTCGTGACGCCCGTCCGGCCGTCCTTCCCGCTCCCATATCGCGTAGGCACGCTGTTGTATCAGTTGGTCATAATCATTGTTCATCGGCGCGGTCTCCCTTGAGCCGCCAATGGAACGCGACGCGATTCGGAATGTTCCGGTGCGGTTGCGTACCGAGTGAGCTGAGGTGCCGGTCCGGCAGCGGCACGGTGAGACGAGCTTCGGGACCTGCCCGGCTGATCCATGGCACTACGGACACAGGACGCCGGAGCCGTTCGTCAGAAATGCAATGTATCCTCACGAATAGCGCCAAATTCATAGCAGAATGATTATGGCTCGAGTGCGTTTATTTATTTGAACCGGCGCCCGCAATTTGAAATGATCAAACCTCTCGACGGCGTGTGCACGGGGATGCGCATAACGGGGCGAGGCAGATCGACTTTGGGAGGAGAGCCAATGTTGAGACGATATTTTCTTGCGGGCCTGTCGGCGACTGCGCTGCTAATGACTGGCGGCGTCGCATTGGCGGCGGACGTGACACTGAAGCTGCACCAGATGCTGCCGCCACAGGCGACGATTCCCGCCAAGGTGCTGACGCCCTGGGCCGAACAGGTGAAGGCCGATTCGGGCGGTCGCATCGAGGTCGAGCTTTATCCGGCGATGCAGCTTGGCGGCAAACCCGCCGACCTCGTCGATCAGGCCAGAGACGGCGTTGTCGATGTCGTCTGGACCGTGATCGGCTACACGCCGGGACGCTTTCCCAAGACCGAGGCCTTCGAACTGCCGTTCATGATCGGCAAGGCGGAGAACAGTTCGCAGGCGTTCTACGAGTATTACGAGAAACACCTCAAGGACGAGTTCGCCGACTACCATGTGCTCGCCGTGCACACGCATGGTCCGGGCCTTATTCATACGATCGGCAGCAAGCCGGTCAACAGCGTCGAGGACATGAACGGTCTCAAGCTGCGCGGAACCTCGAAGGTCGTCAATGCGCTCCTGGAGGCGATGGGCGCCGCACCTGTCGGCATGCCGGTAACCGCGGTGCCGGAAGCCCTGTCCAAGAGCGTGATCGACGGCTCGGTCGTGCCCTGGGAAGTGACGCCTGCCATCAAGATCGCCGAACTGGCGCCCAACCATACCGGCTTTTTCCGGCGACAAGGGCCTCTACACCGCAACCTTCCTGTTCGCGATGAACAAGGATGCTTACGGGGCGCTTCCCGATGACCTCAAGCAGGTGATCGACAAGAATTCCGGGATCGAACTGGCCCGGAAGTTCGGCATCGCCATGGACGAGGGCGATATACGCGGCAGGAAGATCGCCGAGGATGCCGGCAACAATATCATCACGCTCGACGAAGCCGAGACCGAGAAGTGGAAAACGCTGTCGGAAAAGGTGACCACGGACTGGATCGAGGAGATGAACGGCAAGGGCCTCGATGGAACCACCTTGTTCAACGACGCCGTGGCACTGATCGACAAGCACAACCAGTAGCCAGCAACGCCTACGACGCCGGGGAAGGCCGATGCAAGATAAAACCTCCTCCGGCGCAGTCGGGCAGATGATTCACCGGATTGCGGAAGGGGTCGCCCTGTTGGGCGGCCTGTGTCTGCTGGCCGCCGCGATCTTGACGGGGATCTCGATTGCCGGCAGCGTCACCTACCGACCGCTGCCGGGCGAGATCGAAGTGGTCGAGATTCTCTGCGGACTGGCCGTCTTCGCCTTCCTGCCCTATTGCCAGTTGCACAAGGGCCATGTCGGCGTCGACCTCCTGGTTTCCGCGCTGGGCAAGACAGCCGTCAACTGGACGCAACTCTTCGGCGACGTCGTCATCACCGTTCTCATCGCGCTGATCGCATGGAGGCACTGGATCGGCACCGCCGACAAGTTCGGCAATGGCGAGTTCACGCCGATCCTGTCGATTCCGATCTGGTGGGGCTATGCGGCAGCGATGGTGATGCTGGCGATCAACGTGATCGTCAGTGCCTGGACGGTCTATGCCGACATCCGCGACATCAGGGAAGGCATCGCCATCGAACCTTCGCTCCGGGGACACGGATGAGCAACATCGAAATCGGCCTCTGGTCCTTCCCGGTTCTTATACTCCTGATCTTCCTGCGCATCCCCATTGCCGCGGCAATGCTCGGTACGGGCATCGTCGGCACGTGGCTGGTGACCGACAAATGGCTCATCATCCTCAACCAGCTCAAGGCCGTGGCCTGGAACACAAACGCCAATTACTCGCTGTCGATCATCCCGCTGTTCCTGCTGATGGGACAGTTTGCGGCGCGGGGCGGGCTCAGCCAGGCGCTGTTCAACGCGGCGTCGGCCTTTCTCGGCCATCGCAAGGGCGGCGTCGCCATGGCGGCTGTCGGCGCCAGCGCGGGTTTCGGCTCGATCTGCGGCTCCTCGCTCGCCACCGCTGCGACCATGGCGCAGGTTGCGCTGCCGGAACTCCGCCGCAACGGCTATGCCGGCGGCCTGGCGACGGCGACGCTGGCCGCCGGCGGAACGCTGGGGATTCTCATTCCGCCATCGGTGGTGCTCGTGCTCTACGCCATCCTCACCGAACAGAATATTGCCAAGCTCTTCCTGGCCGCTTTCGTCCCTGGCATCATCGCAGCACTGTCCTATCTGGCGGTGATTGCCATCTATGTCCGCCTCAAACCCGGTTCGGCCGGGACGGTCGCCCGGCTGCCATGGGCCGATCGCGTGCCGCCCTTGATTGCCGTCTGGCCGGTGCTGCTGATCTTCTTCCTGGTGGTCGGTGGTATCTATCTCGGCTGGTTCACGCCGACGCAGGCGGCCGCCGTCGGCGCCGTCGGTACGGGTCTCGTCGCCTGGCTGCGGGGCGGACTGAAGGACGGGGCCTTGTTTCAATGCATACGGGAGACGGCGGTCTCGACCGGCATGATCTTCTTCATCGTGCTCGGCGCCACCGTGTTCAACTCCTTCCTCGCCTTCTCGCGCCTGCCACAAGTCGGCGCCGAATGGGTCACCGCCCAGGGCTTTGCGCCGATGACGGTGCTGATCATCATCTTGGCCCTCTACGTCATCTTCGGATGCGTGATGGATTCGCTGTCGATGATCGTCCCTGACGGTGCCGATCTTCTTCCCGATCGTCACCGCGATGGATTTCGGTCTGTCGCCCGAGCATTTCGCGATCTGGTTCGGCATTCTGGTGCTGATGGTCGCCGAGATCGGGCTGATCACGCCGCCCGTCGGGCTCAATCTCTTCATCATCGCCGCCATGGCAAAGGAGGTGCCGATCCGGGAGACCTATCGCGCCGTCGTCTGGTTCGTCGGCGCGGACCTTCTGCGAATCGTGGTGCTCACCGCCTTTCCCATCATCAGCGTGTTCCTGATCTGATTGCGGGCAGCCCACCCAAGCAGCAAGCTGCCACTGTGGCAGGGGCTACGTGGAACGATTTCAATGAGATGAGTGGCGACCCCTGCAGGGCTCGAACCTGCGACAACCTGCTTAGAAGGCAGGTGCTCTATCCAGCTGAGCTAAGGGGCCGTCCGTAGCGGGACCGAGGCCTCGCGGTTAGTGCGTCCAGGGCTGGGTGCGCGTGAACTTGAAATTGTCGGTATAGGAGACGCTCTTGCGCGTGGCCTCCTTGGGCTCGATCACGCGGAATTCGATGCCTTCCCGCTGGGCATAGCCCTCGGCAAGCTCGCGGGTCTCGAACGAAAGCCTGAGTTGCTGGCGCATGTCTCCCGAGCCGGTATAGCCCATGATCGAGTCGATTACGCGCGGACGCTCCTGGTCGAACTCCAGAACCCAGTTCTGGGTCTTTGCCTTGCCGGATTGCATGGCTGTCTTGGCGGGTCGGTAAATCTTTGCCGGCATCTGTCGCTCTCACCCCGATAATCTACGTATGCGCCGATCATAATGCCACAAGATTACCGAGCGGCAAATGACGGTGCTCAGGCTCATCGGCGGCCGAGGCGAAGACATTCCACGTTGGCGCAGGCCATTGAATATCAACACGTATCGGACACGCTGCCGCCGAAGGGCGCCACGCTGTCCGCCGATTTGGGGTGTGTATAACTTTGAACGCCGCCGGGCGCAACGTGAATCGATTGGCGGATATCCGCGCGGGACGCTTGCGGAAGGACCAGCCCGCCGGTGCGGCGTCAAGACAAGACGAGGCTTGAATCCGTGTTGTATGACTCGCGATCCGCCTCCAAGCGCAAGGGCACTGGCAACAGTTGCCGTGAACGATCGTTGAGCATAAAGATTGAGCATCTGTCCAAATAGAATCGCAATGCCCCCCACGTCCTCTCCTCCCCTCCGTGAGTTGTCTCTTCGCCAGGTCGGCTGGATCGGCGGCGGGTATCTGTCGATGCTCGGGACGCTGGCCGGGCAGACCGTGTTCATCTCGCTGTTTGGCGCGGCGATCCGCGAGGAATTCTCGGTAAGTGCTGGCCAGTACGGCCTGATCTACACTGTCGCAACGCTGTGCTCGGCGGTGGCACTGGTGTTTCTCGGGCCGCTCACCGACCGTTTCAGCCCTCGTCTGGTCGCTGTCTGCTCGCTGCTGGGACTGGCGGTGGCCTGCCTGCTGATGTCAATCTCGACATCGATCGGAATGCTGCTCGTCGCATTGTTCGGTCTGCGCTTCTTCGGCCAGGGAATGCTGTCGCACAACTGCGCGACCGCCCTGACACGCTGGTTCGATCGGTTCCGGGGCCCGCGCACTGGCCATCGCCCAGTTCGGCTATTCGACCGGCGAAGCGATGCTTCCGGTCCTCGTGGCACTCGCCCTGGTGACCTATGGCTGGCGCGACGTGTGGCAAATCACGGCCTTGGTGCTGATCCTGCTGTTCATCCCGGCACTGTCACTGCTGTTCCGGGGTCAACCCACTTACAAGACCAAGATCGCCGCGACGGACACTTCGGGCCGTGCGCAGGGAGCGCCGGAATGGAATCGCAGCCGGGTTCTGCGCGACGGTCTCTTCTGGTGGGTCCTCCTCGGCATTCTCGCCAATTCCGGCATCGTTACACTGATCTTTTTCCACCAGGCCGACCTCGTTGCGGCCAAGGGCTGGAGTCCGCTGGTCTTCGCGGCCTCGTTCCCGATCCTGTCGGTCAGCAGTGCCGTCGCGGGGATTGTCGGCGGCACGCTTCTCGACCGTTTCGGGGCATGGCGGCTGCTGCCCTATCTCCTGCTGCCGCTCTGCCTCTCCAACCTCGTCCTCTGGCTCGGTTCGGCCGAATGGACGATTGCCGTCTTCTTCTTTCTTACGGGCGTGAGTGCCGGCATGGTCAATGGCGCCGCGAGTGTGGTATGGGCGGAACTGTATGGCACGACCAACCTCGGAGCCATCCGGGCCCTGGCGACCGCGGGGCTCGTGTTTGCCTCCGCCGCAGGCCCCGGCCTGGCAGGACTGCTGATCGATGCCGGCATACCGCTCCAGACGCAGTGCCTGTACTATGCGCTGTATTGCGGCGCGGCATCCGTGATGTATCTTGTCCTTTCGAGCCGGATCGAACGCAGGGTCAGGCAGACCGCGGCGTGAAGCGGTTCTCGGCATAGCCAGCAATCTTCCGGGGTCTGCGCCTGCGCTTGCAAAGGTTTTCCTTGATCTCGCATGAAATTGCCGCGATATTGACATGATCAACCGGACCCGACCCGTCGGGTGGCTTCTCCGAGCGCCTATCCCTCGGCAACCAGCTGCAACGACCCGTGCTCATTTGATCATGCGCGCGGTGTGCCTTCCGATTGGACCTCCAGACTACCTGACGATGAACGTCCGAACCGACGTCGGCCATAGCAGAAGCGCCTAGGACGCCGAACGCTGCGGGCGCGTTGACCCATCCCCTACCCTATGATGCCGCGGCCGGTCTCCCAAGCGTCCGCGCGCTCCGGAGAATGACGACTTGAACCGCGATTTCATCGACACTTTCAGAACCGAATGGTTCGGCAATATCAGGGGTGATCTCCTGTCCGGCCTCGTTGTGGCGCTTGCGCTGATACCGGAGGCCATTGCGTTTTCCATCATTGCCGGCGTCGACCCCAAGATCGGCCTCTATGCCTCGTTCTCGATTGCGGTGTTGATCGCCTTCGTCGGCGGCCGGCCCGGAATGATCTCCGCCGCCACGGCGGCCACGGCCGTGCTGATGGTCACGCTGGTGCGCGACCACGGGCTGCAATACCTGCTCGCCGCCACGGTGCTGGCGGGCATCATCCAGATCATCGCCGGCATGCTCAAGCTGGCCTATGTCATGCGCTTCGTGTCGAAATCGGTGATGACCGGCTTCGTCAACGCGCTCGCCATCCTGATCTTCATGGCGCAATTGCCGGAACTCATCAATGTGCCCATGCTGACCTACATCATGGTCGCGGCCGGCCTGGCGATCATCTACCTGTTTCCCTATGCCACCAAAGCCGTACCGTCGCCGCTCATCTGCATCATCGCGCTGACGGCGATCTCGATCGGCTTCGGATTCGATATCCGGACGGTCGGGGACATGGGGGAACTGCCATCCACCCTGCCGATCTTCCTTATTCCCCAAATTCCATTCAATCTCGAGACGCTGATGATCATCCTGCCCTATTCGGTGGCTGTCGCGGCGGTCGGCTTGCTGGAATCGCTGATGACCGCGCAGATCGTCGATGACCTGACCGACACGCCGAGCGACAAGAACCGGGAATGCATCGGCCAGGGCATCGCCAACACAGCCACGGGCTTCATCGGCGGCATGGCCGGTTGCGCCATGATCGGCCAGTCGATGATCAATGTGAAGTCGGGCGGCCGTGGCCGACTGTCCACCTTCTGCGCCGGCGTGTTCCTGCTGTTCATGATCCTCGTGCTCGGCGATCTCGTCAGCCGGATTCCGATGGCGGCGCTGGTGGCGATCATGATCATGGTGTCGATCGGAACCTTCTCCTGGTCCTCGCTCGGGAACCTCAGGGACCATCCACGGTCGTCGTCGATCGTGATGCTCGCGACCGTCATCGGGGTGGTCTATACGCACAATCTCGCGATCGGCGTGCTGATCGGGGTGCTGCTGTCGGCTGTGTTCTTCGCCTGGAAGATCGCCCAGATCTTCCGCATCACCTCCGTTCTCTCCGAGGACGGCACGATGCGCACCTACACGGTCGAGGGACAGGTGTTTTTTCGCCTCGGTCGAGGACTTCAACAAGGCATTCGACTTCAAGGAAGCGCTGGACAAGGTCGTCATCGATGTCAGCCACGCGCATATCTGGGACATTTCCAGCGTCGCTGCACTGGACATGATCGTGCTGAAGTTCCGCCGAGAAGGCGCGGAGGTCGAGATCCTCGGCCTGAACGAGGCAAGCGAGACAATCGTCGACAAGCTCGCCATTCACGATAAGCCGGGCGCGATGGAACGCCTGATGGGCCATTGAGGGAACAGACATGACAAGGATACTGGGCCTTATCGACGGGTCGATCTACGCCGGGAGCGTCTGCGACCACATTGCCTGGATATCAGGCAAGGCCAGTGCCTCGGCCAGGATCATCCATGTCATCGGACGACGGGATGTGTCGAGCGAACCCGTCAACCTCAGCGGGGCGATCGGGCTGGGCGAGCGGTCGGCATTGCTGGAAGAACTCGCAAAGCTCGACGAGGAGAAAGCCAAGGTCGCCCACAAGCGCGGCCGCCTCCTGCTCGACGAGGCCAAGGCGCGGCTGGAGGCCGCGGGATTGACCGAGGTCGAGACGAAGCTACGTAACGGCGACCTGGTCGACACCGTGCACGAGTTCGAACAGCAGGCCGACCTGATCGTCATCGGCAAACGCGGCGAAGGCGCCGATTTCGCCAAGATGCATCTCGGCTCCAACCTCGAACGCGTCGTGCGCTCGACACACAAGCCGATCGTCGTGGCCTCCCGCGCCTTCAAGCCGATCGGCAAGTTTCTGATCGCCTATGACGGCGGGACGATGGCGATGAAGGCCGTCGACCAGGTTTCGCGCAGCCCCATCCTGGCCGGCCTCGCCTGTAAGCTCGTCATGGTCGGTCCGGAGAATGCGGAGGCGAAGCGCAAGCTCGCCGACGCGGAAACGATACTGCGTGGTGCCGGCTACAGCGTGGAGTCCGAACTAACCCACGGCCAGCCGGACGTGGCCATTCGCGAGACCATCGAACGCGAGGGTTTCGATCTGCTCGTGATGGGGGCCTACAGCCATTCGCGGCTGAGAACCCGGTTCCTTGGCTCGACAACCACGGAGATGATCCGGTCCTGCAAGGTACCGGTCGTCATCTTCCGCTAGCGTGAAGGGCGGGCCTCAGCACCCGCCTGCACGACTTCGCAGGCGGGTGCACATGCAGACCGCGTCCGACAATCCTTGGTGGTGAGAAATGCGCCCAAGGCGCTGGCAGTCTCGGTGAGACCGCGGTTCGAATGGTCGGAGTGGAGAGATTCGAACTCCCGACCCTCTGGTCCCAAACCAGATGCGCTACCAGGCTGCGCTACACTCCGTGCCGTCCGATGCCGCTGGATTACACAAACCACCCCGGCGCCGCAACCGAAAAACGCATATCGTCAGGGCTTTGGCGAAGAAGCCGCGATCTGCGGGCTTTCGACCCTGTCGCCGACGGCAATGCCGAGCGTGCTGGCGGTGCCGGCATTGAGTTCGAGCACGAAACGGACCGGCGCGCGGGAATCGATGATCTCTTCCGAGAGCGGCTTGCCCGAGGCGATATGCGCGATCGTGCCATCCGGGTGCAGGAACAGCATGTCGAGCGGCAGGTAGGTGTTCTTCATCCACATATAGACCCGGCGCGTGGTGCCGAAGTCGAAGAGCATGCCCTGATCCGCCGCCATCTCGCGTCGGTTCATCAGTCCCTGGGCGCGCTGTTCCGCGGACACGGCAAGCTCCACGGTAAAATTTTGGCTTGTCCCGTCCGCCCTGGTGACCGTCAAACTGTTCGGTCGCGAAGCTCTCGGCCGAAGCCCTAAGCCTGTCCCGAGCACAACGAACAAGAGCGCCGCAAGGGCGCTCCGCAAAATCCGCGACATCAAATGCGGCATCAGTGAGGCCCTGTTGACCGGATTGACCACGTCGGGATGAATCTCGAGCCGCCATCAGGCCCTTGTCGCCAATCGCCGAACCGCACCAGGACACTCTGGCCGGGCCGCAATTCGGATGATGCCGTAGCGGCGGAGCGTTTTCCATGTGGACGAAAAATGTCCTCGGTTCCCTCGCCGCAGCGTAAGGAAGCCAAACCCCTTGGTGCGGTTGAACCACTTGACGATCACCCGCTCGAGGCCGCTCGACGGGGTCACCTGGGACGTGGGTACGAACCGGAGGGAAGCTGGGACGGGTGGATGGCCGTCGACGTGGTCCCATCGAGAGAATGCGGAATGCCTGATAGCCGCGGTCGCGCCGCTGGATCAGCGCAACGACGCGCGTGCCTTCGAGGATCGTCTGGTATCCGTCGCGCCGCAAAACAGGTGACGTGAAGCAGAATGTCGGCCTGGCCGTATGTCCGGCACAATGAAGCCGATAGCCCTTGGCAACGGTCGAACCATTTGATCAAGCCGGTGATCTCAATATAGGTCAACCGGCTCGGCAGCCATGTCCTCGAAGAGAGAAACACTCTTTGAAGAAATCCTATCCGCCATCCTGCCTCGCCCCTATTTACGCCACATACCGGTTAATTGATTCTTCACGTCTGAGATTAACATCCCGAAATGGTACAGATGCAAGTCCCGGCGGGCAAAAACCCGGGACATCCCGATCGCATATAATGGCTTGCCTCAGGCTGGCTTTCTGTCCATAATTCCACCTCGCAAATCACCCGGGAGGATCCCCTATGCGCTATCTCCACACGATGGTCCGCGTCACAGACATCGATCAGTCGCTCGACTTCTACTGCAACAAGCTCGGCATGTTGGAGATCCGCCGGCACGAAAATGAAGCCGGACGCTATACGCTTGTCTTCCTGGCGTCGTCGGAATGACGTGGCGAGCGCGAAGGAAAGCGCCGCGCCGACGGTCGAGCTGACCTACAACTGGGACCCGGAGGGACTATACCGGCGGCCGCAATTTCGGCCATCTTGCCTATGAAGTCGACAATATCTACGACCTCTGCGCGAGCCTGCAGTCCCTAAGGGCGTGACGATCAACCGCCCGCTCGCGTGACGGCCGCATGGCCTTCGTGCGTTCGCCCCGACGGCATCTCGATCGAGATTCTCCAGAAGGGCGCCGCCCTCGCCACCCGCGGAGCCGTGGCTTTCCATGCCGGAACACCGGCTAAGTGGTAGGCCCGAGCCGGGGCACAAGCTCCGGGCTAAGCCGGACCACGCTTCCGCCGCAATCGATCCCGCATCCAAGAGGTCCGGGGCATGCGCCGCCGATGGTTTCGAGCAAGGCTGACGGCCTACCTTGCCCGGGTGGCGATCACGACAATTTTACCGTGGTTTACATTCCCGCGATTTTGTGTCTAAACAAAACTACGCCGGAGTAAAACCCATTATTAAACGGGGTAGGGGAACGGATTTTTGCCTTTTGACCGGATCAGTAGCGTAACAACCCGGCTCGGACCCTATGTCCTGTTTGCGGCCTACCATGCTGGGCCTCGGTGGCTAGCATGTCGTCGCCGGCCGACCAGTTTGTCGCAGATCCAGTCCACCGCCGCCGCGAACCCCGACCACGCTCGCCGAAACTGGCTGCGCGGCAGAATTCCCGCGATGCAGCGCCGTCCGATATCGAGCAACAGGCACGGGCGGACGTCGATTCCCTCGAAGCCACCGTCGAAGGTGTCGAACAGGCACCTGCCGACCAGCAGGGCCTGCTGACCCAGCCGAAGAACATCGCAGCCTACGCGCAGCAGCAATCTTCTCCACCCAGGGCAGCCAGTTCGTCGACGCAGGGTGTCTCACAGAAGACGGCTAAGGCTTGCCAACCAGCTGCCGGTCAATTGCGACGCAATCGAGCCTTTACAGCAACAACAGCGTCGAGGCCGTGATCGCGGCGGAATGCGACGACGCAGTCTCCGGATGCCGACGCCACCGTGCCGAGTTACGATAGCCTCGCCGAACGCATGGCCGTACCGATGCCGAACTCCACGGAAGTGGAGGAGGTGCAGAAGGTGGCGATGGCCGACACGGAGATCCCGGTGCTCGACACGCTTGCCGCCCATGCCCTGACGCAGCCGGAAAAGGTCGCCACGCAGCAGGTGGCCACCGCCGAGCTAGCGGCGGTGCAGGCAGAGATCGCCGCTGCCGCGCTTCCCTCAATGCGCGAGAAAAACGGCGCCAAGAAAAAAGAAGTCTCTCACGCTTGCTGACCTGTTTCGCAAGAGCGAGCCGAAGCAGTTCGACCGCGATCGCTTCTCGCGCAAGAAGGTCGTGACCCGCGGCATCCCCAACATGCAGACGGCGGCATTGAGCGACCAGTCGCTCCCTGGTGTCACCAGCAATGCGATGTTTCCGACCACGACCGGACTGGAGGATGGTGAACACCACGAGGAAGAGGAGGCCGAAGGCTTGATGCAGCTTGCTGCCCTGCCCTCGATGACGCGCATCGCGCCCAACGGCCTCTATGTCCAGACCGACAAGGTCGAGGTCGGCTGCCTGCGGCCCGAACTGGTGTCGATGATCCGCACGGTCGAAAATCATTACAAGCGGCCGGCCATCATCACCAGCGGCTTCCGTGACCCGCGCAGAAATCGCAGGGCGGGCGGCGTCCGCCATTCGCTGCACACCATGTGTGCGGCGGCCGATATCCAGGTCCAGGGCGTGTCGAAATGGCAGTTGGCGGACTTCTTGCGTTCCCTGCCCGGTCGGGGCGGCGTCGGCACCTATTGCCACACGGAATCGGTTCATATCGACATCGGCGGCGAGAGGGACTGGAACTGGCGCTGCCGTCGCAAGAAGCGCAAGCGCGGCTGATCTCGCACGGCATGCGGGTCCAAGCCACTGAACCAGCTTGGTTTTCCGGGCTTTCCCCGACGATCTGAAATTCTTCCCACGTTGGCAAATTTGCGCTTGCGACATCCATGCAAGCTGGTTATAAGCCAGCCGTTCGCGCGCCCTTCGTCTATCGGTTAGGACACCAGATTTTCATTCTGGGAAGAGGGGTTCGACTCCCCTAGGGCGTGCCAACTTCCCCTCCCCACATTTTCAAATAGGCTGTGACTGTAAGGTCTTCCGCACGTTTCCTCATCCGTCGCGTGAATTTTTTGTGATGGAATTGTGCGGACCCGCTTGCGTGAATCAAATCCGCTGCTATAAGGGCGCCATCGAAGCGGATGCGCCCTTCGTCTATCGGTTAGGACACCAGATTTTCATTCTGGGAAGAGGGGTTCGACTCCCCTAGGGCGTGGCCACTTCGAATTGCCGCTTCGTCGGTTCCTTGCGATCACGCGCCGCCCCATCTATATTGTTTGCGCTGCGCCCATCGTCTAGCGGTCAGGACGCCGCCCTCTCACGGCGGTAACACGGGTTCGATTCCCGTTGGGCGTACCAAATGCATCGCCCCTCGCCGACAGCTATCGCAACGATCAATCTCCGCCCGATATGGAACTCAGCCCGCGTTCGCGGCTTGTCGTGTCGAAAGGACAAGCGCATGAACCATCATCTGAAAGACGCGGCGGGCTCGTCACCTTCGATCGATAACCACATTCCCGGCGATCCCGGCGTGGGCGGCATGCTGGCCGACCCGATGCTGCCGACCGGGCCGCACGAGACGCCCGACCCGGAGGCCGGCGCGCCCTCACCGGATCCCGAGCCGCCGCATCGACATGGGAACTGGTTTGCCCACTCGACGAGATGAGGCCGCAACACCAGTTGCGAACAGTCCCGCCTCGCCTCCACGGCGAAAATCTCGGAGCGGGATGCCGGTAGCAATGTTCCACGAGGAAGACAGCACTTGCCTGGACGATTTCCGTGACGGCGGACCGAAAATCTGATTTCATCGGCACGCTCGACATCTACCGACCTGAGCGCATATCACGGGAAGCCGGGGGAAGCCGTCACTGTCCGACGATGCGTTGCGTGGAACCTGCAGCGGTTTTGCGCGTTCTTCGCTCGCCGATCCGGAAAACGCTTGCGATTGAGCCAAGGGGCCCTGATCGCTGGCGACAAGAGGCAGTCATGATTGTCGAGCACTTCACGCTGCAGCCCGGTGTGTCCACCCCCAACAACGCGACACTGCCGGTCATGCTCTACAGGCGGGTTCTGGACGGTGTCGACGACATGGCGGATGCCTTCGAGACCGCATTCCGGCGCCAGGGCTGGGCTGGCATCTGGCACAACGGGATCTTCGACTATCATCACTATCACAGCCGCGCGCATGAAGCGCTCGGAATAGCCCGGGGTCATGGCCGTGTCATGCTTGGCGGCCCAGGTGGCGGGGAATGCCGGGTCGGCGCCGGCGACTGCCTGCTGCTTCCGGCGGGAACCGGACATTGCCGCATCGCGTCCAGCGCGGATTTTCCTCGTTGTCGGGGCCTATCCGCCGGCCCAGCATGCCGACATGCAGACGCAAGCCCCCACACAGGCGGTGCTTGACGCAATCTGCTGCTGTCCGCTGCAGACCTCTGGTCCCGTCGATGACGCGGCGCAGACCCTGCAGCGCCTCTGGCAGGGAGCGCCCCGTTGAACGCCGCCGGCCCTCGCGCCTCGCAGATCAGGATCCCCAGCAACCTCGAATTTCTGGTCAGTGTAGGCCGCGCCTTCGCCGGCGCGCTGATCTTCGCGCTGCCGATGCTGATGACCATGGAAATGTGGTCGCTCGGGGTGACGCTGCACCCATGGCGTCTCATGCTGCTGATGCTCATCACCCTTCCGCTGCTGATGGGCCTGTCGCATTTCAGCGGAATCAGGCGCACCGCCCACTGGCGGGATGAACTGGCGGACATGTTCGTTGTCTCGCTCGTGTCGGTGTTGACCGCGACTTTGATTCTCTGGGTGTTCGGCGTCCTGACTGTGGACATGTCGCTCCGAGAGATCCTGTCCAAGCTCGCCATCCAGTTCGTGCCCTGCAGCATCGGCGCCATGCTGGCCCGCAGCCAACTGGGCGAGGCTCACGCCGGAAAAACCGCGTAGACGCGGCCCCACTTATGGCGGTGAACTGTTCCTGATGATGGTCGGCGCCCTTTTCCTGTCGCTCAATGTCGCTCCGACCGAGGAAGTCGAACTCATTGCCCAACAGATGACCAATGGCCAGGAAATCATCCTCGCCGTCTGCTCGGTCCTGGTGATGCAACTGTTCGTCTACGCGGCGCGCTTCCGCGGCGGACACGCTTTCGACGGCCTCTCCGTCGCCAGCGCCTTTGCGCGCTATACGCTGGTCGGCTACGTCATTGTTATCGGCGTCAGCCTCGGCTTGCTGTGGCTGCTGGGGCGGACCGAAGGCGTCGGCTTCCGGGACGTGCTCAGTACCTGCATTGTGATCGGCTTTCCCGGGGCGATCGGCGCATCTGCTGCGAGGCTTGTCCTATGACCGACCCGAAGGACGACGACGCAGACGGCGAAGGCCCGGTCGAACAGGGAACGTCTGTCGTCGAGTGGGTGGCCGCCGCCGTCGGCGCCGTTCTGTTCGTCGCGATGATCGGCTACCTCGTCCAGCTTGGCTTTCAGGACATCGAAGGCGTCCCGCAGATCGAACTGTCCGCCCAACCCGCGATCCGACAGGGCTCCAGCCACCTGGTCGGCTTCAAGGCTACCAACGTGGGCAAGGCAACCGCCCTGAACCTGGTCGTGGCGGCAAGGCTCTACGATGGTGAGGAGGAGATCGAGCACAAGGAGGCGACCATAGACTACCTGCCCATGCAATCCAGCCGCAGTGGCGGCTTCATCTTCGCGCATGACCCGGCCGACTACAGATTGAGAATTGCCGCATCGTCCTATCTGGACCCCTGAAGCCCGGCTGGCATCGACGCGGCATGACAACGGGTATTTTGCAGCGACCCATGCAGATATAAGCAATTTATAAGCCCTTGCAGAACATAAATGGAACAGATAGTGTTTGTTCCAGATTTGTTTCACCGATTCCGCCGGGGTAGACGATGCTCACACGAAAACAGCAAGAATTGCTCCTGTTCATTCACGAACGAATGAAGGAGTCGGGTATTCCTCCATCCTTCGACGAGATGAAGGATGCACTCGACCTCGCGTCAAAGTCGGGAATTCATAGGCTGATCACGGCGCTTGAGGAGCGCGGCTTCATCCGCAGGCTTCCCAACCGTGCACGTGCGCTGGAAGTGATCAAGCTTCCCGAAGCCTACTCGCCGAGCGTGAAGCCTGCCAAGGGCTTTTCGCCCAGCATCATCGAGGGCTCGCTCGGCAAGCCACAGCCGGCGCCCCAGCAGCGACCTGCCGCCAATGACGATGCGAACCACTCCGTATCGATCCCGGTCATGGGCCGCATCGCCGCCGGCGTACCGATCTCCGCCATCCAGAACAACACGCACGAGATCGCCGTCCCTGTGGGGATGATCGGCACCGGCGACCACTACGCGCTGGAGGTCAAGGGGGATTCGATGATCGAGGCCGGCATTCTCGACGGCGATACCGTGATCATCCGCAATGGCAGCACGGCCAACCCCGGCGACATCGTGGTGGCCCTGGTCGACGACGAGGAAGCGACGCTCAAGCGCTTTCGGCGCAAGGGTGCATCGATTGCACTCGAGGCCGCCAACCCCGCCTATGAAACCCGGATTTTCGGACCGGACCGCGTCAAGGTCCAGGGCAAGCTGGTCGGTCTCATTCGCCGCTACCACTGACGATCCGGTCATTTGGAACAAATCCGTTGCCCGTGCGTTATCGTAACGCGCGGGCTTTGTTCTGCGTGCGATGGCGGGTGATTGCAGTGTTCGCAGACCTTCGATATGGAAGGCGTCGGGGGCAAGACTTTCAATTTTTTCGAGTTCTTACGGCTGCGTTTCCGGTCCCGGAGTCGCATGAGGGATGCGCCGCAGGACTCGGACATTTTGCCGCCCCATTCGGCCTCTAGCGCCATGGACAAACAGGCAGTGAACCGCACGGGTTGCGTTCGACAGGAGACGTCATTGAGCACGGAAAAGAGAAAAGTTGCGCTGGTCACCGGCATTACCGGCCAGGATGGCGCCTATCTTGCGGAACTTCTTCTCGACAAGGGCTATATCGTCCACGGCATCAAGCGCCGGTCCTCCTCGTTCAACACGAGCCGAATCGAGAGCATCTACCAGGATCCGCATGTCGAGAACCAGCGCTTCATCCTGCATTACGGCGACATGACGGATTCGACAAACCTCATCCGCATTGTGCAGGAAGCGCAGCCGGACGAGATCTACAATCTCGCGGCGCAAAGCCATGTCCGCGTGTCCTTCGAGACGCCGGAATACACCGCCAACGCCGACGGTATCGGCACGCTGCGCCTGCTCGAAGCCATCCGCATCCTGAAGATGGAGGAGAGAACCCGCTTCTACCAGGCCTCCACCTCTGAACTCTACGGGCTGGTGCAGGAAGTGCCGCAGCGCGAGACGACGCCGTTCTATCCGCGCAGCCCCTATGCCGCAGCAAAGCTCTATTCCTACTGGATCACGGTGAACTACCGCGAAGCTTACGGCATGCATGCCTCGAACGGGATCCTGTTCAACCATGAGAGCCCGCTGCGCGGCGAGACCTTTGTCACCCGCAAGATAACCCGCGCCGCCGCCGCCATCCGCCTCGGCAAGCAGGAAAAGCTCTATGTCGGCAATATCGACGCCAAGCGCGACTGGGGCCACGCCCGCGAATATGTCCGCGGCATGTGGCTGATGCTGCAGCAGGACCAGCCGGATGATTACGTTCTGGCGACCGGTGAGACGACCGAGGTACGCCAGTTCATCACCTGGGCCTTCGAGGATGTCGGCATCAATCTCGAATGGCGCGGCGAAGGCGTCGACGAAAAGGGCTACGACCAGCTTTCGGGCAATGTCGTCGTCGAGATTGACCCGCGCTATTTCCGGCCGACCGAAGTCGAACTGCTGATCGGCGACCCGACCAAGGCGCATGAGAAGCTCGGCTGGAAGCACGAGACCTCGGTGCGCGACCTGTGCCGCGAAATGGTCAACGAGGACCTCAAGGTGATGCAGACCGCCACCGTGATGAAGGAAGCCTGAGGCCATGTATTCGCTTTCCGGAAAGCGGGTCTGGGTCGCGGGTCATCGCGGCATGGTGGGTTCCGCCATCGTGCGCCGCCTCGCCGTCGAGGGCTGCGAGGTGCTGACGGCGAGCCGCCAGGATGCCGACCTGCGAAACCAGGCGGAGACGACGGCCTGGATGGACAAGACCAGGCCGGACGCCGTGTTCCTGGCGGCCGCCAAGGTCGGCGGCATTCTGGCGAACGACACCTATCCGGCCGATTTCCTCTACGACAACCTGATGATCGAAGCCAACATCATCAACGGCGCCCACCGGGTGGGCGTCGAGAAGCTGATGTTCCTCGGCTCGTCCTGCATCTATCCGAAATTCGCGCCCCAGCCGATCACCGAAGACGCGCTGCTCACGGGCACGCTCGAGCCGACGAACGAGTGGTATGCGATCGCCAAGATCGCCGGCATCAAGCTCTGCGATGCCTTCCGCAAGCAGCATGACTCGGATTACATTTCCGGCATGCCGACCAATCTCTATGGTCCCGGCGACAATTTCGACCTCAATTCATCGCATGTGATGCCGGCGCTGATCCGCAAGGCGCATGAGGCGAAGCTCGCTGGCGCTGCCTCGATCACAATCTGGGGAACCGGCACGCCGCGTCGCGAATTCCTCCATGTCGATGACTGTGCCGATGCCTGCGTGCACCTGATGAAGACCCATTCGGCGCCGGGCCACGTCAATATCGGTTCTGGCGAGGACGTGACCATCCTCGAACTGACGCAGATGGTCTGCGATGTCGTGGGCTACAAGGGTGAGATCGAGCATGATCTCTCCAAGCCCGACGGTACGCCGCGCAAGCTGATGAGCGCCGACAAGCTGCGCGGCATGGGCTGGACGCCACAGGTCGAGCTCAGGGATGGAATCAGCGCGGTCTATCGCTGGTTTCTCGACAACAAGGCCTGACCGCCTCGGCGTGACAGCCTTCAATTGGAGTCACCATGGCCGAGGACAGGCACCAACTGGCATTTCTGGACGGATTGCGCGGCTTCGCCTCGCTCTGGGTGCTGGTCGGCCACGCCATGTTCCTGACCGGCTACAAGGTCATGATCCTGGCCGAGCCGGACATGGCGGTCGAACTGTTCATCATCATTTCCGGCTTCCTGATGACCTATCACTACCAAGCGCGCGAGACCCGCGAGCCCTGGCTGGCGCCGGAAACCTGGAAGACTTTCTGGGTGCGGCGCTTCTTCCGTATTGCGCCGCTTTACTATGTCTGCCTCGCGACCGCACTCTGGTTCGGCCCGGATCTATGGCAATACCGGCTCGACGCGGCCACCGCGATTCCCGGCGCGCTCGAAGGCGAGGCGCGCTATGCGGAGCGCTACCTCGACCAGTCGCTCACCAACATCCTCATGCATGTCAGCTTCCTGTTCGGCATGACCTGGACACACAATTTCCGCACCGCCCTGCCCGACTGGTCGATCGGGCTGGAGATGCAATATTACCTCTTCTTCCCGTTCCTGATGATAACAGTGCTCAAACTCGGCCGGCTCGGCGGCATGCTGGTGCTGGTCGGCGCGATGACGGCGCTCGGCTTCTGGCTCGATCGAAGCGGGTTCGTGATCGGTGCCTATTCGATGCTGCCGATGAAGTTCCATCTCTTCGCCGCCGGCATGCTAATGGCCATGACCCTGCGCGCCGATGCGAAATGGAGGTGGCTGCTGGTACTCGCCGCGATCGCGGTGATTTTCGTTCCGCTCGGTGGCGGGCGATCGGCGATGCATCGCGGCATCAAGATCGGCATCGTGCTGGGCTTCCTCGCCCTGCTTTACAAGGACCGCCTGCCGCAGATCGTCCGCTGGCCGACGGAGGCTCTCGACCGCCTGTTGTCGAGCCGGCCAGCACGATGGATCGGCGACGTGTCCTACGGCGTCTATCTCATCCACCTGCTCGTCATGCTGCCGGTCTGCGGCTGGCTTGCCATGACCTTCCCGACCATGCCGCCATTGCCGCGACTGCTTTCCGCGCTCGCCCTGACCGCGCCACTGACCTACGGCATCGGCTTTCTTGCCTACCGCTACATCGAACAGCCCGGCATCAGTCTCGGGCGCAAGGTCGCGGGACGTTTCCGCACTGCCTCGCGTGCCACGGCGCGGCTCGCCCGCGAGCCCGCCTGAAGCCGTCATCTCCGGTCGGCACTCCGGCACCATCGCGAGCGCCACCCAAGAAAGCAAAGGGCCCCGCCGTTTCCTGCGAGGCCCCGAATGCGTGACGAGGAACCTTACTTCGGCAGGTCGCCTTCGACGCCCTGGACGTAGAAGTTCAGGCCGAGCAGCGTGCCGTCGTCGGCGCTTTCGCCATCCTTCAGCCAGGGCGAGCCGTCCTGCTTGTTGATCGGGCCGGTGAACGGCTTCAGTTCGCCCGACTCGATCTTGGCCTGGGTTTCCTCGGCCATCTTCTTCACGTCATCGGGCATGTTGGTGTAGGGCGCCATTTCGAGAATTCCGTCCTTGAGACCGTCCCAGCTCGACTGCGAAGTCCAGGTGCCGTCGATCACCGCCTGGGTGCGCTTGATGTAATAGGGACCCCAGGTATCGATGATGGCGGTCAGCTGGGCATTCGGGCCGGCCTTGATCATGTCGGAGGCCTGGCCAAAGGCCTTGATGCCGCGTTCCTCGGCGATCTGCATCGGGCCGGTCGAATCGGTGTGCTGGGTGATGATGTCGACGCCCTGGTCGATCGCAGCCTTGGCGGCGTCGGCTTCCTTGCCGGCGTCGAACCAGGTGTTGACCCAGATGACCTTCAGCTTGAAATCCTTGTTGACCGAATGCGCGCCGATGGTGAAGGCGTTGATGCCCTGGATGACTTCGGGGATCGGGAAGGACGCGATGTAGACGGCCGATCCTGCCTTCGAGGTCTTCGCCGCGATCTGGCCGAGGATGTAGCGGCCTTCATAGAAGCGCGAATTGTAGGTCGCAACGTTTGCGGCCGTCTTGTAACCTGTGGCATGCTCGAACTTCACGTCGGGGAACTTCGCGGCGACCTTGATGGTCTGGTCCATGAAGCCGAAGGACGTAGTGTAGACCAAGCCGCAGCCGGAGCGGGCGAAACGCTCGATGGCGCGCTCGGCGTCCGGGCCTTCCGGCACGTTCTCCAGCGCTTCCGTTGTGATCTTGTCGCCCATGGCCTTGATCAGTTCCTGGCGGCCGAGCTCATGCGCCTGCGTCCATCCGCCGTCGGTCTTGGAGCCGACATAGAGGAAGCACACCTTCAGCGGATCAGCCGCATGGGCGATACCGGAAGTGCCGATCATCGCCGCGGTGGCGGCAAGTGAAAGAAGCAGTTTTTTCATTTTTCGATCCTCTCTTGGACGTTGTTATATTTGCATTTTCTTGTAGTCAGTGGTCAGCGCGTTCGGTCTGGGATGTCAGCGGTCTGGCACGAAGGACTTCCCCAGTGAAGCGGGCGTGTTGATCTGGGTCAGGCGCCGGTTCTGGGAGATGACGATCAGCACCACCACCGTCGCCAGATAGGGCAGCGCCGACAGGAACTGCGACGGGATGGCGATGCCGAATGCCTGGGCGTGAAGCTGTCCGATGGACACCGCACCGAACAAATAGCCGCCGACCAGCAGCCGGTAGGGGCGCCATGATGCGAAGACAACCAGCGCCAGCGCGATCCAGCCGCGTCCCGCCGTCATGCTTTTCCACCCATTGCGGCGTGTAGACAAGGGAAAGGTGTGCGCCCGCGAGACCGGCGCAGGCGCCGCCGAACATCACCGCCAGATAGCGGATGCCGATGACGTTGAGGCCGAGCGCATGCGCGGATGCATGATTGTCGCCCACCGAGCGGAGGATGAGGCCCGCGCGTGTGCGGAAGAGGAAGTAGCTGACGACGATGACCAGCGCGATCGAAATGTAGAAGATCAGGTCCTGACCCAGCAGGACCGGGCCGACGAAGGGAATGGTCTTGATCGCCTCGGGAAGCAGCGCACCCATCTTGATGCCCTGCTGGCCGACATAGGGCTCGCCGATCATGCCCGAGAGGCCGAGGCCGAGAATGGTGAGCGCCAGGCCGGTCGCGACCTGGTTGGCCGACCAGCGACAAGCGTCAGGAAGGCAAAGATCATCGACACCATGCCGCCGGCGATCGCTGCCGCGCCGATGCCGAGCCAGGGCGAGCCGGTGGTGTAGGTCACGGCGAACCCGACGACCGCACCGGTGAGCATCATGCCCTCGACGCCCAAGTTGAGCACACCGCTCTTTTCGACGACCAGTTCGCCGATGGATGCCAGCAGCAGCGGTGTCGAGGCCGTGATGATGGTGATCAGGATCGATTCCAGGATGCCCATGCCGTCAGCCCTCCGCCACTGGCGTGTTTGACAGCCGGGTCCAGACGAGACGGATCCGGTACTGGATCAGCGTGTCGCAGGACAGCACGAAGAACAGCAGTAGGCCCTGGAACAGGCGCGTGACCTTGTCGGAGACGCCGAGGGAAAGCTGGGCCGCTTCGCCGCCGAGATAGGTGAGCGCGAGGATCAGACCCGCCACGATTATGCCGAGCGGACTAAGGCGTCCGAGGAAAGCCACGATGATGGCGGTGAAGCCATAGCCGGGCGAGATCGACGGCCGGAGCTGGCCGATGGCGCCGGAGACCTCGGCGATCCCCGCCAGACCCGCCAGCGCGCCCGACAACAGGAACGAGAACCAGACCATGCCGGATGCGGAGAACCCGGCGAAACGCCCTGCCCTGACTGACTGTCCGAGCACCTTGACCTGGTAGCCGCGGAGCGTGAACTCCATCATGAACCACAGCAGGATGGCCACGACGATGGCGAAGACAAAGCCCCAATGCGCACGACCGGAGCTTTCCCACACCGCCGGCAATACCGCCGAAGCATCGAACATGCGCGTCTCGGGGAAATTCATGCCACCGGGGATTGCGCCAGGGCCCACGCACCAGCCAATCGAGGAAAAGCTGGGCGACATAGACGAGCATCAGGCTTGTCAGGATCTCGTTGGTATTGAACCGCGTCTTGAGAAGCGCGGGAATGGCGCCATAGGCGGCGCCGCCGATCATGCCCATCACCATCATCAGCGGCAAAAGCCACGGCCCGGTCCAGTCGTAGAAGACCACCGGCATTGTCGAACCCACAATGCCGCCGAAGATGAACTGGCCCTCGGCGCCGATGTTCCAGTTGCCGGCCCGGTAACAGATCGACAGGCCGGCGCCGATCAGGATCAGCGGGCCGGCCTTGACCGCCAGTTCATGCAGCGACCATTCCTCGCGGAGCGGATCGATGAAGAACAGGTAGAGCGCCTGAAACGGATCCTTGCCGAGCGCGGCGAACAGGATGAAGCCGCAGACGAGCGTCAAAGCCAGCGCGATGAACGGCGACAGGACGGTAAAGAGGCGCGATGCGCTGGCCC
The DNA here is from genome assembly GCA_019739215.1 of Rhizobium sp. Classification (GTDB taxonomy): domain Bacteria; phylum Pseudomonadota; class Alphaproteobacteria; order Rhizobiales; family Rhizobiaceae; genus Rhizobium_E. The sequence goes on from JAHHDR010000026.1 coordinate 74,863, forward strand.
GTTTTTCCAGTTCAATGCGCATGGGCGGCCTCGTGGTGGGTATCCATGCCGCCCATCAGAAGGCCGATCTTCTCGCGGTCCAGTGCGGAAGCGGGAAAGACTTTCGACAGCTTGCCGTCGTGGATCACGGCGATATGGGTGGCGACCTCAAAGATCTCGTCGAGATCCTGGCTGATGACCAGCACCGCCGACCCTGCCTTGGCGAGGTCGACCAGCGCCTGGCGGATGCGGCTCGCCGCGCCTGCATCGACGCCCCATGTCGGCTGGTTGACGACCAAGACGGACGGCTGGCGATCCAGTTCGCGGCCAACGATGAATTTCTGCAGGTTGCCGCCGGAAAGCGAGCCGGCCGCCGGATCCTCGCCGCTCTTGCGCACGTCCATGGCTTCACAGATGCGCCGCGTCGCGGTCCTGACGGTCGAGGCGCGGATGATGTTGAGCAGGCCGCCGGCCATGAAGGCCTTGCGGTCGGAATTGTTGCGCGACAGCACCAGGTTTTCCGACAGGCTCATGGTCGTCACCGCGCCGTGACCATGCCGTTCCTCCGGCACGAAGGCCGCACCGAGTCGGCGCCTGGCGGATATGCCTGCCCGACCGACCGACTGCCCCCTTACCTTGACCGCATCATGGTCCGAAACCGTGTATTCGCCCGAGAGCACATCGAACAGTTCACCCTGTCCGTTGCCGGCAACCCCGGCGATCGCCAGCACCTCGCCGGCATGGACATCGAGCGACACATCCTTCAAGGCCACGGCGAATGGCGTGCGGGCTCCGGCGCTCAACCGGCGTGTCTCGAGGCCGACAGGTCCCGTGGCGTCGGAAGTCGCCTTCTCGACCTCGGCGACATTGCTGCCGACCATCATCCGGGCGAGCGAAGCGGGGGTTTCCTGCCGCGGGTCGCAGGCGCCGGTGACCTTGCCGTGGCGGAGCACGGTGGCGCGATCGCAGATGCGCTGCACTTCCTCGAGGACGGTGGCTGATATAGAGCACCGACCGGCCCTCAGCCTTCAGCTTCATCAGCGTTTCGAACAGCCTGTCGGCTTCCTGCGGCGTCAAGACCGAGGTCGGCTCGTCAAGGATGATGAGCCTCGGATTTTGCAACAGGGCGCGCACGATCTCGATGCGCTGGCGCTCGCCGACCGAGAGGTCGGCGACATGCGAATGCGGATCGAGCGGCAGGCCATAGGATTTCGACAGTTGTTCCGCCTGCTCGGCGATCTTCCCCAGCGGGATGCCGCTATCGAGCGAGAGGGCAATGTTCTCGGCGACGGTCAGTGCCTCGAAGAGGGAGAAGTGCTGGAAAACCATGCCGATGCCGGTCTTGCGCGCCTCGCCCGGGCTTCCGATCGTCACCGGGGTTCCCTGCCAGAGGATTTGCCCGGATGTCGGCGCCAGGACCCCGAACAGCATCTTCACCAGGGTCGACTTGCCCGCACCGTTCTCGCCGAGGAGTGCATGAATTTCTCCGGGCGCGATCGTCAGGTCGATCCCGTTGCAGGCCGCGAAGGACCCGAAGAATTTGGAGATGCTGCGCACCTCGAGAAGCGGGACTTGACCGCCCGCGTCAGACTCCGACACCGAATTCCCCAGTCTTTCCCCCTGATCCCTTGATTTTACTAGGGTATCAGCAGCGTTGTTCCACTCGTTCTTCTCGCTTCCAGATCGGAATGCGCCCGGGCGGCCTCTTCCAACGGATAGCTTTGATTGACATTGATAACCACTTTGTTGCCTTGCACAATAGCAAAAAGTGCCTCTGCACATTCCTTGAGCTCTTGCGGCGTGGCGATGTAGTTGCCGAGCGTCGGCCGCGTCATGAAGAGCGATCCCTTCTGGGCGAGAAGCCCCGGGGCGAAAGGCTCGACAGGGCCGGATGCGTTGCCGAAGGTCACGAAGAGACCGCGCGGCTTCAGGCAGTCGAGCGACCCGGGGAAAGGTGTCCTTGCCGACGGAATCGTAGACGACGTCGACGCCCCTGCCTTCGGTGAGCTCCTTCACGCGAGCGACGAAATCCTCATCGCTGTAATTGATGACATGACTATAGCCGTGGGCACTGGCAAGCTTGACCTTCTCTTTGCTGCCTGCCGTGCCGATGACGGTTGCGCCCAATGCCCTGGCCCACTGGCCGGCAATCAGGCCGACGCCGCCCGCCGCGGCATGCCATAGGATCGTCGTGCCCGGCCCGACCTTATAGGTGCGATTAAGCAGGAACTCGACGGTCATGCCTTTCATCATGCCACCGGCCGCCATCTCGAAGGAGATGCCGTCCGGGAGGTGGACCAACGATGACGCGGCGATGTTGCGCAGGTCGCAATAGGCACCATTGCTGCTGGGATAGGCGACGCGATCGCCCTCGCGAAACCCCGTCACGTCGCTGCCGATGGCAACCACGGTTCCCGCCGCTTCGCTTCCGGCGACGAAAGGCAGGCCGCCTGACGGTTTGTATAGGCCGGTACGATAATAGACGTCGACAAAATTGAGCGCCACGGCAGCATGCCTGATCTGCACTTCGCCCGGCGCGGGCGACGGAACATCGATCTCCGCCACCTCGAGAACCTCCGGGCCGCCGTGACGGCGGATCACAATCGCCCTGCTCTTCATGTCAGTCCTTCCTGCCAAGATTGGGGAAGGCCTGGAGCACGAAACCGATGCAATAAAGGTAGAGACCGGTGGCGACCACGCCCCAGACGACCCAGTCCGGCGACGCGAAATGCTTGAGCAGCGCTATGCCCGACAAGACCGCCCAGAGGGCAAAGACAGCCAGGTTCAGCACCCTCAGGCGCTTGACGCGAACCGGATGCAGGAACCAGATCGGAAAGAAGGACAGCAGCGCCGAGCCGACGACGATGACAAAGGCGACGGTTGCGGACGGCTTGATGACGAACAGCGTGAAGATCACCATGTTCCAGACAACAGGGAAGCCCGAGAAGAAATACTCGTCCGTCTTCATACCCATGTCGGCATAATAGATCGCCGAGGATACGACGATGATACCGGCAGCGACGAAGGACCAGGGTTCGCCGATCATGCCGCTCTGGTAGAGCGCAAAGGCCGGCAGCAGGACATAGGTCACGTAATCGATAATGTTGTCGAGCGTGTCACCCGACCAGTTCGGCAGCACTTCCTTGACATGGACCTTTCGCGCGATCGGGCCGTCGATGCCGTCGACAACCAGCGCCAGGCCCAGCCACCAGAACATGTCGACGAAGCGATGTTCCGCGGCCGCGACCACGCCCAGAAAGGCCAGGAACGATCCCGAAGCGGTCAGCAGGTGGACGCAGAAGGCGCGTATCTCGGCGTAGGGCACGGCCTTGTAATTGAAAATATAGGAGAAAATCCGCATTCCCGCGCTACGCCTCCGGTTGCGTTCAGGCTCCATGGCCGACACCCTGATAACCCGGATGGGCTGCAATCGCCAGCGCAAAGGTCGCTTTGCGGCTCAATGCAATCGGCGCAACCTCGCCACCGGCTGCTCACTACCCTGAGGAGAAATGTCGTGATATCCGTGGGTGTTCAGGGCGAAAGCAGCAGGTGCCGAGACCAGCGGCGCGACGATGGAGATGGGCTGCATCGACATCAGGCGAGTGCCTCGCCGCGAACACGGAGGTGAGCTATGTGGTGGAAGCCATTCAGCATCACGTTTACGGTGAGAAAAACCCGGACGAGCTGGTCAATGACCGTCCGGGTTAACTTCTCAAAAACGTAAACAAACGGTGGGCGGGGTTACCGCCTCGTCCACCACTCCGGCAACATAGCGCCGCAAGCCAGGTTTTTCAAGTTCGGCATCAATCGCCCTTCTTCGGCGAACGCTTCCTCGGCTTCGGCTCGACCACCGGCTCCGCGACGACTGCCACCGGCTCTGCCTTGGCCTTCTTCGGCACGTTGGCGGTTGCTGCCACCTCGGCTTCGTCCTTGGGCTTCACCGGCACATTCTCGGGCAGCGCCTCAAGAAGGATACCATGCTTGCCATCGGGCTTGGTGCCGACCGAAACGCGGACGATGCCGCCCTTCTTGAGCTTGCCGAACAGGATTTCCTCCGCGAGCGGCTTCTTGATGTTTTCCTGGATGATGCGTCCGAGCGGACGGGCACCCATCTTGTCATCATAGCCCTTCTCGCCGAGCCACTTGGTGGCCTCCTCGGTGAGTTCGAAGGTGACGTTGCGCTCGGCAAGCTGGGACTCAAGCTGCATGACGAACTTCTGGACCACCTTGTGGACGACAGACATCGGCAACGGGGCGAACGGGATGATCGCGTCGAGGCGGTTGCGGAATTCCGGCGTGAACAGCCGGTTGATCGCCTCGATGTCGTCGCCTTCGCGCTTGGTCGAGCCGAAGCCGATCGCCGCCCTTGCCGCGTCAGACGCACCGGCATTGGTGGTCATGATCACAATGACGTTGCGGAAATCGATCTTCTTGCCGTTGTTGTCGGTCAGCGTGCCGTTGTCCATCACCTGAAGCAGGATGTTGTAGACATCGGGATGCGCCTTCTCGATTTCGTCGAGCAGCAACACGCAATAGGGATGCTGGTCGACCTGGTCGGTCAGAAGACCGCCCTGGTCGAAACCGACATAGCCGGGAGGTGCGCCGATCAGGCGGCTCACGGTGTGGCGTTCCATGTATTCCGACATGTCGAAGCGCAGCAGTTCGACGCCGAGCGAAGCAGCGAGTTGCTTGGCGGCTTCGGTCTTGCCCACGCCGGTCGGACCCGAGAAGAGGTAGGAGCCGATCGGTTTGTTGGGCTCGCGAAGGCCGGCGCGCGCCAGCTTGATCGCCGAGGCGAGCGCTTCCATCGCCAGTTCCTGGCCATAGACCACGGCAGCAAGTTCGGTCTGCAGGTTGGACAGAACCGCCTCGTCGTCCCGCGACACCGTCTTTGGAGGGATCCGGGCCATCGTGGCGATCGTCGCCTCGATTTCCTTTTCGGTGATCAGCTTGCGCCGACGCGACGGCGCAACCAGCATCTGGGCGGCACCTGTCTCGTCGATGACGTCGATCGCCTTGTCCGGCAGCTTGCGGTCGGTGATGTAGCGTGCCGACAGTTCCACCGCGGCCTTGATGGCATCGTTGGTGTAGCGGAGGTGATGAAACTCCTCGAAATAGGGCTTGAGGCCCTTCATGATGTCGATGGCATCATCGATCGAGGGCTCGTTGACATCGATCTTCTGGAAACGACGGACGAGCGCGCGGTCCTTTTCGAAGAACTGGCGATATTCCTTGTAGGTGGTCGAACCGATGCAGCGGATCGCACCGGAAGACAGCGCGGGCTTCAAGAGGTTCGATGCATCCATCGCACCGCCGGAGGTGGCACCGGCGCCAATCACGGTGTGGATCTCGTCGATGAAGAGCACGGCGCCCGGGAAATCTTCGAGTTCCTTGACAACCTGCTTGAGGCGTTCCTCGAAGTCGCCGCGATAACGGGTTCCGGCTAAAAGCGTGCCCATGTCGAGCGAGAAGATCGTGGCGTCCTGCAACGCTTCGGGAACCTGCTTCTCGACGATACGCTTGGCAAGGCCCTCGGCGATCGCGGTCTTGCCGACGCCGGGATCGCCGACATAGAGCGGGTTGTTCTTGGAGCGGCGGCACAGGATCTGGATCGTCCGGTTGACCTCGGCCATGCGGCCGATCAGCGGATCGATACGGCCGTTGCGGGCCTTGTCGTTGAGATTGACGCAATAGGCCTTGAGCGCGTCAAGCGGCTTCTTCTGGCCGTCCTCGCTCTCTTTGTTGACGCCGGAACGTGCCTCCTGCTCACTCTCGTCGGTTCCCTTCGGCGTGCGCGCTTCGGAAGCACCCGGGCGCTTGGCAATACCGTGGGAGATGTAGTTGACCGCGTCGTAGCGTGTCATATCCTGCTCCTGCAGGAAGAAGGCCGCGTGGCTCTCGCGTTCGGCGAAGATCGCGACAAGCACGTTGGCACCGGTCACCTCCTCGCGACCCGAGGACTGGACGTGGATGACCGCACGCTGAATCACGCGCTGGAAGCCGGACGTGGGCTTGGAATCCTCGTCATATCCCGTCGCGAGATTGGCGAGATCGTTGTCAACATATTCGCTGACCGACTTCTTGAGTTTTTCGAGATCGACATTGCACGCCTGCATCACGGCCGCGGCGTCGGTGTCGTCGATCAGCGAGAGCAGAAGGTGCTCGAGGGTTGCGTATTCGTGGCGTCGCTCGTTGGCGAGCGTCAGTGCCCGATGAAGGGCCTTTTCAAGGCTTGACGAAAATGTGGGCACGTTCAGAACCTCATTTCTTTTCCATGACACATTGCAGCGGATGCTGATGTTCCCGGGCGAAATCCATGACTTGCATCACTTTCGTCTCGGCGACCTCATAGGTGTAGACGCCGCATTCGCCGACACCATGATTGTGCACTTGCAGCATTATCCGCGTCGCCGCTTCCCGATCCTTTTGGAAGAATCGCTCCAGAGTGAGGATCACGAACTCCATCGGCGTGTAGTCGTCGTTCAGCAACAGGACGCGGTAGAGGCTCGGTTTCTTCACTTTAGGCTGAATGCGCGTGATCACCGTTGTCCCGCGGCCCCCGGAGACGTTGCCGCCTTCGTCGCCGCCCTGCAATCGGTGGGAATAGTCGCTCATGCCTGCCATAGAACCCTAGGTATCTGCATCGGTTCCGCACGGGAACACGGTGCTATATGTGGTGTCGAAAAGCGGTATTTTAAGAGCCTTTTCACGGCTCGCAATACTATTCGCGCTATCTTGTCCAGAAATGGAGACAAAATCGGTGCCCCGAGGCGTCCCGCAGCCGATAAAAAAACCGGCCACCCGATGAGGGTGGCCGGCGCATTGAAAAATCGTGAAAAACGGATCAGGCGGCCGCGGCGGCCGCGGCCTTGGAAGCATTCGACTTCACGGTCTCCACGGCCTTGGCGGCAACAGCCTGAGCCGGCACGTAGGACTGCTTGGCGATATCGGAATACATTTCGCCCAGCTTGTTGAGCTCGGCAAGATAGCCTTCCATCATCGACTTGGCGAAGCTGGTGTTGAGTTCGACAGCGGCCTCGATGCTCCTGACGGACATCAGGGCTTCCATGTGGGCAACATTCGCCTCATAGGCCTTCTTCGAATATTCTGCGGTTTCGGAGGCAATGGCCTGAAACCCCTTCGTGGTCGAGGAATAGCTCTTCAGGAGCGTGTCCATCGCTTCTTTTCCGTAGACATTGGCATCATCGAATTTGAACATCGCAGGTCCCGTCCTGTTTTGTTGTGACATCTCTAAAATATATGTGCACTGCACAAAAAGTCAACCTCAAGAACGGCGCCGCACAACAAAAACCCCCGATCTGGCGGTGCGCCATCGGGGGTCTGTCGTTCAATCCTGCGATCTGTCAAGCCTAGGATCTGTCACGTCTGGGATCAGAGATCGACTTCGAGGATCGCCATGGAGAAGTTATAGGACAGGTCGCCATCCTCGTCGTCACGATAGACCACCCCGAGAAACTCGTCGCCGAGGTAGACCTCGGCCGAATCATCCTTGCGGGGACGGGCCTTCACGACAATGTTCGGATTAAGCGTGCGCTTGAAATAGGCTTCGAGCTTCTTGATTTCCTCGGGCTTCACGACATTTTCTCCTTGGGAAACTGTGATTTGCCCGGCTTGTGCCATGGCAGACCAGGGGTGTAAACCCCGCCGAGACGAAAGGCCGGACCGTGTCCGACCACGATTCAAGCCTCAGTCGATCGCCGGAATCTGCACCTGATCCATGGCACGCGACGGCTCTGAACACCCCGCCTCACCGACGATCCGCGCCGGCACGCCCGCCACGGTGGTCTTTGTCGGCACCGGCTTGAGCACGACCGATCCGGCAGCAACGCGCGAGCAGTCTCCGACGGTAATGTTTCCGAGCACGCTGGCGCCCGCGCCGATCAGGACGCCGTTGCCGATCTTCGGATGCCTGTCGCCCGCTTCCTTGCCGGTGCCGCCGAGCGTGACGCCTTGCAGGATCGAGACATTGTCGCCGATGGCGGCCGTCTCACCCACCACGAGGCCGGTGGCGTGGTCGAGGAAGAAGCCGCGGCCGATCCGGGCGGCCGGATTGATGTCGGTCTGGAACACACTGGACGAGCGGCTCTGAAGATAAAGCGCGAAATCCTTCCGGCCGCGTCTCAGAAGCCAGTGGGCAAGCCGATAGGTCTGGATCGCATGGAAACCCTTGAAATAGAGAACAGGCTCTATGTAGCGGGTGCAGACCGGGTCGCGGTCGTAATAGGCCTGGATATCGACGCGGATGACAGCGCTCCATTCCGGATTGTCGCTCGCCATCTCCTCGAACGTCTGCCGCAACAGAACAGCCGGCATGTCCGGATGGTCGAGCCGCTCGCAGATCCGGTAGATCACCGCGCTTTCGAGGCTCTTGTGATTGATGACGGTCGAATAGAGAAACGTCGCCATCACGGGATCGGCTTCGGCTGCAACTTTCGCCTCGGCCATGACCGAGCCCCATATCGGATCGACGGCCGAGAGATGCTCGACAGCCCGGATGTCGGTCTTTGCGCCCATTGGGCTCTCCTTTTCGTTCCTCGCCGGATTCCAGTATATAATATACGTCGGTGTTTAGAAATGGGTGCAACAGGGGTAGTCGGCAACTACCGCCCATCGATCTCGCGGTAGAAATTGAGGACCGCCTCCTTGAACACCTTGTCACCGACTGCGAGCATGTGGTCGCGGTTCGGGATGTCGACGGCGCGGGCATCCGGCAACAGGTCGGCAAGATCATGCGGCGAGCCGGCGATATCATCTCGCGTCCCTACGGCGATCAGCACCGGCTGGGTGATGCTGGCTGCCTGCGCGTCCGTCACCAGAACGCGGTTGGACGCGATGCAGGCGGCAAGCGCCAACCGGTCGCTCCCGGTCTTGTCGGCAAAGGCACGGAACATGCGTCCGCGCTCGTGCGTGACGTCGTCGAGAGAGGGCGCGAGCAAGGCTGCAGCGATCGGATCCCAGTCCCCCACCCCGTGAACCAATCCGATGCCGAGCCCGCCCCAGACAAGCGACCGGACGCGGTCCGCATGTTCGAGTGCCAGGAAGGCCGATATCCGGGCGCCCATGGAGTAGCCGATGACATCGGCGCGCGCGATGCCGAGATGGTCGAGCAGCGCTGAGGCGTCGCCGGCCATCCGCGCTGGGTGATAGGCGGCCGGATCGTGCGGCTTGGCGCTTGCTCCGTGGCCGCGATTGTCGATCGCGATCACACGACGACCGGAATCGGCGATCGTCTTCAGCCAGCCCGGCTGGACCCAGTTGACCAGCGCCGAGGAGGCGAATCCGTGAATCAGAAGCGTCGGTGAACCGGCGCGTTCCCCGGCGTCGAAATAGGAAAACGCCATGCCGTCATGATCAAAAGTCGAGAATTGCGGGCTGTTGAGATGCATTTTAACGATCTTCCCGGAGCATGTCTGTTATGCGATAGCGGCATGTGAATGGCGCGATTTGGGCCTACACATTTGCCTCCGATGCCAGTATGTTGCGGCACAACATCATGGTCGGAGAATTGCATGGCCGGGCACAGCATCCCACATTTCCAGAACGATGGCGGATACAAGACGATCGCGATCGGGGTCAAGGAATTCATGTGCACCGGCGCATCGGTCCCTTTCGACCATCCGCATATCTTCATCGATATGGGCGACGACAGTGAGAAGGTCTGTTCCTACTGCTCGACGCTCTACCGCTATGACCCAACTCTCAAAGCGAACCAGTCGAACCCGGCGGGTTGCGTCTTCGTTGATCGCGCCGCGTAAGTTCGCGCGAAGGTCCTGAAGGGACCCAAGGATAGAACATGAAATCCGTTGCCATTCTGGGCGCCGGCGTTGCCGGGCTGGTGGGTGCGCTTGCCTTTGCGCGCAAGGGCGTCGCGTCCGTCATTCTCGAGCGCACCGCGACCCTGCAGGAAGTCGGCGCAGGGCTGCAGCTCTCTCCCAACGCCACCTACGTGCTGGGCAAGCTCGGCATTGCCGAGCAGCTCGCGGGGCTGTGGCGCGAGCCCGACAATATCTGCCTGGTGTCGGGACAGACCCTGGCACCGATCACCTCGATCGCCACCAAGAGCATCGCCCGGAGCCGCTGGGGATCGCCCTACGCGTCGATCCATCGTGCGACCTTGCAGAAGGTCCTGCTGGAGCGCGTCGCGGCCGAGCCACTGATCTCCCTGCATCTCGACATGGACTGCAAGTCCGAACGCGATGTCGCCGCCCTGCTTGGCGGCAAGCCGGATCTGACGATCGGCGCGGACGGGGTGTGGTCGAAGTTTCGCCAGTTCATCCCGCAATCCGGCGCGCCAGAATTCACGGGCATGGTGGCCTGGCGCTTCATCATCCCCGAACGCGACGCTCCGTCCTTCCTCAACCCGCGCAACATCACCGCCTATGTCGGCGCGCACGCACATATCGTCGCCTACCCACTCAAGGACGCCGGCGCCTTCAATGTCGTTGCGCTTTCGACCGGCAACAATCCCGGCGAGACCTGGGCTGCCGATTGCAATCCGGCCTTCCGTTCGGAAATGACGTCGCAATTCTCGGGCTGGCACCGCGACATCCGGACACTGCTCTCCTATGCGCCGAAGCCAACCTGGTGGCCGTTGTTCGGCGTTTCTCACGGACGCTGGACCGACGGAAGCTCGCGCATCCTCATCGGCGACGCCGCGCATGCCATGACGCCTTTCGCGGCCCAGGGCGCGGCGATGGCGATCGAAGATGCGTTCGAGCTCGCGGGCGTGGTGACCGGCAATGCGCCCCTCGCCGACGCGCTCCTCTTCTTCGAGCGCAATCGCCAGCACCGCGTCTCGCGGGTCCGCTCGCGCGGCGCCTTCAACAAATTCGCCTACCATGCCCGGGGGCCGGTGCGGGTTGCCCGCGACCTGGTCCTGAAGATGCGGCGGCCGGAGAACGTGGCCGCCGATCTTGACTGGCTCTATGGCTACAAGGCGCCGGGCTGAGCCAAGCGCCTGCGCTAGGCTGCCCGGGACGCGGCAAAGCCCGCTTCGAGATCACGCTTGAGATCGACGACATCCTCAAGCCCGATCTGCAGGCGAATGACCGGACCGCCCTCGGGGGCCTTGGAAACCAGGCGATCGGCAAGATTGGCCATCACGGCCAGGCTTTCATAACCGCCCCAGGAATAGCCGAGGCCAAAGATCTTCAGCGCGTCGAGGAAGTCGAAGGCCCTCGTCTTGTGTTGTGCGGGATCCGGCTCCCGGAGCACGAAGGAAAACAGGCCCGACGCACCCTTGAAGTCCCGCTTCCAGATCTCGTGTCCTTCGAAGCTCGGCAGAGCCGGGTGAAGCACCTTCACGACGTCCTCCCTGCCCTCAAGCCAATGGGCGAGTTCCAGCGCGCTTTGCTGGTGCCGCTCGAGGCGGATGCCCATCGTGCGCAGGCCCCGCAGGATCTGGTAGCTGTCATCGGGCGAGGCACAGGTGCCGAGCGTGATATTGGCCTCTCGCAACTGGTCCCAGTGCGTTCCGTTGGCGGACACCGTGCCGAACAGCACGTCGGAGTGTCCGGAAGGGTATTTCGTCGCCGCGTGCATCGAAATATCGACGCCAAAATCGAGTGGCTTGAAATAGAGCGGCGTCGCCCAGGTATTGTCCATCATCACGACTGCGCCACGGGCATGGGCCGCATCGGCGATGGCCCGGATATCCTGCATCTCGAACGTATTGGACCCCGGCGCTTCGGTATGGACGATCGTCGTGTTCGGCCGCATCAGCCCGGCGATGCCGGCGCCGATCGCAGGGTCATAGTATTCCGTTTCGACGCCCAGGCGCGAAAGCATCGCATCGCAGAAGTTGCGTGTCGGATGATAGACGGAATCCACCACCATGATATGGTCACCGGCCTTGGCGAAAGCGAGGAACGGGACCGTGACCGCCGCAAGGCCCGATGGCACAAGGATGGTGCCCGCCGAACCTTCCAGTTCGTCGATCGCCTCCGCGAGAGCGTCCGTCGTGGGGGTCCCGCGGGTTCCGTACGTGTATTTCTGGGCCCGCTTGTCCATTGTCCGTGCATCGGGAAACAACACCGTGGACGCATGGACCACCGGCGGATTGACGAAGCCGTGATAGTCTCGGGGATTGTATCCGCCATGGGCCAGTCGGGTATTGATGCCCTGCGATGCGGCATCCTTGGTATCATCACTCATTGAAGCTGTCCGTATCGTGTCATATGCGAGGCCGCATTCATACTTCCGCTTTGAACGGAAAGGCAAATTCCGATTTGCCGCCAGGCCGCGAAAATCTCCCGCCGCGCAAAATTATTCGCCAGAATGCCTTCCCGGCAGGCGAAGTACTGCCGTTTTTTTTCGCAATCGGGGCAAATGCCGCAAATTCTTTGGCAAAGATTCAGCTTGGTCTTGACTAACTGAATTTTTGATACTGTTTTAGACATTCGCTCAAGCCGGGAGGGAAACTGGCAAGCGCCTGGCGCCTCCCAGAGGCGACGGGAACCACAACGACAACAAATCCAAAGGTTGGGAAAATGACAAGCAAGCTTCTGACGGGTGCCCTCGGCGCCGCAATTCTCGCGCTCGGCGCGGCTGGCGCACAGGCAGGCACGCTCGACGACGTCAAGGCCAAGGGCTTCGTTCAATGCGGCGTCAACGGCTCGAACCTCGCAGGCTTCGGCGCGCAGGATTCGGCTGGTAACTGGTCGGGCCTCGACGTCGACCTCTGCAAGGCAGTCGCGGCGGCCGTGTTCGGCGATGCGACCAAGGTGAAGTACACACCGCTTTCGGCCAAGGATCGATTCCCGGCGCTGCAGTCCGGTGAAGTCGACATGCTGGCTCGCAACACGACCTGGAGCACCAGCCGCGACTCGCAGCTCGGCTTCGATTTCCGCGCCGTCAACTACTATGACGGCCAGGGCTTCATGGTGAAGAAGGAACTCGGCGTGAAGTCGGCGCTCGAACTGAACGGCGCATCGGTCTGCGTCCAGTCCGGCACCACGACAGAACTGAACCTCGCCGACTATTTCCGTGCCAACAAGATGGAATTCAAGCCCGTCGTGTTCGAGGCACAGGATGAGGCCGACGCGGCCTACAATGCCGGTCGTTGCGACGCTTACACCACGGACGCCTCGGGCCTCTATTCGATCCGCCTGAAGATGGCGAACGCCGACGATCACATGGTCCTGCCGGAAATCATCTCCAAGGAACCGCTCGGCCCGGCCGTTCGCCAGAACGACTCCAAGTGGTTCGACGTCGTGACCTGGGCGCATTACGCGATGGTCGCCGCCGAAGAATTCGGCATAACCCAGGCCAACCTCGAGGAAATGAAGAAGTCCGAGAATCCGGACATCAAGCGCTTCCTCGGCGAAGAAGCGGATTCCACGCTCGGTGCCGATCTCGGCCTGCCGAAGGACTGGGCCGCCCAGGTCATCATGGCCGTTGGCAACTATGGCGAATCCTTCGAACGCAATGTCGGACAGGGCTCGCCGCTCAAGATCGACCGCGGCCTGAACGCACTCTGGACCAAGGGCGGCCTGCAATACGCCCCGCCGGTGCGCTGATCGCATAACGAGACTGGAAAGAGGGCGGCCTACCGCCCTCTTTCAACAAATAACGCCCGGAAAACAGGGCGAACGAACTGACAGGGGAATTGTTAATGGCTGTTACCGATGCCCGTACCGGGTCCGGCGACCCTCCTAAGGTATCGCTGCTCTACAATCCGGCGCTTCGTAGCTATCTCTACCAGATCATCACGCTCATCATTATCGTCGCGGCAATCTGGTATGCGTGGAGCAACGCGGCGCAGAACCTGGCCCGCGCCAACATGACCGCCGGCTTCGATTTTCTGCGCAGTCGCGCGGGTTTCGACATCGCCCAGAGCCTGATTTCCTATTCGAGCGACTCGACCTATTTCAAGGCGCTGCAGGTCGGCCTGATCAACACGCTCGTCGTTGCCGTCTGCGGGGTCGTCACCGCGACGATCGTCGGTCTGCTGATCGGCGTCGGCAGGCTGTCGAACAACTGGCTGATCGCCCGTCTCTGCACCGTCTATGTCGAGATTTTTCGCAACATCCCGCCGCTGCTGGTGATCTTCTTCTGGTATCTGGGCGTTCTGGCGCTGCTGCCGTCGATCCGGTCGATCTTCCAGCACGTCAAGGACAATCCCGACGCGATCTTCTTCGTCTCCAATCGAGGCGTCTACATGCCGGCTCCGATTTTCGGGGAAGGTTTCGGCTTCGTCGTCATCGCCTTCATCATCGGCGTGGCCGCATCGATCGGCTACACGATCTGGGCGAACGCGCAGCAGCGCGCCACCGGCAAGCGACCGCCGGTGCTGTGGGTGAACCTCGCGCTCATCCTGGGGCTGCCGATCCTGGTTTTCCTTGCGCTCGGCTCACCGCTAACGCTGGACTATGCGGTTCCAGGCTCGTTCAACATGCAGGGCGGGATGGTGGTCGGCCCGGAATTCCTGGCGCTTTACCTGGCGCTCTCGCTCTACACTGCATCGTTCATCGCAGAAATCGTGAGGGCGGGCATACGCGGCGTATCGAAGGGCCAGTCCGAAGCGGCATTCGCGCTCGGCGTCCGCAGCGGCCTGACCACGCGCCTCGTGGTGCTGCCGCAGGCACTCCGTATCATCATCCCGCCGCTGACCTCGCAATATCTCAACCTCATCAAGAACTCGTCGCTCGCAGTCGCCGTCGGCTATGCCGATCTCGTCGCGGTCGGCGGCACGATCCTGAACCAGTCGGGCAAATCGATCGAGATCATTTCGATCTGGATGCTGATCTATGTGTCGATCAGCCTGGTGACGTCGCTGTTCATGAACTGGTTCAACGCCAAGATGGCATTGGTGGAGCGCTGAAATGGCCGATATAGCCTATACAAGATCGGTGTTCATCACGCCCGAAAAGCCGCCGATGTCCGATGCCACGGCCGTGGGGTGGATCAGGAAGAACCTGTTCGCTTCCTGGAAAGACGGCATCCTGACGGTCATCGCCATCGCGGCACTGCTCTATGTCGTGCCGGGGATGCTGGACTTTCTCTTCATCTCCGCCGTGTGGACCGGTGCAGACCGCACCGCCTGCCTGACGGCTGCCCAGGGCGGCGCCCTGCCCGAGGGCTGGAACGGCGCATGCTGGGCCTATGTCGGCGACCGCTTCGTGCAGTTCATGTTCGGTTCCTATCCGCGCGACGAACTGTGGCGACCGCTTCTGGTGGTGGCGATGTTCGTTGGCCTGCTGATCCCGTTCCTGATGCCGAGCGTTCCACGCAAGGGGCTCAACGCGCTTCTCCTGCTCGTTGCGCTGCCCGTCGTCGCCTTCGTGCTGCTTCTGGGCGGCTGGTTCGGCCTGCGCCATGTCGAGACGTCGCTGTGGGGCGGGCTGATGGTCACACTGATCATCTCGCTGCGTCGGCATCTGCCGTATCGCTGCCGCTTCGGCATCCTCCTGGCGCTCGGCCGCCAGATCGCCAGCTGCCGGTGCTCCGGACGCTCTGCATCGTCTTCATCGAGCTGATGCCGCGCGCGTGCCGCTGATCACCGTGCTGTTCATGGCCAGCGTGCTGCTGCCGCTGTTCCTCGAGCCCGGCAACAATATCGACAAGTTCCTGCGCGCGCTGATCGGCGTGTCGATCTTCGCGTCGGCCTATATGGCGGAAGTCATCCGGGGCGGCTTGCAGGCGATATCGAAAGGGTCAGTACGAGGCCGCCGATGCACTGGGGCTGAGCTACTTTCATAAGATGACCTTCGTCATCCTGCCGCAGGCCATCAAGCTGGTGATACCGGGGATTGTCAACACTTTCATCGGCATGTTCAAGGACACGTCGCTCGTGACCATCATCTCGATGTACGATCTGCTCGGCATCGTGAAGGCGAGCTTCGGCGATTCCAGCTGGATCACACCCGTAACACCACTCACGGGCCTGATCTTTGCGGGCTTTGTCTTCTGGATCTTCTGCTTCGGCATGTCACGTTATTCGGCCTTCATCGAGCGACGCCTCGACACCGGCCACAAGAGATAAGGAACCTACCCATGGCCGAGGCCGCAAGAATGGACATCTCCAACACCGGCGCCGCCGTCGAGATCATCAACATGAACAAGTGGTACGGTGAGTTCCACGTGCTGCGCGACATCGACCTCAAGGTCATGAAGGGCGAGCGCATCGTCATCGCCGGACCGTCCGGTTCGGGCAAGTCCACGATGATCCGCTGCATCAACCGGCTCGAGGAGCACCAGAAGGGGCAGATCATCGTCGACGGCATCGAGCTGACCAACGACCTGAAGAAGATTGACGAGGTGCGCCGCGAAGTGGGCATGGTGTTCCAGCACTTCAACCTCTTCCCGCACCTGACGATCCTCGAGAACTGCACGCTGGCCCCCATCTGGGTGCGCAAGATGCCGAAGAAGCAGGCGGAGGAGGTGGCGATGCACTTCCTCACCCGCGTTAAGATTCCGGAACAGGCCCACAAATATCCCGGCCAGCTCTCGGGCGGACAGCAGCAGCGCGTGGCCATTGCCCGGGCGCTGTGCATGCGCCCCAAGATCATGCTGTTCGACGAGCCGACATCGGCGCTGGACCCGGAAATGGTCAAGGAAGTGCTGGACACGATGGTGGGTCTGGCCGAGGAAGGCATGACCATGCTGTGCGTCACCCACGAAATGGGCTTCGCCCGCCAGGTCGCCGACCGCGTGATCTTCATGGACCAGGGCCAGATCGTCGAACAGAATGAACCGGGCGCCTTCTTCGACAATCCGCAGCATGAGCGGACCCGGCTCTTCCTCAGCCAGATCCTGCACTGAGACAATCTGCAGCCATCGAACGGAAAGGGGCGCGGAACATGGTTCCGCGCCCTTTGCATTTTGCCGTTTCCTGACGCTTACTTGCTGTAGGCGTCGAGGTCGCGGACCGCGCCGCGGTCGGCCGAGGTGGCGAACGCCGCATAGGCCTTGAGCGCGGTCGTCACGTTGCGCTTGCGGGGTGCCGCCGGCTTCCAGCCGAGCGCGTTCTGCTCGGCGCGACGCTCGGCCAGTACGGCTTCGTCGACGCGGAGCGATATAGTGCGGTTGGGAATGTCGATGTCGATCATGTCGCCCTCGCGGACGAGGCCAATGGTGCCGCCATTGGCGGCCTCCGGTGACGCGTGGCCGATGGAGAGACCCGACGTGCCGCCTGAGAAACGGCCATCGGTGATCAGCGCACAGGCCTTGCCGAGGCCCTTGGACTTGAGATAGCTGGTCGGATAGAGCATTTCCTGCATGCCCGGGCCGCCCTTCGGCCCCTCGTAGCGGATGACGACGACGTCACCGGCCACAACCTCGTTGCTGAGGATGGCCTTGACCGACGCGTCCTGGCTTTCGAAGACGCGCGCCGGGCCGGAGAATTTCAGGATGCTCTCGTCGACGCCGGCCGTCTTGACGATGCAGCCGTCGATCGCGAGATTTCCGTAGAGCACCGCGAGACCGCCATCCTTGGAGAAGGGCTTTTCGACCGAGCGGATGACGCCGTTCTCGCGGTCGGTGTCGAGGTCTTCCCAACGCGCGCTCTGGCTGAAGGCGACCTGCGTCGGCACGCCGCCCGGCGCCGCGCGGAAGAAGTCGCGCACCGACTCGCTGTTGGTGCGGGTGATGTCCCAGCGGTCGATTGCGTCGCCGAGCGTTGCCTCATGCACTGTCGGGCAATCGCGGTTGATCAGTCCGCCGCGATCGAGTTCGCCGAGGATCCGCATGATACCACCGGCGCGGTGGACGTCTTCCATATGCACGTCGCTCTTGGCCGGCGCCACTTTGGACAGGCACGGCACCCGGCGCGACAGCGCGTCGATATCCTTCATGGTGAAATCGACTTCGCCCTCATGGGCGGCAGCGAGGATATGCAGCACCGTATTGGTCGAACCGCCCATGGCGATGTCAAGCGCCATCGCATTCTCGAAGGCCTGCTTCGAGGCGATCTTGCGCGGCAGGACATTCTCGTCGTCCTGCTCGTAATAGCGACGGGCGATATCAACGATGAGATGGCCGGCCTCGACGAAGAGACGCTTGCGGTCGGAATGCGTGGCCAGCGTCGAGCCGTTGCCGGGGAGCGACAGACCGAGCGCCTCGGTCAGGCAGTTCATCGAGTTCGCCGTGAACATGCCGGAGCACGATCCGCAGGTCGGACAGGCGGAGCGCTCGATCACCGCGACATCCTCGTCGCTGATCTTGTCGTCTGCGGCCGCGACCATGGCGTCGACGAGGTCAAGGGCGACCGTCTTGCCGTGCATGACGACCTTGCCGGCCTCCATCGGACCGCCTGAGACAAAGACCGAGGGGATATTGAGGCGCAGCGACGCCATCAGCATGCCGGGTGTGATTCTTGTCGCAATTGGAGATGCAGACCATGGCGTCGGCGCAATGCGCGTTGACCATGTATTCGACGCTGTCGGCAATGATCTCGCGCGATGGCAGCGAGTAGAGCATGCCGTCATGGCCCATGGCGATGCCGTCGTCGACCGCGATCGTGTTGAACTCCTTGGCGACGCCGCCGGCGGCCTCGATCTCGCGCGCGACCAGCTGGCCGAGATCCTTGAGGTGGACGTGGCCCGGCACGAACTGGGTGAAGGAGTTGACCACGGCAATGATTGGCTTGCCGAAATCGCTGTCCTTCATGCCGGTGGCGCGCCAGAGTCCGCGGGCGCCGGCCATGTTGCGGCCATGGGTGGTGGTTCTGGAGCGATAAGCGGGCATGGCGGTTTCCTCAGGATTTCTTCGCGTGGAATGGGACGGAAATCGCCGCATATCCTCGCGTTTTTGTCGTCGTACAACAAGTGCGCATCTATGTCACGGTCGAGATGGGCGCTTGCGGTACGCATCACGTCGCGTTGTCGGGCAAAGGTGGGGTCAGGTCGAGACCCTCGCCAAGCATGGGGGACTGTCCTGTCCTCTCAGACTCCACCATCCTGTCGTAGGTTCCAAGGTTGCGACTGGCTCGCCGTTTACAACCGCACCACACGCTCTATTGTGATTTGGGTCCTTGAGGGGGATATCAATGACTACGAACGAGCAGACCAACGCAACCATCACCGCGTCAGGCAGGTTCAAGGAAGCCTTCTACACATGGTGTGAGAACACAATCGAAGCCGTACAGAGGCATCCACTTCTTGCGGCGGTTGGAACGGTTCTCGGCCTTGCCGCAACCATCGCGACCGTGGTGAGCGCGACACAGCTTGTCTGGTCATACGAGATCATGCGCGAGGAGCGCATTGAGCGCGCTTGGGACCGGCTCCTGCAGCAATTGCCAGGCAATTCGGGAAAAGCGAAGTCTCTCACGCTTTTGATTGGCGAGGGGGAAAACATCGGTTCGATCGACATATCGTGCAGGGCGATCGGTGCATGGGAGCCCTCGCGAGGAATTTGTGTCGGCCCTTCGGTCTTCTCAGGTTTCACGCTTTCGGCGACATCCGGGCGACGCCCCCACGTGCAGGCAGCACATCGCCTTGGGCTTCTCGATCCGACGCCGATTCCGGACTTTAGCGGTCAGATCATCGAGAGCGCCGATCTGACCGGCATATCGCCGTCCGGGGACTGGGCAACCAACACGAGATTTCATGACGTCAACCTGTATGGCGCGAGAATCGATTGGGACTTCGGTCCGAGGCTATGGATCGTCGGAAGCGACCTGACAAATGCCACGGTGAACGTGGCCGCGCTGGAACATCTCGACGAGAACAACTTGAGCAATGCCGTCATCTTCAGCCAGGAATCTGAAATGCCCGTACCGGTCTCACGGTTGAGAAAGCGCGAGACCGCGGAATCCATGTCTGCTGAATCAATGACTCAGAGGAACTGGTTCTGGGCCGACAGAGCTCCGATAGTGATACAGGACTTTTATGGCAACCCAAATCTTGTCGATGTCGGGCGGTTCAAAGAACTTGTGAAGGAGAATTTCGACGTCTGCGATCCCGACCGCAGATTGCCGCTGACCCGTGCCCACCAGGGATACAACTCGACGATGCCCGAACTCGGCGAACTGCTGCCGAATTCCATCGAAAACTCAAAAATCATGCGCCATCTTCGTGCACGAGCCCTTGGCGTATCTGCGGAGCAAAATCTTTTCGAGGCCGCACAAAAGCAGTGCCGAACGATATCGATCGATCAGGCGCTTAGCCGATTTGGAAAGTCTTATGAGGCGCGGCGCAGCTCGGAGCTGTCTGCAATCCTGAAGCTGCGCGTGGTTCTTCGAAATAACAACTAGTCCGCGCCCTGGCGGATATTGGCGGCAATCGCCAGCGCCGTGCGACGTTCGTCCTCGGAAACGATGGAGAAGGCCTGCTCCTGCAGCGGCTGCAACCATATGCGGTCGGAGGCGGTGCAGGTATCGAGCGCCGCCGTCATGTAGGCCAGGCCGCGCACCGTCTGCCCTTCCTGGAAGAGCACATTGCCAAAGACCGCCATCGCGCCGGCATGGCCTTCGCGGCGGGCGTGGTTGAGCCACTTCTTGGCCTGCTTGATGTTGACCTCGCCGCCCTCGCCCGCCAGCAGCATCTTGGCAAGACGGAACTGGGCGTCGGAGTCGCCGAAAGTCGATGCCGCCTGGAAATAGAGCTGCCTTGCCGTGGCAAGATCCGGCTGGACGGGGCTTTCGGGAATGCCGCGATAATAGTAGCCGGCGAGCGACTTCAGCGCATTGACGAAAAACCCGGTGTCGTTGGAGCCGGGCTCGACGCCCTGGCTGGCGATCTCGGAATAGATCTTGAAAGCCTCGAAATCGTTCTTCACCACGCCGTCGCCATCGGCATACATGGTGGCCAGCGCCCAGCGCGAGCCGGTGTGGCCCATCTCGGCGGCATAGCGGTAGGCCTCGACGGCCTCTTCCTTGTTGCCCTCGCGATAGGCCTTGAAGCCGTGGCGGAAAAGATCGAAGGGGCCGGCCTCCTTGGAGACGCTGATATTCGGATCGAGCGCCCATGCGACCGGCGCCGTGGCCATGACGGCAAGCACGGCACCCAGGACAATTCCACTCAAGTTGTTCAACGCTGACTTCGGCATTTACTCGCTATCTTTCAGTGTCCCGGAAGAGCGGATGTCTTCCAAAGCAGCGTGCCTTTCGACAAGGACTGCGGGGACACGGAAGTCCGGCCTCGGCCGACAGTTCGCACTGTCTGCGGATCGGTTGAGGCTAGCGATTTCCCGTGCGGTTCCGTTCATTCTGTCCTTGACGCGCGGGGTTCTTGGCCCTGCATACGCGCTTTCTTGCAGCAATCGCTGCGCCCGTTTTGTGGCAGGAAATGGACCGACTTTCCATACGTCCCGCCGGCTGCGGAGAATAACGAAAAATGTGTTGCGAAATCGTCACAAGCTTGAAAGGGCCGAAAAAACGCCGAAACGCCGGAGTCATCGGACCCCGGCGTTTCGAAGGAATGGCAATGGCAGCGACCCGCCAGGGGTCGATCAAATTTCCGCGAGCCGGGCCAGCGCCGCATCAAGGCTGGCGAGTTGTTGGACGAGTTCGGCCCGCTTCTCGCGCTCGGCCTCGACGACGTCAGGCTTGGCATTGGCGACGAACTTCTCATTGCCGAGCTTGGCATCGATCCGCTCGATCTCGGACTTCGCCTTGTCACGGGATTTCGCCAGGCGCGACTTCTCGGCAGCAAGGTCGATCAGCGTGCCGAGCGGGAGGCATGCCGTCGCCTCGCCCACCACCACCTGGGCCGCTCCCTTCGGCGCAGACTCCGCGAACGCGATGCTCTCGACGCGCGCCAGGCGCTTGATGGCACCTTCATGGCGCTCGCTGCGCTCGCGGGTCGTGGCATTGGCGCCGACAATGACCAGCGGGGCGGTCGCCCCGGGCGGCACGTTCATTTCCGAGCGCGCCGAGCGAAGGCCGGTCACCAACTCGATCAACCAATTGATCTCGTCGGCCGCCGCCTTGTCAGCCAGGCCGGCAGCCGGCCAGTCGGCATGGCAAAGAAGCGTGTCGCGATCGGCGGTGTGCTCCCACAGTTCCTCGGTCATGAAGGGCATGAAGGGGTGGAGAAGCTTGTAGGTCTCGCCGAGCACATAGGCCGCGCATGCCTGCGCTTCCGTCTTGGCAACCTCGTCTTCGCCCATGAAGATCGGCTTGAGCAGTTCGAGATACCAGTCGCAATACTGGTTCCAGACGAACCGGTAGAGCGTTCCGGCAGCCTCGTTGAAGCGGAATTGCTCGATGCCCTGGGTGACCGCCGCGACGGTCTCCGAGAGTTCGGTGAGGATCCAGCGGTTGACGGTGAGCTTGGCCTGCGTCGGTTCGAAGGACGGGTCGAGCTTGACACCGTTCATGTCGGCGAAGCGCGTCGCATTCCAGAGCTTGGTGCCGAAATTGCGGTAGCCGGCAATGCGCGCCGGATCGAGCTTCACGTCACGTCCCTGCGCCGCCATGATGGCAAGCGTGAAACGCAGCGCATCGGCGCCATATTCGTCGATCAACGCCAGCGGGTCGATGACGTTGCCCTTGGACTTCGACATCTTCTGGCCGTTCTTGTCGCGGACCAGCGCATGGACATAGACGGTGTGGAACGGCTCGACCGGCTTGCCGTGCTCATCCTTCATCAGATGAAGGCCCATCATCATCATCCGGGCGACCCAGAAGAAGATGATGTCGAAGCCGGTGACCAGCACATCGGTCTGGTAGTAGCGGGCCAGTTCCGGCGTCTTCGCCGGCCAGCCCAGCGTCGAGAAGGGCCACAGCGCCGAAGAGAACCACGTATCGAGCACGTCCTCGTCGCGGGTGAGGATCTCGCCCGGCTTGAAATTCTCGAGCTTGTCCTCGACCAGCGCCTTCATGGGGCCCTCGTGGCTGAGATAGTGCTGGATCGCGGCGTGGAGCGCGGCCTCTTCGGTCTTTTCGACGAAGATCGTGCCGTCAGGACCGTACCAGGCCGGAATCTGGTGACCCCACCAGAGCTGTCGGGAAACGCACCAGGGCTGGATGTTCTCCATCCACTCGAAGTAAGTCTTTTCCCAGTTCTTCGGAACGAAGTTGGTGCGCCCCTCGCGAACAGAAGCTATCGCAGGCTTGGCCAGCGTGGCGGCATCGACATACCACTGCTCGGTGAGGCGCGGCTCGATCGGCACGCCGCCGCGGTCGCCATGCGGGACCATGTGCGTGTGGGGATCAACCTTGTCCAGGAAACCCGTTTCATCCATGACCTCGACAATGCGCTTGCGGGCCGCGAAACGATCCATGCCCTCGAGTTCGTCCCAGAGAGCGCGATGCTGCTCGGTGCGCGACAGCCCTTCGAGGAAATCCTCGTTGTCCTTGATCGTGATGCGGCCATCGATCGTCAGAACATTGACCATGCGCAGGCCGGCGCGCTTGCCAACCTCGAAATCGTTGAAGTCATGCGCCGGGGTCATCTTGACCGCGCCAGTGCCGGCTTCCGGATCGGGATACTCGTCGGCGACGATGGGTATGCGGCGTCCGACGATCGGCAGGACCACATGCTTGCCGACCAGCGACTGGTAGCGCGTATCGGAGGGGTGGACGGCAATGCCGGTATCGCCGAGCATGGTTTCCGGGCGGGTCGTGGCGACGACGAGGTAATCTCGCGTCTCGGTGACAACGGTCTGCGTATCCTCGTTATAGCCGACCGCGTGTTCGTAGGTAACGCCAGGCTCCAGTGGATATCGCAGGTGCCACAAATTGCCCTTGACCTCGACCTGCTCGACCTCGAGGTCGGAAATCGCGGTCAGCAGCTTGGGGTCCCAGTTGACCAGCCGCTTGTCCTTGTAGATCAGGCCTTCCTTGTAGAGCCGGACGAAGGTTTCCAGGACGGCTTCCGACAGGCCTTCGTCCATGGTGAAGCGCTCGCGGGACCAATCGCAGGACGCGCCAAGGCGCCGGAGCTGGTTGAAGATGATCCCGCCGGACTCGTCCTTCCACTGCCAGATGCGCTCGACGAAGGCGTCGCGGCCCATCTCGCGGCGCGAGGGCTCCTGGCGCTCCATCAACTGGCGCTCGACGACCATCTGCGTGGCGATGCCGGCATGGTCCATGCCTGGCTGCCAGAGCACGTCCTTGCCGCGCATCCGCTCGAAGCGGATCAGGATGTCCTGCAGCGTGTTGTTGAGCGCATGGCCCATGTGCAGCGAGCCGGTGACATTCGGCGGCGGGATGACGATGCAAAAGCTGTCTTCGCCAGGCTTGGCATTGGCGCCGGCGGCGAATGCATCAGCCTCTTCCCATTTCGTGGCGATCCGGGGTTCGATCGAGGCAGAATCGTAGGTTTTTTCCAGCATCTTGGCATGTCCGTCGTTCAATTCTCGCGCCTTCCGTAATCGCTAGCCAGCGCGGAAGTCAATGCAACTCAACAAAAAGCCGCCACGAGGGCGGCTTCAGAGGCGCAAGTCTGCGATGAATCAGCGGCGGTTGCCGCGCGCGACCCGCTCGATTTCCTCGCGCACCAGCCGTTCGACGAGCGTCGGCAGGTTTTCGTCGAGCCATTCCTGCAGCATCGGGCGAAGCAGGTCGGCCGCGATGTCGTCATAGGAACGCCGTTCGGCCTGGTCGATGGCAACGGCCAGGTCCTGGAAGGAACGGGCGACCTGCTGGCCGGCATCGGCCGAAATCAGGGAGGAGACATCCGCAGGCTCAACATCCGCAGATTCAGCCACCGGTTCGAGAGCCGAATCCGGCTCCATCACCGCGTCATCGGCATATTGCCGGTCCTCGACATGCGAGACGAGCTCATTCCAGTCGGCTGCCGCCCGTACGGGAGGCGCCGCGCCGGCGCCGGCCGGGATGCGGCCCGTGGTGAGCGGACTGGTTGCGGGGGCAGTGTCCTCGTGCACAGGCTTCGGCGACATGTCCCTGAGACCGGGATTGCGCTCCGAGGCTGCGCGCACACGTGCGGCCACATCGGCAAGCGACAGGGAACGTTGCTGCTGTGGGGCCTCGATGTCCTGCGGCATGCCGTAGTGCGCGGGCGCTGTAAGCTCGACCGGCGGAATGTCGTGCATCGGCGGCCGGAAATTCTCCGCGCGGGGTGCAAATGCCTCGTCGATCGTCAACGGCACGTCTTCCAAGTCGTCGTTGGCGGCGCTGCCCGCGAAGCCTTCCGGCTCCGGCATTCCGGCGATCCCTGATGGCACGGGCTCGTTGCTCTCGATGATCCGGCGGATCGACGCCAGGATCTCGTCCATCGAAGGTTCACGCACTACATTTGGCTGGGCCATCGTCTTCCCCGCGTCGCCGCATTTCAATTCCGCGCCGCTCGTCCGGCACAAGCGGCAACCTATGTCATCGCAACGGCCAGAAGAACCGTCGCGAATCGAATTCCAAGGATGATGCACAGATTTGTCGCCGAGGTGAATCCCGACCCGGCCGAAACACGCGGTAAATCAGCGGCCGTCCACGGTTCGAAGGCCGAACCAGGCGTCCTTCACCTTCTCGTAATGCACCTCGGGCCGGTATTCCGCGACCTTGAGCCCCTGATTCTCGACTGTCAGACGCCCCACGGAGGCGAGGATCGAAAAGCTGGAAACGACCGCGTCGCGCTGGGCGACTGCAAGGTTTTCCTTTGCGTTCAGGACTGTCGCCTGGACCTGGAGCACGTCAAGCGCGGTGGACTGGCCGTATTCCCGCTCCTCGGTGAGCTGGTTCAGGGCGTCGTTGGCCGCCTTCACCTGCATGCCGCCCGCTGTCACGGCCGCGAGCGCCGCTTCGTGCTGCGCCATCGCAAAGACGATCGTCTTCTGGATATCGAGTCGGACGCTGTCGAGCATGATCCGCTGCTGGCCGAGCCGTTCCTTGGCCTGGCGGATCTGGCCATATTCGGCGCCGCCCTGGTAGATGGGAACGTTCAGGCGTGCAGTGATAGACTGCGATGCGAAGTTGGAGAGACTCCGCTCGGCCCTCGTGCCGTCGGTGCTCTGCATCTGCCCCTGTATCACCACGCCCGGCAGCATCGCACCTTCCGCCGACTTGACCTGATAGCCGGCCGCATCGACGGCATGCATCGTCGCCAGAATTTGCGGATGCTCGCGCCAGCCCGTGGCAACGGCATTGTCGATGCTCTTGGGCAGGTTCCGGGTCGTCGGCTTGGCCTGCTTGATACCCTCAGGCGCGTCGCCGACGATCTGCACATAGACAGCCTTGCTCTGCTTGAGCTGGGCATCAGCCTGGGCGACGAGCGAGATCGCGCGGGCCACCTCGGCTTCCGCGAGGCTGATATCCGTCACGGTTCCCTCGCCCGCATTGCGCCGCTCCTTCGATGCGCCGACCTGTTCGCGCAGGAATGCGAGATTCTGCTTCCGGTAGGCAAGAATCTGCTGGTCGCGGGCAATGTTGGCATAGGCCTCCGCCGCAGACAGCAGGATCTGGATTTCCTGAGCCCGCAAGGTCGCGCGCTCGGAATAGACCGTCGATTCAGCCGAACGGACGTTGTTCAATGTCT
Organism: Rhizobium sp.; assembly: GCA_019739215.1. GTDB lineage: Bacteria > Pseudomonadota > Alphaproteobacteria > Rhizobiales > Rhizobiaceae > Rhizobium_E. The sequence goes on from JAHHDR010000026.1 coordinate 101,235, forward strand.
GGAAGCCGTCAAAGATCTGCTGCGTGATCGTAATGCCGCGCTGGTGCGAATAGGCCTTCAGGTGATCGTCGGCCCCCGACGGGTTTTCGACACTTGGTGTGTCCCAGCTGGCCTGTGGCCCCACATTATCATACCAGGTCTGTGTCCGCTGGGCGAAAGCGGAAATCTGCGGGCGCCACCCGGCCTTGGCGATGGTCACGCCTTCGTCAGTTGCGCGCAAGCCTGCGCGTGCAGCATTGAGATCCGGATTGTTCTCGTAGGCCTTGGCCATGGCATCGAAAATCGTGTCGGCGCTGGCCGGAATCGGCCCCAGCACCGGCACGAGAACCGCTGCCAGCAATGCCATTCTGAAGTTCAACACGCTTTACACCCTACCCTCGGCGTCTTACGCGCCACTTCGTCGCGAACCCATATTCTGCGCTGGTCCCGGACGAGCCTGCCATTCCCGCAGCTCCCTAGCCGCCAATTGCGGGCAGACTATGGACGTACGCATCCCGGGCGGCAATCATCAATGTCCTGCTGTCCCAGGAATGAACACCCACGTTGCGCGCAGGCAACAGCCGGAACGCGTCCGGCTGCATCGGATTTTGCTGATCAGAACTGGAATTCCGGGGCTTTCTCGAAGCCTGGCAGCATGTTCACGGAAGCGTTGAAGGCAAAGCGCTCTGACTGCGTGCCGCCCTCCCGCACATAGATCCGCGCGCCAGACGACAGCCCGCGACCGAACACCGCCACGAGCCTGCCACCTTCCTTGAGCTGGTCGAACAGGGTGTCGGGTATGTCCTCGACGGCTCCGCCGACGACTATCACGTCATAGGGACCCTTGGCGGCCTGACCGGCCGCCAGATCCCCGCTGACCACCGTGATGTTGGACAGACCGAGAGCATCGATATTGGCCTTGGCGGTCGCTGCGAGGGCGGCATCGCCTTCCAGCGCGACGACGGAACCGGCAAGGTGGCCGAGCAGCGCGGATGTATATCCGGTACCGGCGCCGAGATCGAGAACATGGTCGGTGGGGCGGATTTCGGCAAGCTGCAGCATCTTTGCCAGGGGCGACGGGGCCATCAGGTAGCGGCCGGGCGCGATCTCCACGTCATTGTCGATATAGGCGACGGGCTTGCGCCGCTCGGGCACGAAATCCTCGCGCCTGACAGCAATGAAGGCATCGAGCACGGGATGCGACGTCACATCCGTCGTGCGTATCTGCCCGTCCACCATTTTCATGCGCAGCGCGGCAAAGTCCATCGTCGCCATCCCCAGCCTGTTCCCGAATGCGTGTGTCCTCCGCTCTTAATTGGCCTGCCGGTCGCTTTCAAGCGGCAAAACGCAGCAGCCGATCCCGGGGGCGCCGGGAGATGAACGAAGAGCGGCGGATGTCAGCCCGCGTTTCTAAGCGGAATGGTCTCGGGCATGCTGATAGGTGGAAGGGTTTCAAAGCCGGGTCGTGCGAAAAGGTAGCCCTGCATGTAGCGGATACCGAGGTCCTGTAGCACGACGTATTCCTCTACAGTCTCGATCCCCTCGCAGACCGCCGTCACACCGAGGTCGGCAAGCATCCTGAGGACATTGGCGACAATTGTGCGCGCGCTGGGTCGCTGGTCGATGTTGCGCACGAGGTCCATGTCGAGCTTGACGATGTCAGGCGTGAACTGGCTGAGCATTCCCAGCCCCGACCAGCCGGCACCGAAGTCGTCGATCGCGGTCTTGAAGCCGATGGCGCGATAGGTCCTGAGAATGTTCAGGACATGAGCAGGATTGAGCCGCTCGACTTCGGTGAACTCGAAGATGATGCGGTCGAGCGGGAAATTGTGGGCCGTTGCCGCTTCGAGCGTCGCCCGGATGCAGGCCCTCGGCTCATAGACCGCGTTCGGCAGAAAGTTGATCGACAGATAGGCGCCCTGATCTGCGAGCGACAGTGCCGCCGCCAGTTCTATGGCCTTCACCCGGCATGCCTGGTCAAAGGAATAGCGTGACGTTTCAGACACCTGCGCCAGAACGCTACCGGCGCCCTCGCCCTCGGCGCCGCGGACCAGCGCCTCGAAGGCAAACGGCGCGCCCGAACCGACATCCACGATCGGCTGGAACGCCATCGAGATCTTCACCGGGAAACCCTTGCCGTCGGCGCAACCCACACAACCCATCAACCCGGCTCCGATCTGGACAACGCTGGACACCACGAACCAGCGCGCCAGTAGAAATCGAAATTGATGAAAATGCCGTTAATCGATAAAGTCATACGTACGCGTAAAAAGAAGATCGCGGAAAGCTCGGAGGCTTCGCCGCGGCGTCTCGTCCAATTTGCGCGAGGATGGCTTGGCGCGTCAGGCGCTCACCGCCCTGCCCGCCGAGGCTTCAGGATCAAGCGCTGCCACGCCTTTGAAAAAGTGCAGCAATATCAATCCAGTTCATGACAGGAGAAAACAGTGGAGGCCTCGCCCGGAATCGAACCGGGATGCAAGGATTTGCAGTCCTCTGCGTAACCACTCCGCCACGAGGCCTCACTGGACGAAAACCGATAAGCCCGAAAGCTTAAATATCTGTTCTCTGATGGATGGCTGCGACACCATCCGGGCGGAATTGGCGGGCTTCTAACAGGAAGGCCGGGGCTCCGCAAGACGGATTTTGGAAACTTTCCAAAGTAGCGAACTCGCGCTTTGTCGGCGACCAAAAACAAACGCCTCCAGCGCGTCACCGCGTCTGGAGGCGTGTATAGGTTCGGATCGATGATCCTTTGATCTGGCTCCCCGGGCCGGATTCGAACCGGCGACCTGTCGATTAACAGTCGAATGCTCTACCGCTGAGCTACCAGGGAATACCGCGCTGCCGCGGCGTTGGGTGGCCTAATACAAATGCTTTCCCGATTTGCCAAGCGATTTTTTTTGGAAATCGGTGGAAAAGCGTCCCGTGAACCGGCCGGCAGGAGGCGCAAGGCAGCATCTCACCTGTATGAACCCTGGCCGCCGTCAGTCGTAACAGGACAGGAATGCATCAAGGACCGACCATGCCCCAGCCGCAACAGCCACCCTCGATTCTCTGGTTCCGCCGCGACCTCCGTCTGGCGGACAATGTCGCGCTCGACAGGGCGGTCAAGGCCGGGGGGCCCATCATCTGCCTCTATGTCAGGGAGCCGGGCGACCCTCTGGCGGGCGCGAACGGCGCGGCGCAGGCATGGTGGCTGCACCATTCGCTGGCGGCGCTCGACACGGCACTGCGCGCCCGTGGCAACCGCCTGGTGACGATGACCGGCGATCCGCGCCACCTGCTCCCCTGGATCGTCGAGCAGACAGCGGCCGGGGCCGTCTTCTGGAACCGGCGCTATGACGGGCCGGGCCGCGAGACCGACACCGAGATCAAGGCCACTCTCAAGGAGAAGGGCGTGCGCGCGGAAAGCGCGTCGGGGTTTCTGCTCCATGACCCGATGGCGCTCAAGACCCAGCAAGGCCGGCATTACTCCGTATACACGCCGTTCTGGAAGGCCTTCGAAGCCACCTACCAACCGCCCGCCGCGCTGCCGCCGCCCGATGCGATCCCCTCCGGCACATTCGATCTCGACGGTGAAGCCCTCGATGCTTGGGGCCTCCTGCCGACGAAGCCGAACTGGGCAGCCGGGTTCGAATCGCTCTGGCAGCCAGGCGAGGATGGCGCCCGGACAAGTCTCGGCGCGTTCCTGCGCGGAGCGCTGGGCGGCTATGCCGAGCGGCGGGATTTTCCCGGGGAGACGCACACGTCGCGGCTGTCCCCTCACCTCGCCTTTGGCGAGATCTCGCCGCACGCGATCTGGCGTTCGGTCTCGTCCCTCAAGGACAAAATGGATCAGGATGACCCGACGCGCTTTGCCAAGGAAATCGTGTGGCGCGATTTCGCCTGGCACACGCTGTTCCACAATCCCCGGCTCGACAGCGTCAATCTCGACCGGCGATTCGACCGGTTCGAATGGCGGCCAAGCGAGAAAGACCTCCTTGCCTGGCAGCGCGGCGAAACCGGCTATCCCGTAGTCGATGCCGGCATGCGCGAACTCTGGCACACCGGCACGATGCACAACCGGGTGCGGATGATTGTCGCCTCCTTCCTGATCAAGGACCTGCTCATCGACTGGCGCGCCGGCGAGCGATGGTTCCGCGACACGCTGCTGGATGCCGATGCCGCCAGCAATCCGTTCAACTGGCAGTGGGTGGCCGGCTGCGGCGCGGACGCGGCACCCTTCTTCCGGATCTTCAACCCCACGCTCCAGGGCGAGAAGTTCGATGCCAAAGGCGACTATGTACGCCGATGGTGTCCGGAACTGGCCCGGCTACCCAACGAGCTGATCCACCGCCCGTTCGACGCCAAGCCGGGCGTGCTCGAACGCGCCGGCGTCAGGCTGGCGGATACCTATCCGCGACCAATCGTCGATCATGCCAAGGCCAGGGATGCCGCGCTCGCGGCCTTGAAGACGACGCGCCAGGATGTGCCGGAAGACTGAGTGACGCTTGAACCTGCGCCAACGGCATGCCATCAACGCCGGCATGGCCTTTACGCTGCGTCAACTCCAGTATTTCATCGCCGTCGCCGAGCAAGGCACGGTGAGCGGCGCGGCGCAGGCGCTTTCGATCTCCCAGTCCTCGGTGACGGAGGCGGTGAAGGAACTGGAATCGGACCTCGGCGTGACGCTGTTCGAGCGGCATTCCCGCGGGCTGACCATCACCCATGACGGCCACCAGTTCCTGCGGCACGCGACCAATATCCTGACCCAGGTCTCGGATGCCCGCGGGGCGTTCTCAGACAAGAAGACCGAGACGAAGGGTTCGCTCAATCTCGGCGTCACCTCGCTGGTGGCGGGCTATGTGCTGTCGGACCTGCTCCGGCGCTATCGACGCGCCTATCCCGGCGTCGATGTCACGGCGATCGAGGACAATGGCAGCTATCTCGAACACCTGCTGATCGGCGGCGAACTCGACATCGCGGTCATGACGATCTCCAACCTTCGCGACCGGATGGCGCTGCAGGCCGAGATCATCGAGACCTCGCCCTACCGGCTGTGGCTGCCGCTCGGCCACAAGCTCGGCGGCGCCGATATCATCTCGGTCAAGGACATCGCCCGCGAACCGCTGATCATGCTGACGGTCGATGAGATCGAGGAAAATACCGGCAAGTTGCTGACGGCGCTCGGCGCCAAGCCGCATGTCGCCTTCCGTACGCGCTCGGTGGAAGCGGTGCGCAGCCTGGTGGCAACAGGCGCGGGTATCGCGCTGCTGCCCGACCTCGTCTACCGCCCCTGGTCACTGGAAGGTGACCGGATCGAAAGCCGCGATGTGTCCGGCGCCCTGCCCGTTGTCCAGGTCGGACTTGTCTGGCGGCGCGGGTCGAGCCTGCCGGCCGCCGCCAAGGAATTCCTGCGCGTCGCCGAAACGGCGCGATCGGTACGCGACCGCTAGGCGATATCGGAAAAACCGAAATCATATTTCTGAACAATGAATTTGCGAAAGCGGCGAAACTTTGGCTTCATTCAATCCGGGAACAAATCCGAAAACGGGAGAACGCGCATGAAAACGCTTTTGAAGTCTACGACGGCAATTCTTCTATCCGTCGCTTTCGCCGGGCAGTCGCTCGCGCAGGAAGCGCTCAAGGAACTCGGAGCCGGCGAAGGCCAGCTCTCCATCGTCGCCTGGGCGGGCTATATCGAGCGCGGCGAGACTGACAAGAACTTCGACTGGGTCACCGAATTCGAGAAGAAGACCGGCTGCAAGGTTTCGGTGAAGACCGCCGCCACGTCCGACGAAATGGTCGCGCTGATGAACGAAGGCGGCTTCGACCTCGTGACCGCTTCGGGTGACGCCTCGCTGCGCCTGGTGGCCGGCAAGCGCGTCCAGCCGATCAACACCGCGCTGATCCCGAGCTGGAGCACGATCGACGAACGGCTGCAGAACGCCCCCTGGCACACGGTCGACGGCGTGCATTACGGCACGCCCTATGTCTGGGGCCCGAATGTGCTGATGTACAATACCAAGGCTTTCGGAGACAAGGCGCCGGACAGCTGGAACGTCGTGTTCGAAGAGATGACCCTGCCCGACGGCAAGTCCAACAAGGGCCGCGTCCAGGCCTATGACGGCCCGATCCACATTGCCGATGCCGCGAACTACCTGATGTTCCACAAGCCGGAACTCGGCATCAAGGACCCTTACGAGCTCAATGAAGAGCAGTACAAGGCCGCCCTCGACCTGCTGCGCGTCCAGCGCACGCTGGTGAGCCGCTACTGGCACGACGCCTTCATCCAGATCGACGACTTCAAGAACGAGGGCGTGGTCGCGTCGGGCTCCTGGCCCTTCCAGGTCAACCTGATGAAGGCCGACCAGCCGATCGCCTCGGTGTTCCCCAAGGAAGGCGTCACCGGATGGTCTGACACGACCATGCTGCATGTCGATAGCGAGCATCCGAACTGCGCCTATATGTGGATGGAGCATTCGCTCTCGCCCAAGGTCCAGGGCGACGTATCGGCCTGGTTCGGCACGGTTCCCTCGGTTCCCGCAGCCTGCAAGGGCAATGCGCTGCTGACCGACGAAGGCTGCACGCGCAACGGCTACGACAACTTCGAGAAGATCAAGTTCTGGAAGAGCCCGCGCGCCAAATGCGCCAGCCAGACCGAATGCGTGCCCTACCATCGCTGGGTGTCCGACTATATCGGCGTGATCGGCGGCCGCTGATCGCCCTAGGGCGAGGGCTTGCCCTCGCCCACCACGCCTTCTCTCACGACCATGTCCCAGCGGCGCGCAATGCGGAACGCCGAAGCGCTAGCCATGCGGCTTTCGGCGCTTCGCAATGGCCGGGACGAATTCAGGCGACCGCCTTTGCCAAACCTATCCCGGAGAAGAGTCCATGACATCGGCCGTTTCCTTCCAGAAGATATCGCGGCATTTCGGCAGCGTCCGTGCTGTCGACGCCGTCGATCTGGAGATCGCGCCCGGCGAGTTCTTCGCCATGCTCGGCCCCTCCGGATCCGGGAAGACCACCTGCCTGCGGCTGATCGCCGGCTTCGAGCAGCCGACGTCCGGCCATCTGGAGATTTTCGGCGAGACGGCCGAGGGCGTCCCGCCCTATCGCCGTAACGTCAACACCGTGTTCCAGGACTATGCGCTTTTCCCGCATCTCAACATCATCGACAATGTCGCCTATGGATTGATGGTCAGGGGCATCGACAAGGCCAGCCGCCTGAAGGCCGCCGGCGAGGCACTGGAACTGGTCAAGCTCGGTGGCTATGGCGAGCGGCGGACCGGACAGCTCTCCGGCGGCCAGCGGCAGCGCGTGGCGCTCGCCCGGGCGCTGGTCAATAAGCCCAAGGTGCTGCTGCTCGACGAGCCGCTAGGCGCGCTCGATCTCAAGCTGCGCGAGCAGATGCAGGAGGAACTCAAGAGCCTGCAGAAGTCGCTCGGCATCACCTTCGTCTTCGTCACCCACGACCAGGGCGAGGCTCTGTCGATGGCCGACCGGGTCGCAGTGTTCAACGACGGCAAGATCGTCCAGGCCGGATCGCCGGAGGACATCTACCGGCGGCCGATGACGCGCTTCGTCGCCGATTTCGTCGGCTCCTCCAATGTGCTGCCGCCGGACTTTTCCGGCACGCATTTCGGGCAGGCCAAGTGGACGAGTCTGAGGCCCGAATCGATCCGTCTGAGCCCTGACGGTGCGCTCTCCGCCACCGTCATATCGCGCAGCTTCATGGGCGCGGCCAACCGGCTCCTCGTGGAGAGAGACGGCGCCCGCCTTCACCTGATGCTGCCCGCCAGCCAGACACCGCCGGAGAGCGGTTCCGAGGTCCGCCTCGCCTGGAACGCAAGCGACGTGCATGTGATGGAGGGCGAAGCATGAGCATCGCCGCCACCACCTCGATCCTGCCGGGACGCGGCGGCATTTTCGGCACCCTGTCGGATGCCTTCTGGCGCCGCCCCAGGATCCTGCTGCTATTGATGCTGACGCCGCCGCTGCTCTGGCTCGGCATCATCTATGTCGGATCGCTGATCGCGCTCCTCATGCAGAGCTTCTTCTCGATCGACGACTTTTCCGGCATGGTGAACTACGAGTTCACCTTCGCGACCTATCGCGAACTGCTCAAGCCAGCGAATTTCGACATCATCCTGCGCACCGTGCTGATGGCGGTATCGGTGACGATCGCGTCCGCCTTCGTCGCCTTCCCCATCGCCTATTACGCCGCCCGCTATGCGCGGGGCAAATGGAAGGCGATCTTCTATCTGGGCATCATGCTGCCGCTGTGGTCTAGCTATCTCGTCAAGGTCTATGCCTGGAAGCTGATCCTCGCCACGCGAGGGCATCCTCAACTGGGGTTGTTCGCCCAGCTGCGCCTCTCACCTGGCTGCTCGATCGCCTGGCTGTCAGACTCCCGATCGTCGGCGGCAACTCGCTTGTCGGTCAGCTACACCGGCACCTTCCTCGTCTTCGTCTATGTCTGGCTGCCCTACATGATCCTGCCGACCCAGGCGGCGCTCGAGCGCGTGCCGGTCAAACCTCGTCGAGGCCTCCGTCCGATCTCGGCGCCACGCCGTCGCCAGACCTTCCGCGCGCGTGCATGCTTGCCGCTGGCGCTGCCCGGTGTCGTGGCGGGCTCGATCTTCACCTTCTCGCTGACGCTGGGCGACTACATCGTGCCGCAGGTCGTCGGCTCCTCGCGGCTGCTTCATCGGCCAGGCCGTCTATGCCCACCAGGGCACGGCCGGCAACATCCCGCTCGCCGCCGCCTTCACCGTCGTGCCCGTCGTCATCATGGGGCATCTATCTCTGACGCTGGCCAAACGACGCGGGGGCGTTCAATGCGCTCTGATCGGCGCGCGCGCATCCCCTGTCCCTCAAGGTCGCCGCCGGGGCTGGGCCTGTGCCTTCCTGCATGGCGCCGCTCGCTGCTGATCTTCCTCTACGCCTTCTCCACCGAGGAGCGGAGCTATCCAGTGGCCGCCGCCGGGCTTCACCCTCAAGTGGTTCGCGGTCACGTGGAACCGCGCCGACGTCTGGCAGGCACGCTGACGCTGTCCGTCCAGGTCGCGGCCATCTGGCGACCGTCGCTCGTCGCTCGTGCTCGGCACGCTGTGCGCCGCCGCCGTCTCGCGGATCGAAGTTCTTCGGCCGCGAGGCCATCTCGCTCCTTGATCATCCTGCCCATCGCGCTGCCCGGCATCATCACCGGCATCGCGCTTGCGCTCCGCCTTCTCGCCTCGCCGAGATCCCGTTCTCGTTCTGGACGATCGTCCTCGGCCACGCGCACCTTCTGCATCGTGGTCGTCTACAACAACGCCGTCGCGCGGTTCCGGCGGACCTGCACGGCTCGCTGGTCGAGGCGGCGATGGACCTCGGCGCCGACGGCTTCCAGACGTTCCGCCACGTGATCCTGCCCAATATCGGCACCGCCCTGCTGGCCGGCGGCATGCTCGCCTTCGCGCTCAGTCCTTCGACGAGGTGATCGTCACCACCTTCACCGCCGGCCAGCAGGCAGACGCTGCCGATCTGGATGCTCGAGGAACTGCAACGTGCGGCCGCGCCAGCGCCCGGTCACCAATGTCGTCGCCATGGTCGTGGTGATGGTCACCTTCATTCCCATTCTGGCCGCCTTCTACCTGACCCGCGGTGGCGACCAGAGCGTCAGCCGGCGATGGGCAAATGAGTTCAACGTTTCCGACTTCGGGAGAAAGCACCGATGACATACCGAGATGCTGATCGGCGCGCGCTTCGAACGCGGCACCGAGACCGAGGAGCGCGTGCTCAATCCCCGGACAGGCGACCTGATCGAGGCAATTCCCGAAGCCTCGGAATCGCAGATCGACATGGCGGTCGCGGCGGCGGAAACGGCGTTCCGGACCTGGTCGCGCACCACGCCGGGCGAGCGCTCGGCCTACCTGCTGCGGATTGCGCAGGCGATCGAGGACGATGCCGAAGGTTTCGCCGCGCTCGAGGCGCTCAATTGCGGCAAGCCGATCAATGCGGCGCTCAATGACGAGATCCCGGCCATCGTCGATTGCTGGCGGTTCTTCGCGGGCGCGGTGCGCAGCATGCCGGCGCAGGTTGCTGGCGAGTATCTCGCCGGTCACACGTCGATGCTACGGCGCGATCCGATCGGCATCGTCGCGCAGATCGCGCCGTGGAACTACCCGCTGATGATGATGGCGTGGAAGCTCGCGCCGGCCATCGCCGGCGGCAACACGGTGGTGTTCAAGCCGTCCGAGCAGACGCCGCTGACGGCGCTGAAGCTCGCCAAGGTACTGGCCGACATCCTGCCGGAGGGCGTGGTCAATGTCGTCCTCGGCCGCGGCGAGAGCGTCGGCAATGCGCTGATCAATCATCCCAAGGTCAACATGATCTCGATCACCGGTGACGTCGCCACCGGCAAGAAGGTGCTGCAGGCCGCCGCGAGGTCGGTGAAGCGCACGCATCTCGAACTGGGCGGCAAGGCGCCGGTGATCGTCTATGATGATGCCGACCTCGAGGCGGTGATCGAAGGGCTCAAGTCGTTCGGCTATTACAATGCCGGGCAGGACTGCACCGCGGCCTGCCGCATCTATGCGGGCCCGAAGATTCACGACAATCTCGTCGCTGACCTCAGTTCGGCCGTGGCCTCGATCCGCTACAACCAGCAGGACGACACCCAGAACGAGATCGGGCCGCTGATTTCGAAGCGCCAGCGCGACCGGGTCGCCTCCTTCGTCGAGCGCGCGTCGGAACTGCCGCATATGCAGATCACCACCGGCGGCCACGTGGCCGGGGACAAGGGCTATTACTACGAGCCGACGTTGGTTGCCGGCGCCTTGCAGGCGGACGAGATCGTCCGCCGCGAAGTGTTCGGTCCGGTCGTCTCGGTGACCCGCTTCACCGATCCCGAGGACGCCATCGCCTGGGCCAACGATTCCGACTACGGCCTGGCGTCGTCGGTGTGGACGAAGGATGTCTCGAGGGCGATGCAGACAGCGGCGCGGCTGCAGTACGGCTGCACCTGGGTCAACACCCACTTCATGCTGGTCAACGAGATGCCGCATGGCGGGCTCAAGCAGTCCGGCTATGGCAAGGACATGTCGATGTACGCGCTCGAGGACTACACCGCCGTCCGCCACGTGATGATCGCGCATTGAACGATCGCGGCGGGGACGGTAACGGCCCCGCCGTTTCTCACATCGCTTCCGCCGGCTGCGGCGAAGCCTCGTAGGCGCCCCAGATCGACTGGTCGAAGCAGATGACGGAGCCGGTCATCAGGCCCGATTCCGACGACGACAGGTACACGCAGGCGCGGGCGACTTCCGCGGGGTCGACGAGGCGGCCGAAGGGCTGGCTGGCGGCGGCCTTTTCCAGCCAGTCGGCGGGGGCGCCGTGAAATTCGCGCTGGATGCGGTCCTCGCCCTCCGACGCCATCCAGCCGATGTTGAGGCCGTTGACGCGGATGCGGTTCCTCAGCAGCGCGTAGGCCGTGTTCTTGGTCAGCGTTTCCAGCGCACCCTTGGAGGAACAATAGGCCGCGATGAACGGCTGGCCGGCCTTGGCCGACATCGAGCCGATATTGACGATGGTGCCCTCGATCTTCTCGCGACGCATGACCTTGATCGCCTCCTGCATCAGGAAGAACGGCGCGCGGACATTGGCGGCGAACATGCGGTCGAAAAGTTCGGGCGTGGTATCGAGGATGGTGCCGCGGTCGGTGATGGCGGCGGCATTGACCAGCGCGTCGATGCGGCCGAACTCGCTGTCGGCGCGGGCAATGACGGCGCGGCAGTCCTCCACTTTTTCGAGGTCGGCCTGATGATAGATCACCTTCACACCGGTGGCCGCTTCAATCTCCCTGGCCTTGGCCTCACCCTTGGCAACCGTGCGGCCGCAGATGACGATGCCGGCCACGCCGCGATCGGCAAAGGTGCGGGCGATGGTGGCGCCGAGGCCCTGCGTGCCGCCGGTGACCACGGCGATCTTGCCTTCCAGGCGTGCTGCATTCGATGTCATGTCCGTTTCCTCCATGCTTGACGCGGAAACCCCTCTCCCCGGCATGCGGGAAAAGGGGTCGATTTCAGTCCCTTCCGGTGGCCGTCAGGTGAGCTTCTTGTCGGCCTGCAGCGCCAGTTCCTCGGTGAACCTCTCTGGCGACCAGCCGTTGTCGAGCGCTTCGCCGAACAGGGCGGCCTGAGTCTTGGGGGCCAGACCGCCCTTGGGCGGGTCGCGGTCGAGATTGGTGGGAAAGGAATAGCCCTCGGCGCAGGAGGCAATGGCGTTGTCGGCCGATGCGCGGTCGATGCGGCCATCCGACAGCATCGCCTTCAGCACCGGGAACAATGTGGCGCTCATCTGCTGGCGGCCGATCGACTCCATGGCGCGACCGAAAGCGGAGGAGACCTGAAGCAGGTTTGCCATACGGAAGATATCCGTCGACCGATTGGTGCCGGCGGCATGGATCAGAGACGGATTGAAGAAGACCACATCACCCTTCGCCAGCGGCAGTTGGACATGGTGCCTGTCGAAATACTCCTGGAATTCCGGCCGGTTGGGAACGAGATAGCCAAGCGGGTAGAGCTGGCTGAAGGGCAGAAACAGCGTCGGTCCGCTTTCGAGCGGCATGTCGCAATGGGCGACCGCGCCCTGCAGCGTCAGCACCGGCGAGAGGTGATGCACATGGGCCGGGAACCGCTCCATCTCCGACACAGATTGGAAGCCGAGATGATAGTCGCGATGCGCCTTCTGCGCCGATCCGCCCGGATTGACGCGATTGACCTGCGCCGTCATCTGGTAGTGCGGGCCGAGCCAGGCTTCGGAGGCGAGCGCCACGATCGGATTGGCGTAGTAGTGTGCGAAGCCTTCGGGATCGGAGAGGCAGTGCTTTTCGAGCGAATTCCAGATGCGGTCATTGGCGCCGGGCTTGGCGAAGTGATCCCCGCCGCCGATCTTGCCCTTCTTCTCCTCGGTGATGATGCCGTCGAAGACCGCGGTCGCCTGGTCGATCACGGACGGGTCGGTATAGGCATGCTTGAACACGGCAACGCCGGGGCCGCGGGCGAAGACATCACAGATCTCGGCGAGGATCGCCTTGCGGCCGTGAGCGGTCCCGGTGGCGGCGATCACATCGGCAGCGTCGTAGATGACCACATTCTTCTCGACCGCCCTGGCATGGGGATAGTCTGCAAGGTTCGTGGTCCGGGCGATCAGGGCTGCGAATTCGTCGATGTCGCAGGCTGCTTCCGTGTACCATACTCGGTTGGTTCGGGCGGTCACGGGATTGTCGGTTTTCATGGCGTCCTCCTCAGCGGTTCCTGCCGACGATTATAGGCGCGCTTGCCGCTCCATCGAGATATGATATCCATCAAAAATCCATCAGAACTGGACGGCACCGCAGCATGGCGCATGAGTTTCTCGTCAAGGATATCGCCTTCCAGGCCGGCCTGAGCACCGCCACCGTGGACCGCGTGATCAACGGACGCGGCGGCGTGCGAAGGCAGACGATCACCCGGATCGAAGCGGCGATCGACGAGTTGCGGAAACAGCACAGGGATGCGGGCCTACAGGGCCGCACCCATGTCTTCGATGTCGTGATGGAGGCGCCGGACCGCTTCAGCCGCGCGGTCCGTGCTGCATTCGAGCGGCAGGCGGCGGCGTTGAGGCCCCTGACCGTCAGGGCGCGGTTCCAGGTCTCGGAGCAGATGCACGATGCCGACCTGTCACGCCTCATGACGCGAATCAGGCGGCGGGGCAGTGACGGCGTCGTGCTGAAAGCGCCCGACACCCCGGCGATCCGGGCGGCCGTCGACGCGTTGACGGCCGCCGGCGTCCCGGTCGTAACACTGGTGACCGACCTACCAGGATCGACGCGGCTGGCCTATGCCGGATCTGACAACCGGATGGCGGGGGAAACCGCCGCCTATCTCATCGGCTCGCGCCTCGCCGGGCAACGCGCCTCCGTACTGGTGACACTGTCCTCCAATCGCTTTCGCGGCGAGGAGGAACGGGAAGCAGGCTTCCGCGACATGCTGGGGTCGCGCCATCCCGATCTCGGCATCGTTTGCATCAGCGAAGGTTTCGGACGGGACTGGACGACGGGCTCGCAGGTCCGGTCAGCGCTGGCGCGCGACGAGACGATCCGTGCGGTCTATTCGATCGGCGGGGGTAATCGCTCGGTGATCGACGCATTCGACGCCGCCGGCCGTCCCCTGCCGGTCTTCGTCGCCCATGACCTCGACGAGGACAACCTCGCGCTGCTGAGAGGCGAGAAACTGTCCTATGTGCTGCACCACAGTCTCGACTTCGACGCCGCCCATGCGCTGGGCGTGCTGATCGACGCACGCAGCACGGGCGTGAAAACAAAAAGACCAGCGCTGTCCGCGCTGGTCATCGTCACACCGTTCAACATACCGCAATAGGCTTCAGGCCGCAGGCGTTGTCAGATCATTTCTTAACGACAACAACTTCATAGGCTTCGGCTTCTTCGCCGCCCCATCCGCCACCCAGAGCCTGGCAAAGCAGGATGTAGTTGATGTTGAGCTGAAGTTGCGAGTCGGCAAGCTGAAGCTGCGCGCTGTAGGAGGCCGCCTGGGCGTCGAGCACGTCCTTGAATTCGGTCGTGCCGGCATTGTTGAGTTCCCGGGCAAGCTGTTCGGCACGCGTCAGTTCGCTTACGGCCGTCGACAGGCGCGAATAGCGGATCTGCTCCTGGCGCAGCGCCACCATGGCGTCCTCGACCTGCCGTACGGCCTCGATGACTGTCTGGCGATAGGCGAGATATTGTTGACGCGCAGCTGACTTCGAAAGGTTGACGCCGGCCTTGAGCGCGCCACGATCGAAGATCGGCAGGTTGACTGAAGGACCGAAGGCCCAGTTTGCGGTCGTGCCAGACGCCTGCGTACGGGACAGTCCGAGATTGCCGGACAGGGTGAGCGACGGCCAGAGATCGGATTCAGCAACGCCGATGTCGGCAACAGCCGCCGCAAGCAAACGTTCCTGCTGGCGAATATCCGGCCGGTTGCGCAGCAGATCCGCCGGAATGCCTTCCTTGAACCGCTCGCGGGGCAGGCGCACCGCCTTGTAGCGCGTGAAGATCGAATCAAGCTCCGCCGGCGTTTTGCCGAGCAGTGTTGCAATCTGATTGACAAACTGCTCGCGCGCCTGCTCGAGCACAGGAATATCGGCAGATGTCAGTGCGGCATTGGCCTTGGCGCGCGTCGAGTCCAGCGTGCTCGCGGACCCCGCCTCGACCTTGGCGATGGTAATCTCGGATGTTTCGTTCTGCACCGAAAGTGCGCTCTTGGCGATCTGCGCCTGACGGCCGTAACCCTGTGCGCTCACATAGGCGTTGGCAACAGCGGCGATGATGTCCAGGCGTGCCGCATAAAGCGCTTCGCGCTCGGCCGCGATCCGCTCAAGCTCGCGTTCCTTGGTGCTCTTCCAGGCCAGCGGATTGATGACCCAGGTGCCATTGAGCCCCTTGGTCGCGCTCGATGTGTCCGTCGCTTCCCACTTCCGCCTGGTCACGGGAACCTTCTGGCCCGTGAGCGGGTTACGGGTCGTTCCGACTTTGACCTGATGCTTGTCGTAATTACCGGCGACCGTTGCGGACGCAACCTTGTCGATCTGCGGGAGGTAGGCGCTGTTTGCGATCCGGGACGTCAGCTGCGCCGCATGCACGCGCTCGCGTGCCGCTTCAATGGAGAGATTTGACGCAAGCGCCTCTTCGATCAGGCTGTTGAGATTCTTGTCGCCGAAGTTGGCCCACCACTTCGTCTCAGGATTGATGGTTTCGCCGCGGCGCCCGGTGCGGTTCTTGTAGGTGTCCGTAAGGGCGACCTCGGGACCGGGTTCGTACTTCTGCGTCGAACACGCAGCGAGGAAGGTGCTGGCTGCGAGGAGGACAACGATGTTTCTCATGGGCGAATATTCTCGGTGAATAGATGTGGGCCGACGGCCATGACAGCCATCCAACCGGAAATTGCGCCGGCAATACTCATTACATAGGAATCGCCCCGTCCCGAAAAGATGAGGTTGCCCCTGCCCGCGTCGCAGCATAGGCATAACAGGACCCGGAATGACAAGTCCTCTGGCAAATATTTACGGAGTGCGGCCAAAAGGCCACGGTCGCAAAAGGCGTGGATTCCCAGCGTATTGCACCCGTTGCATATCGAATAATCGTTAGGCCGCGGGCACTTCAAGCCCAATAAGGGGCGCCCTTGTCTCCCGGCTGCGCACGGACCCTCATGAGACTGAGATTGCGGGCGGCGCGATTGCAGCCCGCCCGCCGGTGGCGGGCGGGCAATAAGTCAAACGTGCATCTGTGCGGGCCGGTCACTCGCGACCAGCCGATGAATGGCAGCACTCATTTCTTCCCGTGTCGGGAAAACGTGCTCGTCCAGACCCATGACGTGATACTTCACGGCGATGAACTTCAACTTTCCGTTCTCGGGCACGGCGATCCCCACCGGTTCACCGGCATATTCAATGACTTGCTTTTCCATAATAATTCACCCTGGGCACCGGCTTCCGCCAGCACCTAGCTAACAATTTCCGATTGCGGACGAAGCGACTATTGAGCCGCGCGCATGCGCATGAAGAGGGGCGGCAACGGCGACATCGCGCCGGAAGTCCGCCGACATCGGGAAACAAAACTGTTCACAGAACGCATTCAGCTCCCTCCATGCTTTTTGGTCGACACACGAACTCCTGATCGCGTGCTTTGGGAGATATGGTCGGCAATGCGGGCATTTCAATGGCGCCGGACGAAGTTCATCAAACCTTCATCAAGCAAGCCCTTGAGCGAATGTCCCTTTTGCCTGGGCTACCCGTATCCGGATCATGTCCCGTTCAGGGGCACTGTTGCGCGAAATCCTCACGGCAAGAAAATCAGATGACGCGCCCGGCGCCGCCATAATTTCTGCGGTATCGGCGTCTCTCAGATGTTGTCAGGCGTGAATATTTGGTGTTCCTCTGGAAGTGTCCCGGACCGGCCTGGTGCTTCGCGCTGCCGTGGCGGAAATGGACTTCCTGAAGAACTTTAGACGCGTAGTGGCCGTACTGGCCAGCGTGTAGTGAGACAATCGCGCGGCCGGGGCCGGCTGTGCGACCAAGAGTGCAGAGAGCAACGAATTGGCCATGACGGGGCTTCTTCAACCATCCATCCTTCACAGCATCACGCCAAGAATCATGACCGGTTGGGAACCGCGCACCGGTCTCGCGCATTCTTAGCGTCATTCATGCCCGGTACAGGTCTGTGCCGTTACGACTTTCGAAAATATAGTGATCTGTCGCAGAACGGACGACGAAATGAGCATGACCAACCACTCATCCACCCAGGATCGCACCATCGCCGGCAAGAAGATTCTGCTCTACGGCATGAATTTCTCGCCGGAGATCGCCGGCGTCGGAAAATATACCGGAGAAATCGCCGACTATCTCAGCGGCCAGGGTGCCCGAGTTACCGTGGTGACGACTCCCCCTCATTATCCCGGCTGGAGCGTGCGAGACGGCTACAGCAATTCCTACTCCATAGAAGACAACAAGGGCATGAAGATCTTTCGCGTGCCACTGTTCCTGAAGGAGAACATGGGAGGGATCTGGCGCCTGATCGCACCGCTTAGCTTCGCGGCCACGTCGGCTCCGGTCGTGCTGTGGAATATACTGAAGCAGCGTCCGCACTTCGTCATCTGCGTCGAACCCACACTCTTTGCGTCGCCGCTGGCGATTCTCGCGGCCAAGGCCGTGGGGGCGCGGACCGTGCTGCATGTCCAGGACCTGGAGGTGGACGCGGCCTTCGCCGTAGGCCATCTGAAGTCGCTGAGCTTCCTGAAGAAGGCGGCCTACCTGTTCGAGAAATACACGCTCAAGGGCTTCGACCGCATCATCACCATTTCCGACCGCATGTCGGCGCGGCTTGCCGCGAAGACGGGGCGCCCCGAACAGGTCGCGATCGTGCGGAACTGGGTGGACCTCGAACACATCTACCCGCTCGGCCGCAAGTCCAGCTATCGCCAGGAACTCGGCTATGCCGATGACGACTTCATCGTCCTCTATTCCGGCAATATCGGCGCGAAGCAGGGCCTCGACACATTGCTCGACGCCGCGGTGAAACTCGAGCAGAACCAGAAAATCAGGTTCGTCGTGGCGGGCGAGGGTCCGGCAAAGCGCGGACTGATCGAGAAATACGGCAAGCTCGCCAATGTCAGCTTTCTCCCGTTCCAGCCCTACGACAAGTTCAACGAGTTCATGAATCTCGCCAGCCTGCATGCGCTGCCCCAGGAGCGTGGCGCCGCGGATCTCGTCCTGCCGTCCAAACTGGGAGGGATGCTGGCGTCCGGCGCGCCTGTCGTGGTTACGGCCGATGAGGGAACCGAGCTTGCGAACTTCCTCGGCGACAGCGCCATCATCACGCCGCCGGGCGATTCCGAGGCTTTGGCACGCGCGGTGGTGCAGGCGTCGAAGGGCGACCGCGAAGATTACAAGGACCGGCGCGCAGACCTGTCGCGCATGCTCTCCAAGCAGGACGGCTGCGCGTCGTTCATCAACGCCGTGACCGGATGAGCAGCAGTTCCGGCCGCACGACATCCCAGCAAGGCGCCGTCAGGCGCCTTGTCAATTTGGGCATGCTGATCGGCGGTTTCGGCCTGGGTCAAGGGTCGATCTTTCTCGTCCAGACATGGCTGGTCGCGACCGGCGACACCGCCCTGCTCGCGCGCTTCGGCACGCATTTCTCCTTTGCGATCCTGGGGATCGTCGCCGTGGAAGCCGGTTCGCTGACCATCCTATCGGCGCAGATCGCACGCACGCTGCAAAGCGGCGGCGACCGCTCGAACCTCTGGCGCAGCTACTGGGAAACGACAGTCTTCCGCCTGACCGTCGCCGTTCTGCTGGTCGCTGCCGGTTTGACTGCGCTTTGGGCGTGGTCGCTGCCGGACTTTTCCCGCCAATACCTGATATGGTCGCTGCCCGCGCTGTTGCTCTGGGCCTTCAATGCCGCGGGGTTGCTCGATGGGCTGCAGAAGAGCGGCGTATCGGGCCTGACCGGGTCGATCGCCTATGTCGCCTCGGCACTTGCGCTGTTTCTGTCCCGCGAACTGCCCGCCGCGGAAGCGGGTGCATGGACCGGCGCCGCCTTCTCGATCGGCTATGCCCTGACAGTCGCGGCGCAGGTCGTGGCGCTCAGTGTCGCGGGCTGGCGGCCGGCCTGGGCCAAGCCAACGTCCACGGGGATCCGCCGTGCCTTCATAGAGGAGGGCTCGATGCTGGCGGGACTGCTGCCAGGGCAACTCTATTTTCGGGCGCAACTGGCGATCGCCGCGCTGGCGCTTGGCCACAACGCCACCGCGGTGCTGGTCTATGCCAAGCAGATCGTCGGCGCCGCCAGCCAGATCGCAGGATTTGCTCGGCGCGTCGAATTTCCCCGCCTCGTCCAGGCCGTCGCCGGCAACCCTCGCCTCGGCGTCGGCGCGACGTTTCGCATCCAGCGCTCCAGCATGGTCATCGCAGCGGCCTTTGCCGGCATCATCGGCGTCAGCGCCCTCGCCGTGACGACGCTGGCCGCGGGCTTCGCCGTCGAGGCATGGGGCTTCCTTGCGATCTTCTGCGTGACGGTCCTCAGCGAGTCGGTGGGACAGGCCCTCGTACAAGGGCTTTTCGCGCGCAGCCGCTATCATGCGGCGGCGGTCGCGCGCATCATTGCGGTCGCACTCGCCGTGATTTTCGGCTACCTCTTCGTCGGAATGTTCGGCGTCGGGGTCTTCGTGATGTCGGACCTGCTGTCACATGCGATCGTGATCTCGCTTTCGCTGTGGTGGCTCAACAAGGCAACGCGCGAGAATGATGTCGGCAATCACGCCTGAACACCGCGGAGGCCTCAGCGCCTTGCGCCCGGGACTGGACCATTTCGGTCTGTTTCTTGCGGGCTTCATCGTGCTCTACGGGGCCACGTCGCTGGCGCTCGAACATCTCGCCGGCATCGTCGGCTTTGCCAAGACGCCCTACCTCAATGCCGGGGCCTATCTCTATGCAATCGTCTTCACTGGGCTGACCCTCGTACTGGACAGGACCTCGCTTCGCGCGGTCGTACCGCATCCGGTAGCGCTGTTCGTGCTGGCGGCGCTTCTGGCTTCGGCGATCATGGGCGTCGCCAATGGCAATGCCGGGCAGTATATTGCGGCCTGGTCGCTCTACCTGCTGACCGCCGTCGTGATGTTCCAGATCTTCCGCTATCGCCGGCCCGGCGGCGCTCCCGGCCAAGTCGTTGATACCCTCTATTCCCTGCCGTTCCTGGCGCTTGCCATCGCCTTCGCCATCCTCTCGGTCTTTGCGAAGGATAATCATTACCAATATGTGCTGTTCGAGGTGATCGCGCTCTACGGCATGCTGATCCGGCGAAGCGTGATCGACAAGGCGGCCGGTGCCCTGCTCTATCTGCTCATCCATCTCGGCTCGAACGACGGCTTCGTGCAGGTGGAGATCAATCGCGCGTCGATCCTCGCGGTCGGCGCCGTCGGCCTGCTGTTCCTGCTCTATCGCAAATACCTGGTCACGACCTTTT
Organism: Rhizobium sp.; assembly: GCA_019739215.1. Taxonomy (GTDB): domain Bacteria; phylum Pseudomonadota; class Alphaproteobacteria; order Rhizobiales; family Rhizobiaceae; genus Rhizobium_E. The sequence goes on from JAHHDR010000026.1 coordinate 121,738, forward strand.
TCCTGCTGTTCGTCGCGCTCGGGATCATCGGCTTTGCGCTGTCGCTCGATGATGCCACCGTGGAAACATTGCCGCGCAACATCAAGGAAGCCATCCTGCTGATGAAGGGCGACGACCTCTACCATCACGTCTCCTCCTACCAGCGGGTGTTCGAGGGGCAGAAGGTGATGGAGGACTACCGGGAGGCCAGCGACGCGGAATGGCTCGTTGGCAAGGGGCTGGGTCGCACCGTCGACATGAGCGGCGCGACGGACCGGACACCCGGTCAGCACGCGCTGCTGGGCGTGCTCGAGGTGCACAACATCCATTTCCTGCACTTCGCAGTGTTCCACAAGTTCGGTTTGATCGGACTTGGGGTGCTGGGCCTGATCGCGGGAGGGCTCGCATGGATGTTCCTCGCCGACCTCGCGATGCGGAGGCTCGATGACATCAGGATGTTCTTCTATATCTACCTCGTCTACACCCTCGTCTTCGCCGTGCCGGCGTCCAACTTTCTCATTGCCAACCCGCTGTGGCCGGCATTCCTTGGCATGCTCTGCTGGATCCGGGGATCTGATCGCTCTGGACTTCCCCAGGCTCGGTCCACCTTGCCTTGAGGGTGTTTGTCTGCAATTTGCCTCAGGCCTTATTTCACGCGCATTGTCCGTCTTGAAGCCTCGCCTGTCACAGTGTCAAAATCCGGAAAGTCTCCATGAAGTTCATGATCGTCAACGCTTTCGGCCGCTCCAACCGGGGTGACTCGGTGCTGCTTGACGAGTGCATTCACGAGATTCGCGCGAAGTTTCCCGATGCCGAGATCGCCGGCGCTGTCTTCGAGGGCATCGATGCCGCGCGCGCCGTGCATCCCGATGTCGCCTGGTCGGAGCGGATCGGCAATGCGCCGGCGGGCGGCGCGGGCCGGATCAAGGCGATGGTCTATCTTCTCGCTGCGTGGTTCAGTGCCTGGCTTCCCCTTCTCGGCCGCATTCTGCCGGCGAGACAGCGACAGACGCTTGAGGCGATCCGTTCGAGCGATGTGGTGATCTCCGCGCCGGGCGGCTACATCCACGACACCAACTTCGCCTATTTCATCGCGCTGCTGCACATCCACCTCGGCACGATCATGAAGAAGATCGTGATCCTGGCGCCGCAGAGCGTCGGGCCCATCGAACGTCCTCTGTCGCGTGCAGTCGCCCGCCATGTGCTGGGCAAGGTGCCCTATCTCTGCGCGCGCGAGAGCTACAGTTGGGACTTCCTGGCGCTCGACCTCAAGCTTCCGGAGAAGAACGTCTATCGCACCGGCGACAGCGCCTTCTGGAATAGCCATGTCGAGGACAATCCCGCGCTGATCGATGGCATTTTTGAGAGCCTGGGCGTGGCGAAGGACAAGCCGATCTTCGGCATGACGGTCGTGAAGTGGTCGTTCCCGAAGTCGAAGACCTCGGCCGCCGACCTCGATCGCTACACCGACGCGGTGGCCCGCGCCGCCGATCACATGGCAGAAACCTACGGCCTCCAGCCGGTGATTTTCAACCAGGTATCGGAAGACCTTCCCGCTTCGCTCGACGTGCAGCGCAAGGCGAAGTGCAACGTCGTCGTCGACCAGACGAGCCGCGAGCCGGACATCCTGCGGGCGATGATCGCCCGCTCCCAGGTGTTCCTCGGAACACGCTTCCATTCCTGCATCTTTTCGATGATGGCGGGGCGGCCGACCTTCGCGATCGCCTATCTGCCGAAGACCGAATATATCATGAACGATCTCAAGCTGTCGCACCGGCACACCCCCATCGACGCGATCGATTACGACTATCTTATCAAGCGGATATCGGGGGACTTTGAGAATCTGAGTCAGGCGGAGGTGGAGATCGGCAACGCGGTGCAGGTCTATCAGAAGAATTTCACCCGCCTTCAGGACATTCTGGGCCTGATCGAGGCGCGTCGATGATCCGCCGGGTGGCGCTCGCCCTCCCCACCATCTCGCCGCTTGGCGGTGGCGTGGCCGAGGCGGCACGGCTGCATGTCAAGGCATTGTCTGCGGCCGGGTTCGACGAGATCTCCGTGCACACGCTCGATGCACGGACGGAAAAGGTCGATCCCGCCCAGTGGCAGGCCGCAAGGCTCCACCAGCATCACTTCATCGGTCCGGTGAGCTACAGCCTCGCCCCCGGCATGCTGTCGTCGCTGATGAAGGCGAAGCCCGACATCGTCCATGTCCATGGTGTCTGGCAATTCCATTGCGCGGCGGTGCAGGCATGGTCCGCAGTGACCGGAAAGCCTTATGTGGTGTCGCCCCACGGCATGCTGGAGCCCTGGATCAGGGCGCGCTCGCCGGCGCTCAAGAAGGCGGTCTCCACGCTCTACCAGAACCGGTTCCTGCGCAATGCCGGCGGCTTCCACCTGCTGACCGAGAAGGAAGGCGCTGACGTCGCCGAGTTCCTCAGCGGCCAGCCGGCCCCGATCATTCCCAATTTCGCCGAACCCTTCGCGAGCGACAGCACGCCGCCGCAATGGTGGCGGAAGGACTATGAGAACCGCAAGGTCTACCTCTTCTTCGGCCGGCTCCACCAGAAGAAGGGCGTGATGGAACTGCTCGACGCCTGGGAGCGGCTCTGCCACGACGATACCGACTTCAAGACGCATGCCGCACTGGTCTTCTGCGGCTGGAACGACGGGATCGAGGGTTTCGAGCAGAGGGTTGCCGGTCTCGGTGAGCGCTTCGACAACGTCCAATTCGCCGGTCCACAATATGGCGCCGACAAGAACCGATCGCTTGGCGCCGCGGACTTTTTCCTGCTGCCGTCCAAGAGCGAGGGCCTGCCGATGGCGATTCTCGAGGGCTGGGCCGCCGGGATACCCGCGATCATGTCGCCGGAATGCAATCTCGACATCGGCTTCGAGCGCGGAGCGGCCTTCCGGACGGGCTACACCGCCGAGACGATCCTTCCGGCACTGAAGGCGGCACAGAGCCTGAGCCGCGAGGCGTGGGACGACGCATCGGCGAAGGCCAGGGCGCTGGTTGCCGACAGATACTCCGAGGCGAGCGTCCGCGCCGGATTGCTTTCTCTCTATGACAGGGCGGCGGAATGGAGTTCCAGACGATGAGCCTGCTCGATGCGCAGAAATCCAACGTTCGGGAGGGCGGGCCGAGCTTCTCGCTGAAGCACCGCCTGTTTCGCGCGGCATGGAACCTGACCTGGGCGGTTGCCGGACGCTGGACACCCGTGCCGCTCCACGGCTGGCGCCGCTTCCTGCTCAACGCCTTCGGCGCCAAGCTCGCGCCCAAGGCGCGCATCTACCCCGGCACGACCATATGGTATCCGCCGAATCTCGTGATGGAAGACCACGCCCTCGTGGGTCCCGGCGTCATCCTCTACAATATGGGGCCGATGAAGATCTCGTCCTATGCCATCGTGTCCCAGAGGGCCCATCTCTGCGGCGGCACGCATGATGTCGACGATCCGCACTTTCAGTTGCAGCCCAAGCCAATTGCCATCGGACCCAAGGCTTGGATTGCCGCAGAGGCCTTCGTCGGTCCCGGCGTCACCGTTGGAGAAGGCGCCGTGCTGGGCGCACGCGGCGTTGCGGCAAAGGATCTCGAGCCCTGGGGGATCTATGCCGGCAATCCCGCGCGCAAGCTCAGGGAGCGAAACCGGTTCTGAAGTTCAGCCGAAGGCGTGCGCCGGCAATGCCAGGATCGCTATATAGCTGACCCCCAGCAGCACGGCGAGCGAAAGCGAGGCCGCGACGATCACCCGGCCGCCGGCCGCCGCCACAGTCCGGATGTCGACAGACAGGCCGAGGCCGGCCATGGCCACCACGGTAAGGCCCGAGGCCAGCATGGGTGGAACGCCGAGAAGGCTTTGCGGCACGAGACCGACTGAACGGAGCGTGGCAAGGACGATGAAGCCGACGATGAACCACGGCATCAGCACGGCCGGCCGCGACGCCGCCGCACCACCGCGACGTCTCTCCAGGATGCCGAGGACCAGGATCACCGGCCCGAGCATCAACACGCGCAACAGCTTGACCAGCGTCCCGGCCTGCATGGCGACCAGTCCACCCGGTGCCGCTGCGGCCAGCACCTGGGGGACGGCATAGACGGTAAGCCCGGCCATGGCGCCATATTGCGGAATGCTCAGTCCGAGATGCGCCTGTGCCAGCGGCAGCCCGACGACGATGGCGATACCGAGAACGGCAGTGAAGGCCAGCGCGGCGGCCACCTCCTCCCTGCGGGCATCGATGACGGGCGCGACCGCGACGATCGCCGAATTGCCGCAGATCGAATTGCCGCAGGCGATGAGCAGCGACAGCCGTGACGAAAGACCCAGGAGCCTGCCGATCACCACTCCGGTGAAGATGGAGCCGATGACGATGGCGAACACCACCGCGATGACCGCGACACCGGCACCGCCGATCGCTCCGAAATCGACCGTCGCTCCCAAGAGCACAATCGCAACCTCGAGCAGCGTCCTGGCGCCGAACTCAATGCCCGGCTCCTGGGCAGGCCGGGTACCCAGGGCGCTCCTGACACCGATCCCAATGACGATGGCCAGAACGAGAGGTTCGAGCGACGCGGCGCCGAAGGCGCCATGCAAGACATGCCCTGCCGCATAAGCCGACGCGGCGACGACGAGACAGAGTGAGAGACCGGGCAGCAGTCGTGTCGCTTGCGGGAAAGCCATGAGGCGGGGAATCTGCGTTAAACATCACTGCACGCAATGTCCCACCTGCGGAAATCGACTTCCATCGAATAATATCCTACGTTTCGTTCGGTAAAATAGAATGATTGCCTCATGACGCTCGAACAGCTCGCGATCTTCATCGCCGTCGCCGAACGCGAACACCTGACGCGTGCAGCGGATGCCATTCGCCTCACACCCTCGGCCGTGAGTTCCGCCATCAAGACCCTGGAGCACCATTACGGCGTCGAGCTTTTCCACCGCGTGGGCCGCAGGATCGAACTGACGGACACCGGCCGGATCTTTCTCGACGAAGCGCGAGAGACACTGGCGCGCGCGCGATCGGCCGAACTGGTCCTCTCCGAACTCGGCGGGCTGATGCGCGGGACCCTCAGCGTCCATGCCAGCCAGACGATCGCCAGCTACTGGCTGCCGCCGCGGCTGATGCGCTTCCGCGAGGCCTTTCCCGGCATAGACCTCACACTGACGCTCGGCAATACACGCAGCGTGGCCAATGCCGTCATCAGTGGCCATGCTGATCTGGGTTTCGTGGAGGGCGACCTGGATGAACCGTTGCTTGCGGCATCGGCGGTGGACCAGGACGAACTGACCATTCTCGTCGCGCCGGATCATCCGTGGGCAGCGGCCGGCTCGATCGAGCCGGGATCGCTCACGTCAACGAACTGGATCATGCGCGAGACCGGCTCGGGCACCCGGTCGGTGTTTGAAGCTGCCCTTGCCCGGATGGGCGTTGCGCCCGGCTCGCTCAACACAGCGCTGGTGCTGCCGTCCAACGAGGCGATCCTGTCGGCACTGGCGGGCGGGCGCAGTGCCGCGGCGATCTCGCGGCTGGCGGCACGCAGCCACATCGACGCCGGCCATCTGGTGGCGATCGACCTTCCTCTGGGAAGCCGCACGTTCCTCGCCCTGCACCACCGGGAACGCCGCCGCAGCAAGGCGGCATTGGAACTTGCGTCTATATGCGGCGCCAACTGATAGATTACCCGCGGGCGATCTTCCGCTGGAAGGAGGCGCGCGAGCCGGCCGCCGCATAAAGCGGAAGCTTCGCCAGATCGGTGCGGGTCATGACGAAACCCAGCAGCCTTTCGCGAACCTCTGGGCTCGCGTCGAGCAGTTCGGACATTAGTCGGGGCGTTGCCCGGCCCCATTGAGCGGTGAGGAGGAAGCCGTCAGTGAACCGCGCCGCGGCGCGTGCGTCCGCGGCCACCGAAAGCGGCGCAAGATCGACGATCACATGCTGGTATTGCTCGGTCAGCTTTTCGAAGAAGGGGTGCGCCCGTGCGGACGAGAAAAGCGCCGCCGGCTCGACCATCCGCTCCGGCCCCGAGGTCATCGGCAGGAGGGACAGATTGGTCTTGGAATCGTAGAGTACGCAATCGTCGAGCGGCTTGTCCTGCAGGAGCGCATCGACGATGCCGAGTTCCACGCCGCTGGCGAGCCATTGGCTGAGCTGGAACTGCCGGCTGTCGGCGTCGACGAGCAGCACGCTGCGGCCGATGCTGGCGAGATGGGTCGCAAGGTTCACGGCCAGCACCGACGTGCCCTCCCCGGGCAGCGCCGAGGTCAGGCAGGTCAACTGTCCCTTGCCATCGCTTGCCGATGACAGGATTGTCACGCCGATGCCGCGTACCGTTTCGGCAAATGTTGAGTTGGGCTCGGCTATGGCGCGCCGCGCGGCGTCCGGCAGCGGCTGTCCGTCGCCAATCCTCACATTCGCACCGACCCGCGAGGCCCGGCGCGGCAGGTAGCCGAGGAAACGCGCGCCGATCAGCCGTGCCAGCGCATCGCCATCACGCGCGCCGCGGTCGCTGAGCTCGCGAAACCCTGCCCAGGCGCATCCGGCCAGCGCGCCCAGGATCAGTCCGACCGCCACCAGGAAGGACGTGCGCGGCGCCACCGGGGCTCCCGGCAACCGGGCGTCGTTGAGGACCAGCACGTCAATGCCAGGCAGGGCGCGGGATATCATGATGTCGCGCAGCCGCCCCTGGAGGATTTCCTTTTCTGGACTGGCGGCGCGGTCGATCTCGCCCTGGAGCGCCGCTCGCAGCCGGGAATTCGCAATGTCGCTCTCCTGCGCGATCTTCTGGCGGTAGGCATCCGCAAAGGCCTGGGCGACCTTCTGCGCCACCGCCGGATCCGGATGGGTGTAGGAGATCGCCGCAACGTAGGTCCGGCCGACACGCAGCACCCTGACGTCGCGCTGGAGCCGCGCCACGGCCGCGTCTACCGCCATCGGTTCGGAGGCGGTTCGCTGCATTCCGGGGATAATCCGGGACAATAGCCGCTCCAGCCGGGACCGACCTGATGCGGCAAAGGCCGCGTCCTCGGCAAGTCCGAGCCGGTCGGCGACCATTCTCGCGACCGAGGCGGAACGGGCGAGCTCGAGCTGCGAGAGGAACTGTCCCTCCTCCTCCGGCGTCGTCGTGTCCGCACCCTGCCGCAGGGGATCGACGGCCGGGCCGGTACGAACCATGACCGTGGCCGACGACGCATAGGTCGCCACCTGGCTCTGCGAATAAACATATCCCAGGATCGCGCCGATCAGCGTGAGGGTCGCGACCGCCAGCCAGCGGCGCCGCGCAATGGCCAGGAGTTGTTCGAGAACATGGATGTCGGGATTAACAGTGGCCTGCTGGTTCAAGGGTCACCCGCTGGAATTTTGACGTGCCAGCAAGGGTATAGAGAGAGGATGCGCCGCGATCAAGTTCAGTCGCCGATCGGCTTGCCGGGACGCCGTTTGTGGTTTACGGATCGGTCGCCCGCAACGACTTGCGGGCTATGATCTCAGGGCGGGGCGAAATTCCCCACCGGCGGTATGCGGAGAAATTCCGCGAGCCCGCGAGCGCTTCCGGTCTCCAAAGCCGGAAGGTCAGCAGATCCGGTGAGAGGCCGGAGCCGACGGTATAGTCCGGATGAAAGAGATCGGTTTGCCTGCAGCGCCCGGAGAGATTCGGGTGGTCGCAGGCGTCCGCTTGCCCTGATTCATGCGTTGGCAAGAAAGGACAACCACCATGAATCCAGACACGACCAGAATTGAACCCGCCTCGCCTGCCCTCCCAGCCCGCCGCATCGCCTTCATCCAGGCGAGATGGCATCGGGAGATCGTCGACTGCTGCCGCGATGCCTTCACGGCCGAGGTCGCAGCCATTGCCGGCGAGCGCTGCCGCGTCGACTATTTCGAGGTGCCGGGCGCCTTCGAGATCCCACTCAGGGCGAAACGCCTTGCCCGTGGCGCGCGATACGACGCGGTGGTCGGCGCAGCACTCGTGGTCGACGGCGGGATCTATCGCCACGATTTCGTCGCCCAGTCTGTCATTACCGGGCTGATGCAGGTCGGCCTCGAGACCAATGTGCCGGTCCTGTCCGCGGTGCTGACCCCGCATAACTTCCACGCCCATGCCGAGCATCAGGCCTTCTTCGAGGAGCATTTCCGCGTCAAGGGCCGGGAGGTGGCGCAGGCATGCCTGGCGCTTGTCGACGAAGCGGAGGTCCGGCAGTTCGCGGCCTGACCGCAGACAGCAAAAAGCCCGGGCTCGAACGAGCCCGGGCCTATCCGCCATTGATGGCGCATGGGATCAACCGTTGACGGAGTCCTTCAGGCCCTTGCCTGCGGTGAACTTCGGAACGTTGCGCGCCGGAATGTTGACCTTCTCGCCGGTGGAAACGTTGCGGCCGACAGAGGCTTCGCGACGGCTGACGGAGAAGTTGCCGAAGCCGACGAGGCGGACGTCGCCGCCCTTCTTGAGTTCGTCCTGAACGGTGTCGAACACGGCGTCGACGGCAGAGGCCGCATCGCTCTTGCTGAGACCCGCCTTTTCGGCAACTGCTGCCACGAGTTCACTCTTGTTCATGTTTCCACCCCTTTCTAGCTGGTATGAAACGACTCGGTTTGTTCTTGGGGCAGTTAATGTACTCGCCTGCCCGACCGCAACCCTGATACAGAACTTTCCCGAGAAATCCAGTGTGTTTAGGCGATTTTCCATAAAGAATTGGCCGGTCTTTCGACCGGCCAATCACCATTGTTGATCAATTAGGCAGGAAAGATACACCTGACCTGCCTGGTCGGCTCAATGCGCGATCGAAAGACCGGCATCGTCGACCGCGCCCGGCTTGGCCGGCGTCGGCTCGAAGGACTCGTTCCATTCGATCGCGGACAGGCTGCCGAGTGAGCGCATGCTCCAGCACTTCGCTCATCCGCGACACCGGGATGATCTCCATGTTGTTCTTCACGTTGTCAGGAATATCGGCCAGATCCTTGGCGTTATCCTGGGGTATCAGTACCTTCTTGATACCGCCGCGCAGTGCCGCGAGCAGTTTCTCCTTCAGGCCGCCGATCGGCGAGACCCGGCCGCGAAGGGTGATTTCACCCGTCATGGCGACGTCGTGCCGGACCGGTATGCCGGTCATGACCGAGACGATGGCCGTGACCATGCCGATGCCGGCCGATGGACCGTCCTTGGGCGTGGCGCCATCCGGAACGTGAACATGGATGTCGCGGCGCTCGAACAGCGGCGGCTCGATCCCGAAATCGATGGCGCGCGAACGGACATAGGAAGCCGCCGCGGAAATCGATTCCTTCATCACGTCCTTCAGGTTGCCGGTGACCGTCATGCGGCCCTTGCCCGGCATCATCAGCGCTTCGACCATCAGCATCTCGCCGCCGACCTCGGTCCAGGCAAGGCCATTGACCACACCGACCTGATCCTCCTTGTCCGCCTCGTCGTGGCGGAAGCGCGGAACGCCAAGGTATTTGTCGAGGTTGTCCTTGGTGATCTCGACCTTGAGCACCTTGTCGCGCAGGATCTCGGTGACCGCCTTGCGGGCGAGCTTGTTGAGCTCGCGCTCGAAATTGCGGACGCCGGCTTCCCGCGTATAGGAGCGGATGACTTCGAGAAGCGTCTCGTCGGTGACGGAGAATTCCTTCTCCTGCAGCGCATGGTCGCGCATCGCCTTGGACAGCAGATGGCGCTTGGCGATCTCGACCTTCTCATCCTCGGTGTAACCGGCGATGCGAATGATCTCCATGCGGTCCATCAGCGGAGCCGGGATGTTGAGCGTGTTGGCCGTGGTGACGAACATCACGTTCGACAGGTCATATTCCACTTCCAGGTAGTGATCCATGAAGGTGGAGTTCTGTTCCGGATCCAGCACCTCGAGCAGGGCCGATGACGGGTCGCCGCGGAAATCCATGCCCATCTTGTCGATCTCGTCGAGCAAGAAGAGCGGATTGGCCTTTTTGGCCTTCTTCATCGACTGCACGATCTTGCCGGGCATCGAACCGATATAGGTCCGACGGTGACCACGGATCTCGGCCTCGTCGCGCACGCCGCCGAGTGCCATGCGGACATATTCGCGGCCGGTGGCCTTGGCGATCGACTTGGCAAGCGATGTCTTGCCGACGCCGGGAGGGCCGACCAGGCACAGGATCGGACCGCGGATCTTGGTGGATCGCGCCTGCACGGCGAGATATTCCACGATGCGCTCCTTGACCTTGTCGAGGCCGAAATGGTCCTCGTCCAGGATCTTCTCTGCATTGGTCAGGTCGGTCTTGACCCGGCTCAGCTTGCCCCAAGGCAGGCTCAGCAGCCAGTCAAGGTAGTTGCGGACGACGGTCGATTCCGCCGACATCGGGCTCATCTGCTTGAGCTTGCGGAACTCGGCATCAGCCTTTTCACGGGCTTCCTTGGACAGCTTGGTCTTGGCAATACGTGCTTCCAGTTCGGCCATTTCGTCACGGCCGTCCTCGTCGCCCAGTTCCTTCTGGATCGCCTTCATCTGCTCATTGAGATAATATTCCCGCTGGGTCTTCTCCATCTGGCGCTTGACGCGCGAGCGGATGCGCTTCTCGACCTGCAGGACAGAAATCTCGCCCTCCATGAAGCCGAGCGCCTTCTCGAGCCGACCCTTGACGGACACGGTCTCCAGCATCTCCTGCTTGTCGGTCAGCTTGATCGACAGATGGGATGCGACGGTGTCGGCAAGCTTGGAATAATCCTCGATCTGGCCGGCGGCACTGACCACCTCGGGCGAGATCTTCTTGTTGAGCTTGACGTAGTTCTCGAACTCGGAAACCACCGAGCGGGCCATCGCCTCGATCTCGACGGCATCTTCCTCGGGTTCGTCGAGCACCACGGCGGTAGCCTCGTAGAACTCCTCGCGCGCGGTGTAATGCTCGATGCGAGCGCGGGCCCTGCCCTCGACCAGGACCTTGACGGTACCATCGGGCAGCTTGAGGAGCTGGAGAACGTTCGCGGCCGTGCCGACCTCGAAGATCGCGGCTGGTGGCGGATCGTCATCCGTCGCGTTCTTCTGCGTCACCAGGAGGATCTGGCGATCGGTGCCGATCACTTCTTCCAGGGCGCGGATTGATTTTTCCCGGCCCACGAAGAGCGGCACGATCATGTGCGGGAACACCACGATGTCGCGCAACGGCAACACCGGATAGTTCTGCTGAGTTGCTTCAGCCGGGAATGTCTTTTTGGTCATTTCTTTCCCTTTCAAGTCCAGCCTTTGACAAGGCCAGGGCGGCAGTCCCTCAAGAGGCGACGCCGACCTGTTTGAAGCCGATTGGCCTGCTGGTACAGTTGGCGATGCCGATCGGTCAATTCAAGCCTGCACACTGCACTGCAGCACGCCGACTGTCACATCCCCGTCACAATCCTGCGAGCAGATTAGCGGCCCCTGATGTCGCGAGGCTTGCGCTTCCGATGCCGGAATCGTGCTCGTTGCATGGATCAATCTTGTGCCCCTGTTGCTTGTCACGTGCAACGAAAATTGCCGGGACGCCGGCAAATAGTGCGGACCCGGCACGGAAAGGCCCGGGGGAACCGGGCCTTTCAATCTGCGGGTGCGACGGAGGGGTATGTCTCTGCTTACGCCGAAGCCGGCGCCTTTTCCTCTCGGCGGTCGGCGTAGATATAGAGCGGCCGGGCATTGCCCTTGACGACCTCGTCAGAGATGACGACCTCGCGGACACCGTCCAGGGTCGGCAGGTCGAACATCGTGTCGAGCAGGATCTTCTCCATGATCGACCGCAGGCCGCGGGCACCTGTCTTGCGCACGATGGCGCGCTTGGCGATCTCGCGCAGCGCGTCCTCGTGGAAGTTCAGCTCCACATCCTCCATCTCGAACAGGCGCTGGTACTGCTTGACCAGCGCGTTCTTCGGCTCGGAGAGGATCTGGATCAGCGCATCCTCGTCAAGGTCCTCGAGCGTCGCGATGACGGGCAGACGACCGATGAATTCGGGGATGAGGCCGAACTTCACCAGGTCTTCCGGCTCAAGATCGCGCAGGACATGGCCGACGCGACGCTCGTCCGGAGCCGCAACCTTGGCGCCGAAGCCGATCGAAGTCTTCTCGGAACGCGCCAGGATCACCTTGTCGAGGCCAGCAAAGGCGCCGCCGCACAGGAACAGGATGTTCGTGGTATCGACCTGGAGGAATTCCTGCTGTGGATGCTTGCGGCCACCCTGCGGCGGAACCGAGGCGACCGTGCCTTCCATGATCTTGAGCAGCGCCTGCTGGACGCCCTCGCCCGACACGTCGCGGGTTATCGAGGGATTGTCCGACTTGCGGCTGATCTTGTCGACCTCGTCGATATAGACAATGCCGCGCTGGGCGCGCTCGACATTGTAGTCGGCAGCCTGAAGCAGCTTGAGGATAATGTTCTCGACGTCCTCGCCGACATAGCCTGCTTCGGTCAGTGTCGTCGCATCGGCCATGGTGAAGGGCACGTCGATGATGCGCGCCAGTGTCTGGGCAAGATAGGTCTTGCCGCAGCCGGTCGGGCCGACGAGCAGGATGTTCGACTTCGCGAGTTCGACGTCCTGGTTCTTGGTGGCATGGGCGAGGCGCTTATAGTGATTGTGCACAGCGACCGACAGGATACGCTTGGCCTGGCTCTGGCCAATCACGTATTCGTCGAGCACCTTCATGATATCCTGCGGCGTGGGAACACCTTCGCGGGACTTGACCATCGAGGATTTGTTTTCCTCGCGGATGATGTCCATGCACAACTCGACGCATTCATCGCAGATGAACACTGTCGGGCCGGCGATCAGCTTGCGAACCTCGTGCTGGCTCTTGCCGCAGAAAGAGCAGTAAAGGGTATTCTTGGAGTCACCGCCGTTGCTTCCGCTGACTTTGCTCATTGTACTATCCTTCCACAACGCCCGTGACGCCAACTGATGTACACGGGGTCAATCCTGACACCCCGGCATTGAGCGGAACTTGCCGCTATCAACAGGGGCCCTAGGGACGCTAACCATCGCAAGCAAACCATATTTGCCAGATGGCGGCAACGAATCCCCTCTTCTGAGGGAGCCTATGTCATATTTCTTCAACATAGGCTTAATGTCCATCATTAACGACCGAGGCCCCCGCCGCAAGACCCTTTTCCAAGACATTCATGTCAGGAACAGGGCGGTGCAGCAGGCGCGGCGTCATCAGTTTCCAGCCTCGTTTTCCGCTTCTTCGCGGCTGACGATCACCTGGTCGATCAGACCCCAGTCCCTCGCCTCTTCCGCTGTCATGAAGTTGTCGCGATCGAGCGCACGCTCGACCTCGTCATAGGTGCGGCCGGTGTGCTTTTCGTAGATCTCGTTCAGGCGACGCTTCATCTTCAGAATGTCGCGGGCGTGGCGCTCGATGTCGGACGCCTGACCCTGAAAGCCGCCGGAAGGCTGGTGAACCATGATGCGCGCATTCGGCGTCGCATAGCGGGCGCCCTTGGCGCCTGCTGTCAGCAGCAGGGAGCCCATCGAGGCGGCCTGACCGACGCAGAGCGTCGAAACCGGCGGCTTGATGAACTGCATCGTGTCGTAGATCGCCATGCCGGCCGTCACGTAGCCGCCGGGCGAATTGATGTAGAGCGAGATTTCCTTCTTCGGGTTTTCCGACTCGAGGAAGAGAAGCTGCGCGCAGGCCAGTGCCGCCATCGTGTCGTCCACCGGGCCGATCAGGAAGATGATCCGTTCCCGCAGCAGTCTCGAGAAAATATCCCAGCCGCGCTCGCCGCGATTGGTCTGCTCGATCACCTGGGGGATGATCGCCATAGTGGTTTCCATCGGATTTCTCATATCCATCCTTCGCAGCACTCTCCGGAACCCCATCGGGCGGCCGGAATCATCGAAAATCTCATCCCCTACATAGAGTGTCGGCACCCTTGACTTCAAGCCATGCGGGGACTTTGCCGGACGGTCCTTTCAGATTCGCCATTAATGACGCGTAAGGTTGGCGACCGGTATCCCCTGAAATTGGGAGGCAAGGTGAACAAAGAGTGAAGCGCCCGCCGGCAAGGCGGCTGCCTCACCCCCCTTCACGCCGAGGAGATGGCGCGATAAACGTCGCTCATGACAGTGATCCCGAGCTACTTCAAATTCGACCCCGCCACCCGCCACCTCTCGCTCGATGGCCGTGACCCGGCATTCTATCTCGACCCGAACCGAGCCTACGCAGCCATGCACGCGACGTCGCCGACCTTCTTCTGGGAACAGGAGAAGCACTGGTATTTCACAGCCTACGACCAGGTGAACGCCATCCTGCGCGACCGGCGCTTCGGCCGCCAGATCACCCATGTGATGACCCGCGAGGAACTGGGCTGGCCCGAGCCCTCTCTGCATCTGGCCGATTTCGACCGCTCCGAGTCGAAATCGCTGCTCGCGATCGAGCCCCCGGAGCACACCCGATTGCGCACGCTCGTCAACCGGGCCTTCGTGTCGCGCACGATCGAGCGGCTTCGGCCGGAGATCGCCGCGCTAGCCCATCGCCTCATCGACGGTTTTGAAAAGGACGGCGAGACGGAACTCCTGACGCGTTTCGCCGAAATCATTCCGGTCACCGTCATCGCGCAGATGATCGGCGTGCCGAACGAAATGTGCAGGCAGTTGCTCGACTGGAGTCACGACTACGTTCGCATGTACATGTTCGGCCGCACAGCCGAAGACGAGAGCAAGGCCAACCAGGCGGCGAAGGCGTTCGCAGACTATGTGGTCAGCCTGGCCGCCGACCGGCGCAGGATACCCAGGGACGACCTGTTGACACTGATGCTTTCGCCGGCGCGCGACGGGCAGTATCTCACCGAGGAAGAACTGGTCTCGACGACGATCGTCCTGCTCAACGCGGGGCACGAAGCGACCGTCCACCAGATCGGCAACGCCGTGAACAAGATTCTACACAACCGGTGCGACCCGAAGTCACTGTTTGCTGATGCGCGGGCGACGGAACTGACCGTCGAGGAAAGCTTTCGCATCTCGGCACCCGTCCACATCTTCAAGCGCTGGGCGCTCGAGGATCTCGAATTCGGCGGAATACAATTCCGGAAGGGCGACGAAGTCGGACTCATCCTCGCCGCCGCCAATCTTGATCCGCAGAAGTTCTCTGATCCCCTCGCCTTCCGGCCGGGGCGCGCGGAAGGCCTGAGCCTGTCCTTCGGCGCCGGCATCCACTTCTGCATCGGCGCGCCGCTTGCCCGGCTCGAGATGAACATCGCCCTGCCGATCCTGTTCGAACGGTTGCCGGCGATGCGACTGGCACGCGAACCCGTGGTCAAGGACGTCTATCATTTTCACGGGCTGGAGCGGCTGGACCTCTGTTGGTAGGTAAGGCCCGGCCTCTTGGCGTGTGCCGGAGATTGGCCTCAAGGCGGCTGATCTCCGCACAAAGCGCCAGCCTTCGCTCTTATCACACCCTGATCACATAATCCTTCCGTGTGGTTTCAATCACTTCCCAGGTCCCCTTGAAGCCCGGGCGGAGGATATAGCTGTCGCCTGACCCGAGGTGAACGGGGATACCTCCATCCTCGGTCACAACAGAGCGCCCCTCGAGAATGTGGAAATACTCCCACTCATCGTAGGAAATCCGCCACTTTCCCGGCGTCGACTGCCAGATGCCGGCATAGAGGCCGCCGTCGGCCTCCTCGACGTTCCAGGTCGTGAACTCGGGATTGCCCGAGATCAGTCGGTCCGGCGCCGGAGCGCCGGTTTCCGGAGTGATGTTCGAGAGATCGAATCCGATCGCCCTGCCGCTCATGCCTAGTTCGCCATATACGTCTGTGCAAGAGGCATTGATTTAACTCGATAAAATTCCATCGCTCGCCATTCTCCTCTGGCGTTTCGCCAGATACCTTTATTTGGGACACTCGTCCTCGCCGTAAAACCCCGTTGCAGCATTGCCGCCCTCATATCGGTCAGGAGTAGAGAGCCCCCTATTCTGCCCATCCTATCTGCCCTCGGCGGTTTACCGTCCGCAAACGACTCTCCGCTATGCATTTATTACCGGAGGGCCAAAATGTATTATAGTGTGCGGGTCGAAATTATTGACGGTGACTGGGATTTCGAAGTTCAAATGCCCTTGGGACCTCCCGAGGTGGGTGTTGGCCGTGACCTGTACAACAAGGCCCTCGGCACACTCAGGGAACAAGAACAAAAAATCGAAGGGTTCAAAGCCTTCAACGAACGCATGAAAAGAAATATCGAGGCATACATTTCCAGGATGAGCGAAGGCTCTCGCGTTTTGTTCGAATTCGACAATTGGGAGATTATGCATGGTCAATTGACCAGCAAAGACAACCCATTGTTCATACAAGAGTTGGATGAGGCATCGCTGGAGCGGGATTTCAATTCTGTAATTCCGATTCCAGATGCGAAGCCGAAAGAGCCGTGAAGCGCTCGGCATTTTCGAAGAATTCTACCGGAATGATTCTGACATATGGAGCTGTCCTTTTCAGGCGCTGCACATCGGGATGATCAAGGGCCAGACACGATCCGGGGCCATGCTCGTCTTCAATTGCTTTCCAGACTTCGAGCTTGAGTCTTATTGAAGCCAGAAACGCCTGGTCTTGGCTGGCGAGTTCTTCGACCTCGTTGAATTGGGAGAGAGCGAGAGACAGTTTCTGCACATTCCTCGTGTCGTGGAGGAATCTAACGGTTTTCAGCTTATCTTCGGGGTGCATGTTCGATGTCTTCGCCCATATGAGATAATTCGATGATCGGCTATCGGCATGCCGGCGCAAGTCAAGAACTACCCGCTCGGCTACACAAGCCTAGACACCGATAAGTAACCGTGGCTTCCTATATTCATGGTTGTCGCCGCAGGGAGAGTCGCGGCACCGTGAGGGAAAAATGCCGACTGCGGCTTACTGGAACAGCATGCTGGAACTGCATCTGCGGAGGGCGAACGGCAACGCCTTCCAGGACTTCGTCGCGCGGTTCCTCGGTGCGATCCACGGCGACGAGTTCGTCCCCATCAAGACCCAAGGCAAGAAGGGCGACGAAGGTCTCGACGGTTTCCTCCTGACAGGCGACGTCATGTACCAGTGCTATGGCGCTGAGAACGGGAAGAACAAGAAGTCGTCGAACGTCGAGGTCAAGATGGCCAAGGACTACGCCAAGGCCCTGAAAGCGGGCGGCCTCAAGGAATGGAAGTTCACGCACAACATGATATCCGGCCTGACGACCGGAATGCTCAAGGTCTTCAAGGGGCTGGTCGAGAAAGGCAAGACCGACGGCGTTGCCGTCAAGCTGTTCGGCATCGAGGGCTTCAAGAAGGCTCTCCTGGAAATGTCCGAAGACACGAAAATGGACCTCCTGGGCTTCGTCGAAGCCGAGCAGGTCGACCTCGTTCTGTTGCCCGCCGCCCTTCAGGAGCTGATCGAGGAACTGGCATCGAAATTCGAAACGTCCATGGACGGCGCGACGACCAATTGGGTCATTTCCGAAAAGAAGCTCGAATACAACGCCATCCCCGGACCTTGGCAGCACAAGCTCAGGAGCTATTACCAGTTCTCGGAAGTCGTCACCGAATTGGTATCGGGCTACAACGACGAGGAAGGCGTGAACGCGGTGTCCGAGGGGTTCCGGAACATCTACTTGCAACTGGCCCTTCAGGACCTGACGCCCGGCGAAATCCTGTTCGACATCCACGAGAAGATCATGGGCAAGATCACGGCCAAGAGCAACGAGTACAGGGACATCGCGGCGCTGGCTTTGATGGCGACGATGTTTTGAAACCTGCGTGATCTTTAAGGATGTTCCCAAAGTGGAATCCATCCGGGAACCGACATCATGATCCTGCCCACCAAGTTCCTTCCAGCCGAGAGGTCGCTCATCAGCGTGGGCGGCGAAATCCTGTCCGTGCTCCGCGACGGCCCTCGTTCGGTGAGCGAACTCTGGGAGAGGTTCCGTTCGGACCGCAAGCGCAAATACCCGCTGAACTACGATTGGTTCGTGCTTGCCTTGACGCTGCTTTATGCAGTCGATTCCGTCGAACTCGTTAACGGCCTGGTGAGGCTGGTGAAGGCGGCGGGCCATGATATTTGAGATCGGCAGCTCAATTCCGACCTTCAAAACCCTGAATTTCCGACCGGGACTCAACATCCTGCTCGCCGACCGGAGCGACGTCTCGGAAGACACGGACACGCGCAACGGAGTCGGCAAATCCAGCGTCATCCAGATCATTCACTTCCTTCTCGGCGGGTCCAAGACGAAGACCTTTCTCGAATCGCCTTCGGTGGCCGACGCCCACTTCAGGGGCACCTTCGAGTTCGGCGGGATCAACGTGGAGGTCCTTCGGCGGGTCAACGATCCGTCCGTCGTCGTCGTCGACTTTCCGGACGGCATTCCCGACGATGCCGAGGTCGCCGTCGACCTGCTCGGCGAAGCGAAAATGGACGTCACCGACTGGACGCGCTGGCTGGGTCATCAGGTCTTCGACCTGCCGATTCGTCGGACCAGCGACGCCCTTCGCTCCGAGCACGCGCCCTCCTTCCGCTCGATGTTCGGCTACTTCGCCCGCAGGCGCGAGGACGGAGGCTTCTTCCAACCTCGGATATTCTATCGAACCCAGGCGGAAAGCGACGCCAGGATCGCCCTCTCCTATCTGTTCGGCCTCGATTGGGAAATCGCGCTCGAGTTCGAGAAGGTGCGCGAGGAAAGACGTCGCAACAAGGAAGACCGCAAGCGGCTCGCCGCGAGAGTGGACCCCAAGCAGAACACCATTGGCCGGATGATAAACGCGCTCGCGGCCGCCGACCAAGACGCCGCTGAGTTGCGGGAACAGGTCGCCAACTTCCAGGTGGAGGCGCTCTTCAGCGAGTTGGCAGACGAGGCCGACGGCGAGTTGGCCAAGCTAGAGAAGCTAAGCCGTGAAGCGACACGACTGACCTCGTCTCTTCGGCATCTATCGGAGAGCCTGCACAAGGAAATCGGCCCCGATGGCGACGTGGTGGAGCGCATGTACCGGGAAGCCGGCATCACTCTGCCGGGGTCCGTCGCCAAGCGGTTCGAGGACGTGAAGTCCTTCCACGAGTCGGTGTTGCGCAACCGCCAGGTCCATCTTGCGGCCGAACGTGACCGCGTCCAGACCCGGCTCGCGGAGATCAACGGCGAGAAGCAGAGGGCTTCCAGCCGGAGGTCGGAAATTCTCACCCAACTCGAAGGGAAAGGCGCGTTCAGCGATCTCGCGGAACTCAGCAGCAGGTTGGCAGAGAAGGACGAGGTCGCCGCGCGGCTACGGTCGCAGGTAGACGAGGCCCGAAACACCCAGAAGGCGCAGACTGCCATCAAGGCGAGCGAGAACACTCTTTTGGCACGCCTCCAAAACGATCTCGACGCCCGTGTCGACGCCGTCAACGACGCCGTGAACGCGGTACGCGAGGCGCGGACATCTCTTTATGCTGAGCGGTTCGGAACCTTCGAGATCAACGCCAAGCAGAGCGGACCGGAGTTCAAGCTGGAGATCGAGGGCGACCGTAGCGGCGGCATCAGCAACATGGAAATCTTCTGCTTTGACTACGCGCTCTACAAAGTTGTCGCCGACCGCTTCGGGGGCCCGGGCTTCTTGATCCATGACAGCCATCTGTTCGACGGGGTCGACGGCCGCCAGCAGGCGAAGGCGATCGAACTCGGCGCGGCGCTGACCAAGGCCGTCGGCGGACAGTACATCACCATGTGGAATTCCGACGAGCTGGACAAGCTGGTCGAGAAGGACTTGTTCTCGGCGGGCTTCGCCGTCCAAGATCATGTCCTCCCCGTCGTGCTGCAGGACCCCGAGACCGGAGGCCTGTTCGGGTTCCGGTTCGACTGAGAGGCCTCGCTCCGACCGAGGTCAGGCTATCGCCGCTCGCCGGGCGACGCGCATCAGCGGTACCGTGACGAGGCCGAAGCCATCGAGTCCTAAAGACACGGCGGCCTTGCGCCGGTGAAACGCGAGAAAGACCATTGAAATCTATCAGTGGGTTCTTGGTGCCGTGGGGTGTGGGGTATGTCGTGACGGAAATAAAACTCGTGACTGCTCAGCCGTATATCGACGCGCTGGTATTCTGTGCGGGACACGGCGATCTCGTAGGCGTCCGCAAGCACCTGAAACAGCCCTTCCACCGTGATTTCCTCAGCGACGACATGGCGGCGACGCTTGCCAACATCCGTACATTCCTCGATGCGGCAGAAGCGGTCGAGGAATGTACGGTGACTGTTCCCTACTCGATCTGGACCATCCGCGCGTCGCCGAAGGCGTATCCCACGGCGTCGTGGAGGCATGGGCCGTTGACAATGCGAAGGCTTACCATGAGAGGCCGGAAACTATGTCAGCGAAGGACCTTTGGGAGTCGATTTCGGGATCAGCTGCCAACGAAAAGAGGAAGGAATGGGCATGATAGACGCCGCCGAACTACTATCTGGACCTCCAAGACTTCCCGAAAATCCCATCGATCTTTTGCGTCGGCTCGTGTCGTCTGGCCATGTTCGCGCAGCCGAGAAGCTTCTCACAGATCATGTCGATTGGATCAGAAGTCTGCCCGTTGCGGATTCGGAGGCCATAGAGGTCATAACGGTCGAGCTTTCAGCGTTGCAAGCCGTCGAACATGAATACGGCAAGGGCTCGGCACTCGATATGGAGCACCCGTTGAACAAGCGTCTATTGCAGTTACGACGACTGATTGACTGCTTCACGGACGAGGAACTGGAAAACGCTAGGAAGATGACGGCTGCTGGGGCGGGACAGGTTTCCGGACCGCGATAATGGCTTCGACTTCGGCAATCGAGGCCAATTCATAACTCTCGCCGCCGAACATTAAGTCTTCGACCTTTACGTTAAGCAGGTCAGCATCCTCGAATGCGAAGGCGGCTTTCCAGACTCCTTCGGCAATCGCCGCGGTGAACGCGACTACGAGTGAAGCCGACTTGCTGAGGTCGATCTGCTTCCCCTCATGATGTTCGTGGTACTGCTTTTCAATCTCCCGAATGATTTGCCAGTATTGCTCCGGCGTCTCCGCTTTCATCTCGCCGCCGAATGGGAGCTTGGCAAAGAAAATGATCTTCCTGTTCAGCGTTATCGAGCCGATGGCATAGTGCATTGGGTTCACTCCGACGGATTTGCGTCGTGATCGCAATTTCAAATTACCGAAGGCTTAACATCCAACCTTATCCTCGGTTGCCGATACGTACCTAGTTGGCCTCCCCCATCACGGCGACGTCTTGTCCGGACGAGGGAGGCCGCCGCTAGCCGCCAAATTCGAGGCGGATGCGGGAACTGATCATTGCGGATTTGGTGGCGATCTGCTCGCGGCGAGCATCACCCGGACATCGTCGCCCGAAAGCCGCTTGCGCGCCAACAGCTCGGTGGCGACGATCTCGACGCTCGACTTCAAGTCCACAATGATTGACCTTGCGCGCTCAAACTGCCCGCGGACAGTCTCGTCGATCTGCTGCCACGCGACCGGGTTGAGCTGACGCATCGCGCGGAGATCGCGCGGTCCCTGCCCCACTTCCGAAGTCAACGTGAACCCCATCCCGAGTTGGCAATGGACGATAGTCGTCAGATCGGTTGCGGTCGCGAGGTCGGAGCCTTCCAATCCCCCAGCACCGTCTACAAACGACCCGAGCAAGACTTCTTCGGCTGCGATGCCGCCCATCAGCATCGCGATCTCGTCGAGCAGCTCTTGACGACCTCGTGGCACCCCGCGCGGAGACTCGAACCTGGCCTGACCGACCGATCTCGACGAACTACCCGAGAGGACGAACTCGGAGATCGAGACCGAAACCAACGTGCGGACGCAGAGTTCTAGCCCAATGACCGCGTGGCCGGCCTCATGGATAGCGTTGCGTTTGAGTTCGTCGCCGTCGATACGGCGCGTAGCCGGCATGGAAGTGCGGAGCAACTCCGATGTCGGGTCCCTGCGTCCGCGTCGGGCGAGTCGCTTGACGTCTCTCGCCACCATCTCGATGTCCGCGCCGCTCATGCCTTCGGAGACGTCGTCGAACCAATCGAGGTCTTCGGGCGGCGCGCAAGGCAAGAGGTGGAAGGCAAGGATCGCGCGGCGCTCCAGCGCGTCGGGAAGTCCGACATGGAACACGCGTTCCAACCTGCCGGGTCGCAATACCGCCGGATCGACGACGAAGACGTCGTTCGTAGCGCCGAGTACAACCACGCCCTCCCGGCCGTCGCTTCCATCCAAGACCTCTAGCAAACCGTTGATGGCCTGCCGCATATAGGCTTCGTTGTCTCCAGACTGTTGCGCCCGGTCGCCGACGGCATCGATTTCGTCGATGAAGACAAGGCTGGGCGGCTTCTTGGCGGCGTCCGCGAAGACCTGGTGCATAGCCTTGAGGTAGTCACCCAGGTGGCCTTTAGCTTGCCATTTCGCCGCCGATGTCGGAATGAACCGCATGCCGCACGCTTCGGCGATGGCACGGGCGAGCCTTGTCTTGCCCGTGCCCGGAGGCCCGGTGACAACCGCTCCTCTGTCGACTTCCCTCCACTGCAGGACCCCTTCCCTCCACAATCCGATGTCTTCGGCCATCGCCGCAGCCCAGGATTTGATCTCGGCGTGGCCGACAATCTCATCCATCTTCGAGAGATCGACCCGCGGCGGAGGCGTCTCCTCCACCCCGGCCACCCCGTCGTCGGCCGGAACCTCGCGCAGCCTGCGCATGGCGCTTCGGAACGGACGTCCGACTCCCATCGCGGCCTTGATGTCCTGGAACGGCAGCCTTGCCAGATACTCGGCGTCGGCCTCCGTCATCTCGTCGATGCCGCAGTTCAGGGCGGCGACGAGGAAGTGCTCGGCTGTCGGCTCGGGAATTTCGGCGTAGACGTCCGTCGCCAGCGCCAGCGAGCGGGGCAACTCGCATCGCTCCGTGAGGAAAACGACCGTCCTATCGGCAGCCGCCAGATGCTCGAGGTCGCTCTTGGATGGGCTGTCCTTGCCGCCCGTGTAATACTCGACCCGCCATCTATCGAATTCCAAATCGCCGGAGGGCTGGTCGTCCTTGAGGAGAAGAAAGGCGGCGTCGTGATAGATGACGGGATCGGCTGTCGGCGGCACGACCAACACGGCAACGAAGGCGTGGTTTTCCGCCTTGAGATGATGACGAAGCACGGACCGGATGCCGAATTTGGCGACCTCGGCCAGCATGTAGGGTTTCATTTTTGGTCGGAGGGGGACGTAACCCATTGGATAGTTCCTCAAGAGATGGCGTGGATGGCGGGGTCCTGGACGTCAGGTCCTTATCCACCGCACCATCGTTTCCGGCCCGATCTCCCCCTCGTCCAAGTCGACCTCCAAGAACTCGCGCAGGATGAGCGACGCCACCGCCGCCATGGGCTTGCTCTCGCGGACCATCTGCAGGCAGTCCATCAGCGTCAGGCTACCGTGCTCGGTCAGCGCCGCCTGCAGCCGTACCCGGTCTCCGAGGCTGCACTCATGGTCTCCGTATCGGAGAAGATCACGCGCGTTCCGATAACGGTGGCCCTCGTACATCTCGTCAGCCGACGGTCTGCGGTACTTCCATCCCGTGGCTTCGGCGGCGGCTTGAACGGCTTCCACCGAAACCCTCGTCGATCGATCCGGGGCGTCGAAGAGCGCGGCTTCGCCGTCGGATGTGAACACGGCGAAGTCGACGATATGGTGCGCGTCACCGATCTGGAGCTCGGTCGGCATGCAAATCCAGGAGGAGACTGACGGATTGACGTCGAGGAGGCAGGCAAGATCGCGGGATACGCGAGACCGGAAGAGCCGACGGCCTTCGCATTTCACGGTCGCCGTCGGCGCGAAGTATTTGACGGCCGCTCGACCTCGTGCGGTGTTGACGACCGATTTCTGTTCGATGCCCATGCATAACCCCATACATAACGCGGATTATCGACGGCCGCGGAAAGCGGCGGCGAGCTATCACCGTATTCGTATGGAGCGCAGGGCCGTTTTCAGCATGGATCGAACAAATAGTGAACAATACGGGCAATGTCAACGGGGAGACGCGGCAAAGTTGCAACTTTCTCCCAAACGTCCTGGGTGACGACATCGAAGGCCTGTGGCGTATTGCGATCTATCGCCGCAAATTTCCGTGAATCCCCTTCCCAAGGTCACCGTGCCATGTCAATCATGAAAGCGATGAAAAACCCATGTCCGCACTCCTGCGCGTCCTGTCGCTGTTCGCCATGCTCGGGATGCTGATACGCTCCCGTGAGCACGGTCGCGGCCGAGTACGCAATGGCCGACATGTCGGTGAAGGCCTCCGAGCAGATGGCAGGCATGCAGGGCGATATGCCGTGCTGTCCCCGACGAGAAGCCAGTCAAGCCGGACTGCGACAAGGGTTGCCCCTTCGTCATCATCTGCTCAACCTCGGCCCCCCTCGCATTGCTGAAGGCCGATTGGACCTCCGCGCCTCGCACTCGTGGACCGGACCATGTCTACGGCGAACAGAGTTCCCGCGCGCCTCAGTTCGCTCGCCGCCGAACCTCCGGCAACGACCTCCCAAAGCCTGATTTTCACATCGATTCCGACGACGACGCTGACCGCGGCTTCCGCCTCGGGCAAGAGCGACCCGCTATCAACAAGGCAGGACCATGTCCGCCAGCATGAGATGTGAAACCATGAACACCATTCTCTCGACCGCGAGGATCGTCCCTCGCCACCCTTCTCCTTTCCGCCTCCGTCCTTCCGGTGTTCGCCGGAGCCGCCGACTATGAGTTCCAGCCCGTGAAGACCGAACTGCCGGCCGGGCCGGAATCTGAGTTCGCCGTGAAGATCGTCGACAAGCGCACGGGCAAGCCCGTTCCCGACGCCGTGATCTTCGAAACCCGTCTCGACATGGCTCCGGACGGCATGGAGGCTATGACCTCCAAGGTCGACGCCCTTCCAACCACCGAGCCGGGCGTCTACAGATTCAAACTGAATCTCAGCATGGCCGGAGGCTGGCGCTTCAAGATGGCCGCCAAAATCCAGGGCGAGGAGGAGACCGCCCAGGGCGAAGTCATCCTCAAGGCCGCGGACTGACCATGGTGCGCGCGCAATCCTGATCACCCTCTCCCTCGCCGCCGCGGGCGCGGGAGGATACCTCGTCGGGCTCCGGTGAAGGCTGTCCGATCGACCCCGCCGACGTCCTTGCCGCAGTGGCTGCCGCCCGAGTGGATCGGAGGCTGCCGGTGAGAAGCCGGATGGCACGGGTCCGGATCGTCTACTACAGGCATCCGGACGGGAAACCCGAATATTCCGGAGCGCCCAAGAAGACATCGGGCGGGCGCGACTTCGCGCCCGTCCGCGAGAGCGAGGACGTGACCTTCGCCGACCTGGAAAAGGGGAGGGAAAAGACGGAACCGACCGCCGTTCCGAGCGAGCGCAAGGTCAAGTACTACCGCAATCCCATGGGGTTGCCGGACACCTCGCCCGAGCCCAAGAAAGATTCCATGGGGATGGACTACATCCCCGTGTTCGAAGGCGAGGCCGACGACAGCGGCACCGTGAAGGTGTCGCCCGGCAAGCTCCAGCGGACGGGCGTCCGTTCGGTCGAAGCTACCCTTTCTCCGATCATTCGCCGTCTCCGCGTTCCCGGCACGGTGGTCCTTGATGAGCGGCGCGTCAGAATGGTCGCGATGCGCACCGACGCCTTCGTGGAATCGGTGGCGGACGTGACCACCGGAGACAGGGTCCGGGAAGGCCAGCCGCTCTTCCAGTTCTTCTCGAAGGACATCGCCGCGGCCGCAGCCGAACTCGTGACCCAACAGGAGACGTCGGCCAAGGGCGGCGCGCTCAAGCTCCGCAATTTCGGCCTCTCCGACGACGTGATCGAGGGCATGCGGCGCAGCCGGAAGGTTCCCGACAGGCTCGACTTCGACGCGCCCGTTTCCGGCGTTGTCCTCGAGCGGATCGCAATGCCGGGTATGATGGCCGAGACCGGACAGACCCTGTTCAGGATCGCCGACACCTCCAAAATATGGGTGGTCGCCGAGGTGCCGGAGAGCCAGCTCGACGCCGTCGCCGACGGCGCGAAGGCGATCGTCACCGTCAGAAGCCTGCCGGGCCGGACGTTCACCGGGACGGTGGCGGTCGTCTACCCGGAAATCCGGATGGAGACGAGAACAGCCAAGGTCCGCATCGAACTCGACAACACGGACGGCGCGCTGCTCGCCAACATGTTCGCCGACGTCGCCATCGAAGGCGGCAAGGCCCAGCCCGTGGTCACTGTACCGGATACCGCCGTCATCGACACGGGCGATCACCAGGTCGTGTTCCTCGACCTCGGCGACGGGCGCTTCGAACCGCGAAACGTCAAGACGGGTCTGCGCGGCGACGGCAAGGTGGAGATCGCCGAGGGCGTGAAGGCGGGCGACCGCGTCGTCGTCGCCGCCAACTTCCTCCTCGATGCCGAGAGCAATCTGACCTCCGCCCTCAACGCCATGACGCCGCCGGAGACCAAGCCATGATCGCCAACCTCATCGCCTGGTCCGCGCGCAACCTGCTCCTCGTCATCGTCGGCGCTAGCCTCGCGGTCGCAGGCGGCCTTTACTCGCTCCGCAGTCTTCCCCTCGACGCGATCCCCGATTTGTCCGATGTCCAAGTGATCGTGTTCACGGACTATCCTGGCCAGGCTCCGCAGGTGGTCGAAGACCAGGTTACCTATCCCCTGACCACGTCCATGCTGACGGTGCCCAAGTCCAAGGTCGTCCGCGGCTTCTCCTTCTTCGGTGTCTCCTTCGTCTACGTGATCTTCGACGACGGCACCGATCCCTACTGGGCGCGGAGCCGGGTGCTCGAATACTTGAATGCCGCCGCGAGCAAGCTGCCGCAAGGCGTGACACCCACCCTCGGGCCGGACGCGACGGGTGTCGGTTGGGTCTACCAATATGCGGTCGTCGCCAAGGAGTTGTCGCTCGCGGAACTCAGATCGCTTCAGGACTGGGTCGTGCGTTTCGCCGTCTCGAAGACCCCGGGTGTCGCCGAAGTCGCGAGCGTCGGTGGTTTCGTGAAGCAGTATTCCATCGTCGTCGATCCCGTCCGCCTCAAGGCGCAAGGCGTCTCGCTGCAGGATATCGCCGCCGCCGTCCGCTCAAGCAATCGCGACGTCGGCGGACGAACCGTCGAACTCTCGGAATTCGAGTTCATGGTCCGTGGCCGGGGCTACCTCAAGGGTGCCCAGGACATTGAGAGCATCGGGCTCAAGAGCCAAGACGGCGTGTCGCTCCTGCTCTCGGATGTCGCCAAGGTGGAGGTGGTCGGCGACGAGCGTCGGGGCATCGCCGAGCTGAACGGCGACGGCGAGGTCGCGAGCGGTATCGTCCTACAGCGCTTCGGAGAGAACGCGCTCACGGTCATCGAAAACGCCAAGAAGAATCTCGAAATGGCCGAGAAGAGCCTGCCCGGCGACGCGAAGATCGTCACGGTCTACGACCGTTCCCGCCTGATCGAAGCGGCGATCGAAACCCTCAAGTCGACGCTGGTCGAGGAGTCCATCGTAGTCGCACTCGTCACCGTCGTCTTCCTTTTGCATGTCCGAAGCGCGCTGGTCGCGATCATCATGCTTCCGGTCGGCATCCTGATGGCCTTCATCGCGATGCGGTTGCTCGGGCTCGGCTCCAACATCATGAGCCTCGGCGGGATCGCCATCGCCATCGGCGCGATGATCGACGCGGCCATCGTCATGATCGAGAACGCCCACAAGCACCTCGAGCGAGCTCCGCCCGACAAGCCGAGGACAGAAGTGCTCATTGAGGCCGCTTCCGAAGTCGGCCCGGCCTTGTTCTTCAGCCTGCTGATCATCACGGTGTCCTTCCTTCCCATCTTCACCCTGGAATCGCAGGAAGGGAGGCTGTTCGGGCCGCTCGCATTCACCAAGACCTTCGCGATGGCCGCCGCCGCCGTGCTTTCGGTGACGCTGGTCCCGGCGCTGATGGTGATCTTCGTGCGCGGCCGGATCGTTCCCGAACATCGGAACCCTGTGAACCGCATCCTCATTTGGTTCTACCGTCCGATCATCTCAGGGGTGCTCAAGGCCAGGACGCTGACGATCCTTCTGGCATTGGGCATGCTCGCAGCCACCGCTTGGCCCGCGCGCCAGATCGGCAGCGAGTTCATGCCCACTCTGAACGAAGGCACATTGATGTTCATGCCGACCACCTTGCCGGGCCTCTCCGTCACCAAGGCGGCCGAGCTACTGCAGACGCAGGACCGCATCATCAAATCGTTCCCCGAAGTCGAGACAGTGTTCGGAAAGGCCGGCCGCGCGCTGACCGCGACCGACCCCGCGCCGACCGAAATGTTCGAGACGATCATCACGCTCAAGCCCAAGGAGCAGTGGCGGCCCGGTGTGACCGTCGACAGCCTCAAGCAGGAGATGGACGCGGCGCTCCAGTTCCCGGGAGTGTCCAACGCCTGGACAATGCCGATCCGGGCGCGCATCGACATGCTCTCGACGGGTATCCGCACCCCTGTCGGGGTCAAGGTGTTCGGCACCGACCTCAAGGAGATGGAGAAGATCGCCCGCGAGATCGAGGCGACCCTCAAGACGGTGCCGGGCACATCGTCGGCCTATGCCGAGCGCGTTATCGGCGGCTATTACCTCGACATCGTCCCTGACCGCGTTGCGCTGGCGAGGTATGGCTTGAGCGTCGACGCCGTCCAGGACGTCATCGCGATGGCGCTCGGATCGGAGGACCATCACCTCCACCGTAGAGGGTCGCGAGCGCTACAGCGTCGCCATCCGCTATCCGCGCGCATACCGCAGCGATCCGCAGTCGATCGCGGAGAATGTCCAAGTGTCGCTTCCCGGTGGCGGGCACGGTGCCGCTCGGCGAGGTGGCGAAGGTCGAACTCACACGGGGGGCGACGTCGATCCGGACAGAGAACGGACAGGCTGGCGGTCTACATCTTCGTCGATATCGCGGGGCGCGATCTGGGCGGATACGTCTCTGATGCGCAGAGGGCCGTCGCCGAGCGGGGTGTCGATGCCGCCGGGCTATTCCGTCGCCTGGAGCGGCCAGTTCGAATATCTCGAGCGGGCAAAGGCGCGGCTGGCGATCGTCGTGCCTCTGACGCTCGCCCTCATCTTACTGCTGCTTTACCTCAATTTCGGCAGGCTGACCGAGACGCTGATCGTGATGCTGTCGTTGCCCTTCGCGCTGGTCGGCGGCATCTGGTTGATGTGGTGGCTTGGGTTCAACGCGTCCGTGGCAGTCGCCGTCGGCTTCATCGCTTTGGCGGGCGTTGCGGCCGAGACGGGGGTGATTCATGCTGATTTACCTCGACCAAGCGCTCCGGAGAGCAGCGGGGAAATCTGCGAGCGGGATGGCCGCCACTTCGGCCGCGCCGATCTCAACAGGGCCATCATGGTGGGCGCGGTCGAGCGAGTCCGGCCCAAGATGATGACGGTCGTCGCCATCATGGCGGGTCTCCTTCCCATCCTCTGGAGCACGGGCACAGGATCGGAGATCATGCAGAGGATCGCCGTACCGATGATCGGCGGCATGGTCTCGTCTACCTTGCTGACCCTGATCGTCATCCCCGCCGTCTACGGCATCGTCAAAGGCTTCGGTCTCAGGAAGACCGGAAGAAATCAACCAACTGCGCCGGAGATCGTTTCCAGGCAGGCATTGAAAGGAGCATGAACATGAAACGCAGAGAGTTCATCGCCTCATTGGCGGCCACTGTCACCCTTCCTGCGAGCCGGGTCTTCGCAGCAGCGGAACAGGACGTGTTCACCGTCTACAAGGACCCGAACTGCGGCTGCTGCTCGCTCTGGGCGGATGCCTACAAGAAGGCCGGATACCAGATCGAGATCGTCGAGGAGCGGGACCTGATATCCCTAAAGAAGAAGCTTGGCGTGCCGCTCGACATCCAGGGCTGCCACACCGCCGTCTACCGCAGGCAATTCCTCGAAGGCCACGTGCCGCTGGAGGCCGCCAGATTGCTCGAAAGCCGGACCGACCTCGCAGGTCTTGCCGTGCCGGGCATGCCCTCCGGATCGCTGGGCATGGGCGACGATCCATCGGCCTCCTATGACGTGATCGGCGTCAGCAAGAACGGCAAGACGTCGGTGTTTCTGGAGGTGCGTCCCAAAGCCTGATCCCTGTCTCGGTTCGAGGGGGCGGCCGCAAGTCGGTCACGCTGCGCGGCTGCCAAATCGGCTCAGTGGCTGTGCCTATGGTGCAGGTCCGGGAAATGCGGGTGCGTGTGGCGCAGGGGTCCGTGCCGATGCCAATGAGAATGGGGCTCCGTGACTGGACCGTCATGATCGTGTCCATGATGCTCGTCGTGGACATGCATGTGCTCGTGCTCCAACGCTTCGTGCTCGTGCTCGTGTTCATGCCTCTCCGATACGTGCAACCATATGCCAAGAGCCATCAACCCTCCGGCCGCCACGAGCTGCAACGACAAGCCCTCACCGAAGATGAATAGAGAAGCCACTGCGCCGACGAAGGGCGCGGCCGAAAAGTAGGCCCCAGTGCGGGCGGTGCCGAGATGGCGCAAGCCCAGCATAAACAAGACCAGGCTTACCCCGATGCCCAGGAAGCCGACAACCGCAGCCGAAACCACGAGCGAAGGTGCTGGAATGGCCGCGGCCATGGTCAGCGCCAGCATAGTGTTGGTGACCCCGGCAGCGATTCCCTTGATCATCGCGATCTGGACGGGGTCGGCTGACGAAAGTTTGCGGGTCAGGTTGTTGTCAATCCCCCAGGATAGGCACGCCCCTACGATCCAGAGGCTCCCCACACCCACGGTTCCACCCGATCCGTTCCACGAGAGCACAACAGCGCCGAGAAGAATTGCGCCCGCACCGAGAAGAAGTCGTCTGTCGACATTCTCGCGGAATACCAACCAGGCGATGGCCATCGTCGCCAACCCCTCGATGTTAAGCAGGAGGGAGGCCGTGGAACCCGCGGTCACCGAAAGTCCCATCATCATAAACAGCGGCCCCAAGACGCCTCCAAACAGGACGACGGCTAGCAACCAGGGGACATCGTGCATCCTGAGCGGTGCCTCGACCTCGTCGATTCCGAGGCCCCTGCGAGCGAAATGAACTGCTGCCAGCCCGAGCCCGGCACCGAGGTACAGGATACCCGCGAGCAACCACGGATCAATGCCGCCTATGAGCAGTTTCGAAAGAGGAGCCGAGAGACCGAAGAGAACGGCTGACCCGAGAGCAAAGGGAACTCCCGGCCAGAGGTGGCGGTGGTGGTCTGGATTTCTCACATTCATCGCTTCAAAACCGTGACAAGGCAGTCCGCCGATTAGCGAGTTCCAGTCTGCCAGGTCGACCTGCGAGCGTCAGAGTACGCGTGTCGGCGAAATAGCAAAGTCAAATCTTGACCAACATCGCCGTCGCATACATCACCGCGAGACCCGCCGCCACTCCGCCCAGCATTTCCCGCCGGAGAAGGCCCCCCGCCAACGTCGGCGCTCCTCTCGCGGCGAAGAGGGAAACCTCGATGATGACCTGCAAGATCGCCCCGGCACCGACAGCGAGAGCCAGCGCCGTCCACTGAGGAGATGTTGCGAGGCTTCCCACCCAAATGCCGACGACCGCCGGGCCGCCCGCGATCAGGGCAAGCGTCGCGAACCTAGCGAGGCTTAGGCGTTCGCGCAGGATCGGCGCGGCGATGCCGATTCCTTCGGTGATGTTGTGCAGGGTGAATCCCATGACGAGGAATGTCCCGAGCCCGGCCGCACCGGCCGCGAACGCGCCTCCGATAGCAAGGCCCTCGCCGAAGTTGTGGAGCCCGATGCCGATCGCGATCAGCGTCGCGAGTGCTATCCCGCTCGGGCTACCCTCGCGTCGCGACACCGCCGTCAGGAGCGCGAAGGAACCGATAGCGGTGAAGATTACCATTCCCGTGCCTTGGAACAGGGCTGCGGACTCGGCCGCGAACTCGAAGGCCTCCTCCAAAGTGTCCACCAGCAGGAACGCCAACAGGCCGACGGTCAGGGCCAGAAGGAAGCGCATCGCCCGAGGACCCGCTCCGCGCAGCGCCGGGAAGAACATCAGTCCGGCTACGACCGGAAGGATGCCGACGAACGCGCCGAGTACCGCTTGCCGCATCATGGTCCCCGAATTCTGCTGAGGTGTCGGCACCGCCACAGCTATATTATGCGCGAACGTCGCCCCGGTGTTCGTGACCAGGGTGACGTTGTGCGCTTCGCCCAGCACCCAGGGAAATGGAATATTGACCCAGGTCGCACTTCCCCTCGACACCGGGCCGGGGGGATCGAGCTGGAACTGCCAGTACGCGGCGTCGACCTGCACCTGCGCGATCGTCATCGGCTCGGAGCCGCCCGCACGCACGAGGAGCCGAAGGCCGTCCTGGTCAAGCACCGTGCGTTCGAAAGCGATATTCTCGACAGGTGGCGCGCCGTTGCGGAAGCTAGCGGTAAGATCACTACCCAAGAGCCAGGCGAATGCCGCGGCCATGAGCGCGATCGGCAGCAGGGCCCAGAGCAGCGCCATCCGGCGCGGAGAAGTCGTCGTCGTCGGAACGTCTGCCGTGTCTTCGCTCATGCCACTCCCTCCACGACTTCGAACATTCCCATCCAGCCCAGCTCCGTGAACTCTGACTGATGGGCGTGGAACATGTAGAGGCCCGCTTCGTGCTCTGGTTCGTTGGCGAAGGTGAATTCGAGGATTCCGCGCTGGGCCTGGCACTGCATGATCACGTCGACGGTCTTGAGGGTGGGCGTGAGAGTGGTGCCCTGGTCGTAATAATCGAAGAAGTTCGCGTGGATGTGGAATGAGTTGATCGGGTCGAACTCGGTCATGTTGGCGAGATAGATGCGGACCGGACGGTTCTTTTCGATCCTGATCGGTCGCTTCGCGTAGCAATGGGCGATCGTGTTGCAGGCGTAGAACTCGTTCTCGCCGTCGAAGTTGGTGTCGAAGGCGTTCATGACCATCGCGAGCTCCTGCCAGCGCTGGTTTTCCGGCGTACCGAGCAGCCTGCTCGCGGCGACGTCCGCCGCCTCGGGGTGCTTTGCCGGATCGGGGTCTATGACGAAAAGGCCGTACATCCCTTTGTGAATGTGACGCGCCAGAGGCAGGGCATGGCAATGGTACATATGACATCCGAACGGTCTCGCGTCGAACTCGTAGACGAACTCGTCGCCGGGAGCGATCATGCCCGCACCCGGCACTCCGTCCATCCGGGCGGCGTGGTAGCCATGGAAATGCATGGAATGCGGATGGGAGCCGTAATTCTTGAAGACCACACGGACACGGTCGCCTTCGGTCGCCCGGAGAGCCGGACCGGGAACGCGACCATTGAAGGTCCACGCGGGGAACATCACGCCCGGCGCGATCTCGATCTCCTTGTCCTCCGCGGTCACCTCGAAGGTCCTGAGGGTGCGACCGTCGGGCAGGCTCGACGTCGTGCCGGGGTCCCAGTCCGTAAGCATGGCGGTTGGATCGAAGCCGTTTCTTGCGGAGTCCACGTCACCGACCGTGATCATCGATCCATGTGCCTGCATGTGAGAGGCCTGCGGGACCGCCGCACTTTTGTCGACCGGCATCGCATGCCCCTCATGCGCCGGATTGGACTGGCCGAGAGCCGTGCCGGAGACGAGCGCCGCCCCTCCGGCCGTGAACAGCCCGGCTCGGAGGAGTTTTCTGCGGTTGAGATCGAATGGCAGCCAGCGCTTCATGTCGCGATTCCCTTAGCAATATCGAACAATAAAAGCACACCGTCGATAACTTAGCAAATGCTATATCCGCGAGATTTGCACCATTCCTGAAGTGAAGAATTGCAATTTCTAGAAAGATTCCATAGCATGGGCTATACTCTTTCATCAATGGAATGGACGACGATGACCGGAAAGGCGGGAACACATGCGGCACGGGCCGCCCTCGCGGACGAGGACAGCCACGTCGAGAGCTTCCGACAGACGCGTCACAACCGCCGGACCGAACTTGTCGAGGACTATGTCGAACTGATCGCCGATCTGATCGACGACGGCGGCGAGGCCCGGCAGATCGACGTCGCGAGACGTCTCGGGGTGGCGCAACCGACCGTAGCGAAGATGCTGAAGCGTCTCGCCGCCGAGGGCCTGGTCCAGCAGAAGCCCTATCGCGGCATCTTTCTGACACCGGAGGGCAAGGCGCTTGCCGAGAGCGCGCGCGAGCGGCATCGCGTCGTCGAGGGTTTCCTGCGCGCGATCGGCGTCGGGCCGGAGGCGGCGCGCATAGACGCCGAAGGCATCGAGCACCATGTCAGCGAAGAGACCCTGCAGGTCTTCAGGCGCTACATTGAACGCCACGGAGAGCGGCGTTAACCACGATCCAATGTGAAGCCATTGCCCGGTTGCTCCCGACCTGACCGTCGGGGTATTTACGTTTTGTTAATCATGTCGGCGGGACCCCATGAGAGCAAAGCGCGTCATCATCTTCGCGATCGCGGCATTCGCCGCGTCGACGTCCGTCCTCGCGGCACCGGAATTCGCCGTCCCCACACGCGAGCCGTTCATGCGGACGGGCGCGGTCACTTCGCAGCCGATCGGCCATCACGAATTCTGCCAGCGGAACGTAGACGAATGCGCTGTCAAGACCGTACCCCGTAGCAGGGCGCAGGTTACTGACGCGGGCTGGGCTGCGATCCGGGAAGTGAATACCGACGTGAACCAGCGGATCATGCCGATGACCGACGCGGAGCTCTTCGGACGCAACGAGGTCTGGACCTATCCATCCGACACCGGAGATTGCGAGGACTACGTCCTCTTGAAGCGGAGGGAACTTATCCGCCGCGGCTTCTCCGAGGCCGATCTCCTCATAACCGTCGTCCGGAAATACGACGGCACCGGCCATGCTGTGCTCACCGTCCGCACGTCTGAGGGCGACTTCGTCCTCGACAATCTGTCGTCCGAGGTCCGGCTCTGGTCCGACACGCCATACCACTATCTCAAGAGACAGTCGTCGATGCATTCCGGGCGATGGGTGGAGATCGAGAACTGCGTCGAGGACGTGCCCGTGGGTTCGATCGACAAATAGTCTTGCCACGGGTCACGCCGCAGGGATCGCGACACGCGCCTACGCGTCTTATGCGCAACAGGATGTGTTGCACCCCTGACTGAGGTCTCCGAAGATCACGCAGTCGGCACCAGGTCCACCAGAGCACGCTTCGTCGCAACGTCGCACAAACCCCTTCAGCCTCAGTTCAAGCGCTCTAAGCTCCCGCAACTTGGCCTGGACCTCGTCTAGATGCGCCTTGGCGATATCCCGGGTCTCGGAGCAGTCTCGCTCCCTGCTGACCGAAAGGTCGAGCAACGTCCGGACGCGCTCGATCGAGAAGCCGAAGTCCCGGCATTGCTTGATGAATGTAAGGCGCTCCACATCCGATGGATGATAATGGCGCTGGCCGCCGTCCGTCCGTTTAGGTGCGGGAAGTAGCCCGATCTCCTCGTAATAGCGGATCGTAGGGGTCG
Organism: Rhizobium sp.; assembly: GCA_019739215.1. Classification (GTDB taxonomy): domain Bacteria; phylum Pseudomonadota; class Alphaproteobacteria; order Rhizobiales; family Rhizobiaceae; genus Rhizobium_E. Next base: position 157,088 of record JAHHDR010000026.1, read on the forward strand.
TCAGGCCCGTGGCTTTAGCAAGAACTCCGATGGTCAACACGGAAACGTGAACGTTCATGGAAAATATCTCCTTGAACTTCAAGTTACTTGAAGGAGTAGATTTTGGAAAGTCCTCAACAACGAAGGCTTTTCGAATGAACACGACCATCAAGACCGCCGCCGCCGGAGGCGCACTGCTGACTGCTTGCGCGGCCTGTTGCGCCGTCAGCATCGTCCCCACCGTCGCGCTCGGAACCGGACTCTTCGCCATTGGCGGGGCTGCCGTCGCATGGGGCGGCGCGGCCCTCCTGCTCGCGGTCCCAGCCGTCGGCATTTACTACATGATCCGCCGCTCCGGGTCTAAGACCACTGCGGCTCCCACGACCCCCTCCGTTGTCGCTGGCGGTTGCGGCTGTGGCCCCTCATGTGGTGGCGATGAGAAAGTCATCGCGTGCTCCCTTGAGGCCGGCGACTTCAAAACCCGCACGAAGTCAATCCGCGAGTTGGCCGAGCGGTCGCTCCTGAGTTCCCATCGCGGGGCTCTCACGCTCTCGCTGACCTATTCGGCGGAGGCAATTGACGAAGTCCGCGACCTCGTCGCCAGGGAGCGCGAATGCTGCCCGTTCCTGGACTTCCGACTTTCCAATGACCGCGACGGTGTCCATCTCAGGATCACCGCCCCGCTGGAAGCCTCCGACGTGGCCGACCTTCTCTTCGCTCATTTCGCTCCGGACGCCGCCCGGAGAAACCTCAAGGAGATCGCATGATGCACCGCCGCACGTTCCTCTCGGCTCTCGGCACTCTCGCCTTCCTGTCCGCTGGTTCCCGCGCATGGGCGGCCAGCATCATTCCGGGTTTCGACGCCGCCGCAAAGGAGGGCACGCCGATTCTCGTCCACGTCACGGCTCCCTGGTGCGAGACCTGCCAGGCGCAGAAGCCCATCGTCTCGGAACTTCTCGCAAGGCGGGATTTCGCCGCCGTGAAGAAGTTCGAGATCGACTTCGACAGCCAGAAGGGACATCCTCGCCGATCTTCGCGTCACCACCCAAAGCACGATGATCGTGTTCGTTGACGGCAAGGAGATCGACCGCCAGGTCGGTCAGACCGATCCGGCCGAAATCGAGGCATTGTTGCGCAAGGCGGTCAAATGACAATCGTCTTCGCATTCGTGGCAGGTCTGCTTTCGATCCTGTCGCCCTGCGTTATGCCGCTCGTGCCCGTCGTCCTCTCGGGGGCGGCGGCTGAGAACCGTTTCGCTCCTTTCGCCCTGGCCACAGGGCTGGCGATCTCCTTTGCAGGGATCGGCATCTTTGTCGCGACGGTCGGCTTCTCGATCGGTCTCGACCTCGACATCTTCCGGCGGGTCGCCGCCGTGTTGCTCGTCGTTTTCGGCATCGTACTCATTGTCCCGGCTTTCCAGGTCAGACTGGCGACCGCGGCAGGTCCGGCAGGAGATTGGGCGCAGCGTCATTTTGGCGGGTTCGGCACAAGCGGAATCCGCGGACAGTTCGCTCTCGGCCTGCTTCTCGGTGCCGTCTGGACACCGTGCGTCGGGCCGACCCTGGGCGCGGCCTCGGTGATGGCGTCACGGGGTGACAACCTGTTTCAGGTCGCCGCGACCATGATCGTATTCGGCATCGGTACCGCGGTCCCCCTGCTTGTCCTCGGGACTCTGTCGCGCGAAGTCCTGATGCGCTGGCGGGGCCGCATGGTGGGAGCGGCCCATGCTCTCAAGGCGGTGATGGGCATCCTGCTTGTGATTTCTGGCCTGGCGATCTTGACCGGGGTGGACAGGACGCTCCAAACCGGACTGGAACGCCTCTCGCCTGCATGGCTCACCGCCATCACCACCCGCATCTGATCCAGGTTTCGACCTTCCCGGAACACTTCAAGAGAAAGAATGAAATGCCGACTGTTGCAGCTTATATCGGCGCGGCCCTCGCCGAAATCGCCGGATGTTTTGCTTTCTGGGCGTGGCTCCGCATGGACAAATCGCCCTTATGGCTCGTTCCCGGCATGCTCTCGCTGGCGCTCTTTGCCTATTTCCTCACCCTTGTCGAGAGTGATGCCGCTGGCCGCGCCTATGCCGCATATGGCGGCGTCTATATCGCCGCGTCGATCTTATGGCTCTGGGTCGTCGAAGGAAGCCGTCCAGACAGATGGGATGTCACAGGCGCGGTCATATGCATAGTCGGGAGCGCGATCATCCTGTTCGGGCCCCGAAGTGCCTGATCGAGCTGTGTGGCCCCGGTATTATCGCTTCCGTGCCAAGCTACCGCCAGGGCACTGGACCCAGCATCGAGTATCCCAGCACGACGACGGCTCCCGTATGGGGCACGATAAGCGATAGCAGCCTAACGGAAGGCACGGCGGTCACAGCCATCGCCTGACCCGCTGTCTATAGTCCGCATAGGGCTGGCCGAGCTCCCTTCCGAGCACCCTTTCTTCGATCCTGACCTGCAGGACCGCCGCGAGGATCAACGCCGCCACGACAGCGAATTGCGCGACGGTCGGAAACACGAGCCAAAGTCCCGCGAACAGCACGACCTGCCCGACGAACACGGGGTTGCGTGAAAACGAGAACGGCCCGCCGTCGATGATCTTCCCGACATGCCCCTCGGCCGCGCCGATACGCCACGATCTGCCCATGTAGTGCTGCGCGTAAAGCGCCAGCGCGGCCCCCGTGATCATGAGGATCAATCCAACCAGGCCGCTCGGCGCGCCCCCCATGCTCATGGGGATGAGGAACCATGGAGGATTTCCCGCGAGCACCCACAGCGTGACCAGAGGAAGCGCTGCCCCGAGTGCGAAGCTCGCGCGGAAGAGCATTGCCGGAATCATCTGGCGTTCCGCTCCGACACCGAAGAGCCACACGGACGTGCCAGCGCGCCGCGCCGCGACCACGGTGAAAACCAGGAACAAAAACACATAGGCCCAGATGACGGCGACCGCTCCGATTTCGATCACTTCCATTCGCCTCTCTCAGTGATGATCGTGCAGGCACTTTGCATGATCAGCCAAGATTTCTATGACACGGCATTCCGAGACATGTCCATGTCGGCACCCCTCCACCATGGTTTCAAGCTCCGTCTTGAGCGCCAACAGGCTTCTGATCCTCTGGTTGACGTCCGCAAGCCGTGCCTGGGCGATCCCGTCCGCTGTCGCGCAGGGTTGATCCGGCCTATCCTGCAGCTCGAGCAGCGTGCGGATCGCGTCGACTTCGAATCCGAGCTCACGAGCGTGCCGGATGAAAGCCAGCCGTCTCAGGTCATCGTCGAGGAACACGCGTCGGTTCGCGCTGTCGCGCCGAGGTGAAGCCAGCAGGCCGATCTGCTCGTAATATCGGATGGTCGGCACCTTCACGCCGCTTTCACGGGCGGCCTCCTTGATGGATATCGATAGCATGTCGCTCTCCTCTAGTCACTGGAGCATGCCGTCCATTCCGGGCAAATTCAAGACCGACTCCCAAGCACGGAAATTTTCGCGGGCAACGCAAAATATCGCTTGCTCCTCTAGCGGCTAGAGGGTGTAGGCCCACTGGAATCACTTAGAGGAGTACGGTCATGGCGAATGCACCCGGCAAGATGCGCTACCGCGTCGAAGGCATGGACTGCGCGAGTTGCGCGACAAAGATTGACACTGCGGTCCGGAGGCTGCCTGGCGTCAACGATGTCTCCGTGTCGGCGACGGCGGGCACCATGACCGTGGACTACGCCGCTGAGGAAAACCTTGAGGCGGTCGAACGCGCCGTGGTAAAGTTGGGATACGGGGTCTCACCTAAGGACACCCCGGACAGGGCCGCGCCCAAGCCTACCGCCCTCGCAGATTCCCATAAAGGACATGACAACGACCATGAAGGTCATGATCACGATCACGAGGGTCACGATCATTCAAACGCCAAGCATGACGACGGCGACAAGACCGAGGAGAGCCTCGGTCTGCACGGGCACGACCATGGTCCATCGGATGGCCCCTGGTGGAAATCCAAGAAAGCGCTTCTGACACTGGCCAGCGGCGCGGCGCTTGTCGTCGCCTATCTCGTCGGTCATTTCGTGCCCGCGATCGACAAATACGCCTTCGCGGTCGCGATGCTGGTCGGCCTCGTGCCGATCGCCAGGCGTGCGGTCGCGGCTGCGCTGGCGGGCATTCCTTTCACGATCGAGACATTGATGACCATCGCGGCGGTCGGCGCGGTCGTGATCAATGCGAGCGAGGAAGCCGCCGCGGTGGTTTTCCTGTTCCTTGTCGGCGAACTTCTGGAAGGCATAGCCGCCGGACGGGCGCGGGCCAGCATCCAGTCTTTGACCACGCTCGTCCCGAAGACCGCGCTCATTGAGGAAAACGGCAAGACCCGCGAGGTCCAGGCCGACACGCTCGAAATCGGCGCGGTGATCGTCGTGAGGCCGGGGGACCGTATTCCAGCCGACGGAACCATCATCGATGGAGCCAGCGCGATCAACGAAGCGCCCGTCACCGGGGAGAGCACCCCCGTCCGCAAGGAGAAGGACGCCAGCGTTTTCGCGGGCACGATCAATGGCGAGGCGGTCCTCAAAATCAAGGTCACTGCTGCGGCGGCGGACAACACCATCGCCCGCGTCGTGAAGCTCGTCGAAGAGGCACAGGAATCCAAGAGCCCCACCGAGCGGTTCATCGATCGCTTCTCGAGGTACTACACCCCCGGGGTGCTCGCCGTCGGCGCGCTGGTCGCCATCGTGCCTCCGGTGGTCGCCGGAGGCTCCTGGTCCGAATGGATTTACAAGGGCCTCGCCGTCCTCCTGATCGGCTGCCCCTGCGCTCTCGTGATTTCGACGCCCGCGGCCATCGCCGCGTCGCTTTCGGCGGGCGCGCGCCGCGGCCTTCTCCTCAAGGGCGGTGCCGTCCTCGAGGGCCTCGGGAAGATCACGGTCGTCGCGCTGGACAAGACGGGCACGCTGACCGAGGGCAAGCCCAAGGTCACCGATGTCATAGCCGTCGCCAAAACGGAAACCGAGGTCCTGGCTCTGGCGGCGGCGCTGGAGACAGGCTCAAGTCATCCGTTGGCTGTGGCGATCCTGGCAAAGGCCGAGGAAGCCAAGGTCCAGACCCCGGCCGCTTCGGAATCGAAAGCGATCGGCGGCAAGGGCGTCAGCGCCACCATCGAAGGCGTTTCGGTGTTTCTCGGATCGCCGCAGGCGGCCGCGGAACTGGCGACGATCCCCGCCGATCTCAAGGAACGCATCCGGGTCCTCAACGACGAAGGCAAGACGGTGTCGATCCTGCTGGCGGGCCAGCAGGTCGCTGGCGCGTTGGCGATGCGCGACGAACCGCGCCCAGACGCACGGGAGGGCCTGCAGGCTCTGAAAGACCTCGGCATCCAGACGGTCATGCTCACGGGCGACAACAGCCGGACAGCCAAGGCGATCGGCGCGCAACTCGGAATGGACGATGTCCGGGCCGAGTTGATGCCCGAGGACAAGCAGAAGATCGTCGGCGAGCTGAAGTCGAAGGGGATGATCGTCGCCAAGATCGGAGACGGCATCAACGACGCGCCGGCGCTCGCCGCCGCCGATGTCGGGATCGCGATGGGCGGTGGTACCGACGTCGCCCTCGAAACGGCCGATGCCGCCATTCTCCATGGTCGGGTCCGGGACATCTCGCGGATGATCCAGCTTTCGAAGAACACAATGGCCAACATAACCCAGAATATCACGATCGCTCTCGGCCTGAAGGCCGTGTTCCTTGTGACGACCATCATCGGCGTGACCGGACTCTGGCCCGCGATTCTCGCCGATACCGGGGCGACGGTGCTTGTCACTTTGAACGCCCTGCGACTGCTCTCGCCGAAACTGGGTGGAGAGGTCTAATGATTGATCGGTTCGTCGCAGTGCTTTTGACTTTCTCGGCATTCTCACTGTCCGCGGTCACGCAGGAGGCGCGGGCTGCGGACCTGACAATCAAAAGAGCGTGGTCGCGCGTTGCGCCACTAGGTGCTCCCGTGCTTGGGGGCTACCTCTCGATCAAGAACGACGGCGGCGAAGCCGACCGCCTCTTGGCGGTGTCGTCTCCGATCAGCGACAATGTCCAAATCCATTCGTCCGCAGTCAAAGACGGTGTGGCAACCATGCGGCAGGTGACCGATGGAGTGGCCATCCCGTCTGGCGAAACCGTTGAGTTCGAGCCGGGTGAGCTTCACCTGATGCTGCTGAACCCGAAGTCTCGCCCCGGGGAAGGTGAGAAAATCCCCCTCACGTTGGTGTTCGAGAAGGCGGGCCCGCTTGACGTCGAACTGGTTGTCGCACGCTCGCCGCCGGAGGTGGCCAACGAGCATCAGGACCATATGCAATGACACCTCGCTTTCGACGGCTTCTGCCGATCTATCTCTCGGCTGCGGCAGTTGTCCTGGCGCTCTCGGTCTATGTCAGGCTTCCAACGGTCGCGACCAACCAAGTGACAACTCAACCTGGTCTGGAGATCGGCGAATTCAAGCTCGAGACATTGGATGGCAGGGAATTCACCAAGGTGAACGTCCAGGGGCGTCCCCTCGCCGTCTTCTTCGGGTTTACCTATTGCCCTGAAATCTGCCCGACCACGCTCGCCGAGCTCACGTCTTTGCTCAAGGAAATGGGTGAAGCGGCCAACGAGCTTACGCCGATCTTCATCACGGTCGATCCGGAGCGCGACAGCGCCGAAGCTCTCAGGCGGTACATGACGGCATTCGATCCGCGGATCATCGCCCTTCGCGGCGACGTAGATGCCACGCGGCTCGCCGCCAAGGCCTTCTCAGCCACCTTCAAAAAGGTCCCGACTGACGGGGGCGACTACACGATGGATCACAGCGCGGGCGTGAGGCTCGTCAAGGCTGACGGGACGTTGCAGGGCACCCTCGATATGCACGACAGTCGTAGCGCTCAAGTCAAGAAGCTGGTGATGCTGGCGCACACCGCCGCCACCCATGTCTCCAGCAATGAAGACCCGTTGGCGAGGGCGGCGGAGTGAGCAGGAGGACGGGAGTGCCAAACATAGGACACACATCATGCCAATGAGACTCGCAACGCTGACGGTCGCATGGGCCGCCATCGCGTCGACATCGATTGCCTCTGGTCGAGACCTACACGACTCATCATCGGCCTATGAAGGCACCGTGCTGGTCGAACACGCCGAGTTCATTCCATTTGGCTCGGACGGATTTGCCGGATACCTGACGATCTGGAACGGCTCGGCGTCGGACAAGGTGATCCGTTCGGTAGAGGTCGAGGCCTTCGGAAAGGCTGACTTGGCGAAACGTGTCAGCGACGATGTCGTGCGCACGATGCTCGACACATCGGTTGTCACCGTGCCGTCCAAGTCCGAACTCCACATGGACGTCGACACCGTCTTCCTCCTGTTGGATGGTTCCTCGCCAATCGACAGCGCCCAGGTCACCGTCCGGTTCGACGACGGATCGACGACCTTGGCGAAAGGACGGTTCGTAACAGATCGAACCTCGTTGACGGACCACCATCATCCTGCGGCGGCCAAACCATGACGCAGCCCGCAACCATCGGCAGCCTGAGGGCGCTGGCCGCCGGGTTCGTCTTCAGCATGACGTTCGCGATGGGCGGCTGCACCGGGTCCGATGTGGATCAGCGTGGAAACCGAGTCCCCGTCCGGACAACTGTCGCCATCAATTCATAAGGAGTAACCAGTGCCCAATGTCAGTGAAGTCCGCGAGCGCCAGAGGATGCGCAACAGGGTCACCGTGATCCTGTTGATCCTCTTTGTCGCCATCATATTCGCTCTCAGCTTCAGCCACGTCCTCAAAGAACAGCCCCCGGTGAAGAAGAAGACGTTTGTTGAGGAGCCTGCAGTCGAAACATCGGCGCTTGGTTGATCGGAGAGAGCTAATGCCCAACACCGCCACTGCATGGGGACCGCTCTTCGCCGCTTGGATGGTCGCGCTCGTAGCGACGCTCGGTGCGCTCTTCATCGGCGAGGTCATGGGGCAGACGCCCTGTGTCCTTTGCTGGTATCAGCGCGCGTTCATGTTCCCGCTCGCGATCGTGTTGTGCGTTGCGGCTTTCCGCGACGACGGCCGCGTTTGGTTCTACGCGGGTCCGCTGGCGCTCGTCGGGCTCCTGATAGCCGCCTACCACACCCTGCTTTATTTCGGGTTCGTCGCCGAGGCGCTCAAACCCTGCGGAAAAGGCCCTTCCTGCTCGGATGCCGCCATGTCGGTCCTGGGAATGCCGATCCCATTGCTTTCACTTGCCTCGTTCGCCGCGGTCATCGTGCTGCTGGTAATCGCCAACAAAAGGAGTGCTCCATGAACAAACGTCTTTTGGTAATCCTCGCGGCGCTTGCCGCCGTCGGGGTCTTCGCGGCCGGCTCGGTCCTCTACACGCCACCGCAGAAGGAACAGGCGACCGCCCCGGTGGAAGAAACGTCGCTGGTCCGCAAACATTCGCCCGTGATTGGGAAGGTCGATGCGCCCGTCACCATCGTTGAATTCCTCGATCCGTCCTGCGAGGCATGCCGGGCGTTCTTCCCCATCGTGAAGGACGTTCTCGCGCAATATCCTGACGATGTCCGACTGGTGGTTCGCTACGCGGCGTTTCATCCGGGCTCGGACGAAGCCGTCAGGATCATCGAAGCATCGCGGCGACAGGACAAGTTCGAACAGGTCCTCGCGGCGCTTTTCGAAAACCAGGACCGATGGGCGGCGCATGGCTCGCCGGATTTGAAGCAGGCCTGGGAGATCGCGCGCGGCGCAGGCGTCGAGCTCATGCAAGCCAGGCTCGACGGCGTGAAGCCGGAAGTGGATGCCATCCTCAAGCAGGACGCCGCGGATGTCGCCACCAACAAGGTCGAGCAAACTCCGACCTTCTTCGTCAATGGAGCGCCTCTGACGGAGTTCAGCGAAGAGGGTTTTAAGGCACTCGTCAAACGGCAGGTGGACGCCGTCCGCAGCGGCTCTTAGGCGGAGGTCATGTGATGAAGCGTGTACTGATCGCCGTCGTCCTTCTGCTGACGGCCTGCGCCAAGCCGCCGGAGGATATCTCCGCCGCGGTGGTGCCCGTCGATCCTTATCTGCGAAAGACCTGCGTCGAACTGGCCGCACTGCATGCGGAGCGCCGACGAACGCTGAGCGACCTGGAGGCGCGGCAGCGCGCCACCGTCCAGGAGGATCGGGACGCCATGTGGGCTGTCCATGTCCCGGTGGGCAGCATCCGTGGGGGCGACAATGAAGAGGATGTCGCATCGACCAAAGGCGAGCTGCTGGCCATCGCGTCCGCTCGCCGTGCCGGAGGATGTGATCTCTAGTTCGACGCCAATCCCATCGGCTCTGGTCGGAAGCCAAGTGTCAGACACTTCGGGAAATGGAATGTGGAGCTTCGCCGACGGGTGGTCCATACAACCGACATGAATATTCGTTAGTCGTGGCTCGTTCATCGTTGGGGCACGACCATACGACGGACGCCCGTTCGATGGTGACAAACAGGGACAGGAGAGCCAAACTCGTGGCGACATTCAATCTCACCAAAGGCCAGTCATTTCGGATCAAGAAGGACATTCAGCTCGTCCACTCCGGCCTGGTCTGGGATTCACCGGACGATTCGGGGCCGCCGTTCGATCTCGACGTCCATTGCTTCGCGTTGATCCACCCTGGTGGCGACCGCGCCCACGCCCGCCTGTACAACTTCGGCTCGCACGCCCTTTGCTATGCCTTCGTCCGGGGGCCAGGCAATCTCGACGGTTCGCTCAACAAGCGCCCCGATGGCTCGTTCGAGACAGATGACGGTTCCATGTGGCACCAACGCGACGACCGCACCGGACGCGGCAGCGTCACCGTGGACGATGACAACGATGCCGGACATCACGACGAGGGGTTCCGCGAGGAATTCAAGATCATCCTGGCGAAGTTGCCGTCTGAGATCGCCGAGCTCGCCGTCTGGGCCACGATCCATGACGCAGGGCGTAAGAACCAGGACTTCGGCAAGGTCAAAAACGCCTACATCGAGGTCTGCGACATGGCCGACGTCGAACTCTGCCGATACCAGCTCACCCAGGAGTTCGCGGGCAAGGCCACCATCCAGGTCGCCTCCTTTCTGAAACAGACCGACGGCTCGTGGGAATTCCAGGCGGTCGGGAATGCAACCAGCGCCGACCTTGGCGAAGTGATCGAGACCTATCTCCGCTGAACGTGCGAAATCGCCCCCAACCCCATTTCATAGGATGATCCGAATGACGACGTTCAAACTTGAGAAGCCCGAAGAGGAAATCCGCCGGGTGGGTTTCGTGCTGCAGAAGCAGGGCATACACGAGCGCATCCCGGCGCAGGTCGGGCTCAATATCGACGTGTCCGGATCGATGCAGAACCTGTTCTCGGGCGGAATCGTGCAGTCGGCGCTGGAACGCGTGCTCCCCGTCGCCCTCTATTTCGACGACGACGGACGGATCGACACCTGGGTGTTCTCCGGCGACGCCAACATGGCCGCGATCACGCAGGCGACGGCCGAGAATTACAAAGACTATGTAAAGCGCGAAATCACCGACAACCGCGATCTCGACGGCATCCTGTGGGGCGGTACGAACTACGGCCCAGTGATCCGGTCCAACCTGCTCACTTACGGCCTGCTTGAAGTTCATGAGCCGGAGGGACTGCTCGGCATGATTTTCGGTCGCAGGCGCGATGTCCTGGGCGAGGAAACCCGGTCTGGTATTCCCGCCATTAATTACTTCCTGACCGATGGCGAAAACTCGGACATCGAGAATGCCTGGAATCTGCTTGAAGAGGCAGAACACGCGGAATCGCAAATCTACTACATCATGGTCGGCATCGGCCGCGAGGACTTCACCTTCCTCAGACGGGCCGCCGAGGCTTTTCCCAATGTCGGTTTCGTCAACGTGGAGGACCTCGGGAGTTTCGTTGGAAGCGATGATGCCTACGAGAAACTGCTGCCCGCCGAATTGTGCTCATGGTTGAAGCACGAGCATGAGGGCGAGGAGGACCATCACTGATGACCAGTCGCGATTGCGGGCTTGTTACCCAAGGAACTGCGCCAGTCGCACGGGGCTGCCATAACAGTTCCATTGAGGGCGGACTTGGGAAGCCAGCCTTCGAAAATCTCCTGAGAGCGCGTGGCTTGTCCTCCCCGCGCCGCGGACCCGGCCCTTTTCATGGGGGGCCGGGTTTTTGCGTTCCAAGTCACAGATACCGCTCAAGTTCCACCGCCGCCTCCCTATAATAAGCATTGAACTCGGTCATCTTGGGATTCCCTGAAGTCTTCGTATCCCAGTCTCGAAGCAAGGAGTGCTGCGCGCGCGCGAACGCCGCGAGGTCCAATCCGCGGTCGTATCGGAGATAGGACACAAAGCTCGCCACCACCCGTCCGGTCGGCGTCGTCTGGGCGGCCTTTGCAACCCTGGCCATCATCGCGGGCGAGTGCTTCAACAGCAGGTCCGCGTAGCGCCTGATCGCGGACGCCTGGTCCAGCAATCGGCCGCGCTCCGCTTCGAAGTCCGCACGATCGACGATCCGATGGTCCCGATAGACGACGGGCGCAGCATCGGAGGTGTCGCAGAGCCAGCCGCCACGGGGTTGAAGCAGGTCGGTTTGATGGTCTTCGTCCTTGTAGGCGTAAAACGGCATTGTGCGGCAGCGGATGGGCTTGGTCTTATGGATTCCGCAGAGGTTCTCGGGTGTCAGCTGTGGGCAGGGCATCGAAGGAGGCACGAACGACACCGGGTTCACGAGCAACTGCATTTTCTTCTTGGGCGGCAGGACCACCGATGCCCCGATCCGCTCCAACACGGCTTGCCCGCGCGTGCCCGGTTTCACTGGCGTTATCATCATGGCCAGCGGAAACGTGTCGGCCATGTCGATGGCCTCCCGGATCGTCAGGGGCACCAGCCCGCTACAACATAAGCCACAGGCGGTGCAGGCAAACCGTCTCTCTGACATCGTCACGCACCGCAGCACTTCTTGAACTTTTTGCCCGAACCGCAGGGGCATGGGTCGTTTCGGCCGACCTTGTCCACGCGAACGGGCGGCGACTTTGGATTCACCTCGCTGTCGTCATAGCGCCAGTCGCCACCGACGCGCCGGAAGGTGGCAATCTCCAGCTGGGTGAATTCCCGACCACCGTTTCGATATCGGAAGGAGAACTTGACCCTCCCCTCGTCGTCTTCCGCCTGGCCTCCTTCGGTTTGAAGTATCTCAAGACCGACCCATTCGGTGCCGGGGAGCGAGGCCGCCAGGTCGACCCGGTTGAAGGTATCGAGAGCGTGGTCGGTGCATGTCCGCTCGACATGGTCGAGATCGCCTAGAGTAAAGGCGACATAGCGCGACCGCATGAGCGCCTCTGCCGTCGGCGCGGGCGCTCCCGCAATGATGGGGCCGCAGCATCGGTCGAAATCTGTGGTCGATCCGCAGGGGCAGAGAGTCATAGTTTGTCTTTCTTCGAATAGTGGTCGAAAATCTAGGTCGAGGCCTCCAAGGGCTCGACCTAAGCGGAAGCGCCGTATCAGGTTGCCACGGTCTGACCGGGGTTCATCATCTCGTTTTCGACGGCATCGATCGACGGCCGCTCGTAGGAGGAGATGGTCTTGCGGCCATACTCCAGCGCGACCTGCGGCACGGAGCCGTTCATGTACGCGATGAGCGTCTGCTTGACGATGACATAGAGCCGGTTCTGCTTGGATCGTACGGCCTTGATCATGTAGATCAGCGGATTCATGATGCAATAGGACAGAAGAATGCCGGTGAAGGTTCCGACAAGTGCTGCGCCGATGAGTTGGCCTAGCACTTCAGGAGGCTCGGTGATCGCGCCCATGGCATGAATGACGCCGAGAACGGCCGCGACGATACCGATGGCGGGGAACGAGTCGCCCATGTTCTGCAGCGCGTGGTAAGACTTCATGCTGTCATGTGTGATGGTCTCGATTTCCTCGTCCATCAGAGCCTCGATCTCGTGGCTGCGCGCATTGCCGATGATGATCAGCCGCACATAGTCGCAGATGAACGCCGTCAAGTCCTTGTTCTTGAGAACGGTCGGCGCGGTCTGGAAGATTGACGACTCCGCCGGGTTGTCGATATGGGCTTCGATCTCGTTGCGCGACTTCGTACGGAGATCGCGCATCAGCGCGTAGAGGACGCCCAGCGTGTCGAGGTAGTGCCTCTCCTTGGGCACCTTATAGGCAAACGCTTCGCCGAGCGCCTTGCCCGAGTCCTTGATCACCTTCATCGGCGAGCCGGCGACGAAGGCTCCTAGGCCGGCACCGATGATGACGATGAATTCGTAGGGTTGCCAGAGCACGTTCAGGTGACCACCAGTGGCCATGAAGCTTCCAATGATGCAGCCGAAGACGATAACCAGACCGATGATGATGTTCACGTGCGAATGTCCTTGATTTTGATGGATGGACGGGACGCACCTCTGCGTGCGGTCCGGTCGCTTCGCGCGAACGCGGTCGAGGATTGGAACGTCACGGCACGGTGGGGCCGAAGACGAGAAGACCGTTCGCTGATTGAAATGGCCGCGGGCAACGGCGGACGTCAGGCGATCGCCGACGCCTTCGGGGGACGCTCGATGGAGCTCGGGAGGTTCGCAGCGACCTCGGCAGAGAGTACGAGCCGCCATGCAGTTCGGGCGGCCGATTCTGGCTTTCCGACCGCGCTTAGTCCAGTCGGGAGATCATGCGAATGGTCGGCCGAGCTATGGCCATGTCGATGCTGGGTGGGGCCGTTCTTGGCGAAGTGCGGTCCGACGGCCGGCTGTTCGAGATGATCGTGGTCATGCTCGGCGAGGACGACACTGTGGGAACTTGTGAGTGCCGCGTTCGGCGATGCGAACGGGAGTGGCGAAAACAAGAGGGCAAGGATCGTCGCCAGGATGGCGGCCATTCTATGCCAATTGTTTCCAGATCGTCTCAGCATTGATGCAAGCTGTCCATGTCGGTCGACGCGCAGAAACCATCTGGCTTCGAATCATCTCCCGATTATCCCCTACGCGCTCCCCGAGCACAAATATGCCGCGTCCTGGGGAACTGGTTATCCACTGTCAGCAAGCCGTCGCAGTTGTTCCTGAGGGCACAGCGGCGACGGGAGGACTGTGGGAAAAAGGATGCAAGGGACATCAACGTCCAAACCCAACAGACCCCAGAAGGAAATCGAAATGAAAAAGTTCATCATCGGCGCAACTGCCGCTCTCATCGCCACCGTCTCGATGGCTGCATCGGCCGAAGCAGGCTGGAAGAACTGGAAGCACGGCAATAACCATGGCTGGAAGTGGAAGCATGGCCACCACAACAGCATCAAAATCTATTCGCCCGGCTACAACGACTATTGCTTCGTCAAGAAGATCAAGAAGTACGACGACTGGGGCAACGTCTACATCAAGAAGGTCCGCGTCTGCGGCTATTGAGTTTGACGAACCCGCCTGTCTAGTCCGGCCCCCTTTGGGCCGGACTTCCTGTTTTGCGATAGCAACGTCGCCCTGATGGTCGTCATTTCCATTTGGATCATAGTCGCCTCCCACGGTGGATGGTGGACTTGTCGGTCAGTACCGGGCGTATCGTCCCCCCGTGCCGACTGCCAACGGACGATCTTCTGTGATGAACCCATCGAAGTGGGCGGAATGACGCCACGGGTTTAGCCTGATCCGGCTTCATCGATCCGTAGCGCGCCAACGTGGGGGAAATGATGCTGTCACGATTGTTGTCTGTCATTGCGGTGGTTCTATCCTTAACGCACATCGCCGCCGCGGACCCAATGTTCGCTATCCTTCCGGAGGCCGCCGTAGAGCAGATGTTGAACCAATGCTCCAGAGGGACGCCCTCGATGAAGTCGGCGGCGCTGCAACTCCCCCACCTATCCAGCCAATGCCTGAGCCAGTGTTCCTTCATGCACCACGTGCGGACCTTTGCCTTGGTCTCGCAGCTCCATGGCCCGGATGATCTTCAGGCCTTCGTGGCTGTGCTTCCAATCCCTCGACGCCTCTGTAGCCACACAGAGATAGTGAGTGTTCCGGCAGACGCTGCTCTTGAACTCTCCGCCGCGGTCCGAAATCATACCTTGGACTGATTTCCGGGGACCAAGGGTGAACTTTCCGGTCAAGACGAACATCCTTCCACCGAAGACGACCTCGGCGTGGTCTTCGAGAGCGCCTTCGATGACGCCGACGTTGCCGAAGGTAGCGATTCCGGTGTCGCTTGCGCTGTCGCCCACGAGATGCGTGATCCACGAGCAGATGTCGTCGGACTCCTCCGGTGTGATCCGTCCGTCCGCGATCGAGCGCCGGGCCGCGTTCCTAAGGTTGATCACCCGCTTGTCGGTTTGGATTCTGGGATAAGTGTCCAGTCTCGAGAGGAGCTTCCCGACTTCCTCGGCGGTTATGCGGTTGTCGCAAGCTATGCCGGCAGTGAACCCGTATAGTTCGTTTATCTCGTCCTTCTCGTCCTCGACGAAGAAGTCCCGCGATCTCATGGCCACGATGTTCTCGATGATGTCGTAGATTTCATTCGGCTCATCCCTCCACATGCGGAGGTCTTCGATAAGCTCGTAGGCGTCGGGATCATGCAGGAGCTTGAGGAAGTTTTTCCGCCTCGATGTGCAGGGGAGCGAATTCGGCCATCTCGACCTTATCGCTCGCCAGGATGCCCTTCAGGAATCCGAGCCAATATGCCGTTGCCTTGCGGTTGTTCGATCGCGCATGTATCCGGCCAAGCGCCGCGCCTTCGTGCTCGAGCTTTCCACGTGTGTCGACCATCCCATCCCCCTTGCAAGATCGCCCGTCTACAACCTAGCAACGAACGGATGAAAAAGCGAGCGCCGAGGGAGCAAGGATAATCAGAAGGCCAAGCGTATTCGGTCAACCGATACCCGGCACAGCAGGCACGTTCTCTGGGAGTTGGTCCTGTTCGGGAAGTGGCCATTTAATCCCCAATGCCGCGATCATATCGTCGAATGTGGCGGCAGTCGCAATTTCCAATGCGGCATCCTGCACCAAAGCGACGTTCTCGTGTCGGGCAAGCCACGCAATAAAATCGTTGGAAGGCATGAATGGGGACTTGGCGATCGCGCGGTCCAACAAGGTTCTAATGAACTGTCGTTCCTTCTTATCTTGCATCTCAGCGATATAGGGGTCTTGATCGACGAGTTCACGAAGTTGCATCGGTATGAATTCCTGGACGAGTCTGCCTCGCCTCCTAAGAGCTCCCATACCGACGCAATCGACAAGGCGATCGATCAAATCCCGCTCCTGGTCGTCGAAGTCGCTCAGTGCACGCTGCACAATCGCGCGAATGAAGCGACGCTCATCATCCATATCCCGGGAAAGAAGACCAAACAGCGCAACATCGAAGTCTCGATGCTGGAAAAACGCCCATGGATCGCCCTCACCTGCATCAATGAAGATAAAACGGTTGCGGATAGAGCGCTTCTTGTTATCTACGAGATCGAGATTGATGCGACCTCGAATTGGGCGATCGTCCGTCGAAAGGTAGAACTGATTTACATTGCGTATCAGACCATCATTTGCGGCGATAAGCGATCCATACTCCAGCATCCGGATGTCCATGTCGGAATGACCAGTAGTCTGTTGTTCTATGTGGATTAGGTTCTGATCATCGAGTTTGCCAATGAGGTCGGTATTCCAAGTGCGTAGCCTTGGTTGCAGATGTCCATCCATCCAATCGATCTTATCGGGAATGACAAGATCGCCGGAGCAGTCGAGAACTTCTTTGAGTATTCCTTTGCAAACGCCATCCCTGCGGAACGCTCGCCGTATCAATTCATCAACCGGACGGCGCGCGGCATCATTTAGGAACGCTACATTGTATGGCATGGCTGACCTCGACAATCGATAGGCGCGATATAAGTTGGACCAATTAAAACTTCAGAAATTGATCGATCGCGCCTCAGGGTCGGTTGCGTTTGGCACACTCCTTTTCTTGGCGACAAGCTCTCCCGCGGCCACACGACGCTTACGCTCGTTGTTGTAAGCCAACGACTGATCGACATCGGCGGCGACCTCCCTGAAGAACTCGAGGATCGCCTCATCTGGTTCATCCAACCGAATGACCGTGCTGCGCCTGTCGCTGCCATACGGCTTGATCGTGACCCGCAAGACCTCGTCCGCGGCGTCGTAGGCGAAGACAGCGGAAAGCATGCCTGATCCCTGCCAAGCCCGTTGCCCGGCCGCCGGAAGGCGTTGGGGCAGATCGATCCCGGCCTTCACCAGTTCGGCGCTGGCGAGCACGCGTCGCCAGAGGGCGTCGAACCGCGGCTCTGCGATGACGCTGGGGTCTTCGGCGAGTCCGAACACGCGCAATACGTCATTCCGCCTGACCACGCTCTCCGTCCTCCGGCCTTTGTGGTTCCCGGCCAGGACCAGCTCCACGCCAGCCTCCTTGAGCCGCCGGAAGACGAGCGTCGGATGCATGCCAAGACCGGGCGCGAAGTCCGAAATCTTGGCGTGTTTGGCGGCGAAGTCTACCACGGCGTCTCGCCGCAGCAGCACGAGGAACGGCTTCCTGTCGACCTCTCCAAGCAACCCCTGCTCCACCAGCGCGGACACCGAAACGAAGGAAAGGTTCGTGATGGCCTGGGCCTGGGCGACGTTCACCCAGCCTTCGGGTCTTCCGAAGGGGCGTCCGCGCCGGAAGTCATCAGATTGGATCACGACCCTTTTGAATCCTTCGACGTCACCACGCTTCTCGGCGATCGGGATGCGGCCTTCAAGGACGTCCAACGCCAGAGCGCCCGGCACCATCTTGTTACGCTTCCTGTAGATGTCGAAGGTGATTCCGTATTCAACCTGCCCGTTGGTCGGCAGCGCGTCGATCTTGTCCAGGATGGATTGCACCCGGCCTGGGTCATAGCGCGCGCCGATCCTTTGCCCTGTGACGGTGCCAACGAAGACCTTGAGGAGGCCCGCGCGCGTGAGATGGCGCAATGCGTCGGGATGTACGCCGAGACGCCGCGCCGTTTCTTTGGGGGCGAGTAGCGCGTTGGTGAAGGCCTCGATCCTCCGCGTGGCAGATGCCGGAACGAGTTCCCGGAGGCGTGCGCGATTGATCACGGCGAGTTCGTCCGCGATCTGAATGACGCCCCGCGATCTCATCCCGAGTCGCTCTGCCACGGCCCGAATGGTCAGGTACTCCCCGGATGGGTTGTCGACCGTCATGACATGCGTGAAACGCGCGCCCTCGAAGCCACGCGCGTCTTTGAGGATGCGTCGAAGCAGTTTTTGGAGACCGCGGTCGCGGAGAGCGGGAATCCTTCTGGCGATCCAGCCGAACGCTGCCAGTATTGAGGTGGACTTGAGGTCCGCCGGGCAATTTTTCCGCAACCAGTCACGGATGGCGTCGGTAACGGCCGGAATGCCGGCTACCACGAGTGCGTAGCCATGGTCGATGTCGCCGTCTTCGATATCGGGAACGAACGGCGAGTGCGGATTGCGCAGGAATTTGCCTAGAACTTCGCACACGTCGATGGCATCTCTCAGATGAAGGCCGTCGAGGATTGCGTTCGGGGTCGGTTTGACACATCCCATTCGACCTAGCGCATAGAGTGCGAACGACCGCCGCATGACACGCCTCGCGGACGTGGAGCCCAACGGACGACCCTGTCGCGAGTTCTCGAAATCGGTCCAGCCCCAGTTGACCGGATTGCCCAAATCGTCCCGAGTCTGGAATGTCATGTCATGCACAGGGCATCTACGGATGGCGATGATGTCCCACCAGACGCGATGATAGGCGCTCTCCGCGATACACCCAGGGCACCATTTCCTCGGATACGGAGAAAACTGCGCCCTGGCGAAGGTCTGGCCCATGATGACCAGGTTCTTGCCAGTCGACATGGGGGTGGCGTGCCTCACCCGCTCCTTCCACGCATCCGGGAGGGGATGCATGTCGATGATCTCCAACGACCGTTGAGGCTTCACCAACTCGTCGTCGATGTCGTTCCAGATGTTGAATGTCCGGAGCGAATCCATGCCTTGCAACCTGACGAGCCTGGGATGGTAGCCGTAGGCGGGTTCACCCGCCCACGGCTCCAGGTCCCATCTAGCGAAGAGGAGCCGTCTTCGCTCCATCACGCGGCCTCCGCGGGACCGTTGAAGTCGGGCACCTTCGTGCCGAGGGCGCTGCGCGACGCGACCGCCTGCCGGAGATGCTCCCTTTTAATGCAGGGCGATTCGGCCCTGGCGGCCATGTAGGCGGCGTCCTGCACGATGTTCATGACGACACCGACGGACCCGCCGCTGACATCGAGCAGGGCCTGGCCGTGATGGCGGCCGAGGTTGGAAAGATGCTTGAAAGGCAGGCGAAGGTCGACTTCGTTCAGAAAGAAGAAGAACCTGTTCTTTTCGTCGAAGTCCTTGTCGTTGTACTCGACCAACGGATAGTGCGGGAAGTTGCCGCGGCGGAACAGCTGGTCGTTATTCAGGACGGCCATGTAGACGCTTTCGAGTCCCACGAGCAGGATGTTGCATTTTTGGTTGGCGATGTGGATCAGCATGCCTTCCAGGCGGTTGGAGACGGCGCTTCTGCCCTCCCAGAGGAAATGCGCGTCGTCGATAACCAGCATCTTGACGCCGAAATCGGCGAGACGGCTTGCCGCCTTGGTGTTGACCGTGGCGTTGGTTTCGCGCGGGATCGCGGTCGCCCCGGTCGCCAGGTAGATTTGGCGGCTGAACTCGATCGCCGTCCAATCGGACCGGGCTTCGACATAGGCGACCGGATAGTCGTAGCCATGGTCCTGCAGTTCGGCGGGATGGTTCGAAGCGAAGTACTTGGCGGCATAAGATTTTCCGGCACGAGAGTTGCCGATTAGTCCGGCGATCCAACCCGGAGGATCGGGAACGAACAAGTGCTCCATGGCGTCCTGGGCGGTATCGAACTTGCGATGGGGCACCAGGAGATTGGTGATCATCGAGATGCGTTCGTGCAGAGGCTTCGCCGCAGCGACTGCCCGTTCCTCATCGGACTTGAATGCGCGCATATGAAAATTCGGGATCACTGTCATTACTTGGGTTCCTTCACTTCGTCTTGGTACCGGGCCAAAAGTTCATCGAAGTCGAGTTCCTCGCGGTGTTCCTCGACATGGACGACGCGGCCGGCTTGCGTCGCCTTTTTCTGTTTTTCGGGCTTCTTGGCAGGTTCGGCGGCCGGGGTTGCCGGAAATGCCGCCTCGGATGCGGCTGGGCGCGCAGCATCCTGCGTAGGAGACGGGTCTCCGAAATCCGGGATGCCGTCGGGTGCCGGTTTCGGGATCAGGCGCGGGGCGTCGGCCATGGTCGATGAGTTCCGCGTGTAGTCGATCTTCTTCCGGCTCTTCTCGGCATCCGGCTTGACGTCGACCAGCTCGCTCCGTTTCACCGTGCGGGTGACTGTCCGGTAGAAGGAGGCGACCGCCTCCCCGGTCTTCTGGGATTTCCGCTCGGCGAACTCCGCCTTCAGGCCTTCCTCGTAGGCGGCCTTCGAGACGATGAAGTCCTTGATGTTGAGCGGCGGCTCGCCTGTGGTCTTCTTATGGTGCTCCTTTGCTTTGTTGTGCTGGAAGAGCCGCAGACCCTTGGCGTATCG
Organism: Rhizobium sp.; assembly: GCA_019739215.1. Classification (GTDB taxonomy): domain Bacteria; phylum Pseudomonadota; class Alphaproteobacteria; order Rhizobiales; family Rhizobiaceae; genus Rhizobium_E. Next base: position 177,611 of record JAHHDR010000026.1, read on the forward strand.
GCGGCACTCGCCGTGGGCGAAAGCGATGATGACCGTGTTCAGCTCAGGCACGTGGACGTAGATGTGTCCAAGGTCGCTGGGATCGCGGACGCACTTGTACCTCGTCACGGTCTTGCGCTCCTTGCGGCGGTCCCCGCTACGCGCGGGCGCGGTCGCGTTGCCGTTCATCGCCAGGATCGTCAGCTTGGGATCGTAGTAGGTGATGTAGTCCCAGGTGATCGTGCCGTGCTGGACGGACAACCACTCCACCTCGTTCGCGAAGGCCGCAAAGACTTCGGGATCGATCGTCGGGCGTTGGCGCGCGCGACCGATGCCATCGTCGTATCGTTTCTGGGGAATGCCGCTCCAGTTGCGCAGGTAGCCAAGCCCGCGGTGATGCGTGTTGTTGTACTGGTGGACAAAAGCCGCGATCGAACGCTTGAGCTCGCTGAGGCTCATCTTCGGGCATCCCACGCCCTTGTCGTCGTCGAACTGACCCCGACGTTCTGGATTGGACATGGTGCCGCCGGGCAGATTGTGGAAAAGAAGGTCGTTCTGTGTGCGGAAGTACCGCTCGAGCGATCCCTTTCCGTCGGCGTGCCCCGCGTTTAGTTCGTAGAGCATAATGCCGAAGTGCTCGCACAGCGCCGAGATTTGGTCGCCACGGAGGATGACGTCGGCATCGACCGCCATGGCGACGGGAAAGCCGTGGATGCTGATCTCGATCTCGGGATGTTCGGAATTGTCCTTCGGGAACACCATGTGCTTGAAGCCTGCTAGGAAAGCCTCGAAGTTGGGCGCGCCGAAGAAGACGCTCCATCCCGCGACGCCGCCCGAGTTCCGGTCCTTGAAGAAGATCGCCCAGGCCCGGCCGTAGACTTCTGGAATCCGGTCGTCGTAGATGCAGGTGTCCGTTTTGACGAAGTCGACCTCCACCAGATCGAACGGGGCCGCCGGAAGCAGTTGCGGGATTTTGATCGAATGCACCCGCATGGCATACTCTTCGCCATACCGCAGCAGGTCGCGGACGAAATGCGGCACGTTCTTCTTGGCGCGCTCGAACGTGCGCTGCTTGGGCCAGAGGACGTTGCCGTGTTCGTCGCAGACCTCTTTCCTGAGGTGCTCGTTTTCGGAGAGCGCCAGAAGCGCGGCGTACCGCTTCCGCGCGTCCTTCGCGGTTCCCTTCGGAAGGCTCCACGCGTACTCGGCCGATTCCCTGACGAGGTCCAGGATTCGTTCGCTGTACTTCTTGTTCCGGTTGCCGCGCGTTTTGCCGGGAGCCAACGCGAGCAGCGCTGCCGCCGGGTTGGCGTAGTAGTTGCAGATCGCTTCCTTCAGCGTCGTGAGGCAGGGTGGCTTCTCCCCTCCCTCCTTGTTCTTCGCGTGCCTGGCCGCGGACTCTCTGATCCTGCGGTCGTCTGGCATCGCCTTGGAGAGGTACGAGTTCTCCTTGAGGATCGCGAGCACGTACCGGAGCTTCTTCTCCGCGATGGCGCGCTGATGTTTCGACAGCGAGCCGACCTGGTCGATTTCCTGTCCTTCGGGCACCTTAGAGTCGCACCTCAGGAACCGACCCTGGCTTTGAAGCTGGGTGATCTGCCAGTTGGACAGCATGAGATCGCCGCCAGTCTTGGGATCGAGCAGATAGTAGCGCCACCCCACCGACGTGTAGTGCTTGTAGGAAATGATTTCGAACGTGTTCGCCCGGTCCCGGTCGGCATTCTGGATGCGGACGACCGTCCCGGCGACAAGGGCGTGCTCCTGCCCCTTCGGCTCGCTGACGTGTTGGTCGGGAATGTCGAGGTGCTTGACGTTGAACACCGGAGGAAGGGAGCTGCCCTTCAGAAACGACGCGTGATCGTGGATGGACATCAGCGCCTCCTCATTCCACGGCCGTCGACGAACGGCTCGGCCAAGGTGATGGCGGCATCGCTGTCAGTACCGAACTCGACACCGTGGTCGAGATCGATCTCGCCCTCCCGGCATAGCGCCAACACCGCTTGGTAGACCCCGTCGACGTCAGGACGCCCCTTGCCAAGACAACCGACCGCGGCCTTGCTGACAGCGGCGATCGTGGTGGGGAAACCGAGAGACAGGATTGCCGTCCAGACGGCGGCCTTCGCCTCCTTGTCGCCGTAGGTCATGTGCCGGAACATCTGCCAGAGGTTCCATCGCCGCGGCTCCTGATGGAGGTCGATCTCGTCCATGATCGCGTATGTCGCGCCGTGGTTCGCCATCAGGGTTTCGTTTAGGCGTCCGCCTCTTGAGACAAGCCACTTGTGCTCGTCCTGATGGGCCAGAGGATATGCGTCCATGAACGCGACGGACCCGTCACGCATGAGCCCTCCGATTTCGGGAATGTGCTTCTCCACGCGGACCGCGCCATAAGGGCCGTAGACCTCGTATTTCACCTCGACGGGAAAGGACGAGATGCGATGGACCTCGGGATCGGCCTCGAGAACCATGAGCAATTCCGCCACGAGGGGCGAAGACGCCCGGATGTTCCCGTTGCTGACGTTTTTTCCGCGACGGAAACTCGACGGTGATCGAGCCGCGCTTCTTGCGTCGGGGAATTTTCTTGAGTGGCTCGTGGCCGGGCGAGAATCCGGGGGGATAGTGGGTCATAGGCTGCCTCCTTTCAGGGCGAGCTTCGCCGTCCCGGGGAAGAGCGCCCTCCCCGGCGTGATCGGACGAATGGTGGAAGTTTCAGTCTTCGTCGATGCGGTAGAAGTCGCGCGGGTCGAGCCTCGGAGTGGACAAAACGTCCTCCCAAGTGTCGCGGAGCTCCTCGATCGTCGATGGCGGGATGCCGTAGAGATCAAGCTCGTCGAGCGAGATCGGTCGGGCGTCATCGAAGAGGTGTTTGTATGCGATCATGGCATGCGTCTCCCAATTCCGGAGGCGGTGGCGACCGGAGTACAAGTTACTGGAATGGGTATGCTGAAGCCTCAGCGTCCTATTCGGACACCGTGAGGTGGAATGCGTTTGATCTGCATGGATGTGTTCCGATGTCGTGGATTGGCATGCGCGAACGAGCCGCCTGTGGCGGTCATATTCGTATGAGGCGCTGCTGTACCGTCTGCATCAGATTTCCTCGCAAAAGCGCGCCGTCATGGCGCATTGCCTTGCATAGACCGCGAACATTTAGTGAACACGCTCGAGATGTCAACAAGATTCGTAAAATGCGGTGCCAATTGACGTGAAAGCCGGCTGTTTGCCGGTTCTTCTTTAACCTTTGGGCGTCATGCTGGAACTCCTTGATAAACGAACACGCGCCTTATGTGTGAGAGTGTTGAGGGTTTTCGTTGACTGGCCGGGAGGAGTTGTGACCCTTTTTTACCCGGCCAGTCGCTCCTCAAGCGCTCAGCACATCGGTTACGCCACATCAGGGTGGCCGGTGAATTTTAATGGCCGCATAAAATCGACGCTAAAATGCCGCTAAAATCACGCTAAAATCGGACCTTGTTCAGTGGCCGCTGACCGCGATGTCAGACGTCGTTCGGCCAACTCAGTGCCTCCTCGCAGTCGTCACCAGGACACAGCCATCGGCGTCCTGGAATCCATTGAAAGTTGCATCTGCGTAATCCCTCGGCATGCGGGCGACGGGAGCACGCAGGGATACGGCCCAATGTGATTATGAACAGGGGCGGAGAGAATTAGGCGATCTTTAAATCGGACGTCCAATTGGACTTTCGCCGCTGGCACGTGAGTTCCAGAAGGTAGGTGGCTGGCTATCCGATTTCGGCGCGGTGGACGCCGGCCAACAAGACCTCATCGGCAATTTTCGTGACCTCGGGTCTAGGAGCCCGTGACGATTGGCTGCACTTTTCTGACGACCGAATTTCCGTTCCAGCGCGCTTGGCAAGACCCTGTGGAAACAGCAGGTCAAACTGCGAGTTCTTCACGACAGCAGGCGCTGGAATAACCTCGCTTCCTAGATGAAGACTTCGATCTCAGGTCGGGATGAAATGCTGCCATGATCTCAGGTCTCGCCCACGTTAGAGCCGTTAACTGTCCTGCGCCCTTCCGAGGGTCGCCCGGTCGGCAGGCGCGCTCAATCGGAGCACGAGTGAGCGTTCGCGTCGATCCTAGTGGGCGACGTCACAATGACCGACTCACGGTCACAAAGACCCGGCTCGCGGCGACGATCCGGGTTTGCGTCCACTCCGTTCGGACAGCCAAAGACCTCGAAATCCGGTGCTTTTGGGGTCTTGTCCAAATCGATTAAACGATTTTCGTGGTTATTTTTATGATAAGAAAACGGCCGTTAGACGTTGTTTTTAAAGGGAAAATTAACATCTAAGCGGCCGTCACCGCCAACAGGGGTAGTTGGCGGGATATCAGACGTATATGGCGAACTAGGTCATGCCTGCTCCAGCGCCTGCTCGAGATCGGCGATGATGTCGGAGAGATCCTCGATACCGACCGAGAGCCGGACAACGTCGGGTCCGGCGCCGGCGGCGACCTGCTGCTCGGGCGAGAGTTGTCGATGCGTGGTCGATGCCGGATGGATCACGAGCGAGCGCGTGTCGCCGATATTGGCGAGGTGCGAGAAGAGCTTCAGGCTCTCGACGAAGTTCTTGCCCGATTCATATCCGCCCTTGAGCCCGAAAGTGAAGACGGCACCGGCGCCCTTCGGTGAATATTTCACCTGCAGCGCGTGATTGGGATCGCTGTCGAGGCCGGAATAGTTGACCCAGGCGATCTTCGGATGACCCTTCAGCCACTTCGCCACGCCCAGCGAGTTCTCGCAATGGCGCTGCATCCTGAGCGGCAGGGTTTCGATGCCGGTCAGGATCAGGAAGGCGTTGAGCGGAGCGAGCGAGGGGCCGAAGTCACGCAGGCCGAGCACGCGCGCAGGCGATCGCGAAGGCGATAGTTGCCGAAGGCCTGGTGCAGCACGACGCCGCCATATTCCGGCCGCGGCTCCGACAGCATCGGATACTTGCCCGGACTTAGCCGACCAGTCGAACGTGCCGCCGTCGACCAGGATGACGCCGCCCATGGAATTGCCGTGGCCGCCCAGGAACTTGGTGACGCGAATGCACGACGATGTCGGCGCCATGCTCCAGCGGGCGGACGAGGTAGGGCGCTCGCCATCGTGTTGTCGACGATCAGAGGCAGGCCGTGCTTGTGCGCGACCTCGGCGATCGCGGCGAGATCGACGAAGGTTCCGTTGGGATTGGCAAGGCTCTCGACGAAGACCGCCTTGGTGCGGTCGTCGATCAGCGCTTCCATCGTCGTCGGGTCCGCAGTGTCGAACCAGCGAACGTTCCAGTCGAAGCTCTTGAAGGCATTGCCGAACTGGTTGATCGAGCCGCCATAGAGGCGTCGCGCCGCGATGAAATTGTCGCCCGGACTCATGATCGTGTGGAAGATCAGCAGTTGTGCCGCATGGCCGGAGGAGGTGGCCAGGGCCGCAGTGCCGCCTTCCAGCGCGGCGACGCGTTCCTCAAGAACGGCGTTGGTCGGGTTCATGATGCGGGTGTAGATGTTGCCGAAGGCCTGAAGGCCGAACAGGGCAGCCGCGTGATCGGCATTGTCGAAGACATAGGCCGTGGTCTGGTAGATCGGCGTGATGCGTGCCTTGGTGGTGGGATCGGGCTGCGCGCCGGCATGTACTGCAAGCGTTGCGAAACCGGGATTGTCCTTGGTCATGATGCTCCTCCATTATCGTTGTCGTCGATGATAGCGATTTCGCAGCCGCTGGAAAGTGCAGTTGTGCCGGATTCGGAAGTCCGAACCACCGTCACGAACATGAAATCACTGGCATTTATTCTGTCTGGTGATAGCTAGGCGGTAGAGACATATTGTTCGAGAAAGCAGGCATTTGATGGAAAACCGCGCCTCAAGATCACGGCCTGCGGAGAATGTCGAACCTGTCGCAGTGTCTGCGCGCGCGCCGCTCGTCAGTTATGAATCACTTGCCCGATGGCTGCTCGTGTTCATTCTCGCCGCGGGCGTGTATTTCTTCCATGGCTTTCTCGTGCCGGTTCTGGCGGCGCTGGTGATCGGCTTTGCCAGTTGGCCGCTTTTCAAGCGGCTTCGGTCCGCTCTGGGCAACCGCGACGCCTGGTCGGCAACCGTGGCACTCGTGCTCGTGCTCTCGTTCATCATCGTGCCGATCATATTGGCGGTGCTCTATGCGGTGAAGGAAATCCGCCTCTGGGCGGCATGGGCGATCGAGGCGAACCGTGTCGGGCCGCCGGTGCCGGTCTGGATCGCCGACTTGCCGATCGTCGGGGCCGGGGCTGCGGAACAGTGGCAGCGTTACCTCGGCCATCCCGGCGGTCTCGGCGAACTGGTCCAGGCGATCAGCGGATCGAATATCGGCAACATCTATCGCGGCCTGCTCGTCGTCGGGTCATCGGCCTTCCAGGCGGTGCTCACGCTGCTCTTCCTGCTGATCACGCTGTTTTTCGTCTACCGAGACGGGGACAAGCTGGTCGCCCAGCTCGACAGGCTGGGAGAGCGGGTCCTGCCGGATCGATGGGAACGGGTCTCCCGGATCGTGCCGATGACGATCAGTTCGACCGTGATGGGCATGACCGTCATCGCGATTGGCGAAGGTATCGTGCTCGGCATCGCCTACTGGCTTGCCGGAGTGCCCTCGCCCGTCACGCTCGGCATCATCACCGGCGTCATGGCGCTGGTGCCGGGCGGGGCGCCGCTCTGCTTCACGCTGGTCTCCGTCTACCTCATCGCAAGCGGCACGCCGGTCAACGGCATCGCGCTCCTGGTGTGGGGCTCGACCGAACTGTTCATCGTCGACAAGACACTTCGGCCCCGTCTGGTCGGCGGGCCGATCAAGCTGCCATTCCTGCCGACATTCTTCGGGCTGATCGGCGGGGTAAAGACCATGGGATTTCTGGGGCTTTTTCTCGGCCCGGTGCTGATGGCACTGCTGGTATCGATCTGGAGGGAGTGGGTGTTCGAGACCAAAGGTCGGACCGACGCGGACCGCTAAACAGACCTTCGTTGGCAAGCCAACGATTCATCCGCTTGATCGCTTGTTTCGCCGTAGGCTCTTGTCGGAAAACCGTGGGACACTTTCCGGAACCTGCTTAGCGGTTCCAGGGCGGCCGCCAGTCGCGCACTCGATCACCCAGGCGCCCGGAAGCGGCGCCATGGGCAAAGACAAAAAACACCCTCTTGCGAGGGCGGCCAATCAACTCAACTATTCGTCACGGTATACTTTTTCGCGACGTTCATGACGCTCCTGCGCCTCGATCGACAAGGTGGCGATCGGGCGCGCATCCAGCCGCTTAAGGCTGATCGGCTCGCCGGTCTCCTCGCAATAGCCATAGGTCCCGTCATCGATGCGCTGCACTGCGGCATCGATCTTGGAGATCAGCTTGCGCTGGCGGTCGCGAGCGCGAAGCTCGATGGCCCGATCGGTTTCGGACGAGGCCCGGTCGGCGAGGTCCGGATGATTGGCACTCTCTTCTGCAAGGTGACCGAGGGTCTCGCGTGCCTCGCGCAAGATCTCGTTTTTCCATGCAACCAGCTTGGACCGGAAATAGGCCCGTTGCCGGGGATTCATGAACTCTTCGTTTTCCGAGGGAACATAGTCCGCAAGATCGATATTCTCACTCAACGCGATTCTCCTGAAGAACATCCCGCACGCGCTGCCCTATACAGTTACAACTGTGTTAATTCAAGCCGAAAGCGCAGTTCCCACGCTTTTTACGCCTGTCATAATTTTGCGCTAAGTGATTATTTTTTTGTCAGTATTCGCTCACCGGATGATGACGCGAATAGCCGACATATGATCGTTTGCGCTATCCTTTCCCAAAGGCCGAGATTGACCTTTTCAGAGACGCCCGTTACCCAATCGAGACACAGTTGTCCCATCCCCGCGTGATCGCTTCATGACGAGTTCAAGTGCCGAGACCTTCCGCCTCTATCTCGTCAGGCATGCCCATGCCGCGTGGGGAACGCCCGGCGTCAGCGATTTCGACCGTCCCCTGGACGAAACCGGCCGATACGAAGCCCGTGATGTCGCAGAACAGGCGGTGCTGTCGGGCCTCGTGCCGGATGTCCTGGTGTCGTCGCCCGCACTGAGGTGCCGCCAGACTGCGCACGCGCTGCTCGACGTGTTTCGATCCGTCCAGCCCCTCGAGGACCTGGCGCTCTATTCCGGCGGACCGGATGCCTATTTCGCGCAGATCCGGAAGCATGCCGGGCGCGGCTCGCTGATGATCGTCGGCCACAACCCGATGGTGGAGGCGCTGGCGGCTCACCTCGCCCGGACAGGCGACATCACGGCTCCGCTCGCAATCGGCTACCCGACAGCCGGCCTGCTCGCCTTGGACATCGCCCGGCCGCTCCCCGCGGACCTCAGCCAATCCGGCGAGCCCGTCGCCCTGATAAGGCCGTCTTTGACCTGAGACGGATCGTTCCTATATTGCGGCAAGACAGTCTTGCAGGAAATCGCGTTTGGCGCCCTCCCCCATGAACATCGCCGACGAGGCCATGCTGGCGCTCGAGACCCTGGCCGAGCGCACCACCGGCATGCTCAGTCCGTCGCTCCGCCTCGGCGTCACCGGTCTGTCCCGCGCCGGAAAGACGGTTTTTATTTCGGCGCTGATCCACAACCTCTTGCATGGCGGCCGGCTCCCGCTGTTCGAAGCCCGGCGCTCTGGTCGGATCAAATCGGTGCGATTGCAGGAGCAGCCCGACGATGCGGTGCCGCGCTTTCAATACGAGGACCACGTCCGCACGCTTGTCGAAAAGCGGCTCTGGCCGGACTCGACCCGCGCCATTTCCGAGTTGCGCCTGACAATCGAGTTCGAGAGCGCCTCGGCCTGGGGCCGGCTCCTGTCGGCGGGCCGCTTGTCGATCGACATTGTCGACTACCCCGGCGAGTGGCTGCTTGACCTGCCGCTGCTGGAGCAGGATTACCGGACCTTCTCCGAGCGAACGATCAAGCTCGCCGGACAGGGACGCCGCAAGGCGCTTTCTAGAGACTGGCTGGCGATCGCCGGCCGGGTCGCCGCGGACCAGGACGCCGACGAAATGCGCGCGCGCGACCTTGCGGAAGCCTTTTCGGCCTACCTGCGCGCCTGCAAGGAAGACGAGCATTCATTTTCGGCGCTCGCGCCCGGACGGTTTCTCATGCCTGGAGACCTTGAAGGCTCGCCGGCGCTGACATTCGCGCCCCTGGCCGGTCTTCCCGAAGGAAAGGCTCCGCGCGGCAGCCTGGCCGCCATGATGGAGCGTCGTTTCGAGGCCTACAAGACCCATGTGGTAAAGCCCTTCTTCAAGGAGCACTTCGCCAGGCTCGACAGGCAGATCGTGCTCGTCGACACGCTGCAGGCGCTCAACCGGGGGCCGGAGGCGCTGGCCGACCTCGAGAATGCTTTGGTCGACGTTCTGGGCGCGTTCCGGTCCGGTTCGAACTCGATGCTGAGCGCACTCTTCACCCGCCGGATCGACAAAGTGCTGGTGGCGGCCACGAAGGCGGACCACCTCCACCATGAAAGCCATGACCGTCTTGAGGCGCTGACCCGCCGCGTCGTCGACCGCGCCCTCGACCGGATCGGCCGGACCGGCGCGGCGATCGACGTGATGGCCCTTGCCTCGATCCGTGCCACCCGCGAGGCCACCGTCTCCCGCGACGGCGAGGACCTGCCTGTCATCGTGGGCACGCCGATCGCAGGTGAGACCATCAACGGCGAGGTTTTCGACGGAAAGCGCCGTACCGCGGTCTTTCCGGGCGACCTTCCCGAAAAGACCGACATGTATTTCCGGCCGCCCGGCGCCGTGCCCAACATGCCGGCGCTGCCGCAGATCAACATCGTTCGTTTCCGTCCGCCCGAACTCGAGGAATCGAACACCGGGCTGAAGCTGTCGCTGCCGCATATCAGACTCGACCGCGCCCTTCAGTTCCTTCTCGGAGACCGACTGGCATGACCAAGGAGCCGCGCAAGCCCCAAAGTTTCGTCTTCGACGAGCCCGGGGAGAAGCCGGTCGAGGAAGGGCGGATGCGAAAGCCCGGGGCGTTTGATGCGGGCATCGTCCTGACACCCGATGAACTCGACCCGTTCCTCGGCACGGCGGACGCGCTGCCACCGCCGCCACCACGGCCCAGGCGCGGCCTGCCCCTCGTCAAGATCTTCCTCGCCGCGCTGGGCACGATCCTTTCGATCGGCTTCGGTCTGTGGCTGGACGGGCTCATCCGCGCCCTGTTCAGCCGGGCAGACTGGCTGGGCTACACCGCGATCGCCATCACCGCCCTCGGCATCCTGGCGCTCGTCGGCATGGTGCTGCGCGAATGGCTCGGCATGCGCCGCCTGTCCGCCGTGCAGGCGCTGAAAGCCGAGGCGGAGGACGCGTTGAGAAACAGGATGCCGGCGCCCGCCCGCACGGTCGTCGAAAAGCTGGTGGCGCTGTCGGAGCGCTTGCCGGAGACCGCCGCCGGCCGCGCCGCGCTTGCGCGGACCACTGGCGAGATCATCGACGCCGAAGGTCTGCTGGCGCTTGCGGAAATCGAACTGCTCGGCCCGACCGACCGGAAGGTCAGGCAACTGATCCTCAATGCATCCAAGCGCGTCTCCGTGGTGACGGCCGTCAGCCCCCGCGCGCTCGTCGATCTCGGTTACGTCCTGTTCGAGGCGTCACGGCTCGTGCGGGCGATTGCAGAGGCCTATGGCACCCATCCCGGACGTCTCGGCATGCTTCGGTTGTTTCGCGACGTCGTGGCGCATCTTGCAGTGACCGGGTCGATTGCAGTCGGGGACAGCCTGGTGCAGCAGGTTCTCGGTCACGGGCTGGCATCGAAACTCTCGGCGCGGCTCGGCGAGGGCGTCGTCAACGGGCTGATGACCGCCCGTATCGGCATCGCCGCGATGGACCTGCTCCGCCCCCTTCCCTTCAAGGCGATGAAGAGACCTGGCATCGGCGACTTCCTCGGTGATCTCGCAGGGATCAAGAGTTGAGCGCAGGGCTGCGAGGCCCTGTGTATTAGGCGACATGCGAGTAGCAAGCCGGTGCGAATTGGTGTATCCAATTTGCAATAGGGATTGCCATAGAGCGCTCCCGAGGCGAGCAAGAGTTGCGAAGCAGCGCCGCGAACGGCTAGAAGAAACCACGCATTAACCATTGTCGGCGAAGACTTTCTGCAGTGTCGCGCCGACGTCAGGGGATAGATCATGTTTTCGCGTGTCAGAATACTAGCCTCCGGACTTGTGGCCGCCGTCGCCCTTTCCGTGCTCGCCGCTGCCGGAGCGCAGGCCGGGGCCCGCGACAAGGCCTTCTTCGACGGCGTGCAGGGCCAGTGGACCGGCCCGGGCGAGATCGTCGCTGGAAAGTACAAGGGTACGAAGTTCACCTGCACCCTCGCTGGCTCGTCTCTCAACGGCTCCGGCATGGAACTTGATGGCAGCTGCCGTGTCGGCATCTTCAAGCAGCCGATGAAGGCCGTGATCAAGAGCGCCGGACGCACTTACAAGGGCAAGTTCCTCGACGGAGCACAGGGCAAGGGCCTTGATGTCATTTCAGGCAACGTGACAGGACAGAAGATCGTCGTCGGCATCACCCGCGCCAAGCTCAACGGCGCGATGATCGCACGCCTCCAGGGCAAGAACACCATGACTGTGACGATTTCCGTCAAGGTCGAGAACACGATGGTTCCCGTTATCGGCATGAATCTCAACCGCCAGACGGACGAGATCGCTGTCGGCGCGGTCGACTGACAATAGTCACTATAAGCATCCAGAAAGCCGGGCCTGCCCCGGCTTTTTTCATGCCCCGCGCCACCAGTCCCGGCTCGCATCGGCGATCTCGATACCGGCGCTGTCGGCCTGCTCCAGCCAATCCGCGAGCGGGCGACCCTCGATGCGATAATCGGGTGCGACGTCCATCAGCGGCATCAGCACGAAGGCGCGGTCCTTCATGCGCGGATGCGGTATGGTGAGTTGCTCGGAAATGATCGCCAGTCCGTCATAGTCGAGAATGTCGATGTCGAGGGTCCGCGGTCCCCAGCGCTCCGTGCGAAGCCGGCGGTTCGTCTGCTCTATGCCCAGTGCGAGACCGAGCAGGGGCACCGCGCCGAGCGCAGTCTCCACCCGGGCCGCGGCGTTGAAGAACCAGTCCTGATCGGTCTTGCCCCAGGGCGGGGTGCGGTAGAGGCGGGAAACCGACACGACACGACACTGCGGGTGCGCCACGAGGGCGCCGAGCGCCAGGGACATCGCCGCCACGGGATCGCCGACATTGCCGCCGAGACCCAGCAGGGCGGTCGCGAAATTCTCACTCACCAGCACGGTGCTCTATCGTCACCTGGACATAGTCGAGCACGCCGGCGACCGGCGCATTCGGCTTGCGCAGCGTGATCTTCGCCCTGCGGATCTGCGGAAACCGCGCCTCCAGTGAGCGGGCGACTTCCATGGCCAGCGCTTCGATCAGGAAGTATCGGCGCCCGGTGACGATCTGCTCGATGACCTTGAAGGCCACGCCGTAGTCGACGGTGCTCTCCAGTGCATCCTCCTCGAGCGGCCCGGCCGGCTGCACCTCAAGTTCGGCATCGACGAAGAAGCGCTGGCCCAGCACCTCCTCCTCGCGCATCACGCCGTGACGCGCGAAGAACGCACAGTTGGACAGCAATATCGTATAGGTTCCGCTCATTTGCTGATCCTTCCAGCCATTTCCCATTCTCGTTGCAGGATAGCATCGACCACGGCCAAGGCATCCCTGTTGATTGCGACATTGTGGACGCGGAATATCGCCGCGCCCAGCCGGCGCAGTAGAGCTGTCGTCGCTGCGGTTGCGACATCGCGGTCGGACGGTTCTCGGCCTGTGACCGATCCCAGGAACCGCTTGCGCGAGGTTCCGGCGAGCAGCGGCAGACCGAGCGCATGCAGTTCGCCGAAGCGCGCCATCAGTTCGATATTCTCGGCCGGGGTCTCCTTGTTGAAGCCGAAGCCGGGGTCGAGCACGATGGCGTCGTCGGCAATGCCCGCGCCGCGCGCCATGGCGAGCGAACCGTTCAGGAAGGCGAACTGGTCCTCGATCACGTCAGGCAGCTTCCGGCGTCCGCGACCGGTATGCATGATGCAGACACCGGCGCCGGAGGCTGCCACGACACCGGCAAGTTCAGGGTCGCGCTGCAGCCCATGGACGTCGTTGACGATATGAGCGCCGGCGGCGATGGCGCGTTCGGCCGTGGACGCCCGGTACGTGTCGATCGACAGGATGACGTCGCTTTGTGCGGCGAGCGCCGCGATGACAGGCAGCACCCGCGCCTGCTCTTCCTCGGCGCTCACTTCGGCCGCGCCCGGGCGGGTCGATTCGCCACCGACGTCGATGATGGCGGCACCCTCGTCGACGGCGCGAAGCGCATTGTCGATGGCATCGGTCGTTGCGAGATTGATGCCTCCGTCCGAGAAGGAATCCGGTGTGACATTGATGATCGCCATCAACAGACCGGCCGGCCCGAGCGTCAGCCAGCGGCCATGCGCCAGTTTCCAGGCCACAGGATCGAAGGGCGCGGTCATTGATCACCTTTCCTTGTGAGCGAGATCAGGACGCTGTTTACATATTGCACCGCCCGACACAATGACCGATGCTTGGGCAAGAAACGGAGCGCGTCATGAGACTGCCGACAAAATCGTTCTCCCTGGTCGCCGCGCTGCTGATGGTTGCCGGATCCGCCCCCGCGCCGGCCGAGACCATCATTCAAAAATCGGTCACCTATTTCTCGATCGGCGGCCGCACGGCATCCGATCTCGACCGCGAGATGATGCGACGCGGACCGCTGTCGCGCAACACGGGACGCCGCCATCCGGGCGCGACTCAGATCAAGTTCAATGGCTCCGCGACATTCGTCTCGCGGGATGGACGGTGCGTCATCGGCGGCGCCAAGGTCGCGCTCTCGACCAAGCTCATCCTGCCGCGCTGGACCAACAGAAAGCGCGCCGATCGGGAAATGGCGCTGATCTGGGATACGCTGGCCGCTGACATCAAGCGCCACGAGGAGCGCCATGCCGAGATTGCCCGAACGCATGCCCGACAGCTGGAAAAGACAATTCTGGGACTGTCGTCCACCCGCGACTGCGACACGCTCAAGGCGCGGGTCAACCGCGTGTCACAGCAGGCGATGGCCGAACACGACAAGGACCAGGTCCGTTTCGACCGGATCGAATCGGTCAATTTCGAGAACCGGATGATTCGCCTGCTGAAATACCGGATCAGCCGGGACGCCGCAAAATAGCCACTGCTGGGCCGATTCTGCAAAATCTGGCACGATCGCCGGACAAGGCTTGCGCGAAACTTGCGTGCATTCCTGTGAATTGACCCTTCAGAATCGTCAATTGCACTTGCGACTTTGCTGAAATACCATTCTCATATCGATTACGAGTTTTACGAGAGTGCAGGCGTTCTTGCCAGTTTGGTTTTCGGTTTCCCAAGACGCATGTGAGTGGCTGCAGGTGTCTCCTCCCTCGCCTGTTGACTGTGCGTCTCATTAGCCTCGCTCGGAACGGAGCGAGGCTTTTTTTGTGCGCTTATCCCGTCAGCCCTGCTTCTCTGGAATATGGACCGTCAGCCCATCGAGCGCGTCCGACATCTTAATCTGACAGCTCAGGCGCGATGTCGGCCGGACGTCGTAGGCGAAGTCGAGCATGTCCTCTTCCATGGGATCGGGTCGGCCCGCCTTGTCGGCAAACGCGTCATCCACATAGACGTGACAGGTGGCGCATGCGCAGGCACCGCCGCATTCCGCAAGAATGCCGTTGATGGAATTGCGGATCGCGTTTTCCATCACGGTGGAGCCCGTTGCGGCCTCCACTTCGTGGCGCGTTCCGTCGTGATCGATGAAAATAAGCTTGGGCATGATCCGTGTCATCCGTTTTGAAGGCCGCAGGCAGCGAGCCGCCTTTTCCATCAAAACGGAAATCGCGTCAACAAGAGCCGCGACGCGCGACGGCCGAAGGCGCTGATGCGCTCTCGGCCTCGTGTCGAGGTGATCAGCGGGACAGGGTGTTGATGAAGTCTTCCGCCGCGGCGATGGCGTTGCCCAGCATCATGATGTCGGCCGCGTCGCCATTCGCCTCGACCTTTTCGGCGGCGTTGGAGACATCAAAGGCGCCGACAGCCAATGCTGCGCCCCTGAGCTTGTGCGCCGTCTGAGCGACCGCCGCAGCATTGCCGGAGGACAGGTCGCTCATGTAGGTGCGGGCCTGTCGGGCGAATATATTGAGGACCTCAAGTTCGAGCGTCTTGTCGCCGGACGTCTGCCTAGCGAGATGAACGAGATCGATGGGCCGGTGGGTGGAGGTGTATCCGCGGTAATTGTCCGGGGCCTCAAACGCGATACTCAACGCTGCCATGCTGGGATTTCCCTGTTATGTTCTGTTGTGGGACAGCCACTCTTCCCGTGTGCCCATACTCTCAAGAACTGCCGGATGAATGCTTAATTGAGGCAATTTGACGGAGGCGAATGTTCAGTTATGGTTAACACCTGTTAAAATGCGATATTCGTTGGGCTTTTGGACATCGCCAGTTCGGGCGGAGGTTAATTTCCTGTTAACCAGCAATCGTTCCAATTGCCAAGTGATTGTATCAAAACGGCTTCTGTGTCACTAAATTGCGAGGTTCGGAGTGTATCGCCCAATTGCGGGCTCTCTGTTCCAAGCGGCAGTACGGCGTATCATCGAGTGGATTTCACAATGATTTTCATGATGTTTACCCCGGTCGCGAGACAGTGCCGCCCGGGCGCCTTTTCTGGCTCCCGCTGGCCGGCGGCTTGAATTGAATGAGGCGAAACCGGAATGGCAACGAAGCGCGAAAACGAAGCGGCCGAGGAAAACGCCTACAAGGCGCTCGAGGATGCCCTTGCCATCGACTTCCAGGATGGCGGCGGCAAGACCGACGACAATGCACGCCCTTCCAAGGAAGAACTCGCGCGCTCGCTGTCGCCTGAGCCGGCGCCGAAATCTCCGCAATTCCGGCCCGCCAACGACCAGACCGGAACGCGCGCGAATGCGATGCCGGGTGCCGCCGACGGTGGCTCGCCGATGCGCATCGCGGCGATCATGTCCGTGGCCTGGGTGGTGGTGACGCTGGGACTTGCACATCTGCTCTATGCCCCCGCAATCTGGGAGGTTCGTTCGCTGGCGCAGTTTGCCGCGATTCCCGGTGCGCTGGCACTGATCGTGGCTGCGCTGTTTCCGATTGCCGTCTTCTTCGCATTCGCGCTGATGATCGCCCGTGCACGGGAACTTCGCCACGCTGCCCGGTCGATGGCTGAGGTCGCACTGCGCCTCGCCGAGCCCGAGAATGCCGCAGCCGACCGCATCATGACTGTCGGCCAGGCCGTGCGTCGTCAGGTCACGGCGATGAACGAGGGCATCGAACGCACGATCGCGCGCGCCGCGGAACTTGAGTCGCTGGTCCATTCGGAAGTGAGCGCACTGGAGCGCTCCTATACCGACAACGAGATGCGGGTGCGCAACCTGGTCCAGGAACTGGGCTCGGAGCGTGAAGCCATTATCGGTCATGCCGAGCGGGTGCGTTCTTCGATCGCCGGCGCCCATGAGCACCTGAAGGAAGAGCTGGCAGCCGCCAGCCTCGGGATCTCCCGCAACATCGCGACATCGGGCGAAGCCGTCGCCAAGATGATCGACACGCAGGCCGCCATCTTCATCGAGAAGACCGGAATGGCCGCCGATTCCATCGACGGGCTACTCACGGTCAAGACCGAGAACCTCCTGTCCGCCCTCTCGCAGAGCGGCGTATCGCTAACCAACGAATTCGATTCCCGCATCGACGCGCTCTCCTCGACGCTGCAGGAGCGCGGCAGGGCACTGCTCGCGGACTTCGAAACCCGCGCCTCGATGCTCGATACCAATACCGAAAAGCTCAACCATGCTCTGCACGAGCGCACGAAGCAGCTCAACGAAACGCTGATCGCCCGAACCAAGCAGATCAATGAGTCTTTGACCTCAGGCGCGGAAACCATCACCTCCGAGCTCGACGGCGTACTTGCCGCCCTGAACTCCGCCCTCGACGAGAAGAGCGCGACGTTCCGCCAGACGATGAAGTCCACCGCCGACGATGCGGTGATGGACCTCGACATGCGTACCAGCTTCTTCGACGAGCGGCTTCGCGCTTCCGTCGATATGGTGTCGGGGGCTTTCGACAGCCGCCTGACCGAATTCACCACTGCCTTCGACGAACGGTCCGGCAGTCTTGATGCCAAGCTCTCGGATAGCCTTGCCCGGATCAACGAGTCTCTCGGGAGCGGCCGGGATGCTCTGGAAGGCATACTTGGCTCGTCGCTGGACCGGCTCAACACCGCTTTCACGGGCCAGTCCGTGGCCATGGAGACGGCACTCGGCACCGGCCAGGAAATGATCGAGATGGCGCTCGACACGCGCTTCGGGCAGATCTCCGCGGCGCTCGGCAAGGCGCATCAGCAGATCGAGACCGGGTTCGGCGGCAAGGCCGACGACATGGTTGCCAAGATCACCAGCAGCGCCGATGCCATCACCGCCGCCGTCAACTCCGGGCATGACAGGATCGCGGGCGTTCTCGACGAGAAGTCGGTGAGGATCGAGACCGCTTTCAACGAGAACCATCAGCGTCTCGAAAATGCCGTGGCACGTGGCACCGAACTCATCACGGGCAATGTCGAGGACGCGCGCTCGCGCCTCGCCAAGACCCTTGGCGAGAATGCGATCACCATTGCCGCGACATTCAACGAGCACCAGGAAAAGCTCAACGAGAGCCTGAAGGAGCGTGCCGCGGCTGTCGCCGGGCTGCTCGACAGCAGCACGGTCAGCATGGAACGGGCAGCGACCGAATCCGCCCGGCAGATCACGGAGGCGCTCGCCGCCACGGATGGCAGCATTTCCCGCGTGGCGTCGGCTGCCGCCGAAACGGTCAGCGAAGCGCTGCTAAACGCGTCGACAGGATTTTCGGCGTCCGCCGGGCTTGCCGCCGAGGAAATCAGCGAAAAAGCTGCGGAAGCCGCCCAGACGGTGGGCCAGTCTGCCCAGACCGCTTCGGCCGGACTGTCCGAAAGCGTCGCAGCGGCCACGTCATCGCTCGCCAGCGGTGTGACGAGCGCATCGGAGCAGATCAACGACGCGGTGCTGTCGGCGACCAGCGGGCTATCCGCGTCGCTCGGGCTCGCCGCCGAGGAAATCAGCAATCGCGCCAACGAAGCCACGGACAAGATCAGCGATACCGCGCTCTCGGCATCGAGCGGGATCTCCGCGTCTTTGGGAATGGCCGCGGACGAGATCAGCACCCGGGCCGGCGAAGCCACGGACAAGATCAGCGACACCGCGCTCTCGGCATCGAGCGGGATCTCCACGTCACTGGGAATGGTCGCGGACGAGATCAGCGCCCTTGCCAGCGACGCCGCGAACAAGATCAGCGAGACTGCGCAGTCGGCGTCGAGCGGAATATCGACATCGCTGCTGCTCGCCGCGGAAGAGATCAGCAGCCGGGCCGGCGAAGCCTCCGACAAGATCGGCGACAGCGCACGCTCGGCCGTGAGCGGCCTGTCGGCGTCTGTCGAACTCGCTGTCGAATCGATCGGTGGCGGCGCTGCGAAGGCGGCCGACACGATTGGCCAGGCAACGTTCGAGGCCACGACGAGCCTGGCGACTTCCACCAGCCTCGCGGCTGACGAGATCAGCAGCCGGGCGACGGAAACCGCCGCCAGGATCAACGAGACCACGGCCGCAGCGGCGTCCGGCGTGACAGCATCGCTCGATCAGGCCCGGGAGGAAATCGGCGGACGGACCACGAATGCGGTCAACCAGCTTAGCGATACCGTCGCCAGCGTGACCGGCCAGTTGTCGCATGCCGTGACCGCAGCCAGCGGCGAGGTTGTCGGCGCTCTGTCCTCGACGACACAGGAAATCACCCATGTGTTCGAGAACGGCAGTTCCGACCTCTCGTTCCAGTTGGCCAACACGCATGAACTGATCAAGGCGACGCTAGAGGACAAGACCGGCGCCATCACCATCGCGCTCGAAGAAGGTCGCAAGCATCTCGACGAGACGCTCGCCGACCAGGCCACCGCCATCGGCACCTCCATCGCGATGGGGGCCAACATGTTTGAGATGTCGTTCGAAGACGGCGAGCGCAAGCTTCGCGAACAGGTCGAACAGAGCAGCCGCACCATCAAGGACGTGGTTCAGGATGCCGCCAGCGGCATGACCGGCGTGATTTCGGAACACACGTCGGCGCTGACCGATGCCATGGGCCGGAGCACCGATAGCCTCAACGACAGCGCAGCGAGTTTTGCCGAACGCATCGAGGCGCGCGAAAAGAGCCTTCGCCAGGTGCTCGATTCGACAGCCGACAACCTCGACGGCCGCATGCAGGCCAGCGCGCTGGCGCTTGCAAGCAACACCCGCAAGCTCGAAGGCACGCTTGCCGAACGCGAGATCGCCCTGACCGAGGCGATCGACCGGGCTGCCGTCCTGCTCGACGAGCGTCTCAATGCCACCGCAGGCGCCGTGCAGGCGCGCTGGGAGGGAGACCAGCACGCACTGCGCGAGGCCCTCGACCGTGCGGCACTTTCGCTGTCCGAGCAGACCGGGGGCCTGATCATACAGCTCGAGTCCAGCCGTTCGGCGCTGCGCGAAGCGATCGAAACCGGGGCTGGCAACGCCCGCGTCAGCCTCGAACAGACCACTGCCGAGCTCAACCGGCAGGCCGAGACGCTGATCGCCCAGATCGCCAGCAATCGCGACGCCATTCGCCAGACGATCGAGGCGAGCGCGGATGCGCTTGACGAACGGCTGCAGAGCGGCGCCGGCACCATGCTCAGCAACATCATGACGCTGGACATGAAGCTGGAGGAACGGGAAAGCGCGCTGAAGACCGCGATTGCCGAGAGCGCGGCCAATCTCGAGCACATCATGCAGACGACGACTGCCGTCATCGCCAGCCGTTTCGGCGACAGTGTCGGAGACATCGCGCGCGCCGCCGACGGGTTCGGGCAGCGGCTCGACACGACCCTTTCGGAAATGGCGCACCGGTTCGATTCCACCGGCGGCCGCATCGAATCGAGCCTCAATGCACTCGATACCGGCCTGCGCGAGGATGCCGGACGCTTCGCCGAGAAGATCGAGGAGGCTGGGCGCGGGCTTGCCGGCCTGATCGACCAGCGGATCGTCGGCTTCGGCGATGTTACCGAAACCGCCGCCACGCGGATTGCCGAGACCTTCGACAGCAAGACCAGCCATATTGACGAGCGCCTCTCGACCATGGACCGGGCTCTCGGCATGGGACTCGACAGTGTCTCCAAGATGATCGACGGCAAGGCGGCCGGGCTTGCCGCAACGCTTCGTGGCGCGGTCGTCGACGCAACGACCACGATGGACGAGACAGCCGAGCGCGTGGTGGAAAGTGTCGCCACGAAGGGCCTGCATTACTCGGACGAAATGGCAAACCGGTCTGCCGAATTCGCCAACACGCTCACCGGAAAGTCCGAGGAATTCGCCAGGACACTGGAGACCCGTGCCAGCAGCTTTGCGGCCGAAACGACAAACAAAACCGAGGAGCTCGCCGAAAGCACCGCGCGGCGAGCAGAGGAATTTGCCAGGACGGCTGCCGAAAAGTCGGAGGAGTTCGCCAGAGCCATGGCGGAGCGCGCCGATTCGTTCGCCAACCGGTTGACCGGCAATGCCGAGGCTTACTCGAGCAGGCTTGCCGAAACCGCCGCCCGCATCACTTCGGATGCTGCAACCGTGCGTGAAAGCATCGAGACAACGGAGAAGGCGCTCGGCGCAAGGCACGAGACGATCAGGACCACGCTCGACGAGCGCACCCGCGAACTCAATTCGATCCTTGCCTCCCGCTCTGCCGAACTGAGCAAGTTGATCGAGGAGCAGGCTCAGCCCGCCGTCGAGGGGCTGGCCAGTCTCGGCCGCGAGGCCGCGGACCGCATCAGCGCCGCCGCGATCACGGGCGTCGCCCAGTTGCGCGCCGAAAATTCCAACCTGATCGCGGCGATCGCGTCACGCACCGAGGAGTCGCAACGCGCCCTGTCCGGATCGGAGCAGTCGCTTCGTGATACCGTCGCCGGCCTGATCGGGGCTCTCGACGAAAGCAACAGCGGCATCAGGACGCTGGTGACTGAAGCGGCAGCGACTCTCGGCGCGGTGGAGAACAACCTGGAGACTGTCGCCGAGCGCTTTTCGGAGACCACGAATCGCGTGTCGGACTCGATCCATGCCTCGACGCGGCTTCTCGAGGGCAAGGGGGACCGCCTCTCGACGGTGTCCGGCGAGGCCTTGCAGCAGATTGCCAACATCGTCGGCCGGTTCGACGACCATTCCAAGGTTCTCGGACAGGCGTCCGACCTCCTGTCGGCGGCGCAGTCCAATCTGGTGTCCACGCTCGAGGAACGCGAGGATGCGCTCCAGACGCTCGCTGTCGGGCTTGTGAACAGGTCTGGCGAGATCGAGAACACGATGCGCTCGCTCGCCGGGCTGGTCGAGGCCGCATTCGACCGCGCCGAAGCACGGTCGTCACAGGTCTCCGTCAACCTCAAGGGTTCGGTCCAGGCGTCCTTCGCCGATATCGGCAGCATCCTTGCCGATACCGAGAAGCGCGCCACCGACATGGCCGAGAACATCAAGCAATCGGTGACCGGGGCGGCAACGGAAGTCTCGGCGACCGTCGAATCGAACCTTGCAAAAGCCAATGAGCGGGCAGAGGACGTAGCGGGACGCCTGCGCGCCAGCGTCAGCAACTCGCTGGCCGATGTCGACCGGTTGCTGTCCGAGACGGGCAAACGTTCGTTCTCCACGGCCAACCAGATGCGCGACGCGCTGCAGGAAGCGGTGCAGGACGCGGTCAACCGCTTTGCCGGTGCGACCGAGGAGATTCGACGCACGGCCGGCGACATCCGCAAGGAACTCAGCGAGACCCGGGCCGATCTCAAGCGCGGCGCGTTCGACCTGCCTGAAGAGGCCAAGGAGAGCGCAGCCCAGATGCGGCGGGCCGTGGCCGAACAGGTCAAGGCCCTGCAGGAACTGTCGGGTATCATCGGCGTGTCGGCCGCGCATTTCGAGCGCCCGAACCGGGGCGAGAGCCTTCGCACGGAAGCCTCCGGAGCCGCCGCGGTGCGTGAGCCGGAGCCCGTGCAGCGTCGCCAGCCTGTGATGGCACCCGCCGTGGCGCAGATCGCCGAACCGGTCGAGGCACCCGCAGCTCGCGCCGTCGAGCAACCCGTCCGCACCGTCGAACAGCCCGCAGCGCGCGTGGTGGAGCAGCCCGCCGCGCGTGTGGTCGAGCAGCCGCTCGCACCCGTACGCCAGGAGCCGGTTTCACCGCCTGCCCAGCAGCAGACCGTAGCGCCAACTCCGGAGCCGACCGGCCTTCGCGGCAGCCTGGGGATCGAGCGTCCGGCTGCGGCACCCGTCGCCAGGGACGTGCCGCAACCTTCTTCCGAACGCCCCGCGCCCATGCGCGAGCCGGCGCCTGCACCGCGGCTGTCCGAGGGCCAGGGCTGGATCTCGGACCTGCTGCGAAACGCCTCGATGAGCGACGAGGAACCGGCACCGCGCCGGGCCGCCCCGACGCCGGCCGTTACCCCGCCGGTCCAGGCGGATGCACGCAATCCGCGCCATGTCGTCGAGTCGCTGAACTCGCTCTCGGTGGATATTGCACGGGCCATCGACCATGATGCATCGGTCGAACTCTGGCGGCGCTACCAGCGCGGCGAACGCGACGTGTTCACCCGGCGGCTCTACACGCTGAAGGGCCAGCAGACATTCGACGACATCAAGCGCAAGTATGACAACGAGGCAGAGTTCCGCGTCGCCGTCGACCGCTACATCAATGATTTCGAGAAGCTGCTCTCCGACGTGGCCCGCAACGATCGCGACCGGGTGCTGACCCAGTCCTACCTCACATCGGATACCGGCAAGGTCTATACGATGCTCGCCCATGCCGCAGGTCGCTTCGCATAGCCGGTCGCACCTGATCGAGACATGAAAAAGGCCGCGTCGAGCGGCCTTTTTCATTGTCGTGCGCGGTGCCGGCGATTGCCGTCAGATCGACTTGAGCGTCCATCCGACGATCTCGCCCGAGACTTCGGCGAAGGCGCGGTCGAGCGCCGCGATATAGTTTCGGTTGCCGGAGCCCTGCACGTCCGCGGTCGCGCTGAAGATTCGCTGGGCCCTGACGGTGCCGTTGCGGTCATTGAGCAGTTTCACCGAAATCTCGACGCTGGCCTGGGTCGCGCCGTTGGTCTCGACCTGAAATGCGCGAATGTCCGTGACGACCTGGAAGTCGATCGCGAGTCCCTGCCCTGGCTTGCCCACACCACCCAGACGGCCGGTGTTCTCGAAGGCCTCGACGAGCTTGGCCTGGACCAGTTTCGGCAAACGGTCGCCCCAGCGTGCATCGGAGAGATACTGGATCTCGACGCCGGAGAGACGGATGACGACCTGTTCGGAATCGAGCGCCTTCACCGCCGTCGGCTCGGGCACGAGGATCTGGCGGTTCTTCGCCGAAGGCCCTTCGATGCGCGGCGCCGCAGAAAGACCGAACGTGTCCTTGCTCGCCCCTCCTCCAAGGCAGCCGGCCAGCATGGTCGCCGACAGCGCGAGCACAGTCGCTGCCGCCATTCCGCGTGCTACCTGTCTGGATGTCACGAATGAATGCCCCCTCAACGCCTTACCCTGCCATCGAATTCCTTGACGTCCTGCCCGCCGAAAATCAAGCGCTGCGGGTCACTGTCGAAGCGAGAAATAGCATTGTCGAGGCTCTTCATCGTCCGACGCGTGTCATCCACGAGCGCCTCGACATTGCTGAGGCCGGAGCCGGTGAACTTCGCCAGATTGTCGGCGATCGGCCCGATCTTCTCGTTCAGCGTATCGGCAAGTTCCCGGTAGGACTGCAGAGTGGCCCGCGCATCCGCGAACAGGGATTGCGAGTCGCCCTCGCCGAGGAAGCTGTCGACCTTGGCGAGCACCCCGTCGACACGCGTAGACGCCTTGTTGATCTTCTCGGCGGTCTCCGAAATGTTGGTGATCGTCTTGTCGATATCGGGACGGCGCTTGGCAATGTCGTCGGATATCTCCTTGAAACCGGTCATCGCCGAACGGGCGTCGGAGACGGCGGCCCTGACGTCATCCAGGGTGTCCCCGACCTGTTTCGGATCGATCTCAGCCATCAGCTTTTCGACATTGTCCAGCGTCCGGGAAACTTTCGTGCCGACCTCCCGGTAGGCGTCGGCCGTGGCGCGGAAGGATTGAACCGTATCCGCCATGTCTCCGGATGCGGCGGCTAGGTCGCCGCTGATCTTCTCGGTATTCTTGAGGATGTTGTCGATCTTCTTCGGATCGATCGACTTAACCAGCGAATCCACCGAGGCAAGCGTACTGTCCAGGCGCCCGGACAGGGATTCGATCGTGCCGGAGAGCTTGCTGACGCTCTCGAGGAAGCGGTCGACACCGGGTGCATTGTCGCGGAGCGCGCCGGAGAAGGTCTCGACATTCCTGATCGTGTTGTTAAGCGGCTGGCGATTGTCCTGAACGAGGCCCGTGATCTCGTCGACCGTCGTTTCGGTCTTGCGCATGATGTCGCTTGCCGCAGAAACCAGGTTGGTGAGGCCGGACTGCTCGGCCAGGATCTTTGCTTCTTCGCCGCCGGCAGCTTGAGCAACGAGCAGCTTTTCCTTGCTCGTGTCGCCGCCCGACAGTTCGATATAGGCCGCGCCCGTCAGACCTTGAAGTTCGACCACCGCACGCGTCCCCGGGTAGATCGGCGCGTCAGCCAGAACTTCGGTGATGACGATCGAATTGTCCGGATTGGTCGCATCGAGGGTGAGCCTGCGGATCGAACCGATGGGGATGCCATTGAAGCGCACCGGAGAACCGACGCTAAGTCCATTGGCGGAACCCGGAATGATGATTCGGAGCGGTTCCATGCGGCCTTCGCGGCCGTAGACCTGCATCCAGTAGACAAACGCAAATGCCGCAAGCATCACCACAACGGTGAAAAAGCCTACAATCGCGTAGTTCGCCTTCGTTTCCATCGAATACTTTCGTCTCTTCCGGGCTATACTCTTTCTGGTTTCCTAGCCTCGGGCCGAGGTATCGAACGCGCGCGCTTGCCGCGGAAATAGGACTGTACCCATTCCTCAGGACAATCAAGCATATCGTCGATGGTTCCGGAAACCAGAACACGTTTTTTCCCCAGCACGGCAATCCGGTCACACACCGAAAACAGGCTGTCGAGATCATGGGTCACCATGTACACGGTGAGCCCGAGCGTGTCCCTCAACTTGGCGATCAACTCATCGAATTCGGCCGCCCCGATCGGATCCAGGCCGGATGTCGGTTCGTCGAGGAAGACCAGTGCCGGGTCGAGGGCAAGCGCCCGCGCGAGCGCCGCGCGCTTGATCATGCCGCCGGAGAGCTGCGAGGGATATTTGTCCGCGGCCTCAGGCGCCAGCCCGACGAGTTCGATCTTCAGGCGCGCCAGTTCATCCATCAGCGCCTTGGGCATGTCGAGATATTCGCGCATCGGGAACTGGATGTTCTCCTTGACCGTCAGGGCCGAGAACAGCGCGCCGTGCTGGAAAAGCACCCCGAGCTTCATGTCGAGTTCGAAACGGTCGGCGTCCGGCAAGGCACCGTAGTCCGTGCCCAGCAGCCTGATTTCGCCCGCCTGCCTGGGTATCAGGCGCAGGATCGATCGCATCAGCACAGATTTGCCCGCGCCGGAGGCGCCGACGAAGCCGAGGATCTCGCCGCGATAGATGTCGAGATCGAGCTTGTCGAGGACCACATTGCTGCCGAAGGCCACAGTGATGCCACGCGCGGAGAGCACCACGTCCCTCTCGTCCTGTCCGGCTGCCTGCGTCTCAACAATCACGTTTCGGTCCTTAGAAATTGATGGCGGCGTAGAACATGGCAAACATCCCGTCCACCAGGATGACGACGAAGATGGCCTTGACCACCGAGGCCGTGACATGACGCCCCAGCGACTCGGCGCTGCCTTCGACCTTGAAGCCTTCTACGGACGCGACGATCCCGATGATCAGTGCCATGAAGGGCGCCTTGAGCATTCCCGAAACGACCGTCGACAGATCGATGGCCGATTGGAGACGGGAAATGAAAACCTCGAACGTAATCCCGGAATAGACATTCGTGACAACGGCTGCGCCGCCCAGAGCCGCAAAATTCGCAATGATGGTCAGCAGCGGCAGGGCGATGACCAGCGCAAGCAGGCGCGGGAAAATCAGCACCCCGACGGGATTGAGCCCCATCACCTGCAGCGCGTCGATTTCCTCGCGCATCTTCATCGAGCCAATTTCGGCGGTGATCGCACTGCCGGTCCGGCCGGCGATCATGATGGCGGTGAGCAGCACGCCGATCTCGCGCAGCTGCAGGATGCCGACAAGATCGACCACGAAGATTTCCGCGCCGAAATACCGAAGCTGGAAAGCGCCCTGCTGCGCGATGATCGCACCGATCAAGAACGACATGAGGGCGATGATCGGCACGGCATTGACGCCCATCTGCTCGAGCTGGGTGAAGACCGCCGCGGGCGAAAGCCCGCTACCGCGCCCCAGTTTGAGCTGGGCGCCCCGGACCGCCGAGCCGATGATGTTGAAGGACTGCACCATGTCATCGACAAGGTTCATGACCAATCGACCCAGAGGCGAGAAGAGTCGCTCGAATATGGTCTGCCGGGACGCCTCGACCTCGGGTTCGGGCAGTTCCGGCGGCAGCGCCGCGATCAGGTCCATCATGCCCTTGTGGCCAGCGGCATAGCTCAGCCCCTGGCAATTGCGCTCCAGCGCGGTGGCCAGCCGGCGGATCAGCCAGGCACCGCCGGTATCGAGCCGGTCGAGGGCGCTGAGATCGATATGGGCCGGGCCGGCATAGTGCTGGCCCTCAAGTGCCTTGAGCGCGGAATCGACCTGGGCGATCGAAGCGTTCAGCCAATCACCGGACAGGCGCAAGGTGACGCCTCCGGCCGGATAGTCGATCTGAAGTCCGGCCTTCGGCGCGGTCTCCGCCATCCTCTTCCTTTCAGCTTCGCAATCTGCATCCGCGATCAAAATGTTTTACTATGCCAAAACAAGACGATTCGACTGGCGGTGTGGCATCTGGCACTAAACTCCAATCCGGTTCAAGATGAGGCGGTCCCAGATTCCATGTGTCGGAGGCGTTACGGATGACGCGTCACCTCGAAACAACAATTGCCAGCTTCCCGATCGCCGGCGTGTTCACGATCTCGCGCGGATCGCGCACCATGGCAGAGGTCATCATCTGTTCGATCTCCGAGCGCGGCGTGACCGGGCGCGGCGAATGCGTGCCGTACAAGCGCTATGGCGAGACGCTTGAAAGCGTCGAGGCGCAGATCCGTGCCGAACGGGATTTCTTGGTCGATGCCGGAAGCCGCCACGAATTGCTCAAGCGGATGAAGCCGGGCGCGGCGCGCAACGCCATAGACTGCGCGCTCTGGGACCTCGAGTCGAAGCTGGCGCAGGTCCCCGTCGCCCGGGCGATCGGCGTGGAACCCGCCCAGCCGCTGGTCACGGCCTACACGATATCGCTCGCCGAGCCCGAGGCCATGGCGGAACAGGCCCACCACCATCGCAGGCGCCCTCTCCTCAAGGTCAAGCTCGGCACGGCGGACGATGAGAGCCGCATCCAGGCCATTCGCAACGGTGCGCCGGACACTCGCCTGATCGTGGATGCCAACGAGGGCTGGACGCCTGACAATCTGGAGCGCCACCTCGCCATTGCCGCGGAGTGCGGTGTCGAACTGATCGAGCAACCGCTTCCCGCAGGCAATGATTCCCTGCTCGGGCATATCAAGCGCAGCGTGGCAATCTGCGCCGACGAAAGCGTGCACCTGGCCGTCGATCTCGAGCACCTGCGTGGTCGCTACGACGCCGTCAACATCAAGCTCGACAAGGCCGGCGGGCTGACGGAGGCGCTCGCGATGCGACAGGAGGCCGAGCGGCTCGGCTTTGCGGTGATGGTGGGCTGCATGGTCGGCTCGTCGCTGGCCATGGCGCCCGCGGTGCTGCTTGCGCAAGGTGCGCGCTATGTCGATCTCGATGGACCGTTGCTGCTGGCGCGCGATTGCGCCGACCCGCTGCGATACGATGGTTCGCTGGTCTATCCTCCCGACCGCGCCCTCTGGGGCTGAACGAACATCGCCGCGACCACCGAGGCGACACCAACGGCCGCGACCAGCGCCATGATGTAGAAGCCCTTGACGCCATAGGCGTGGTAGATGAAGCCCGAGGCCCATGTTGCCAGCACCGTGAAGATGCTGATGAAGAACTGGTAGAACCCCTGGGCGGACGCCCCGCGATCCTCGCCGATCCGCTCCATCAGGAAGCGCTGGATGCCGACATGGATGATGGCAAAGGTGAAGGCGTGGCTGGCCTGGAGAAGCAGGTACGACCAGAAACCGTCGAGAAGCGGGAACAGGCTCCAGCGCAGCACGGCGACCACGCAGCCGAAGAGAACCAGCGACAGGTTGGAATATCGCGCCAGATAGCGGCCCGACAGGAAGAACAGCACGATTTCGGCAACCACGCCGGCCGTCCACAGAAAGCTGATCTGGACACCTGAAATGCCATGGGCCGTCCAGAAATTCGTCGCGAAGGCGAACAACAGGCCATGGCTGCCCTGGACGATCGCGGCGCCGATGATGACGAGCACGAAGTCGGCCTGCCAGAACGGGCTTCGGTGCGTCACCGGGGCCTCTTCCAAGGGCCGTGTGGACGGCGCCGGACGCCCCAGCCTCGGTGCCGCGATTGCCACCAGCGTCGTCACGCCGAAGAAAAACGCCATCGCGGGCAACACCATTGCCCCGCCATAGAGTTCCAGCAACCAACCGCCGGTCAGGGTCGACACGACGAAGGCGACCGAGCCCCACATTCGCAAGAATCCGTAGTCGAAACCCCAGCGCCGTACGCCGGAGACGAGAATGGCCTCCGAAATCGGCACGAATGGCGCATAGAACAGGCCCTGAAGGCCGTAGAACAGGGCGATCGGCCAGAAGGACTGGGCGAAGAGCATGACCACGGCTGTGGCCAGCGACACCGCGGACGACCAGACGAGGATAATGGCCCGGTCGCTGACCCGGTCGGCGAGGAAGGCCCCGACCGGCATTCCGATCATGCGGACAAGGAAGGGAATCGAGACGATCAACCCGATCTCGACGTCGGACATGCCGAGATCCTGCAGCATGGCGGGGAAGTAAAGGAGGCCGATGCCGTTGACCATCATTGGCGCGCAGAACAGCAACGCGGCCCGCCAGGCGAAAAAGGCCGGCGGTCCCGGAAGCGTGGTCGAACTTGGTGAGGTTAGCATGTCGGAGTCCGGAATCGCCGGGACACCGCTGCCGGCGGCAGACGGTGGAAGTGCGGCCATCGCCCTGCCCTCCCGGATAGATCACAGCTAACATGCTGAGGCACGTACGCCAAGCCGATCCTCGAGGCCTTCGCCGATCATTGTACGGATGTGCAAAGATGCAACAAGTCGCGGCAAGCTCGCCGCGGTCAGCTTTCATATGCCGGACTGAGGGGCCGGTGCAGGACGCCAGACAGCAAAGCACATCCCTGGATTGAAATCGATGGGGCCATTTTTCCCGACCTGGCGCAGCGCTCGCATCAATTTTCCGAAAAACCTGCAACGAAAATCATACTTTTCGAATTTTATCGATTGAATTTTGGAGGATTCGCTCGGTTCGTATTGATTTCTGCCTCGAACTGGCAACCTGATCCCCGCGCGGCCGTTGGCGGCCGCTCCAGCAGGTCGGCCAGAGTCGCTGGCTTGATACAACCAGTGGATAGATCAACATCCACGCGCCGCGGGAGGCAAACGTGAGCAGCATCTATACCGGTCCGGTCTTCGAAATGGCCCGGAGCCAGTTCCACAGCGTCGCAGATTTCCTCGAGATTCCGGAAGGGCAGCGCGACCGCCTTCTCTATCCGAAACGGGCAATCACCATTTCGGTGCCGATCAACATGGACAACGGCGAAATGGCCGTGTTCCAGGGCTATCGCGTCCAGCACCATCTCACACTCGGCCCGACCAAGGGCGGCACGCGCTTCGCCCCGACCGTCGATATCGGTGAGGTCTCGGCGCTGGCGATCTGGATGAGCTGGAAATGCGCGCTGGCCGGCCTTCCCTATGGCGGCGCCAAGGGTGGCGTGACCGTCGACGTCCACACGCTTTCCCGCCGGGAACTGGAATCGCTGTCGCGGCGCTACATGCAGGAAATGATTCCCTTCGTCGGGCCGCATGTCGACGTCATGGCACCCGACATGGGCACCAACGAGCAGGTCATGGCCTGGTTCATGGACACCTATTCCATGTATCAGGGCCGGACGGTCAACGAGATCGTCACGGGCAAGCCGGTTTCGTCGGGCGGCACGGAAGGCAGGCGTGAGGCAACGGGCCTCGGCGTCGCCCATCTCATCTTCCGGTCGCTCGAGAGGCTGCAACTGGCTGCTGCGGACAGCACCGCCATCATCCAGGGGTTCGGAAATGTCGGCTCCTTCGCAGCGATCGAACTGGCACGCCAGGGCGTCAAGATCATCGGCGTTTCCGACCATACGTCGTGCCTGTTCGACAGGCGCGGACTGGACGTGAACGCCATGGTCGACCACGCGGCCCGGAACGGCTCGCTCAGAGGTTTTTCCACGGAACTGGCCTTTGATCCGTCCCAGCTCCTGGTGCAACCCTGTGACATCCTGGTGCCGGCAGCGGTGGAGCGCGTGATCGACGCCGAGATCGCCGCGAAGCTGGATTGCCGCATTCTGGCAGAAGCCGCAAACGGCCCGACCACGCCGGAGGCGGACGAGGTGCTGAACCAGCGGCGCTCCGAGATCTTCGTCATCCCGGACATTCTCTGCAATTCCGGCGGTGTCATCGTCAGCTATTTCGAGTGGGTGCAGGACCTGCAGCAGCTGTTCTGGCACAAGACCGAGGTGATCGAACGCCTGAAAGGCCTGCTGGACAACGCCTTCATGCGGGTGATGGAGCGCGTCGAAAAGGACAATATCCCGCACCGGACCGCCGCCATGGCCATCGGCGTCGACAAGGTCGCCAAGGCGAAGGCAACGCGCGGCCTGTTCCCGTGACCTGAGCGCGTCGGCGGCCTGAGTGTCAGGCCGCCGCCGGAGTGCGTTTCTCGCGGCGGCCCTGCGGCAGGAGCGCGATCGGCACCAGCGTCGGCGCGGATGGCCGGGACACGGCCGAACCCTGCCAGCGGATCAATTCCATCCTGCCGTCGAAATGCTCGACGACGGCGGTGCAGCTTTCGACCCAGTCGCCGGTGTTGATATAGGTGATGCCGTCGATATCCTCGATGACGGCGTGATGGATGTGGCCGCAGACCACGCCGTCGACATGGTGACGCCGCGCCTCGTCGGCGACGACGCGCTGGAACTCGCCGATGAAGTTGACGGCGCGCTTGACTTGGAGTTTCGCCCAGGCCGAGAACGACCAGTAGGGCAAGCCGACGAGACGGCGAAAGCGGGCAATCCAGACATTGAGCGCGATCGCCGCATCATAGGCCCAATCGCCGAGATGGGCGATGAAGCGGGCATTACGCACGACCACGTCGAACTCGTCGCCATGCAGGATGAGGGGTAGCGCTTGCCGTCCGCCGCTTGGTGGACGAAGTTCTGCGCCACCTCGATGCCGCCAAAGTGAACGCCGGGGAACTCCCTGAGAAAATCGTCATGGTTGCCCGGCACATAGACGATGCGCGTGCCCTTGCGCCCCTTGCGCAGGAGCTTCTGGACCACGTCGTTGCAGTTTCTGCGGCCAGTACCAGGAACGCTTCAGCCGCCATCCATCGACGATGTCGCCGACGAGAAAGATCGTCTCCGCCTCATGGATGCGCAGGAACTCAAGGAGAAAATCCACCTTGGCGGCTTTCGAGCCGAGATGGATGTCGGACAGGAACAGGGTCCTGAACCGCTTGACGTCGTGGCTTTCCAATTCATCGGACATGGCGACCTCGCTGTTTGCCCCATGGGAAACCAGACTCTCATTTCACCTTTATGACAGGGGGCCGCCAATGTGGATTAACTGTGGGAATTAAAGGCGTTTTCAGGAATTGCGTAGATAGGATATCCTACTGGTGTCCGAACACGCTGCTGGGTCTCATGTTCAAGTCGATGCGCATCGCAATTCCGATCGCACTGGCGCTCGCTGTCAACAGCGCGGCGGCGGCATCGGAGCTCTGCGACCGGCTCAACAGCCAGCTGACGGCGCTGTCGGAAACCTACAGCGCGCCCGCCAAGGTGCGAAAATATGCCCGGGCGATCGCCGAGCAGAAGCTCTCCATACGGGAATTGCGGCACACGATGCGGGAGACGGGCTGCAGCGGCGGCTCGATGTTCATCATCGGCGGCGAGAATGTCGACGAATGCAGCGAACTCGACGAGAAGATGGCACGGATGGAGGCCAATCTCGCCATCCTCAACGAAAAGCGCCTCAGCCTGATGACCGGGCGCGAAGATGACCTCCAGCGCCGACGGCTGGTCGCGGCAATCGACGACAATCGCTGCAACGAGCAGCCGACGCTGGCGAGCACGGACCCAGTGCTGAACGGCGCCGATCCGCTGGTGAGCGACATGCTCGACGGTCGGGAAACGATCCGCGTGCCGCAACTGGACGATGGCTATGGCGACAGGCAGTTCGTCGATCTCGGCGGCAGCGCCACCCAGGGTTCCTATCGGACGATGTGCGTCCGGACCTGTGACGGCGGGTATTTTCCGATTTCCTCGAATGCGACGTCGATGAGTTTCCAGCGCGACGCCCAGGTCTGCTCGATGATGTGCCCCGGCGTGCGCACCGAACTGTTCTACCATTCGATCCGAGCGGAGAGCGACTCGATGCGTTCGGCCTTCACCGGCCGGTCCTACGACCAGCTCGAGAACGCCTATCGGTACCGCACCCGCGAGGCGGGGTCGGACAAATCGTGCGGTTGCAATTTTTCGTTTTATTACAAGGAAATGATGCGGCGAGAGGCCTATATCAACGATCCCGAAAAACGCAGCGCGAAACAAAGTTCGATCGTCTGGATCAAGCCGGAACTGCGCGGCCAACTGGACAGGGATGCCGTCGTGAGCAAGCGGATCACGGAGGCTGCACTTCGCGACTACGCACCCGACGAGCGGGTTCGGCAGATCGGGCCGAAATTCCTGCCCGATGAGACCGTGCTGGACTTCAGCAATCCGCAACCGACCGGCCAGAACTGATCGGGCATCATGCCGTCACCGTGACCGTGTATAAAGCGGCAGAATTGCGATTGCGGCATCCGTGCCATCGATCCTCTGAGATAGTGCCGCGAGCAGATCCTTCGGATTGATCCCACGCTCCACGGCACGGCCAACCGCTTCCAGCGTTTCGTTGGACGAGATCACCACGAGATGATCGGAGCCATAGGGCTCGACCACCTTCATTTCCCTGAGGGGTGACTTGAGCTGCGGCCGTCCGTCGACCACGAGATCGAGAAGCTGCACTTCCCCGGTATTGGCGAGATTGAAGACAAGCATGTTTCGATAGTCGCCACGCAGTGCGTCGAACTTGATATGCTCTCCCGAGAGATAGAGCTGTTTCTCCGGCGAAATCATTGCCTTGCCGGGATTCTGGGAGGCGACGGCCTTGAGAAAATCGAGCAGGATGAACTTCGAGACGATGTCATTGACGGTGAAGGCGCTGACTTTCTCCGCCACGATGTCACCGTTCGGAGACTTGAACTGCCCGGTCCGTGCGTCCCATTCATAAGCGTTCTCTCCGCCCTCGATATTGTCGGGAACGACATGCGTGCCGGTGACGACCAGTGGCAGCACCGGGTCGAAACCAAGCTCGCGCGCACGCACCATCGGCCGGCGTCCGGTCTTGGTGATTGGTCGCGCCGCCGAGGCGACGACCTCCATCTCGCCGACCGCGAACAGGTGCTCGTCGGCGCTGCGCGCGGCAACGGGGGTGAAGACGGGGCTCTGCAAGGCTTCCGAGCGCATCCGCACCGTCGACAGGACGTAATCCTCGAGTTCGATGCGGGTGACGAGACCGTCATTGTCCCGGTCCGCCTTGCCCTCGAGCGCGCGGGCAAAGGCCCAGGACAGCGCACCGCGCGACTTGCCCTCGATGACGACCTCCGGGACGGGCAGTGCTTCGGCCGTGGCCGCGAGCATGGTGACATTATCAGGCGTGCGACTCTCGGGCTGGATGTCCGTGTGGGTGCCGGCGCTGCCGCCGACCATGGCGAGAAGTTCGCCCAGCACGCGGCTGTTGCCGAACTCGACGAACCGCTTCTTGCCCCTGACCGTTCGGTCCATGCCACCGGAATGGCAGGAGTCCGACACGAGCACGACTTTCACGCCCTTGCGACCGGCCTCGGTGAACCATTGATGCAGTTCGTTGTCGAACACGGACTCCCGCCACGTCTCGCGGATGTTCTTGGGATCGAATCCCGGCAGGACCCAGAATTCGTCCAGCCCGTCGCGCTCGTCGCCCGGCTTGAGTTCCTTGAGTTGCGCGCCATGTCCCGCGTAGGTGACAAAGATCGTGTCACCGGATTGCGCCTCGTCGAGCAGCGTGTTCCAGGCATTGACGATATTGGCCTTCGTCGCATCGCTGTTGGTGAGGACCAGCACGCGGGGGGTGCCGTTGCGGGACAGGACATCGGCAATGTCATGCGCATCATTTGTGGCGCCGTCCAGGCTGGCGACAGCCGTGTAATCGTTGATGCCGATCACCAGGGCAGAACTGTTGGCGGCCGCAGCCAGCGCCGGCGCCATCACGAACAATCCGAGAGCGAATGTACGCAGGCCAGACCGCATGAGCTTCCCCCGAGTTTTCAGAACGCACGGCGTTGGCCGCACCCTATTTCTATCAGAAACGAATTGCGGGTTGACGATATTCTTGCTGCACCTAAAGATTCCCGCTGGCGAAGGCGGAACCCGGATGGTGCGGTGCCGCCAAAATTGAAATCCGGGGAGTGGAATGACGTATAGAACCGACATGATCGCGCCGGCGGGGCCTGCTGCCCGCGCCGCCGCAGGCAACGTGGGGAAATCCGGCAACAAGCTCGCCGATGGCGTGCTCTCGGGTTACGAATGGTCGTCGAATTCCATCACCTACGCCTTTCCCGACAGCAAGAGGGACTACGGATACAAGGGCGAAAGGGACCATGGCTTCGACGGGGTCAACGGCAAGATCCAGAACGCCGTGCGGATGATCCTGGACAAGGACTTCGGACCGAGCGCGAACGACGCGTTCTCGCTTGAGGGCTTCACGCTGCTCGACGTGAGCAAAGGCAGCGACAAACAGGCCGACCTGCGTTACGCGGAGTCCAAATCGGCCAACCCGACCGCCTATGCCTATTACCCGGCAGACGTTGCTATTGGCGGCGACGTCTGGTTCGGCAAGGATCCGGTCTATGAAAAGCCGGTGGTCGGCAACTATGCCTATGCGACGATACTGCATGAAACCGGCCATGCGCTCGGCCTCAAGCACGGTCACGACGCCGCGCGCTTCGACCGCATCAAGACCACGCTGGAGGGCAAGTATGACTCGCTCGAATATTCGGTCATGACCTACCACAGCTATGCGGGGCAGAAAGGCGGCGGTGGCTACACCAACGAGCAGCATGGCTTTCCGCAGACCTTCATGATGGCCGACATCCTCGCCCTGCAGCATATGTATGGCGCGGACTATACCGCCAATGGCGGCGACACGGTCTATTCTTGGAAGCCGGGGAGCGGCAACACGCTGGTCAATGGCGCCGTCGGCACCGACCCGGGAAAGAACCGCATCTTCGCCACCATCTGGGACGGTGGAGGCGAGGACACCTATGACCTCAGCGCCTATTCCACGAACCTGTCGATCGACCTGCGGCCCGGCCAGTCCAGCGTGTTCAAGAAGGGGCAACTGGCCGATCTCGACCAGTTTTCCGGCAACAAGAACAGGATCGCGGATGGCAACATCTACAACGCCCTGCTCTACGAGGGTAACACCGGTTCGCTGATCGAAAACGCCATCGGCGGTGCGGGCAATGACAGACTGCGCGGCAACAGCGCCGACAACGAGCTGACCGGAAATGGCGGCAAGGACATCTTCATCTTCCGCACCGGCGGCGGCAGCGACACGATCACCGATTTCGGCGGCGGTGACAGGATCGATCTTGCCGGGATGGGCCTGGACTTCCTAGATATCCAGAACAAGGGTGCGGATTCCGGAGGCAACTTCGTGATCACGTTCGGTGGTGGAGACGTTCTCACGCTGCTCAACGTCGACGAGGGCAACCTCGCGCCATCGCACTTCATTCTCTGATCAATATCGACAAGAATACCGCAACAAATGAAAAGGCCGCCCCGGAAGGAGCGGCCTTTTCGTCCATCAGCGTTCGATCGGCTTATTCGGCGTCGGCGGCCTTCTTCTTGGCCGGAGCCTTCTTCTTCGGAGCGGCTTCGTCGGCTGCCTCCTCGGTGGCGTCCGCCTTGGCGGCAGCCTTCTTCTTCGGTGCGGACTTGGCTTCCTTGGCGGGCTTTTCGCCCTCCTCGTCGTCGGCCATCAGTTCGTCCTTGGTCACGGTCTTGTCGGTGACCTTGATCTCGCCGAGGAGGTGATCGACCACCTTTTCCTCGAAGATCGGCGCGCGCAGGCCGGCAATGGCGCCGGGCGTGTTGCGGAAATACTCGATGATTTCCTTTTCCTGGCCCGGGAACTGCGAGATCTGGGCGTAGAGCGCCTTGTTCATCTCATCCTCGGAGACTTCCACGCCGGCCTTTTCGCCGATCTCGGAGAGCACGAGGCCGAGCTTGACGCGGCGTTCGGCGAGCTTGCGATATTCGTCGCGTGCCTTTTCCTCGGTCGTGTCCTCATCCTCGAACGTCTTGCCGGACTGGGCGAGATCGGCGTTGATCTGGCGCCAGATCTGCTCGAACTCGGCATCGACGAGGCGCTGCGGCACGTCGAAAGCGTAGAGTTCGTCCATCTGGTCGAGGATCTGGCGCTTCAGCTTCTGGCGCGTGACGTTGCCGAACTGGCTCTCGATCTGGCTGCGGACGATCTCGCGCAGCTTGGCTTCGGATTCGAGGCCGAGCTTGGAGGCCAGTTCGTCATTGATCTCGAGCTTGTCGGGGGCGGCGACCGCCTTGACGGACACGTCGAAGGTGGCTTCCTTGCCCGCGAGGTTCGGTGCCGGATAATCGGCCGGGAAATTCACGGTGATGGTCTTCTCGTCGCCGGCCTTGAGGCCGACGAGCTGCTCCTCGAAGCCGGGGATGAAGCGGCCCGAGCCGAGCACGAGTTCGGCGTTGGAATCCTTGCCGCCTTCGAAGGGAACGCCATCGACCTTGCCTTCGTAGTCCATCGTGACGCGGTCGCCATCGGCGGCCTTGCCCTTCTTGTCCTCGTAGGTTCGGGTGCTTTCGGCGATACGTGCAATCTGCTCGTCGACTTCCGATTCCGGAATCTCGACGACTTCGCGCGTCACCTTGATGCCCGAGGCGTCCTTCAGTTCGATGGCCGGGATGACTTCATAGGACAAGGTGAACTCGAAATCGGCCTGGGCGGCCAGAATCTTGTCGGCCTGCTTCTCGTCCTCGGTCATGGCGATTTCCGGCTGCGTGGCGGATTTCTCGCCGCGGCCGGACAGGATTTCGGAGGGCTGCTTCTGGATGATCTCGTTGACGAGTTCGGCCATCACGGACTTGCCGTACATCTTCTTGATGTGGGCAGGCGGTACCTTGCCGGGACGGAATCCGTTGATGCGGACGCGATCCTTCACTTCGGTGAGGCGCTCGTTCATGCGCGCTTCCATGTCCGCGGCCGGGATCACGACCTTGAGTTCGCGCTTCAGCCCTTCAGCGAGCGTTTCGATAACCTGCATGTTCCTACCTTTATCTCTGTCGCGGGCGGCGCACTGCCTGCCTGCCCGACCTTGAAACGAGCCCTACCCGCCCATCCGTGGGGACGGCTTTATGCAAATTCACAGGAGTTTTGCAAGCGAAATGCCACTCTCGCACAGCATTCAGGCACATTTTTGCCCAAGCCTCGCCATATATATAGGAGCTTCCGAGGACAATTGATAGCACCCCGACCCAGGGGGAATGGTGCGGGTGGAGGGACTCGAACCCCCACGCTTTTGGCGCCAGAACCTAAATCTGGTGCGTCTACCAATTCCGCCACACCCGCATGCCCGTCCATTCAGGGCCGAGCGACGCGCTCATAGCACCGGCCGCCTTCCGACGCCAAGCAAAAAAAGTCGCGACCGTCCGCGTGTAGGCCGGACGTGCCGAGCAGCGGTGCGCGATGGCTGGCAGGGACAGTGGGCGAAAAATCCCTCGCGTTAATTTTTTCGTAAACCTATTTGCGTCATTGTGAATATAAAGACGGATCGAAAACACCAAGACATGCATGCAGCGCATATCGACCATGCCCTTATTGCACTGCACAATGTCGATTAGTCAGACTATATTGAGTGCATCGAACGCAGGTTCTTTCGAAGACGAGATCAAGCGGATTTGGCGAGCCGCTGCCGGGAACTCCCGATGAAAATGCCCGCTCGCAAGAGTGAAAACATATTCGGAGACGGCGCACTCCTCCTCCCAGCGCCGCTTCGATTTGGCTGATGGCACTCCTCCTCCCAGCTGTCAGTCATACTCAACGACGCCCACCGGATCTCCTCCCCCGGTGGGCGTTTTGATTCCGGGCCGGCACGCGCCCTGGGGAGAATACACTCTCCCAAGCCGCTGATTTAAAAAGGTTGCTCAACTTTTCATCTTTCGCCCAACAGACGGGCAAATGCTTAAAAATGACATCGCGGCGCCACCATTTTGCCGCTTGTTTGAACTTTTCGTTAATATTTTCCGTCATTTAGGCGAGTGAATTGCAAATTTCGCATGGGTGCGCTGCCGCAAACGCGCTGGTGAATGATGCGATGCAGCATTATATTCAAATCATCAAATTGAAGGGCGGAGGTCATCCGGACCAACGCCGGCACGAAAGGAAATGAAAATGAACTTCGCACGCGCTTACAACAACTGGGTCAAGTATCGCCAGACCATCACTGAACTCGGCCGCATGTCCAACCGCGAGCTTGCCGATCTCGGTATCGCCCGCCAGGACATCCGTGCGGTCGCCCGCAACGCTGTCCGCTAAAGCCTTCGCCGCCAAGCGGCGCAGGCGGGACCAGGGTCCCGACACCAACAGTCCTCCCAAGACCAGAAAAACCGCCGGCTCGTCCGGCGGTTTTTTTGTTGTCGTGCGGCCCGTTGCTGCGACTGCGAAGCGACAGGGACGCTCCGCGCGGCGGCCATTCTTCGATCGGCCCGCCAGCAGCCCCTCCTCCCGATCGCCTGAACCGCCGGATTTCCTCGTCGGCCGGTGCTGACAATTTCAGCTCAGCCCAATTTCTGTGCGACCAATGCTTAAACGCATGGCAGCTGCATCTTATTTGCACTGCACAATTTAATTATTCGCGTGTATAACGATCGCAAGTTCAAAGCACGGCCAACGGGCCGGAGCCAATCAAGTCCAAAGAGGAAACTTCCATGAACCCGCTTCGTATCGCCTTCAACTGGGTCCAGTATCGCCGCACGCTCTCCGAGCTCAGCAACCTGTCCAACGAGACCCTGAGCGACATCGGCGTCAGCCGCTACCAGATCCGCGGCATCGCTGCCCGCTCCTTCCGCTAAGATCACTCGATGCGGAACGATTGAAACGCCGCCTCCTCCCAGGGCGGCGTTTCCGATTCCTGGCACCGGGCCGGAATCATTCTCCATTGGTGTCGCCCGCATTTTTTTGCTAAGAGCGCCGCCCATGACGACAACACTCTCTCCTATCCATATCATCGGCGGCGGGCTGGCCGGCTCCGAGGCCGCCTGGCAGATCGCTCCGGCGCGGCCAGTCCGGTCGTCCTTCATGAGATGCGCGGCCTGACGCACGGCGGACGCCCGCCCACAAGGCCGACAGGCTCGGCGGAGCTCGTCTGCTCCAACTCCTTCCGCTCCGACGACGCCGACCGCCAATCGCGGTCGGTCGTGCTGCATGCCGGAGTTGCGGCGGGCCGGCCTCACGTCATCATGGCAGCTGGCCGACCGCCAACCAGGTGCCCGCCGGCGGCGCGCTTGGCGGTCGACCGCGAGGGCTTCTCCGCCGCGGCTGTCACGCCACGCATCGCTCGCCCATCCCCAATGATCGACGGTCGTCCGCGACGGAGGTCGCCGGCCTGCCGCCGCGCTGCGTGGGGCGAAGCGTCATCATTGCCACCGGCCCCCTCACCGCGCCCGCGCTCGGCGGATGCCATCAGGAGCCTCACCGGCGAGAACGGCAGCGATGCCCTCGCCTTCTTCGATGCCATCGCGCCGATCGTCCATCGCGATTCCATCAACATGGACGTCGCCTGGGTCGCAGTCCCGCTACGACAAGGCCGGGCCGGGTGGCACCGGCAAGCCGACTATCTCAACTGCCCGATGGACCCGGCGCAGGAATATGAGGCCTTCGTGGCGATGCGCTTGCTCGTCGGGCGACAACCACCGTCTTCACGCGACTGGGAGCAGGACACTGCCCTACTTCGACGGTTGCCTGCCTGATCGAGGTCATGGCGGCGAACGCGGGCGCGAGAAACCCTGCGTCACGGGCCCATGAAGCCGGTATGGGCCTCACCAATGCCGCGCGATCCCGACGGTCAAGCCCTATGCCGTCGTGCAGCTCCGCCAGGGACAACGCCCTCGGCACGCTCTTCAACATGGTCGGCTTCCAGACGAAGCTCCGCCACGGCGCGCAGGCCGATGATGCTGCCGGATGATCCCCGGCCTCGAGCATGCGCGGAGTTCGCCCGCCTCGGCGGCCTGCACCGCAACACCTATCCTCAACTCGCCGGTGCTGCTCGATCCGCGGCCTGCAGCCTCAAGGCATCGCGACCGCGCCTGCGCTTCGCCGGCCAGATCACCGGCTGCGAGGGCTATGTCGAGAGTTCGAGCATCGGCCTGCTGGCCGGCCGCTTCGCAGCCGCCGAACGGCTGGGCGAGCCGCTGACCCCTGCCGCCTGTCACCTCGGCATTCGGGGCGTTGCTCAACCACATCACCGGCGGCCACCTCGTCTCGGACGACGAGCCGGGCAAGCGCTCCTTCCAGCCGATGAACATCAATTTCGGCCTGTTTCCCGAACTGGCGCCAGGGGCGATCCAGCGTCCGGACAATGGCAAACGGTTCCGCGGCAAGGAGAAGGCGCTCGCAAAAAAAGCACCTGATGGCGGAGCGGGCGCTGGCCGACTGCCGCGCCTGGCTGGGCCTGGAACCGGCCGATGTCAGGCATGGCTTGGAAGAGGAAGTTCCTGCGGAATAGCGACGGCCACGCTGCCGAGCATCCAGAGGCCGACCTCAGCCGCCTCCTTTTCGGAAACGGAAGGTCACCGTGCCGCTCATCTGCTTCATCGCGGGGAAGACGATCATCAGCGACTTGCCGCCCGGCTCCGCCGAGACGCGAAACGCCGGCGGGATCGACGAGGTGGCAATATTCCCGGTTGCCGATCCGGCGCATCAGTCCGGTGCGGCCCGTCCACAGGCGAAGGAAAAACGATCTCGCCATCGGCAGACATCAGGACCTGCCGGATCGCCTCGTCGGGATAGGCCTTGCCGAATTCAAGGATTGCAAGGCCGGCATCGAAGCGCTCTCCTTCGGCCTCGGCCTTCAACAGGTTGGTGGCCCAGTAGAAGAAGCCGAGGAAAACCGACAATACGACCATCCAGAAGACCAATGTCATGACACGACTCTCGAAATTTCTGCACCCTCGATACGCATCGAAGCTTGTGCGAAATTTGAAATCATCGCAATTGTACCACGGAATGCCCCCGGAGGCGCGCGTTTGCGGGCCGCGACCTTAGCGACCTCCTACAACACCCATTCCACGTGTATCAGAACGGGAGAGGCCCGCCGGCTTTCGTCGGCGGGCCTCTTCGTATCGGGATTGGAGACGATCAGTTCTCGGAGACTTCCGCCGGCCGCACTAGCGGCGTGATCCGGCGAATCGTGACACGACGATTTTTCGCGCTGCGCCCCGTCCGTATCGATCTTCAGGTACCGCTCGCCGTAACCCTGCGTCGTCAGATTTTTCAGCCGGAATGTCAAAGAGTTCCGACAGGATGCTGGCCACCGACTCGGGCACGCTCGTCCGACAGGACCAGGTTGGACTCGTCGGACCCGACCGCATCGGTATGGCCTTCGATCAGGAAGGTTTTCCCCGGGATCACGCTCAAGAATATCACCGATCGCCTGGGCGACCTCCCGCAGCGTGGATGCCTGCTCTCGGTCGATCTCGGCGCTGCCCGTCTCGAAGGTGATCGTATCAAGGTCGATACGGCGCACCTTGTCTCGGATACGTGCCGAGTACTTCACCTCCTCGACAGAATAGACTCGCTCAACCTGCTCGACCGGGGGCTTGGCGAGGAACTCCTCATAGTCATATTCACGATCGCGATTGCTCGACACATCGATGATGTAGTCGTCGATCGGCACGCGCAGACGCATCGGCGGCAATTCGTCGCCGGGATCGCGCAGGAAGAGCCGGTTGCCCCCGCGCTCGAGTTCAGGCGAATAGAACAGCACAATCTCGACATCGCGGTTGTCGATGCGCGAGCGACGGATGATTTCGCCCCAGCGATTGCGGATCGTCACGATACGATCGCCGTTCGGCCGAACGATGATCTCCTTGATGCGGTCGTCGCGGAGCCGTTCGTACCGGATGCGCTCGTCGCGGCCGATCCGGTCGCGGTCGTCGCTCCGGATCACGATCCGGCCGTCGAGATCGAACACGACCCTGACGTCATCGCCCTTGCCGATGACCTTGCCTTCTGGACGGCGATAGCCGCGGAAGTCGTCGACCCGATCACCCTTCAACTCGATGACGGGCCTGATCTTGATGTCGACATCGACCTTCTGGGAATCCCTGTCTGACCTTGGCACGCGGACCTCTTCCACCTGTTCGCGCTGACGCTTGCGACGCTCGCGATTGGCGCCGCCATTGTCGGCATCCTTGTCCGAATCAAGGACGGCAGCCCCGTTTTCGACCGGCAGGACGACCGTGTCCGTGGTCTTTGACGGATCCTTCGCGATCTCCTCGCGCTTCTCCATCACCTCGGGGGTTTCGGCTTCAGCCTGATTGCGATTCTTCCGCTTTCTGCTCTGGTTGACGATGTCCTCGTCGCTGACGTCGGCCGGATCGGCCTGCTGCTGGTCCTCGGCCTGCTGCTGGTCCTTGCGCTTCTTGCGAACGGGCTCCTCGACGGCTTCGGCATTGTCCGAGGGCTGGGCCTCA
The DNA here is from genome assembly GCA_019739215.1 of Rhizobium sp. Lineage (GTDB taxonomy): Bacteria > Pseudomonadota > Alphaproteobacteria > Rhizobiales > Rhizobiaceae > Rhizobium_E. Next base: position 220,884 of record JAHHDR010000026.1, read on the forward strand.
TCCGCCTGCTGCTCTTCGTTGGCCTGCTCGCGATTCTTTCGCTTCCGGCTCTGGTTGACGATGTCCTCGTCGCTCACCTGGGCGGGATCGGCCTGCTGCTGGTCCTCGGCCTGCTGCTGGTTCTTGCGCTTCTTGCGAACGGGCTCCTCGACGGCTTCGGCATTGTCGGAAGGCTGGACCTCCTCCGTCTGTTGCTCTTCGGCCTGCTGGCGCTGTTTGCGTTTCTTGCGGACAGGCTCCTCGACGGCCTCGGCATTGTCAGAAGGCTGCGCTTCGTCCATCTGCTGCTGTTCTTCAGCCTGCTGGCGCTGTTTGCGGTTCTTGCGCACAGGCTCCTCAACCGCCTCCGCGTTGTCCGAAGGCTGTGCTTCGTCCATCTGCTGCTGCTCTTCGGCCTGCTGGCGCTGTTTGCGATTCTTGCGGACAGGCTCTTCCGCCGCCGCATCACCGCTCTCGACGGCAGGGTCTGACGCCTGCTGGTTGTCGCGCTTGCGCTGCTTCCGAGGCAGCAGTTCCTCTTCGCTCTGGACGGCGATGATCGGGCTCTGAGCCTCGATGGCTGCTGCAGGCCTCATGACTGCCGCGAAGGCTGGCAGTCCAGCGCCGGCAATTGCCAGGAAGGGAATTGCGGCGGTGGCCAGAAGCCGTTTGTTGATTGCCATGGGTGGCGTCCTCTCTAGACTTTTCATTTCGAATCCCGCGCCAGACCCTGCCCAATTTGAGGGCTATTTTGTGGTTCCGGCCGCATGGAACGGTGCGATTTCTATTTGGTTCCGTCTTTACCAGGCCTGAACCCGCGCTTCACCTGAGGTTCAGATTCGTTGGAGGGCTCGACGGGCGCCTGGCTTCAAACTCGTCTTTCCTGTTGCTTTTCCGCCCGGAACCGTACGAATATCGCGGGGTGCGGGGCCACTCCCCCGCAATGCATGACCCCGTGTCCGCAGCAAAACAAAAAACGGGCACGGAACCGAACAAGGGGAAAAATCCATGCGACTGACAAAACGTCTCGCCATTGCCGCCGCCGTCACCGTCTTCAGCGCGCTTTCGGGCGCAGCTATCGCCGCCGACAAGCTCGTCATCGGCACCGAAGGCGCCTACCCGCCCTTCAACAATCTCCAGGCCGACGGCTCGCTGACCGGTTTCGACATCGATATCGCCAAGGCTCT
>JAHHDR010000027.1 GCA_019739215.1 Rhizobium sp.
TTTCGATCGACAATGACCGCGAGGTGACCGACCGGCTGTGGAACCGCTTCATTGCCGCGTGGTTCGAGCATGGCAAGGACGATCCGAAACTCGCTTTGCTTCGCTTCGACACCGAGCGCGCCGAAATCTGGGAAGATGAATGGAGCCTCGTGGCTGGCCTCAAGCTGCTGATGGGCATCGATCCTAAGAAGGACTACCAGGACAAGGTGGCCGAAGTCTCACTCTGAGGTTGAATCAGGTCAGCCGCGCGCTCCACGCCGCCACCGCGTCGGCCATCGAGCGCATATGATCGGCATGCGTAAGGCCGGTCACGGCCTTGCGCGGCTTGAGATCGTGATCGCCATCGGCGAACCAGCGAATGGCGATCGAAGGTGAGAGCGTGTAGGCGGCGACTTCCTCCTGACTGCCAAAGATATCCCGAGAGCCCTGGCAGATCAGTGCCGGCGTCCGCATCGCCTCGAGGTGAGCGGTGCGCAGTCGTTCCGGCTTGCCGGGTGGGTGGAAGGGATAGCCCAGACACAGCAGCCCCGCGATACGGCCCGAAGCATGCTCCTTGTCGGCAATCATGCTCGCGACCCTGCCGCCCATGGATTTACCCCCGATGACCAGTCGACCGGCCGGTGTCAGTGCTGCGATCGCCGCACGGTACTCACCCATCAGCATTTCGGCCTTGGGCGGCGGCTTGCGGCTCTCCGACGTCCGCCGCGCGGCCATGTAGCCGAATTCAAATCGGGCCACTTGGAAGCCCCTTGCCGCGAGCGCGAAACTTGCGGCATTCATCGCGCTCGAATCCATCGCGCCGCCGGCGCCATGCGCGAGAAGGATTGTGAATTCGGCCGTTTCGGAGCCTTCAAGCAGGAACATCACCGTCGCCTTTCCGGGGGTTGACCGGTGATGTCATAGCGTATTTTGCTCGGTTCAAAGAGTTCGTGCTGGCGCACAGTGGCCTGCATCGCCGCTTTGACACCCCGCTGGGCATAGTGGTATCATGCAGTTGCCGGCCGCGAGGGCATTGTGCAGCGGTCGCAGCACCGATCATGGGAGCAGACCATGAACAGCAGCACACGCAACATCGTCATCGCCGCCATCGTCATAATTCTGGCAATTCTCGCCTATTACATGTGGGGTGGGGGCACTCCGGCAACGACGCCGGCGGCCACCACGACGCCTGCCGACACCACCGAGCCGGCAGCGGACACCAACACGCAGACGCAGTAATCGCGCCGACGCCCGGACACCGGCGACGCCACGTATCAATTCGTGGCGCGCTCGTTGTTGGTCAGGTCAGACGGCAAGGTGTCGGGCGATATCGTCAACCGGCATGCCAGTCAGATCCTTGTCGAGTTCGCCGATCACGGCCGCGCGCACGCTGGCCGATATCGCGCTTCTGAGATGCGCCAGCGCCTTCGGCGGCGCGACCAGAACGATCGCCTGGTAGCCCTCGACACAGGCCCTGTCGATCGCCGCTGCCGTTTCCGCCATGAACCGCTCACCCGCCATTGCATGCCAGTCAGTCTGCTCGACGGCGCTGCGATGGCTGCCGGAGAAGGCCCGCCCGGACGATCTGTGCCTTGCTCGTGCGTCGGAGGATTGTCCGGCGCTTCCAGCACCAACCGCACTTCCAGCGCGGGCGTTCCCGGCGAACCATTGTTCCTGATGAGAAGCGCCTTGCTGTAATCGGCCACGACGACGAGTCCGCCATTCGGCACGCTGACTTTCTTGCTCATGACAGTGTCCATCCTCCGGTTTTCCGCACACATGTGCGCACGACCTCAATGTTTCGCATTGATTGAGGTCAAATCGGTGGCGCCGGCGCGTGGACCGGTGTCAGCGGGCGGGCAGATCCTGTTTTTCGCCGGCGCTTCGCCCGTCCGAGCTGCGCGAGCGCTCCTCGATCCGGTCCTTGCCCTTTTTGAGATCCGACCCTTTGGCGCGCTCGACATCCCGTTCCTCCTGCCGCGTGGCCTCGTGAAGTGCCTTGGCAGCGGCATCGCCTGCGTTGGTTCCTGTCTGCTTGGTGGTCATGGGACTTCTCCGTTGCTGTCGATTCGAAATGCCCCGGCCGGCAACGGGTTCCATGGTGGAGCATGTTCAAGCCCAACGTGATCATACATGTATAGACATCATGGGCGATGCGTGGTGTTCTTGCGCATGCCGACGTGAGCAAGGGGACTTTTTAATGACCAAGGCGCTGTTCGATCTTTCGGGTCGCAAGGCTCTCGTCACCGGAGGGAGCCGCGGTATTGGCCAGCAGATAGCCGTGGCATTGGCGGATGCGGGAGCCGACATCGCGATTACTGCCCGCAGCCTCGACGGCCTGGCCGAGACACAGGCAAGCATCGAAGACTCGGGTGCTCGTTGCGTCGCGCTGGCGCAGGACGTCCGCGACGTCGAGGGTTCGTCACGGGCTGTCGAAGCCGCCGCGGCGGCGCTGGGCGGCCTGGATATCCTGATCAACAATGCCGGCTTCGAGAATGTGCGGCCATCGATGGATGTTGACGAGGCGCTGTGGGATTCGATCGTCGACACCAATCTCAAGGGCGCCTTCTTCTGCGCCCGAGCTGCCGGGCGGATCATGGCGGGGACGGGCGGCGGGGCGATGGTCAACCTCTGCTCGCTGACATCCTTCGTCGGCATTCCGACGGCCGTGCCCTATGGCGCATCGAAGACCGGCCTGCTGGGGATGACCCGCGCGCTGGCCACCGAATGGGCGCCGCAGGGCATCCGCGTCAACGCCATCGCGCCCGGCTATTTCCGGACGGCGATGACCGAGGCGTTCTATGATGATCAGGACTGGCAGTCGCGCATGCTTGCAAAAATTCCGCAGGGCCGCTTCGGCGGTGATGGCGATATTGGGGGGGTGACGGTCTTCCTTTGCAGCGATGCCGCCGCCTATGTCACCGGCCATTGCATTCCGGTCGACGGTGGATATCTCGCGTCGATCTGACGTCAAAGTTTGACCTGTTTTTTCGCAAGTGCACAAGAATTGAGCAGGCCGTGAGCAAGCGCAAAAAACACGCAGATGGCGTTGACGTGACTTGTATGGATATGTATAGACAACATGGCGTCAGCTCTCGGGCGGATGCGAAATCTTGCAGGGGATAGAAGGCTTATCATGGTATCCGCCCTGGCCGAAAATCGCGTTCCAGCCGACTTGATCGCCGTGTCGGTCAAGGATGTCGGGATGCGTTTCGGCGATGTTCATGCGGTGCGCAGCGCCTCGTTCGATCTGCCAAAAGGCAAATTCCTGACGATCCTCGGCCCGTCCGGCTCGGGCAAGACCACGCTGCTCAGGATGATAGCCGGCTTCGATGCGCCGACGTCGGGCGAAATCTATATCAGCGGCCAGCCTGTGAGTGCCGTGCCGCCGCATCTGCGCGCCATCGGCATGGTGTTCCAGAAGCTTGCACTCTTTCCGCACATGACAGCCGCTGAGAACGTCGCATTTCCGCTCAAGATGCGCCGCCATGATGCGCGAACGATACCGGCGAAGGTTGAGCGCTATCTCGAACTCGTGCGCCTTGGCGGGTACGGTTCGCGCCGCATCAACGAGTTGTCCGGCGGGCAGCAGCAGCGCGTTGCGATTGCCCGCGCGCTGGTCTTTGAGCCCGACCTGCTGTTGCTCGATGAGCCGCTCGCAGCGCTCGACCGCAAGCTGCGCGAGGAAATGCAGCTCGAGTTCCGCCGCATCCAGAAGGAGCTCGGCGTCACCACGATCAACGTCACCCACGACCAGCGCGAGGCGCTTGTCGTCTCCGACGAGGTCATCGTCATGGATGGTGGCGTGATCCAGCAGAAGGCAGCACCGGTCGGCGCCTACCGCAGCCCGGCCAATGCCTTCGTTGCCAATTTCATTGGCGTCACCAATTTCATCGAGGGCAAGGTCGTTTCCGTGTCGGGGCCTTCCGTGCAGGTCGAAGCCCATGGCCGGACGCTGTCGGGCGTTGCCGTCGGCGATGCGCTCGCAGCCGGCCGGCCCTGCTCGGGCGCGATCCGCGCCGAACAGATCCGGATCGCCGCCTCGGCCGACACATTGAGCGGTCTGGAAAACCGTCATGGATGGCACCGTCACCGATGCGATCTTCGAGGGCGAGCGCATCGTCTACGAGATCAGAGTCCCCCGGCCTCGGCAACGCGCTGATGCGCGTCTTCGACCACGATCCGGTCAATCACCTGCAATTCAGCCCCGGCGACGCTGTCTGCCTGGGTTGGAATGGCCGGGATATGCATGTCTTCAACAAGTAAACCAGAAGGTTTCAACAGAGGAGAACGCCACATGTCGCATGAGAAATTGGGAACTATGCAGATCCGCCGCCGAACGCTGCTTGGCTCGTTTGCGGCCGTGGGCGCCAGCGCCGGCCTGTCGACGCTCGGCGTCAGCCGCGCCTTCGCCCAGGAGCCGGAAAAGCCGGCGGAAATCATCATCCGGGCCTGGGGCGGCAGCTGGGTCGACGCGCTGAAGGCCGGCGTGTCCGACAGCTTCACCAAGATGACCGGCATCGCCGTCCGCCACGATCTCACCGAAGACAACGAGATCCAGCCCAAGGTCTGGGCCGCGGTGGCGCAGAACCGCGTGCCGCCGATCCACATCAACTGGGACACGACCACCAACGCCACCAAGTCGGCCTTGCGCGGCGTGACGGAAGACCTGTCCGACCTGCCCAACCTCAAGAACACCACCGATCTCGCCAAGCCGGTCGGCCTCGACGGCTATCCGATCGTCAACACCTACGGCTATGTCTATGTGCTGGCCTACCGCCCCTCGGCTTTCCCGGACGGACCGCCGAAGTCCTGGAAGGACCTGCTCGATCCCAGGCTCAAGGGCCGCATCGCGCTCTACAATGACGGCATCGGCTTCCACTTCCCGGCGCAGGTCGCCGGTGGCGGCAAGCTCGAGGATATTCCGGGCAACATGCAGCCGGCCTGGGATTTCGTCGCCAAGATCAAGGAACAGCAGCCGCTGCTCGGCGAAGATCCCGATTTCACCACCTGGTTCCAGAAGGGCGAGATCGACGCGGCCTGCACGATCTCGACCAATGCCCGCGAAGCCCGGAAGAACGGCATCGACATCGCCTGGGTGGTTCCGGAAGAGGGCGCCAAGTTCGATACCGATGGTCTCTGGATCCCCAAGGGCCTGCCGAAAAACGAACTCTACTGGGCCAAGCAGTACATCAACCATGCCCTGACCAAGGAAGCCCAGCAGGTCTGGCTCGACGGCCTCGGCCTGCCGGGCGTCATCCCGGGCCTGACTCCGCCGGCCGATCTCGTGGGTGATCCGTCCTATCCGACCAAGGAAGAGGACTTCAAGCACCTGATCCGGGTCTCCTCCAAGATCCAGGTCGAGAACGAGAGCGCCTGGTTCGCGAAGTTCAAGGAAATCATGCAGGGCTGAGTCCCTGACGGCCCGCCGCTCCGGCGGCGGGCTCCACCAAACCGGAAACTGGATCGGAACCATGCGCTCTTCCCGTGTCGCATATCCGCTGACCTGGCGCGTCATGGACGCGGCGGAGCGCGGTGCGGCCTTTCTCTGGCCACGACGCTTCAGGCGCGCCCTGCCGGCGCTGATGCTGATGCCGGCGATCGTGCTTGTCGGGCTTCTGGTCCTCGGCCTTTTCCAGATCGGAGATGCGAGCCTCAGGACGCTGGACACGTCCACCTTCCTGATGTCGGAGACTTACACGCTGGCGAACTACCAGCGGGCGCTCACCGAAAAATTCTTCATGACCGTGGCCGGTCGCAGCCTGATGGGCGCGCTGATCGTCACGGTCGTCACGCTGATCTTCGCCTTGCCCTATGCCTATCTGATGGTGCGGACACCCTCGTCGGCGCTGCGCAAGTTTCTGCTTGTGGCGCTGTTCCTGCCGTTCTTCATCGGCCAGGTCGTGCGGGCCTATGGCTGGCTGATCATTCTCGGCAACCAGGGGATGGTCAACGAGGCGCTGGGCCTTGTCGGCGTGGCGCCGATCCGCCTGCTCTACAATTATCCCGCCGTCCTCTTCGGACTGGTGCAGTACATGTTGCCTTTCGCCGTGCTGATGCTGGCGCCTGCGCTCACGGCAATTCCCGCGGAGCTCGAATCCGCCGCGAACTCGCTGGGCGCCAACTGGGTGCGCACCTTCCGCCATATCGTGCTGCCGCTGGCGCGACCCGGCCTCGTCGGCGCCGGCCTCGTGGTGGTCACGCTGTCGCTCACCGATTTCGCCATCCCCGCCATTCTCGGCGGAGGGACGCAGGATTTCATCGCCAACGCCATCTACGATCAGTTCTTCCGCACCTCCGACCAAGGCCTCGGCGCCACGCTGTCGCTGCTGCTGGTGGCGGTCGGGTCGATGCTGGTCGGCGTGGTCTTCCTTTTGTTCGGTGCCGGCACGCTCGCGATGACCGGAGACCGAAAATGACCGGTAGCCTCGGCAAGTCCGTGACGATCTGGGCCTTCGTCATGGCAGCATTGCTGATGCTGTCGGCGCCTACTGTTGTTGTGCTCGGGGCGTCCTTCACGTCTGGCAATATCATCACCTTCCCGCCGGATGGCTTTTCGCTCAAATGGTACGGCGCCATCGCCGGGGCGAGCGACCTGCGACAGGCTTTCGTCCGGTCGCTGATCGTGGCGGCGATCTGCACGCTGGTGGCGATCCCCGTCGGCACGCTGGCCGGCATCGCGCTGGCCAAGTACCGGATCCGCTTTGCCAACACGATCCAGATCTACCTGCTGCTGCCCTTCACCATCCCGCTGATCGGCTCGGGAATCGGCATGATGCTGGTCTTCGGCAAGATGGGCGTGCTCGGCAGCCTCTGGCCGGTCGGCATCGCCTGCTGCGTCATCAACCTGCCGTTCATGATCTGGGCGGTCATGGCGAGCGCCAGCAATATTTCGCCCGATCTCGAGCTTGCTGCCGCCAATTGCGGCGCGCCGCCGCTGCAATGCTTCCTCTACATCACGCTGCCGGCGGTGCTCCCCGGCGTCATCACCGGTTCGCTGCTGATGTTCATCTTGGCTCTCAACGAATTCCTGGTGAGCCTGCTGCTGGTCGATGCCCGCAGTGTGACGCTGCCGGTGCAGATCTACAATTCCATCCGCTCTATCATCACGCCGGATCTCGCCGCCATCTCGGTTGTGTTCATCGCCTGCGCCGCCATCGCCATCGCCCTTCTCGACAGGCTCGTCGGGCTCGACATCTTCCTGAAATCGAAATGAAGACGCGCCCGGACGGGCAACGCAATCCGAGGACAAGACCATGACATCAGTGTCGTTCTACGAATATTCCAAGCTCGATGCCGAGGGGAAGGCAGCGCTTCTGCGCCGCTCCGAGGCGGATATTTCGAGCTTCGTCGAGAAGGTCGCGCCGATCCTCGAGGCCGTCCGCACCGAAGGCGACGCCGCACTCGCCCGTTTCGGCCGCGAACTCGACAAGGCCGACGTGACCGAGGCCAATCTCCAGGTGACCGAGGCGGAGTTCGACGCGGCCTTCAAGCTGGTCGACGAGAGCGTCATCGCCTCGATCCGCTTCGGCATCGACAACATCCGCACCTTCCATGAAGAGCAGAAGCCCGAGGCGATGTGGCTCAAGGAAATCCGTCCGGGTGCCTTTGCCGGCGACCGCTTCACGCCGATCAAGTCGGTGGCGCTCTACGTGCCGCGTGGCAAGGGCTCGTTTCCGTCTGTGACGATGATGACCTCGGTCCCGGCCGTCGTCGCCGGCGTGCCTGATCTCGCCATCGTCACGCCGCCGGCCCCGGATGGCACTGTCGATGCCGCGACGCTGGTGGCCGCACGGCTTGCGGGCGTCGAGACCATCTACAAGATCGGCGGCGCGCTGGCGGTGGCGAGATCAGGCACGCCGGCGACGACGGCCGGGACCGAGGTCATCATCGTCACAGACGGAAACGAGCCCTTGCCACGCGGCACGTAGAGCGCCACCGACTTGATCGGCGTGAAGCGGTCGCCGGCAAAGGCACCCGGACGGATTTCCTTGAGCCACATCGCCTCGGGCTTCTGCTCTTCATGGAAGGTGCGGATGTTGTCGATGCCGAAGCGGATCGAGGCGATGACGCTCTCGTCGACCAGCTTGAAGGCCGCGTCGAACTCCGCCTCGGTCACCTGGAGATTGGCCTCGGTCACGTCGGCCTTGTCGAGTTCGCGGCCGAAACGGGCGAGTGCGGCGTCGCCTTCGGTGCGGACGGCCTCGAGGATCGGCGCGACCTTCTCGACGAAGCTCGAAATATCCGCCTCGGAGCGGCGCAGAAGCGCTGCCTTCCCCTCGGCATCGAGCTTGGAATATTCGTAGAACGACACTGATGTCATGGTCTTGTCCTCGGATTGCGTTGCCCGTCCGGGCGCGTCTTCATTTCGATTTCAGGAAGATGTCGAGCCCGACGAGCCTGTCGAGAAGGGCGATGGCGATGGCGGCGCAGGCGATGAACACAACCGAGATGGCGGCGAGATCCGGCGTGATGATAGAGCGGATGGAATTGTAGATCTGCACCGGCAGCGTCACACTGCGGGCATCGACCAGCAGCAGGCTCACCAGGAATTCGTTGAGAGCCAAGATGAACATCAGCAGCGAACCGGTGATGACGCCGGGGAGCACCGCCGGCAGCGTGATGTAGAGGAAGCATTGCAGCGGCGGCGCGCCGCAATTGGCGGCAGCAAGCTCGAGATCGGGCGAAATATTGCTGGCGCTCGCCATGACCGCCCAGATCATGAACGGCAGGTTGATGACGCAGCAGGCGATGCCGACCGGCCAGAGGCTGCCGAGCACGCCCATCTTGCCGAAGACCAGCATCATGCCGATTCCCGAGCCGATCAGCGGGATGGTGAAGGGCAGCAGCAGGTAGATCTGGATCGTGTTGGCAAAGCGGATCCGGTACTTGGCCAGCGCGATGCCGGCCAGCGTGCCGACGGGGATCGCCACCAGCGTGCAGATCGCCGCCACGATCAGCGACCGGACGAAAGCCTGTCGCAGGTCGCTCGCCCCGGCGATGGCGCCGTACCATTTGAGCGAAAAGCCATCCGGCGGGAAGGTGATGATATTGCCAGACGTGAAGGACGCCCCGAGCACAACAACAGTAGGCGCCGACAGCATCAGCAATGCTGCCATGACGAAGGCCCAGATCGTCACGGACTTGCCGAGGCTACCGGTCATTTTCGGTCTCCGGTCATCGCGAGCGTGCCGGCACCGAACAAAAGGAAGACCACGCCGACCAGCATCGACCCGACCGCCACCAGCAGCAGCGACAGCGTGGCGCCGAGGCCTTGGTCGGAGGTGCGGAAGAACTGATCGTAGATGGCGTTGGCGATGAAATCCTGCGTCCCTCCGCCGAGAATGGCGGGGATGGCGAAATCGGTGAGCGACAGCGTGACCACCACGAGGCCGGCGCCGACGAGGCCGGGTCGCGCCAGCGGCAGCACGATATGGCGGAAGGTGCGCACCCAGTTGGCGCCCAGCGAGTTCGCGGCGGATTCGAGCTCCGCGGGAATTGCCGTGAGCGCAGGCGCCAGCATCAGCACGGCGAAAGGCAACATGTACTGCACCAGTCCGAAGAGGACGGCGGGATAATTGTAGAGCAGGCGGATCGGCGCCACGCCGACAAGGCCCAGCGCCTCGTTGACCATCCCCTGGTTGCCGAGAATGATCAGCCAGCCATAGGCCCGCACGACCTGGCCGATGAAGAACGGCAGGAACAGCGCCACAAGCAGAAACTTGCGCAGCGCCGACGAGGGTGTCCGCACCATCAGATAGGCATAGGGCAAGGCGAAGATCAGCGTGACGACCGTGACGATCAGCGCGCCCATCAGGCTGCGACCGGCCACGGTCATGAAGAATTTTTCGGTGAGCGCCCGCTGGTAGTTCGCCAGCGTGTAAGTCTCCGACATCAGGAAGGTGGACGTGTCCAGCGTCCTGAGGCTCGCATCTCCGATCTGGAAAAGGCCGAGGACCAGAAGCCCGACAAGCACGATCGCCGGCATCAGCATCAGCGCCGGCAGGGCGCGCCTGAAGCGTCGTGGCCAGAGAAAGGCCGCACCGCGCTCCGCCGCGTCCATGACGCGCCAGGTCAGCGGATATGCGACACGGGAAGAGCGCATGGTTCCGATCCAGTTTCCGGTTTGGTGGAGCCCGCCGCCGGAGCGGCGGGCCGTCAGGGACTCAGCCCTGCATGATTTCCTTGAACTTCGCGAACCAGGCGCTCTCGTTCTCGACCTGGATCTTGGAGGAGACCCGGATCAGGTGCTTGAAGTCCTCTTCCTTGGTCGGATAGGACGGATCACCCACGAGATCGGCCGGCGGAGTCAGGCCCGGGATGACGCCCGGCAGGCCGAGGCCGTCGAGCCAGACCTGCTGGGCTTCCTTGGTCAGGGCATGGTTGATGTACTGCTTGGCCCAGTAGAGTTCGTTTTTCGGCAGGCCCTTGGGGATCCAGAGACCATCGGTATCGAACTTGGCGCCCTCTTCCGGAACCACCCAGGCGATGTCGATGCCGTTCTTCCGGGCTTCGCGGGCATTGGTCGAGATCGTGCAGGCCGCGTCGATCTCGCCCTTCTGGAACCAGGTGGTGAAATCGGGATCTTCGCCGAGCAGCGGCTGCTGTTCCTTGATCTTGGCGACGAAATCCCAGGCCGGCTGCATGTTGCCCGGAATATCCTCGAGCTTGCCGCCACCGGCGACCTGCGCCGGGAAGTGGAAGCCGATGCCGTCATTGTAGAGCGCGATGCGGCCCTTGAGCCTGGGATCGAGCAGGTCCTTCCAGGACTTCGGCGGTCCGTCCGGGAAAGCCGAGGGGCGGTAGGCCAGCACATAGACATAGCCGTAGGTGTTGACGATCGGATAGCCGTCGAGGCCGACCGGCTTGGCGAGATCGGTGGTGTTCTTGAGGTTGGGCAGGTCGGACAGGTCTTCCGTCACGCCGCGCAAGGCCGACTTGGTGGCGTTGGTGGTCGTGTCCCAGTTGATGTGGATCGGCGGCACGCGGTTCTGCGCCACCGCGGCCCAGACCTTGGGCTGGATCTCGTTGTCTTCGGTGAGATCGTGGCGGACGGCGATGCCGGTCATCTTGGTGAAGCTGTCGGACACGCCGGCCTTCAGCGCGTCGACCCAGCTGCCGCCCCAGGCCCGGATGATGATTTCCGCCGGCTTTTCCGGCTCCTGGGCGAAGGCGCGGCTGACGCCGAGCGTCGACAGGCCGGCGCTGGCGCCCACGGCCGCAAACGAGCCAAGCAGCGTTCGGCGGCGGATCTGCATAGTTCCCAATTTCTCATGCGACATGTGGCGTTCTCCTCTGTTGAAACCTTCTGGTTTACTTGTTGAAGACATGCATATCCCGGCCATTCCAACCCAGGCAGACAGCGTCGCCGGGGCTGAATTGCAGGTGATTGACCGGATCGTGGTCGAAGACGCGCATCAGCGCGTTGCCGAGGCCGGGGGACTCTGATCTCGTAGACGATGCGCTCGCCCTCGAAGATCGCATCGGTGACGGTGCCATCCATGACGGTTTTCCAGACCGCTCAATGTGTCGGCCGAGGCGGCGATCCGGATCTGTTCGGCGCGGATCGCGCCCGAGCAGGGCCGGCCGGCTGCGAGCGCATCGCCGACGGCAACGCCCGACAGCGTCCGGCCATGGGCTTCGACCTGCACGGAAGGCCCCGACACGGAAACGACCTTGCCCTCGATGAAATTGGTGACGCCAATGAAATTGGCAACGAAGGCATTGGCCGGGCTGCGGTAGGCGCCGACCGGTGCTGCCTTCTGCTGGATCACGCCACCATCCATGACGATGACCTCGTCGGAGACGACAAGCGCCTCGCGCTGGTCGTGGGTGACGTTGATCGTGGTGACGCCGAGCTCCTTCTGGATGCGGCGGAACTCGAGCTGCATTTCCTCGCGCAGCTTGCGGTCGAGCGCTGCGAGCGGCTCATCGAGCAACAGCAGGTCGGGCTCAAAGACCAGCGCGCGGGCAATCGCAACGCGCTGCTGCTGCCCGCCGGACAACTCGTTGATGCGGCGCGAACCGTACCCGCCAAGGCGCACGAGTTCGAGATAGCGCTCAACCTTCGCCGGTATCGTTCGCGCATCATGGCGGCGCATCTTGAGCGGAAATGCGACGTTCTCAGCGGCTGTCATGTGCGGAAAGAGTGCAAGCTTCTGGAACACCATGCCGATGGCGCGCAGATGCGGCGGCACGGCACTCACAGGCTGGCCGCTGATATAGATTTCGCCCGACGTCGGCGCATCGAAGCCGGCTATCATCCTGAGCAGCGTGGTCTTGCCCGAGCCGGACGGGCCGAGGATCGTCAGGAATTTGCCTTTTGGCAGATCGAACGAGGCGCTGCGCACCGCATGAACATCGCCGAAACGCATCCCGACATCCTTGACCGACACGGCGATCAAGTCGGCTGGAACGCGATTTTCGGCCAGGGCGGATACCATGATAAGCCTTCTATCCCCTGCAAGATTTCGCATCCGCCCGAGAGCTGACGCCATGTTGTCTATACATATCCATACAAGTCACGTCAACGCCATCTGCGTGTTTTTTGCGCTTGCTCACGGCCTGCTCAATTCTTGTGCACTTGCGAAAAAACAGGTCAAACTTTGACGTCAGATCGACGCGAGATATCCACCGTCGACCGGAATGCAATGGCCGGTGACATAGGCGGCGGCATCGCTGCAAAGGAAGACCGTCACCCCCCCAATATCGCCATCACCGCCGAAGCGGCCCTGCGGAATTTTTGCAAGCATGCGCGACTGCCAGTCCTGATCATCATAGAACGCCTCGGTCATCGCCGTCCGGAAATAGCCGGGCGCGATGGCGTTGACGCGGATGCCCTGCGGCGCCCATTCGGTGGCCAGCGCGCGGGTCATCCCCAGCAGGCCGGTCTTCGATGCGCCATAGGGCACGGCCGTCGGAATGCCGACGAAGGATGTCAGCGAGCAGAGGTTGACCATCGCCCCGCCGCCCGTCCCCGCCATGATCCGCCCGGCAGCTCGGGCGCAGAAGAAGGCGCCCTTGAGATTGGTGTCGACGATCGAATCCCACAGCGCCTCGTCAACATCCATCGATGGCCGCACATTCTCGAAGCCGGCATTGTTGATCAGGATATCCAGGCCGCCCAGCGCCGCCGCGGCGGCTTCGACAGCCCGTGACGAACCCTCGACGTCGCGGACGTCCTGCGCCAGCGCGACGCAACGAGCACCCGAGTCTTCGATGCTTGCCTGTGTCTCGGCCAGGCCGTCGAGGCTGCGGGCAGTAATCGCGATGTCGGCTCCCGCATCCGCCAATGCCACGGCTATCTGCTGGCCAATACCGCGGCTCCCTCCGGTGACGAGAGCCTTGCGACCCGAAAGATCGAACAGCGCCTTGGTCATTAAAAAGTCCCCTTGCTCACGTCGGCATGCGCAAGAACACCACGCATCGCCCATGATGTCTATACATGTATGATCACGTTGGGCTTGAACATGCTCCACCATGGAACCCGTTGCCGGCCGGGGCATTTCGAATCGACAGCAACGGAGAAGTCCCATGACCACCAAGCAGACAGGAACCAACGCAGGCGATGCCGCTGCCAAGGCACTTCACGAGGCCACGCGGCAGGAGGAACGGGATGTCGAGCGCGCCAAAGGGTCGGATCTCAAAAAGGGCAAGGACCGGATCGAGGAGCGCTCGCGCAGCTCGGACGGGCGAAGCGCCGGCGAAAAACAGGATCTGCCCGCCCGCTGACACCGGTCCACGCGCCGGCGCCACCGATTTGACCTCAATCAATGCGAAACATTGAGGTCGTGCGCACATGTGTGCGGAAAACCGGAGGATGGACACTGTCATGAGCAAGAAAGTCAGCGTGCCGAATGGCGGACTCGTCGTCGTGGCCGATTACAGCAAGGCGCTTCTCATCAGGAACAATGGTTCGCCGGGAACGCCCGCGCTGGAAGTGCGGTTGGTGCTGGAAGCGCCGGACAATCCTCCGACGCACGAGCAAGGCACAGATCGTCCGGGCGGGCCTTCTCCGGCAGCCATCGCAGCGCCGTCGAGCAGACTGACTGGCATGCAATGGCGGGTGAGCGGTTCATGGCGGAAACGGCAGCGGCGATCGACAGGGCCTGTGTCGAGGGCTACCAGGCGATCGTTCTGGTCGCGCCGCCGAAGGCGCTGGCGCATCTCAGAAGCGCGATATCGGCCAGCGTGCGCGCGGCCGTGATCGGCGAACTCGACAAGGATCTGACTGGCATGCCGGTTGACGATATCGCCCGACACCTTGCCGTCTGACCTGACCAACAACGAGCGCGCCACGAATTGATACGTGGCGTCGCCGGTGTCCGGGCGTCGGCGCGATTACTGCGTCTGCGTGTTGGTGTCCGCTGCCGGCTCGGTGGTGTCGGCAGGCGTCGTGGTGGCCGCCGGCGTCGTTGCCGGAGTGCCCCCACCCCACATGTAATAGGCGAGAATTGCCAGAATTATGACGATGGCGGCGATGACGATGTTGCGTGTGCTGCTGTTCATGGTCTGCTCCCATGATCGGTGCTGCGACCGCTGCACAATGCCCTCGCGGCCGGCAACTGCATGATACCACTATGCCCAGCGGGGTGTCAAAGCGGCGATGCAGGCCACTGTGCGCCAGCACGAACTCTTTGAACCGAGCAAAATACGCTATGACATCACCGGTCAACCCCCGGAAAGGCGACGGTGATGTTCCTGCTTGAAGGCTCCGAAACGGCCGAATTCACAATCCTTCTCGCGCATGGCGCCGGCGGCGCGATGGATTCGAGCGCGATGAATGCCGCAAGTTTCGCGCTCGCGGCAAGGGGCTTCCAAGTGGCCCGATTTGAATTCGGCTACATGGCCGCGCGGCGGACGTCGGAGAGCCGCAAGCCGCCGCCCAAGGCCGAAATGCTGATGGGTGAGTACCGTGCGGCGATCGCAGCACTGACACCGGCCGGTCGACTGGTCATCGGGGGTAAATCCATGGGCGGCAGGGTCGCGAGCATGATTGCCGACAAGGAGCATGCTTCGGGCCGTATCGCGGGGCTGCTGTGTCTGGGCTATCCCTTCCACCCACCCGGCAAGCCGGAACGACTGCGCACCGCTCACCTCGAGGCGATGCGGACGCCGGCACTGATCTGCCAGGGCTCTCGGGATATCTTTGGCAGTCAGGAGGAAGTCGCCGCCTACACGCTCTCACCTTCGATCGCCATTCGCTGGTTCGCCGATGGCGATCACGATCTCAAGCCGCGCAAGGCCGTGACCGGCCTTACGCATGCCGATCATATGCGCTCGATGGCCGACGCGGTGGCGGCGTGGAGCGCGCGGCTGACCTGATTCAACCTCAGAGTGAGACTTCGGCCACCTTGTCCTGGTAGTCCTTCTTAGGATCGATGCCCATCAGCAGCTTGAGGCCAGCCACGAGGCTCCATTCATCTTCCCAGATTTCGGCGCGCTCGGTGTCGAAGCGAAGCAAAGCGAGTTTCGGATCGTCCTTGCCATGCTCGAACCACGCGGCAATGAAGCGGTTCCACAGCCGGTCGGTCACCTCGCGGTCATTGTCGATCGAAAGCATGCCATGGACGGTGGCGAACAGGCTGTGACCCTTCGAGGCGAACGTGAAGGTCGAACGCTGCCGGACCTGGATGTTCCGGACGATCGCCGTGTCCTTCGAGGTGAAGAACCAGATCGGTCCGGACCGCCCCTCGACCTGCGCCGTCATCGGACGGGCATGGCCGTCGTCGACACCGGTCAGGCCGAGCATGACGGTCATGTCGTCCGCAAGCGCGAGCCAGAATTTTTCTTCGAGCTTTTCAGGGCTGGTCATGGTCCGGTCTCCTTTGGCATTCGACCGGAAAACGGACCACGTGGAATTCGGTTCCCCCGCGGGGGAAGGCGCCGCCGGTCACCGGCGGCGCCTTATCGTCAGCCGAGGCGCGCGTTCAGCGAGACCTCGATGGCACCCAGCGCGCGGGACACCGGGCAGCCGGCCTTGGCCTTGTCCGCCAGTTCCTTGAACTTGGCCTCATCGATGCCCGGCACCGTGCCGACCAGTTCGATTGTGCTGCTCTTGATCGTGGCGCCGCCGTCGCTCGTGTCGAGATCGACGGTCGCGGTGGCATCGAGCTTGGTTGCCGGTGTGCCGTTCTCGGCGAGGAAATGCGAGAGTTGCATGGCGAAGCAGCCGGCATGGGCTGCGGCGATCAGTTCCTCCGGATTGGTGCCGGACTGGCCGGACTCGTCCTGGAAGCGGCCCTTGAACGAATAGGGCAGGCTCGAAAGCGCGCCGCTTTGCGAGGTCAGGTTGCCGGTGCCGTCGGCAAGGGCGCCCTGCCAGATGGCGGTTGCACGTCTCTTCATGGTCTTCCTCCTTGATTGTGAACAGTCCGATATAGGCTTTTACGATAACAAGGTCGTGGCGAAAGAGTTCAGAACTTCGGCAGTTCGATCTTGAGATACTGGTCGAGCGCTTCGATGATCATCCGGTGGTCGTCGAGTTGCGGCAGCCCAGATACGGTGACTGCAGCGACGACACCGGCTTTCTTGATCCGGATCGGGAAACTGCCGCCATGGGCGGCATAGTTGAGCATGTCGATGCCCATGTCGGGATTGATCACCCGGCCCTTGAGGCCCAGCGTGTCGCCGAACTGGAGCGAGGACATGTGATAGCGCAGCACGACATTGCTCTTGCGGCGGACCCACTCGTCATTGTCAGGCGTGGCCCCGGGCATCGCCGCATGAAACAGCGCGCGGTCTGCGGTGCGGATATTGACCACCACGGGCGCGCGCTTTCCGCGGGCGATGCCAAAGACGACCGAACCGAAATCGAAAGCGATTTCTTCCGAGAAGCTCTGGAACTGCGCCATCTGCTCCTGCTTCTTGAGGATCGCCAGCCGCGCCTCGCGTTCCTTTTCCACTTCGCTCACCGCGTTTCCTCCCATTCGGGCCAGTCGACCCAGTCCTGGATCAGCCGGTAGGCGATTGCCCCGCTGACCGGCACGTTGATGCCATCCTCATGTGTGCCCGCGATCATCCGGCGCACGTCGTCACGTGTGAACCAGCGGCAATCCTCGAGTTCGGTCTCGTCGCGCTTGATCTCGAAGCTCTCGGCGCATCCATAGCAGCCGATCATCAGCGAATGCGGCATCGGCCAGGGCTGTGATGCGTGATAGCGAACCGCTCCGACCTCTATGCCCGATTCCTCGAATGTCTCGCGGCGCACCGCCTGCTCGATCGTTTCGCCGGGTTCGAGGAACCCTGCGAGACAGGAATACATGCCGGGATTGAAATGCGGGGACCGCCCCAGCAGCGCCCGGTCGCCCTCGGCATCGACCGTCAGCATGATCACGACCGGGTCGGTGCGCGGGAAATACTGCGTATCGCAGGATGTGCATCGACGGCGATAGCCGCCGGCTTCCATGCGCGTCTCCGCCCCGCAGCGGCCGCAGTGTCGGGTGGCGCGGTTCCAGGTGAGAAGGCTTGACGCCTGGGCGAATTCCCCCAACAGGGCCTCGCTGACCAGTTCCTCGCGCATCAGCGTGCGGCCGTCGGCAAATTTCAGATGGTCTACCGCCTGGTCGGGGTCGATGCCGACCGGGACCGCGACGCGCGGCTCGCCCGTCTTCTCGTAGCCGAGCAGGATGGCGCTCTCCCAGTCCGGCTCGAGATCCATCAGTTCGAAGGGCGCAAACAGCGGATCGAGGATCTGCTCCTCGTGCTTGAGCGCCAGCCGCCCGCGCGCGAAAGCGAAGACATGGACATTGTCGCTCTTCAGCGCCTTTTCCACGCAGTCTTCCGGCCGGTTTTCGGATTGCCGGTCGAGGCGGTTTCCGGCATAGGCCACGAGGTCGGACGGCTCGGAGTGAGGCGAGAGGACATCGAACATCGTCGTCTTGGGCATCAGCAGATATTTCCTTCAGATCGCCTTGAGCATCTTTTCGATCAGCGCCGTCTTCTCGTCGGCGCCATAGGGTTCGCGGCTGCCGAAGCCCCAGACGGGGCCTGGCCAGTTCGGATCATCCTCGTGGCGCGCGATGACATGGACATGCAACTGCCGGACAATGTTGCCAAGCGCACCGACATTGATTTTGGTGGCAGCGGTGGTTTTCTTCAAGGCCTCGGCGGCGAGATTGGTCTCGAATGTGAGTAGCGCCTGGTCGAGGGGCTTGAGCTCGAACAGTTCCTCGATTGCCGGCCGTTGCGGCACCAGGATCAGCCATGGCCAGCGCCGGTCGTCCATCAGCCGGAGTTGGCAGAGGCCGAGCGTGACGACGAACATGCTGTCGCCGGAAAGCCTCTCATTCAGCTCGAAAGCCGCCACACCCGCCTCCATCCACCGCATCATTCATGCGTCCATCGGCAGCGACAATGCGCGAGTGGGGGCGGCGCGTCGAGAGGAAATCGTGGGCTGCAGCTTCATGCAGGCCTGCTATCTGCCTTTCCAGTCCGAGCGCGTCGCCTCGTACCAGACCTCGCCTTCCTCGCTGCCCGGGATTGGTTGGGGCAGGTCGACATGATCCGTGTGCGTGTGTTTCATGCCGATCTTCTCCATCACGCGGCGCGATGCATGGTTCACGGCCATGGTGGTCGCCACGATCCTGTCATAGCCGCAATGCCCGAACCCGAAATCCACAAGCGCCCGGCTTCCCTCCGAGGCGAGCCCCTGCCCCCAGTCCGTCCGGCGAAGACGATAGCCCAGTTCGGCCAGCGTCCCGCTCTCGGGCCACAGGCAGAACCAGCCGACAAATGCTCCGTTGCCCTTCCGAGACGCCGTCCAGACATGGGGCTCTGATCCCCTGGGCATGAGGAATGTCGCATGCGGATCCGCGGCCTCGCGATCGACGGCGTGCCCTCCATTGAGAAAGCGCATGACCTCCGGGTCACGCTCGAGCGCGATGAAGTCCGCACTGTCGCCCGGGCAGCAGGGGCGCAGCGTCATCCGGATTGTCTGCAAAACAGCCGTCATGAAAATTTCCCTCGGCGTCGCAGGCGCCATAGCTGCAGATAATTTCAGGTTTGGCTTGCAATCGAAAGCGAGATTGACGATATGAGCGATGGGAGGCTGGTGGTGGACGCGCCACTCGCCAACCGGGTCAGGTCCGGAAGGAAGCAGCCCCAACGAGTTCCGGTACGGGTCATCGTGCTGGCCTCCCACCCTCAACGACAATGCCGGATAATTCGGTCGGCGGAATTCTCATTTCCGCCCGATGCGTCTAACGTTGTCCGCGAGGAATCGGACCGAAGCAGGAAGCGATGGCAGCAGGCGACAACATGCCAGGGCAGGATGGTTCTGGGCAGGATGGCCAGAAGACCGGCTATCGCGTGCTCGCGCGGAAATATCGCCCCAAGGATTTCTCCGACCTGATGGTCGGCCAGGAAGCGATGGTGAAGACCCTCACCAACGCCTTTGAAAGCGGCCGCATCGCCCAGGCCTACATGCTGACCGGCGTCCGCGGCGTCGGCAAGACCACGACGGCCCGCATCCTTGCCCGTGCGCTCAACTACAAGACCGACACGATCGACAAGCCCACGATCGACCTGCGCGAGCCCGGCATCCACTGCCAGGCCATCATGGAAGGTCGCCATGTCGATGTCATCGAGATGGACGCTGCATCCCATACCGGCATCGACGACATCAGAGAGATCATCGAGCAGGTGCGCTACCGGCCGGCTTCGGCGCGCTACAAGGTCTACATCATCGACGAAGTCCACATGCTGTCGACGGCGGCCTTCAACGGGCTGCTCAAGACGCTCGAAGAGCCACCGGAGCATGTCAAGTTCATCTTCGCCACGACGGAAATCCGCAAGGTTCCCGTCACCGTGCTCTCCCGCTGCCAGCGTTTCGACCTGCGCCGCATCCCGGCCGCCGATCTCGCAGGGCTTTTCAGCACGATCTCCGAGAAAGAAGGCATCGAAGCCGAGCCGGACGCGCTCGCCCTGATCGCGCGCGCCGCCGAGGGCTCGGCCCGTGACGGGCTTTCGCTGCTCGACCAGGCGATCGCGCACGGCTCCGGCCATGTCGAGACGGCGGCGGTGCGCGCGATGCTGGGCCTCGCCGACCGCGCTCGCATCGTCGACCTGTTCCGCCAGATCGCGCGGGGTGATGTCGCCGCGGCGCTGCGCGAATTCAACACCCAGTACGAGGCCGGCGCCAATCCCGTCGTGGTCCTCACTGACCTTGCCGATTTCACCCATCTCGTAACCCGGCTGAAATTCATTCCCGAAGCGGCCGAGGACGCCTCGCTCAGCGAAGTCGAGCGCCGCGAGGGCGCGGAATTCGCAGGCGCGATTGCAGTGACGACACTGTCGCGCATCTGGCAGATGCTGCTCAAGGGCATTCCCGAGGCGGAGAACTCGTCACGACCCCTGGGCGCTGCCGAGATGGTTATAATCCGCCTGGCCCATGCCGGCAGCCTGCCTGCGCCCGAGGATGCCGCGCGGCGTATTGCGGGGCTTCTGTCGGGCGACACAGGGGTGCAACCCTCGACCCCGCGCCAGAACGGCAACAATTCCGGCGCATCCGGCGACAGCCGGACGACGACCGAAGCGCGCGCGCCAGAGATGATGGCGGGCAGTTCATCGCGGGGGCCGACCGCGATGCTGTCGGCCGTGCCGCGGAGCACGCCCGAAACCCGGATGGAAGCGGCGCCTGCGCCGAAGCTCGAGGAAAAGCCCGAGCCGAAGGTCCACCTCAAGGCGCTGGCCGACATCGCCAATCTCGCCGGCGAAAACCGCGACATGAAGCTCAAGGCGCAACTCCGCCAGTTCGTGCGCCCCGTGCGGATGGAACCCGGCAGGCTCGAGATCGCGCTGTCGCCCGACGCGCCGAAATCGATCGCCAACGACCTG
Source organism: Rhizobium sp. (assembly GCA_019739215.1). GTDB lineage: Bacteria > Pseudomonadota > Alphaproteobacteria > Rhizobiales > Rhizobiaceae > Rhizobium_E. The sequence continues at coordinate 20,815 of JAHHDR010000027.1, forward strand.
TTCGTCCGCCTCAAGGAATGGACGGGCATCCACTGGAATGTCAGTATTGTCAGCGGACCCGGCGGCCTGACACTGGTGGAGACAGAGGCCAAGCAGCGCGACGAGCGCCTTACCGACGCGCGCTCAGATCCGGATGTTGCCGCCATTCTGGCGCGCTTCCCCGGCGCGCGCATCACCGACGTCCGCGTCAATCAAGCCGATCTGGACGAGGAAGCCGCCGCTGAGCCGGAGCTTCCAGACGACAATGAATAACAGGAGATCCCGATGAAAGACCTCATGGGCATGATGGGCAAGGTCAAGGAAATGCAGGCCAAGATGGAGAAGGTGCAGGCGGAAATCGCCAGCCTCTCGATCGAAGGCAAGTCCGGCGGCGGCATGGTGACCGTCACGCTCGACGGCAAGGGCCAGATGACCGGCATCAAGATCGACCCCTCCATGTTCAAGGAAGACGATGTCGAGATCCTCGAAGACCTGATCGTCGCCGCCCACAAGGACGCCAAGGACAAGGGCGAAGCCCAGGCCCAGGAAAAGATGGCCTCGATCACGGCCGGCCTGCCGCTGCCCCCCGGCATGAAGTTTCCGTTCTAGTCGCACTATCTGACGGCCCGATATGCAAGATAGATCATGGTTTCGAAAAGAGGCCGTGGCCAAACGTATGCGAGATCGCCCACGTGACCCGCGACGGCTTCCGGTCGGTTGTCGTGCCGTCGGCCCACCATCAGCACAAGACATCCGCTCAGTCCCAGGTTCGCCACGGGCGCCGCCGTATCCGGCCGCGCCGTGTTCGGCGGGCGGCCGCGAGCGCACTGCGGCCGCTGTCTGGCCGTGAGATCGTCCAAATCACCTGGATTTTGAGCGGAGTTTTCGTCTGTCGCCGCTAAGTTTTCGAAAATAATTCTTTCTTGATCTTGAGATAATCTTCTGCACTAATAGTTTAGAAAGTATTGAAATCGGGGAGGACATATTGGCCAAACTCAAGGGAAACAACAAGGACAACACTATACAGGGAAAGAGTCAGGATGACACGATCCTTGGCCTTGGTGGAAACGATGATCTGGACGGTGGCGCTGGCAATGACGTGATTCGCGGCGGCAACGGAAATGACAGGCTTGCCGGGGGCCTCGGCAATGACAAGATGTATGGCGATAAGGGCAACGACACCTTCGACGTGAGTTCCGGCAAGGACCGTATCGATGGCGGCAAGGGCGTCGACATGCTCTCCTTCGATCGTGCCGAGTCCGCGGTCATGCTCGACCTCACGACAGGCTCGGTAGACGTTATGGTCGACGGCATCGCGTCAACGACGACATTCAAGAAGATCGAGGGCGTATACGGATCGGAATTCGGCGACACGATCGTCGGCGACAATGGCGACAACTATCTCTATTCACTCGAAGGCAATGACACAGTCTATGGCGGCGCCGGCGACGACGAGTTCAATGGATATTATGGCGACGACCAGATGTTCGGCGAAGAGGGAGATGACACGTTCCTCGTCCAGATCGGCAACGATACCGTCGACGGTGGTGAAGGGTCCGACAGCCTGGACTTCTATTTTTCGACCACTGCCGTCAATGTTTCGCTGTCCAGCGGCACCGTTAATTTCTATCGCAACGGCAACAGCGGTATCACGACTTTCGTCAACATCGAGGAAGTCGACGGTTCGGGCTATAGCGACAGGATCGAAGGCGATGGAAGCTCCAATATCCTCGAAGCCTACTATGGCAATGACACCGTATTCGGAATGGCTGGAGACGACATGCTGGACGGCGAGCAGGGCAATGACACGCTGACAGGCGGCGCGGGCCGTGACGGCTTCGTGTTCTCGACCACTCTCGACGCAGCCGGGAACGTCGACCGCATCGAGGACTTCGTCGTGGCGGACGATTCGATCTACCTCGACACATCTGTCTTCCGGACCCTCAAGGGCACAGGTCCCCTGCTCGAATTCGCAGGCTACGAATTCGCTGCCCTTCGCTCCCAGCAGTTCCAGAGCGGCAGCGGCAGTGCTGCCGAGAACAAGGACGTCCGGATCATCTACGACTCCGACACGGGCATGCTTTACTACGATTCCAACGGCAATCGCGCCGGTCAGTCCGTCGCCTTCGCCGAACTCGACACCGGCTTGGACCTGACGGCAGCGGATTTCTTTGTGGTCTAGCCTTGAGGGAAGCCGCCGTAGCCGCCCGCGGGTTGTTCGCGCTGGCGGCGAGGCCGTCAGCGCGTCAGAAACGCCCTGAGCTTGTGGTGGATCGGCGCTGCGAGATAGCGCGCCAGTTCCGCACCTTCCAAGGTCATGCCATTCGTACGCATCAGTTCCGGCATGGTGATCCGTTCGCCTCCGAAGGGGATATGCTGCACATGGTCGCCTGCGCGGATCGAGCCCTCGCGGATGACCCGCGCATACGCGCCCGGCCGCGCCGCCCTTGTGTAGCGCTTGACGAACATCCGGTCGTCCATGCGTGCCGAAAACGTTGCGCAGGGCATCCGGGCGGACGTGACCTCAAGCAGGATCTCGCCGATCTCGAAGCGGTCTCCGACGGCCACTTGCCTGTTGTCGAGGCCGCCGACCACCAGATTTTCGCCGAACGTGCCGAACGGAAGCTCCATGTCGAGCTCAGTCTTCCACCAGTCGAGATCGATCGAGCCTTCCAGATAGACGGCCTGGTCGGGCCCGCCATGATGTTTGCGATCGACAATCCGGTCGCCGGCAAGGCCTTCGCTGTCTACCAGCACCGGATGATCCACCGGCTCCTTGAAAATGCCGGTTTTCGCCGCTTTTCGTCCGGGTGTCGGACGGACGGCGCCGATGCAGACCGCAAGAAGTTTCATCCGGCTGATCCTCCAGATTTGATTCACACGCATTCCCTTATCGGCTAGAACCCACCCCATGGCAAAGCGAGTCACCGGACCCGAAATCGAAAAACTCATCCAGTTGCTGGCAAAGGTCCCGGGGCTCGGGCCGCGGTCGGCCCGGCGTGCGGCGCTGCATCTGGTGAAAAAGAAGGACCAGCTTCTCGGCCCTTTGGCCGGCGCAATGGCCGAGGCCCATCAGAAGGTGCGGATCTGCTCGTGCTGCGGCAATGTCGACACGATCGACCCGTGTACCGTCTGCATCGACGACCGCCGCGATCATTCCATGATCATCATGGTCGAGGATGTCTCCGACCTCTGGGCGCTGGAGCGGGCCGGGGCGATGAATGCGGCCTATCACGTTCTCGGCGGCACGCTGTCGCCGCTCGATGGCATCGGGCCCGACGACCTGAATATCCGCGGCCTCATCGACCGGGTGATGAAGGGTGGCGTGCGCGAGATCATCATTGCGGTCAACGCCACCGTCGAGGGACAGACCACCGCGCATTACATCACCAGCCAGCTCGCCGGCCTCGATATCAGGATCACCCGCCTTGCCCATGGCGTACCCGTGGGCGGCGAGCTTGACTATCTCGACGAAGGCACGCTGACGGCTGCGCTTCGATCCCGCACCGCGATCTAAAAGCACAGGAGAACCGCCTTGCTGCGCATTGTTGTCGCCCTCATGCTGACCCTGTCCTGCCTCCCTGCCCTCGCCGCGTCGCAGGCGAAAGTTGAAAGGCAGTTCGCCGCCTGGATCGAAAGCGACGTCTGGCCGGGCGCGCAGGCCAATGGGGTGTCGCGAAAGTCCTTCGAGCGTGCCTTCAGGGGCGTGAAGATCAACTGGAAGCTGCCGGACCTGACCCCGCCAGGCGAGAAGCCGAAGACCAGGAAGAAGCAGAGCCAGGCCGAGTTCTCCTCTCCAGGCCCCTATTTCGACGAGAAGCGGCTGGCCGGCCTCACAGCCACCGGCCGGTCCCTCGCCACGACTCACGCCCGCCTCCTCGGCAAGATCGAGAAGAAATACGGCGTGCCGGGCGAGATCGTCCTCGCCATCTGGGGCCGGGAGAGCGGCTATGGCCGGGCGAAGATCACGTCATCCGAGATCGACGTTCTCGCCACGTTGGCCTTCATGGGCGATCGCCGGGAGCTGTTCATGAAGGAACTGCTGGCCGCGCTCGTGATGGTCGAGCAAGGCACCGATCCCGCCAGGATGAAGGGTTCCTGGGCGGGTGCCATGGGCCAGCCCCAGTTTATGCCGTCGAGCTACCTCAAATACGCCGTCGATTTCGATGGTGACGGCAGCAAGGACATCTGGAACTCGGTGCCGGACGCGCTCGGCTCGATCGCCAACTATCTGGTGCAGAAGGGTTGGCAGTCGGGCCGCACCTGGGGCTTCGAAGTCCGCATTCCCGACGCGGTCAGTTGCGCACGGGAGGGCCCGGATCTACAAAAGCCGATCGCCTACTGGTCGAAGATTGGCATCGAACGCGTCAGCGGCACGCCCTTTCCCAGGAATGAATTCAAGTCCAACGGCATGATGCTGGTGCCGGCCGGCCGCCATGGGCCGGAGTTCATCGTCACCCCGAATTTCTATGTGCTCAAGGAATACAACAATTCCGATCTCTACGCCCTGTTCATCGGCAATCTCGCCGATCGGATCGCCTCGAAGTCCGGCGCGTTCAAGGGCAGGTGGGGCAAGGTCGGCCATATGTACCGCTCGGACGTCGAGAAGATGCAGAAGGGCCTAAACAAGCTGGGCCACGATGTCGGCCGGATCGACGGACTGCCGGGCTACAAGACACGCCGCTCGATCGGCCGCTGGCAGGAAGAGAACGGCATGGTACCGACCTGCTATCCCGAAGAGGACATGCTCGGGAAACTGTAGCCCGCCGGCAAGGCGATCGAGGAAAGGTTGCTTCCACTTATGAGGCGCAGCCGGGCACGCGGTTGCCTGCCCGGCTTCAGGGTTTACGAAAGAGCGTCGGCGAGACCGCCGATGATGACGGTCCAGCCCTCCTGGTGGCCATTGCGAGCCTCCTCGCTGCGGAATTTGACATGGCGCAGCGTCAGGTCCGTCGTGCCGGGCTTTGGCTCGGTGAGATCGATGGTCACCACGCTGTCGTCGAGCGAATAGGGCGACTCCCAGGTGAAGACGAGGCGGGAATGCGGGTCGATCTCGAGATAGGTCCCGGCATGCGGAATCTCCTTGTCGCCGTTCATCATCACGATCGAGAACCGGCCGCCCTTGACCGGGTCGTTGCTGACCCTTGATGACGCCGAGCCACCCATCGGGGTGGCCATGAATTTCGCCAGCATGTCCGGCGAGAGCCAGGCTTTGAACACCGCCTCCCGGGAAGCTGGTATGGTGCGGTTGACAGTCAGTTCGAGTTCACTCATCGCGTTGGTCCTTGTTTGCGAGCACGTCTTCAAGCGCCGCGAGGCGCAGTTCCCATATGGACTTCAGTTGCGCGAACCAGCCTTCGGTCATCCTCAGCGGTTCGAGCTCGGCCGCGATGAAGTGCTCGCGGCCCATGGTCCGGCGGGTGACCAGTCCCGCCTCCTCCAGCACCTTGATGTGCTTTGACACGGAGTTGAGGGACATGTCGAAATGGGCGGCGAGCGCGGTCACCCTCAACGCGCCCTCTTGCACGAGCAGCGTCAGGATCTGTCGCCGGGTCGTATCGCCGGCGGCCTTCAAGATTCGTGACAGAGCATCTTCGTCCATTCATTCACCCTATTGGTTGAATATTTCATTCCGACTGGATAGTCAACCATATGGGTGAATATTTCCGACCACAATATGCTGCACCGCGCCGATGAGCCAAAAAAGACGGGCCTCGCTCGTGAGCGGCCAGATGCCCGGGTCACCCGGTGATCCCACATCGGCCGCAATCGTATCAACGATGCAGGCTGGGCGAGACATGGACACATTGACCACACTGGATGCGGGCTACCGGGCGATTGTGATCGGCGCGACCGGAGGCATCGGCGCGGGCTTCGTGCGCTGCCTGGAGAAAGACCCGCGGTGTGCGGACATCGCCACGCTGTCCCGCAGCACGGACGGCCTTGACATGACGGACGAAGCGTCGATCGCCGATCACGCCGCGCGACTTCACGGCCGGGAATTCCAGCTCATCCTTTGCGCAACCGGCGCGCTCACGATCGACGGAACAGGCCCGGAGAAAACAATCCGTAGCATCGATCCCGCGGCGATGGCACGACAGTTCGCACTCAATGCAATCGGGCCGGCCCTGATCCTCAAGCATTTTGCGCCGCTGCTGGCCAGACGCAAGCGCGCCCTGTTCGCATTGCTGTCGGCGCGGGTCGGATCGATCAGCGACAACCGGCTCGGCGGCTGGATTTCCTACCGGGCATCAAAGGCCGCCCTCAACCAGATCGTCTGCACCAGCGCCATCGAAATCGCCCGGTCGCGACCGGACGCTGTCGTTGCGGCGCTGCATCCCGGAACGGTCGAGACAGGCCTGTCCTCATCCTATTCGCCCGCGCATGCCGTCTTGCAGCCGGATGAAAGCGCAGCGTCCATGCTGTCGGTACTGGATCGACTGCAGCCACCGGATTCGGGCGGCTTCTTTGCCTATGACGGCACTCGTATCGCCTGGTGACCGCCGGTCGCCGGCCACACCGCTTCTGGCGATTCCCCTTGCAATCTTCCGTTAACAAGTCTATAGCGCGGTCAAATTCTTGATCACCTGATGAAGAGTGGGGCCGCGAGGACCCGCTCTTTTTTGTTACCTCCAGCCAGGCTGGATGAAACGAGAGACGATGAGCGAAACGGGTCTTGAACCGAGACTGATCACCGAGACGGGCATCGATGCGCGGGTCGCATCGATCATCGAGCCGACCATCAACGAGATGGGCTACCAGCTCGTGCGCGTCAAGCTTTCCGGCCAGAACGGGCTCACCCTGCAGATCATGGCCGAGCGGCCCGATGGCATCATGACCGTCAGCGACTGCGAGAAACTGTCCATGGCGATCTCCCCGGTCCTCGATGTTGAAGACCCGATCGACAAGGCGTATCATCTCGAAGTGTCGTCGCCGGGTATCGACCGGCCGATGGTCCGGAAATCCGACTTCGCCAAATGGACCGGCCATGTGGTGAAGTTTGAAACCTCCGTCATGGTCGAGGGCCGCAAGCGTTTTCGCGGCACGATCAGAAGCGTTTCCGAGGATGCCTTCGTGCTTGACCGCGAGGCCGTGGGCAAGGACGAGGAGCCCTTGGTCACCATTCCGTTCAACACGCTCTCGGACGCCCGCCTGATCCTGACCGACGAGTTGATCCGCGATGCGTTGAAGGCCGACAAGGCCGCGCGTGCCGCCGCAAACGAGAATTTTGAAGACGAGGATGATGCCGACGCCTGACGGCGCGGCTCACACCCCAGGACAATCCGACCATCAGCATTGGAGACTTCGAGATGGTAGTGAGTGCAAACAGGCTGGAGTTGCTCCAGATCGCCGACGCGGTCGCCCGCGAAAAGTCGATCGACCGGGAAATCGTGCTCGCCGCGATGGCCGATGCGATCCAGAAGGCGGCGCGCTCGCGCTACGGCACGGAGTCCAACATCAAGGCCGACATCAACCCGAAGACCGGCGAGATGAAGCTGCAGCGCCTTCTCGAAGTCGTCGAGCACGCCGAAGACTATTCCAAGGAAATTCCGCTGCTGCTGGCCCGTGACCGCAACCCGGACGCCCAGATCGGCGACTTCATCGCCGACCCGCTGCCGCCGATGGATTTCGGCCGAATCGCCGCCCAGTCGGCCAAGCAGGTCATCGTGCAGAAGGTGCGCGAGGCCGAGCGTGACCGCCAGTTCGACGAATATAAGGACCGGATCGGCGAAATCATCAACGGCACCGTCAAGCGCGTCGAATACGGCAATGTCATCGTCGACCTCGGCCGGGGCGAAGGCATTATCCGCCGCGACGAGATGATTCCGCGCGAAGCCATGCGCCCGGGCGACCGCGTCCGCGCTTATGTCTATGACGTGCGCCGCGAACAGCGCGGTCCGCAGATCTTCCTGTCGCGCACTCATCCGCAGTTCATGGTCAAGCTCTTCACCATGGAAGTGCCGGAAATCTACGACGGCATCATCGAGATCCGCTCGGTCGCCCGCGACCCAGGCTCGCGTGCCAAGATCGCCGTTATCTCCAATGATTCGTCCATCGATCCGGTCGGCGCCTGCGTCGGTATGCGCGGCTCCCGCGTCCAGGCCGTCGTCGGCGAACTCCAGGGCGAGAAGATCGACATCATTCCCTGGTCCAACGATCCGGCCAACTTCATCGTCAACGCACTCCAGCCGGCCGAAGTCGCCAAGGTCGTTCTCGACGAGGATGCCGAGCGCATCGAAGTCGTGGTGCCGGACGAACAGCTGTCGCTGGCCATCGGCCGCCGCGGCCAGAACGTCCGCCTCGCCTCGCAGCTGACCGGCTGGGACATCGACATCCTGACCGAAGCCGAAGAGTCCGGCCGCCGCCAGAAGGAATTCAACGAACGCACCGCGCTGTTCATGGAAGCGCTCGACGTCGACGAGATGGTCGGCCAGGTCCTCGCGTCCGAAGGCTTCGCCCAGGTCGAGGAACTCGCCTATGTCGATGCCAGCGAGATCGCTTCGATCGATGGCTTCGACGACGAGACCGCCGAGGAAATCCAGAACCGCGCCAAGGAATATCTCGGACGGATCGAGGCCGAAATGGATGCCAGGCGCAAGGAACTTGGCGTCGAGGACGAACTCTATCAGATCCAGGGCCTGAACGCCCAGATGCTGGTCGCGCTCGGCGAAGACGGCATCAAGACGATCGAGGATTTCGCCGGCTGCGCCGCAGACGACCTCGTCGGCTGGACCGAGAAGAAGAACGGGGAAACCAAGCGTTTCGAAGGCCTGCTGCAGAAATTCGACATTTCGCGCACCGACGCCGAGGCGATGATCGTTCAGGCACGGCTCGCGGCCGGCTGGATCACCGAAGAGGATCTGGCGCGTGAAGCCGAGCAGCTTGCCGCCGAAGGCGCCGAGGAAGACGAAACCGTCGCCTGAGGCGAAGGTTTCGCGGGCGTAGTTTGGGGTCATTCATGACGGTGGACGAGGACGAGTTACCGATGAATGACCGCATGTGCATCGTGACACGCGAAAGCGCGCCGGCGGAGGAGCTGATCCGTTTCGTTGCCGGCCCAGACGGAACGGTCGTGCCGGATCTGAAGCGCCAGCTTCCAGGCCGCGGCTGCTCGGTCAAGGCGAGCCGGGCACTCGTCGACCAGGCGGTGAAGAAGCAGATTTTTGCCCGAGCCTTGAAAACGGACGTCAAGGCACTACCTGAGCTTGGCGCCCAAGTGGATCGTCTGCTCGTCACCCAATTGACCGGCATGATGAGCATGGCCCGCAAGGCGGGGCAATTTATCTCAGGCACGATGAAGGTCGATGACGCTGTCCGCACCGGACGCGGCATCGCCGTGTTCCACGCCACCGACGCCGCAGGCGACGGCATCCGCAAGATTACGCAGGCCCGCACGGCTGTGAAATTCATGACGGACGAGGAAGAGGAAATACCCGCATTCCGGCTTCTGTCATACGACGAAATGCAGGAACTGATGGGCGATAATGCATTTATCCACGCCGTGGCGCTTGCAGGGCAGGCCGGTGAGGGTGTAGTGAAGCGCGCGAAACTGCTCGAAACTTATCGTGGCGGCATCGCCAGATCTATGTGACGGCAGCGACGCCCGCGAGACTTTTGAACGAATGGAGCTCCACCACCGATGACAAGGTGGCGCGGCAGCTTTGGAAAAACGGAAGCGGAATGACGGACAACAACGACGACAAGACACTCCACGTAACGGGAAAGAAGACCTTGACGCTGAAGCCATCCGGGCTGGCGCAGGGCACCGTGCGCCAGGACATGGGCCGGGGCCGGACGAAAGCTGTCGTCGTGGAAACCCGCAAGCGCCGTCCGGGCGGCCATGACGACAAGCCACAGGTGGTGGTGCCGATCCAGCCTCGTCCGCAGCCCCATGTGGCGCAGCAGCCGTCGCGTGCCCATGTCGAGCAGCGCCGGCCCGAGCCGCAGCGTCCGACAGGCAATGTGCTGAACCAGCTTTCCGCCAGCGAAATCGACGCGCGCCGACGTGCCCTTGCCGAGGCCGCGATCCGCGATGCCGAAGAGGCCAAGGTTCGCGCCGAGGAAGATGCGCGTCGCGCCAAGGCTGCTGTCGAAGAAGCCGCGCGCCGCGCCGAGGAAGATGCCCTGCGCAAGGCCGAGGAAGCATTGCGCCCCCCGGTGGAGACGCCACCAGTCGAGGCAAAGGTCGAGGCCCCGGTCGTCGAAGAGCGCCGGCCACAGCCCACCGCGGAAATCGTGCGCCGACCGCAACCCGGCCAACCCCCGGTCGCAGGACGCCCGGGTGCAGCCGCGCCCGCGCCGGGCGGCGCTGTCCCACCCGGCCGCGCGCCGCGTGGTCGCGGTGCCGAGGAAGAGGACGATCGGCGCAGCCCGCCGCGCGGCCGCGTTCCGGCCGCCCGCATCGAGGCACCCAAGCCGACCCGCAAGGTTGAAGACGTCAGGCGTGCGCCGTCCAAGGTCGTCGTCACCGATGGCGAGGATGACGGCAATCCCGGTCGCGGCCGCTCGCTGTCGGCCATGCGCCGCCGGCAGGAGAAGTTCCGCCGCAGCCAGATGCAGGAAGTTCGCGAGAAGGTTCTGCGCGAAGTCGTCCTGCCTGAGACCATCTCGATCCAGGAACTCAGCCAGCGCATGTCCGAGCGTTCGGTCGACGTCATCAAGTTCCTGATGAAGGAAGGCCAGATGATGAAGGCGGGCGACATCATCGATGCCGACCTCGCCGAGCTGATCGCCGTCGAATTCGGCCATACCGTGAAGCGCGTGTCGGAGTCCGACGTCGAAACCGGCATCTTCGGCCGAGAAGACGACGAAGCCGAAATGGTGTCGCGCCCGCCGGTCGTGACCATCATGGGTCACGTCGACCACGGCAAGACATCGCTGCTGGACGCCATCCGCAACACGACAGTCGTTTCCGGCGAAGCCGGCGGCATTACCCAGCATATCGGCGCCTACCAGGTCGAGAAGAACGGTCACAAGATCACCTTCATCGACACGCCGGGCCACGCAGCCTTCACGGCGATGCGTGCGCGCGGCGCACAGGTCACCGATATCGCGATCCTGGTGGTGGCAGCCGATGACAGCGTGATGCCGCAGACGATCGAATCGATCAACCACGCCAAGGCGGCCGGCGTGCCGATCATCGTGGCGATCAACAAGGTCGACAAGCCCTCGGCCAATGCCCAGAAGGTTCGCACCGAACTGCTTCAGCATGAAGTCTTCGTGGAATCCATGGGCGGTGAAGTGCTCGACGTCGAGGTTTCGGCGAAGACGGGCTCCGGTCTTGACAAGCTTCTCGAAGCCATCCTGCTGCAGTCCGAAATCCTCGACCTCAAGGCCGATCCCTCCCGGACGGCCGAAGGTTCGGTGGTGGAAGCCAAGCTCGATCGCGGCCGTGGCTCCGTTGCCACCGTGCTCGTTCAGAAGGGTACGCTGCGTCCCGGACAGATCATCGTCGCCGGCGACCAGTGGGGTCGCGTCCGCGCGCTGGTCAACGACCGTGGCGAGCATATCAAGGAAGCCGGACCGGCAACTCCGGTCGAGATTCTCGGCCTCCAGGGCACGCCGCAGGCCGGCGACAAGTTCGCCGTTGCCGAGAACGAGGGCCGTGCCCGTGAAATCGCTGAATACCGTCAGCGCCTGACGCGCGAAAAGGCTGTGGCTCGTCATGCCGGCCAGCGCGGTTCGCTCGAACAGATGATGACGCAGCTCACCGCTGCCGGCGTCAAGGAATTCCCGCTCGTGATCAAGGGCGACGTGCAGGGCTCGATCGAAGCCATTGCCGGCGCGCTCGACAAGATCTCGACCGACGAAGTCCGTGCCCGCATCGTCCACTCCGGCGCCGGTGCGATCACCGAATCCGATATCTCGCTTGCCGAGGCATCGGGTGCCGCCATCATCGGCTTCAACGTGCGTGCCAATCCGCAGGCCCGCGATGCCGCCGAACGGGCCGGTATCGAGATCCGCTATTACAACATCATCTACGACCTCACGGATGACGTGAAGGCTGCGATGTCGGGCCTGCTTTCGCCCGAACGCCGCGAAACCTTCATCGGCTACGCGACGATCAAGGAAGTCTTCAACATCACCAAGGTCGGCAAGGTCGCCGGTTGCCAGGTTACCGAAGGCAAGGTCGAGCGCGGCGTCGGCGTCCGCCTGCTGCGCGAGAACGTCGTCATCCACGAAGGCAAGCTCAAGACGCTCAAGCGCTTCAAGGACGAAGTTTCCGAAGTGCAGGTCGGTCAGGAATGCGGCATGGCCTTCGAAAACTACGAAGACATTCGTGCCGGCGACGTCATCGAATGCTTCCGCGTCGAGCACATCACGCGTACGCTGTGATGGGCGCATTGCTTCTTGCGAGAACGATCAGAATGGCGGCTCCGGCCGCCATTTTCATCTTGCTGCCTGGCCTCGCCATGGCCGAAGTCTGCGACAAGGGCTCACTGAACCTCGCCGAGCACCTCCCGATCCTCGACCAGTTCCTGGCCTCTACGGGTGACGGCGCCCAATTGCGCAAGTTCTTCACGCCGGAAGCGCTGGTCACAGGCGCCATTCTGATCTGGCTTCTGACCAGCAGCGGCACCCGCGCCACCATGACGGCGATTGCCTGGTTCGTCTGCCTTGCCATCTACCACGCCGTCACCTATCTCTCGATCGACCTCGCCGACCCCTATTTCCAGGCGGCGATCAAGGAGGGATGCGTCGAGAATTCGCCGCGGCAGATCCTCAGCAATCTCGGCTTCGCCGTGATCGCGGCTCTGTTGACCTGGCAGCGGATCCGGCGCCGGCGATCGGCCTGATCGCGACGAGGCACTTGCCACCGGGCGGGAGCACCGCGGCGCCGTCATGGAAATGCGTCCGACAGCCGTTATGCAGTCACAGACAAGCATAAGAGAACGACCATGCGCTATGATCCCGCCGACCGCATCCTGTCCCTCTCCTTCATTCGCGATCCCAGGGAGCATGCCGACATGATGCTCGAGGCCGGTCGGCGCATGACCACCGCCACCAATCCATTCTCCGCATGGGCGGGCGTCGGCGTCATGGTAGGGTTCGGCGCAATCGTCGGCATCAGCATGGAAGTCTACCGCCGCCAGGTGTTGCCCCTCGTCGTCGATCCGGCGCAGACCGCGCCGCTCTCCACGGCACTGCTGCAGTTCCTGCCGCTGATCGTGTTGACCGGGTTGCTCTACGTCGTCCTCTTCATCCGCATCGTCCGCCAGCGGCAAAAGGCACTGATATCAAGGCTCGCACCCGGACTGGTCGTCGATGTCGACATCTTCACCAAGGGCATCATATCCTCAAGCGGCCAGTTCACGGTAATGATCGACTGGCCAGCGATCCGGGACATTTTCGTCGAGGATGACCGCATCGAGATCGAAAGCGAAGGTATCCTGATCTACGCGCCAGTGCGTGCTTTCCCGAACCGCGCGGCGTTCAACGCCGCCGCGCGGGAGATACGCGATCTTTGGCGCGAGGCGGTCCGGCTCGAGCGCGACCGGCAGATGGTGGCGGCGGGACTGGACTGAACGATCGCCCGGTCTTGACCTTTTGCCGCAAAAGAGTCATTGACCCGCGCTTGATGAAGTCGACGCCAGAGGCGTCGCAAGATTGGATCCAAATGCCGAAACCAACCAACTCCGCGCCTTCGCAGCGCATGCTGCGCGTGGGCGAGCAGGTCCGATCCGCGCTGACGCAAGTCCTGCAGCGCCGCGAGATCGCCGACCCCGTGATCGACAGTGCCGTGATCTCGATCTCGGAGGTCCGGATGTCCACGGACCTGAGGGTCGCCACCGCCTTTGTCACGCCGCTCGGAAACACGGACCACGACCAGATCGTGGCCGCGCTCAACCGCAGCGCCAAATTCATCCGCGGCAAGATGGGTCCGGCCCTTCGCCAGATGAAGTTTATGCCGGAAGTGCGCTTCAAGGACGACACCAGCTTCGAGAACTTCCGCAAGATCGACGAACTCCTGAAGTCGCCGGAAGTTCAGCGCGACCTCGACACGCAAGAAGAAAAAGACTGAATGTCCAAGCCGAGAAAACCCAAGGGCCGCCCGATTTCAGGCTGGCTGATCCTCGACAAGCCGGTCGACTTCGGTTCGACCGAAGCCGTTTCCAAGATCAAGTGGCTGTTCAAGGCACAGAAGGCGGGACATGCGGGAACCCTCGACCCCCTCGCCTCCGGCATGCTCCCCATCGCGCTCGGCGACGCCACCAAGACCGTGCCTTACGTCATGGATGGCCGCAAGATCTACGAATTCACCGTGACATGGGGCGAGGAGCGTTCGACGGACGACCTTGAGGGAGAGGTGACGCAGAGTTCGGACACGCGCCCGGCCGAACAGGTAATCCGCGACCTGCTTCCAAAATACACCGGCGTCATCCAGCAGATCCCGCCGCAATTCTCCGCCATCAAGATAGCTGGCGAACGCGCCTATGATCTCGCCCGTGAAGGCGGAATCGTGGAGATTCCGTCGCGCGAAGTCGAGATCCACCGCCTGACGCTGCTGAAGGCGGAGACCGACAGGGCGCATTTCGAGGTCGAATGCGGCAAGGGCACCTATGTGCGCTCGCTGGCGCGCGACTTTGGCCGGGAACTCGGCTGCTACGGTCATGTCTCGGACCTTCGCCGCACCTATGTCGCGCCTTTCGGCGAGGACCAGATGGTGCCGCTCGCCAAGCTCGTCGAACTCGAAACAGTCGAGGACCAGGACGAAAGGCTCGCGGCACTCGATGCTTTTCTCATCGACACCGCCGAAGCGCTCTCCACCCTGCCACACCTCGCCGTCAGCGACGACCAGGCCCGCCGCATCCGCTCTGGCAACCCGATCATCCTGCGCGGTCGCGATGCGCCGCTTCCCTGCCCCGAGGCCTATGCCACGGTTTCCGGCGCGCTGCTCGCGATCGGTGCAATAGAGGAAGGCGAATTTCGGCCGAGACGGGTTTTTCGGCTGACGGTCGACCGCAGGATCGCACGTCTCGGCAGAACCTACGCCTGCCGCTTCCGGAACTCCTCCACCGGCAGACCACCGACGCCCCAGTCCTCCAGGGCGACCTCTTCGAACACGACCCAGGTTCCGCTCGGATCCTTGTCGAGAACACGAACCAGGAGATCGGTCACCCCTTTCATGATCTCGGCCTTCTGCTCGCGCGTCGCGCCCTCGCGGGTTATCTTGATGTTCACATATGGCATAACGTCCTCCCATCCAATGACAGCGCTACCATGAAAATGCAGCCCTTGCCATCAGGCGCTTGGGCGCGATGGACGGGCAAGCGTCGACGTTTGATCTGCAACCTTCCGATCCGAATGCGGACCGGGCTTGAACCTTCGCCCGTTCACCTGCAAGACTGAAGATCTCTCGGGACGGACAGTTGAAGGGGATTCGATGGCGGCCGAAAGCGTTTCACATGGGTTCGATCTCGTTCCGGTCGTCACGCTGCTGGCGGCGGGCGTCGTCGCTGTTCCGCTGTTCCGGAAGCTGGGCCTCGATTCCGTGCTTGGCTATCTCGCCGCCGGACTTGTCATCGGACCTTTCGGTCTGGGTCTTTTCTCAGACCCGCAGACCATCATCCACGTCGCCGAACTCGGCGTAGTGATGTTCCTCTTCGTCATAGGGCTCGAAATGCAGCCATCGCGCCTCTGGAGCCTGCGGCGTCAGATCATCGGGCTGGGCCTGGCCCAGGTGGTCACCTGCGGGTTGCTCGCGACGGGCGTCGGGCTGGCGCTCGGCTATTCCCTGCCGGTGTCCTTCGTGCTTGGCATGGGCTTTGTGCTGACGTCGACGGCGATCGTCTTCCAGATGCTCAACGATCGCGGCGAACTCTCTGCACCCCAAGGGCAGAAGATCGTGTCGATCCTGCTGCTCGAGGATCTCGCCATCGTGCCCCTGCTCGCCGCCGTCGCCTTCCTGGCGCCCGGTGGCAGCCAGGCCGGGCTTGGCGACCAGGTCCAGCAGGTCGGCATTGCCGTCGGCGCCGTCCTGCTTCTGGTCCTGATCGGGCGCTACCTGCTAAACCCGATGTTCCGGATCCTCGCCAATGCCGGCGCGCGCGAAGTGATGACCGCCGCGGCACTGCTGGTGGTCCTCGGCGCCGCGCTGCTGATGGCCCTGGGCGGCCTGTCGATGGCGATGGGGGCCTTTCTCGCGGGCGTCCTGTTGTCCGAGAGTACCTTCCGGCACCAGTTGGAAGCCGATATCGAGCCGTTTCGCGGAATATTGCTCGGCCTCTTCTTTCTCGGCGTCGGCATGGCGCTCGATGTCGGCTTGGTGATCGGAAATCTCGGCTTCATAACCCTGGCCGTCATCGCGCTGATGGCGATCAAGGGGATGGGGATCTACCTCGTGGCCCGCCTGCTCGGTGCATCGGGCCGCGAGGCACTGGATCGCGCCGTTATCATGGCCCAGGGCGGCGAATTCGCCTTCGTGCTTTTTGCGGCAGCACTGACGGCCAATGTCATCGACGGCACCACGAGCGCAATCTTCACCTCGGCAGTGATCATATCCATGGTGCTGACCCCGTTTCTCGGGATGGGGCTTCGCCGGCTGATGCCCGAACCGGGCCCGTCGGCGGATGGAGTCGAGGCGCCGGACGGCCTCACGGGAAGCGTGCTGATCATCGGCTTCGGCCGCTTCGGCCAGATGGCCAGCCAACCGCTTCTGGCGCGCGGTTTCGATGTCTCGGTCATAGACATGGATGTCGAGATGATCGAGGCGGCGGCCAAGTTCGGCTTCAAGGTCTATTACGGCGACGGGACCCGCCTCGATATCCTGCATGCGGCCGGCGTCGACCACGCAAGGATCGTGATGATCTGCGTCGAGCGCGCGGAGACGGCCATCCGGATCGCAGAACTCATGAAGTCGGAGCACCCGCTCGTTCCCGTCATGGCGCGCTCCTTCGACCGGGGCACCACGCTCGCCCTGATCAAGGCCGGTGTCGACTACGAACTCCGGGAGACACTGGAGTCTGCTTTCGTCTTCGGGCGGACTGCGCTGGTCAAGCTCGGGATCCGCGAGGAGGAGGCCGACGAACTGATCGAAGACACAAGGCGCCGGGATCTGCAAAGGCTCGAAATGCAGATGGCGGGCGACTTCTACGCCGGACAGGAGCACTTCCTCAACAACCAGATCCCCCCGGCACCGTTCAACACGCCGCGCCGGACAGGGCGCGCGGGCAACGCGGAAGCCGCTGCGGTGCTGGACCTCGACCCTTCAGGAAAGCGCGTCTCCAGACGGCGCGTGATCGCCTGCCGAAGCTCTCGCGAGCATTTCCTGCCTCCCAACGGCGGGCAGACGATGGCCGCTTTGCTCGAATTCCGGGCCGGCCCTTCCCTTTCCCGTCGATTTCGTTTATAGGCCGCGCCAGCGAGAACCAAGTTCCCCGCTATCACTGGCCAGAGCTGGACGACATCCCGGCTTTGGGCGTCTCAAAAATCCAAAATTCGAAAGGATTGCCCGATGTCGCTGACTACTGAGCGCAAGGCTGAGCTTATCAAGGAATACGCAACCGTACAGGGCGATACCGGTTCTCCGGAAGTCCAGGTCGCGATCCTGACCGAGCGGATCAACACCCTGACCGACCACTTCAAGGCCCACAAGAAGGACAACCACTCCCGTCGTGGTCTTCTGAAGATGGTTTCGAGCCGCCGTTCGCTTCTTGACTACCTCAAGAAGAAGGACGAAGGCCGTTACACGAAGCTGATCCAGGCTCTCGGCATTCGCCGCTAACATCTTTCGGCGGGAGGGGCGACCCTTCCGCCGGTTTCATTTCATGCCGGGCGACCCCGGCATCCTGTCTCCCGGATAGGCCGGGCGCGGGACCTGAACAGCCCATCATGGGGCAGGATTGCAGTCTGTTTCCGCGGCAAGCGCCGCACGAAACAAGAACCAGACCGCTGTCTTGCCCGTGATGTGCACAACAAAAAGAGTGTCCGGTCCTGCCTCGCAGCAGGATTGGCCGCGCACATCGGAAGGACAAGATATGTTCGAAACCCATAGAGTCGAAATCGAATGGGCAGGACGCCCGCTCACCCTGGAAACCGGCAAGATTGCCCGCCAGGCTGACGGCGCGGTTCTCGCCACCTATGGCGAGACCGTCGTTCTCGCCACGGTCGTTTCTGCCAAGTCGCCGAAGCCGGGCCAGGATTTCTTCCCGCTGACCGTCAACTACCAGGAAAAGACCTATGCCGCCGGCAAGATCCCGGGTGGCTATTTCAAGCGCGAAGGCCGTCCGAGCGAAAAGGAAACGCTGGTTTCCCGCCTGATCGACCGCCCGATCCGCCCGCTCTTCCCCGCTGGCTACAAGAACGAAACCCAGGTCGTCATTACTGTCATGCAGCATGACCTGGAAAACGATCCGGACGTCCTGTCCATGGTCGCCACGTCGGCAGCGCTGACGCTGTCGGGCGTTCCCTTCATGGGCCCGATCGGCGGCGCCCGCGTCGGCTACATCAACGGCGAATACGTTCTGAACCCGCATCTCGACGAGATGGACGAGTCAACGCTTGACCTCGTCGTCGCCGGCACCGTCGACGCCGTCCTGATGGTCGAATCCGAAGCCAAGGAACTCAACGAAGAGACCATGCTCGGCGCCGTCATGTTCGGCCATCGCGGATTTCAGCCTGTCATCGACGCGATCATCCAGCTCGCCGAGGCTGCCGCCAAGGAACCGCGCGACTTCACCGCCCCGGATTATTCCGAACTCGAAGCCGAAATGCTCAAGCTGACGGAAGACGAGCTCCGCGCAGCCTACAAGAACACCGAGAAGGCTGTCCGCTACGCCGCCGTCGACGCCGTCAAGGCCAAGGTCAAGGCGCATTTCGTCGACGCTGAAGGCAATCCTTCCTATCCGGCCGACGTCATCGGCTCGGTCTTTAAGGAACTGCAGGCGAAGATCGTCCGCTGGAACATCCTCGACACCAAGAGCCGCATCGACGGCCGTGATCTCGACACCGTCCGCCCGATCGTCTCGGAAGTCGGCATCCTGCCGCGCACCCACGGCTCGGCGCTGTTCACCCGCGGCGAGACCCAGGCGATCGTGGTGACGACGCTCGGCACCGGCGAGGACGAACAGTATGTCGACTCGCTCACCGGCATGTACAAGGAGCGCTTCCTGCTGCACTACAACTTCCCTCCCTATTCGGTTGGTGAAGCTGGCCGCATGGGCTCCCCGGGTCGCCGCGAAATCGGCCATGGCAAGCTCGCATGGCGCGCCATCCGCCCGATGCTGCCGACGGCTGAAGCCTTCCCTTACACGCTGCGCGTCGTCTCCGAGATCACCGAGTCCAACGGCTCGTCCTCGATGGCCACGGTCTGCGGCACCTCGCTGGCTCTCATGGACGCCGGCGTTCCCCTTGCCAAGCCGGTTGCCGGTATCGCGATGGGCTTGATCCTCGAAGGCGAACGCTTCGCTGTCCTCTCCGACATCCTCGGCGACGAAGACCACCTCGGCGATATGGACTTCAAGGTCGCCGGCACGAATGACGGCATCACCTCGCTGCAGATGGACATCAAGATCGCCGGCATCACCGAGGAGATCATGAAGATCGCGCTCGGCCAGGCTCAGGGCGGCCGCAAGCACATCCTCCAGGAAATGGCCAATGCCCTTTCCGAGAGCCGCGGCCAGCTCGGCGAATTCGCACCGCGCATCGAAACCATGCAGATCCCGGTCGACAAGATCCGTGAAGTCATCGGTTCGGGCGGCAAGGTCATCCGCGAAATCGTCGAAAAGACCGGCGCCAAGATCAACATCGAGGACGACGGCACGATCAAGATCGCATCGGCCTCCGGCAAGGAAATCGAAGCGGCCCGCAAGTGGATCCACTCGATCGTTGCCGAACCCGAGGTCGGCCAGATCTATGAGGGCACGGTCGTCAAGATCGCCGATTTCGGCGCCTTCGTGAACTTCTTCGGTCCGCGCGACGGCCTGGTGCATATCTCCCAGCTCGCCTCCGAGCGCGTCGCAAAGACCAGCGACGTCGTCAAGGAAGGTCAGAAGGTCTGGGTCAAGCTGCTCGGCTTCGACGAACGCGGCAAGGTCCGCCTGTCGATGAAGATCATCGACCAGGCCACCGGCAAGGAAATCGCGCAGGAAAAGCGCAAGGACGGCGACGACGAATAATAGTCTCCGCAAATCCTGGCATCACGAGGCGCGGGTCACGACCCGCGCCTTTTCATATGAGAGAGACCGACCATGCGCGAAGCCGTAAAGACCCTGTTCCATCCCTTTGAAACCAATGTGCTGACGCCGCCGCCAGCCGGCGAGCGCGTGCTCTTCCTTGGCGCCGAGACAGGCTATGCGCTGCCCGAAGGCTTCGCCGCCGAGATGGAAGTGGTGCAGGCATTCCGCCCAATTTACAACGCGCTGCAGAAGCGTGGCGTCGATGCCCAGCCCGAAATCACGGGCACCGATTTCGACATGGCGCTAATATTGATGACGCGCCACAAGGGCCAGAACGAGAACTTCCTCGCCGAGGCGCTTTCGCGCCTGAAGCCGGGCGGCCGGATCGTGATGGCCGGATCGAAGGAAGATGGCGTACAGTCGCTGCGCAAGAAGCTGGTCTCGCTGGAGGTCGAGGTCGAGCACCTCGCCAAGTACCACGCCCAGGCTTTCTGGCTCACGCGTCCGCAGGATCCGGCGTTGCTCATCGCGGCGCTGCGCGCCAAGCCGAGCTTCGTCGCCGACAAGTTCGTGACCGCGCCCGGCATGTTCTCACATGGCGAGGTTGATGCCGGTTCGCTCTATCTCGCGCGCTACCTGCCGACGGACTTCCGCAAGCATGCGGCGGACTTTGGCGCCGGATGGGGATATCTGACCGTAGCCCTTGCCGAACTTTCCCCCAGCATCGAAGGCATCGACCTCTACGAGGCCGATCATGCGGCGCTGCAGGCCGCGCGCAAGAATGTCGATCACCTCTGCCCAAAGCTCCAGACACGCTATCACTGGCTTGATCTCGCGCGCGAGGAGGTCAAGGCACGCTACGACCTTATCGTCATGAACCCCCCGTTCCACGAAGGCCATGCCACCGAGCCTGGCCTCGGCCAGGCGATGATTCGCAAGGCATCCGAGTCGCTGCGCACCGGCGGCGAACTGCTGATGGTTGCCAATCGCGGCCTGCCCTACGAGCCGGTCCTGAAGGAGCTGTTCAGGACCAGCGGCGAAACGGCACGCAATGCCCGCTACAAGGTTCTCTGGGCGAAGAAATAGCCTATCCAACCCATTGATATATCAAGCATATGCCCATACTGCGAGCATATGCTTGATTTTGAGTTTCAGTAGACCTTTCTTGCGAACAAGGCTACTATTGCTCCGTTATGCCATATTCTTAACTTTTGGCGCCAAGATGTCACCAGCCAACTCCGCAAGCGATCGCTACACCGCCGCCGCCGGCCTTGGCTCTGCCGTCGGCGATGCCGCGCGCCAGTATGGCCTCGATCTCGCACCGATTTGCGCCGCTCTGGATATCGATCCCGAAGATTTCACGAAACTCACCGGACGCGTAAGCCTGGACCGACTTTGCCGCCTGCTGGAGACCTGCGCGCTGCTCACCAAGGATGAAGCCTTCGGTCTGAAATGCGTCGATTATTTCAAGCCGGGCGCGACCGGACCCTTTGGCTTCGGCCTGATGCACGCCCCCACCGCCCTCGATTTCCTTCGTTTCATGGCGGATCACAGCGAATATGCTTCGGAGAAGAGTTACTCGAAGCTGACAATCGACGGCAATGGCGGCGAGATCGTCTGGACGTTTTCACCGCTGATCGTCAAGCGCGACCAGTTTTTCGACATGGACATGGCCCTCATCATCGCCCGCCTTCGCGCCATACTCGGACCATCCGTCGACTCGCTGGAGATCGGCATGGAGCGCCCCAAGCCGCACAACCTCGCACCCTACCGCGAGCGCCTGACAAAAAGATTGCAGTTCGGCAGGAAAATCAATTCCTTACGGCTGCCTGCCGAGTTCTTCGGCGTCGAGAATCCCAAAGGCGACGCGCGGCTGTTTCAGCTTATGGACCTGCAATGCCGTGCCTTGAAGCCGGAAGTCTCGGACCAGACCGACTTCAGCCAGGAACTGCGCGAGTTCGTGCTCAGCCACATCGCGGACAATGTCGTCGGCCTGTCCGAGGCGGCAAAGTACTTTCATGTCTCCGAGCGAACGCTGCAGCGCCGCCTGGCCGAGGCGGGTACCAGTCTTGCCGATCTTCGCGACGAGGTGCGGCGTGAACTCGCAGCACGACTGCTTGAGGAAACGGATCTGAGCGCATCCGAAATCGCCAGTCGGCTTGGCTACTCGCAGCCCAGCGCCTTCACGCGCTCCACGGTGCGATGGTTCGGGGCAACACCCCGTGCGTTCCGCAAGGCCAGCGCCTAGGCCCGGAAATATGACGGCTGCATATTAGCAGACTCTTTATGCCCCATGACGGCACGAATATTGGCGCGTCATGTGAATGCAAATGACGCAGCATCGTAATATATCAGCACCATTCGAACCGATAAGGCTGTCAAGCCTCGAGGCCAAGCAAGGCCGCGGGGCTGAATTCATTAGGGGCAACGGTTCGGCCAAAACCTCTTAATCCAGCAGGGCTCGGGAGGCCGCTTGCGACGTATGGAAAGCTTGATGAGTCAGGGACTGAAGCATACCGCCGGCACGAACACATCAGAGCTTTCCCGTCTGGAACTGATTGGCCTCACGCTTGCCGCGAACGGCATCTCCACGACGGAATCCGCCGCGCGTCTGGGCATGCGCGAAGAGGATCTGGAGAATGCCTTGACCGGGGCTGAGCAGAAGCTCGGCGCCCGCAATCGCATGCAGGCAGTCGCGGCTGCCATCCAGCAGGGCTTGATCGGAATCGAGGTGTAGGGGTAACCCTCGCAGGGCCGATTCCGATCCGGGTGCTGCGGGCGCCTTTCGACACAGCCACCGAACCTCCTCCCTCTCCGGTTCGGCGGTGTCGTTGTCCGATGGCGGCGGACCCGCCCGCAGCACCCAAGATCTCTTAGTCGCCGACGCCGGCTACTGGGGAATATGCTCAGAGAGCGGCGGCAACTGCACGGCGCCTTCGGGTCTCACTTCTTCAACACCCTCGATGAGCCGCAAGTCCTTCATGATGGCCTCATCGCCGCTACCGAATACTGCACCGGTCACTCGATCCACGGCCTCGACTTCCAGGCCCTGCCTGGCCATCGCCTCGGCGATCTTGTCGGTATCTGGCAGATGCATTTCATCAATCACGATGGCAAGATTGAGTTTGCTCATCCTTACGTCCTTCCGTGGGCATTCGGCAGGGAGGCCGAACACGCCTGCGGTCGCAGATCACAGGCTCTACTACCTGAAGAATAGCCCCTGCGACACCCTTATGCAAGATCGCCGGACGGCGCCTGGACCAGCCCGGCTCCCACGTCGCGGGTCAGTTGGCCGTCCAGTGGACGCGCCGTTGACGTCAGAATGTCCCACAAGGCTCGCCCTCGAAGCGCAGGATTTGACTCGGCCCAGAGCGCGGCAACACCTGCGACATGGGGGCACGCCATGCTCGTGCCGTTCAAAGCGCGATACCGCCTGGGCACCGGCACCGTGGAGAAGACGTTCGTGCCGGGCGCCACCAGATCAATATTGCCCCCATCGGGGTTGATCCCTCCGTTCGAGAAGGATGCAGGCTTGAAGAAGGGATCGACGGCGCCGACCGCAAGGATCGACGGCGCATTCGCAGGCGATCCCACCGGCGAAATGGACCCGAAGTCACGGTTGCTTTCATTGCCCGCCGCGGCCACGATCAGGCAGCCATTATCCAATGCCCTGCGGGCCGCACGTTCATAGAGCAGGCTCGCCCGTCCGCCCTCCCCCACAGGCGCGCCAAGGGACATGGAGATGACCTCACATCCGATGTCGATGGCCCAGTTCATTCCGGCGATGATATTCCGCTCGGCGCCGGATCCGGCATTGTTCAGCACCTTGCCGACGCAGAGCCCCGCCTCCGGAGCCACGCCATAGCGCGGCACGCCAGGTTGGCGCGTACCCCCGATAGCGGTGCCCGCGCAATGCGTGCCATGTCCTTGAAGATCTTCCACGGTTTCGCCAGACACGAAGCTCCTGCTGTCGACGATCCGGCCTGTGAAATCCGGGTGGCTGGCATCAATGCCTGTGTCCAGAATGGCGACCTTGATGTCTTTTCCGGTAAAGGGTGAGGCCAATGCGCCCACTGCCTGCACACCCCACGTCGCAACCGTCGCATCGCGGAATTCCTGCTGCGCAAACAGATAGAACTCCGGGCGATCCTCGGCCACATCCCTATCGGCGCGAATTGCGTTGATGGCAGCCTGCCCACCGCTGGGCGCGATAGGTATGATCGCGGCATGCAGGTCTTCGATGAGGATCATATCCCGCGTATCGAACGGGACGGAGGCAAGTTCGCTCATCCCCACGATATTGGTGCCCGTGCGGAACATCGCCGACATTCTGCGGGATGCGACACCCATCGCGGCGCCCTCCCTGAACACGACGATCGTCGCACCCGTACGTCTCGGCAGCAAGGCGGTGAGAAAGGGATTTGGCTGGTGCGCCTGATCGCCAGCAATCTCCTCCGCCCCTGGTGCCTCCGCTTTTTCCTCTCCTTCCATTTGCATCAAGCTCCCCTTTCAACCCAGAAGGGCATCATAGGAGCTCTATCCAAAATTGCAATATCTAACAAGACAACCCGAATCATTCCTGATCCGCGCGGTTAAGCGCATCCAGGACCGGCATCGAGGTGATGTTGTAGCCCGAGTCCACATAGTGGATCTCGCCCGTCACGCCCCGCGACATCTCCGAGAGCAGATAGACTGCCGACTGGCCGACATCCTCGATGGTCACCGTGCGGCGCATCGGAGAGTTCTTCTGCTGCCAGTTGAGCATGGCGCGGGCATCCGAGATCCCAGCGCCAGCCAACGTCCGGATCGGGCCGGCAGATATCGCATTGACGCGGATGCCGCGCGGGCCGAAGTCGCTGGCGAGATAGCGCACCGAAGCCTCGAGCGCCGCCTTGGCGACACCCATGACATTGTAGTTCGGCATGATGCGCTGTGAGCCGTTATAGGTCAGCGTCAGCATCGAACCGCTGTCGCCCATCAGCGACGCGGCACGCCTGGCGACTTCCGTGAAGGAGAAGCAGGAGATCACCATCGTGCGGCTGAAATTGTCGCGCGACGTGTCGGCATAAAGACCCTTCAGTTCGTTCTTGTCGGAGAAGCCGATGGCGTGGACGACGAAATCCAGCCCGCCCCAGCGCTCCTTCAGGGCATCGAAGACCTGGTCCACGGATGCGATATTCTCGACGTCGCATTCCAGCAGGAAGTCAGACCCGACTTCCGCGGCCAACGGCTTGACCCGCTTGCCCAGCGCCTCGCCCTGGTAGGTGAAGGCAAGCTCGGCGCCCTGCGCGGCGCAGGCCTTGGCGATGCCCCAGGCGATGGAATGGCTGTTGGCGACACCCATGATGAGGCCGCGTTTGCCCTGCATGATCCCCGTCATCGGAACTCCTGATCAACCGTTGAAGCGTTCGAAGACAAGCGTGGCGTTGGTGCCGCCGAAGCCGAAGGAATTCGACAGCGCCGTGTCGATCTTTGCATCGTCGATGCGCTTGCGAACGATCGGCACGCCTTCGAACTCGGGATCAAGGGTCTGGATATGCGCGCTTTCGCCGATGAAGCGCTCCTGCATCATCAAGATCGAATAGATCGCTTCCTGCACGCCGGCAGCGCCCAGCGAATGGCCGGTCAGCGACTTGGTTGACTGGATGTGGGGCATGTCGTCGCCGAAGACGGTGCGGATCGCGCCGATTTCCTTCTGGTCGCCGACCGGCGTCGAGGTGCCGTGCGTGTTGACATAGTCGACACGATTCTTGACCGTTGCGAGCGCCTGCTTCATGCAGCGGATAGCGCCCTCGCCCGACGGAGCGACCATGTCGTAGCCATCGGATGTCGCGCCGTAGCCGGTGAGTTCGCAATAGATCTTGGCGCCGCGCGCCTTGGCGTGCTCGAGTTCCTCGAGGATCAGCACGCCCGCGCCGCCGGCGATGACGAAACCATCGCGGTCGGCATCATAGGCGCGCGAGGCGCGGTCGGGCGTGTCGTTGTATTTCGAGGACATCGCGCCCATGGCATCAAACAGGTTCGACATCGTCCAGTCGAGGTCCTCGTGGCCGCCGGCGAACATCATGTCCTGCTTGCCCCACTGGATCATCTCGGCGGCATTGCCGATGCAATGCGCCGAGGTCGAACAGGCCGACGAGATCGAATAGTTGACACCATGGATCTTGAACCAGGTGGCGAGCGTGGCCGACGCGGTGGATGACATCGCCTTCGGCACGGCGAAGGGGCCGATGCGCTTGGGGCTACCGTTCTGCCGGGTGGTCTCGGCCGCTTCGACGATGACCTTTGTCGAAGGACCACCCGAGCCCATGATGATACCGGTGCGCTCGTTGGAGATGTCGTTCTCCTCGACGCCGGAATCG
Source organism: Rhizobium sp. (assembly GCA_019739215.1). GTDB lineage: Bacteria > Pseudomonadota > Alphaproteobacteria > Rhizobiales > Rhizobiaceae > Rhizobium_E. The sequence goes on from JAHHDR010000027.1 coordinate 47,273, forward strand.
GCGATCGCCTGCAGCATGGCGATGTGGTTCCACTGCCCGCCTTGCGACAGGAAGCGTGTGGCGCGGCGGTCGACCATTCCGGTCGTGTCGAGATTGGGCTGGCCCCAGACCTGGCACTTGAAGCCGTGTTCGGCAAAATCTTCCGAGCGGCTGATGCCGGATTTGGCGTTCCTCAGGGATTCCGTGACTTCGGCGGCATTGTTGCCGATCGAAGACACGATTCCGAGGCCGGTGACAACGACACGTCTCATGGTTTCAGACCTTATCTATGTTCAAATCATTGCGGGAGCGTCGGCGCGACCGCTCACTCCGCCTTGTCCTTGGAGAGACCCACGCGCAGGTCCGTCGCCTGATAGATAGTCTCTCCGTCTGCCTTCAGCCAGCCGTCGGCGGTGCCGAGCACGAGCCGGCCGCGCATGACGCGCTTGAAGTCGATGCCATATTCGAGAAGCTTCACGTTGGGGCGGACCATGCCCTTGAACTTCACTTCGCCGGTGGAGAGCGCCATGCCGCGGCCGGGCTCACCAAGCCAGCCGAGGAAGAAGCCGGTCAACTGCCACATGCCGTCGAGGCCGAGGCAGCCCGGCATGATCGGATTGCCTTCGAAGTGGCAGGGGAAGTACCAGTCGTCGGGGCGGACATCATATTCGGCGCGGATATAGCCCTTGTCGAAGGCACCGCCGGTTTCCGAGATCTCGGTGATGCGGTGGACCATCAGCATCGGCGGCAGCGGCAGTTGCGCATTGCCCGGCCCGAACAACTCGCCATGCGCACAGGTCAGAATCTCCTCGTAGGTGTAGCTGGATTTCTGGACCGGCATGACTGGCTGCTTCCTCACTCTGTCTTGTCCGCACCTGCCGCCCGGTGAGCGTGGTGCTTGTTTTCGTGCCCGCCAATATAGGATCGATCAGAAAAAAGCCAACCCAAATAGCTCAATCCCCTGCGCTATCGGACCCTGTTGACGCAAAAGCTGTTGAAAGCCGGCAGTCGGCAGGTTATATCGTTGACCAAAATACTCCTATTTTGGCGACTGGAACCAACAGCAACGATGGCGACCACCCAATCCAAAGAGACCGAGACGAGATTGCGGCACGCGGGGCTCAGGCCGACGCGCCAGCGCATGGCACTCGCGACCCTTCTCTATGCCAAGGGCGACCGTCACCTGACTGTCGAGGAACTTCACGAGGAAGCGACCACGGCCGGTATCGATGTGTCGCTCGCCACGGTCTACAACACCCTGCACCAGTTCACGGAAGCGCGAATGATCCGCGTGCTCGCCGTCGAGGGCAGCCGCACGTATTTCGACACGAACGTGTCGGACCACCACCATTTCTTCATCGAGGGCCGCAATCAGGTGCTCGATATCCCGACGTCCAACATCACGATCAACAACCTGCCGGCACCGCCCGAAGGTATGGAGATCGCCCATGTCGACGTGGTGATCCGCCTGCGCGAGAAGTCGAAGTAATCCTGTCCTACATCACATCGTCAGGATGCCGGCCCGGTCTTCCCTTGTAGACCGGGAAAGTCCAGCCGTAGCGCAGCGCGCCACCGCGAATGACGAAGGCCGCAGCCATGGCGATCAGGAAGCAGGCGATCTGGCTCAGGCCCAGCATGTCGGCGCCGGTATAGACCGCGGCTCCCACCATCGCCGCCGACACATAGATCTCGGGACGCAGCAGCACAGAAGGTTCTCCCGCGAGGATATCGCGCAGTATGCCGCCGAAAGCCGCCGTGAGCATGCCTGTGACGATGGCGACCACCGGCGATCCGGTCGCCGCGAGCCCCTTGGCAGCACCGACCGCGGCATAGGCGGAAAGCCCGATGGCATCGAGCCAGAGCAGCAGGCGGTAGCGCGACTCGATGAGATGGGCCGTGAAGTAGAGCGCGACAGCGGCAGCGATGCAGACGAGCAGGTAGTTCGGGTTCTTCACCCAGAACACCGGCAACTGGCCCAGGATCAGGTCACGGAATGTTCCTCCGCCGATACCGGCGGCGGCGGCGAGGAAGATGAAGCCGATCAGGTCAAGCTGCTTGCGGCTTGCGGAGAGCGCTCCCGTCGCGGCGAAAACCGATATTGCCAGGTAATCGAGAATTTCGAGAATCGTCATGTCCATCCCCCGCGAACGGACCTTTTGGACGACGCGCGGGCGGCAAAGTCAATCCGCCCTCCCGGAAGCCGATCTTCAACCAGCCTTTTGCTTCACGAGCGACCGGCGGAGGTCCGCCGGTCGCTCGCCTGGTCACATCGCGGGGAGGACCGCGATCGACCGGATCGCCTCGCTCGCACCGGTCACGTCGCCGGCTTTCGTCGCAGCACCCGTCTCCAGGTTGACTGTGTAGAGCGTCGTGCCGTTGACCAGCCATGCCGTGTTGACCCCGGCACTGTCCGTATGGATGTCGAAGGCGTAGTTCGAAGCGGGATTGTCGATGCCGAGCTTGCCAATCGCCTTCAGCGTGCCGTCATTCGGCTTGGTCTGCTGGATCAGCCCGACGATCGTGGCATCGATATTGTACATCGCCGTCTTCTCGGGCTTGCCGAAGGAATTGGTGTAGGCCGCCGCCACGATGTTCGGCGTCTCCCCCTTGTGCATGTCGCCATCCTCGAAGGCCAGGCCGCCATCGACAGTCACGGCACCCGTATCCGGGTGAACGCGATGGTTGGTCGTCGCGGCCATGAAACGCAGGCGGTCCGCGGCCGGATTGAAATCGACGATAACGGGCGCATCGCCGATCGTCAGCGGCTTGTCCATGGCGGCCACTTCAGTCGCGGCACCCGTTGCCAGGTCGATCGTCACGATCCGGCTGTCGGGCGTCACGCCCACAAGGCTGTTGTTGCCTGGCCGAAGGTCAAGGCCAACCAGCCGGTCAACGCCTGTCACGTCCATTGTTTTCGTGACCTCGGGCTTGTCGGTGTCGAACATGACCAGCGTCCTGTCCCCCGTAAGCCCCACTGCCGGGGCTGCGAGGCCCTGCGTGGCTGCAGCGAAGAGCGCGGTCGTGGCCGCGAGGCTTGCGATCAAGTGCTTCATGGTTTGTCTCCTATCCCGAATAAGGCCGGCCGAATGACCGGTCCCAGGCTGTAGGACACGCCGGCACGCCGAATGGATGCAGGGCCGCCAAAAAAAATGCATCCAATCTTCACCGCGATGTGTATGGCTGGAAGGAGCGTGCCACTGGACCTCTCACGACCTGACATGCAAGCAATGGCGCGACATGGGATGCCGAGACAAGAATGAGCGAGTTTTCGATGCAGCATGCCGAGATAGACCTGGCCGACAGCCTTGCGCGCTGCGCAAAGGGCGAGCGGGCCGCATTGCAGGCAATCTTTGCTGCGGAGGGCGGGCGGCTGATCGCCGTTGCCCAGCGCGTCGTTCGCCGCCGGGAACTGGCGGAGGAAGTTGTTCAGGACGCGTTCGTGCAGATATGGACGAAAGCGCACCAATACGCGCCGGAGCGTGGATCGGCGCGCGGCTGGATCTACGCGATCGTCCGCAACCGCGCGATCAACCTCACCCGCGACATGTGGCGGGAAGAGACGACGGAGCCCGAAGTACTGGCGGCACTGAGCGACGCCGAACAGGAAGATCCCGCCCAGGTGGCATGGTCCGAACTCGATATCCGAAGCCGTCTGCGGACCTGTCTCGAAGGCCTTGACGAGATCAAGCGTCGCAGCATCCTCATGGCCTACGTATCCGGGTACTCCCACGGCGAAATAGCCGGACGCCTGAAAGTGCCGCTCGGGACCACCAAGGCGTGGATAAGGCGGGGTCTCAACACCCTGCGGGATTGCATGGCATGACACAGGAAAGGTCATCGATCGACGAACTCGCCGACGACTACGTGCTCGGGCTTCTCGATCCGTCCGCGCAACTGGAGGCCGAGGCCCGCATCGAACGCGACGCCGATTTCCGCCGCGCCGTGGCCGCGAGCCGGGACCGCTTTCTGGAACTCGACCTCACGGCGCGGCCTACGGTGCCATCTGAAACGCTCTGGCAGCGGATTGCCCAGCAGGTTGAGGCGGTTCCGGTTGTCAGATCGCCCCGGCCCGGCGCCCCCCGGCCTTCGGCTGCAAACCAGAATGACCGAAAATCCTGGTGGCGCGGCCTGGCCATGGCCTCGACCGCAGCCTCCGTGCTGTTGGGCGTGCTGCTGGTGCGCGCGATCCTGTCCGTGCCGGATCCCGTGGTGATCGCCGTCCTTGTGGATCAATCGGGTCAGCCGCTGGCGATTGTCGAGGATTATGGCAATGCGGCTGCGAAGGTGACGGCGCTGACGGACTTTGCCATACCCGAGGACAAGTCGATGCAGGTCTGGACGCTTCCGTCCGAGGAGCGCGGTCCGGTCTCGCTGGGGCTGCTGACGTCGTCAGCTTCCGATATCCTGCACGGCCCGGAACTGCCCAGTCCGAAGGAAGGGCAACTTTACGAGATTACGCTCGAGCCGCGCAATGGATCGCCCACCGGACGACCCACCGGGGCCATTCTGGTGAAGGGCTTCGCGAAAACGGTGCGATGAACCTCGCCCGGCGCGGTCTCACGGCGCCAGCGGATCCGCCTGCCCTCTCAACCGCGCAACCAGTATCGCCCCCCATTCCCGCGCGGCTGTCGACGCGAGTTGCGCATTGAGCGACGGCTGCGTGAAATCGAGCCGGAGTTCGACGCGGCCGCTCGCGCGATAGTCGCTCGACCAGGGCACCGTCGCCAGGCCTGCCTGGTCGAAAAGCGCCTTGGCGCGCGGCATATGATAGGCCGAGGTGATCAGCAGGCAATCCGAGAGCCCGTTGGCCGCCAGCAGCGCCTTGGTCTCGCCGACATTTTCAGCGGTGTTGCGCGATGCCGTCTCGCGGATGATGCGGGACGGGTCCACGCCCATGGCCTCGAAGTAGGCGGGCGACAGGTCGGCGTCGCCCTTGTAGTCGCCGGAGAACGATCCGTCTCCGCCGGACACGAGGATCTTCGCTTCGGGATAGAGCCGGGCCAGCCGCGCCGCCTCGATGAAGCGGTCGGCCGCCTGGTTCATCTCCATGCCGCCGCGACCGGCCGTGACTTCGAGGTCGAAGGCGCCACCGAGCACGATCATGCAGGCCGGCGGCGTAGCCAGCGTCGGCCGCGGATAGCGCGCCTCCAGCGCCTGCAGGCTCCATGCGCCGATCGAGGTGAAGAGCACCATGAACAGGATCGTGCCTGCCATGAGCGACAGGAACCCCGCCAGCACCCTGCGTCCCAGGAGAAGCGCGAGAAACGCGAGCACCTTGCAGATCAGCGCCAGCGTCAGCGGCTGGGCGACGATCCAGAGAACTTTTCCTGTCACGAACATCGGATGTCGCTATCCCTGCTCAGGCGCCACGGCCGAGAACGACAGGTTCGGGTGATGCCGCCGCCGGCGCGCCCTTGCGCTTGAGGTAGACGATCAGGGCCGCGACCAGCACGCCCGCGCCGATGATGCCCAGCGCCAGCAGGGGCCGGTATGCGAACCAGCCGATCGCGATCGTGACCGGCCCGACGATCAGGGTCAGCACCAGCGCAATGATGGCGGTGCCGCCACGGACCAGCGAACCGACGAAGGGGATGAGGTCGCCGATCACGCCAAACAGGCCGAAGAAAAGCTGGAAACCGATGAAGATGCCGATGAGACCTGCGACGCGCACCACCCAGGTGATGACTGTGTTCTCGGTCTGTGCCTGCTCGAACATGGCGGCCGCTTCCTTCTTGCCGGCGGCGCTCAGGAATACCTCGCGACCGTTCGAGGTTTGGTAGGCCACCAGCGTGTCGCCCTGCTGCTTGCCGACAAAGCTTGCCTCGGCGAGATCGGTGCGCTCGAAGCGAACCTTCAGGTCTCCGATCTGCGGCGACGTCGACGACGTGCCGATATAGACCTCGCCCTGGTTGAGCCGGACCGGCCGCGACGTGGCGATGTTGTCCGCCATCCGGTCGGCATCGGCCTGGGTCAATGGAATGGTCTTTTCGTCGCCCAGATTGGCGACCGAGGACCCCGCTAGCTTGAACGCCCCGACATTGGCGCTCTCGACGGTGGCGGTGTTGGCAGGCACGGCGAAATCCGGGTTCTGATGGCCGGCCGGCACCTTGAAATTGGACGAATCCACCCGACGCGACCGCCATTCCTTGGCGTAGGAATAGGTCGTGGTGGTCTCCTCACTCCCGCCGACATTCTTCTCGGTCTTGCTCTCGCTCTTCTCCACCCACTGGTACATCTCGACTTCGCGGGCAATGGCGAGGGCACCATCGGCGCGAATGCCGAAATCGGGATCGGAAATCACGCCGTTGGGCGTGACGGCACCGCTGATATGAATGAGCTTTCCATCGTTTACGGCATTGACCGAGCCACTGTCCACGGAGACGACGAGGCCGGCACCCTCAGCCAGGGCGCGATAGGTCTGGATGGCCCTACCCTCGTTCCAGAACAGGAAATAGATTGCGACAAGCACCAAAACGATGCCGACCAGCGTGCCGATCAGCCCATTCTTGAGCTTGCTGAACCACGAGGTTCGTGTGGTCTCGGTAAAAGTCATCCCTGTCTCCCCAGCCGAAAAGCGCCCCGAACGCCGCCGATCCTACCATAGGGCTCGAAGCGGCAATAGAACAACGGCGCTTGATCCGCGCATATTCGGCACCAGAAACAAAAAAGGCCCGGGATGCTTCCATCCCGGGCCCTGGACTTTCGGAAAAGCGACTTACTGGCCGACGGGTGCCGCCGGCACGGGCAGCGGCGAATCCGACTGCGAGTTCAGGTAGGCGATGATGTCGGCGCGCTCCTGGTCCTTCTTGTCGCCGGCAAAGCCCATCGATGTGCCCTTGACGTATTTCTTCGGAGCGAGAAGGAAGCCGTTCAGGTGATCGAAGTCCCAGACCTTTCCACCCTCGGCGAAAGCCTTCATGGCAGCGGAATAGCCGAAATCGGCAACATGGGCGATCTCGCGACCAACGACACCGTGAAGGTTCGGGCCAACCTTGTTGCCCGCGCCCTTCTCGGTGCTGTGACAGCTCGCGCACTTCTTGAAGAGCTGTTCGCCCTTGGCCGGATCAGCCGTCGCCAGGAGCTGGGCGATCGGAACAGCGGGAGCTTCTTCCTTGGCGCCTTCGGCGCTGGCCACTTCCTCGCCCTCGATGATGTAGCCGGGCTTCTCCGGGGTTTCGGCATGATACAGCCCCTCGGACGCCAACGAGACCGAGAACAGCACGAAGACCGTTCCGAGCAGCGCGCCCAATGCCATATTCATATAAGCACTCATCTTGCAAAGCTCCCTTGCCGCCGTCCCGAACGGCGCATCTTGAAATCGCGCGGAACCTATGTCTTCTGGGCAAAAAGTGCAACCATCAAACCACAGGGTCTGGTGAGACTAATTGACACTTTTTCAAGAGTTTTTGAAGGCCCATAAATGACCCCGGCAACATTCGACAACACCATCGTTCTCATCCCTGCGCGCATGGCCTCGACGCGGCTTCCGGGCAAGCCGCTGGCAGCCATTGCCGGCCTGCCCATGATCGTGCAGGTGGCACGGCGCGCGCATGAAGCCGGCATTGGCCGCGTGACCGTCGCGGTCGATCACGAGGACATCTTGAATGCCGTGAAGCACGCGGGCTTCGAGGCCGTTATGACCATGGTCACCCACCAGTCCGGCTCGGACCGCATCCACGAGGCGCTCGGCCATGCCGATCCCGCCGGACGCGCCGAATATATCGTCAACGTCCAGGGCGACCTGCCGACGATCGAGCCGGAGACAATCCGCGCCAGCCTCCGGCCGCTGGAGAACGAGGCGACCGACATCGCGACATTGACCGTCGAGATCACCCACGAGGACGAGAAGACCAACCCGAACGTGGTGAAGATCGTCGGCTCGCCGCTCTCCGACAGTCGATTGCGCGCACTCTACTTTACCCGTGCCACCGCACCCTATGGCAACGGGCCGCTCTACCATCACATCGGGCTCTATGCCTATCGTCGCCAGGCGCTCGAGCGCTTCGTCATGCTCAGGCCCTCGGTGTTGGAGAAGCGCGAATCCCTCGAGCAACTCCGGGCGCTCGAGGCCGGCATGCGCATCGACGCGGAAATCGTTGACTCGGTCCCGCTCGGTGTCGATACTCCCGCCGACCTCGAACGGGCCAAAGCCATCCTTGGCGGCAGGTAACCAAGACAAGAATAAGAAGCAGGGCGGAATTTCCCCATGATCGTCAAGACCAATCGCATCGCCTTCCAGGGCGAGTTCGGCGCCAATTCCGACATGGCCGCGCGCGATGTATTTCCCAGCCTCTCGCCGCTGCCCTGCCCGACCTTCGAGGATGCCTTCGCCGCCGTGGAAAACGGCGATGCCGATCTCGCGATGATTCCGATCGAGAATACGCTCGCCGGCCGCGTCGCCGACATCCATCGCCTGCTACCCGAATCGCGGCTGCACATAACGGGCGAGTATTTCATGCCGATCCGGTTCCAGCTCATGGTCCTGCCGGGCGTCAAGCACAGCGACATCATGACGGTCCACAGCCATATCCATGCGCTCGGCCAGTGCCGCAAGATCGTTCGCCACAATGGCTGGAAGGCCGTGGTCGCGGGCGACACGGCAGGCGCTGCCAAACTCGTGTCAGAGACCGGCGACCGGACAATGGCCGCACTTGCCCCGCGCCTGGCCGCGGATCTCTACGGCCTCGAGATCATCGAGGAGAATGTCGAGGACGACGAAAACAACGTCACCCGCTTCGTCGTGCTGTCCCGCGAGCCGCAGGCTATCAAGCGCGACGCCGCGGACGAGAAGCTGGTCACCACCTTCATCTTCAACGTCCGCAACATTCCCGCCGCCCTCTACAAGGCCATGGGCGGCTTCGCCACCAACGGCATCAACATGACCAAGCTCGAGAGCTACCAGATCGGCGGCAAGTTCGTGGCCACCCAGTTCTATGCCGATATCGAGGGCCATCCCGATGACGAGAACGTCAAGCGTGCGCTCGACGAACTCCGCTACTTCTCGACCCAGCTCCATATCCTGGGGACCTACAAGGCGCATCCGATGCGCGGCACGTTGCTCGAAGGAGAAGCATGATGATCTGCGTGTTCGTCCAGCTGCAGTGCCGGCCCGGCACGGCCTATGATGTCGCCGACCGGCTCTATGAGCGCGAGATCTGCTCGGAGCTCTATTCGACCAGCGGCGAATATGACCTCATGGCCAAGATCTACATCCCCGAAGATACAGATGTCGGCCATTACATCAACAACAAGGTGCTCGACATCGACGGCATCGTCCGCTCGCTGACGACCATGACCTTCAAGGCCTTCTGATCGCTTCGCTCAGTAGCGTTGCTTGTATTTCCTGTATTCGATCAGGTTGGGCGGACGGTTCGAGCCGACCGTGGCCCGCCCGTAACGGCAGCTGTAGGTCCGGTAGGCGAGGCCGTTGCGATAGCGTGTCGCATGCTGCCGCTCCAGCCGGCTGGTGCAGACCGTATCGAGTTGCCTCTCCTCCTCGGTTGCCGGATCCTTCACCCCGGGGAGATTCTTGAATGCGTCCTTCGCCGCCGCGGAGAATGGCAGGACGGATACGATCAACAGGGCAAGCACGAGCCGCTTCATGGAATCCTCTTCGTTGTCAGGAAGATAAGCGGCGCCGCGGCCGGCGTAAAGACAACTCCCCGTCATTGCCGGCGCTTTGTGTCGGCGGCTTTTTGAGCTATAGCCGCTCCAAACACACTTCGGGGACCGGGCGATGAGCGATTCGATCAGGCTGCACAGGGGCGATATTTCGGCGGAGGCGGCCGAGCGCTATACGGGCGCCATCGCCATCGATACCGAGACGCTGGGGCTCGTTCCGCGGCGAGATCGGCTCTGCGTCGTGCAGCTCTCGCCTGGCGACGGCACCGCCGACGTGATCCAGATCGACAGGGGCCAGACGGAAGCGCCCAACCTCGTCGCCATGATGGCCGATCCGATCCGGCAGAAGATCTTCCATTTCGGCCGCTTCGACATCGCGGTGCTGTTCCACACCTTCGGCGTCACCACGACACCCGTGTTCTGCACCAAGATCGCCTCGCGGCTGAGCCGCACCTATACCGACCGGCACGGCCTCAAGGACAATCTCAAGGAACTGCTTGAAGTCGACATTTCCAAGGTGCAGCAGTCCTCCGACTGGGCGGCGGAAACGCTCACGCCGGCACAGCTCGAATATGCCGCCTCAGACGTGCTCCATCTCCACGCGCTGCGCGAAAGGCTGACCGAGCGGCTGATTCGCGACGGCCGCTGGGACATGGCGGTCGCCTGCTTCGAATTCCTGCCCGTTCGCGCCAAGCTCGATCTCCTGGGCTGGGAAGAGACCGACATCTTCGCCCATAGCTGAGGTCGCGATCAGCCGCCGAAAAGGGAGAAGTTCTGGGCACTGAGTTCGGCGATCCGGACGTCGAGCAGGATCAGGATATCGCCATTGCCGAAATCCATGATCGTATTGCCGTCCTCCTGCTGCATGCCCGCGCGCAATTGCGCGAAATTGCTGACGCCGAAATTATAGTTGATGAGCATGGTGATGAGATCGCCATCGCGGCCGCGCGGCTGGAAGTCGGTGATGATGTCGATCCCGTGGCCGCCGCCGAACAGAAAATCGCCGTTCGCGGTATAGAGAAAATTGTCGAGACCGCTGCCCCCGGTCAGCACGTCGCGACCGACATCGCCTGACAGCGTATCGTCGCCGGGACCGCCGATCAGGCGGTCGTTACCGCCCTGGCCCATGACGTAGTCGAAGCCCGCGCCGCCATTCAGCCTGTCGTTGCCCCAACTGCCCAGAAGGGAGTCGTTTCCGCCCCGACCGTTATACCTGTCACGTCCGCTGTCCCCGACAAAGATATCGTCCTCGTTGGAGCCATTCTTGCGGAAAATGAAGTCGTCGGCCTGACTGCTGATTTCGTCGTGCCGGAAACGGGAGTGCTTGACCTTGCTCATCTCTGCGCCCAATTCTGCAATCATGCGGGCCGGCGTGCCAAAGCCACTGCCCGTTCGCCGGCAATGTCGCGAGGGCCTTTTCAGAAAGCTCCCGTCTGAAGACGGCCGGCAGGCTGTTACGATAGTCCGACCGCAGGAGATGTCAGTCCGCCAATGAGGGGACACCACCGGCAAAAAGTGCCGGCTGCGCAGCCGTGGGGACCAGGCACCCCATGTTTGATGCGTTTATCCGCATTGAATAGGCGCATGTTCAGAGAAGATGCGGGCCCGCCGCTCCGATAGACTCAATGAAGAAGTCATCAGCGCTCAGCTGGCGGATGCTGACGTTTTCAAGCACCAGGATGTCGACGCCGCCGAAACTCAGCACCACATCCTTGCCGTCCTGGAACATCATGTCGCGAAGCTGGGAAAATTCGGTAATGTCCAGCTCCGGCTCGATAAATATACTGACATATTCTCCCGGCTTGCGCGGCTGGAAGTCCGTGATGATGTCGAGATTTGATCCGTTGACGTAGGAAGGCAGTGCCAGAAAGCGGAACATGTCCGCACCCGGGCCACCACTCATGATGTCCTTGTGCATGCCGCCTTCGATCGTATCGTTGCCCGGGCCACCGATGATCCTGTCTTTCCCACGATCGCCGTAAATGATATCGGCTCCGCGGCCGCCTGAGATCCGATCGCTGCCTTCGTTTCCAAAAACAACGTCGGCGCCGCCATGCCCGAAACAGAGGTCGCCGCCGAACGAGCCGTGGAAGACGTCGGGGCCGTCTGTACCGTCAATGCGGCGGGAAACAACTTCACTCTCACCAAATTTGGTCCGCCGATCCTTCATCCGCCCATCCTTGAATTTCAGAGGCTGAAACGTTTGGTATCAAAGGACGAGCCTGCGAACAAAGGCATTGTCGCTTGCCGCAATCGGGAATGCAACCACTCGAATGACACGTGAGACCCTGCCGCAACACGAAACCGGCCCCTATCTCGAGCCGTTGCGGGCCTTGGTGCGCGCCTGGCTGGCGCGGCTGCCATGGTGGCTGTCGGAATTCATCCTGTTCGGCCTGAAGCAGGCCTGGGCCTGCCTCTTTGCCGGCATCATGCTGGGGCTGATGATCGCCACGAAAATCGGATGGCAACCGGGCTGGTGGCTCCATCGCTATGATTTCCTCTTCCTCGTCGCAATGGCGATCCAGGGCCTGTTCCTGCGGTTCCGGCTGGAGAGCTGGGACGAAGCCCGGGTGATCTTCATCTACCATGTCACCGGCACGGTGATGGAGATCTTCAAGGTCCATATGGGGTCATGGACCTATCCCGAGCCCGCGATCGTCCAGATCGCCGGGGTGCCGCTGTTCACGGGTTTCCTCTATGCCTCCGTCGGCTCGTTCATCGCTCGCACGATCCGCATCTTCGACATGCGCTTCACCCACTATCCGCCGGGCTGGCTGACCGGCCTTCTCGCCGTGGCGATCTATGTCAACTTCTTCAGCCACCATTTCCTGCCGGACATCCGCTACCCGCTTTTCGCGGCGACGATCATCGTCTTCTGGCGGGTTAACATCCATTTCACCACCGATCGCACCACGCTGAGCATGCCGCTGACCGTCGCGGCCTTTCTGTCATCGCTCTTTCTCTGGCTGGCAGAGAATATCGGCACGGTCACCGGCACATGGCTCTATCCGTCACAGAAGGTCTGGCACATGGTATCGCTTGGCAAGCTCGGGTCGTGGTACCTTCTGCTCTATGTCAGCTTCGTATTGGTGACGATCGTCCTCAAGCCGAAGGCGCCGAGTGCGCGCGCAACGGCCGAGCCGGCGGTCGTCGCATCGACGGGATAGGACATCACAGCCGCGTAGCGAAAACATGCCATGCTGACCAGGGATCGATCATGACGGAACGGACCTACATCGCGCTGCTGCGCGGCATCAATGTTGGTGGCAAGGTGCTGAAGATGGCGGATCTCAGGGCGGCGGTCGCGGCACTGGGCTTCGATGATGTCCGAACCTATCTCCAGAGTGGCAACATGGTGTTCGGAGCCGCGAAGACCGAAGTTGGCGCGCTCTCGCGAAGGATCTCGGATGCGATACGCGATCACGCATCGCTGGATGTGGCGGTGATGGTCCGCGATGCGGAAGCCTGGACCAGGATGGTCGCCGCCAACCCCTATCCCAGCGCCGCACTTTTTCCGAAGACCGTCCATGCCTTCATCCTCGACGGTGTTCCCGACTCCGCCCGGCTCGACACATTGCGGGCAAGGCAACCGGCGAACGAGGAATGGCAATTGATCGACGGCACGCTCTACCTCCACACGCCGGATGGCTTCGGCAGATCCGTGCTTGGAGGGACGATCGAGAGATTAATCAAGGTGCCGGCAACGGCGCGGAACTGGAACACGGTCCTTTCCCTGCGGGACATGGCCTGCGTCTCATGAGCCGGCAGGGGACGTCTTTCTCGACACGCCGAGCCGGGCCACGACTGCGCCGGGGATTCCATAGCGGGCGATAACGTCCCGGCCGTTGCGCAGGCCGCACATCTCGCGCTGGATGAACAGCGCATAGACCTCCGTTGCCGCCGCGTCGGTCAGTGCCTCCCGTTCTTCGTCGGTGGCGGCAGACGTCAGCCGCCGCAAGGCCGCCTCCGCGCGAAGCCCGGCCCGGCCCAGCGCATCGGCCCTTTCGGCCATCAGCTCGTATTCGAGGACACTGAGCGGCGACGTGCCGCCAGAACTGTGCTGGTACTGCGAGGGAGGACGCAACGACACGGGATCTGTTAGCCTTGTATTAACCATTCTTTGCGAGCATCCTTCGGATATAGGCAGTTCCGGGCGCAATGCAAATCAGCGCCACTCCGCGAGAATTTCGCCGAAGGGATCGCCAAGGGCCGCATGAGCGGCTTCGTGTCCGCCTTGCACGTTTCAATCATCCAAAGGTCCAGCCATGCTGACGTCGCCTGTCAACGTCGTTGCAGCCGCATCCAATGGCGCAGCCCTCAAGCCGAACGCCTCGGCGCCTGATCACGGTCCGCGCCGCGAGCCTCAGCTTCTGCAGGTTGCGCAGGCGATGGCCCCGGATGCGATGATCGAGCCGACCCTGCCGTCGAACTCCCTGCTGACCCATGTCAATGCAGTGGCGGCGACCGCCGGAAACCGCACCATCCTGCAGGAGCTCAGCCTCAATCTGGCGGCAACCCTCAGGATCGCCCGCCGCCCCGAGGAAAACCTCACGGCCCTTTTCCTGCGCATCCTTGCCGCGATCGAAGCGGTGCCGCAGGCCGAACGACTGGCGATTGAGATCAAGGCGGGACTGAAGCCGCTCAAGATCACGCTGTCCGACCTCGCGATGGCATTGCGCAAGCCCGACGGACCGGAAGCCGCCCGGCTGACCGCCATCGCCGAGGCGCCCACCGCCATTCCCGGGCGCACGGCCGCCAACGCGGCAAACGCCAGCTATCTGAAGGAAGGCACGGACGACGGGCATGCGGAGGAGACCCTTGCCATGCGGGCCGCCGCCCGCAACAGCGCCGCCGGCCAGGGCCTGTTTTCTGCTGAGAATCGAATTCGTCCCGCCGACACGCGACCCGTCGATGCCAAGGTGCTGCAATCCCACCTCAAGACCATGTTCGAGCCGGGCGACGCCAGGAAGCCGCAAACTGCGGAAGGCCGTGTCGACCCGCTCCACGCCGCTGCATCCGACAGTCCCGACGAAGGCGGCGGGGAACCCGTGCGGCAAAGCGGCGCCAAACTGCCGGAGCGTGAACTGAAGCAGCCCGAGACACGGCCGGCACCGCCGCAACAGCCGGCTCCGGGCCGGGTCGGCGAACAGGTCGCGATATCCTCCGCCAGCCTCAAGCTCGATCCGCCAACGGTCGAGAAGATACGCAACGCGGCTCAGGCAATCGCCGAGCAGGACGCCGAATCCCAGCGGCAGGAGCCCGCGCAGCCGACGTCGGACGCTACAGACGACCGGCGGCTCCAGACCATGTTGACGCTCAAGGGCCTTGCCGAGGTTGTCGCAACGCTGCCCGCCAAGGCCGCCGAACTACTGGCAACCGTCGTGGCGGACGCCGCATCCCCTGTTCCCGGCACGAACGGCCCCGGCGCACTGGACACGCCGGCTGCGCAGGATGACGAAACCCAGCAAACCGCCCTCGCGACCGGCGACGACACGCTGGCCGGAGACGGTTCCGAACCTCCCGCTGCGAACGAGATCCTGGCGGAGCAGTCCACCGAGTTGGACGCCGCGCCGTCAACTGAACGGCCCGAGGGCCGGAACGCGGCTGTCGTGACCGAGGAACGTCAGGCCGCCCAGCCCGAACGTCTGCCCGCCGGCCGTGCGGACCTTGTCCAGCACGCGGTGCCCTTTGCCTACGCGCCGCTCCAGCCGGCCCGCGAGGAGATGGTCGATGCGGTCGAGGAAGAGGAGACCGGCGACCCGCGTGACGAGGAAGAAGAGCCTGATGGCGACGAGGATCGCGATCCGCGCCGTCCACGCGACGAGTATGATGCCATCCATGATCCGCTCCCCGAGGACGAACCGGCAGTCGTCATTACCCGGGATTCGTCGGAAGCCGATCGGGCCTTCGCGCTCTATCAGCGGATGGGCGGCTTCTGAACCCTGCCAAGGTTTGCTGTTGATGGCGCGACAGGGGCCAGCGCCTCGCAGCAAAAAACCCGCCGGAGCGATCCGGCGGGTTCCTTGATTTCAGATTGGCAGCAGAGGCTTATTCGCCGCCGCGGTTCTTCAGAGCCGCGCCGAGAATGTCGCCGAGCGACGCACCGGAGTCGGACGAACCGAACTGTGCGACGGCTTCCTTCTCTTCGGCAATTTCCAGCGCCTTGATCGAGAGCTGAACCTTGCGGTCCTTCTTCGAGAAGTTGGTGACGCGGGCGTCAACAACCTGGCCGACCTGGAAGCGCTCTGGGCGCTGTTCGTCACGGTCACGCGACAGGTCCGCACGGCGGATGAACGAGGTGAGCTCTTCGTGGTTGACGAGCTTCACTTCGATGCCGCCATCGGAGATGCCGGTGACTTCGCACGAGACGACTGCGTTCTTGCGCAGGTCGCCCGACGATGCGGCGTCGCCGACGGCATCCTTGCCGAGCTGCTTGATGCCGAGCGAGATGCGCTCCTTCTCGACGTCGACGTCGAGAACCTGGGCGCTGACCATGTCACCCTTGTTGAACTCCTCGATGACCTGTTCGCCCGGACGGTTCCAGTCGAGGTCGGAGAGGTGGACCATGCCGTCGACATCGCCATCGAGACCGATGAACAGGCCGAATTCGGTCTTGTTCTTGACTTCGCCTTCAACGACGGAGCCGGCCGGATGCGAGTTGGCGAATGCCTGCCAGGGGTTCTCGAGGGTCTGCTTGAGACCGAGCGAGATACGGCGCTTGGACGGATCGACCTCGAGCACGACGACGTCGACTTCCTGAGTCGTCGACAGGATCTTGCCGGGGTGGACGTTCTTCTTGGTCCAGGACATTTCGGAGATGTGGATCAGGCCTTCGATGCCCGGCTCCAGCTCGACGAACGCACCGTAGTCGGTGATGTTCGTGACGGTGCCGCGGATCTTCTTGCCGACCGGGTACTTCGCGCCGATATCGCCCCAGGGATCCGACTCGAGCTGCTTCATGCCGAGCGAGATACGATGGGTTTCCTGGTTGATGCGGATGATCTGCACCTTGACCTGCTGGCCAATGGACAGGATTTCCGACGGATGGTTGACGCGACGCCATGCCATGTCGGTGACATGGAGCAGGCCATCGATGCCGCCGAGATCGACGAACGCACCGTAATCGGTGATGTTCTTGACGACACCCTCGACAACCTGGCCTTCTTCGAGGTTCTGGACGATTTCCGAACGCTGTTCAGCGCGGGATTCTTCGAGAACGGTCCGGCGCGACACGACGATGTTGCCGCGACGCTTGTCCATCTTGAGGATTTCGAAGGGCTGCGGAACATGCATGAGCGGGGTGACGTCGCGGATCGGACGGATGTCGACCTGCGAACGCGGCAGGAAAGCGATGGCACCGTCGAGATCGACGGTGAAGCCGCCCTTGACCTGGTTGAAGATGATGCCTTCAACGCGCTCGCCATTGCCGAACTTGACTTCGAGCTTGATCCAGCTTTCTTCGCGGCGAGCCTTCTCGCGCGACAGAACGGCTTCGCCCAGCGCGTTTTCGATGCGCTCGACATAGACCTCGACTTCATCGCCGACCTTCAGCGAGCCGTCCTTGGCACGGGCGCCGAATTCCTTCATCGCGATGCGGCCTTCGACCTTCAGGCCGACGTCGACGATCGCCATGTCTTTTTCGATCGCCGTGATGATGCCCTTGGTGACATAGCCTTCGGCGAGATCGTTCTTGGAAAAGGATTCTTCGAGGAGGGACGCGAAGTCCTCCTTCAGGGTGTTAGCTGCGGACATAGAGACTCCAAAATACGGGCATCAGCCCGCGGGCGCCGGTGGCTTGAGTTGAACACAGGCTCGATACGATCTGCCCCATGGGGCATTTCCGGCGCGGCGACCGCACGAAACCTATTTCAGGGCGGCGTCGATGATCGCGCGCGCTGCCTGAAACGCGGCTTCTATACCCATTGTAGACGTATCAATCAAGTGCGCATCGGACGCGGGCTTCAGGGGCGAGTCGGCGCGGCCCATGTCGCGGGCGTCGCGGCGCTCGATATCGGCCAGCACCGTGGCGAACTCCGCCTGCACTCCGCCGGCCGCCATTTCGTCGTAACGCCTGCGGGCGCGGACCTCCGGCGATGCGGTGACGTAGAGCTTCACCTTGGCATCCGGACACACCACGGTGCCGATATCGCGACCGTCGAGCACGGTGCCGGGCGCCTTGCGGGCAAAGCTGCGCTGCGCTTCGACGAGCGCCCGCCGCACGGCCGGCATGACGGCGATCTTCGAGGCCGCCTCGCCGATGCCATGCGCCGACAGCACGGCGCGATCGAGACCCGACAGATCGATCTCCGATGCGCTCCGCACCGCGACCGCCTCGTCGTCGAGCGGCAGGCCTGCGTCAAGCAGTGCCTTGGCAACGGCGCGATAGGTCAGTCCGGTATCGAGATGATGGAAACCATAGGCGTCCGCGATCAGGCGCGAAAGCGTGCCCTTCCCCGCGGCAGCCGGTCCATCAATCGCAATCGTCGTCATCGCAGCCTTCTCACATGCGCAAGCCGGAATCGGCGCTGCCGCCGTTCACGTCCCGTTTCATAGGGAAGGCCGGCGTGAACGACAAGGCATTGTGAAGGATCAAGGACGATTCATCGACATGCCGACCCTTTCCGGACGGCTTGCGTGTCCGTCAGGCCGCACCGCCACCGCGCCCAGATGCAGCGCCTGTTTATGCGTCGGCATCCGCCGACGTGACAGGCGACCCCCGGCGCAGAGGGCCGCCTCCATGTTCAGAAAATGGTAGAGACGTCCTGGCCGAGCGCGACTGATCCCGTATAGCGGGCCTGGGCCGCCGGCTGCAGCGGGTGGTAGCGAGCACCCTGCACGTCGCGGAAGCGGCGCTCGAGCCCACGGTCACGATAGAAGGCGACGCCGCCCGCGAGCTCCATCGCAAGTTCCGTTGCCTCGATCGCGTGCCGCGCCACGAGCGCGCGCCCGATCATGACCTCGTTTACCGATTCGACGGAAGGCTCGTTCCTGTCCGCCACGTCGAGCATGTGGCGATGCGCCAGCTGGGCCGCGCGAAGTGCCGTCTCCATCCGGCCGGCCAGGCTCGCGATGTGTTCAGCAGGGGGTCTCGTCTTCGCCAACCCGATCGCGATGTCGCGGGCGCTTTCGGCGACGCCCAGATAGACCGCGTAGATGAGCGGAAACGCAACGGTGGTGATCACTTGGAACACGGGATGCCACACGCCGGCCTTTCTGGTGAAGGCGACCCCGGCATCGGGAACGAAAAGGCTCTCGAGGATAACGTCATTGGAGCCGGTGCCGCGCATGCCCATGCTCCGCCAGGTCTGCTCGATCCTGACTTCCGCTGCTTTCATGGACGCCCCGAAATGAATAACCGAGCGCGCTCCGTCGCCATCCTCGATGACAGCGCCGGTCATCAGGACGGCACCGGCCTCCGCACCGGACGTGAACGCCTTGCGTGCGTTGATGCGGTAGCCGCCGTCCACCTTTTCAGCAACGCCGGATCCACCAATCCAATCGGAGCCGCCACTCGAAAGCAGGATGATGCGTTCCGACGCCACGCGCCTCAGCAGCGGCTCGACGGCCGTGACGTTCTGATACCGCCAGCGCCAGGCGGGGATCGCCACCTGATGGGTATGCATGGCGAAAGCGAGCGCAGTCGAGCCACAAGACCTGGCCAGAATGCGCAACATTTCTGCCAGTTCGCGGATGCTGGCGCCACCGCCACCCAGTTCCTGCGGCACACCTGCCTCGACAAGGCCGGCTTCCTTCAGCAAGGCGTAGTTCTCGCTGACAAAGCAGTCGTCCTCGTCCGCCTGCACGGAGCGGGCGGCGATTTCCGGCGCAAGTGACTGCGCGATCTGCACGACATTCATGCGGGCGGCGATCGGTAGGTCGGGGCGCAAAGCCTCGGACAAGGGATGCATTTTCATTCCTCCTGCTTGAAATTGACAATGGGCAAGCATCACCCATTTGCGGCAGGGCTTCCAGTTCAGGATCTGTACCTCGTCCCGGTGCGTGGGATTATGCGAAAGCACGGCCGGTGCTGGCGCAATCGTGAAACAGGAATATCTTAGGAAGGCCGGATGCAGCCCGGCTGGCTGGAAGGAACGTCCTATGGACCAACGCGGTGGATACGGGCAGTTCTGCCCGGTCTCTATGGCATCCGAAGTCCTATGCTCTCGGTGGACCACACTCATCGTGCGCGAACTGCTCTGCGGTTCGACGCACTTCAACGAACTGCGCCGCGGCGTGCCGAAAATGTCGCCGACACTGCTTTCGAAGCGTCTGAAAGAGCTTCAGCAGGCCGGCGTGCTCACGATCACGCGCGAGGCAAACGGCAGCACGGAGTATCACCTGTCGGAATCGGGCGAGGAACTGCGCCCGATCATCATGGGCTTGGGCAACTGGGCCCAGCGCTGGATGGAATCGCGGCTTTCCCTGAAGAATCTCGATCCTTCGCTCCTGATGTGGGACATGCAGCGCAACCTGAATCTCAGCCACCTTCCCCTTCGCCGCTGTACGATACAGTTTCTGTATCCGGAGATTTCCCAAGCACAGAAGCGCTGGTGGCTGGTGATCGAAGCGGGCAAGGTCGATCTCTGCAATTTCGACCCGGGCTATGAACTCGACCTTCTGGTCGAAAGCTCGCTACACGCACTGACGGCGATCTGGATGGGCCTGACGACCATTCACCAGGCCGTCGGCAGCGGCGAGCTCCGAATTGACGGAGATCCCGAAATGGCCCAGGGCATGCAGCAATGGCTCGGACTGAGTGTTTTTGCCAAAGTGCCCCGGCGGGTGCAATAAACCACTCGGCATTGCACTGCGCCGGTTATTGCCACACAACTGGCGCCTTGCCCTTCTCCACCACATAGAACTTGCCGGCCGCCACCGTCTGCCATTCGCCGGCGGTTCCATCTGGCCAGATCAGCCGGACATCCGCCGTCGTCTCGGTGCCGATGCCGAAATGGTGCCAGGTCAGCATGCCCGAGGCATGGCCGCCGCCGGAGGTGATCTCACGGCGCATCGTGTCCTCGCCGCACTTGACTTCGATCCAGGCACCGATGGCATCACGGTTGGCGCCATCCTGCACCGGCTTGAAGGCCACGAAGGCGCCGGCGTCCGCGGTCGTGTTGCGATAGAGTTCGGCATTGACCCAGCGGTTGACGACGGCAATGTCGATCAGGCCATCCATGTTGAAATCAGCCAGCGCCGCGCCCCGGGCGATGTTCATCGTGGCGATGCCGGCCTTGTCGCCCGTCTCGACGAACTTGCCGTCCGGCTGCTGGACCAGCAGGTTGTTGGGATCCAGCGCGGCAAAGTCGCCCATCTTGGCGACATTGCCCTTGGCGATGAACAGGTCGACGAGCCCATCATTGTTGACGTCCTGGAAATCGGTATGCCAAGCCGTCGAGGGGTGCCAGTCGCCGCCGGTATAGGGTCGATGCGCGGTCAGCCCTTTCTTGAAGGCCACGTCGGCATAGGACGGCTTCGGCTTGCCATCCTTGGGCACCTCGCCCAGCACCTGCAGCTTGTTGTCGGCCATCGAGGTGAGGAAATATTCGGGATAGCCATCGAAATCGATGTCGTAGCTCGCGATGCCCATGCCCCAGATCCGCAGGTATTTCCAGCCTTCCTCCGCAGTGTAGAGCGTCGGCGCCTTGCCAGGCTCCACCCTCCACATCTGCTCCTGGCCGCCCTTGTAATATTCGCGATCATTGGAGACGCGCAGGCTGGGCGTTCCCGAGCGGTTCCAGTCGGTAAACATCATCGACAGCGGGCAGAAGCTCGGCTTGAGCGGCAAGGGGTCGGCAAACGCGTCGGCCTCGGCATCTTGCGGCCGGATCAGCCAGTTGTCGGTGCACGAACCCCAGGGAAACATTTCCTCGTGGCGGTCGACATAGGTGCCGATCGCCAGCGTCGGCCAACGATTGCCCTTTTCCCAGGTCGCCGCGAAGGCCGTGTTCCAGAAGCCGCCGCCCGTGAATTTCCAAGCCTCGTTGGCGCGCTCGAACCGGCAGCCGCCGAGACCGCGCATGACGATGTTCTCGCCGACGCGCAGGATCACCAGATCCATCTTGCCATCAGAGTCGATGTCGAGCGGATAGGCCCCGGTGACGGCGTCGAATTCGAGGCCGGATGTCTCCTCGGAGAACTTGAGCGAACCGCCCCTTGTCGACGTGTTGACATAGAATTTCGCGGCCTTCTCGCCACCGGCGAGATAGAGGTCGGCGAAACCGTCGTCATTGCAGTCGAAGGCCGAGGCGCCGCCTCCGACCATATACTGCCAGTCGCCCTGATAGATCGCATTGATTCCGGCGACGGCGGTCTCGTCGACGAATTTGGGCACTGGCGCCGTCGGCTCGGCCGCCAGCGCGGCATGGGACAGGGCCAGCAGGGCGGGGGCAAGCAGTTTGGGAACGAGCAGGATGTTCTTCATGGTCATGCCCTCGTCTTGAGCCGGGCGGTGTATTCGCCGATGCAGCGACCCTGCTCCAGCCCCCGCTCGATCGCCGCACGATAGTGGATGCCGCCATAGAGGCGGGATATTCCGGCCTCTTCCGCCGCATGCCAGAAGCTCGTGAAATCACGGGCGATAAGACCGTCGGCCACATGGGTCTCATCGGTAAACGCGTAATTCTCGCCGAAGACGTGGGTCAGCGCGACGGCCGCGGCAGCCGACTGGGTGGAGTGCCCCGAAGGATATTCGGGAAAGGGCGGCGTGATGAGCAGCGTCTGCCATTTCGGGTCTATGTGCTTGTTGATATAGGTAACAGGGCGGACCAGGTCGTACTGGAACTTCGCATCCCAGCAGCCGATGAACCCGTCGGCCACCGCCACGCCGAGCAACGCGAAGGCTTCAACGGCACGATCGATCGGCAGCTTGTCCTTCTCGATGATCTGCCAAACAATGAAGATCCAGTGCCCGGGCGGGGTCGGCGAAAGCATCGGGTCGTCCGACCAGAAGCGGGCGATCGCGCGCTGGTCCGCATCCAGATGGTTGACCGCCTCGTAAACCTCGACGGCCTCCTTGTGGAACTGCGATTCCTTGTCTTCGCTATAGGCGGGTGGCGGCGGAAGGCCGCAGACTTTTTCCGTCCGGAATGGCGAATGTACGAACCTTGCCCCAGTGGGGCAGCAGCGGCATCTGCTGCTGCTGGACGGCGGACGTCGGCACCCAGCGCCCCGGCTCCGTGCTCAGCGCATATTCGCGGGGAAAGCCCATATTCTCGACCACCGCGCCGCCGTCGGTTTCCGACCAAGCGATGATATGCTCGGCAACCTTGCGACCGAAATCTTCGGAGCGGGCGACGACATCGGCGGGAACATCGGCGGCAACGCGTTCGGTCATCTTGCTGGTCAGGGCGAGAAGCGCGCGTTGGCCGGTGGGGCCGGTGTTGGAAAAGAACGTGTTGGCCGTCAGCCCCATGGCGGTGTTGAGGATCACCGCTTCGTCATAAGCCTTGCCCGCCTCGCGCGCCGGAAGTGTGGTCAGGCCGTTGAGTTGGCCCGCCAGCGTGACCAGCGTGCTGCCTGGTGCCGACGCCGTGATCTCGTAGCCTGTCACGCCGAAATAGGCAAAGGCGCGGCTGGCGACCGGGGGCGAGAACGTCGGGGTGTGGCGCACAAGCTCGAGCACCATTCGGTACCAGGTGTGGAGAACCTTTTCAGGCGCTTCCTTGGCGGAAGCGGGCATGGCTGCCACGATCGACAAGGACAGAACGAACGCCGCCGCAACGGCGCGCTTGAATCGATTTATCATGCATCCCCCCGGATGTTGCCGCAGGATTCTTGAGCGGCGTTGGGAGGATTAAACATGCTCGCGCGCCGCTCCGCAAGGGGGACCAGCGCGCGAGATGCGGCGCTGGCGGCCAGAAACCCTGTGGCCGGCCGCCAGCGAAGCCTGACGATGATCAAATGAAATCGAAGTCGGATGCCTTGAGATCCGAAAGCCGGGTGTCCTCGAAGCGAAGCTCGTGCTTGCCGAAATCGATCAGCACGTCCTCGCCCTCGTCGACCGACTTGGCGAGCGCCATCAACTCGTTGAAATTGTCCGCGCCGAGGTCGCGGCTGATGCGAACGGTGTCGTTGCCGCGGCCGAAATCGTCGATGTCGGTGATGCCCTTCTTGAAAATGAAGACATCATTGCCGAGACCGCCTTCGATATCGTTGCGGCCGGCACCGCCATCCAGGATGTCATTGCCCGTGCCGCCCTCGATGTCGTCATTGCCGCCGAGGCCGAAGATCTTGTCATTTCCGCCGCGACCCTCGATATCGTCGTTGCTGTTGGTGCCGCGCAGCGTGTTGGACTTGTTGTTGCCATTGATGTTGGCCATCGTCTTGGTTCCTTTCCGGGTTGTCGTCGGGGTCTTTCTGGCAGGACGGCACTGTCACGGTCCTGTCAGCCGATGTCAGCCAAATGAAAGCCGGGGCGGGCTATCGAAGGGTATGATCGTGACACGCACATTGATTGCCGCCACCGCCCTTTCGGCAGTCCTCCTGCTGTCGCCATTCCGCGCGGCCGGCGAAACGGAGGTCATCGTTGCCGAAAGCAGCCAGCAGGACGAGGCACGGGACGCCGTGCGGCAGGGC
>JAHHDR010000028.1 GCA_019739215.1 Rhizobium sp.
CCGGCTCGCCGAAGTCTACGAGGATTTCTCCGCCGAGGCCTTCATATCCGCCAAGACCCACTTTTACGAGATCCTGCTGGAAGGCGGCGGAAACGAAGTCGCCGCCGACATGTTGCGACGGATCCATACGCGCGTCTCTCAATTGCGCGTCGTGTCCCTGTCCAGCGCCGAGCGTGCACGGCAGTCGATCCGCGAGTTGCGGGACTTTCTCGACGCTCTCGAGGCACGCGACGAAGATCTGTCCTACCGGATCTGCGTGGCGCATGTCGAGGCGGCGGCAACGGCCGCCCTGGGTTCCATTGCCGCAACGGTGACCGACGAGCCTGCCGCATCCTCGTAAGGACGTCGCCGCGCGCTCGCACGACTTGATGTCGTTCGGCTGTAACATCCACATTTCGGCCGTTTGCCCATCCGGCAAGGCATCTGTTTTGCCAAGAGCGTCTATCTGATTTTCAGATGTAGCGTGCCTCGCTTGCATCGCGTTTCGGCACGATCTGATGCAAATGCGGCTGCTGGCCTGATTCAACAGGCGTTTCCCTTGCCGCTTCAACAGGCAGCTCGTTCGATTTTTTCGATGTCGAGAATCAAAAGATAGAATTTTTTCATATGCATTTTTTCGGCCTAGCGTTCTCCGCAGAAGAAGAATGAATGGCCCTGCATTGCATCGGATGCGGGCGGAAGGGGAAGGCGCGTGGCCCTCGACGTCGTCGACATCAATTGTGACATGGGAGAGGCCTTCGGGCGCTGGCGCGTCGGGGATACCGACGACGCAAGCCTGATGGCGCATATCAGCTCGGCCAATATCGCGGCGGGCTTTCACGCCGGCGACCCCAACCTCATCGACCAGACCGTGAAGCTCGCCGTCGAGCACGGTGTCGCCGTCGGCGCCCATCCCGGCTACAACGATCTCCAGGGATTTGGCCGGCGCAAGATCAACGGCACGGCGAAGGAACTGGTCAACGACATCGTCTACCAGGTCGGCGCGCTCAGGGAATTCGCCCGCCGGCACGGCGCGCCGCTGCAGCACGTCAAGCCGCATGGCGCGCTCTACATGGAGATGGCGGGCAATCCGGAACTCGCGCAGCAGTTTATCGGCTACATGCGCACGGTGGCACCGAACGCGCTGGTCTTCTGCATGGCGGGATCTGCGACCGAACGCGCCGCCATTGAGGCGGGCCATCCGGCGGCGCGTGAATTCTACGCCGACCGGGATTATGACGACAGCGGCTCGATCGTCTTCACCCGCGATGCCGGCCGCCCCGATCCGGCGGCGATCGCCCGCAAGGTGATCCGGGCCTGCAAGGAAGGCCGCGTGACCACGGTGACCGGCAAGGACATCGAGGTGCCCTTCGAGACCATCTGTTTCCATTCGGACACGCTGGGCGCGCTCGACATCGTCACCCACATGCGCGACGCGCTGCGCGCGGAGGGCATCCGCGTCTCGCCCATTTCGGAAATCATGAACGCCAAGGCCCGGAGACACGCATGAGCAAGCTCGAAATCAGATCGCCCCTGCCGGGAACCTTCTACCGCAAGCCATCACCCGACGCGGCAATGTTCAAGGTGGACGGGGACGCGGTCGCAGCCGCCGACACGATCGGCCTTATCGAGGTGATGAAGACCTTCCACGAAATCCCCGCGGGCATCGACGGCCGCAACATCACCTTTCTCGTCGACGATGCCGAGCCGATCATGGCGGGGCAGGTGATCGCCGAGGTCGAGGCATGACCATCCGCTCGCTCCTGATCGCCAACCGGGGCGAGATCGCGGTGCGCATCATTCGGGCGGCGCAGGCGCTCGGCATCCGCACCGTGCAGGTCCATTCCATGGCCGATGCCGACATGCTGGCGGTGAAGATGGCCGACGAGGCCATCGACATCGGTCCGCCCTCGGCCGCCAAGTCCTATCTCAACATCGAGAAGGTGATTGCCGCCGCCAAGGCATCCGGCGTCGATGCGGTACATCCGGGCTACGGCTTCCTTTCCGAGAACGCCGCCTTCGCCCAGGCGGTCGAAGATGCGGGTCTGATCTTCATCGGCCCGAAGCCGGAGGCGATCAGCCTGCTCGGCGACAAGGTCGAGGCGCGCAAGGTGGCCAAGCGGGCCGGCGTGCCCACGGTTCCCGGCAGCGATGGCCGCGTCGACAGCATCGAACTCGCCCGCGATATCGTCGAGGCGATCGGCTTTCCCGTGATGATCAAGGCGGCGGCCGGCGGCGGCGGGCGTGGCATCCGCATTGCCGAGACCATGGCGGATTTCGAGCGGCATTTTCCGCAGGCCTCGGCCGAGGCGCTGGCCGCTTTCGGCGATGGCGGACTCTATATCGAGAAGGTGATCACCCGCGCCCGCCATGTCGAGGTGCAGGTCCTCGGCGACGGCGAGGATGCCGTCCACTGCTTCGAGCGGGAATGCTCGCTGCAGCGTCGCCGCCAGAAAGTCTGGGAGGAGGCGCCGTCCTTACGGCTGCCGGCGGATGTTCGCGAAAAACTCTGCGCCAGCGCCGTCGCGCTCGCCCGCGAAGTCGGCTATCGTGGCGCCGGCACGGTCGAGTATCTCTATGACGAGACCAGTGGCGAATTCTATTTCATCGAGGTCAATACCCGTATCCAGGTGGAGCATCCGGTCACCGAGATGATCACCGGCATCGATCTCGTGCAGGAAATGATCCGCATTGCCGGCGGCGAAAGGCTCTCGGTGCGGCAGGCGGACATCAGGGTCGCGGGGCATGCGATCGAGTGCCGGATCAATGCCGAGGATCCGGCTCGCGGCTTCATGCCGGGCCCTGGCACGGTGACGCGGCTGGTGGTGCCGGATGGCGAGGGGATCCGTTTCGACACGATGCTCTACGAGGGCTACACGGTGCCGCCCTTCTACGATTCGCTCCTCGGCAAGCTGATCGTCTGGGCCGAGGATCGCGATGCCTGCCTCAAGCGTCTGGAGGGCGCGCTCCAGGGGCTGGTCATCGAGGGGTTGCCGACAACGATCCCGCTGCATCTGGCGCTGGTGCGCGATCCCTCGGTTGCCAGTACCGATTTCCACACCCGTTTCCTCGAGCCGTGGCTCGAGACCGAGTTTGCATCCTCGCTTGCGCGATCCCAGGAGGTGGCTTGATGCCCATGCGCTATTCATTCGGAGGCGACGAGCACCTGTTCGTCGAATGCAGCGAGGAGATGTCGCTGGAAGCCTTCTTCAACTCGCTGTCGATGACGACGGGCATCAAGCAAGCCGGCATCAGGGGCGTGACCGAGATCTGCCCGGCCAACGCTTCGTTCCAGATCAAGTTTGATCCCGATATCATCCATCCCGACGACATCCTGAAGGAAGTGCAGTCGATCGAGGCCGCCGCGTCGAAGGCCGAGCCCGTCATCACCACCCGTATCGTCGAGATTCCGGTCTTCTACAACGACCCCTGGACGCATGAGACGCTGATGCGCTTCCGCGAGCGCCACCAGGATCCGACGGGCACCGATCTCGATTATGCCGCGCGCATCAACAATTTCGGCTCGGTGGAGGATTTCGTCGCCGCTCATTCGGGCTCACCCTGGTTCGTCTCGATGGTCGGCTTCGTCTCGGGCCTGCCCTTCATGTACCAGATGGTCGAACGCCAGCGGCAGATCCAGGTACCGAAATACCTCCGTCCCCGCACCGATACGCCGCGGCTGACGGTGGGCCATGGCGGCTGCTTCGGCTGCATCTATTCGGTGCGCGGCGCCGGCGGTTACCAGATGTTCGGCATCACGCCGATGCCGATCTACGACCCGACGCAGACCACAAGCTACCTCAAGGATTTCATGGTGTTCTTCCGGCCTGGCGACATCGTCAAGTTCAAGCCCGTTGACCGCGACGGATACGACCAGGCCGTGGAAGACGTCGACAAGGGCCGGTTCTCGCCGCCGATCCGTGAGGTGAAGTTCGATCTCCGCGAGTTCCAGAAAGACATCGACGGCACCAATGCCAAGCTGGAGGGCGTGCTCCATGGCCATTAAGGTTCTCCATCCCGGCCTGGCGACGACCGTCCAGGATCTCGGTCGTCCCGGCTATTTCCATCTCGGCATCCCGATCGGCGGCGCCATGGACCGGCTGGCGCTCAAGGCCGCCAACCTGCTGGTCGGCAACGACGCCGGCGCGGCAGGGCTCGAAGCGGTCTTCATCGGGCCGAAGCTGGAATTCACCGCCGATGCCATGGTGGCCGTTACCGGCGCCGAGATGCCGATCAAGCTCGACGGCGTGGAGCAGCCCGGCTGGACCGCCTTCAAGGTCAAGTCCGGGCAGGTCCTGTCCTTCGATTTCCTCAAGACCGGCGCCCGCATCTACATCGCCATTTCCGGCGGTATCGACGTGCCCGTTGCGCTCGGCAGCCGCTCTACCTATCCGATCGGGGCGCTGGGGGGCTTCAAGGGCCGTGCGATCGCCGCGGGCGACGAGCTTCCGGTTGGGGCCGCAGGCCCCGCGCAGGAAGGCAAGGCGATCCCCGAGAATCTGCGCCGGCGTTCACCAATGCCGGTGGAACTGCGGGTGCTGCCCGGTCTCTACTGGCACCGCATTACCGAACAGGCCGGCCGCAACTTCTTCGAGGACGAGTGGAAGGTGGCGCCGGAGGCCGACCGGATGGGCTACCGCTTCCGCGGCGGGCGGCCGCTGGATTTCGTGCCGCGTACGCCGCCGTTCGGGGCAGGCTCGGACCCCTCAAACATCGTCGACAGCTGCTATCCCTACGGCTCGATCCAGGTGCCCGGCGGCACGGAGCCGATCATCCTGCACCGCGATGCGGTGTCGGGTGGTGGATATTTCATGATCGGCACGGTGATCTCGGCGGACATGGACCTGATCGGCCAGATGCAGCCGCACACGCCGACGCGGTTCGTCAAGGTCGACATGGAGACCGCACTCAAGGGACGGAAAGACAGGGCCAATCTCGTCAACCAGATCAGGGCCTTGTTCTGATCGATCCAGGAGCGAAACGATGCCGATGCCGCGTCAGATCACCAAGCGCGAAGGGAGGGCGGCGGGCGGACCCGAGGCCGCTCTCTCCGCGCCGGTGGTTGGCCGGATGAGGTCGGCTTCGCCAGGTTCGGCGCCTTGCTCACTCCAGGACCCGCGTCAGGTAGTCGGCGGTGACGCTCGGGCCGGGGATGATCGCGACGATCTTCATCTGGGCGATGGTGCGGTTCACTGCCGCCTCGATATGGGTTTCGAGCATCGCGGCGGCCGCAGCAGTGGCGCCGCGCATCAGAAGCTCGGCGATCAGGCGGAATTCGGTGATGACGGTCGGATCGGCGGGAAGTCCCAGCCTTCCCAGCAGGCGCTCCGTTGCGGTGACCGGCAGCAGATTGTTGCGGATCAGGTCCTGCAGGCGGTCGTTTTGCGTGGAGAGCACGCAGATATCGATGAACCGCGCCTGGATGTCCTCGATATCCTCGAGGAAGTCCGTCGTCTGGCGGCGTTCGAGTTCGCACAGCCGTTCGAACAGGCGGGTCAGCGCGTCGCGGTCGATATGCGGCGCCCCCGAGACCAGCGCCTGCGGCTCCAGCATGCCGCGCAGCACGAAATGATCCTTGACCGTCTGGGCGGTGAGCGGCCCGGCGATCCAGTGCGAGGACTGGTTCTTGCGTACCAGGCCGCGCTCGCGCAGCCGGGTCAGCACGTCGCGCACCACGGTGCGGCTGACGTTGAAATGGTTGGCGATCTCGATTTCGATGATCCGGTACTGGCCGAAGACGACGCAGCCCGCCACGTCGCGCTCGACGATGTTGTAGATGCGCTCCCAGGAGGAGCGGCTCTGCAGCGCCTCGTCAGCATGCTGCGGAACGATCAGGCCGAGCGTCTTGATGTCGGTGCGGTTGGGCTCGACGGTCCGGCCTTCCGGGCCGACGAGATAGCCGCGCCCCTTGAAGCGGTGCACCAGGCCGTCCGCCTCCAGCGCCTGCAATGCGCGCTGCACCGGCGCGCGCGAGATCTGCAGGATTTCGGCGATCGGGCCTTCGAGCAGCACCAGACCGGGCGGCAGGATGGCTTCGGCGATGTTGGTCCTGAGCACGTCCTCGGCGATTTCGTATCGGCGCTGCGTGTTCTGTCCGGGGCGGCTATCGACCATGAAGCGGCGAAATCCTCATTTCGTGTCGACACTGTTTACGGCATTTCGACCCACTCGTCATGGGTCGAGATAAAATGCATTTTGCATACATAGTGTGCAACAATATTGCGCGAAGTCCAGATCCTTTTTGGGCGCTAATAGCGTGTTGCGCCGCATGGCGAGACGTGGTCCCTTCGTGAAAGAAGGGTCGATATAGACGAAAAGGCCTTGGGATCAGCCATATGGCGGGCTTTTCCCGCGCAAGGTTGCGCGCTGTTCGCCGGAGTGCGGTCTTTGGCTGTGCTGGCCGGTCCGGTACAACCATCGCGGAAAATCCAGTCGACGCGAATGTTAAAAAAGAGTATTGAATACAAAAGTCATTTATGTAATAGTCACTTCATGATCGCGCCGCCAGAAGCGTGACGAGGTGGATTTTTTTGTAACGCCACGGATCAGTCTTGTCGGTGTGCCGCAGCTTGCGGCGCAAATGCTGTTTGACGTCCCGCAATCCGGCACCGGAGCGCGGCAGGCGCGCAATCCGCGGACGAGTTGCCGTGCCCATGAACTGGCAGGAAAACAGTGTCAACTGTTCTACAACTTTCCGGTATCGTGAAGGCCTATGGGGACTTTCGGGCGCTCGACGGCGTCGACCTTTCCCTGCCCGAGGATTCCTACATTTCGCTGCTCGGCCCCTCGGGCTCGGGCAAGACCACGTTGCTGCGTGTGATTGCCGGCTTCGAGACGCCCGAGCGCGGCACGATCCGCTTTGGCGGCAAGGCCATCAATGCCGTGCCGCCGCACGAGCGCGGCATCGGGTTCGTTTTCCAGAATTTCGCGCTCTTCCCGCATCTGTCTGTGGAGGAAAACATCGCCTTCGGGCTCGTCAACCGCAAGATCGACCCGGTGACCGATCGCAGGGTCGTCGACGCCAGGGTGCGCGACATCATTGCGCTGGTTGGCCTGACGGGCCTTGAGGACCGGGCCACGACCCAGATTTCCGGTGGCCAGAAGCAGCGCGTGGCGCTGGCCCGCACCCTGGTCACCGAGCCGAAGATGGTGTTGCTCGACGAACCGCTCGGCGCGCTCGATGCCAATCTTCGCGCCCGCATGCGCTCGGAACTGCGCACGATCCGCGAGCGCTGCGGCGTCACCTTCCTCCATGTCACGGGGTCGGAGACCGAGGCGCTCGCCATGGGCGACACGGTGCTGGTGCTCGACAACAGGAAGATCGTCCAGCAGGGCGACGCCGACACGATCTACAACCGGCCCAATTCACCCGCCGTGGCCCGCTTCCTCAATTGCTACAATCTCTTCGGTGGCACGCTGAAGGACGACATGTTCCAGAGCCCGGCTGGCACGTTCCCGGTCGGCCGCTTCGCCCAGCCCTCCGCCAATCCGGCCTATGCAATACGCTACGATCGTATCGCCATCCGGCCGAAGGATGCCGCCGCCGCAGCCGACGAGGTGCGGATCGAGGGCACCTTCGTCACCTCCGAATATACCGGGGCGGCGATCAACTCTTTCTTCCATCTCGATGACGGCAAGGTCTTCGAGGTGGAATCGCATCTCAGCCACGCGGCGCCGGAAACCTACGATCCGCACGGGCGCTACAGCCTCGTCTGGAAGAAGGAGGACGCGCTTGTCTACGGCTAGGCACTCTCCCGATTCCGCGGCGCGGCGCGCCATTCTCCCAGGCAACAAGAGATAGTCCGATGGTCGCAATCACCGAAACCACGAGCGAGGAGAAGGCGGCGGCCACCGTGTCGCGCCGCGATCTCTGGCTGCTCGCGCCGGGCGTCATCTGGATGACGCTGTTCCTCGTCCTGCCGATCCTGATGATGGTCTATGTCTCGTTCTGGACGCAGACGACGTTCAAGATCGAGCCGACGCTCACGCTGAAGAGCTGGGCCACATTCTTCTCCTCAGAGACCTATCTCGGTGCGCTGTGGACCACGATCCGCATCTGGCTGACCGTGCTGGTGCTGACCGTGCTGGTCGGCTATCCCGCGGCGCTGTTCGTCGGGCTGTTCGTCAAGAACAAGACGCTGTCGACGGTGCTGCTGGTGCTCTGCGTGATCCCGTTCTGGACGTCGTTCCTGATCCGCGTGCTGGCCTGGCGGCCGATGCTGGGCAAGGAAGGTGCGATCAACATCATCCTGATGAAGCTTGGCGTCGTCAGCCAGCCGATCGAGGTGCTGCTGTTCTCGGAACTGTCCGTCATCATCGGCATGACGCAGATCTACTGCGTGTTCATGGTCGGCCCGATTGCCTTCATGCTCGGCCGCATCGATCCGTCGATCATCGAGGCGGCGCAGGATCTCGGCGCCGGCTTCTGGCGGATCTTCCGCACCATCATCCTGCCGCTCTCCATGCCCGGCGTCGTCGTCGGCGCGATCTTCGTCTCCGTCATGGTGCTGGGTGAGTTCGCCACCTCGGCGGCACTGTCCGGCCGCAAGGTCAACCTGCTCGGCAACATCATCGTCACCCAGGTGGGGTCGCTGAAATGGGCCTTCGCGGCGGTCGCCGGCGTGGTGCTCACTGTCCTGATGGGGGCGGTCGTCGCGGCCCTTCTCCGGGTCGTCGATCTCAGGAAGGAGCTCTGACCATGAATGCAGGCGGCATCAAGTTCGGGCTCGGCTTCTACACGGCTCTGTTCATCGTCTTCCTCTATGCGCCGCTGGTGGTGCTCGCGATCCTCTCTTTCCAGACCGGGCCGGAAGGCGGGCCGCAGTTTCCGATCATCGAATGGTCTGTCTACTGGTACAAGCATCTCTTCAGCCTGACGCCGCCCTCGCGCATCGCGCCGCTGCCGATCAACGAGGCCCTGGTGCGCTCGCTGGCCCTGGCGATCATGACCATGGTGGTCTCCACCGTGCTCGGCGTCACCGCCGCACAGGCCTTCCGCCGGAAGTTCCGCGGGTCGGGCGTGGTCTTCTATCTCATCGTGCTGGGCATGATGGTGCCCGGCGTGCTGGTCGGACTGGGCATGGCGCTCGTCGCCAATGCGCTCGGCATCGACCGCCACTGGTGGGGCACTGCCTTCGTGCTGCATGTCGTCTACACCTTCCCCTTCGCCTTCCTGGTGATGCTGGCGATCTTCAACCGCTTCGACCCCAGCGTCGAGGAGGCGTCATGGTCTCTCGGCGTTTCGCCGGCCCGGACCTTCCGCAAGATCACATTCCCGCTGATCTTCCCCGGCGTGCTGTCGGCGATGCTGTTCGCGTTCACGCTGTCCTATGATGAGTTCTCGCGCACGCTCTTCGCCTCGGGCCGGGACCTGACGCTGCCGCTCGCGATCTACGGCACGTTCTCGGTGGAGGTGCATCCCAACGTCTTCGCCTTCGGCGTGCTGACCACGTTGTTCTCCTTCGCGCTGCTCTCGGTCTACGCCATCCTGATGACGATGTCGGTCCGCAAGGCCAGACGGGTCGCCGTGCAGGAGGAAGCGTGATGGCCGCGCCTGTCTCCACCATCGTCACCGGTGCCGGCTCCGGCATCGGCCGGGCCATCGCAATCAAGCTCGCCGCGATCGGCCACGCAGTGCTGGTCAATGACCTGTCCGGGCAACGGGCCGACGAAGTCGCCGCCGAGATCCGCGCCGCCGGCGGGATCGCCGCCGCCAAGGCCGGCGACGTATCCTCCGAAGCCGATGTCGCCGCGATCCACGATGCGGCCGCCGCCAGCCATGGCGTCGTCGGTCTGCTGGTCAACAATGCCGGCATCGCCCACCAGGCGCTGTTCGAGAATCTCGATGTCAAGGATTTCGACCGGATGTTCGCGGTGCATGTTCGCGGCACCTTCCTGATGACCAGGGCGGTGCTGGGCCCGATGCTGGCGCGGAGATCCGGCGTGATCGTCAACATCGCCTCGCAGCTCGGCCAGATCGGCGGTATCGAGCTTGCGCATTATTCGGGCGCCAAGGCCGCGATCATCGGCATGACGAAATCGCTCGCCCGCGAAGTCTCGAGCCGTGGCGTGCGCGTCAACGCCGTGGCGCCGGGCCCCATCAACACCCCGCTGGTGATGGAACTCTCCGAGGACTGGCGCGAACGCAAGAAATCGGAGCTGCCGCTTGGCCGCTTCGGCGAGCCGGAGGAAGTCGCCGAGACGGTGGCCTTCCTCGCATCGTCGGCGGCGAGCCTGTTTGTCGGCCAGACGCTGGGACCGAATTCCGGCGACGTGATGCTGTGAGGGAAATGCGACCATGAGCCAACGTATCGTCATCATTACAGGGGCCGGCATCGGCATCGGCCAGGCCACCGCAAAGGCGTTCGGCGCGCTGGGCGACCATGTCATCGTCACCGATATCCTCGAGGCGGAGGGCAGGGCGACGGCGGACGCGATCAATGCCGCGGGCGGCTCGGCCGAGTTCATCGCCTATGACGTCCGCTCGTCCGGGCGTGCTGACGAGATCGTCGCCGATGTCGAGGCGCGCCATGGCCGGATCGACGTGATCGTCGCCAATGCCGGCATCGCCCATCGCACGCCGCTTGCCCAGTTGACCGACGAGAAATGGGACCTGACCTTCGACATCGACCTCAAGGGCATCTTCCGCCTCGTCCGCGCCGCGGCGCCGAAGATGCGGGAGCGCAAGTCCGGCAGCGTGGTGGCGCTCTCCTCGATCATGGGCGTCGCCTATGGCTGGGACGAGCATGTCCATTATTCGGCGGCCAAGTCCGGCGTGGTCGGCCTGGTACGCGGCCTCGCCGTCGAGCTGGCGCGGGACAATGTCCGCGTCAACGGCATCGCCCCCGGTTACATCCGCACGGCGCAGCTGCTTTCGGAAGAGAACTCCCTCGGGCCGGAAGGCGCCGAGAAGGCGGCCGAGTTCATCCCGATGGGCCGGCTCGGCACACCCGAGGATATCGCCGACGTGATCGCGTTTCTGGCGTCTGATGGCGCGAGATACATGACCGGCCAGGTGCTGGTCGTGGACGGAGGCCTCCTGGTGGGGCGGTACTGAACGCGACACGACCGGGGGCGGGAAACCAGCCCGGGCGCGCTCGCGAGACGAAAGAGGAGCACCGGCCGAAACCGGGCTTCAGGGAACGAACGAAACTGGAGAAGAGAACATGTCCAAAATGGAAATCAGCCGCCGCTCGCTTCTGAAGCGGTCTGCCGGCGCCATGGCGCTCGCCATGGGTGGTGGAACACCCTTCCTGTCGTCGCGCGCAGCCTTCGCCCAGGCCGCCGATCTCGCCGGCCAGCAACTGCGCACCATCGGCCTTTCGGTCACGGTGCAGGAGCGCATCCTCGAGGATTTCAAGAAGGCTTCGGGCGTCGGCACGACGTCTGGTACCGCCGCGACCTTCCCCGACGCACAGACCAAGATCCTGTCCGGCTCCAAGGACTATGATTGCTGGGAGATCATCGCCGAGCGCCTGCCGTCGATCGTCATGACCAACAATGTCGAGCCGCTGCCAGCCGCGGAGATCAAGAACTGGGCCAATATCCGCGACACGTTCACCAAGCCCAGCGACAAGTGGGAACGCAAGTCGCAGATCGTCGGCCAGATCTGGGCGGACGAGGGCCAGACGACGCTCAACATGGTGCCGGCCGTCTATAACTACGACTCGATCGGCTACAATCCGGATGTGGTCTCTGCCGAGGAAGCCAACACCTGGGCCTGCATCTTCGACGCCAAGTGGAAGGGCAAGTCGGGCCTCAACACCGACCCGCTGATCGCCTTCGGCCAGGCCATCATGGCGATGAACACGCTCGGCCTCTCCGACGTGAAGAACCCCGGCAATCCGACCGCAGCGGAGATCGACGAGGCCGCCGCCTTCCTGATCTCCAAGAAGAAGGAAGGCCAGTTCCGCGCGCTGTGGGGCGATTTCGGCGAACTGGTCAACCTGATGGCCTCGGGCGAAATGGTCGTCTCCGACGCCTGGCAGCCGGCCGTCATGGCGGTCAAGGCGCAGGGCAAGCCGGCCAAGTATGCGGTGCCGAAGGAAGGCTATCGCGGCTGGGCCATCGGCCCGTCGATGATCGCGGGCACCCCCAACAAGGCGGCCGTTCTCGCCTATGCCGACTACTGGCTGTCGGGCGAGCCGGGCATCACGGTCTCCGAACAGGGCTACTACTCGCCGTCGACCAACATCAAGAATGTCATGGCGCCGGAGAAATATGCCTTCTGGTACGAGGGCAAGCCCTGGGTTGGCGCCGAGGAGCGCGGCATCAAGGAAGGCGACCTCCGCGATGGCGGCTCGCTCGAGGAACGCGCCTCGAACGTCGCCTACTGGCACCAGTGGCCGGATGAATATGACCACCTCATCCAGAAGTGGGACGAGTTCCTGAGCGCCTGATGAAAACCCCCTCCCGTTCCTCGCCAAGGAGGAAGGGGAGGGGCCCGACGAACGAGAGTGGAGCAACGCGATGATACCCGACCTCGAACTGGTCAATGTCGGCAAGGTCTATGACAACGGCACCATGGCCGTCGACGCCTTCGACCTGGCCGTCACCAAGGGGGAGTTCATCGCGTTTCTCGGCCCGTCCGGCTGCGGCAAGACCACGACGCTGCGCATGATCGCCGGCTTCGAGGAGATTTCCTCCGGCGACATGATGATCAAGGGCGTAAGGATGAACGACGTGCCGCCGCAGCGCCGGCCGACCTCGATGATCTTCCAGAGCTACGCGCTGTTCCCGCACATGACCGTGCGGCGCAATGTCGGCTACGGGCTCGAGGTCAAGAACATGCCGAAGGCCGAGCGCGACGCCAAGGTCGACCGTATCCTCGCCACGCTGGGCCTCGAGGACATTGCCGAGCGTAAG
Source organism: Rhizobium sp. (assembly GCA_019739215.1). Lineage (GTDB taxonomy): Bacteria > Pseudomonadota > Alphaproteobacteria > Rhizobiales > Rhizobiaceae > Rhizobium_E. The sequence continues at coordinate 12,844 of JAHHDR010000028.1, forward strand.
ACCGACAAGCTGTCGGGCGGCCAGCGCCAGCGCATCGCGCTTGCCCGCGGACTGGTGGTCGAGCCGGATATCCTGCTGCTCGACGAACCGCTCGGCGCGCTCGATGCCAACCTGCGCAAGGCGATCCAGAACGAGTTGAAGCTGTTGCAGAAGACGCTCGGCGTGACCTTCATCTTCGTCACGCACGCCCAGTCCGAGGCACTGGCGCTCTCCGACCGCATCGTGGTGATGAACCAGGGTCGCGTCGAACAGATCAGCCCGCCGCACCAGCTTTATACCCGTCCGAACACGCCCTTCGTGGCGCAGTTCATCGGCCGCAACACCATTTTCCAGGGCGAGGTGCGCGGCATGAACGGCACTGTCGCCACCGTCGACACGCCGGCCGGAACCCTCTCGGGCCAGGCCAACACCACGCTGTCCGACAAGTCGAAGGTCAGCCTCGTCATCCCGGCGGAGGCGATCGAGGTCCATGCCGCCGACGGTGGCGCGCGCGAGCGGATCGCACACGACTATGGCGGCAATCTCATCGATGCCACCATCACCCGCTTCGACGTCGTCGGCCATGTCTCGCAACTGGCGGCGGCCCTGCCGGACGGCCGCGCGGTGGCGCTCGAGGCCCATATCGACAAGTATCGACCGGAGGCCTTTCCGGTTGGCTCCCGCATCATCCTGTCCTGGAAACCGACGGAAGCCACCGTCATTCCGGCGCATTGACCCACAAGACCCACGAAGGAGACACTACAATGGCGAAGGAAATCTTCTGCAGCTTCGGCATCGACGTCGACGCGGTGGCCGGCTGGCTCGGCTCCTATGGCGGCGAGGACTCGCCCGATGACATTTCCCGTGGCCTGTTCGCCGGCGAAGTCGGCAGCCCGCGCCTCTTGAAGCTTTTCGAACGCTTCGGCATCAAGACCACCTGGTTCATCCCCGGCCACTCGATCGAGACCTTCCCCGAGCAGATGAAGGCGGTGGCGGAAGCCGGCCATGAAATCGGTATCCATGGCTATACCCACGAGAACCCGATCGCGATGACGCGCGAGCAGGAGACCGAGGTGCTCGACAAGTGCATCGATCTCGTCACCAAGCTTTCGGGCAAGCGGCCGACCGGCTATGTCGCGCCGTGGTGGGAATTCTCCAATGTCACCAACGAGTTGCTGCTCGAGCGCGGCATCAAGTACGACCACTCGCTGATGCATAACGACTTCACGCCCTATCGCGTGCGCGTCGGCGACAAGTGGACCAAGATCGACTATTCCAAGAAACCCTCGGAGTGGATGGTGCCGCTGACACGCGGCGAGGAGACGGACCTCATCGAGATCCCCGCCTCGTGGTATCTCGACGACCTGCCGCCGATGATGTTCATCAAGAAGTCGCCGAACAGCCACGGCTTCGTCAATCCGCATGACATCGAGCAGATGTGGCGCGACCAGTTCGACTGGGTCTATCGCGAGATGGACTATGCCGTCTTCCCGATCACGATCCATCCCGACGTCGCCGGCCGGCCGCAGGTGCTGATGATGCTGGAGCGGCTCTATGCCCACATGATCAAGCATCCCGGCGTCAAGTTCGTCACCATGAACGAGATCGCCGACGACTTCGAAAAGCGCTTCCCGCGCAAGAAATAAGCTGGCAAGACCCGTGGCGGCTAAGGAGAGAATGCATGTGCTCGCTTTGCGGTGTCCTCGGGGGCAATGAACACTGGGCCGATGCGGTGGCGCGGCCCGGTGTCTACACGCGCAATGTCGAGCGCATCGATCGTCGCCGCGAGCGCGTCAACCGCGTTCGCGAGGCAAACCGCATTCTCGCGGCCTATGCGCTGACGCTCAGCGACTGGCAGGGTTCGTCCTACGTGATCGCCAGTCGCACCGGCAAAAGCGAGATCATCGAGGATCTCGGCCATCTGTGGCCGGCGGCGGAGCGGATGATCGGGCGCGCCTGCGACCCGCTCGACCCCGACATCATCACCCGGCTCGAGACGATGCGCGATGGCTGACATTCCGCAGTTCACCACCATCAACCTGCTGACGGGTTTCCTCGGCTCCGGAAAGACCACGCTGCTCAAGCGCATGCTGGAAGATCCGGCGCTCGCCGATACCGCCGTGCTGATCAACGAGTTCGGCGAAGTCGGGCTCGACCACCAGCTCGTCGAGCGCATCGACGACACGATGGTTCTGCTGCAATCGGGCTGCCTGTGCTGCACGGTGCGCGGCGAACTGGCCGATGCGCTGCGCGACCTGCATTCGCGGCGCGAGCGCGGCCTGATCCCGGCCTTTTCGCGGGTGGTGATCGAGAGCACCGGACTGGCGGATCCGTTTCCCGTCCTGTCGACGATCAAGGCCGATCCGGTGCTGCGCCACCATTTCCGCCCCGGCAATGTCATCACCACGGTCGATGCTGTCAACGGGCTCGGCCAGCTCGACACCTATGTCGAATCCAATCGCCAGGCGGCGATCGCCGACCATCTCGTGATCACCAAGACCGACATCGGATCGGCCGAACAGCTGGCGGCGCTCAGCCAGCGTCTCGCCGGCATCAACCCCGATGCGGCGATCCTGGACGCCCAGGTCGATGACCTCGACATCGGTGGCCTGCTCGACACGCGGGCGGCGCCCCGCGGCGCCCGCATTCAGTCCGCGACCGGATTTTACTGCGAGGATAGCCGGGATCTGGTCACGGCCGAGGGCGCCGCCCACAGCGCCGCGTTCCGTTCCTTCGTCATCTCGGTGGACCAGCCGGTCGACTGGACGGCCTTCGGCATCTGGCTCACCATGCTCCTCAACCGCCACGGCGAGCGCGTGCTGCGGGTCAAGGGCATCCTCAATCTCACCAGCGAGGCGCGGCCCGTGGCTGTTCATGGCGTGCAGCATCTCGTCCACACCCCGGTGCACATGGACGCCTGGCCGTCCGACGACCGCCGCTCGCATATCGTGTTTATAGTTGACGGATTGGACGCGGCATTGTTGAAGCGGTCATTCGAAGCTTTTGCGGTGACCGGCAAGCAAGCCGACGTGCCGGCCCACCCGACATACAAGCAGAACTGACCGCCCGAGATGAACAAGCATCACGCCCCGCCAGCAAGTCTCGTCACGCCGGCTGTACACGTGGCGGGTCGTCCGACGCTCAGGGTGCTGGGAACGGCGATTTCACTTCTGGAGGAGCTCAGGGTCGGCGCCGAGAAGGATCTCGGCGTCAACATCGTCTTCGACAACAACGACTTTCTCACGACCCAGCACAAGGCGGCACAGGAGCCTGACAGTTACGACATCTACGACCAGTGTTTCCACAATCTCGACATCGTCTGGTACTGGCGGGCGATCCAGCCGATCGCCATCGAGCGGATCAAGCTCTGGGGCGAGATCAACGACCTGACCAAGACCGGTCATATCGGCCCGAATGCGCGGCTGGGACAGGGGGACGCGCCGGTCAGGAAGCTGTTCGTGCAGCCCAATCTCGAACTGGGCGACCGGCCGACGCGCCACATTTCCATGTTGCCGACGACACACAATTTCGACAGCTTCGCCTATCGTACCGACCAGATCGCCAACGGCGCGGAGGTCGAAAGCTGGGCTGCCCTGCTCGCCGATAAATGGTCGGGGCGGGCTGCATTGGTCGACGAACCGGCGATCGGCATCTTCGACGCGGCCTTGGCCGCGCAGGCCGCCGGACTTATGAGCTTCCGCAATATCGGCAACATGACCGTGGATGAGATCGACGAGCTGATCGAGATCCTGGAGGCGAAGAAGCGCGACGGCTTCTTCCAGGGATTCTGGCGCACCGCCGAGGATGCGGCACGGCTGATGGTGGAAAACCACACCAGCATCCAGAGCATGTGGTCGACCGGCATCACCATCCTCAAGCGGCAAGGCGTGCCTGTCGAACAGGCCGTGCCGGCCGAGGGCTATCGCGCCTGGCATGGCGGGCTGTGCCTGTCGCGCAACCTCGACAGCCGCATGCTCGATGTTGCCTACGAGTATCTCAACTGGTGGATCTCGGGCTGGCCTGGGGCCGTCGTGGCACGACAGGGCTATTACATCTCGACGCCGGAGCGCTCTCGTGAACATATGACACCGGCCGAGTGGGACTACTGGTATGGCGGTCTGCCGGCGGCCGGGGACCTGCCGGGTCCCGACGGCCAGATCCATATCCGGGCCGGATCGGTGCGTTCGGGCGGTTCCTACTGGCAGCGAGCCAACTGCATTGCCGTCTGGAACACCACGATGGACGAGCACAACTACCTCGTCCGTCGCTGGATGCAACTGGTCGGAAGAAACTAGGGGAGGCCTCATGGCCATCGACATCAGGGGAAAATCGATCGCGCAGCTCGCCACGCTGATCCAGGGCGGCGTGCTGGATCCGGTGGAGGTCACCGAGCAGACACTGTCTGCGATTTCAGCCAATCCCGACCAGACGATTTTCGTGAAGCTCACCGTCGACCGCGCCCGTGCCGAAGCGGCTGCCTCGTCGCGCCGGCTGCGCGAGGGACGTTCGCTCGGCATGCTCGACGGCATTCCGATCGCCTGGAAGGACCTGTTCGATCTTGAGGGAGAGGTGACCACCGCGGGGTCGAAGGTGCTGGCCGGAGGGCTTGCGGCGCTGACCGATGCGACAGTCGTCGCCAATCTCAAGGCCGCCGGCATGGTCGCGGTCGGCCGCACCAACATGAGCGAATTCGCCTTTTCCGGTCTCGGCCTCAATCCGCATTACGGCACGCCGGCCAACCCGCATTCGACCGATGGTCACCGCATTCCCGGCGGCTCCTCGTCCGGCGCGGGCGTCGCCGTCGCCTCGGGCCTCGTCCCGGTTGCCATGGGCACGGATACCGGCGGCTCGATCCGCATCCCGGCGGCCTTCAACGGCACCGTCGGCTACAAGGCAACCCGCGGGCGCTATCCAATGTGGGGCGTCTACCCGCTGTCCAAGAGCCTGGACTCGCTCGGCCCGCTGACGCGGACGGTGCAGGATGCGGTCTGGGTCGATGCCGCGATGCGCGGCCGGAGCGTGCCGGAGGCAAGGCGAGCCGATAGTCTGGATCTGCGGCTGGTCGTGCCCGAGACGGTGTTCTTCGACGATATCGAAGATGGTGTCGCGGCGGCATTCGAGGCGGCACTCCGCCGTCTCGAGGAGCGCGGCGCCATCATCTACAGGCGGTCGTTTCCGGCTTTCAAGGCGCTGTTCGACCTGATGGCGGACCATGGGCCGCTGGTGGCGGCCGAGGCCTTCGCATTGCATCGCCAGCGCATATTCGGCGCCGAGGCCGCCGGCATGGATCGTCGGGTCGTCGCCCGCGTCAAGCTCGGCGAGAAGACCTCGATGAGCGCCTATATCGCCATCCTCGACGCCCGCGAACGGATGATCGCCGAACTGCGCACGATCGTGGCGCAGGACGAGGTGCTGGTGTCTCCGACATTGCCGCTGGTCGCGCCGCATGTCGCGCCGCTCGAAGCCGATGACGACCTGTTCGTGAAGATCAATGGCCGGACGCTGCGCAACACGCTGATCGGCAATTTCTTCGACTGGTGCGGCGTATCGATTCCTTGTGGCACGGGCGCTGCGGGCATGCCGGTCGGGCTGTTGCTCTCCGGCCTGCCCAACACCGACGAGCACCTGCTCGGCGTTGCCCTTGCCGCCGAAGAGGCGGTGCGCGGCGGGTCGCAATGAGTTTCGTCATGAGTTTGACGGCGGAGATCTGCCGCCACCGCTGATGAATTCCTGGCGAGCCGATGACAGAAAAGCGCCGCACCAAGTCGAACCTGCCCGAAAAGACCTGCGCAGCCTGCGGCAGGCCGTTCGCCTGGCGCAAGAAGTGGGCGCGGGACTGGGACAAGGTTAAGGCCTGCTCGGAACGCTGCAAGGGTGACCTGCGCAGAACCGGAAAGCCCGGCGGCGCCCCAGCCGGGTGATCCTGTCGTTTCCTGGACGCTCGTTCCGGTTCAGGCGCTTGCCAGGTGTCAGAAGGCGGCGCGGTAGATCGCCAGCGCGTCCGCTTCCGTCACGGTACGCGGGTTGTTCACCAGCAGCCGCGTCTGGTTCATCGCGTCGCTTGCGAGCCGCGGCAGCCAGTCTTCCGATATCTTCATCTCCCGCAGGGTCTGCGGCAGCCCGCAATCGCGTGAGAGGGAAGCGAGCGCATCGCAGAAGGCCGCAACGCGGTCCTGACCCTCCAGCGCGGCCAGTTGCGGGAAGGCGTGGGGAGCGAGGTCGACATAGGCTTCGTGCGCCGTGGCGGCGTTGAAGCGCAGCACATGCGGCAGGACCAGCGCATTGGAAAGGCCATGCGGAATATGGAAGTGCCCGCCTAGCGGATAGGCCAGCGCATGCACCGCCGCCACCGGGGAATTGGCAAAAGCCTGGCCGGCCAGCATCGAGCCGAGCAGCATGTCGGCGCGGGCCTTCGCATTGCGGCCGTCGCGGACGGTATCGAGCAGGGCGGCGCCCATCAATTGCAAGGCCTGGATCGCCAGCGTGCGCGAGATCGGATTGTTGTTGGCGCTGGCCGAGGCGTAGGCCTCGATCGCATGGACCATCGCGTCGATGCCCGTCGCGGCTGTGACGAGCGGCGGCAGGCCGTAGGTCAGCTCCGGATCGAGCAGCGCCACGTCGGGCAGCAGCACCGGTGATACGACGCCCATCTTTTCCGACGTGCCGGTGGTGACGATCGAGATCGGGGTGACTTCGGAGCCGGTGCCCGCGGTGGTCGGCACGAGGATCAGTGGCAGCCGCGGCCCCCGGGCGTTGCCGACACCATAGACGGATTTCAGGTCCTCCCGGCCCATTGCCAGCAGGGCCACGAGCTTTGCGACATCGAGCGATGACCCGCCGCCCAGGCCGATGACACAATCGACGCCGGCGGACCGCGCGATCCCTGTCGCGGCGTGGATCACCGCTTCCGGAGGATCCGCCTCGACCTTGTCGAACAGCGTCGTCTCGATGCCTGAGGTCGTGAGGATATCCAGCGCGCGCCCGACGATGTCAGTCCGCATCATGCCGGGATCGGTGACGACGAGCACACGCGTGCCCATCGTCGTGCGCGCGAGCGCGCCCAGCCTGGCGATGCTTCCAGGGCCGAACTGAATGCTCCTGGTGGTGTTGAAGGTGAAGGACGACATGGGCGTATTCATGGGCTCATCTCAAGCGAAAACGGTCGTGCGGGCCGGCGCAAACGCCGGCCCGCTGCCTGGGAGGTGGTAGCGTCAGCCGATGTCGGACTGTTCGCGGCCGCGGGTGATCTGCGAGATGGTCACAGCGAGGATCAGGGCCGCGCCGTTGAAGACGTTGGTGACCCAGAGTGGGATGCCGAGCATCGACAGGCCGGTGATGCCGGTCGCCAGGAAATAGACGGCGACAATTGTGCCCCACGGATTGAAGCGCCCGGGCTGGATGGTGGTTGCGCCGAGGAAGGCCGCGGCAAAGGCGGGCAGAAGGTAGTTGAGCCCCGAATAGGGGTCGGCCGAGCCGAGCACGCCGGCATAGAGAATGCCCGCGGCCGACGCGAGGACCGCAGACATGACCAGCGCCCCGACCCGCACCTTGTCCACGGCGATGCCGTTGAGGCGCGCAACCTCGCGGCCGCGACCGACGAAGAGCAGCCGGCGGCCGAGCGGCATGTAGTCGAAGATGTACCACATCACCAGGGCTGCAACGAGCGCGTAGTAGAAGGCATAGGGAATGCCGAGGAAACGATAGCCGACGGCCGCCATGATCAACGAATTGTCGATACCGCCGATCGTGGAAGAATTGGTGATCAACTGGACGATGCCGGACATGAGCGAGGTCGAGCCGAGCGTGACCACGAGCGACGGCACGCGGAAATAGATGATGAAGAGCGAATGGATCAGGCCCACAAGCACCCCTATGCCCAGCACGATCACAAGCACCAGCATGATCGGCATCTGCTGCCAGACATTGAGCACGCCGATGGTGGAAGCCGACAGCGTGAGCGTCGCGCCGACCGAGAGGTCGTAGTCGCCGGCCGTGAGCGGCACGATGATCGCCAGCGCCAGCAGCGCTGCCGGCGCGTAGGAGGCGAACATGATCGAGAAATTGCCCCAGTTGAAGAACGAATTCGGCATGGCGAGGCTGAACCCGATGATCAGCAGGGCCCAGACCAGAAGCAGGGCGAAACGTTCGAACTGGCGTGCGTAATTGACCGGCCGGTGATGCGTGGTGGTCGTGGTCTTGGTAACATCCGTCATGTCGGTCATGTCTCAGCTCGCTGTCGAGGCTTCGTGTCGGGAGGAGACGCCGGCGGAAGCGTAGCACGCTTCCGAGATCTCGTCCTTGGTCAGTCTTTCGCCCGATATTTCATCGCAGATCCGCCCCTTGGCGAAGACCAGAACGCGGTCGCAGATCTCGGCCAATTGCTCGGCTTCCGAACTCGCGCAGATGATCGACATGCCCTCGGAGGCGGCCTTGCGGAGTGCGGCGAAGATCTGCTGGCGGGTGCCGACATCGACGCCCTGGGTCGGCTCGTCGAGCAGCAGCAGGGTCGGCGACCGGTTCATCCAGCGCGCGATCAGCACCTTTTGGGCATTGCCACCGGAGAGCGCGGACAGCTTGAGATCGGGCTGGTTCGGCCGCACCTCGAAGACGGCGCCGAGCGCACGCGCCTCGCGCACCATCTCGCCATTGCGCATGCGCCCGCCGCGGAAGAAGCGGCCGACATCGGGCAGGAACATGTTGTCGACGATCGACAGGCTGTCGACGCCGCTGGCGCCCTGGCGGTCGCCCGGCAGGAGCGCAAAGCCCATGTCGATCGCTGCGCGCGGGGTCAGCGTGTTCTGCTCGAAAGCCGGGCGGCCGTCGATCTCCATCCGGCCCGACTGGGCGGGACGGGCGCCGAAGGCGAGATAGGGAACCTCCTCGTAGCCGGAGCCGATGAGCCCGGTCAGGCCGAGGATCTCGCCCTTGCCGACCTGGAAATCGATCGGCTGAAGCATCTTGCCCGCGAGCGACGTGAAGCGTGCGTAAGCGGGAAGGGTTGCAACATCGAGCTTGATGCGGTCGACCTTGGCAATGCTCTTGCCGACGATCATCTCGACGATCTTGCCGTGGGTGGCGTCTGCGCGCGTGAGCTCGCCCGCCTTGGTGCCGTCGCGCAGCACGGTGATATTGTCGGTGATCTCCATGACCTCGTCGATGTCATGCGAGATGAAGATGACGCTGCATCCTGCCGAAGTGATGGAACGGACGAGCGCGAAGAGCTGCGCGACGCCGCTGGCCGGGAGAAATGGCGTGGGTTCATCGAGTAGAACGAGGCCCGGCTTGCCAGTGACGGCGCGGACCGCTTCGATATCCTCGAAGGCGCGGACGATGGCGAGCAGCGCGCGCTGCACCGGCGACAGCCGGTCGACGCGTTCATGCGGGTCGATGTCGAGGCCGAAGCGGGTCAGCGCGCGCCGCGCCGCCTCGTCTTCGGCTGCCCAGTTGATGAAGGGGCGCCTGACATCGGTCAGTTGCGCGACGCGGAGATTTTCCAGCACCGTCAGGGACGGCACCAAGCCGAGATTCTGGTGGACAAAGGCCATTCCGAGCCGCCGACAGTCATCCGCTCGGACGGGGAGGGAGACTTTTTCGCCATTGAACGTGAGCTCGCCGCCATCGTCGGGCGCGTGGAAGCCGGCCAGGATCTTGACCAGCGTGGATTTTCCCGAACCGTTCTTGCCAAGCAGGCCGTGAACTTCGCCGGGCATGACGTCGAAGGAGACGTTGCGAAGCGCCTTGGAACCGCCGAAGGACTTGGAGAGGTTCTTCACCGAAAGAACCGGGAGCGCGGATCGCGCTCCCGGTCCGTCTGTCACTGCCTGGTCCGCCACTGTCGAGATCTGGGCCGACGCCTGACCCATTATTCGAGACCCCAGAGCTTGCGGAAGCCCGATTTGTAGGCATCGCCATAGCCGGTGTCGAACTGTGCCGGGGTACCGGCTTCGGTCGCGTTGTTCTTGTCGAAGATGTAGAAGGGCACGTTGAGCGCTGTCGGGCTCTTCAGGCCGCAGGCGTCGCGCAGATGGCCGTCGACGGTTGCATAGGCGATCCAGTCGAGGCTTTCGCCGATGTTCATATCGACGGAGCCCTGCTGGATGAAGTCGAGCACGAAGGGCGTACCGTTGAAAGTCGCAACCTTGACCTCGCCGGTCTTGCCGGTGAGCCGGAGTGCGGGAACCACGAAGGCCGACATCGAGTCATAGATCGGGATCACAATATTGATCTCGGGATTGGCCTGGACGGCAGCCTGGACGGCGGGCTGGATCTTGGTGCCCCATTCGGTGACGCCGACATTGATTTCCTGCACGATCTTGCAGTCCGGGCAGTTTGCCTCAAGCTGCTTCTTGAAATTGGCGACGAGCGGAATGGTCGGCGGCACTTCGTTGGAGACGACGAGCGCGATGTTGGCCTTGCCTTCGAGCGCCACGGTCGACCAGTCGGCGAGGATGGTGCCGATCTCGCCGAAGCCGATGGTCAGTGACGAGGAGACGACGGGGTTCTGTTCGAAGCTCGGGTCGTAGAAATGCGAGGTCATGACCTTGACGCCGGCATCCTTGGCAGCCTGCAGCTGCGGCTGGATCGTACCGGGATCGATGCCCGAGATCAGGTCGATGATGTCATATTTTTCGCGGATCGCGAGCTCGACGCCCTGCACCCACTGGCTCGGCTGTCCCTGGTTTTCCCACTCACGGACTTCCAGGCCGACTTCGGCGCCGGCGGTCTTCATGCGGTCGATGATGCCCTTGAGGAAGGGATTGCCGGAATTGTTCGGGATCGACAGCATCTTCTTGCCGGCGGCACAGGCCTTGGCGTCAAAGGCTTCGCCCGGCGCCACGAATTCGGGCTTGGCCTGGTATTTCTCAAGATTGGATTTCGCGCGGGCAACGCCATCGGCGAGCGCGTCTGCATGGGCTGGCAGGCTGACGCAGGCCAGTGCGGCCACGGCAGTGAAGGAAGTGAGTAGAGCGCGTTTTATCATTGTCGTTCCCCAACGTAGTTCGCGGCTCCGCCACCGTGGCAGGAAGCCTGCGATGAATACGTATGCATTGTTTGCGCAAGTCTCCGGTCATGTCAATTGCCCGTTGCTGAAAACTTGCAGAATGTCGGCGGCGGATTGCCTGATGCATCGCTTGTGATCATCGCATCGCCTTTGCACAACGCCTATTGAAACAGGCGCGCGTCACGGGTAACAGTGGTTGCAGGCACAGGAATTGAATGCGCATTCGCCAACAGTGCAGGCGGGAGATTTCGTCGATGGCGCGACCGACCAACCGGGCTACATCCTTCGACGTCGCGGCCTTGGCCGGCGTGTCGCAATCGGCCGTTTCGCGCGCGTTCACGCCGGGATCCAGCATTGCCGAGGAAACCCGGCAGAAGGTGCTCGAGGCCGCCCGCAAGCTGGCCTATGTGCCCAATTCCATCGCCAGCAGCCTGACGACGAAGCGCAGCAACATCGTTGCCCTGATTCTCGGCGACATGAATAACCCATTCTATGTCCACACGCTTCATGCCTTCAGCCGCCGGCTCCAGGAGCAGGGCAGGCAGGTGCTGATCTTCACAGTCGATCGCGGCGCCGATGCCGACGAAGCGATCCTGCACCTGCTCGCCTACCAGGTCGACGGCGTGATCCTGACGGCGGCACAGCTGTCCACGCGCATGACGAGCCTCTGCCATGAGCGCGGCATTCCTATCGTGCTGTTCAATCGCTACATCCCCGGCAGCGACGCCTCGGGCGTACGCTGCGACAATGCCGCCGGCGGACGGCTGATTGCCGAGGCCTTCCTTGCGGCCGGCGCCAAGAGCTTTGCCATGCTGACCGGCGACCCCAAGGCCACCACGAGCGCCGATCGCGTCCGGGGGTTCGTCGAGCGCCTGCTCGAGGACGGCATCAAGCGATCGGACATCATTTCGGTCGAGGGAAACTCCTCTTATGACGCCGCATTCAACGCCACGGTTACGCTGCTCACGGACAAGAACAGAAGCCGTCCGGATGCGCTGTTCGGCATCAACGACATCATGGCCATGGGCGCGCTCGATGCGCTGAGATACAGGCTCGGCCTGCGCGTGCCGGAGGACCTGATGGTCGCAGGCTTCGACGATATTCCCGAGGGGCGCCGCACGCCCTATCAACTGACCACAGTCCGCCAGCCGATCAACCAGATGGTCGAGGAGGCGCTCTCGATCCTGCATCTCGACGAGCCCAATCGGCCGATCGAGCGCGGGATCGACCGGCCGATATCAGGCAAGCTGATCTGGCGCAACACGATCCCCGTCCCGCCGGCCTATCGCTGGCCCGATGGGCTCAAGGGCGGCAGCGAGAGCGAGCCCTGACAAAGTGCGCACTTGCTGGGGATCTATATCTGGATAATATTTCCGGATATAGAGGAGATGCCGATGGGGAATGCTGCCCAGAAGAAGGCCCTGCACAATTACCGCGCCCGGCTCGGCCGGCGCGGCCTGAAGCGCTTCGAGATCATGGCGCTGGAAGCAGATCGTGACCTGATCCGAACACTCGCCCGGCGGCTTGCCGAGGACGGGCCCGAGGCGGAACAGGTGCGCGCGGCGGTGAAGACCGCGGTCGCCGGCGAGCCGCCGAACTCCGGCGGCATCCTGGCCGCACTGCGCCGTTCGCCGCTCGTGGATGCTGATCTGGACCTCTCCCGCCTGCGCGAGGAAGGGCGCGTGGTCGACCTGTGACCCGGTATCTGTTGGATACGAACATCATCAGCAATGTCATAAAGCAGGAGCCGTCGGACGCGTTGATCGCCTGGATGACCGAGAGGCACGACGAGGACCTTTGCATCGCCTCGCTGACGCTCGCCGCGATCCGACGCGGCATACTGGAAAAGCCGGTCGGCCGGAAACGCGACATGCTCGAAGCCTGGTTCAGCGGATCCGAAGGGCCGCAGGCGCTGTTTGTCGGCCGTATCCTGAATTTCGACGCGGAGGCTGCGCTGGTCTGGGCGAGACTGATGGCCGAGGGCAGGGCTGCAGGCCGACCGCGCAGCGGCCTCGACATGATCATTGCCGCGATCGCCGAAGCCAATGATTGCGTCGTTGCGACGGACAATGAGCGGGACTTCGTCGGCCTCCGGTTCGTCAATCCGATGCGCGGCTAGAAACAGGAGCGGGGCCGTGTCCGGCCCCGCTCGATGTCATTCTGCTGCTTCCTGGCGTTCCGGCGGGGTGTAGCCGAAGTCGAAGGGCGGCGGCGCGCCGCGCTCTTCCTTCGCCGCTTTGCGGTGGGCGTCGGTCGCAGCGACATCGGCCTGGTTGTCGGCCGTCAGCACCACGCCGTAACTTCTCTCGGCCTGTTCGCGCGAGACGAGGCCGTAACGCACATCGCGCGCAACAATCGCCGCATCGCGTTCGAGCGGATCGCCCCATCCGCCGGAGCCTGCTGTCTTGAAGACCACGCGGTCGCCGGGCTTGACCTTGAGATTGTCGATCTTCGAGGGAATGCGTGTCGGCTCGGTTTGACCCGCCTTGATCACCCACTTGCTCGAGGTGCCGCCATGCAGGCCGCCATTGATGCCCCAGGGCGGAACGACTTCGCGGTCGTCATGGATCGAGACGGAGCCTGCCTCGAGCATGCGGTAGACCTTCTCGATTCCGGCGCCGCCGCGATGCAGGCCCGGGCCGCCTGAATCCTGGATCGGTTGGTAGCGTTCGACAAGAACAGGGTAATAGTTCTCGATATATTCGATCGGGGTCGCCGAGAAGAGCGGCCACCAGGCGTGACCGTCAAAGCCGTCGCCCTTGGGACGGCCGGGCACGCCGCCGAACAGCAGTTCCATCAGCTGGAAATACTTGCCGTCCTTGTCGGTGCCGGAAAAGATGAAATGCGGGCTGGTGCCGTAGCCGGCGGCCATGGAGAGCTGCGGCACGAACTTGCCGAGCGCGCCGGCCTGGCAGTCGAAAAAGCGCGTATGGGTGTTGAGCCGGTTCGACAGGGCCGCGGGGAAGCGCGGATTGAGCAGGCTGCCCTCGGGTAGCACGACTTCGAAAAGGTCGTAGAAACCCTCGTTGAACAGCACGCTGGGGTCGAAGGACATGATCATGTAGACACCGAAGAAGAGCTTGCAGAGCCCCTCATGGATGTGGAAGTTGATCGGCCCTTCCGCCTGGTCATCGGTCCCGGTGAAGTCGAACACCGCGATGTCGCCGCGCCGCGAGATCGTCAGGGTCATCCGGAACGGGCCGTTGCCGAGGCCGTCGTCATCGACATAATCGGTGAAGCTGACCGGCTCTTCCGGAATGTACTTGTTGATCACCACGCGCATCGCCTCGCGCGTCCGGTCGAGCAGCATGTCGCAGGCCGTCATGTAGGTCTCGCGGCCGAAACGGTCGCAGAGTTCGCGCACCCGGGTCGAGGCCGTCCGGCAGCCGGCGATCAGCGCCATCAGGTCGGCGCGGTTCATGTCCGGCGTGCGGGTGTTGTTGAGCATGATGTCAAGAACGCCCTCGTTGAGGACGCCCTTCGAGTAGATGCGGACGGGCGGAATGCGCAGGCCTTCCTCCCAGATCGTGCGGGCATTGGCAGGCATAGAACCGGGCACCGAGCCGCCGACATCGACCATGTGGCCGAAGATCGACGAGAAGCCGACATGGACGTCCTCGTGGAAGATCGGCATCATCACGCACCAGTCGTTATTGTGCGAGATCGAACCCTTGCAGGCATAGGGATCGTTCCAGACGAAGATATCGCCTTCGTTGATGTCGCCCTGGAACTTCTCCACGACGGAGGGGATGTAGGAGCCGAACTGGCCGACGATCATCTGGCCGCGTTCATTGCAGATCATCGGGAATTCGTCATGCTGTTCGCGAATGACCGGCGACAGCGAGATGCGGACGACGACGCCGTCCATCTCGAAGCGCGCGTTCTTCAGCGCGTTCTCGATGATATCGAGGGTGATGGGATCGACTTTGACGGTCATGGTGCTCACTTCCCCTTCGAAACGGGCCAGATCAGGATATTGCCGTGCGGATCGATCTCGGCATAGTGGCCGGGAATGAGCACGGTGGTGGTGTCATACTGGCGGATGATGGCGGGGCCATCGACACGGGCGCCGACGCCGAGCTTGCCGCGATCGTAGTGCGGCGTGTCGTGCCAGGCGCCATTGAAATAGGCCTTGCGGGTTTCGAGGATCGCATCCTTGACGTCGCTGCCGGCAATCGCGAGCGGTGCCTCGTCCACCGGAGCGGTGGCGCCACGGGCCACGACGCGGAGCGCGACCAGTTCGACCGGAACGTGGAAGCGCACGCCATAGAGGCGCTCGTGGATGTCGTGGAAGTCGGCCAGCGTCCGGCTGAGGTCGCCCTTGGCCCGAACGTCCTCGGCGCTGACGTCGACGGCCACTTCGAAGCCCTGCTGCTCATAGCGCAAGTCGAGCGCGAAGGTGATCGACGCATCGGCGTCCGGCACTTCCTGTTCCTCAAGCCAGGCCTGGGCCTTGGCTTCGAGTTCGGCGAAGCGCGACCAGATCTCCGAGGGGTCCAGGCCCTTGGTCGAGCGGATATAGGTCTGAACGAATTCGTTGCGGAAGTCGGCTTCGAGGAAGCCGAGCGCGCAAAGAACGCCCGGATTGGTCGGCACCAGCACCGGATAGCAGCCGAGCAGTTCGGCAATGGCATTGGCGTGAAGCGGACCGGCGCCGCCAAAGGCGACGATGCCGAATTCGCGGGGGTCGAGGCCGCGCTGGACGGTGATGACGCGAAGCGCGCCAAGCATGACTTCGTTGGCGATGTCGATGATGCCCTTGGCGGCATCCTCGGGGGAAAGGCCGAGCTGGGTGCCGACCTTGGCGACGGCCGCGCGTGCGGCGTCGACATCGAGCGTCATGTCGCCGCCGAGCAGTACCGGCGGAAGATAGCCGAGCACGACATTGGCGTCCGAGACCGCCGGTTCCGTACCACCGCGTCCATAGGAGACCGGACCGGGACGGGCGCCGGCCGAACGCGGTCCGACGCGAAGCGAGCCGGTGAGTTCGGAGACGTCGGCGATCGAGCCGCCGCCGGCGCCGACCGAGCGGACGTCGAGCGTCGGCACCTTGGCCGGGAACATGCCGACTTCGGTCGAACGCGAGATCGTTGCCTGGCCGTCGATGATGACGGCGACGTCGGTGGAGGTTCCGCCCATGTCGAAGGCGAGGAGCTTGGAGTAGCCCGAACGGCGCGAGAGCATCATGGTCGAGGTGACGCCGCCGGCAGGTCCGGACAGCACCGTATGTACCGGGCGCTCGGAGGCTGCCGCCGCACTCATCAGACCGCCGTCCGAGCGGACGATGTGCAGGCGGGCGGTGACGCCATCCTGCTTCAGCCGGTCCTCGATACGCGACAGGTAGCGCTTCATGATCGGCCGGACGTAGTCGTTCATCACCGTCGTGATGGCGCGGTCATATTCGCGGAATTCCGGCAGGATGTCCGACGACAGGGAGACCGGGATGTCGGGGAAGCGGGCCGTCACGATGTCGCGCAGCGCGCGCTCATGTACTGGGTTGGCATAGGAATGCATCAGGGAAATCGTCAGCGCCTCGATGCCGGAGCCACAGAGATCGTCGATGAGCGCGGTGGCCGCCGCCAGGTCGAGCTCCTTCACGACCTCGCCGCGAGCGTTCATGCGCTCGGGAATGCCGCGGGTGTCGGCAAGCGAGGCGAGCGGATCGGGCTTGTCCATGTTGATCCAGCCGAACAGCGGGCCCGGGGTCCAGGCCTTGGCGAGATGCAGCGTGTATTCGAAGCCCTCGGTCACCAGCAGGCCGACGCGCGCGCCCTTGCCCTCGAGCACGGCGTTTGTCGCGACCGTGGTGCCGTGAAGGATCAGTTCGATGTCGCCTGGCGAGATCCCAGCCTTCTCGCAAATCAGCTTGACGCCCGCCGCCACGCCGATCGACTGGTCCTCGGGGGTCGAGGGCGTCTTGGCCTGGAAGGTCCGCCTGGTCTTTTCATCATGCAGCAACAGGTCGGTGAATGTGCCGCCCACATCGACGCCGAGTCTCATTGTTGTTCCCCTACGCGCATCGTCTTCTCCTTTTTGCCCAGCTCCATCCAAGAGGATATTGCATGCGTATTCATTTCAGCATAGATTGCCTCTCGGCTTCTCCGCAAGAGGAAAGATGACTGGGCTGTCCAGATTCTCTCCGGCGGAAACACACCGTCAGCAATTTCGGCCGCCACGGCCATTTCGGACTGCCCCATTCATGACTGCAAGAACCCTCTATGACAAAGTCTGGCAGAGCCATGTCGTCAAGGACTATGACGACGGGACCTCGCTTCTCTATATAGATCGTCACCTCGTCCAGGAAGTTTCGAGCCCGCAGGCCTTTGCGGGTCTTGCGGCGCAAGGCCGTGGATTTGCGAGGTCGGACGCGCACATCGCGGTGGCGGATCATGCCGTGCCGACGCGCCTCCGCCACCTGCCGCTGCCCGAAGGACTGGCCGCCCGCCAGGTGGCCCGGCTCAGGGAAAACTGCGCCCGCTTCGGGATCCGCTATATCGGGATGAACGATGTCAGCCACGGCATCGTCCATGTCATCGGGCCGGAACTGGGCTTCACGCTTCCGGGTTCGACGCTGGTCTGCGGCGACAGCCACACATCGACCCATGGCGCCTTCGGAGCCATCGCATTCGGCATTGGTGCGAGCGAGTGTGAATGCGTATTCGCGACGCAGACGCTGCGTCAGAAAAAGCAGAAGGCGATGCGGGTCAACCTGTTCGGCGCCCTGCAGCCCGGCGTCACGGTGAAGGACATTATCCTGGCGCTGATCGCGAAGATCGGCACCAATGGCGGTGTCGGCTATGCGATAGAATATGCCGGGCCGGCGATCGCCGACCTGTCGATGGAGGCGCGCATGACCATGTGCAACATGTCGATCGAGGCCGGCAGCCGCGTCGGCATGGTGGCGCCGGACGAGAGCACGATTGCCTATGTGAGGGGACGCAAGCTTGCGCCCGATGGCGCGCACTGGGATCGGGCGGCCGAATTCTGGCGGACCTTGCCGACCGATCCCGACGCGGTATTCGATCGCGAGGTCGATCTCGACGTCGCAGCGCTCGTGCCGCATGTCTCCTGGGGCACCAATCCGGGCGAGACGGCGCCGGTCTCGGATAGCGTGCCCGATCCGGCCACCGAGTCCGATCCCGTCAAGCGCGCGAAGATGGAGCGCAGCCTCGCCTATATGGATCTCAAGCCGGGCGTACCGCTTGAGGACATCGCTATCGACCGGGTCTTCATCGGTTCCTGTACCAACGGCCGGATCGAGGATTTCCGAATGGCGGCTTCCGTGCTCAGGGGCCGGCATGTGTCGCCGGGCGTGGCGGCCATCGCGGTGCCGGGATCGGCGACCGTCAAGCTGCAGGCTGAGGCCGAGGGCCTCGACCGCATCTTCCTCGATGCCGGGTTCGAGTGGCGCGACTCGGGCTGTTCGATGTGCGTGGCGATGAACGACGACCGGCTCAAGCCGGGTGAGCGCTGCGCCTCGACCTCCAACCGCAATTTCGAGGGCCGGCAGGGGCAGGGGGGACGGACGCATCTGATGAGCCCTGCCATGGCCGCGGCTGCCGCGATAGCCGGACACCTCGTCGACGTGCGCACTATCGGGCTGGTGCATTGATGGAAAAATTCTCCACGCTGACGAGCCCGGCGGCGCCGCTGCCGGAGGCCGATGTCGATACCGATATCATCTTCCCGGCCCGCTTCCTGCTGCTGCTCGACAAGGCCGGGCTCGGCAAGCATCTGTTCCACGAGCGCCGCGTCCGGCCCGATGGCACGAAGACCGGCTTCGTGCTCAACACGCCGCCCTTCGACACGGCAATGATCCTGGTGGCGGACGCGAATTTCGGCTCGGGCTCGAGCCGTGAGCAGGCGGTCTGGGCGCTGGCCGATTTCGGCATACGCTGCGTGATTGCGCCAAGTTTCGGCGAGATCTTCTATTCCAACTGTTTCAAGAACGGCGTGCTGCCCATCGTCCTGACCGGCGAGCAGCATGCCAATGTGATGTCGGCGGCGCGGAGCGGCGCGCCCTTTACCGTCGACCTTGAGAAGCAGACAGTGATGCCGCCGAACGGACCGGCGATCACCTTCGAGATCGACCCCTATCGCAAGCGGGCGCTGATGCTCGGGCTCGACGAGATCGGCGGCATCCTGGCCGACGACGCCGATGACATCGCCGCTTTCGAAGCCGGCCACAGGCGCGACCAGCCCTGGCTGTTTCTCGATGACGGCAGGCTGGACCAGCTTTTCGCAGACAAGGAAAAGGCATGACCGAACAGGACCTTTCGCAGAACTACCAGGGTGCCTTCGGCAAGCGGATCGGCTTCGGCACGCGGCCGGCGCTGATCATGATCGATTTCGTCGAAGCCTATTTCAGCCCGACCTGCGCGCTTTTTGCCGGTTGCGAGGATGCGCTGGCCTCGGCGCTCAGGCTGCAAGAAGCGGCGTGGGATGCCAATGTGCCCGTGATCTACACCAATGTCGTCTACAACAAGAGTGCGCTCAACGGCGGGCGCTTCTACCAGAAGTCGATGACGCTGCACAATTTCATCGAGGGCAGCCCCATGGGCGCCTGGCCGAAGGGATTGGTGCCGCGTGATGACGAACTCGTCATTTCCAAGCAATATCCGAGCGCTTTCTTCGGCACGTCGCTCGCCTCGACGCTGACGACGCTCGGCATCGACACGCTGATCCATACCGGCGTCTCGACCAGCGGCTGTGTTCGCGCCACCTGCGTCGACTGCTGTTCCTACGGCTTCATCCCGATCATCGTCCGCGATGCGGTCGGCGACCGCCATCCGGCCCCGCATGAGGCCAACCTGTTCGACATGGACGCCAAGTATGGCGACGTCGTCCGGGAGGCCGAAGTCATCACCTATCTTGCCAGCATCGGAAACCAAAAATGAGCAAACCCAGCCTTAAGGCCGCCCTCGCATCCGGCCAGTTCGTCGTCGCCCCCGGCATCCACGACATGATCACCGCCGTCGTCTCCAACAAGGTCGGCTTCGACTTCATCTATGCCTCCGGCTACTGGATGACCGCCTCGGCCTACGGCCTGCCGGATGCCGGCATTGCCAGCTATACCCAGATGGTCGATCGCGTCGCCACGCTGTGCCGCACGGCGAATGCCTCTGTCATCGCTGACGCCGACACCGGCTATGGCGGATTGCTCAACGTGCATCACACCGTGCGTGGCTATGAGGAGGCCGGCGTCGTCGGCATCCAGATCGAGGACCAGGAATTCCCGAAGAAATGCGGCCACACGCCATTCAAGCGCGTCGTGCCCATCCTCGACATGGTCGAGAAGATCAAGGTGGCCGTCGAGGCACGCCGCAGCCCCGAGACGCTGATCATCGCCCGCACCGACGCCCGCCAGCCCGAGGGCTTCGAGGGCGCGATGAAGCGCGGTCTGGCCTATGGCGAAGCCGGCGCCGATGTCGTCTTCCTCGAGGCGCTGGAAAGCGAGCAGGAAATGCGCGATGCCTGCGCGCGGATCTCCAGGCCGATGATGGCCAACATGGCCGATGGCGGCCGTACGCCGATCCGCTCGAAGGACGAACTCAAGGCGCTGGGCTATGCCTTGGCGATTTTCCCCTCGGCCACCGGCCTTGCAGCCGCCGCCGCTGCGGAGAATGCGCTCAACGTGCTGAAGACCGAGGGGACGTCGAACTCGCCCAATTCCAAACTCTTCAACTTCTCCGAATTCAATTCGCTGATCGGCTTCGAAGAGGTCTGGGAATTCGAGAAGCGCTGGGCGCGGGAGCCGAAGGAAGCCGCTGAATGAATGCTGTCGCCTGCATCGGCACCGGCACGGTGGGCCGGGCATGGGCCGTGGTTTTCGCCCGCGCCGGCCATGAGGTGCGGGTGTTCGACGCGCTGGCGGGCGAAGTCGAACTCCGTACCCTCCCGGGCGCGCGGCGCACGCTCGACCTGCTGGCCGAGAACGGCATGCTCGACGAGCCGGTCGGCACCGTTCTGGACCGGATCAAGCCTGCCGCAACGATTGCCGAGGCAGTCACAAACGCGGCTTACGTACAGGAAAGCGTCCGCGAAGACGTCGCGGTCAAGCGCGCGGTCTTTGCCGAGATCGCGGCGCACGCGCCGCCCGACGCAATCCTCGCCTCCTCGACATCGGCCATTCCCGGCTCGGAATTCCTCACCGACATCACCAGTCCTGAACGGGCGCTCGTCGTCCATCCGGTCAATCCGCCCTCACTGATTCCGCTGGTCGAGCTTTGCGGGACCGGCAAGACCAGCCAGAAGACGATCGACTGCACAAGGTTCTTCATGCGTGCGGCAGGCATGCGCCCGATCGTGCTCAAGAAGGAGATCGACGGCTTCATCCTCAACCGGCTGCAGTTCGCGCTCGTCGCCGAAGCCTGGCATCTGGTCGGCGAGGGCTATTGCGAGCCCGACGATATCGACGCGGTGCTGACTGACGGGCTGGCGCTGCGCTGGGCGTCGATCGGCCCGTTCGAGGTCGCCCATCTCAATGCGCCCGACGGCGTGCAGGGCTTCGTCGATCGCCTTGGTCCGATGATGAAGCATCTCGGCCGGTCGGTGCGGACGGACTACGACTGGACCGCCGAGCAGGCCGCCAGCGCTCATGCCCATGTTGCCGAACGCATCCCGCTCGAGCAGATCGCTGAGCGCCAGACATGGCGAGACAGGCGCATTCTTGCGCTGCGCCGCATGAAGCGTGACGTGCCGGACCCGATCGACAAGTAGGGCCGGAAGCGCAGCATTGATATGCAATGCCATGAACCTGCTTGAAAGCCTGCATTTTTGACGCTATATTGCGTCAGAATGATTGGCATTAGTCCTGCAAGGAGTTCCCCCATGGCCCTCGCACAATATGCGGATGACGGTATCTTCGCCCCGCGCAAGATCGCGGATGTCTTCCGCACGACCAGCGAGGAGATTGCCCGGACCGCCGGCCTCGGCCGCGATGCCATCCAGCGCAAGGAGCGCATCCGCTCGGACAAGACGCAGCGCCGTCTTCGTGAAATGGTGGAGATCGTCAACAAGGTCGAGCCGCGCTTCGGCTCGGCGCTGATCGCCTATGCCTGGTACCGATCCGAACCGCTGGCCGGGTTCTCCGGCCAGACGGCGATGCAGCTGGTGCGCAGCGGGCGGGCGGACGACGTGCTCGACTATGTCGACGCGGTTGATGCGGGCGTTCACGCATAGAAGGCCGATGCATTACCAGGGCACCCTGTTCCGGGCACTGAACCCCGTCCATGCCCGCCAGCCCCTGTCCGGCCGCGGCGCGGAACTGCATGGCGGTCGCTTCAATCCCCGCGGCGTGCCGGCGCTCTACACCTCGCTCAGCATCCTGACCGCGCTCAGGGAGGCCAACCAGGTCGGTCATCTGCAGCCGACGACGCTTGTCTCCTATCAGGCGGATGTCCGGTCCATCCTGGACACGCGCGATCCGGCTGCACGCGAGGCCGAAGGCATCGATCCAGCGGTCCTCTCAGATCCCGGCTGGCGCGACCAGATGCGGGCAGACGGCATGTCCCGGACGCAGGAACTCGCGCGACGGCTGATGTCGGGCGGATACAGCGGCCTGCTCGTGCGGAGCTTCGCCGCCGGCGCCGGACCGGATGATCTCAATCTGGTCCTCTGGACATGGGACAGGCCCGGCATGGCGCACCTTACCCTGATCGACGACGAGAATCGTCTCTCGCGGTAGGCCCTGAGGGCGCCGCAGCGGGCGAGCGCACTGGTTATGGCACCCGTCTCCCCAGATCACGATCCCGGATCAGTTCTCGGCGGACGTCGGCGTCCTGAGGACCTTGGCATCCCCGGCTGACCTCGCTGGCTTGCGCTTCCCGAGGAAGCGCGCATTGCCGACCTGCTGGTCGGCCACCACGCCGAGCAGGATCACCGAGCCCATCACAGCGAAGTTGAGGGAGCTTGGAATGCCGAGCAGGTTGACGAGATTCTGCAGCACCTGCAGCAGAACGGTGCCGAGCACGACGCCGACGATCGATCCCTCGCCGCCCCTTAGCGAGCAGCCGCCCAGCACGGCCGCGGCGATGGCATAGAGTTCATAGAAATTGCCATGCGAGGAGGGGGAGATGGAGCGCGTATACATGGCGATGAAGACCGCGGCCACGGCGGTCAGGCCGCAGCAGATCACATAGGACAGGATGATCACCCTCGACGACGCGATGCCGCTGTAGCGCGCGGCCTCCTCATTCTTGCCGACCGCGAAGAGATGGCGGCCGAACACCGAGCGATGCAGGACGATGCCCATCACGGTGGCGATGCCTGCAAAGGCGATCAACGTGTGCGGAATGCCAAGGAGCCGTCCGGTCGTCAGCCACTCGAGCACGGGAAAGCTGGCGCCGAAGGGAAAGCCCGCGGTGGAATCGTCGGTGTACCAGCGCGCGATGCCGCGATAGATTAGCAAGCCGCAGAGCGTCACCACGAAGGGCTGCAGGCGCAGGTAGGTGACGAGCCAGCCGTGAACCAGTCCGAACGCGCAGCCGAGCGCCAGCACGACGACGAAGGCGAGGCTCCAGTGAACGGTTCCGGGCGCCACGAGATCGACGAAGATCACGCCGAGAAGCGCGATGATCGAGCCCACCGACAGCTCGATGCCGCCGGCGATGATGACGAAGGCCTGCGCCACCGCGAAGATACCGAACAGGCCGATGAGGTTTGCCGTGTTCGAGAGGTTGATCGGCGACAGGAAACGCGGATTGATGATCGCCACCACGGCGCCGACAATCAAGATGAGGATCAGGAGCCAGAGGTCCTTGCGGTTGATCATGCGGTCAGGTCTCCATCAATTCGAACTGGCTCGGATGCCGGGCGCGGCCGACGGCGAGCGACATGATCGCGGCTTCGCTCAGCGCTTCGCGCCCGAGTTCACCGGCGATGCGGCCTTCATGCATCACGACGACCCGGTCGCTGACGCCGATGACCTCTTCCATGTCGCTCGAGATCATCAGGATGCCCACGCCCCGGTCGGAGAGGTCGCGCATCAGCTGGTAGATCTCGCTCTTGGCGCCCACGTCGATGCCGCGCGTGGGTTCGTCGAAGATCAGCAGGCGCGGTGCCATCGACAGCCATTTGGCCAGCACCACCTTCTGCTGGTTGCCGCCGGAGAGCGATCCGGCGGGTGCTGCGAGATCGTGGCAGCGAATGTCGAGCGCGCGCTTCTGCTTCTGCGCCGCCAGCGTTTCTGCCTGCCGATTGCAAAGGCCGAACCGGCTGTAGCGGCCGAGGTCGGCCATGGTGACATTGCCGGCAATCGAGAAATCGAGCACCAGTCCGCTGCGCTTCCGGTCCTCCGGTATGAGATAGATTCCATGGGCGATCGCGTCTCGCGGCGAGCGCAGCCGCCGGACTTCTCCATCGACGACGATCTCGCCACCCACCGGCTGCTCGAGGCCGAACATCACCTGCGCCAGCTCCGTCCGCCCCGCGCCGATCAGGCCGGCGAGCCCGGTGATTTCCCCGGCGCGAATGGTAAGGTCGACCGGACTTGCCGGCCATTGCGGGGTGCATATGGCACGAAACTCGACCAGGCTGTCGCCCGGCGGCTGGCTGGCCGGGCGATGGCGGACCTTGATGTCGCGGCCGACCATGTGGCGGATCATGCTGTCGGGAAGGATGTCGGCGCCGCGCAACTCACCGGTCCGCTGGCCGTCCCGTAACACGACGACACGGTCCGCGACATCCTGAACTTCGGCCAGTCGGTGCGATATGAAAATGACGCTCACCCCCCGGGACCGAAGGCGCCGGATCGTGTCGAGCAGCCGGGCCGTCTCCGTCATCGTCAGGCTGGAGGTGGGTTCGTCCATGATGATCAGCCGCGCGTCGACCGATAGGGCCTTGGCGATCTCGACAAGCTGCCGCTCGGCCAGCGAGAGCGCTGAAAGCGGTGCGTCGGCGGCGAATTCGGCGCCCAGTTGTTGCAGCAGCGGGGTTGCCATCGCGTTCATCCGCTTTTCGGCGACCAGCCAGCGCGCGCGCCGTTGTCGCGGCTCGCGGCCGATGAAGATGTTGGCGGCGACGCTGAGATTGTCGAACAGGTTGAGCTCCTGGTGGACGAAGGCGATGCCGGCCGCCATGGAACTCTTGACCGTCAGGCGATCGTGGCTGATGCCATCGACGATGATCGAGCCGCTGGTCGGCGCGAGCACGCCGCCGAGTATCTTCATCAGGGTCGACTTGCCGGCGCCATTCTCCCCGATCAGGCCGACGACCTCGCCCGGCGCGACCGTGAGCGCCACGCCCTCGAGCGCGACAACGCCCGGATATTCCTTCGAGACGTCGGCGATTTCGATGAAGGGTCCTGTCATCCGCGCGCTGGTTCCTGTGCACTGCCGTTTCAGGAGATACGAGCCGGCGGGAGGTAGGTGCCGGCTCGTATCCTCCGAGGTCTCAGCCGCCAATACGCGACTTCAGTTCGGCCTCGAATGCATCGACATTGGACTTGTCGATGATGGCCGTCGGGATGATGACGAGCTTGTCGCCGGGGACGACCGAGGTGTCGCCCTCGAGATATTTCGCCATGAGCTTCATGCCCTGGTAACCCCATTCATAGGGCTGCTGCACCACGGTGCCGGCAATGCTGCCTTCGCGCACGCCGCCAAGCGTGATCGGATCCTCGTCGAAGGCGACGACGGTGACCTGGCCGAGTTTTCCGGCCTCCTTGAGGACCTCGTAGATGCGCGGCGGGTTATAGGAATAGAACCCCACCATGCAGTTTATGTCGGGGTTGGCCGCCAGCGCGTCCTCGACGTTGCGCTTGGCGCGGGTCATGTCGATGTCGTCGCCCCGGACATCGATAAGCTCCACCTTGGAACCCGCGATCACCGATTTCATGCCCTCGATGCGCTCGCGCGCATTGTCGGCGCCCGGCAGGCCGACGAAGCCGATGCACTTGCCGCCTTCAGGCAAGGCCTTGAGGGCGATCTCGCCCGCCTGCTTGCCGGCATCGGTGTTGGACGAGCCGATATAGGCGATGCGGTTGGTGTCCGGCGCATCGGAGTCCGTGGTGAACAGCGGCACCTGGCCGCCGACCCGGTTGAGCGCGTCCGTCGATGACTTGGGATCGACGGCGCTGACCATGATGGCCGAGACACCGGCGGCGACGAGGTCGTCCATCAGCCGTTGCTGCACGGCCGCGGCCGCCTGTTCCGGATACTTGAACACGAGGTCGTAGTTCGGCAGTTCCTCCTGCGCCTTGCGGACACCGGCCTCGGCAAGTTTCCAGAAGTCGGATGCGCCGTTGACGACGAAGGCGAGTTGCTTCTTGTCCTGCGCCTGCACGGACAGGCTGCCGGCCGCGACGAACGCGGTCGCAATGAGAAGCGTCGACAGGGTGTGTTTGATCGTCATGATGTCCTCCTTGGGGATTTGTCCCCGTTTCCTTGGGCATGGCTTCGCCGACGACGGCCCGATGGCCGTCATCGCAATCGGCTGGAGAAAAAGGGCCGGCCCTGCTGCCTGGGCCGGCCAGGGGGAGTCGTCAGCCGCCGATGCAGGAGTCGGCATTGTCCTGCTTGCACTCGTCGAGGCCGGTATAGATGATCGGCTCGACAGGCTTGCCGTCGAGCAGGTCGATCATCACGCTGGGCGCGCGGTAGCCCATCTCGAACGGGCGCTGCCCGACCTGGACATGGCTGCGTCCGGCCTTGAGGGCATCCATCTGCGGCGGCAGGGTGTCACCGGCGACGATCGCCAGTGCCATGGACTTGAGCTTGTCCATGACCTGGTCGGTCACCTGGGCATAGGCCTGCGGCGCGAACTGCGCCCAGCCACCGATCAGCATGAAGGCGGTCAGGTCCGGATTGGCGGTGAAGGTATCGGCCATTTGTTGGTTGGCGAGATCGATCTGGTCATTGGTGAAGACCGGGCAACCATCGATCTCGGTCCAGCCGCCTTCGCCCGCGAGCCGCTCGATGCCCTTCTGTCCGGACAGCGTGTCGCGGGTGCCGGCCGCGCGGGCATTGATGTTGTCGGCCGCCACATTGCCGAGCTGGAGGCAGACGGTGCCGCCCTCGGGCTTGAGCGCCTTGAGATGCTCGGCGAACTTGACACCCATCAGGTAGTTGTCGGTGCCGAGATAGGTCTTGCGCAGGGCCGCATCGGCGGCCGAGAGATCGGCGTCGATGGTCATGACCGGGATCTTCGGCTGCACCTTCTTGAGCAGGTTTGCCATCAGCGGTGCGTTGGACGGCGAGATCGCGATGGCGACGACATCGGGCCTGTTGAGGAGATCCTCGACCACCTGGATCTGGCCGGCCTCGTCCGCGCTCGAGGCGGGACCGGTGTAAAGGCACTTGTAGCCCTTGCCCTCGTTCTCACCATTCCATTTCTGGCAGCCGAGATTGACCTGCTCGAAGAAGGGATTGTCCAGTCCCTTGACCACGATGGCGAGGATCTTGTCTTCGGCCATCGCCGATGCGGATGCGAGTCCCAGCGCCGCGAGTGCGAGCGTTGCAGTCAGTAGCTTCTTCATGATTTCCTCCCGAAATTGATCTGAAATGCTGCATGCCTGCCGGGACCGTGCCCGGCCACTCAACCCGGATACCAGACGCGCCTGACGTCATCGGCGTCGCGCTGATAGGACCAGGAAGACTCGACCAGCCGCTCGAGGTCGTAACGCGGGCGCCAGCCGAGCTCGTAGCGGGCGCGCGCGTTGTCCATCCAGTTGCTGTGAAATTGACTGTTGATGTCGATCGACGGCAGTCCGCGGCTGCGTGCGAGGTAGCCGGCGAGTTCCCCGTAATCCACGGGTGCGTCCATGCAGATATTGTAGAGACGTTGCCGCGCCTTCGGTTCGGCCAAAGCCAGGATTATGGCGGCCACGAGGTCGTCGGCATGGACGAAGTTGCGCTTCAGCGGCGCCCCGTCCGCATCCCGGAGCAGAGGCACCGTCGCGCTCTCGGCGCAGGCTTTCGCCTCGGCAGGCGACACCATGGCGCTCCAGTCGGGTCCCCCGAACCGGTCGGGTCCGAAGGACAGGCTGGCCTTGAAGTCGTCCTTCTCCATGATCCAGGGCGCGCGCAGGCAGGACCAGTCCAGCCCGTACTGGATCCCGAACTGGGCAACCATCACCTCCTCGAGTACCTTGGAGAGGGCGTAGCATCCCGGATAGGCCATGTGCGGCGCGTCCTCGGTGATCGGCGCCGGATGCCGGCGAAAGAAGTGACCGACGCCCGCGTCGCCGCCGATCAGCACGAAACGCTCCGCCGTCGGGCTGGCCCGGAATTCCTCAAGCAGCCAGAACAGGCCCTTGACGGTGACGTCCATCACCGTTTCGGGCACTTCCTTGCAGGTGGCCAGGTGCACGACATGGGTGATGCCCTCGACCGCCGCCCTGCAGACCGCGCGATCCTCGATCGATCCGCGCACAACTGACAGCCGGGCATGTTCAGCCAAAGTGCGGTTGTGGCAAAGCGCACGGATCTCCGTTGCGGCGTGGTCCGGATCCGCCAGGACAGCCGTGATCAATGCCCGCCCGACCTTTCCAGTCGCGCCGGTTACCAGGATACGCATTCCACCTCCCGACGTGCACTGAGGCACGTAACTCACAAAAAGTCGTATTTGTCCGATAAATCATTTTATATGTTTTGTCCAGCTATTGACGACGTGGAATTTTCATCCCTTACTCGCCGCTACAAAGGGAGGTGCGAATGGCAGTGTTGAGACTTGAGCGGATTTCAAAGCATTTCGGGGCGATCCAGGCCCTCAACGATTTCTCGATGACGATCGGCAAGGGCGAGGTGGTCGGCCTGATGGGCGACAATGGCGCGGGGAAGTCCACGCTGGTGAAAATCATCGCCGGAAACTTCCGGCCGTCGCACGGGCGGATCTTCATGAACGACAACGAAGTCGCATTTCATCGCCCGGTCGAGGCGCGCGAGCATGGCATCGAGATCGTCTACCAGGACCTCGCGCTCTGCGACAACCTGACGGCTGCCGTCAACGTCTTCCTCGGCCGCGAACTCACCCGGCGGATCGGACCGTTCCGGATCATGGATTATCGCGGCATGAACGAGGTGGCGGGGCGGCTGTTCCGGGAACTGAAATCGGAAACCCGTCCCAAGGACCTGGTGCGCGACATGTCCGGCGGCCAGCGCCAGGCGGTGGCGATCGCCCGCACGCGGCTGTCTTCCTCCGACATCGTGCTGATGGACGAGCCCACGGCGGCGATCTCCGTCCGCCAGGTCGCGGAGGTCCTCAATCTGATCGGGGAGTTGAAAAAGCAGGGTGTCGCGGTCGTGCTGATCAGCCACCGCATGCCTGACGTCTTCTCGGTGGCCGACCGGATCGTCGTGCTTCGTCGCGGCACCAAGGTGGCCGACAAGACGACAGCGCAGACATCTCCAGAGGAAATCACCGGCCTGATCACCGGTGCGATCGAGCGGGCATAGGGGGAGAAGTGCAATGGCACTGGACATCGAAAAGGCCATCGACCGGCAGACACACACCCCGCTCTCCCTCCTGCTGTCAAAGCCGGAGTTCTGGGTCTTCATCGCTGCGGTCCTGGCATGCCTCACGCTCACGCTGGTGACCGACACGTTTGCCACGCCGCAGAACCTCTTCAACGTCACGCGCAACTTCGCCTTCGTGGCGATCATCGCGCTCGGCATGACGGTGGTGATCATATCGGCCGGCATCGACCTGTCGGTCGGCTCCGTGCTCTGCCTGTCGGCCATGGTGCTGGCGATCTGCATGAACGGCGGCTATCCGCTGTGGGCGGGCGCTGCCGCCGCGCTGTCCGTGGCGCTGCTGGTCGGCGCGATCAACGGCGCGCTGATCGCCTATCTGCGTATTCCGCCCTTCGTGGTCACGCTCGGCATGCTCTCGGTGGCGCGCAGCGCCGCGATGATCCTGTCGCAGAACAAGATGATCTACCAGTTCGGGCCGGACGAGAAACTGCTCTTCTGGCTCGGTGGCGGGTCGACCTTCGGAATTGCCAATCCGGTGATCGCGCTCGTGCTGCTGATGATCATCACCGGGCTTCTGCTGAAATGGTCGCGGTGGGGAACCCATGTCTTCGCCATCGGCAGCAACGAGAAGGCGGCGGTGCTGACCGGCATTGCGGTGAGGCGGGTGAAAATCAGCGTCTACATGTTCTCCGCGCTGGTCGCCGGCATTGCCGGGGTGCTCGAAGCCGGATGGCTCGGCGGCGTGACGACCAATCTCGGCCAGTCGATGGAACTCAGCGTCATCGCGGCTGCGGTCATCGGCGGCGCGAACCTGATGGGCGGCGCCGGCACGGTGTTCGGCTCCGTCGTGGGCGCCGCCCTGATCGAGATCATCCGCAACAGCTTGACACTCCTCGGAATAAGTACATTTTGGCAAGGCGCGTTCGTGGGCAGTTTCATTGTGCTGGCAGTGGCATTCGACCGAATTCGCGCGAACCGGCAGATGAATGAATGAAGCCCCACGGAACACAATGACGAACAATGACGGAACTTTTCGGCCCGGGAACCCGATCCCGGGCCTTGCGCACGTATCGTCCCTGGTAAACCAGCCGTCCGGCGGACAGCGCCTGATCGGTTCCAGCGTCCATCACTCCGTCGCCCATGAGATTGGTTCGCGCATCGTGCGGGGCGATTTCCCGGTCGGCTCGACGCTGCCCAACGAGGGGCAATGGGCCGACTACTTCGGCGTCAGCCGGTCGGCGGTGCGCGAGGCGGTCAAGATCCTGATGGCCAAGGGGCTGCTGAACTCACGGCCCAAGGTCGGCACCTGGGTCGAGCAGAAGGACCGCTGGAACCTGCTCGATCGCGATGTGCTGGCCTGGTATGCGAGTGCGCCCGATTCCATGGGCTTCCTAAAGACCGTGCAGGAATTCCGCTACATCATCGAACCTGAGGCCGCGGCCCTGGCGGCCGAGCGGCGCAGCGAGGAGGAAATGGCGGAAATATCGCGAGCGCTCAACGGCATGGGAACGGCACCGACACTGTCCGAGCGCACGCGCGCCGATACCCAGTTCCATCTGTCCATCCTGAAGGCGACCCACAACGAGCTGCTCATTCCGCTCGGCACGCTGATCGAATCGGCGCTCAACAATCTCTTCGTCTATGTCACCCGCGAGGCCAACAGCCTGCGCTATGCGCAGGACCTGCATGCCGCGATCGAGGAGCAGATCCGCCACCAGAGACCTGCGGGAGCACGGCAGGCCGTGCGCGACCTGCTCGCTGACACGGACGCGATGATCCGGCGGAACTGAAGGTACGCCGCAGGCGCCCAGGTCTCATGCGACGGGGAAGGTGCTGTCCGCCGACCAGGCGATCGTCACCGGGGCTCCGTCCCGAAGACGGCTGTCGCCGGCATTCGGCACCACGACGCGGATTTCGCCACCCGCGGTCTCGACATGCAAAGTGGAACTGACACCGGAGAACATCCTCCGGATCACCGTTCCGGTCAGCACATTGTCTGACGATGCGGTATCGCCCTCGACCAGGCGCATGCGTTCCGGGCGGACCGCGCATTGCATCGTCGCGCCGGGGGTCCGATCCTCGCTGCCGGACACGCGGATGACCTTTCCGTCTGCCATCACCAGGCCCTCGCCCGACCAGGTGCCGGGCAGGATATTGGCATCGCCCAGGAAGGTCGCGGCGAACAGTGATCGCGGGCGGTTGTAAATCGTCTCCGGCTCACCTTCCTCCACCAGCCGCCCCTCCCTGAGAATGCCGACCCGGTCTGCCATGGTCAGGGCCTCCTCCTGGTCGTGGGTGACGAAAATGGTGGTGATGCCGATCTCGCGCTGGATGCGCTTGAGTTCGACCTGCATCTCGACCCGCAACGCCTTGTCGAGTGCGCCGAGCGGTTCGTCGAGCAAAAGCACGCGCGGATTGATGACGAAGGCGCGGGCGAGCGCGACCCGCTGGCGCTGGCCCCCCGAGAGCTGGTGCGGCTTGCGTTCGCCATAGGTGCCGAGCTTGACGAGATCGAGCGCTTCGCGGACCTTGTCGCGGATCTCCGACTTCGGCAGGCGACGGACTTCAAGGCCGAAGGCGATGTTGTCTGATACGGTCATGTTGGGGAAGAGCGCGTAGTTCTGGAACATCATGCCGATCTGGCGCTTTTCCAACGGCACGCGCTCGACGCTCTCGCCATCCATCTCGATGCGCCCGGCATTGGGGAATTCGAAGCCGGCAATCATCCTGAGAAGCGTCGTCTTGCCCGAGCCGGAGGGCCCGAGCAGCGCATAGAAGCCGCCATCGTCGAAGCGGACGGAGACGTCGTCCAGCGCCTTGTGATTGCCGAACGAGCGGGAGAGATTTTTCACCTCGACGCTTGCCACTATTGCTCTCCTCCGAATTTGTAGAAGCGCGCCGTGATCAGCATGATCGCCATGGACAGCACGATGATGATGGTCGAGACCGCATTGATCTCGGGCGTGAAACCCTTGCGGATCGCGGCATAGATTTCCACCGGAAGCGTCGATTGCCCCGGCGTCGCCAGGAAGTAGGAGACGACGAACTGGTCGAAGGACACCGCGAAGGCGAACAGGCCGCCGGCGATGATGCCCGGCGCGATCCAGGGTAATGTCACCCGTCGTGTCACCTGCCACTGGCTGGCGCCGAGCGAACGCGCCGCCTCTTCGAGCTCCGGCGCCAGCGTCCTGAGCCGCGCATTGACGACGATGATCACATAGGGCAGCGCCAGCGCCACATGGCCGAGGATGATCGCATGCAGTCCCCGGCCGATGCCGACACCGAAGAAGAAGATCAGCATCGCCGTGCCGGTGATCAGCCACGGAATGGCGATCGGCGGCAGCAGGGCGGCGGTTAGGATGGACTTGCCGGGAAAATCGTAGCGGTAGAGTGCCAGCGAGGCAGCCGTTCCCAGCACCGCCGAAATCACCGTGGTGATCAGTGCGATGAACACACTGTTCCACGTTGCCGCGATCAATTGGCGATTGGAAAGGAAGGTCTCGTACCACACCGTCGACCACTCGATCGGCAGCATGTAGAAGGGCGAGGCGTTGAAGCTCATCAGGGCCATGATCACGATCGGCAGGTAGAGGAAGACGAGCAGCAAGCCGATATAGAGCCTGCCCAGTCCGTTCAGTGCGCGGGTGATCGTGCTCATTGTGCCCTCCGCATGACAGGGGCGGATGCGGCGAGGATCGCCAGCACCACTGCAAGCAGGATGAAGGACAGCGCCGCCCCGAGCGGCCAGTTGAACACGGCCACGAACTGGTCCTCGATCACGGTGCCGTAGAAGGTGCCGGTGCGGCCGCCGAGAATGCGCGGTTCCATGAAGGAGCCGACGACGGGCACGAAGATCAGCACCGCGCCGGCGACGATGCCGGGCAAGGCGAGCGGCAGGATGATCTTTCTCAGCACCCGCAGCCGCGAAGCGCCCAGCGACCGCGCCGCCTCGATCAGGCTGTCGTCGATTGCCTGCAGGCTGAGATAGCAAGTCAGCACGACATAGGGCACGTAGCTGTGAACGAGCCCGATGATGACGGCCGGATAGGAATACATCAGGTCGATATTGATCCTGAAGGGCAGGATAGCATTGAGCCAGGTATCGAGAATGCCGCCCTCGCGAAGGACCATGGCCCAGGAGAAGATGCGCACCAGCCCATTGCTCCAGAAAGGCAGGATGACCAGCAGGAACACCGCCTCGCGACTGCGGCCCTTGAGAACTTTCGCCAGTACATAGGCGGCGGGAAAGCCGATCAGCAGGCACCAGAATGTCACTTCGAGGCCGAGACGCAGCGAGTAGCCCAGCAGGGTGACATAGACGCCGGTCGAGAAGAAAGCCTGGTAGTTGGCCAGGGTGAAGGACCAGTCCTTGCCCGACAGGGGCAGGTCGCTCATGAAGCTGAAGAACACCATGGCCGACAGAGGGAGGAAGATCGCGATGATGAGCCAGACATAGGCGGGCAGCAGCAAGGGTATGGCCTTGCGCAGAGGGGAAATGTGCGGATTGTGAGCGATGTCTGCCAAATTCTGTCCGCCCGTGAGAATGACGACTTGAGAGCTTTACCCCTCACCAACTGCTGCCAAGCGATCGTTACGCTCTCGCGGCCTTTGTATCCTCTCCCACAAGGGGAGAGGTAGGGTGGCGCGCTCGCCGGCCCTGCTTGTAGCGCGGGGGTGCGTCTGGGTTTACCTCTCCCCTTGTGGGAGAGGATAGCAAGCCCGGCTGAGCCGAAGGCGAAGACCTGGGCGCGCTTGGTGAGGGGTGCGCACCCAAGCCGATCACGCTTCGGCTACTTCACGTTGACCTTGATCTCCTGCCAGAGCGCCAGATAGGCTTCGCGCTGGGCATCGGTGACCGGGGCCTGGAACTTGATGCGCGAGGCGACCTTGGGATCGCCCATGACCGTGCGGTTGAAGGCATCTGCTGGCAGCGCCTCAAGCGCCTTGGTATTGGCCGAGACCGGTGCGCCGACCTTGGCCACCCATTCGGTATAGAAGGCCGGGTCGATCATGTAGTTGATGAAGGCCTCAGCGCCTTCGACATTATTGGAGCCGACAGGGATCGAGAAGGCGTCGAGCCAGCCGACGCAACCCTCTTCCGGGATCACCAGGCTGACGGGCAGCTTGAAGTTCTTCTTGGCGCGATCGGCCGAACCGCTCCAGTAGGTGCCGACATCGATCTGGTTGGCGGCGATCATCTGGTTGAAGTCGTTCTCGGCGCTCCAGAAGGTGCGGATCTGCGGCATCAGCGAGGTCAGCTTGGCCTTGACCGCATCCATGTCCTTGATGTCGTTGATATCCTGACCTGTTGCGATGGCGCCGAACTGGATGGCTTCCACGGCGTCGTCGCGGAGCACGACGCGGCCCTTGTGGGCTTCGTCCCACATGACGTTGATCGAGGTCGGCGGGGTCGGGAAGGACTTGTCGTTGACGGCGAGCGCCGTCACGCCCCAGACCCACGGCACGCCGTAGACAGCGCCGTCATGGTTGAGCATGGGCGACTTGGCCTTTTCCGCGCCGATATCGGCATAGTTGGCGATCTTCGATGTGTCGATCGGCTGGATCAGCTTCTCGCTGACGGCCTGGCCGGTGAAGGCCACGTTGATCATCACCACGTCATAGAGGCCGGGATTGGTCCTGAGCTTGGTGAGCATTTCCTGCTCGGAATTGAAAAAGTCGTTGATGACCTTGTGGCCGGTCGCCTGCTCGAAGGCCTCGACGGCCCATGGCTCGTCGGCGCCGTATCCCTTCCAGTTCAGGACATGCAGGTCGGCGGCCAGCGCCGATCCCGCCAGCAGGGTCGTCATGGCGGCAGCCGCCACGGTCTTTGCAATCATGCTCGTCATGGTCATGACCATTCCTCTCTTTGGAGTGCCAATGTTCCCTTTGTTTCCGCTGACGCGGAATTCGCTTCCCGGGCACGTTTCAGGAAATCGTTGATCTCGTCGGTCTCTGGAGCCGTCGGCCCGCCATGGCGGGTGGTGGAAATGGCAGCGGCCGCGTTGGCGTAGGCGAGCGCGTCGAACTGGTTCATGCCCCGGCTGAGCGCAGCGATGAAGGCGCCGTCATGGGCATCGCCGGCGCCATTGGTGTCGATGGCCGCGACGCGGAAGGCGGGAACGAAGACAGGCGCTTCGCCCGCCAGCGCCAGCAGCGCACCGGATGCGCCCGAGCGAAGGACGATGCCCCTTGCACGCCGGCAGTGCCGCGCGAACAGGCGCTCTGCCATTTCGCCATCCTCGGATTCCCCGACGATCGCCGATGCCTCGGCGCGATTGAGGCTCAGCCAGTCGGTGCGACCGAGCACGCGATGGAGAAGATCGACGGGGATATCGCCGACAATGCCGGTCGGGTCGAAGGCGAAGGTGGCGTGATCGGGCAGGTTCTCGATGAACTGCGCCTGGCTCTCACGGCTTCCCGGATAGGCGAGCGTGTAGCCAGTGGTGAACACCCAGTCGCCGGGCGCGGGCATCATGAAGGGGAAATCATCAGGCGTGATCATGCCCTCGGCGCCCGGCCGCGACACGAACGTCCGCTCGCCGTCGCCCTCGGTGACGAAGACGACGCAGGTGCCGCTGTCGCTCCCGCGGCTCACTGGCTGCAGGCAGTCGATGCCCTCGGCTTTCATCGCAGCCGATATCATCGCACCGAACGGCCCGTCGCCAATCTTTCCGGCATAGGCCGTACGCATGCCGCTGCGCTTCGCGGCCACCATCATGTTGAAGCCGCCGCCGGGGATGGCGGAAAAGGACGAGGCGGTGAGATCGTCGCCGGGTGCCGGCAGGCGCTCGATGCGGTAGATGAAATCCACCACCGCGCTGCCGATATGGATGAGGCGCGGATCAGTCATTCGGCGCCTCCCCGCCAAGCCGCGCCCGAACCAATGCGCGGGCGATCTGTCCGACCGCATCGAGGTCGATGCCGACGAGTCCGTCGATCCGGTCCTTGGGAAGGCTGGAATAGCCGGCGCAGGCGCCTGCCATCGATCCGGCAATCGCGCCGATCGTGTCGGTATCGCCGCCGAGATTGGCCGCGATGACGGCCGCCCTCCAGGCGTCGCCCTCGGCGAGCTTCAGCACCGCGAAGGCGGCGGGCACGCTTTCCTGCGAGATGACGCCGGTGCCGAGACGGTCGAAAACCCGCCGGATGCCCTCGTCGATGGTGCAGTCCTCGACCATGTCGAGCGCCCATTCGATGCGCGCCGCGACGGTGCCGCCGGGCACCCAATGGCCCTGCTTTTCGCCGGCGCGCGCGGCTGAGACCGCATGGCCGATCGCGTGCTGCCAGTCGGCGCCGTCGATGCCGTGGCTGATTACGGTGGCCACGGCCGAGGCCGAGGAAATCGCGATCGTCGTGTTGTGGGTCGCGCGGCAGGTCTCGGCGACCCGCGCAATCAGCGCATCCGATGGCGGCACCAGGATGCCGACAGGGGCGATCCGCATCGCCGCGCCATTGGTTTCGCCGCTGCGGCCGGCCTGTTCGGGCGGCGTGCCGGCATTGATCGCGTCGATCGCCCGCTTGGTGGACGGGCCGAGCAGGTCGTAACCGCCGCGCGCCTTGATGTCCTCTTCCCAGGCGATCAGCGCATTGACCCAGGCGTGGTGATCGAATCCGTCGCCGGATTTCAGCAGGACGTTGGCCAGCAGCAGCGTCTGCTCCGTATCATCGGTGATGGTGCCCGCCCTGAGGCCCTTCGACACGGGATGGTCCGGTGCCGGGTCGACGAAGCGGTCGACGAAGCCGTAGTCGGTCCTGATCTCGGCTGGCGAAAGGAGCTGCGTCGGCATGCCCATGGCATCGCCCAGCGCGCCGCCGATCAATGCTCCCAAAGCCCTGTCGAATGCGATCTCCTCCCTTGCCGCCATCGTCAGAACTCCAGGTGAAGCGCGAAATAGGCGGGGTTGAGCAGGCTGGTGACATATTCGATCGGGCGCCCGTCAGCCCCGCGGGTCAGGCGCCGCGTGCGGAGGAAGGCGCTGCCCGGCGCGCAGCCGAGCAGCGCGGCGTCGGTCTCACCGAGCATTTCGATATCGGCCCATTCCTCGCCATGATCGGCGACCAGACCCGCCGCGCGCAGCGTCTGGGTCAG
The DNA here is from genome assembly GCA_019739215.1 of Rhizobium sp. GTDB lineage: Bacteria > Pseudomonadota > Alphaproteobacteria > Rhizobiales > Rhizobiaceae > Rhizobium_E. The sequence goes on from JAHHDR010000028.1 coordinate 50,324, forward strand.
CGAGCCGGAGCGCAGGCCCTTGAGCGGAACCTCTTCAAGTTCCGGCATGAGGGGCACCCGGCTGCGCTCGATCGAAATCGGCTTGTGGTCCTGGCCCAGCAGGCGGAGACGGTCGACGGCGATGAAGGAATCATCGGTGATGCCCAGCCGTTCGGCGAGCGCCGAGTCATGCATCATTTCGATGCGCAGCAGCCGGGTCTCGGTGTCGGCTCCGACATCGGCAAGCGCTTTCGACCAGCCCATGACGTCGTTGATCGTCTGGCCATTGAATGTGACGAAGGAGCCGATGCCGACCTTGGTGGTGATCAGGCCACGGCTGTTGAGTTCTTCCAGCCCCTTGCGCAGGGTGTTGCGGCTGACCGAGAAGCGCTGGACGAGTTCGTTCTCGCTCTGCAGCCGATCGCCGAAGGCGAGCACTCCCGAACGGATCTCCTGCTCAAGCACGGAGGCGATCTGCTCCGGCTTCGGCGCACCCGGCTTCAAGGTCTTGAGATCTGCGCGCCGAGCCATTTCATTCCTGTACAATGAACCTGTTTAATCCTGTTCATTACACTGTCATGAATTTCCATCCTGTCAAGAGCCCCATCGCACCCGGCACGATCGACCCGACGCATGAACGGCCACACCAGTCGGGCGAGCGTATTGAGCGGTAGCCGGCCGTTGTCCCATGGCGGCGGTCCGCGTTATCCCAGCACCTGCTCCACGGCACCCGCCGCCGCCTTGACCACGATGTCGGCCTCCGCGCGCGTCAGGCAGAGCGGCGGGGCGAAGCCGAGGATATCGCCCTGCGGCATGGCGCGTCCGATCACGCCGCGCTCCAGCAGCGCGGCAGCGACCTGCGGTCCGATCTTGCGGGATGGGTCGAAGAACGTCCGATCGTCCCTGTCATCGACAAATTCCACCGCCGCCATCAGGCCGTCGCCGCGCACCTCGCCGACATGTCTGTGGCCGGCGAGCGCGGCGGTGAGTTGCTGGCGGAAATAGGCGCCGGTCGAGCCGGCGTTCTCGACCAGGCCGAGTTCGTCGATCAGTTCGAGATTGGCAACGCCGGCGGCGGCGCAGATCGGGTGCGCTGAATAGGTCCAGCCGTGGCCGATGGCGCCGAGCTCATCCGAACCCTGGACCAGAACCTGCCACATCCTGTCGGAGACGATCGTGCCCGAGAGCGGTGCATAGGCCGAGGTCAGGCCCTTGGCGATGGTGATCAGGTCCGGCTTCATACCGTAATGGTCGGAACCGAACATGGTGCCGAGGCGGCCGAAGCCCGTGACTACTTCGTCGGCGACGAGCAGGATGTCGTATTTTTCCAGCACCGCGCCGATCTTCTGCCAATAGGTCCTCGGCGGCGGCACGATGCCGCCGGTGCCGAGGATCGGCTCGCCGATGAAGGCGGCGACCGTATCCGGTCCCTCGGCCAGGATCATCTCCTCGAGCTTCTCGGCGCAATGATCGGCGAACTGCTCCTCGCTCATCGAGCGGTCTTCGCGGCGGAAATAATAGGGCGCTTCCGTGTGCAGGATCGGCGCGCGCGGCAGGTCGAAGGCATTGTGGAAGAGATGCAGGCCGGTGAGCGATCCCGTCATCACGCCCGAGCCGTGATAACCGCGCCAGCGCGAGATGATCTTCTTCTTCTCCGGCCGGCCGAGAATATTGTTGTAGTACCAGATCAGCTTGATGTTGGTCTCGTTGGCATCCGAGCCCGACAGGCCGAAATAGACCCGGCTCATATGTTCGGGGGCACGATCGATGATCATCTTGGAAAGCCGGATCGACACCTCGGTGCCGTGGCCGACATAGGCGTGGTAGTAGGCGAGGTTCTTGGCCTGCTCGGCGATCGCATCGGCGATCTTCTGCCGGCCATAGCCGACATTGACGCAATAGAGGCCGGCAAAGGCATCCAGGCTCTTCTTGCCGCTGACGTCTGATATGTAGACGCCCTCGCCACCGGCCATGACACGCGTCGGCGTCTCGCCGCGGGCATGCATGCCCATATGGGTCGAGGGGTGGAAGAAGTGGTCGCGGTCCCAGGCGGTCAGTTCGTTGTTGCGGTCGAGCATGAGAATTCTCCTAAGCGGCGGTGTCGATGCAGATGTATTTGAGTTCGGTGAAGGCTTCCATGCCGTGGCGCGAGCCCTCGCGGCCGAGGCCGGATTGCTTCCAGCCGCCGAATGGGATCGGCCCGCCGGTGATCTTCACCCGGTTGATGGCGACCATGCCATAGTCGAGCGTCCGGCCAAGGCGCATCTGGCGGGCACCATTCTCGGTGACGACATAGGCGACGAGGCCGTATTCGGTGTCGTTGGCGCGGGTGACGACCTCGTCCTCGGTCTCGAAGGCTGCGACCGCGGCGACCGGGCCGAAGGTCTCTTCGCGCATGATGAGGGCATCGTCGGGAACTTCGGTGAGCAGCGTCGGCTCAAAGAACAGGGGGCCTGCCGCGTGGCGTTTGCCGCCGGTCAAGCACGTGGCGCCACGAGCGATGGCGTCCTTCACCTGTTCCTCGACCTTGTCGACAGCACGGCCATGCATCAGTGGCCCGATCTCGACACCGGGTTCGAGCCCCGTGCCGACCTTCAGCGCCTTGATGCGCTCGGCGAAGCGCGCCGAGAAGCTTTCCACGATCGACCGCTGCACATAGATGCGATTGGCGGCAAGGCAATCCTGCCCCGAGGTCGCGAACTTGGCGTCGATGGCGATGTCGACCGCGCGGTCGATGTCGGCGTCATCGAAGATGATGAGCGGCGCATGGCCGCCGAGTTCCATGACAAGGCGCTTCATGGTCGGCGTGCTCTGCCGGGCGATCAGCCGGCCGATTTCGGTCGAGCCGGTGAAGCTCATGGCGCGGACGCGTGTGTCGCCGCACATCCGGCCGACGATCGACGCGGCATCCCCCGTGAGCACGTTGAACACGCCATCAGGCATGCCCGCGCGCTCGGCAAGTTCGGCCAGGGCCAGCGCCGAGAGCGGGGTTTCGGACGAGGGGTGGGCGACGATCGTGCAGCCGGCGGCCAGCGCCGCCGCAGCCTTGCGTGTCAGCATGGCGGCGGGAAAATTCCATGGCGTGACGAGGACCGGCGACGCCGATGGCCTGGCGGCGCACCATCATCTCGGCGTCGGGCAGATGGCTGGTGACGCTTTCGGCATTCAGCCGCTTGCCTTCCTCGGCATACCACTCGACGAAGGAGGCGGCATAGTCGATCTCGCCGCGCGATTCCGCGAGCGGTTTTGCCCTGCTCGAGCGTCATGATCAGCGCCAGATCCTCACGGTGGGCAATCATGAGGTCGTACCAGTTGCGCAGAATCCTCGACCGCTCCTGCGGCAGAAGCGCCTGCCACTTCGGGAAGGCACGGTTGGCGGCCTCGATCGCAGATGTCACCTGATCCGTGTCGACGGCGGCGACCCAGGCAAGCGACTTGCCTGTTGCCGGGTCCGTGACGCCGAATCCCTTGCCGCCATTGCCGGCCACCCAGCGACCGTCGACATAGGCGAGATTGCGGAGCAGATGGCGATCGCTCAGGCCGGCAAGGCCCTCATGAAAATCGGCGCGCGCGAAAATGGCGGTCATTCCGGTCTCCTCGGTCTGGTTCGATAAGCCGAGTCTAGGCGTCCAGGCCGGAGAAAGTGTCTCTTCTGGCACGCGTGGATAGAGAGAGTCTCTATATCCGGGGGCCGGGTGAAGAGAGTTTCTCGCTATATGCGGGCAGCCGTCTCACCCCGGATCCGGCAGCAGGCCGTCCAGAGGCTGTGCCAACTCCTCCTTCACCGTCTTGGTGACGATATAGGTGAAAATAGCGCTCGATGCCGATCTCGCGATCGAGCAGTCCGTCGACGAAACGCTGGTAGCTGTCGATGTCGGGGGCCGTGACCTTAAGCACGTAATCGACGCCGCCGCCGACCGACCAGCAGGCCACGACCGCGTCGAGGCCCGAGATTACGCGCTCGAAGCGGTCGAAATCGGCCTGGCGGTGATTGGCGAGCGTCACCTCCATCAGCACGGTGGCGGACAGGCGCGATCTTCCTGAGGTTGAGATGCGCCATGATAGCCGCTGACGATGCCTGATTTCTCGAGCTTCTGCAGCCGCATCCAGCAGGGCGTCGGCGACAGGCCGACCTTCTCGGCAAGCGCGAGCTTGGTGATGCGACCGTCGCGCTGGATGGCGTCGAGTATGCGCAGGTCGACGGCGTCGAGTTTCATGTTTTCACCCAGCAGATTCATGACAAATTGTGCGTGGCGACATTGGAAGAGTAAATTTCGGTTGTCCAATTGAACTGATTTTGATAGCTGTATAATCATGACAAATTGGCAGCCACGATCCCTCACTCCTCCGCCGCCCCCGCCTATCTCTCGCTGGCCGAGCAGATCGCGCGCGCCATCCAGGATGGCCTACTGGCGAGCGGTCACCGCCTTCCCCCGCATCGGACCCATGGCTGACACGCTGCAACTCTCCGTCCAGACGGTCAGTCGCGCCTATGATGAGCTCATCCGGCGCGGCCTGATATCGGGCGAGATCGGACGTGGGCACCTTCGTGCAGACGCTGCGCAAGGAGCCTGAGCCCACCCTATCTGCCGGAGCGGCTCGGCGAACTGATCGACCTCTCGATCCTCAAGCCGGCCTGTGACCAGTATCATCTCGAGAAAGATGCGGGAAGCCTTCGGCTGGCTCGCCGAGAACCTGCCGGCGAGTTCGGCGCTGTCGTTCCGCCCGAATGTACGTGTTTCCCCGGCACCGCGCGGCCGCCGCCGAATGGCTGGCGCGCTGTGGTGTCGAGATTTCGCCGCTGAATGTCAGCGTCACCAACGGCGCGACCTCGGGCATGACGACGGCGCTGATGAGCGTCGCCCCGCCAGGCTCGACCGTCGTGGTCGAGGCGATCAGCCACCACACCCTGGTGCCGCTCGCGACCTATCTCGGGCTGCAATCTGGATGGCGTCGCCATCGATGAAGAGGGCATGCTTCCCGACGCGCTGGACGCGGCCTGTCGCAAGGGCAATGTCCGCGCGGTGTTCCTGCAGCCGACTGTCATCAACCCGATGGCGGCGATCATGGGATTGGCGCGGCGCGAGGAACTGGTGGCCGTGGCCCGCCGGCACGATCTGGCGATCATCGAGAACGACATCCTCGGACCGCTGGATGGAGAATCGACCGCCGCCGATGGCGGCGCTTGCGCCGGAGCGGACGCTCTACATCACGAGTTTCACCAAGATCACCGTCCCGGGGCTCCGGATCGGCTATCTGGCCGCGCCTGATCGCTACGTCGCGGCTGTCGCCAACCGCCATCTGGTCTCAAGCTGGATGGCGACGCCGTCGATTGCCGAGATCGCGACGAAATGGGTCAGCGACGGCACCGCGATGGAACTGGTCGGATGGCAGCGTCGCGCATTGGCGGTTCGCCATGCCATTGCCGCCGAGACGCTGGCCGGCCTCGACTACCGCCACCATCCGCAGAGCCTGCATGTCTGGCTTCCGCTCAGGGGCGAGCATACCGAGGAAGGCTTCGTCTCGCAGGCCCGCCTGCGCGGCGTGGCCATCGCGCCCGGCAGTTCGTTCCGCACCAGCAGCGAGGCGTGGCAGCCCGCCGTGCGCCATATCGCTCGGCTCGACCACCGAGGCCGAACTCAAGACCGGGCTCGGGATCGTCGCGTCGCTGAGCGTGGCCAGTCCCGAAGCGCTGCTGCTCGCAATCTAGGGGAAACGGCCTCATTTTAAGCAGTTCCGGAAATATTGTCATGATATTATTTTAGGAATTGACATGATTTAGGATCGGGATAATCCTTGGGCCATCGCTTGTCTCAACAGGGAGAGACATGAATGCCCGAGCCCATCATCCGCATCGACAACATCGTCAAGCGCTACGGTCCGCTGACCGTGCTCGACGGCCTGTCGATGGACGTGATGCCGGGCGAGAAGCTCGCGCTGATCGGTCCCTCCGGCTCCGGCAAGACCACGATCCTGCGCATCCTGATGACGCTCGAGACCATTTCCGGCGGCCATATCGAGGTCGATGGCGAGCAGCTCTACCACATGCCCGGGAATGGCAGTCTGGTCGAGGCCGACGAGCGGCACCTGCGCAAGATGCGCGCCAAGATCGGCATGGTGTTCCAGCACTTCAACCTGTTTCCGCACAAGACCGTGCTCGACAATGTCACGCTCGCGCCGATCCTGACCAAGGGTGTCGCGCGGCCCGCCGCCGAGAAGCGGGCGATGGAACTGCTCGACATGGTCGGCATGGCCGACAAGGCCCGCCACGTGCCCGCACAGCTCTCGGGCGGCCAGAAGCAGCGCGCCGCGATCGCCCGCGCGCTGGCGCTTTCGCCCCGCATCATGCTCTTCGACGAGGTGACTTCGGCGCTCGACCCGGAACTGGTCGAGGAGGTGCTCAATGTCATGAAGAAGCTCGCCGACGAGACCGACATGACGATGCTTCTGGTCACCCATGAAATGGGTTTCGCCCACGATTTCGCCGACCGGATCCTGTTCTTCGATCGCGGCAAGATCGTCGAGGAAGGCAAGCCCGACGAGATCTTCCGAAATCCCAGGCAGGAACGAACCCAGACCTTCCTGCGCAAGATCATAGCGGCAGGGCACCGCGTCTGAGCCTTCACGCCCAGTCATTGCCCCAACAAAACAGGTAAATCCTCAGAGGAGACGAGACATGAACTATTCGACCATGATCAAGCAGATGGCCGGTGCCTCCGCACTTGCCGTCATGCTCGCCGCAGCGCCGGCGTCGGCCGACGACACCAAGCTGCAGGAACTCAAGGACCAGGGCTTCGCCCGCGTCGCCATCGCCAATGAGCCGCCGTTCACGGCGGTCGCCGCCGACGGCAAGGTGTCGGGTGCCGCGCCTGACGTCGCGCGCGAAATCTTCAAGCGCCTCGGCGTCAACGAAATCGTTGCCTCGATCTCGGAATACGGCGCGATGATCCCCGGCCTGCAGGCCCGCCGCCATGACGTGATCACCGCCGGCCTTTTCATGAAGCCCGAGCGTTGCGCCGCGGTCGCCTATTCCGAGCCGATCCTCTGCGATGCCGAGGCGATGCTGGTGAAGAAGGGCAACCCGATGGGCTTCAAGAGCTATGCCGACATCGCCGCCAATCCGGATGCGAAGCTCGGCGCGCCGGGCGGCGGCACGGAGGAGAAGCTCGCACTCGACGCCGGCGTGCCGCGTGACCGCGTCGTGGTCGTCCCGGATGGCCAGAGCGGTCTCAAGATGCTGCAGGACGGCCGCATTGATGCCTATTCTCTGCCGGTTCTCTCGATCAACGACCTCGTCAAGAAGGCCAACGATCCCAACCTCGAGGTCATTGCGCCTGTCGTCGACACCCCTGTCTATTGCGACGGCGCGGCCTTCCACAAGGACAACGTGGCGCTGCGCGATGCCTTCGACGTCGAATTGAAGAAGATGAAGGAATCGGGCGAGTTCGCCAAGATCATCGAGCCCTACGGCTTCTCGGCGCAGGCCGCGATGTCGACATCGCGCGACAAGCTCTGCGCGGCGCAGTGATGCAAATGCCCCTCGCCCGGCAAGGGTGAGGGGCGATCCCGCTTGAACGGAACACGAAACGCATGATCGACTGGTCCGGCTACATAGGCCTCATATTGCAAGGCGCACTGGTGACCATCCAGTTGACCGTGCTCGGCTCGGCGCTGGCGCTGGTCATGGCCTTCGTGGCGGGATTGGCGCGGCTGTCGCGCTTCTTCGCGGTGCGGGCCATTGCCACGACCTATATCGAATTCTTCCGCGGCACCTCGATCTTCGTCCAGCTTTTCTGGGTCTATTTCGTGCTGCCCTTCGCCGGCATCAATCTCTCGCCGCTGCAGGCCGGTGTTCTCGCGCTCGGCCTCAATGTCGGGGCCTATGGCGCCGAGGTGGTGCGCGGCGCAGTCAAGTCGGTGCCGCGCGAGCAGTTGGAAGCCTCGATCGCCCTCAATTTCACCGGCTTTCAGCGCATGCGCCATATCATCCTGCCGCAGGCATTGCCGCTGATGCTGCCGACCTTCGGCAACAATGCGATCGAACTTCTCAAAGGCACCGCGGTGGTCTCGCTGATCTCGCTGACCGACATGACATTCCAGGCGCAGGTCGTGCGGGCACAAACGGGCAGCACCCTGATCCCGTTCGGCACGATCCTGATCCTCTATTTCGCCATGTCCTGGGTCATCTCCTTCCTGATGCACCGGCTCGAACGCCGCGTTACCCGCAATCTCGACGGCGTGAGGGCATAGGCGATGGAGTGGGACTGGAACTTCGTCTGGCAGATCATGCCGACCCTTCTCGAAGGCCTGAAGATCACCCTCATCGCCAGCGTGCTCGGCGCGATCGTCGCGGCGATCGTCGGGCTGGTCTTCGCCATCCTGCGCCGCTCGCCGGTCGCGGTCGTGTCGAAGACTACTGGCTTCGTCGTCGAGTTCATTCGCGGCACGCCGCTGCTCGTCCAGCTCTATTTCATCTTCTATGTCCTGCCCGACATCGGCATTCGCCTGCCGGCGCTGGTGGCCGGCATCATCGGGCTCGGCCTGCACTACGGCACCTATGCGGCGGAAGTCTACCGCTCGGGCATCGAGAACGTGCCGCGCGGCCAGTGGGAGGCGGCGAAGGCCGCCAACCTCACCGAACGCCAGACTTGGATCCATGTGATCCTGCCGCAGGCGATCCCGCCGATGATCCCGGCGCTCGCAAACTATCTCATCGCCATGTTCAAGGAAACACCGCTGCTTTCGGCGATCACCGTGCTCGAACTGATGAACCAGGCCAAGAGCGTCGCCAATTCGAGCTACCGCTACATCGAGCCGATGACGCTGGTCGGCATCTTCTTCCTCGTCATGAGCCTGATCTCGGTGGTCTTCCTGCGCTGGCTCGAGGAACGCTTTGCCCGGGTGGAGCGCTGACATGGCAGCCAGAACCGAGATCCGTATCGCCTCGCGCGCCCCTGTTCTCGACGACAGGCCGTTGCGCAAGCGCATCGGCCTGATCATCCTCGCCACCGACCACACGACGGAGATCGATTTTCAGCGCATGGTCGCAAGCGAGGACATCGGCGTCTATGTCAGCCGCATCCACTACGCCAATCCGGTGACGCCAGAAAACCTGCGCGCCATGCAGCCGTCGCTGACATCAGGCGCCGGACTGATCCTCCCGGACGAGCCGCTCGACGCGGTCATGTATTCCTGCACCTCGGCTTCCGTGGTCATCGGCGATGCCGAAGTGGCGGCCGCAATCCGCGAGGCCAAGCCGGGGGTGGAGGTCGTGACGCCGACGGCGGCGGCGGTGCTGGGCCTGCGTGCCTTCGGTGCCAGCAGCATCAGCGTGCTGACGCCTTATACGCGCGAGACCAGCCGGCCGATGGCGGACTATTTTGCCGGACTGGGCTTCGGGATCGACCGCTTCACCTGCCTCGACATGACCGATGACCGCGAGATGGCCCGGGTCGCCCCTTCCGAACTCGTCGCCTTCGCCCGCGAAGCCGCCGATCCGGCTTCCGATGCACTCTTCATTTCCTGCACGGCGCTTCGGGCCGCTGGCGTCGCGGCGGAGATCGAACAGGCGATCGGCAAGCCCGTCGTCACCAGCAATCTCGCCACGGCCTGGCAGTGCCTCAGGATCTGCGGCGACCAGCCCATCCGGCCGGAATTCGGCCGCCTCATGACATTGCCGTTGCCGGGAGCCTGATCATGTTAGCCCGCAGACATGTCGGTCTCGACGCCATCCGCGCCGCCGCCGAGCGCATTCAGCCCCACGTGCTGAGGACCCCGATGGTGCAATCGGCGAGCCTGACCGAGCGCACGGGGGTGCCGGTGCATCTCAAGCTCGAAAGCCACCAGCGGACCGGCGCCTTCAAGCTCCGGGGCGCCACAAATGCCATGCTCATGCTCCCGGCGGACCAGCATGCGCATGGCGTGGTGGCCGCCTCGACCGGCAATCATGGACGGGCGCTGGCTTATGCGGCGCGGTCCGTGGGCGCGAAGGCAACCATCTGCATGTCGGCACTGGTCCCCGACAACAAGGTCGCCGAGGTGCGTCGGCTCGGTGCCGATGTCCGCATCGTCGGCCGGTCGCAGGACGAGGCGCAGGTCGAGGTCGACCGTCTCGTCGCCGAGGAAGGCATGATCATGGTGCCGCCCTTCGACCATGCCGATGTCATCGCCGGTCAGGGCACGATCGGGCTCGAGATGATCGACGACCTGCCCGAGGTCGAGACGGTCCTGGTCCAGGTCTCCGGCGGGGGGCTTGCCTCGGGTATCGCCGCGGCGATCAAGGCGCTGATACCTGCAGCAAGGATCATCGGCCTGACCATGGATCGCGGCGCGGCGATGAAGCGCAGCATCGAGGCCGGCCGACCCGTCCCGGTCGACGAATATCCCAGCCTTGCCGACTCCCTCGGCGGCGGCATCGGGCTCGACAACCGGCTGACATTCTCGATGTGCGCGGCGCTGCTCGACGACATCGTTCTGGTGACCGAACATGAGATCGCAGAAGGCATCCGACATGGATATCGCGAGGAACGCGAAGTGCTTGAAGGCGCCGGCGCCATCGGCATCGCAGCCATCCTCGCCGGCAAGGTGGCGCTTGCAGGACCGACCGTGGTCCTGCTCTCTGGCCGCAATATCGATATGATCAGGCATCGCCACATCATCAATGGCTGGGACGTGGAGGATGCGCCATGAGCGGCATTGCGATCCTCACCGAGACGGAACTGAAGCAGATCGTCCGGCTCGACGCCGACGCGGTCGCCTGTATCGAGGACGCCTTTCACGCGCTTGCGACCAGACCGGTCGTCATGCCGCCGATCCTGAGGCTCGACATCGTCGAGGCGCGCGGCGAGGTCGACGTCAAGACGGCCTATGTGCCCGGCCTCGAGGGCTTCGCCATCAAGATCAGCCCGGGCTTCTTCGACAACCCGAAGATCGGCCTGGCCTCGACCAATGGCATGATGGTGCTGCTGTCGGCCAAAACCGGGCTCGCCCAGGCCTTGTTGCTCGACAATGGCTACCTGACGGATGTCCGCACCGCCGCCGCCGGCGCGGTGGCGGCAAAGCACCTGTCGCGCAAGAACTCATCCGTCGCCGCGATCTTCGGTGCCGGCATGCAGGCTGGCTTGCAGCTGGAAGCCCTGATGCTGGTGCGGCCGATCCGCAAGGCGCGTATCTGGGCACGAGACCGCGGCAAGGCTGGCGCCATGGCCGTGGCGCTTTCCGCCCGGCTCGGCATCGACGTGATCGCTGAAATCGATCCGCAAAAGGCCATCGCCGGCGCCGATATCATCGTTGCCACCACGCCATCCAGCGAACCTCTGGTCCAGGCGGAATGGCTTGCGCCCGGCCAGCACATCACGGCCATGGGCTCCGACGCGGAGCACAAGAACGAGATCGATCCGCGCCTCGTGATCCGCGCCGATCTCTATGTCGCCGACCGCCTGTCGCAGACCCGCACGCTGGGGGAACTGCATCACGCGATCGCCGCCGGCCTCGTCGCGGCGGATCAGGAATTCGCCGAGCTCGGACAGGTCGTGGCGGGCCTCTCGCCGGGCCGCAGTGGCGATGACCACATCACCTATGCCGACCTGACCGGCACCGGCATCCAGGACACGGCCATCGTCACGCTTGCCTATGCCCGCGCCCGGGCTTCGGGCGCCGGCACGACATTCGAAATGTGAGTGCGGCAAACCGCACGGGAAGGAAGACAATGTCTGACGTCGAACTCAAATTCACCCGCGAGGAATATGCCGCGCGCCTCGAAAAGACCCGTGCCGCGATGGAGGCCAAGGGCGTCGACCTGCTGATCTGCAGCGATCCCTCCAACATGAACTGGCTGACCGGCTATGACGGCTGGTCCTTCTATGTCCACCAGGCCGTGATCGTGCCGCCGCATGGCGAACCGATCTGGTACGGCCGCGGACAGGATGCAAACGGCGCCAAGCTGACCGCCTATCTCAAGCATGAAAACATCGTTCCCTATGCCGACCACTATGTGCAGTCGACCGAGCGGCATCCGATGGACTATCTGGCGGCCAAGCTCGCCGAGCGCGGCTTCGACAAGCTGCGCATCGGCGTCGAGATGGACAATTACTGGTTTTCGGCCGCCGCCTTCGCGTCGCTCGTCAAGCACCTGCCGAACGCGACATTCGTCGATTGCACGGCGCTGGTGAACTGGCAGCGTGCGGTCAAGAGCCCCACCGAGATCCAATATATGCGCAATGCCGCCCGCATCGTCGAGGCCATGCACCAGCGGATCGCCGACAAGATCGAGGTCGGCATGCGCAAGTGTGATCTGGTGGCGGAAATCTATGATGCCGGGACGCGCGGCGTCGATGGCATCGGCGGCGACTATCCGGCGATCGTACCGCTTCTGCCCTCGGGCCGTGATGCCTCGGCACCGCACCTGACCTGGGACGACAAGCCGATGAAGTCGGGCGAGGGCACCTTTTTCGAGATCGCCGGTTGCTACAACCGCTATCACGTGCCGCTTTCGCGCACGATCTTCCTGGGCAAGCCGACACAGGAATTCCTTGATGCCGAAAACGCGACGCTCGAAGGCATGGACGCCGGCCTTGCGGCGGCCAAGCCTGGCAACACCTGCGAGGACATCGCCAACGCCTTCTTCGCGGTCTTGAAGAAATACGGAATCGTCAAGGACAACCGCACCGGTTACGGCATCGGCGTCTCCTATCCGCCGGACTGGGGCGAACGCACGATGAGCCTGCGTCCCGGCGACAAAAGCGAACTCAAGCCCGGCATGACCTTCCACTTCATGACCGGCCTCTGGCTCGAAACCATGGGCCTCGAGATCACCGAGAGCATCCTGATCACTGAGACCGGCGTCGAGTGCCTCGCCAACGTGCCGCGCAAGCTTCTGGTCAAGGACTGAGCCATGAACGTGCACCAGATGCGGCCGTCGCCGATCTCGCCAACCTTCGATCTTGCGGCGCGGGGCGTCAACCACGGCTTTCTCAAGCTGCCCTACAGCCGCGACGACTCGGCCTGGGGATCGGTGATGATCCCGATCACGGTGGTGCGCAACGGGGAGGGCCCCACGGCCCTTCTCACCGGCGGCAACCATGGCGACGAATATGAGGGACCGGTCGCGCTGTTCGATCTCGCCCGGTCGCTCACAGCCGAGGACGTGACCGGCACCGTCATCATCGTGCCGGCCATGAACTATCCCGCCTTCCTTGCCGGCACGCGGACGTCACCCATTGACAGGGGCAACATGAACCGGAGCTTCCCGGGCGCCCCGGACGGAACGGTCACGCAGAAGATCGCCGACTACTTCCAGCGCCATCTCCTGCCGATGGCCGATATCGTGCTCGACTTCCATTCCGGTGGCCGGACGCTCGACTTCCTGCCCTATTGCGCGGCGCACCGCCTGGCCGACAAGGAGCAGGAGCGCAAGAGTTTCGAGCTCGTCGAAGCGTTCGGCGCGCCCTATTCCATGGCGATGCTGGAGATCGATGCGGTGGGCATGTATGACACCGCGGCGGAGGACATGGGCAAGGTCTTCGTCACCACCGAACTCGGTGGCGGCGGTTCGTCGACGGCCCGCACGGCAGGCATCGCCAGGCGCGGCGTACGCAACGTGCTCGCCCGGGCCGGGATACTGAAGGGCGAGACCGGGGCATCGACCACGGCCTGGCTCGACATGCCCGACGACGACTGCTTCTCCTTCGCCGAGGATGGAGGGTTGATCGAATTCGTCAAGGATCTCGGCGACGACCTGCGCAAGGGCGAAACGATCGCGCTCGTCTATCCCGTCGGCCGCACGGGGGTCGCACCGAGCGAGATCCGGGCCAGGATGGACGGCGTGCTCGCCGCCCGGCATTTTCCCGGCCTTGTCAAGCCAGGCGATTGCGTCTCGGTGCTCGCGGTTCGCCGCTGATCCGGGCGGCTACCGGAAGAGCCTGTCGACATAGTCGCGGCCCAGCCCGACCTTGTCGTAGTGGTCACGACAGAGTGCGATATAGTTGTGGACGTCGAAGTAACCGTTCGGCTCGCCGTCCTCATCGAGCCAGACCAGCGGCCCGGTGACCTGGAAGAACACCTTCATCGGCTGCTCATGCTCATAGGCCACCAGAGTGTGACCTTCGCCGGGCGTCTCATAGACGAAGTCACCGGCGGTCGCCGTCCAGTGGTGCTCGAGATAGCCCCATTTGCCTGAAATCGTGTAGGCGAAGACCTCGTGCGGGTGGTAGTGGCGGTTCACCAGGCCCGCCTTTTTCGCCATCAGGATGTCGCACCACTTGTTCTGCGTCGGCGAGATCCAGAGCGGTCGGGAGGAGACGGTATCGGTGAAGGGCACGTAGTAGCGCTCGTCCTCGGTTGGCGCGTTTGCGAGATAGACCTCCGGCAGGGCGTCCGGCTGGAACACCTTGGAAATCGGCTTCAGGTCCTTCCAGAATTCATTTGTGGCGTGTTCGGGCATGGTTTCCTCCTTGGGTTCTATGGTCAGGCACGGACATGAACGTTGAGAAGCGCCGCACCCCGGTTGGCGTCGATATGCCGGATGGCGCGGAATAGGGCACCGGCGAGATCCTCGCCGCGCATGACGGTTTCCGAATAGGCGTTGCTGGCGGCGGCGATGCGGGCGAAGTCGGGCACCGGTGCCAGCGAGGTCAGCGGCATGCGGTTGGTCCTGGCCGCATAGCCGTCGGGATAGATTCCGAGCACCGACTGCCGCACGGCACCCCATTCGGCATTGTTGACGACGATGATGAGGATCGGCAGCGCCAGTGCCTCCGCGATCTGGTGGCAGGCCGCGGGATTGGAGAATATGTAGGACCCGTCTCCCATCGTGGCGACGATCAGCCGGTCGCGATCAGCGAGCTGCATGCCGAGCGCGGCGGGGAACGACCAGCCCAGGCCGCCCGAATGTGGCTCCTGATACCACGAACGATGGTCGGAAAGGTCCATCGCGGCGAGCGGGCAGCCGAGTTCGGAGAGAACGGTCGCCTTGCGGCCGGCGATCGCATGCGACAGCGTCAGGCTGACCCATTCCTTGGTCATGGGCTGGGCGGAACCGGCCTCGGCACGCTTGAGGACTGCGTCTCGCGCTGCCGTGTTGCGGGCCTCGATCGTGGAACGTCGCGTGGCAAGCCCCTCCGGGCGGGGATGTGCCTCCATGGCCTCGGAGAGTGCAATCAGGCCGGCGTCGAGGTCACAGGCGATCGTGACGTCGGAGGGAAAATAGCGCACCGGAAAGCGCTGGAAGAGCGGGTCCTGGCCGAGCTGGATCACCTTGCAGCCGTCACGCAACTGGTGGGTGTCGGGCGACCAGGGCGCGAGCGCGTCCAGCACCAGGACCGCATCGGCCGCCTCGAGCAGCGGCGCGGGATCGGCCGGGGACGCCATCGGGTGGCCGGTGGGCATTGCAAGCTGCACCGCCCAGTATTGGCAGACCGGGATCGCCCAGTCTTCCGCCAGCCGCTGCAGCGCGGCGAAACCCGCAGCCGAGCCTGCGCCGCGCTGGGCGAAGATGACAGGATTGCGCGCCCGCGCCAGGATCTCGGCGGCCTCGGAAATTGCCGCGGCAGCCGGACTATGAACCGCGGGGCGCATCGTCGGCGCGGCATCGAGCCCGTCGCGCGGGCAGGGCTGGCAGAGCACCTCGCGCGGCAGGCTCATGTAGACGGGGCCGCGTGGCGTCGACATCGCGATCGCATGCGCCCGGTCCGCCATCTGCGGCACGTGCTCGGGAAAACGCAGCTCGTCGTCCCACTTCACCGCCTCGCGCACCAGCGCCGCCTGGTCGCGCATTTCCTGGCCCCAGCCGATCGGCACCGTGCGGGAACCGAGATGGCCGCGTTCGCTGGCCGGCGTCCGGCCGGAAAACAGCAGGACGGGGATGTGTTCGGTGGCGGCATTGATCGCGCCGATCGCGCAATTGGCCAGCCCGACATTGGTATGCGCCATCACCGCCTGTGCCCGCCCGGTGGCGAGGTAGTAGCCATGCGCCATCGCCATGGCCGCACCTTCGTGCGGGATTACGATCGCCTCGGGCAGGGCGATTCCCTTGGCCTCCGCCTCCGCGAGGCCTTCGATGACGGGCGGGAAATCGGTGCCGGAATTGGCGAATATGTAGTCGACGCCGAGCGTCTTGAGGCGGGCCAGCAGGGCGCCGCCGGCGGTGATGGTTGCAGGGGCGGGCTTCACGGGGCTCATCCTTCTTGTTCAGGCGCTCATGCCGCCATCGACCATCAGCGTGGTGCCGGTGACGAAACTCGATTGGTCGGAGGCGAGGTAGAGTACCGACTGTGCGATCTCGTCGGCCGTTCCGTGGCGGCCGAGCGGGATCAGGCGGTTGAAGAATTCGGTGCCGTCGCCGCCGATTGCGGCGCCGAGTCCCTGTTCGACGGCGAGCTGGAAACCGTTGTCGATCGGGCCGGGATGGATCGTGTTGACGCGGATCGCCCGCGGCGCCAGTTCCTTGGCAAGGCATCGCATCAGGCCGACCTGCGCGTGCTTGGCGACGATATAGGCATGGACACCGGGATCGCCGCGGGTGGCGGCGACCGACGAGGTGATCACGATCGACCCTCCATCGCGCATCCGCGGCACGGCATGCTTGGCAGCAAGGAACGCGCCGCGCACATGCACGGCCTGGACGGCGTCGAAGACGTCAGTGGGATAGTGCTCGATCGGCGCGACCGTGCCGAAGTTTCCAGCATTGGAGAAAAGCACGTCGATCGGCCCGAAGCGCGACACGGTGTCGGCGACGTAGCGGGCCGCATCCTCCTCCCGCGAGACATCCGCCGCGATGCAGAGCGTGCGATCCGGCGGCAGGGTCGCCGCGGCCTCTGCGAGCGATTCGGCGGACAGGTCCACCAGCGAGATACAGGCACCTTCGGCCAGGAACAGCCGGGCGGTGGCAATGCCGAGGCTGCCGGCGCCGCCGGTCACGAGGCAGCACTTGTCCTTCAGGATGTCCACGCTTCGGCTCCTCTTCGTGGCGGCAAGCCCGGCTGCGCGGGCCTTGGATGGTCGAATGGGTCGCGATGCCGGCCGGCCACTTCTGCGGCGGCCGGCCGTGCATGTCAGATCGGGTAGTGGATCGGACCGTCCTGGATGGTGATCCAGCGCAGTTCGGTGAATTCGGCGATGCCGGCCTTGCCGCCGAAGCGGCCGTAGCCGGAATCCTTCACGCCGCCAAAGGGCATCTGCGCCTCATCGTGGACAGTCGGGCCATTGATGTGGCAGATGCCGGATTCGATGCGTCGCGCCACGGACATGGCGCGGCTCACATCCCTGCCGAAGACGGCGGCCGACAGACCGTATTCGGTGTCGTTGGCCACGCGGACGGCCTCATCGACCGACCCGACCCGCACCACGGACACGACCGGGCCGAAGCTTTCCTCGCCATAGATGCGCATCGCCGGGGTGACCCGGTCTAGCAGGGTCGCCTCGACGATCGTGCCGTCGGCGCCGCCGCCGGCCGCCAGCACGGCGCCCTTGCCGATAGCGTCCTGTACGAGCGCACTGATCCGCTGGGCGGCGGAAGCATCGACGACGGAGCCGAGCGGCGTGTCGCCACGCCGGGGATCGCCGGCCTTCAGCGTCCGGACCTTGGCTGCGAGCGCCTCGACGAAGCCGTCGGCAATGCTATCGTCGACCACGATGCGTTCCGTCGACATGCAGATCTGGCCCTGGTTCATGTAGGCGCCGAAGGCCGCAGCGGCGACGGCCTGCTCGATATCTGCATCGTCCAGGACGACCAGCGGCGCCTTGCCTCCGAGCTCAAGCAGCGCCGGCTTGAGATAGCGACCGGCAGTCTCGGCGACGATACGGCCGACCCGGGTGGAGCCCGTGAAGTTGACGCGTCGCACGGCGGGGTGGGCGATCAGCGCCTCGACGATGGCGCCGGCATCCTCCGGTGCGTTGGAGACGGCATTGAGCACGCCTTCGGGAAGCCCGGCTTCGTGCAGCGCGTCGACGATCAGCCGATGCGTGCGCGGGCAGATCTCCGAGGTCTTCATCACCACCGTGTTGCCGCAGGCGAGCGGGGTCGCGAGTGAGCGGACACCGAGGATGACCGGCGCATTCCACGGCGCGATCGACAGGACCACGCCGGCGGCCTGGCGCACGCCCATGGCGAGCGAACCGGGACGGTTGGAGGGGATGATTTCGCCGGATATCTGCGTGGTCAGCGAGGCGGCCTCGCGCAGCATGTCGGCAGCAAGCCCGACATTGAACATCGCCCAGCCTGCCGTCGCCCCTGTTTCGGCGGCCATGGCGGCGACGAAGTCGTCGACCTTCGCCTGCAGCCTGTCGGCAGCGGCGAGCAGGATCTTCCGGCGCGCGCCGGGCCCGGTCGCGGCCCAGGCCGGGAAGGCCTTCGCCGCCGCGTTGGCGGCCTGGCGGGCGTCCTCGAGCGAGGCAGCGGCGACCTCGGAGGCCACTTCGCCGGAGATCGGGTTGATGCGGGAGAAGGTGCGCCCGTCGGAAGCACCCTGATCGAGATTGTTGATCTTCAGTCCAAGGACAGTCATTTTCGGCTCCTCGCGCGAGTTTTCAGACGGTTGTGCCCAGGAACGCGCGCTTCACGGCGTCGTCGTTCAGCAGGGCGGTTGCGGTATTTTCACCGGCGATGCGGCCGGCTTCTATGAGATAGCCGCGATCGGCGATCGAGAGAGACATGCGGACGTTCTGTTCGACGATGAGCAGCGCCGGGCCGCTGTCGCGGATGCGCTGCAATGCGGAGAAGAGTTCGCCGACGACAACAGGCGCCAGGCCCAGGCTCGGCTCGTCCAGCATCAGCAGGTCGGGCTTCGACATCAGGGCGCGGCCGATCGCCACCATCTGCTGTTCGCCGCCCGACATCGTGTTGACGAACTGCGCGCGCCGGTCTGCGAGCTTCGGAAAGAGTTCATAGACGAGTTGACGACCCTGCGCCGCATGGGCGCGGGCCCGCCTCGCATAGGCGCCGAGCGCCAGGTTCTCCTCCACGGTCAGGTCGCCGAAGATGCCGCGTCCCTCCGGCACGAGCGCGATGCCGGCCTCCAGCACGAGATGCGCCGGGCGTGCCGCGATGTCCTGGCCCGAAAGCCGGATCGAGGCGCCTGCATCCGGCCTGACGAGACCGGCGGCGCATTTCAGGAGCGAGGACTTGCCTGCACCGTTGGCGCCGAGGATCACGACGATCTCGCCTTTAGCGACGGTGACGGCAACACGATCCAGCGCGAGATGCTGGCCGTAATGCAGGGAAAGGTCGTGGATCTCAAGCATGACCGTCTCCGAGATAGGCGCGAACGACTTCGGGGTCGGAGAGTGCATCGGCGGTGGCCGCATCGGCGATCTTCTGGCCGGCATTCATCACGATGCAGCGGCCGCACAACGCGCGGATCGCATCCATCACATGCTCGACGAGAAGGACGGAAATGCCGCGGTCCCTCAGGGACAGGATAAGGTCGATGCCGGTGCGCAGTTCCGTCGGGTTGAGGCCCGCGAGCCATTCGTCGAGCAGCAGCAGTTCCGGCTCCGCGGCAAGCGCGCGCGCCAGCTCCATGCGCTTCTGGTCGATATAGGTGAGCGACCCGGCCTGCTGCCGGGCGCGGTCGGCCAGCCCGACTTCGGCGATGTGAATCCTGGCTTCGTCCCGAGCGACCGCGCCCCACAGGCGTCGCCTGCCGAAGGCGAGGGCTGCGATCACGTTGTCCTCGACCGAGAGTGAGGGCAGTGCCCGCACGAGCTGGAATGTCCGGGCCACGCCCTTGGTGGCAATGCGGTTCGGGCGCAGGCCCGAAATGCGCTCGCCATTGAGCATGATCGCGCCATTGGTCGGCATCAGGAAACCAGAGATCATGTTGAGCACCGTGGTCTTGCCCGAGCCGTTGGGCCCGAGCAGGCCGACAACTTCGCCCCGCGCAAGCGCGAAGGATACGCCGTTGACGGCTGTCAATCCGCCGAAGCGCTTGGTGAGCCCGTCGAGGGCGAGCAGCGTGGTCATTTCGCGGCTCCCTTCTTCATGCGTCCCTCGATCGCGGCCAGCACGCCCTTCGGCAGAAGGAAGACGATGGCGATGAAGATCAGGCCGAGGATGATCGGGTAATGGTTGGGGAAGTTGGCGGACAGCCATTCGAACAGCAGGAACAGCGGGATCGCCCCGAGCAGAGGCCCCCATAGCCGGTCGGCGCCGCCCAGGAGCGCCATGATCAGTGCGAGGAAGGAGATCGTCGGATTGAAGACGATGCTCGGCTCGATATAGGTCCAGCGCGGCGCCTGGATCGCGCCCACCAGCGTGATGATCACGGCACTGGCGGCAAAAAGGGCGAGCTTCAGCCTTGTGATGTCGATCCCACAATGGCTGGCGACGACCTCGTCCTCGCCGATGACCTTCAGCGCCAGTCCCCAGCGCGAACGGCCGATGGCCCAGGAGATGAGGAATGTCACGGCTGCGAGTGCGAGGAGCTGCCAGTAGATGTCTTCGGGTGTCAGGGGCAGGAAGACGTAGCGGCCGAGCGTGCCGGTGACGTTGACTTCGTACCAGGTGACGAGCTGGCGGATCAACTCGGCAAGGCCGAAGGTAAAGATCACGAAATAGACCCCGGCGAGCCTGAGCGTGGCGAGGCCCACAACAAGTGCCACGACCAGGCCGACCAGCGCGGCCACCAGCAGCACCAGCGGATAGGGCAGCGTCTCACTGAGCACGCCGACCGTATAGGCGCCAATGCCGAAGAAGGCCACGGTGGCGAGCGACACGTAGCGTGTCGGACCGGAGAAGAGGCCCCAGGCGGTGGCGAGGATGACATAGCCGGTCATGCCGATCATCAGGGTGATGGCATAGGGGCCGGCGAAGAACGGCAGAGCTGCGAGACCGGCCAGGATCAGGCCGGCGGATGCCAGCCCCAGGGTGGTGGATCGGCTCATCGTACCGACCTCCCGAACAGGCCGGCGGGACGCCAGAGAAGGATGGCGAGGAAGATGAGATAGGTGGCGGCGAGCGTCAGGCCCGGGTCGAGATAGGTGGCGACGAAGGTCTCGACCAGGCCAAGGATGAGGCCCGAGAACAGCGCGCCGAGCACATTGCCGACGCCGCCCATGATGACGACGATCAATGCCTTCATGGTGAAGACCACGCCGGCCGTCGCCGTGAACGTCTGGTACATCGAGATGACCACGCCGCCCGCCGCCGCCAGCGCACCGCCGATCGCGAAGGCAAGGCGCGCGGCCCGGTCGACATCGATGCCGACGAGCGGTGCCGATCCAGGCGAGACGGCGACGGCGCGCAGGGCGGTGCCCCAGAGCGTGCGGGTGAGCAGCAGGTAGAGGCCGCCACCGAGCACGACGGCCAGCACGAAGGCGAGCAGCCGGTTCGCGGCGATCGTGGTGCCGAATATGTCGACGCCGACATTGAGATAGCTGTAGCTCGTATAATTGCTGCCGAAGAGCACGAGCATCACGCCCTGGATGACGAAGAGCAGCCCGAAAGTCGCCAGGATGGAATCGATCTCGAGGTTCTCACGGCTTCTTGCACGTCGAACCAGCGGCCGCATCATCAGTCCGTAGACGACATAGCCGAAGACAAAGCCCAGCGGCACGGCGATCACCAGCCCGAGCACCGGGCTGATGCCGAAGCCGTTGAACATCACATAGGCGAGGAAGGCCGCGGCGATGATCGTCTCGCCATAGGCCAGGTTCATGATGCGCGATATGCCATACTGGAGCGTGAGCCCCATGGCGACGAGCGCGTATGTTCCGCCGAGCACCAGCCCGGACAATGTCGCCGTGACGAACATGGTCAACTTTCATTTGTCGGCGGGCCGAGCGACCACGCCATACTCAAGGATAACCGCCGCGCGGCCCGCCATATCCTCCACCGGCCATTCCGCTGCAAGCGGGTGTGGCCGGTGGGTTGCGCGCCGCCTGGACGTTACTTCTTCCAGCCGCCGCGCGGCAGGACGGGCTGGCTCGCGCCGGCGCGATCGGCAGGGGCGACGCCGACGAACTGGCCGCTCTGCCACTGGCCAGTCCACCAGAGCGTGCGAAGCTGGTTGTCCTCCATCTTCGTTTCTCCGAGCACGGTCTGGAAGGTGCCGGTCGACAATTCAGCCGCCACCGCCTCGCGATCGAGGCCCTTGCGCTTGACAGCTTCCTGCAGCATCTGCAGCGACGCATAGGTGATCACGCTGCCCCAATAATCGGGTGCCTGGCCGATCAGTGCCTCATGGCGCTTGCGATAGGCGGCGTTCGCCTCGTTCGCCGGATCGATGCCGCCGAGGCTCATGATGCCGGTGGCGTTGTCGCCATTGTTCTTGCCGTAGATCGGAAAGCCGGTGCCGACACCGAGATAGAGCAGCTTGGGGCTGAAATCCGCGACCTGCGACTGCTGGGTCAGCGCAAACGTGTCCGGTGGATAGGAGAAGGCGACAAAGCTGTCGGCGCCGCTTGCCTTCGCCTCGTTGATCATCGGCGAGAAGTCGGATGTGCCGGCTGGATAGGTCTTGTCATAGACGACTTCGATGCCGGCCTCTTCAAAGGCGGGACGTGCGGCGGTGACGAGGTCGATGCCGAAGCCGTCGGCGACGGAAATCATGGCGACCTTGTTATTGAGCGTGCCGTCCGCGGCCGCCTTCTTGATGATCGCGGCAAGGGCACCGGCATAATCGTGGCCGCCGCCGAGCATCCAGAAGCTCTTCTTCCAGCGCTTGACGAAGTCTGGCGCCTTGTCGGTCACCGCCGATACGGCAAGCTGGGGATAGCCGTAGCGGTCGAACAGCGGCGCGGCGGCAAGGTTGAAGCCCGTGCCCCAGGGAGCGAGGATGAAGTCGACCTCGTCCTGCGTCGCGAGCCGCTCGACGGCGCGCACCAGTTCTTCGGATGCCGAGCGATCGTCGTATTCGACGACTTCGATCGGCAGCTTCGTGCCGTCGGGCATTTCCAGCCCGCCGGCATCGTTCACGTCCTTGACCCAGAGCAGGTAGTTCGGCAGCGTGGTGATCCCGGCAACACCGGCGTTCGGGCCCGTCTTCGAGATCGCATAGCCGATCTTGACGGACTTGCGGTCCTGGGCGAGGGCCGCTTGTCCGAAACCGGTCGCGAGCAGCAACGAGGCAGCGACGGTCGTTCGCAGGACATGCCTGCGGCTGAAGCTTTTCATTGGATAATCCTCCCAAAGCGCCCGCCTGTCGCGAGCTTTCCGTCGGTCGCGTCGCGGCGGCAGCGTATCTCCTCCGTGCCTGGCGCGGCGATTGCCGACATACGCAGGCTAGCCCCCGGTGCAGCATGACGGAATAGACTTTTACAGGAGAAAATTGTACTTTTCACGGAAAGGATTGCAACTTGCCCAACACTGTCCACACTGCCGGGATGAACCCGCCCTCCGCTTCCCCGGGGCCGATGGAGGTCCGCTTCTTCAGCGGTGCGCTGGCTCCGGCCGAATGGACCTTCCGCGGTCGGCGAAGCCGGGTGTTTTTGCTGCAGTCGGGGGCCGGTCACGTGCGGATGGGCAGGCACGACGTGCCGATTTCGGCGCCATCCATCGTCTGGGCGCCGGCCGGGGTGACGGGTTCGATCGTTTTCGATGCGGGGGCGGAGGGAGCGACGATGGCGGTGCCGGACGTGACTCTGGGCTCCGCCATGCCGATGGGTGCAGTGTTTGCCCAGGTTCGCGAGGCGATCCTGCGTCCGATCCTCGGTGCCCGGATTTCCGCCCTGTCGGCCCGGGAACTGGGAGGGACATTGCGGGCGATCGAGCGCGAACTGCGCGACGACGAGCCCGGCGCGCAGGAGGTGATCCGCCATCATCTGGCGCTTGCGCTGATCTCGGTCTGGCGCCTCGCCGATCGCGGGCGCGAACGGGCGAGACCGTCTCCCCGCGCGATCGTGCGCGGCTTCGTCCATCTCATGGAACTGCACCTGCGGGAGCACATGGCGCTCGGCGATTATGCGCGGCTGCTCGGCGTCACCGCCGACCGGTTGAACACGGCAGTCCGGAGGACGACCGGGCGATCGCCGATGGAACTGATCCACGGGCGGCTCATGACCGAGGCGATCGTGCTGTTCGACAATTCCGGACTCCAGGTGGCGGAGATCGCCGAGCATCTCGGTTTCAAGGATGCCGCCTATTTCAGCCGCTTCTTCAAACGCATGGCCGGCGTTTCGCCGCGCGCCTATCGTGACGGGATCACCATTGTGAAGGACGAGACAAGCCCGAACTTCGCGGCATGGCCCTAACCAACGAGCGCGTGTGGTGGGCCACAGGTGGCTGAATTGGCGATACCATCCAAATATTTCGCGCTTCGCTGGATGATTCCTCCATGTCATTCCCGGCTGCCCATTGCTACCAATCACTCCGAGGGTGCGACGAGCGTGTCGCGCGGGGTGGAGAGAATACATGACGGCTGGTGGGCAACCGCGCGGGATCGATGTTCACGATCTCAGGGTCCTTGTCACGGCAGGCGCCGGCGGCATCGGCCGGGCGATCGCCGAAGCCTTTGTCGAGGCCGGCAGCCGGGTGCATATCTGCGATGTAGCCGAATCCTCTATCGCCGATGCGCTCGGAAGAGTGCCGGGACTGTCCGCCACCTGCGGTGATGCCTCCGAACCCGCCGATGCCGGACGCGTCGTGGCCGACCTCTGCAGATCCCTGGGCGGGCTCGATGTCCTGATCAACAATGTCGGCATCGCCGGCCCGACGGGCGGCGTCGAGACCTATTCCGATGCCGATGTCGACCGCACCATCGATGTCAACCTCAAGTCCCAGTTCTATTTCCTGAACCGCTGCGTGCCTCTGTTGAAGGCGTCGACGCGGGCTCCATCCATCGTTGCGATGAGTTCCGTGGCCGGCCGGCTCGGCTACGCCTACCGAACGCCCTATGCCGCAACGAAATGGGCGATCGTCGGGCTCGTCAAGTCGCTCGCCGCCGAACTTGGTCCCGATGGCGTCCGTGCCAACGCGATCCTGCCCGGCGTGGTCAACGGACCGCGCATGGACGGCGTCATCGCCGATCGCGCCAGCGTCCTCGGCATCAGTTTTGAGGCGATGCGGGAGGACTATCTGGGCCGGATCTCCCTGCGTCGGATGGTCGAGGCGGAGGATGTCGCTAATCTGGCGCTGTTTCTTTCGTCGGGGATGGCGCGGAACATCACGGGCCAGGCCATCAGCGTCGATGGCAATGTCGAATATCTCTAGGCGAAGGGACGCATGAACGTGATTGCAGGCAAGAAGCACAAGGTCATCATAACCTGCGCCGTGACGGGGTCGGTCCATACGCCGTCCATGTCCGAACACCTTCCCGTGACGCCGGACCAGATCGCGGAGCAGGCAATCGAAGCGGCCCGCGCCGGCGCCGCGGTGCTGCATCTTCATGCCCGCAATCCCGCCGACGGCAGCCCGACCCCCGATCCCGCCATCTTCGACCGCTTCGTACCGCGCATCGCGGCCGAGACGGACGCGATCATCAACATCACCACCGGCGGCAGCACGCGGATGACGCTGGAGGATCGGCTGGCCTATCCGCTGCAGGCCAGGCCCGAGCTCTGCTCGCTCAACATGGGATCGATGAATTTCTCCTTTCACCGCGCCGCACGCGGCATCACCCACTGGAAGCACGACTGGGAGAAGCCCTATATCGAGGGTTCCGAGGAACTGATCTTCCGCAACACCTTCCGCGATATCCGGCATATCCTGGCGGAGCTCGGCGACAGGAACGGCACCCGCTTCGAGTTCGAATGCTACGATGTCGGTCATCTCTACAATCTCGCCCATTTCGTCGACGAGGGCCTGATCCGCGGTCCGATCTTCCTGCAATGCGTGCTCGGCATCCTCGGCGGCCTGAATGCCGATCCCGAAAATCTCTTCCTGATGCGCTCGACGGCCGACCGCCTGTTCGGGCGCGAGAACTACGAATTCTCCGTGCTCGGTGCCGGCCGGCACCAGATGTCGCTTATCACCATGGGCGCGATCATGGGCGGCCATGTGCGGGTGGGCCTCGAGGACAGCCTGTTCCTCGGGCGTGGCATGCTCGCGCCGTCCTGCTCGGCGCAGGTGCTGAAGATCCGCCGGATTCTCGAGGAACTGTCGCTGGAGATCGCGACCCCGGACGAAGCGCGGGAGATCCTCGGCACCAAGGGTGCGGACAAGGTGGGCTTCCATGGCTGAACTGATGGCAACGATGCGGTTCGACCGGCGCAGGAGCAACGTGCTCGGCATGGTCGTGCTCGTCGTGACCGCACTTCTGGTCGTCGCCTTCGCGGTTGTTATCGACGGCTTCGCCACGGTGGGCAATCTCCGCGTCATCGTGTCGAATTCGGCGTCGCTGGTGATCCTGAGCTGCGGCATGGCGGTCGTCATCATCTCGCGCGGGCTGGATCTGTCTCTGGTCGCGCAGATGGTGGCGGGTGCCGCGACCTTTTCCATCCTGATCAATGCCGGCCTGTCCGGGCCGGCGGCACTGCTGCTCACCGTCCTCGCCATGATCCTGGTCGGACTGATCAATGGCTGGCTGATCGCCTATGCGGAAATCCCGGCCATGCTGGCGACGCTGGCCTCGGCCATGCTGATCACCGGGTTCTTCCGCTTCGCCATCCTGCGCGGCGAATATCTGCTCCTGCTGCCGAAGACCAATCCGGCCGTGATCTTTCTGTCGGGCAACCTGATGCCCGGCCTGACGGTGCCCGTGGCGCTGATGCTGGCGACGCTCGGCGCGACATGGTTCCTGCTGCGCAATTCCATACCCGGCCGCGTCACCTACGCGATGGGCGACAATTTCCAGGCGGCACGGCTGTCCGGCCTGCCGGTGCGCACCACCACGCTGATGATCTACGTCTTTGCCGCGCTGACCGCGCTGCTCGCGGGCCTCGTTGTGTCCTCGGCGAGCGGCACCGTCGATTTCCGCACCGTCACCAATGGCAGCCTGCTTTTCGAGGTCATCCTCGTGGTCGTGCTCGGCGGGATCCCGCTGCGCGGCGGTCGCGGTGGCATGGCCAGCATCCTGATCGGCGTGGCGCTGATCGCGGTTCTGCGCAACGGCATGACATTGCTCGACTTTTCGACCCAGACCCAGGACGTGCTCAAGGGGCTCGTCCTGGTCACGGCAATTGTCGCCGACCGGTATCTCAATCCCCGCGACGCGGAGACGGATACTGTCGGCGATCTCTGAGACTGCTGTTTCAACCAAGGAGGAGAACATGTTGAACAGATTGGGAAGCAAGCTACGCATCGCCCTGACGGCCGGACTGGTCGGCGCCTGCGCCGCTCTCGTCCCCGGCGCCTCGGCACAGGCCGATACCAACATAGCCGGCAAGAAGGTGATCTTCGTGCCGATCTCGATGGGCATCTCGCTCACCGAAGGCTGGGTCCGCCGCATGAGGGAGCATGCGGCCATCTACGGCTATACGATCGACGTGCGCGACGCCGCCTTCAACACAGGCGCCATGTCCGAACTGCTGGCCAAGGCGATCACCGAAAAGCCGGACCTGCTCGTCGTCCACAATCCCACGGTCCAGCTGTTGTCACGCCAGATCAAGCAGGCGGAGGCGGAGGGCATCAAGGTGCTGCAGATCAACCTGCAATCCAACCAGCCCTCGACGGCCTTCGTCGGCGCCAACTGGGAGCGCATCGGTCGCGAGATCGCCGAGGATATCGTCAAGGAATGCGGCAAGGACAGCGGCAAGTCCGGCAAGGTGGCGATCATTCCCGGCCAGCTCACCGCAGCCGACAGCGTGATCATGAACGAGGCCGCCTTCAAGGTGTTCGAGCAGCATCCGGAGATCAACGTGGTCTCCAACCAGGCGTCGGACTGGGAGCCGGAAAAGGCCCGCCAGATCACCGCGACGGTGCTGCAGCAGCATCCCGACCTCTGCGCCATCTTCGGCCATTGGGACGTCCACACCATGGGCGCGGGCAATGCCGTGAAGGACGCCGGCAAGGCCGACGACGTGCTGGTCTATTCCACCGGCGGCGGCGACTCGGTTGCGTGCAAGGCAATCGAGGAAGGCGTCCAGGACCGCATCTGGAGCTATGACGCCGATGGCCAGGGCCGCGATGCCGGCACAATGATCACGCTCATTCTTCAGGGTGCCGCCTCGGCCGATGGCGGCATGCTGTCGATCGAGTCGCCGATGAAGATCATCAAGGCCGGCGATACCTATTCCCCGGATCTCTGCTGGAAGATGTAATCGCGACACGGCCGGCCGGCGCCACTCAAATGCGCCGGCTGGTCACGCATGACCAACGAGGCACGGAACGGGTAATGACTGTATCGATCGATTTCGCGCGTTTGCCCAAGCGGCCGGTCCCGCTTGTCGTGCTCTCGCCCCGGCGGATCATCTCGGACGTCCTGTCCAAGGGATGGGTCGAGAGCGCGATTCCTTTTCTGGCATTCCTGTGCGTCGTCATCGGAATCCTCGTCACCACCGACGGCTATTTCGCGGCAGCGAACCTGCGCAACCTCGCGCAATATGCCGCCGATGGCGGGCTGATCGTGCTTGCCCTGCTGATCGTGGTCGCGGTCGGCGGCATCGATCTCTCGGTCGGCTCGAACTTCGCCATGTCGGCCTTCGCAGCGCTCTATTGTTTTCATCTGCTTGAACTCCCGGTCCCGGCCGTGCTCGTCGCCAGCCTGCTGACCGGCGCCCTGATCGGCGTTGTCAACGGCGTGCTGGCCGGCCTGATCGGCTGCGGCGCGCTGCTCACCACGCTGGGCACCATGATCACCGTGCGCGGCCTCTACACGCTCGCCTCCCAGGCCAAGCTGGTGGAGATTTCCTCCAGCGCCCGCGCCGACGACCTGTGGGACTGGGTCGGCTTCGAGAAGGTCCTGAGCATGCCGGTCGGCTTCTGGGTCCTTCTCGCCGTCGCCACAGGCGTCTTCGTCATGTTCCGGCAGTTGCGCTTCGGCTGGCATGTGCTGGCGGTCGGCGGCAACCGCAAGGCGGCGCGGCATGGCGGCATCCATGTCAAGCTGACGATCTTCCTGGCCTATGTGCTGGCCGGCCTGATCGTCGGCCTCGCGGGCTTCCTGTTCGCCGCGCGGCAGAACAGCGTCGGCTCCGACACCGGCATCGGCATGGAATTCTTCGCGCTGACGGCGCTGGTGGTCGGCCTGGGCGGTTTCGTGCCCGGACGCGGCGCGGTGGTCTCGGCGCTGATCGGTTTCCTGACCGTCTATATTCTCAACAATGTGCTGATCAATGCCGGGCTGCGCGGCGATTTCGTGCAGTTCTCGATGGGCGCGATCCTCATCCTCATCCTGGCGATCGACGTCCGCTTCCGCAAGAACCGGCACCGGCTGCTCGCCTCGACCTATCTCGACCCGGTGGCGGTCGAGACCGATCCGGTGCGAGGCATGGCCGGCCTGATGCCGCACGAGACGGAACCCAGGCTCCGTCGCGCGGACCTGCTGGGCGCCGGCCAGATCGACGGCCCCGAAGACGTCCTGCTCGACCGCGAGGGCAATCTCTATTGCGGCACCAGGGATGGCCATATCATGCGGCTGGCGGCGGGCGACCTGTCCGATGTTCGCTCCCTGGCCAAGATCGGCGGCCGGCCGCTCGGCCTGGCGATGGATCGCGAGGGCCGCATCGTCGCCTGCGTCGCCGGCATGGGCCTCGTGCGGGTAACCATGGACGGAGCGGTCGAACTGCTGACCGACCAGGCGGACCGCTCCGTCTTCAGCGTCCAGGACGACACCACCATCCGCATGGCCGACGACCTCGACATCGCACCAGATGGCACGATCTATTTCACGGACGCCACCAAGCGTTACGATATCGGGAACTGGGGCCTCGACCTGCTGGAAGGCCGTCCGAACGGGCGCCTGCTGAGCTTCGACCCCCGCACCCGCAGGACCCGCACCGTCTGCGACAACCTCGTCTTTCCCAACGGCGTGTGCCTGACCCATGACGGTCGCCACCTGCTCGTTGCCAGCACATGGGACTGCTCGATCCTCGCCTTCGACCTGGCCGACCTGAAGGCCGGGCCGCGCGTCTTCCTCGGCGGCCTGCCGGGCTATCCCGACAATATCAACCGCGCCTCGGACGGCGGCTACTGGGTAGCACTTGCCGGCATGCGCAACCCGGTGATCGATCTTGCCATGAAGCACCCCGGCCTGCGCCGGCGGATGACGAAACGCGTGCCGCCGACGAACTGGCTGTTCGGCAACCTCAATATCGGCGGCGTGCTGAAGATCGATGGCGGCGGCGGCATCGTCGACGCATTCTGGGATGCGCCCGATGGCCCGCTCTACATGATCACGTCGATGCGGGAGCACCGGGGCGTCCTCTACCTTGGCGGTGTCACCAACGACAAGATCGGGCGGCTAACGCTTCCGGGCGCGGATCCCGACTGGACCGGTCCGGACAGCTATTGGGGGAAGGCATGAATTTCTTCAGGCGCAAGCGTGCCGAGCCGCCGGTAATGACGCTCGAAGGCATCCTCGGCCCCAACAGCCGGCTGGACGAGGCCGCCGCAATCTCTGTCGCCGGTCCGGAGGCGATCACGGTCACGGCGGATGGCGAACTCCTGGTGTCCGCCGGGCGGATGGTCCATGCCCTGTCGCGTTGGGGCGAAGTGCTGCGGCCGTGGGGCCAGTTCGACCGCCCGGTGAGCGCTCTGGCGGCGAGCGAAGGTGGCCTGGTGGCCGTCGGGCTGTCAGGTGGCGGAATCTGCGTCCATGACATGTCCGGCCAGCCGCTCGACTGGGTCGTCCCCGCCGAAACCGTCCAAGCCGCCGACCTTCTCTTTGTCTCGGAAAGCGAACTCGCAGTCGTCGATCATGGCTACGGTCCCGAACGCGACGTCCTGTCGCTGGCGCCCTGGGATGACACGCGGCGCGGCAAGGTCTGGTCCGTCCCCCGCGAGGGAACCCACAGGGCGCTGGCGGGAGACCTGCACTGCCCGGCGGGCATCTGCCGCGACGGTGGCGGCGAGGTCATCGTCACCGAGATGGAGGCCGCCCGTGCCATCACGCTGTCCGGCGCCGTCCGCCGCGCCGGCTTTCCCGCCTATGTCGGCCGCATCCGCAAGATCGACGGCGGATACCTGCTCTGCGGTCTGTCGCGGCGCGATCCGTTGATCGAATTCCTCAAGACCGAGAAGGACTTCGTTGCCGAGATGAAGGCGACGATAGAGCCGCGGCACTGGATCTCTCCGCGCACGACGCCGGAATTCAGCCACGACTTCCCGATCGAACTCGGGGCCACGCGGCTGTTCGGCGCGGTCAAGCCGTGGGCGCCGTCGTTTTCCTATGGCCTGCTCATCACGCTCGACGAGGACCTGATGCCTGTCGGCTCGGCGCAGTCGCGGGCCGACGGCCGCCGGCACGCGATCTGTGATGCGACCGTCTGGAATGGGGACGTCATCGCGGTCAGCCGGGCAAGCGGCGAGATCCTCAATCTCGGACCGAAGGAGGGCGGCCGATGAGCGCCGGACCGGTTATCAGCCTCGAGAGTGCCACCAAGCGCTATGGCGGCATCGCCGCGCTCGATGGCGTCAGCTTCGATCTGCATGCGGGGGAAATCCACGCGCTGGCTGGCGAAAACGGTGCCGGCAAGTCGACCCTCTGCAAGTTGATCGCCGGGGTCGTCAAGCCGTCCGACGGGGTGATCCGGGTCGATGGTGAAGTCGTGACTTTCGCGGCGCCGAAGGATGCGAGCCGCCGCGGCATTTCCATGGTCTACCAGGAGACCAGCCTGGTGCCGCAACTGACCGTTGCGCAGAACATCGTGCTTGGCCGCGAGAAGGCCTTCAATTCGGTGCGCAAGGTGCGCAATGCGGCCCGCCAGGTGTTGCAGAGGCTCAACTTCAATGTCGATCCGACGCAACTGGCGGGGTCGCTCTCGGCGGCCAAGCGGCAAATGGTCGAGATCGCGCGGGCTGTGCTCAACAATGCCCGTGTCATCATCCTCGACGAGCCGACCGCTGCGCTGACGCCTGAGGAAACCGAACACCTCTTCGAACTGATGAAGTCGCTGAAGACGCGCGGTGTGGCGATGATCTTCATCTCGCATGCGCTCGAGGAAGCGCTGACCTATGCCGACCGGATCTCCGTGCTGCGCAACGGCCAGCTCGTCGTCACCGGCCCTGCCGCGGATTTCGACCGGCCGCGTCTCATCCAGCACATGATCGGCGAGGATCTGTCCGGGCGCGAACCCGCCTCCGCGCAGGCCCGCAAGCCAGTATCGGCACTGCCGGTGCTGCGGGTCGAGAATGTCCGCATGGGCAGCATGGTCAACAACATGTCCTTCTCGGTCTTCCCCGGAGAGGTCACCGGCATTGCCGGCCTGATCGGCTCCGGCCGCAGCGAGGTCGCCAAGGTCATCATGGGCCACACCAAGCGCAATTTCGGCGGCGGGCGGATATGGTTCGACGGGCGGGAAGTTCGCTACACCCTGCCGGCCCATGCGGTGGCCGATGGCATTGCCTATGTCAGCGAGGATCGCAAGCTCGACGGCTTTTTCGACACGATGAGCATCAGGCAGAATATCGAACTCGGCTGGCTCGCCAAGTTCGGGCGGGGCAGGTTCCTCGTTCCGTTCCGAAGCATGCGCGACATCGCCAGGACATGGGCGAAGCGGCTGTCGATCCGCAGCATCGGCGAGAGCCAGTCGGTCCTCCACCTCTCCGGCGGCAACCAGCAGAAGGTCGTGATTGCACGGTCGCTGGTCCAGGAGCCGCGCCTGGTGATTTTCGACGAGCCGACCCGTGGCGTCGATGTCGGCGCGATTGCCGAGATCCGGCAGATCGTCCGCGACTTTGCGGAATCCGGCGCTGGTGTCATCCTCATCTCGTCCTATCTTCCGGAGATCCTCGATCTTTCCGATCGCATTCTGGTCGCCAAGGGTGGTACGATCGCGGCGGAGTTTTCCCGCGAGGAGGCGACCGCCGCAAGAATTCTCAACGCGGCGATCCACTGAGGCGGGCAAGGAGTCGGGAGCCGCAGCCGGGTGTCGCAACAGATCCTGTCCGCCTTGTCGGACATCCTGGAGAAGGTGGCGCTTGGCGCACGCGAGGCCGAGATCGACGAGATGGTCGACAGGCTCGGCGACCAGGCGGGTACGGAGGAACATGTCCTCCTGACGGAAGCGCTCCGCCGCCAGGTGAACGCCGTGCGCGAGATCATCCGGGTGAATGCGCTGTCCGAGCGCGGTTTGGGTCTCCTGATCGAGACCACGCACGACCTGTCGAGCACGCTCGCCCTCCATGACCTCCTGAAGATCATCGTACGCCGCGCCCGCAGCCTGGTGGGCGCCAACATTGCCTGGGTGACCATCCTCGACGACGAGAGCGGTGTGTTCCGTACCGTGACGGCGGAGGGGCATCTGGCGCCGGCAACGGCGGAGATGACAAGTCGGGTCGATTTCGGCGCCGTCAGCCTGATCATGAATTCCAAGAGCTTTTTCGAGACCCAGGATTACCTGCAGGACACGCGGTTCCAGCATTCGCCGGAGCTCGATGCCATCTTCCGGGTCGAGAACATCGTCTCGCTTGCGGGCTTCCCCATTCTCTCCGAAGACAAGGTGCAGGGCTTTCTCTTCGTCGCCGACCGCTACAGTCGGCGGCTCAGCGGCCGCGAACTGTCGGTGCTCGGTTCCTTCGCGCTTCACGCCGGCGTCGCCATGCGCAACGCCAACGCGTTCCGGCTGCTGTCCGAAGCGCTCGGCGAGGCGCAGCGCAACCGCAGCGCCCTGATAGACCATATCCAGCGCGTCGAGGCCTCGGCCGAGGCGCATGACGAAATGACCTCGCTGCTGGCGACCGGCGCCGACATCGGCCTCTTTCTCCGGCGGATGGCGATCCAGATCGATGGCGCGGTGTTCCTGATGGACGACGAACTCACCGTGCGCGAGGAGTATATTTCCAGCGCCTACCGCGGCGAACTGGCCGGCGAGATCAAGGACGGCCGTTTCGACCGCGCGCCGATGATTGCGGCCAATGTCCAGTCACGCAACACCGGGCGGTCGGTGGCGCTTGCCAACCGTGGCGGCGAGCAGTGCCGGATGATCGCGCTTCACGCCGGCACCGGCCGCGGCGACAGCCTCGTCATCAGCCACCGCGGCGAACTCGACGCGATCGAGATCCGCAATCTCGAGCGCAGCGCCGTGGCGCTCGCCATCGCCAAGCTCTGGAACGAGCGTCGCGAAACCGAAAAGCTGATCGCATCCTCCACGCTCCTGCGTCACCTGGTGCTGGTCACGCCGCCGGATGCCGCCACCGTCTCGGCGATCCGTGACAGGCTGAGTCTGGCGGCGGACACTCCGGTCGTTCTGGCGCTCGTCGTGATGTCCGGCCTCGACCGGCCCTCGCAGACAACACGTGTTCGAGAGTGTGCCGCGCGGGCCAACCTGCTCGTCGACCTCTTCGAGGACAGCTATCTCGCCATCGGACCCGAGCCGGCGATCCGCGATTTCCTGCACAACCTCCAGAAGGCGAGGGACGGCTGGGAGACCGGCGGCATCGTCTCCGAACCGTTCCCCGACCTCGCGGACGCGCCGGCCCATCTCGGCCGGATGAACCGGGCGCTGGCGGTGCTGAGAAACATGAAACAACTCGATCGCTTCGTCAGCCAGTCGGAGGTGAATGTCTTTGCGAGGCTTTTCGAGGCCGGCGATGCGCGCCGCATTGCGGGCTATCTCCAGGACCTGCTGGGGCCGATCGACCGGGCCTTTCCAAAGCAGCAGGCGACGCTCAAGCAGACGTTGCTGTGCTATTTCGATCGCCAGCACAATCTGAGCCGTACCGCTGACGCGCTGGGGGTGCATGTCAACACCATCCGGCAGCGGCTCGATGCGCTCCGCGATGCGCTCGGCGGCTGGGACGATCCGGTGAAGGCGCTCGAGCTGCACCTTGCCCTGCGGCTTGAGACCATACTCGGCTAGGTCAGGGAGGCCCGGCTCAGGAGGGCCGGCGCCTACGACGCCTTGACGATCCTGAAGCCCTCGATCTCCTTGACGACAGGCAGGTGCGCCCAGCGGTCGTTGTCATGCATCATGATCAGCCGCGAGAAGTCGCCGGCGATCTCGCCGCTGATTCGGTCCATCGTCTCGAGCTGCTTCCAGATGCTGCCGACGCCATTGTTGAGCGGCGCATAGACGCCGTCATGGTTGTGCCCCGTGAGATTGAGCTTCGAGTAGATGCAGTCGCCGGCGGCGACCAGCCGGCCGCGGGCGGTCTCGATCAGCACGAACTGCTGGCCCAGCGTATGGCCCTCGCCGAGCCGGACATGGATGCCGGGCACGACATTGTCCCTGTCGCCATCCACCAGCACGAGGCGATGCTCCACTGCCGCGTCGAAGGCCGAGCGCATGTCGTCGGGATTGATGATCGCGGTGAGGAAGCCGTATTGTGGCGGCAGCGCCATCGCCTCGTTCCAGGAGAGCCATTCCTTCTTCTGGATGAAGATGCGGGCATTCCTGAAGGCCGAGATCGAGCCCATGTGGTCGAAATGGGCATGGCTGAGGACGATGTCAGTGACGTCGTCGGCATTGACGCCCATCTCTTCCAGCATGCGCACCGGCGAGATCCAGTAGGGGATGCCGAACTTCTTCGAGAATTCCGCGCCGCTGCCCTCGTTGAGGAAGCCGGTATCAACCAGCACGTTGCGTTCGCCGTTCTGCGCCAGCACGAAGCCGAAGGGCAGGTCGAGCACCTTGGTGACCGGCGCGCCGTTGACGAGGTCGATCAGAGGCTGGTCCTTGGACCGGGCGAACTCGATGACATGGACGTCCCAATGATCAGACATGATCCGTTCCTATCGCTGCGAGAGGATGCGGCCGAGGCTCGATAGGCCGACGGCGATGATGAGGATGGCGCCCTGGAAGATATATTGCGAGTAGGTGGGGGCACCGAAAATGTTCAGGCCGTTGAAGCCGAAGGCGATGATCAGGGCGCCGATGAAGGTGCCGAACACATGGAACTCACCGTCGCGCAGCGTCGCCGAGCCGAGGAAGACGGCGGCGAAGGCCGTAAGCAGATAGGGGTCGGCGGCGCTTGTCGTGCCTGAGCCGAGCCGGGAGGCGAGCAGGATGCCTGTCAGCGCCGCGCACATGCCGGACACGACGAAGCCGAGGATCTTGATGCGGTCGACATTGATGCCGGCGAGCCTTGCTGCGGCCGGATTGCCGCCGACAGCCTGGATTTCCTGTCCGAGCGCGGTGCGCTCGACGAGAAGCCAGAGGCCGCCGAGCACGAGGACCATGATGATGATATTGTTGGGGATTCCGAACAGCCAGCGACCGAGCGAGACCTGCAGGAAGGCTTCGGGCACGCCCGACGTGATCGGCACGCCGGCGGAATAGGCGAAGGAGAGGCCGGTGAGGATCGTGCCGACACCAAGCGTGGCGATGACGGAATTGACCTTCACCTTGGTGACGATCAGGCCGTTGACGAGACCGATCACGCCGCCGAGCGCGACCACGATCAGGATCGCCACCGGAATCGGCAGCTGGTTGGAGACGATGAGGCCGGTGACCAGCACCCCGTGCAGCGAGGCGGCAAAGCCGATCGACAGGTCGAGTTCGCCGACGATCACGGCCAGCGTCAGCCCGCCGGCGATGATCATGGCGAGCGAGGCCTGGTTCAACACGTTTGTGAAATTGTAGACCGTGGGGAAGGCGCGCGGCGACAGGATCGAAAAGGCCACGATCATGGCCAGCAGGCCGATGATCGTGGCATAGCGGGCGAAGGTGCCGAGGGCGGCCTTCGCTCCGGGGGAAAGCCTGCGGGCGGTGGCGAAATCGGTCATCTCAAGTCCTTTCCCTATCGGAGGCATAGCTTGCCTCGACGATGGCATTGCGGGTGATATCGGCCCCCGTGAGTTCGCGGACGATCCGTCCTTCCGCCATCACCAGCACCCGGTCGCAGAGATCGGGCAGCTCGTCCGGCTCGGAGGACACCACGAGCACCGCCATGCCCCGCGCGGCGAGATCGCGGATCAGCCGGTGGATATCGGCGCGGGCGCCGATGTCGACGCCGCGGGTGGGCTCATCGAGGATGAGGATTTTCGGCGCCCGGAGCAGCCAGCGGCCGATGACGACCTTCTGCTGGTTGCCGCCCGAGAGCAGGCCGACCGGCGTGTCGATCGACGGCGTCTTGACGGCGAGATCGCGGACGATCTGCGCCGAGAGGCTTTCCCGCTTGCGATAGTCGATCAGCGGCAGGGCAGGGCTCCTGACGATGTTGAGCAGGTTGGAGAGCTGCAGGTTGAAGGCGACGCTTTTGGTCAGCAGCAGGCCCTCGGCGCGGCGCTCCTCCGGCACCAGACCCATGCCGGCCTTGACCGCCTGTGCGGGCGTTTTCGGCGCGAATGCCTTGCCGTCGAACACCATCGTGCCTGCATCGGGCCGATCGGCGCCATAGATCATGCGCACCAGTTCGCTTCGGCCGGCGCCGACGAGCCCGCCGATGCCGAGCACTTCGCCGCGATGCAAGTCGAGCGAAACATTGTCCACCTTCGGCAACCGCGTCAGGCCGCTGACGGAGAGGACCGCCTCGTCGCTGACATAGTCCTTGCCGTGGCTCAGTTGCTCCACCGCGCCGCCCACGATGGCATGGACCAGGCGCGGGCGGGTCAGTTCGTGCTTGTCGATGACGTCGACCGAACTGCCGTCGCGAAAAAACCGTGACGCGATGGCAGAGCCGCAGAATCTCGTCGAGCCGGTGCGAGACATAGAGGATGGCCACGCCGGAATCGCGCAGGTCCTCTATGATGCGGAACAGCTTCTCGCTTTCGGCGGCGGACAGCGAGGCCGTCGGTTCGTCCATGACGATCAGGCGCGCCTTGCGGATCAGCGCACGGCAGATGTTGATCAGCCAGTTCTCTGCGGTGGAAAGATCCTTCACCTCTGCACTCAGCGGCGCCGAAATGCCGACGCGGCGGGCGACGGGCTCGACATCGCGGGCGATCGCCTTCCAGTCGACCATGCCGAAGCGCGACTTCTTGGGAAGGCCCAGCATGATGTTCTCGAGCACGGTCATGCCCGGCACGAAGGCGAGTTCCTGGTGGATGAAATTCATGCCGAGGTCAGCCGCCTGGGCCGGGTTGGTGATCGTGACGGCACTGCCATCCACCGAGACTTCACCGCCATCCGCGTGAGCCAGGCCGGCGAGTATGCGGATCAATGTCGACTTGCCGGCGCCATTGGCGCCGACAAGGCCATGGACTTCGCCTGCCTCCAGGGT
Organism: Rhizobium sp.; assembly: GCA_019739215.1. Lineage (GTDB taxonomy): Bacteria > Pseudomonadota > Alphaproteobacteria > Rhizobiales > Rhizobiaceae > Rhizobium_E. Next base: position 88,431 of record JAHHDR010000028.1, read on the forward strand.
GAGCGAGACGCCTTTGAGCGCCTGGACGCCGCCATAGGCTTTCTGGATGCCGCGGGCGACGAGGAAGGGAGGCGTCGTCGACGCCTCCGGTTCCGGATTGGAGGCAAGCATGGTCTGTCCTGTATCGTCCGGTTACTGCAGGGCTTCCGGATGCTCCTTGAGGAAGCCTTCGACCGAGTCCTTCGTGATCAGCACGGCAGGCACTTCGGCGGCCTTGGGCTGCCAGTCCGCGCCGGCCTGCTTGATCTCGACCAGGAGCTTAACCATTTCGTAGCCTTCGGTGAAGCTGTCTTCCCAGGCGGTCGCGGTCATGTGGCCGTTCTTGATGTTCTCGATCGCCTGGGCATTGCCGTTGACGCCGTAGACCATGACGTCGGTGCGGCCCTGGGACCGCAGGGAACCGATCGCGCCGATGGCCGGATCGTCCCAGCAGCCCCAGATCGCGAGCTTGCCGTCCCCGGGAGGATGGGATGCCAGCCACGCGTTTGCATATTGGGCGCCGTCCTCGAAATAGCCGGGGATGCGCACTTCGTTTTTCGTCACCTTGATGTCGGGATACTTCGCCAGCATCTCGTCCATCAGTGTCTCGCGATTGCGGCAGACTTCGCCGGTGCGGTAGGTCAGCGCGAGGATGTCGCCCTTGCCGCCGAGATCCTCGATCATCTTGGCGATGACCGGTTCGGCGATTGGTGCACCCGAACCATTGGTCGCGGCAACTGTCAGCCCGAGGCCGCCGCCCCAGGTCACGACGGGAATATTCGCCTGCTTGGCGGCGTCGAGGCCGGCGCCGATCGAGGAGGCCGGGAAGACGAGGTCGATGATGGCATGGGCGTTGCGCTGCGCGAAATTCTGGATTGCGGCATTGGCCTGGTCGGCGCTGCCGGCGGCGTCGACGACCGAGACCTCCCAGCCGAGCTCTTCGGCGGCCTTCTTGGCGCCGTTGATGTAGCGAACGTTGTTCGCTTCGGTCGCGGCGATCGAGACGAGACCGAGCAGTGGTTTCTCCTCGGCGTAAGACGGCAATGTGGTTGCAGTGATGGCTGCGACGAGCAGGCCCAGTGAAACAAGCTTCATGACAATTCCTCCCTCCGAACAAGCTGGGGTTTTGTTCAGCGAACGCCAGCTAACCGTTTTGCTAGCATTCTCGATTTTCGGTGGATGCGCAAGAGAATTTTGCATAATGCCTAGACAAATGCTGCTTTCTGTCGCATTTCTTGCAGCGAAACGATTAGCTAGGTGGTGGATGGCAACGATCCGGGATGTGGCGAACCGCGCGCAGGTTTCGACAGCGACCGTGTCGGCCGTCGTCAATGATTCCGCCTATGTCAGCCCGGAACTGCGCGCCCGCGTGCTGGCGGCGATCAGTGAATTGAACTACACCCCGTCGCTCGCCGCCCGGAACCTCAAGCGCGGCCGCAGCCAGTTGCTCGCGCTTGTTGTCGCCGATCTCGCCAATCCGTTCTTCGCCCGGCTGGTCTGGGCAGCGGAGGCCGCAGTCGCCGCCTGGGGCTATTCGCTGGTTCTGTTCAACAGCGACGAGAAGCCGGAGAACGAGCGGCGCATTCTCGCCCGGATCAAGATGCTGTCCTGCGACGGCATCATTCTGGTGCCTGTCGACGTGGCGGCGGCGCAGCCGCCGCGGGATCCCGAGGGCGAGCCGATCCCGACGGTCCTGTTCGGTCGCACGGTGGAAGGCCAGAAGACCGACACCATCACCATCGACAATGTCTCGGCGGCCCGGCAGGTCACCAACTACCTCATGGATCTCGGCCATACCCGCATCGGCACCATCACCGGGCCGCTGCATCTCACGACCGGCCGCGGGCGGCTCGACGGCATGCTGGAGGCGATGCGGGCGCGTGGGCTCGAGCCAGCGCCGAACCATGTCCGCCCGGGCGAGTTCCGTGAGGACACGGCCTATTCTGTTGCCCGCGAGCTTCTGACCCAGGCCGATCCTCCCACCGCGCTCTACGTCGCCAATGGCGTCATGGCGCTGGGCGTCATGCGGGCGCTGGCTGACCTCGGTCTCAAGTGCCCCGACGACATATCGATCGCCTCGACCGACACGATACCGGGTATCGGCGGACTTCGGCCGCGCCTGACCCGCACCGAGCATCCCGTCATCGACATGACCAACGAGGCCCTGCGGCTGCTTGTCGACCGCATCAACAGGGGCGTCGGTATGGATGCGCGCAACGTCGTGTTCCAGCCCTCGCTCGTTGTGGGCGAAAGCTGCGGCCCGCTCCGTCCCAGGCCGGCCGAGACAGCGCCCTGAACAGAAAGCTGCACGTCGCTTCCGGCGACGCGTTAGGCCCGGCCTGTTGCCACCGCAGCTGACCCTACCGAAATCTCCTCCCGCGCCGATCGCGAGATCGTCACTTCTTTCCTGCCGACAAGTGTCGTTGGAATAGTCCTTCCGGCACGCTGCCTTTCTGCATAACTGGTGATAGTGTGGGCGGATGCAGGAGGACATTTGTTGAGAAGCCATGCAGTGTCGATCGCGTTGTGCGTACTGCTCGCGACCAACGGCGTTACCGGCCCTGGAGAGGCGAACGGCCAGAGCCGCAGTGCCAACAAGCTCTGCCTCTTCGAACGGCCCGCGCGTCCCGGCGCGCCCCGGGTCTGCATCCGCAAACATTCCTATGCCCGCGACGTCTGCCGTGCGATCCAGCTTTTTGCCGCCGAAAACAGCCTGCCGCCCGCCTATTTCGCCCGGTTGATCTGGCGCGAGAGCCTGTTTCGCGCCGATGCGATCAGCCCCAAGGGCGCGGAGGGCATTGCCCAGTTCATGCCGGGCACGGCCAAGCTGCGCGGTCTCGAGGACAGTTTCGACGTGGTGCAGGCGCTCGCCGCATCGTCTCTCTACCTGAGCGACTTGCGCGACCGGTTCGGCAATCTCGGGCTTGCCGCGGCCGCCTACAATGCTGGCGAGGGCGGCCTCGGCACGTTCCTCCGCAATGGAAGTCTGCCGCTGGAGACCCGCAACTACGTCTATGCGATCACGGGCCATCCCGTCGAAACGTGGCGGGACGAGGCCCCGGCAATCGCGGCGCCGCCGCTCGATCCGGCCAAACCGTTTCTCAACGCCTGCATGCGCCTTGCGACACGCCGGACATTGCGTGATCCCGTCGCCGTCCATTCACCGGACTGGGCGCCCTGGGGCGTCCAGCTTGCCGCGAATTTCGATCCGAACGTCACCCGCAGGCTGATGTCGGACTCCATGGCCCGCCTGCCGGCAAAGCTACGTCAGGAGCGCGTGGTGATGATCCGCCAGAAGCGTGTCAAGCCGGGCATGCGGCCGAAATACCAGGCCAGGATCGGTCGGAACTCCAAGAAGGATGCCGATGCGCTCTGCAATGTCATCCGCACGTCGGGCGTGGCCTGCGCCGTGGTCAAGAACTGACCGGGCATGAGCCTGCCCGCCGCCGCGGCATGTTTCAGAAAGAACTCCGGGCATGGATCGTGCTGCCGGACAGGCTCTTGTCGACATAAAAAACCGTTCGGAATGGCATCCTGCACTTCGCGGACATGGGAAATCACGCCGACGGCGCGGCGATGGCTCACCAGCGTGTTGAGCGCGTCCAGCACCTGGTCGAGCGTGCCGGTGCCGCTCTCGGCATCGAGGCTGCCGAACCCTTCGTCGATGAAGATCGTGTCGAGCTGGACCTTGCCGCTTGCGCTTTCGACGACATCTGCCAGCCCAAGCGCCAGGGCGAGCGCGGCAATGAAGCTCTCGCCGCCCGAGAGTGTCGAAGTCGGCCGGGACTTGCCGGTGTAGATGTCGCTCACGCGAATCCCCAGGCCGCGGCGGCCGCGGCCACTCTCCTCGATTTCGCGCTCGAGCTGGTAGCGCTGGACGGTCATCGGCCCCAGGCGCATGTTGGCCGCATCCAGCACCTGGTCGAACATCGCGCCGATCGCGAATGTCTCCAGATCAAGGTTCTGGCTGTTCCGGCCGTCGAACAATGCGGCCATGTGACGGAGCGGTCCGGACCCGGCTTCCAGCGCGTCGAGCCGCGCCATGGCGTCCGCGATCTGGTCCCTCAGGCGGCAAAGATGGTCCCTGTGACCGCCGGCATTGGCGCGTGTTTCTATGGCAGCCTGATGCGTGGCCGCAGCCACGCTCACCTGCGCCTCGAGCGAGGTCAGGTCCGGGCGGGCCAGCCCGGCGATCCTGGCGCCGGCACTCGCCGCCGCCTGTCGTGCTGTCGTCACCTGCTGCCGATGCTGCTCGACACGGCGCCGATCCTCCTCCAGATGCGCGAACATCGGCTTGAGCGCCTGAAAGGCCGCGTCCGTAAGGCCAGCCGACGCGAGGCGATTGGCAAAGACCTCGGCGGCCCTGTCCAGCCTCTGCTGGCGGTCGACGAGTTTTTCCTTCGCGGCCTGGAGGTCACGCGCCGCGGCGATCGCGGCCTCCCGCGCGTGCGTCGCAGCCTGTCTGGCAGCCTCGAGGGCCGCGATGCGCTGATCCATCCTGCGCCGCCGTTCGCCGGCAGCGGCATCCAGCGCGGCGGCGCTTCGCAATGGCTCGGGAACGCTCTCCAGCATCTGCGCCAGGCGGGATTGCGCCACGGCCAGATCGGTCCGAGTCTTGGCCGCCCGGTCCTGGAGCTCTGCCTGAGCTTGCTGGCGAGCCCGGAGCTGTGACTGTTGAGCCTCAAGCCGGGCCTCGAGCGCGGGCACGTCCACCACTGGCCCCAGCGCATCGCTTGCCTTGCCGCAATCGGTGATCTGGTCTTGCAGCAAGTGGGCCGGCCATTCCGGGATTTCCAGCGCTTCGAACCGGCCTTGCCGCTCGGCAAGGATATCGAGCGCCGATGCGCGTTTCCTGTCCGTGTGGCGCTCGGCTTCGAGTGCCTCGTCGCAGCGACGCCTGGCCTCTCGAAATGCCGCGTCAAGGCCCGCATTTTCGACGCGGCCCGTTGCCGGCTCGGGGTGTTCGCGGGCGCCACAGACAGGGCAGGGCTCGCCGTCCTCGAGCCGGTGCGCGAGATGCATTGCCTGCGCCTCGGACAATTGGCGCTCCGCTTCGGCAAGCGCCGCCTGCGCCTTTTCAAGGGCTTCGACGGTCTGTTCGTGACTGCGTCGCTCGCGCTCAGCGACCCGCTCCGCGTCAAGGGTCTGGCGCGCGAGCTCTTCGTGGGCGGCGGCCACCTTGAGGGCTGCGGTCAGTGTCGCAGCCCGTGCCGTCAGCATCTGCCGCTGTTGCTCGTTGGTGCGGGCCTGCTGGAGGCGGGCGGTCATCGACTGGATATCGGACGTGGCGCTGTCCACAAGATTCCGGGCTTCGGAGGCGGCCTTTTCGGCGTCTTGATACGCGCTTGCGCGTGCCTCTGCCGCTTCGGCGGCGGCCGCGGAATGCGCAATCGTTTCGCGATGCCGCCCCAGAGCCTCGAGGTCCTGGCGCAGGCCATCGATCTCGTCGGCGCGCTGGTTCTCACCCGCCAGAACATCGGTTGCCTTCTGTTCTTCCTCCGCGGCCTTGCCGGCGGCCGCCTCCCTGCTGGCCTTCTCGTTGCCGGCCTGGTCGAGGTCGCCTTTCGCGGTCCGGAGTATGCCTTCGACGTCGAGAAGGCTGCGGGCACGATCGGCGTCCGCCACCCGCCGTCCAAGCGCGTCGATCTCGGGACCGAGAGCGATCAGCCTGCCGACTTCGGCTTGCGCGGCTTCGGACGCGGCAAACAGCTTGTCGGTCTCGCGGACGAGGTCCAGTTCGGTACGCGCAAGGCCAAGCGACTGAGCGGCGAGCACTTCCCCCTGGCTGGTCTCGGCGAACAATGCCTCGGCGTCTTCGATCCCCGCGACCAGCGCCTCGTTGCTTTCGAACCCTTCCTTGCCAAGCTGGCGGACGCAGACGTCGCGCTCGGCACGAACCTCGCGCTCGACGTCTTCGGCGTCGGCCTTCATTTTCGCGGTCAGGCGGCGGTAGAGCGAAACGTCGAACAGGCTCCGCAGGATCGTCAGCCGCTCTTTCGTGTTGGCCGCCAGGAAGGCCTCGAAACGCCCCTGTGGCAGCAATACGATCTGCCGGAACTGGTCGACACCATAGCCGAGCAAGTCCCGCACGGCGGCGTCGACCGCGCCCGTGCGCCTTTCGGCCACGGCCTTGCCGGGGTTGCCGCCGGAGATTTCGTCGAGGGATAGCCCGGTGGCGTCAAACAGCCATGCCTCGTGGACGTTGCGCGTCTCGCCGGAGCCGCGCTGCTTGAGCCGGACCTGTTCCGGCCGGCGGCGGACGAGATAGCGCCGCTCGCCGATGTCGAAGAGAAATTCTACCTCGGTCATCAGGTCGGCGCCGGCGTGGTCCGAGCGCAGCGAGACCGGATCCTGTTCGTCCTTGGCGGGCCTTCCGAACAAGGCGAAGGTCATGCCGCTGAAGATGCTGGACTTTCCGGCGCCGGTCTTGCCGTAGATCCCGAACAGCCCCGTCTGGACCGCATCGCGGAAATCGATGACTTCCGTGCCGGCGAACGGGCCGAAGGCCTGGAGCGTGAGCCTGACGGGTTTCATGCCGCATCCTCCGCGACCTGCATTTCGTGCAGCGCCGACGTCACCAGTAGTCGCTCGGCATCCGTCATCCGCTCGCCGCCGACCTGCTTCAGAAACACGTCGATGACATCGACCGGCACCACGGCTCGCGCCGTCGCCGGCGTCGCCATCTTGGCTTCCGGCGCCCGCTCGTCGCGTGCGTAGCTCAGGTGGCAGGCGTTCGGGAACACCTCCCGGAGCCGCTTCATCGGTTCGATGAGCGGACTGTCGTCCGTCAGGATCGCCTTGACGAAATCCGTGGACGGCTCGCTCAGCAGCAGTTCGCCATGCCTGCCACGAAGAACCCGCACGCCGCGCAGCGGCTTGAACGGGATGGTCTCAACCCGGATGCCGCCCGCGCCATCCATCTCGACGAGGTTCATCGATTTCCCATGGTCGGCCTCGTCGAAGCCGAAGGCCAGCGGCGATCCGGAGTAGCGGACATGTTCGGCACCCACGACCTGCGGCCGGTGCAGATGCCCGAGTGCGACGTAATGGGCGCCGGCGAAGACCTCGGGGGACACGGTCTCGATGCCGCCGACCCGTGCGAGCGGGCGCTCCGCGTCACTGGTCCGGGCGCCGGCAACAAAGGCGTGGGAGACGACGACCCACCGGGCCCCGGCCGGCAGGCTGCGCCGGGCCGCAGCCGCCTGAGCGCGTATGACATGTTCCGGCGTGGCGATCTCCTCGTCAACAAAGCACTCGCGCGCCGCGTATTCGTAGGAGAAGGGAAGGGCGGAAAAGGCCACCGGGCCATGCGCGTCGGTCAGGACGAGGACGGGCTCGTCGGCGGCGACCACGCCACGGATCAGGGCGCGCCCCTGGTCGGTCAGGACGGCCATCGCGTCGATCCGGTCGCCGGAATCGTGGTTGCCGGCAATCACCACCACGGCCGCCTCTGTCTCGACGGCGATGCGCTTCATGAAGCGATTGAACTGGCGGATGGCGGAAGAGGGGGGCGCTGCGCGATCGAAGACATCGCCGGCGATGATCAGGACATCCGCGCGCCGTTCCGAGACCGCGTCGAAGATCTGGTCGAGGACGACCTGCTGGTCCTCCTCCAGGCCGATGCCGTTGAACTGTCGGCCCAGGTGCAGGTCCGCCGTGTGTAGTATGCGCATGGCCCGACTCGTTCCGTTTCCAAATGCTGCCCTGCATATGGACGATCGACCCTCGATAGCCAAGGTCGATCACCGGCGCGTCCCGCCACCGACGGCCTTAAAGAACCCGCGACAGGAACTCGCGCGTTCGGGGCGACCTGGGATCGGCGATCATCGCCTTCGGCTCGCCGCGCTCGACGATGACGCCTTCGTCCATGAAGATGAGCTGGTCGCCGATCTCGCGGGCAAAACCGATTTCGTGGGTGACGACGACCATGGTCATGCCGCTCTGCGCAAGATCGCGCATCACGCTGAGCACCTCGCCCACCAGTTCCGGATCGAGCGCGGATGTCGGCTCGTCGAACAGCAGGACCTTTGGCTTCATGGCCATGGCGCGGGCGATGGCGACGCGTTGCTGCTGTCCGCCCGAGAGTTCGCGCGGGTAGCGATCGTGCTTGTCCGACAGTCCGACGCGGGCGAGCAGCACGCTGGCCTCCTGCCGGGCCTGCTCGGCGGGAATGCGGCGGACCTGCGTCGGGGCCTCGATCATGTTCTCCATGACCGTCAGATGCGAGAAGAGGTTGAACGACTGGAACAGCATGCCGATCTCGGCGCGCCGTTCGCAGAGCAGGTTGTCCCTGACTTCGTGGAGCCTGTCGCCGACAAGGTCGTAGCCGACGAATTCGCCGTCCACGAGCAGCAATCCGCCGCTCAGTTTCTCGAGATGGTTTATGCAGCGCAGGAAGGTGCTTTTCCCGGAACCGGACGGGCCGATGATGCAGGTCACCGAACCGGTGGTGACGTCGATATCGACACCCTTGAGGACTTCGAGGCTGCCATAGGACTTGCGCACCCCGCGGGCGAAGACCATGGAATCGGCGGGAATGTGGAAACGGGCGCGGTTGGCGCTTCTTGCCTCAGACATTGTTCTGCCTCCTGCGCCATCCGGCAACGCTGCGCATGATCCCTGACAGCATCGACTCCTCGCGCTTGTCGCTGCGCCCGAAATGCCGCTCGAGGAAATGCTGTCCCACCGACATGATGCTGACGACGGCCAGGTACCAGAAGGCCACGACGATCAGGAGCGGGATGGTTTCGAAGGTGCGGGCGTAGATGCTCTGCGCGGAGTAGAACAGGTCGTCGACGGCGATGAATGTGACGAGCGACGTCATCTTGAGCAGGTTGATCGCCTCGTTGCCGGTCGGCGGCACGACGAAGCGCATGGCCTGCGGCAGGGTGATGCGCTTGAGGATCATCCGGTAGGGCATGCCGAGCGCGCTCGCGGCTTCGGCCTGGCCCGACGGCACGGACTTGATGCCGGCACGGATGATTTCGGCCATGTAGCCGGCCTCGCAGAGCGACAGCGCGACTACCGCCGAGAGAAACGGCGTCATGAGGTCGTTGGTGCGCACGGAGAAGATCGTGCCGACCAAGGGCAGCGTCAGCGAGAACTCGCGCACGAGCAGCGACAGGTTGAACCAGAAGATCAGCTGGATGAGGGCCGGCACGCCGCGGAAGAACCAGACATAGACCCCGGCGAATGCGCGCAGGATCGGGCTGGGCGACACCCGCATGATGGCAATCACCGTGCCGACGACGATGGCGACGGCCATGATCAGCACCGTCAGCAGCAGCGTCGTGCCGAGGCCGCGCAGGATCGGCGGGTGGAAGATGTAGCGGAACACGGTGTCCCAATCGAAGGCAGGGTTGACGGCCAGGGCGCGGACAATGAAGCCGGCCAGCACGAGCGCGAGCACCGTGCCGATCCAAATCCCGTACTGCCGCTGGGGAACGACCTTCAGGCGCGCGACCTGGTCGGCGATCGCCGCATCGGCGGTGGATTGGGGAGGGTCTGTCACGCTCATGTCGATATCCTTTGGCGGTGTCGCAGCCGGCTTGGCGGCCGACCCGACGTCGATGGAGCGCCGTCGCATCGGGCGATGCAACGGCGCTCCGCATCATTCAGGCGAGCATCGCCGGAAGCGCGCTCGGTCTTTGCCTGGCGGCAGCAAGCAGGCGATCACTCCGCGCGGAGCGAGTCCATGCTGTTGACGAAATACGGCTCCTTGATCGCATAGGCGGCCATGCCGTATTTTGCGAGGATTTCCTGGTATTTGCCGTTCTTGAACAGTTCGGCAAGCGCCGCCACCATCATGTCGGCAGTCGCGGGGTCATCCTTGGCGATCGCCAGTCCAAGGGGTGCCACGTCATAGAGCGTCGGAAGCACCACGAGTTGGCCCTTGCTTGTCACCTCGAAATAGCTCGACGCGGTGGCATCGTCCATGCGGGCATCGACGCGGTCCGACAGCACGGCCTGGACGATATCCGTCGAGGAGTTGAAGACCGACTTCTCGATCGCCGCATGGCCCTTGTCGGTGCATTCCTTGCTCAGCGTATCGACAAGGAAATCGGATGCGCTGCCGGCGGACACGCCGACGCGCTTGCCGCACATCGGCAGATCGCCGGTAAAGCTGTCCTTCTTCTCCGGAGAGGTCGATGCCGCGATGCCGGCCTTGATGAACATCACGAAGTCGACCTGCTTGAGCCGATCGGGATTGGCCGAGAAGGTTTCCCAGGCGATCTTGAAGCGGCCGGCGGCGAGGCCGGGGATCATCGAGGGGAAGGGCGTGCGCTGGATGTCCAGTTCGGCCCCGACCAGCTTGGCGACCTCGCCCGCGAGTTCGACGATGATGCCTGCCTGCTTGCCCTCGGCATCGATATATTCGAACGGGGCGTAGTCGAGCGTGTTGGCGACGGAGAGCTTGCCGCTGCTCTCCACCTCCGGCGAAGGCTTGATCTCCGCCGACAGCGCCGAGCCGGCATAGATCGAGAGAATTGCGCCGAGCCCAAGGCCGGCCATTCGCAGATATGTGTTCATGTCAGTCGTTCCTCTCATCTGTTGTTCTTATTCCCTGACGCCGTGGGCCGGCCGTTGCCGTGACCCCATGGCGTATTCCGGCCCTCACCGGGACGGAAATTTTTCAAGACAGACAGCGTCGTCAAACGCCTGTCGTCGGTCGCGGCCTGGTGCCATCAATGAACCTCTCGTAGCGAAACGCCGCCGCGTCGACGATCGGCATATCGCCGGTCACGAGATCGGCCGCCAGCCGCCCCGCGCCAGGTCCGATGCCGAAACCATGCCCGGAAAAGCCCGTGGCGATCACCAGGCCCGGCAGTGAGCCGACCGTCGAAATGACCGGGATCGCGTCGGGGGTCGCATCGATCATGCCAGCCCAGCGCTGCTCCACCGGTACATCCCGGAAGATCGGGAATGCCTGCTGCAGGGCGGCATAGGTCTCGGACAGCCGCTCTTCCAACGGCGCCGGGTCCAGTGTCCGCGTCCGCTCGAAAGCCGTGGCGCCGGTGCCGGGATCGGCCTGTCCGCGCGGCAGGCCGAGGCTGAAACTGCCCCATTCCTGGCGCATCATCGGTACGAAATCGATAAAGTATCGGAAGCTGTCGGCGCCGATGTCATGCCGGTTCTGGCTGCCGTCGGCGATGGTGTAGCCGCCATCGAGCCGCTGGCGATAGGCAAATTCCCGGCACCACGCAGCACCGTCTGGGCCCCCCGAGACCGGCGCGGTGCGGAGCACGGAAGCGCGTACGCCAAGCTGCGGCAACCTGAGGCCCATCGTGCGGAGGAGCTTCGTCGACCATACGCCGCCGGCGATGACGACGTCAGGACAGTCGATCCGGCCATGCTCGGTGACGACGCCGGAGATCCGGCCGTTGGTGGTCTCCACCGTGCGGACCGCGCAATTGTCAACCAGGACCGCGCCGGCCGCGGCTGCGGCCCGTCCGATGGCGGTCGCGGCCTTCTGTGGTTCGGCGCGACCGTCGCTCGCGGTGTAGAGCGCAGCATGCCACTGGCGCGCGGCACCGGGCAGCAGCGCGGCGAGCTCCGCGCCGCGCACGATGCGGCTGTCCAGGGCATAGTCGCCGGCGCGGTTCAGCCAGCCCTCGTGATGGTCTATGTCGGCTTCGCTGTCGCAGAGATAGAGGATGCCGGTCCGCCGGAACCCGACATCGGCGCCGGTGAGATCGCCCATGTCTTCCCAGAGACGCATCGCCTCGACGATCAGCGGCAGTTCGCGCGGGTCGCGACCCATCCGCCGCACCCAGCCCCAGTTGCGGCTCGACTGTTCGCCGACGAACCGACCCTTCTCGCACACGACGACGGACAGGCCGCGCCGCGCCAGAAAGAGCGCCGTGCTGAGGCCGATGACGCCGCCGCCCACGATCACCACATCGGCGGTCGCGGGGGGCTTCTCGACGGATATGACCGGTTCGACGTGCGGTCCCAAACAATGCTTCCTTCGGCGCCGGGCTCAGCCCTTTGCGGCCGCGGCTTCCGCGGCCTGCTTCTTGCGATAGTGATAGTTCTTGTCGATGCGTTCCATCAGATAGTCGCCATAGAGAACCGGCGGGTATTTCGGGCTTGTGCCGGCCGGAACGCAGACGGCAAGCGCCTCGATCATCTCGTCCATCGACGGATCGAAGAAGAACGGCTGCGAATAGCGTTCTCGGCCGGTGCGGTTGATGACCCGGTGGGGCGTCGAAACGAAGACGTCGTTGGACCAGCGGGCGAGGATGTCACCCACATTCATCACGAAGGAATCCGGGACCGGCGGTGCCGCCACCCACTCGCCGGCCTTGTTCTTGACCTCGAGGCCGCCGACATTGTCCTGCGCCAGGAGCGTGATGAAGCCGTAGTCGGTGTGCGGCGCCGAGCCGAACAGGCCTTCTTCCTGCGGCTGGGTCGGATAATGCAGCAGGCGCAGGAACGTCGTCGGGTCCTCGAAATAGCGGTCGAGGCTGTCCGAGGGCAGCCCGAGCGACAGCGCGATGGCGCGAACCATCTTGCGTGCCAGCGTGCTCATCTCCTCGACATAGTGCTCGATCGTGGCCCGGAACTCGGGCAGGCTAGCCTCATCAGGCCACTGGTTCGGCCCCTGCAGCGGTTGGTCGGCGAGCGCCTTGGGATCGTCGGCCTCGACCTCGTGCATGAAGAAGATCGATTCGCTCTGGTTCGGCTTGCTGACGGTGGCGACGGAGGACGTCACGATGGTCGAGCCGGCGAAGGGCAGAAAACCGCGGAAGTTCTTGTCGATCTTGAGCTTGAGCTTCTCTTCGTCGGGCAGCGCGAAGAAGCGCTTGGACGCTTCGCGCACCGCCTCGACATCCGCGCGCGGAATGGGATGGCCGACGACATACAGGAAACCGATGGTCTCGAGATAGCTGCGCAGGGTTGCCGCCGTGGCCCGGATAGCGGCCTCGTCGTCCCCGTAAAGCGAGGACACATCCAGAATCGGGATCTCGGAAAAATCGCCGCGGTCGTTCGAGCTCATCACCAAACTCCTGTCTTGAACATACGATACAGTACTGTATTTCTACACATCGAAATGATATCGGCAATAGGCTTTCGTCAATCATGGGATATCCACAGCAATGACCCCGCGCAAGATCATCATCGACACCGATCCCGGCCAGGACGACGCCTTCGCGATCCTGTTCGCGCTCGGGTCCCCCCTGGAACTGGAGGTCGTCGGCATCACCACCGTCGGCGGCAACGTTCCGCTTGCGCTTACGACCGTCAATGCGCTCAAAGTGGTCGAACTGGCGGGCCGGCCGGACATTCCCGTCCATGCCGGATGCCCGGCCCCGATGGTCCGGCCGCTGATGACCGCGGAATACGTCCACGGCGAAACCGGCCTCGACGGCGCCGACCTGCCGGACCCGGTGACGCCGCCGCAGGCCGAGCACGGCGTGAATTGGATGGTGCGAACGATCATGGAAGCGCCGGAGGGCGAGATCACGGTCTGCACGCTCGGCCCGATGACGAACCTCGCCATGGCGATGACGATGGAGCCACGCATCATCCCGCGGATTCGCGAAGTCGTGCTGATGGGCGGCGGCTTCTTCGAGGGGGGCAATGCGACGCCGGCCGCCGAGTTCAACATCTATGTCGATCCCCATGCCGCCCACAAGGTGTTCGCATCCGGCGTGCCGGTGACGATGGCGGGCATCGACTGCACCTATACCGCGCAGATGACGCCGGAATGGCTCGGCCGGTTGCGGGCGACCGGCAGCCGCGCCGCCATCGAGGCCGCCAACCTCGCCGATTTCTTCCGGCAATACGGTTCGCACAAGTTCCCCACCGAAGCGCGGCCGATCCATGATGCCTGCGTGACCGGCTACCTGCTCGCGCCCGAGATCTTCGAGCAGCGCCAATGCTACGTGACGGTCGATATCGCTTCGCCCGTCACCATCGGCATGACGGTGGTCGACTGGTGGCACGTGACCGGCCAGCCGAAGAACTGCAACGTGCTGCGCCGCATCGAGCCCGATCCGTTCTTCGAACTTATGCTGGAGCGTATCAGTGCCCTCCCTTGATTCTGCTCTCCTTGGTTGATACCGGCAGGGAGGGATGCGCGCGGAATGGATCGGCGCAGGTCGCCGGTCGCATTCCCCGGCCTTGAAAGCGGACAGAGCCTTGGCGAAATCGAAGCAGTCATCCGGTGAAGCCACACCGATAGACGAGTTGGCGCAGGGGCCGCGCCGTACCCTGACGCGCGAGGACTGGGTGGCGGCTGCGCGAAAGGTGCTCGAGAAGCGCGGCATCGCCGAAGTGAAGATCGACCGGCTGGCCCGGCAGATGAAGGTCACGCGCGGCAGCTTCTACTTCCACTTCGCCAGCCTCAAGGACCTGCAGAACGATCTCCTGGAAGAGTGGCGCCGCTCCAACTGCGCGCCGTTTCACGCGATGGCAGAGCTGGAGGTCAGCGACGGCGTCCAGTTCTTCAGCGATATCGTGCATGTCTGGGTCGACGAGAAGCCGTTCAGCCCCAAGCTGGACCTCGCGATCCGCGACTGGGCGCGCACGTCGAAGGAAATCGACAGGCAGGTCAACGCGATCGACGAGTTGCGGATCGCGCTGCTGGTCCGGTCGTTCCGACTGATGGGCTATGGCGACGACGAGAGCATCGTGCGGGCGCGCATCACCTATTTCCACCAGATCGGCCAGTATGCCCTGTCGTTCAAGGAGCCGCCAGATATCCGCAAGCGCTACCAGCCGCTATTCGGCGATGTCCTGCTCGGGCCGCTGGCCAAGAGCCCCTGAAGCCTGGCGTCAATAGGTGGCGCGGCCGCCGGAGAGGTCGAAGACCGAGGCGGTGGTGAAGCTGTTTTCCGGGCTGACGAGCCAGCCGACCATGCTGGCGGCTTCGTCGACCTCGAGGAACCGCCCGCGCGGGATGCGGCTCAGCATGTAGTCGATGAATTCTGGCTTCAACTCGTCGAGGATGCGGGTCTTGGCGGTCGCCGGCGTGATGGCGTTGACCGCGATATTGTACTGCGCCAGTTCCTTGCCCAATGCCTTGGTCATGGCGATGAGGCCGCCCTTGGCCGCAGCATAGGCGGACGCGTTGGGATTGCCTTCCTTGCCGGCGATCGAGGCGATGTTGACGATGCGGCCGTAGTTGCGCGCCTTCATGTGGGGCACGACGGCACGGTTGACATAGAAGGCGCCGTTGAGGTCGATATCGATGACCCGGCGCCATTCGGCAGGATCGTACTCATCGAGCGGCGCGTTCTTGCCGGCGATGCCGGCCGAATGGACGAGGATATCGATACGGCCATGCGCCTCCGCCGTCTGGCTCGCGGCAGCGGCGACCGCCTCGCAATCGGTGACGTCGACCTGGATCGTCGAAGCAGCCGTGCCGAGTTTGGCGCCCGCTGCCGTCAGGACGGTGGCATCAACATCCCACAGGCTGACATGGGCGCCCGATGCGACCAGTCGGGTTGCGATCGCAAGGCCGATGCCCTGTGCGCCGCCGGTGACGACGGCAACCTGGTCCTTCAGTTGGTAGTCGATCATGAGTTGGGGCTTTCTTCCAAGGGGATGCCGGGGATGCGGTAGAACCGTGCCGCATTTGCCGCGAACATGTCCAGCAGTTCTCCATCGCCGAGATCGGCATAGGCGGTCCTGAAGCTCTCGTAAGTCTGCCGGAAGCTGGCGAAGCGGGTCACGACCGGATGGTCGCTGGCCAGCATGCAGCGGCCGGGTCCGAACTCGTCGAGGCAGGTCCGCAGGACGTGGCGAAGGCTCGCTTCCGTCCAGTCCGGATCATAGGCGACGAGATCGGACACTTTCAGGACCACGTTGGGAGCATCGGCCAGTCGACGCAGGCCGGCCGACCATTGCGCCATGCCCTCGGCGCCGCGATCGAACGGCGAGCCGCAATGGTTGAGCGCGATCCTTATGCCGGGAAAGTCGCGTGCAAGTTTCAGGGCATCGTCCACTTGCCAGGGCGAGATCAGCATGTCGAAGGTAAGCCCGAGCCGGTCGAGGACGGCCAGCCCGCGACGCCAAGCAGGATCGGCCATGCGATGGCGATCGGGCATAGAGGATTTCGCCGGATCCGGATGCCAGCTCAGGATCTGCCTGACGCCGGCGACCCGGCCATGCGCTGCGAATGTCTCGAGCAGGGCCTCGATCGAGGGGCTTGCCAGATCCGCATAGGCGACATAGCGGGCGGCGATGCCTGCGGGTCTCTCCAAGCCGTCGAGCCAGGCGATCTCGCCGAGCGGATCGGCGGGGTCCCAGTTTGCCTCGACATGCACGCTGGCGACGATGTCGTATCCCTCTGTCTCGCGCAGATAATCCGCCGGCAGGCAATCGCGTGCCAGCATCGGATCTGTCTGGCCGCGCAGCCAGGGATGACGGTCGAGCGACAGGTCCCAGAAATGATGATGGGCGTCGACGATCGGGCCGGCATAGAGTCCATCCCCGTCGCGCAGGCCCCGCATTATCGGCCCATGTGCAGGCGGCGGCCGATCTGGTCGGTCAGCGTCAGCCAGCGGCGGGCAATACGGCCTTCATGCGCGGTGGCGTGAGAAAGCGCCGCCTTCTGCATGGCGGCAAGGCGCTCGACCGGTAGCACCTGGGCGCCGTCCAGTTCCTCGGCGAGTGCGACGAAATGCTGTGCCGCCTCCAGTCCCCCGAGCCGGGGGGCGACATCGCGCTGCATGAACGCCTCCCAAGTCAGCGCAGGGTCCCAGGAGAAGCGGGCGAAGGCGAGATAGCTGATTTCCACCGTGGCGAAATAGTCGGACGGTTCGCCCCAGACGGTCAGGCCCTCCATGCCGAGTTGTTTGCCGCGCGTGGCCATGTCGGCGAAGGTGCGGGCATTGAGTGCGTAGCGCTCGGTGCGCTCGTCGCCGTTCCACTGGCAGGCGAACTGGCAGCGCAGAACGTTGGGTTGCGTCGGCAGCGTCTCGACGAAGCTGGGATCGAGTTCGGTGCGCAGGCGCTTCCAGTAGGAGCGGTTTGCCGTGTGCTGGTAGATCGCGCCGTTGGGCAGTGCCTTCTGGGCCTCGAAGGCAACGGGTTCGAGCAGGTTGTCCCACTGCATTTCGCAATAGATCCAGAGATCGGGCCGCCTGACCTTGGCAGCACGATAGAGGCGGGGGAAGTTTGCCGCCATGTCGGTATGCGACCAGGAATCGCCATGGTCGTCTGCGCGTCGCCTCGCCTCGTCGTCATTGGCGCGCCGCGCGCGGCAGCGTTCGCAGCCGCAGACGCCATAGTCGCCACTCTCGATGTTGATCCCGCCGATCTCGAAGGTTTCGGCGAGCCAGGAAACGGCTTCCTCCATCCAGTCTATGACTTCGGGGGCGCTGGGGCAGGCGCTCACCGTATAGTCTGAATGGGGGAAGTTCAGCGGGAAAGCGAGGTCGGCAAGCTGGAAGCCGACGCCCTTCTCCATCTTTGCGGCGTGCTCGGGGTTCTGCTTGAGCCATGTCGAGAGGTTGTAGCGGTGGTCGCCCTCCCAATATACTCCGCCATAGGCGCCGATCGCAATGCCGGGAATGATGCGCACGCCGCGTGCGTTGGCGTATCGGCAGAGTTCCTGCGCCGCTTCGATGCCGCCATGGCTGTCGCGGAGGAAGCCATAGATGACGATCGCCGCGATCCGGTTCTGCGAGCAGAAATCCACCAGACGCCTGTAGTCGTCGAGAAAGCCCTTCGGCGGCTTCTGGAACGGGTTGAAGACGCCGATTTCCTGCTGGCCGATCTGGGACAGTTCCCAGTTTGTGGAATGGTCCCAGGTCCAGAACGTCCGGTAGGCCAGCCCCGGCTCGCCGTTGACCGGACCACCACGCAGGAATGCCGTGTCGAGGTGCTGGCCGGCCCGCTCGATCAATTCCTCCACGCCATAGATGACGCCGGAGAACGGGCCGCCGCGCACGACGACCGCATCGCCGTCGAGGCTGAGGACATAGGCGCCTTCCTTCAGGGTTTCGTCGACCGTCAGACTGATACGCACGCCATCCTGGGCGGAAAAGCTCGACCGGAGGCGGCTTGCCGCGTGCGGATGCTGGGTCTCGCCTTCGATGATCATGCCTGGCCTCCCGTCCTCGGATTGACAGAGTAAAGCAGCTGCAATATCAAATATCAACATGATATTTCGCTGGTGATAGCCAACATGCGTCCGGCGAAGCGAGGGGAGCCGCCGTGCCGACTGACGCCCAGAGCCTCTTCCTCGGCCTGCAGCAGACCTGGCCGACGCCGGCAAATCCTCGACCGATCACCCTTCTCGGCGCAGGCGGCATCGTGCGCGACGGGCACCTGCCGGCCTATCGCAAGATGGGGCTTCCGGTCTCGGGAGTGTTTGATCTCAACGCCGGGGTGGCACACAGGCTTGCCGCGGATTTCGATATTCCCGTGGTGCACGAGACGCTGGAGGCGGCGCTGGTCGCCTGCGGCACCGAGGGCGTCTTCGACCTGGCCCTGCCGCCCGCCGCGATCCTGCCGACGGTCGAGCGGCTTCCACGCGACAGCGTCGCCCTGATCCAGAAGCCGCTGGGACCCGATGGCGCCACAGCCCGGCGGATCGTTGGCGCACTCGACGCCCGTTCGATCATCGCCGCCACGAATTTTCAGTTGCGCTTCACGCCATCGATGCTGGCGATCCGCGACGCGGCACGGAGGGGACTGCTTGGCGAGATCGTCGATATCGAGGTTCGGCTCGCGGTCTACATGCCCTGGGAGCTCTGGTCCTTCATCCCTGCTCTCGACGCCGTGGAGATCCCGCTGCACTCGATCCACTATCTCGACTGGATCCGCTCGCTGGTCGGCGAGCCCCGGAGCGTCTATGCCAAGGCTGTCGGGCATCCCCGCTATCCCGATCAGGCCGATGCGCGCTCCAGTATCATTCTCGATTACGGCGACCGGTTGCGCTGCGCGCTCTCGCTCAACCACACCTACAGTTTCGGCCCGGAGCATGTCGAGGCGACGATCCGCGTCGAAGGCACCAGGGGGGCGGCGCACCTGACGGTCGGCTATCTGCTTGACTATATCCATCCCGCGCCGGAGAAGCTCGAAATGATCGTCGAGGGCGGCACGTGGACCGATATTCCGCTGCGGGGCGAGCGCGTCCCCGATGCCTTCGGTTTCGTCATGGCCAACCTGCAGCGCCATGTCGCCGGCGAGGATGCCGTGCTCGATACCGACGTCCACGATTCCGTGCGGACCATGGCCCTTGTCGATGCCGCGCTCACATCGAGCCGGGCAGGGGGAGTGGTGCCGGATGCCTGCTGAAAAATCGCGCAGACGGTCCTGTCTTCAGACGGGGTACGAGGGCCATGGTCCCGCTGGTGTGGCCGCATGATCACCAAGGGTCCAGGCGAGGCGGTGCTGTTCATCTACCGGCTCAAGCCGGGCATGGGGGACGAGTATGATCGGGCGCACCGGGCCGTCTGGCCTGATATCCTCGACTTGCTTGATGACGCCGGGATTTACGACTACCAGATCTGGCGCCGCGGCGATCTCGTCGTCTCGCGTATGCGGACGCGGCATGGATATGACCATGCCGCCGCGGTGACTGGAGCCAGCGAGGTCCAGAAGCGCTGGACGGCGTCGCTCGGCCATGTCTTTGCGGAAATTGCGGATGCAAATGGCGCGCCGCTATGGCTGGACAAGGTGTTCAGCCACCGTGTCATTGCTGGAGACAATCCGTCATGAGCGTCGATGCATCGACTCTAACGCGCGTCGCCGATCGGCGCGAGCGGAAAGCCGGGTTGGGGCAGCGTCCCGTCGAAGGCCTGGGAGATTGCGCGCGCGGCCGCAAACGCGGCATGGCAGGCACTCTCGAAACTCACGCTCTCTCTGGCGGAGGAGAGATAGGGCATGGTCAGGACGGCCATGGCATGGCCTTCGACATCAAGGATCGGGAAGCTGACATCGGTGATGCCCTGCAGCCCTTCGCCGGCAATCATTTCATAGCCGTGGTGATGGATCGCCTCGATCCGCTGGACGATCGCCCTCGCCGCCTCGGGCGGCGTCGTCCGCGCGATCTCGCCCAGGGCCCAGTCCTTGATGGCCGGCCGCTGGTAGGCGATCAGCAATCGGCCCGACGCCGTGGCGATGGCCGGGTTCTGGGTGCCGACGCGCAGGCGGAAGCCGAGCGGTGCCGGGCTGTCCACCTGGGCGACCACGCGAATATCGAGGTGATCGAGCACCGCGACATGCATCGCCTGGTAGGCATCGACCGACGCCGAGGTCATGATCGGCAGGGCGATGTCCAGCATACGCCGGAGCGGCGGGTAGCGGTTGGACAGGTCGTGCAGCCTGTTGGACAGGAACAGCCCGTCGTCGTCGGGCCGGCGCTGGATATAGCCGCGCCGCTCCAGCACCATCACAACGCGGTAGACTTCCTGCAGCGAACGGCCGAGCAACTGGGCGATCTCGCTCTGGGTCACGCCGCGCGACATGCCCGCGAGAAGTTCGAGGACGTCGAGCCCCTTTTCGAGTGCCGGCGCCCCGTAGGCCTGCTTGCTCCCGGCGCTGCCCGGCGCCTTCGCTTTATCGCTGGATGTGGCGAGGGGTTTGCTCGGCATGACCGCCCTTTGACTGCGAGAATCCAATTCTATCATATACGAAAATATAATTCCATATTTAAAAGTCGGTTTCCCGTGCGGATCACCGCCCTTGCAATGCCAGCACCAGGAGCATCCGATGGATAGGAATGTCGCCCGACAGCTGATGTCCGCCACCGTGGATTTCGACAGGCCGGGAAAGCAGATCGGCGTGTTCCACGTTCCACTGTCCTCGCATGATGACGCCTGGGGCGTGGTGCCGGTGCCTGTGGCCGTGATCAGCAATGGCAAAGGCCCGACTGTCATCCTGGAGGGCGGCAACCATGGCGACGAATATGAGGGGCCGATCACCCTCGGCGAACTGATCCGTGACCTCGATCCGGCCAAGGTCTCCGGCCGACTGATCTTCATCCCGGCGATCAACCAGCCGGCCGTGCTGGCGGCGCAACGGGTCTCACCGGTCGACGGCATCAACATGAACCGGACTTTTCCGGGTGATCCCATGGGAAGCACGACGCGCCAGATCGCATCCTATGTCAACGATGTGCTGTTTCCGATGGGCGATGTCTTCATCGATCTGCATTCGGGCGGCTCATCGCTCGACATCATCCCGAGCGCGGTCATCGAGCCCGGCCGGACCCCGGAGCAGCACGCGGCCAATGTCGCCGCCGCCATGGCGTTCGGCGCCCCGATCGCCGTCGTCATCGACAACAGGGGCGATCCGCGAACCGCCACCGCCGCGGCGGCGCTGGCCGGCATGACGGTCATCGGCACCGAGATGGCGGGCGGCGGCACCGTGTCCGTCGACGCGCTGGCGCTCTGCCGACGGGGCGTGCGCAACGTGCTCGCCCATCTCGGCGTGCTCCCGCCCGACATGGCTCACACCGTCGCGCAGCCCTCCCGTCTCTATGCGCTGTCGTCCCGCGCCCACGTGATCGCCGAGGATGACGGCGTGTTCGAGCCGATCCACCGGCTCGGCGCCGAGGTCGGCGCGGGCGACCTTGTCGGCCGCATCCACTTCATCACCCAGCCGGCGCGCCATCCGGTGGAACTGTATGCCCGCGCCGACGGCATCGTCTATGGCCGCCGGCAGCCCGGCCGCGTCCGGCCCGGCAATTGCTGCCTCGTCGTCGCCTCTCCCTATGAAAGCAGCCCTCAATGATTTCTCTCGACGATATCAGGTCCGCCGCCAGCCGCATCGCCCCGCACATCCGCCGTACGCCGACGATCGCAGTCGAGGCGGTTTCCGAGCCGGCGACGGACGGTCGGCTGATGCTCAAGCTGGAAAGTCTGCAAGCGACCGGCTCGTTCAAGGCGCGCGGCGCCACCAACAAGCTGCTCGGACTGCCGCGCGAGGCGATCGCCAAGGGCATCGTCACGGCATCCGGCGGCAATCACGGGCTTGCCGTGGCGCGGGCCGCACGACTGGCCGGCGTTCCCGCCACCGTCTTCGTCACGGAAAGCGCCACCCCGGAGAAACGCGAAAAACTCAGGCGATGGGGCGCCGACGTCACCGTGCTCGGCCAGATATGGAACGAGACGAACGAGGCGGCGCTCGCCTTTGCGGAACGGTCGGGGGCCGCCTATTTTCATCCCTTCGCCGACCCGGCCGTGGTCGCCGGACAGGGTACGCTGGGTCTGGAACTGCTCGCCGACGTGCCGGACATGGATGTCGCCCTCGTCGCCATCGGTGGCGGCGGGCTGATCTCGGGCATGGCCGTCGCGCTCAAGGCGCTCAAGCCCGGGATCCGGATCATCGGCATCGAGCCCGTGGGTTCGCCGACGCTGCGGGCCTGCCTTGACGCCGGGCGTCTCGTGAGCCTCGACAGTGTCACCAGCCGCGTCGCCACGATGAGCTGCGGCCAGACCGACCCGTGGATCTTCGAGACCGTCCGGGATCACGTCGACGACATCGTGCTCGTCTCCGACGATGCCATGCTGCAAGCCGCCCGCTGGCTCTGGTTCGAACTGGGCATCGCGGCGGATCTCAGTGGTGCTGCGGCAATCGCGGCGCTGCAGACCGGCGCCGTGAGGTTCGCACGCGGGCAGACGATCGGCGCGCTTGTCTGCGGTGCGGGGCCGGACGGGCTCGGCTGATATCCGGCGACGGCGCTACCACCACTCCTGTCTTGCCATGTCCGACAGCATCGCATCGAAGGTCGCGATTTCATGGGCGGAGACTTCATGCGCCCTGTCGGGAAGGATGTCGCAGCGAAGACGTGCGCGCGCGCGCGACAGCGCTTCCGCGGCGGCGGCCACCGCATCGACCGGGATCCACGGATCCTTGTCGGAGCCGGTGAGATAGACCGGCAGCCGATCGAGATCGGCGAACGGCCGGCTGCAGGCAGGCGTGCCCACGCGACAGCCGGTGAGGTTCACCATGGCGCCCTGCCAGGGCCCGTAGAGCATGGCATATTCCAGCGCCAGGCACGCGCCCTGGCTGAATCCGCCCAGCACGAGAGGCTGGGGGTGTTCTGCACCGCCCTGGAGATCATCCACCAGCCCCCTGACATAGTGCAGTGCGCGCTCGAGTTCCGCCCGGGTCGCGTCGGTGAGCGGTTCGGTGGCGCGTGCGGCATACCAGCTGTTGGCCTGCGCCCGCGGCAGGACGAAGCACACGCCTGACGTCTTCAGCCTCGAGACGACCTGCTCCTGCATGTCTTCCGGCGACTGGGTCCGGCCATGGACGAACACGCAATGGACCAGTGCCTCCCCGGGCGGTGCGCCGAGGAGGAGGGGGGTGCCGTGGATCGACATCGATCCGGCTCAGAAGTTCGCGGGTTCGAGCCCGGCGATCAGTTCCTGCCGGCGGTCCTCGAACCAGGGCGGGAAGACCAGCGTGGTGCCGATCTTGTCCGCGGGCTCATCCAGCGCCCAGCCGCCCTCGACCGACCACGCGATCTCGAACAGCGCGCCGCCGGGGGAGCGGACGTAGCAGGACTTGAAATAGTTCCGGTCCTTCTGGTCGGACACGTCGGTGAAGCCGAGCCCTTCGAGATGCGCCTTCAGCTTGAGCTGGTTTTCCTCGTTGCCGGTGTTGAGCGCGAGATGGTGGATCGTGCCGCCGGCCAGCGTCCAGGTGCCCTGCGGGCCGGTGGATTCCTGCAGCACCTCCACGATGCTGTTGGGGCCGCCCGCATTCGGCACGGAGAACATCAGTCCCTCGTCGCTGTCGGCTTCCTTGGTCATCGACATGCCGACGCCGAGAAAGTCGTCCATGGCCGTGCGGTCGAACACCGCGATTGCGGCGCCATAGATGCCCTTGATGCCGTGTTCGGCGGCCACACCCTGCGCTTCGTTAACGATCGAAGGACGGTTGTCGGCGGGGCTCTCCACCAGTTCATGCGGGATGCCGCAGGGATGCTTGAAGGCGACGCGGGTGATGCCGAAGCGCGAGATCTTGGTCGCCTCGACGCCCTTGCCGTTCAGCCGGTCGATCCAGTAGTCGGCCGAGCCGACCGGAATCGCCTGCTGGATGATCTTGGACTGGTTGGTGCCGCGACGGCCGTAGACGGCAGGCTTGCGGAACGGAAACGTCGTGATGATGGTCGAGGCATCGCCGTTCCGTGATCCGTAATAGAGGTGATAGACCGGGATCGTGCCGTCGAACAGAACCGTGCGCTTGACCGAAAAAAGCCCGAGCACTTTGGTGTAAAAGTCGTAATCCTCCTGCACACCGTCGGTGCACAGCGTGAGGTGATGATATCCGCTGACAAGCGCCATGGTTTTCCTCCTCCAAGAAACGATCTGGCATGTCCGGACGCGGCTCCAACTCCGTGTCCGGAAGGAGACACGATGCGCCTACGGCACGATGTTCCCCGATGAGAGCACTATAGCTCCTCACACCGCCTGCTGATTGACTTTATTCATGAGGACTATAGCAATATGCTATGAAGATCGTGGAGCATCACCTGGTCCAGCTTGCCGCCGTCATCGAGACAGGCGGGGTCACCGAGGCCGCCGCCATGCTGGGCATGACGCAATCGGCGGTGTCGCGCACGCTTTCCGTGCTTGAAAAGCGCATCGGCGAGCCTCTGTTCGTTTCGGGAAGGCGGCCGATGCAGCCGACGCCGCTCGGCGAGCAACTGGGGCTGCAAGGCAAGTCGATCCTGGCGTCCTCGCGCAAGGCGATGGAAATCGTCCGCAGCTTCAAGTCCGGTTCTTCGGGCCGGGTGCGGATCGGTGGCGTGCCTTTCTTCATGGACGCCGTCGTGTCGCCGATGATTGCGTCTTTCCAGCGCGACGAGCCGGGCATCATGGTCCATCAGTCCTATGGCAACTATCCCGATCTCGTCGCCGAACTCGATTCCGGGCAGATCGACCTTGCGGTAACGCCGACAGGATCGATCGACCTGAGGGCGGACCTCCACTTCGAGCCGATCCTGCCGGCCCGCAATGTCCTGGCCTGCAGCGCCGGACACCCCCTGATGCGCAAGCGCAGCCTGGCGACGGAGGATATCGTCAACTATCCCTGGGTGGCGCCTCTGCCGGGATCGCCGCTGGTGCTCGATCTCCACAACATCCTGCTGACACTGGGTCTGGAGGAGGTCTCCCTGCGCTATGCCGGCGGTTCGCTGCTGAGCGTGATGAACTACCTGATGGGCACGGACGCGCTGGCGATCCTGCCCCATTCCGTGGCCTATGCGTTCCGGGGCGAAAGCAAGATCAGCATCATTCCGCTGGACATTCCCCAGCCGGAGCGTGTGCTCGGCATCATGACGCGCCGGAAGCCCTATTCGAACCCGGCAGGCCGCAAGTTCGTCGGCCATCTGCGCCGGGAATTTTCCGAGCTGCGCCGCGCCATCGACAAGCACGACCGGGCGATACACTGGGTACAGGGTCCGTTCATGGGCGAGCGGGAGAGACGAACCGGGGCGGACTGATCTGCCTCGATCCGTCGATCTGGCTAGGTTCGCATGTTCCGGGCGAGAACGAAATCGTGCGTCACGTCCCAGAAGTCGCCGGCGAAATCATAGGCTTCCGCGCGGTTCGGATCATGCACCTTGTCGAATTTTGCGAGCAGACTTTCCTTGACGCCGAAGACCGCGTCCGAATGGATGTAGGGATCATCAGGATCGAAGATATGGGTCGTCAGCGTTTCGAAACCGTCAGCGCTGATGATATAATGCAGATGCGCCGGCCGGTAGGGGTGGCGCCCGAGACTCCCCAGCAACCGGCCCACCGGCCCGTCGTCGGGAATGGGATAGTATTTCGGCTTGACCGCACGGAACCAGTAGCGGCCGTCGGGTCCGGTGCGGAAAATGCCGCGCAGGTTGAAATCGGGCTGGATGCCCTTTTGCTGGACGTCGTAGAACCCCTCGTCATTGGCCTGCCAGACGTCGATGACGGCATCGGCGATCGGCTTGCCCTCGGTGTCGAGGATGCGGCCCTCGATCACCATGTCCTCGCCCTTGGCATCAAGGCAGATATTGGCGCCCATCGGCAGTTCCGGGGCATTGGCGACGTGGAAGGGACCGAGAACCGTGCTCTCGGACGCGCCTGACGGTTTGCGGTTGTTGATCGCGTCGACCAGCATCGACACGCCGAGCACGTCGGAGAGCAGAATGAATTCCTGCCGCCATTCGTTGCACATCTGGCCGGTGCGGGTCAGGAACAGGATGGCCTGCATCCACTCGTCCTGCGTCGGTTCCAGTTCCTTGACCGCTTCGTGCAGTTTGCGGGTGACGACCTCCATCACCTGCTTGAGCCGCTCGTCCCTGGCGCCGGCATTGCGCCCGGTCACGACCTCGACCGAGTTCTCCTCGGTGAAATAGCCTTTTTCATGCGCGTTCATGTCTGCCTCACCGATCGAGAATTGATTTCAGGACACGCCGCAAGTCGGCGTCCGGGGCGGCGACCATGCCCTCCGAGCGCCAGGCGACGTGATGGTCCGGCCGGACCAGGATAACACCGGTATCGCCGACCTCGCGCGCGCGCGCCCAGTCCCCGTAATGGTCCTGCCACTGCTGGCGCGGGCCGATGACGTGGGTTTCGATCGGCATGCCGAATTCCGCCGATACGGCGCGTGCCGCCTCGACCCAGCCCTGACCACCGATGCCGGTCAGGATCGTGAACCGGCCATGGCCGCAGAGGTCGAGCGTGGAGACCTTGCGGTTGCCGTCATCGAACAGCCAGGCATGCGGCAGCCGCGCGCCGGGCCAGGTCGTCTGCTCGAAATGCAGTTCGGGATCGCTTGCGAAGACCGGCTCGGGTTGCCCATCGGTCGCGACCGCCGAAGACGTGTAACGATGGTTCATCTCCACGCCATGCGCGTCGAACTCATAGACCTTGGCGGCGATCGCCGCGCGCAGCGCCGCGCGCTGGTTCTCTGCGGCCGGGCTGTCTTCGCAGCGTCGATCCATGTTTTCCTGCATCTTGACCGGATCGATCGAGTCGAGCAGCCCGAGCGCGCCGAAGATAGGGCCGAATTCCTCGATCGACTGGTTGGCGCGGGTGACGATCTGCTTGGCGATCGGCGCGCGCTCCTCGGTGTAGGTCTCCAGCAGGCCGGCCCCGGCCTGGCCCTTGATGACCATCGCCAGCTTCCAGGCAAGGTTGAAACCGTCCTGGATCGAGGTGTTGGAGCCGAGCCCGTTCGACGGCGGGTGGCGATGGATCGCGTCGCCCATGCAGAACACCCGACCCTTGTGGGCGCGCGCCGCATAGCAGTTGTTGACGGTCCAGGTCGAAACCGAGGTGACCTCGATGTCGATATCGGGATCGCCGATCAGGTCGCGGGCCACG
This sequence comes from Rhizobium sp., assembly GCA_019739215.1. Classification (GTDB taxonomy): domain Bacteria; phylum Pseudomonadota; class Alphaproteobacteria; order Rhizobiales; family Rhizobiaceae; genus Rhizobium_E. The sequence continues at coordinate 115,685 of JAHHDR010000028.1, forward strand.
CCCTCGGCGAAGGCATTGTTGACGTCGGGCACGCCCTCGTTGATGTCGTAGCCCCAGTTGATTAGCCACTCGTTCCAGGGCCGGATCATCCGCACCAGGCCCATGCCGATGCCGCCGACATTGGAGCCCGGTTGCAGGACCCAGTAGAGCACCGAGGGGCGGTGGGCGACATAGCGGGTGAGGTCGGCCCTGAAGATGATGTTCATCGAGCCGGCCACGCCCATCTTGCCCTCGAAGGGAAGACCGAGATGCTGGGCGACCAGCGAATTGCCGCCATCCGCGCCCACGAGATATTTCGAGCGCACGGTGAAATCCTTGCCGGTCAGCCGGTCGCGGCAGGTGGTGGTCACGCCGTCCACGTCCTGCTCGTGGCTGACATATTCCGTCGACATCCGCGCCTGGGTTCCCCGCGAACAGGCGGTCGTAAACAGCAGCGGCTCCATGAAGGTCTGCGGCAGGTCATTCATCTCGGTGGGCGAGGACAGGAGATGTTCGGCCTTGGATTTTGGATGATTGCCCCAGGTCTTGAGCCGGCCGATCTCCTCGCCGGCGAGCGAGGCGCAGAACACGTTCTCGCCCATGATCGCCTGCGGACTGCAATGCAGGTAGGCCTCGGATTCGACCTCTCGGCCGAGGTCGCGCAGCACTTCCATCGTGCGCTGGTTGGTGATGTGGGCGCGCGGCGTGTTGGCAAGCCAGCGGTAGCGGTTGATCGCCATGTTCTCGACGCCGTAGCTTGCGAGCAAGGCGGCGGTGGCGGAGCCGGCGGGGCCGGTCCCGATGATGAGTACGTCGGTCGTGATGTCAGCCATGCGGCGCTCCCTCGGTCGTCGGTGTCGTTTGTCTGCCCGCCAGGATGCGGCGGATGGGAAAGAGCTGGATGCCGGTGCGATCGGCGAAAAGGCCCCACAGGCCGCGCGGCGCAAACAGCATGATCACGATGCCGATGAGGCCGAGTACCATCAGGTACCAGGAGCCGTAATCGGCCAGCAGGCTCTGCAGGATAAAGAACACGATCACGCCGACGATCGGCCCCTCGATCGTGCCGATGCCGCCGATGACGACGATGAAGATGACATAGGCGGTCCAGTCGGGAACCGAGAAGGCGGCATCCGGTGAGATCCGCGCCTTCTGCACATAGATCAGCGCGCCGGCGAGGCCCGTCACCATGGCGGCCACGAGATAGACGAAGGATTTCGTCCAGAGCGGATCGACGCCGACCGAGCGGGCTGCCTCGCGATTGTCGCGCACGGCGGCGAGACCAAGCCCGGCCTTCGAGCGAAGGAGCTTGTAGATCAGCCCGATCGTGGCGACCGCCAGGACGAGCGCCAGCCAGTAGCAGACGATGTCGGCTGCCTGCGGTCCCCGCACGCCCAGCCAGTCGGCCACGAAGCGCACGCCGACCATGTCGCGCGTGGCGCCTGAGGGCAGGGACGTGCCGGTGCCGCCGCCCAGCGCCTTCCACTGGGCCACCGAGAGCCGCACGACTTCGGCGATCACCCAGGTTCCGATCGCGAAATAGGCGCCCTGCAGGCGGAAGACGAAGAAGGCTGTCGGTACCGCGAGCACCAGCGCGGCCACCCCGCCCAGTGCGATCGCAGCCAGCGGATCGAGCCCGATCAGGCTCACGCCGGCAAACATCGCATAGGCGCCGAAGCCGACGAAGGCCTGTTGGCCGACCGAGACGAGGCCGGCATAGCCGGCCAGCAGGTTCCAGCATTGCGCGAGCACCAGCATGGTCAGGATGAAGAACAGGTCCTGGATGATGGCGCGCGAGGCGAAGAAGGGGACGGAGAATGCGAGCAGGACGACGCCCGCGAGCAGAACCATCGCGGCGGTCGAGCCCCGTGCGCGGGTGGAAACGGTCCAAGAGGATGAAGCGTGATCCGTCATATTAGTCCACCGCCCTTGGAAAGAGCCCGCGGGGCCGCACGATCAGCACCAGCAGGAAGGCAACGTGGCCGGCGAGGATCTGCCATTCCGGGTTGATCGCCGCGCCCAGCGTCTGCGCCACGCCGATGATCACGCCGCCGGCAAGCGTGCCCCAGAACGAGCCCAGGCCGCCGATGATCACCGCCTCGAAGGCATAGATCAGCCGTGCTGGCCCGATCGTCGGGTCGAAATTCGCCCGCGTGCCGAGATAGAGTGCGGCGATCGTCACCACGATCATGGCAATGCCGGTCGCGGTGGCGAAGATGCGTTCGGCGCGAATGCCCATCAGGCCGGCCGTCGCGGCATCGTCGGACGTGGCGCGGAAGGCGCGCCCCAGCGATGTCCGGTAGAACAGCATGTTGAGCGCCACGATGACGCCGATCGCGGAGAGGAAGGTCAGCAGCGGCATCGTGCCGATGCTGATCGGGCCGATCTGCAGCGATGCTGTTTCCAGCGCACCCGCCGAGATGCGGCGGCTGTCGGCGGAGAAGCTCTCCAGCAGACCGTTCTGGATCACGACCGACAGGCCGAAGGTGACGAGCAGCGGCGGCAGGATGTCGTCGCCCAGCGTCCGGTTGAGCACGACATATTGCAGCCCCCAACCGAGCGCGAACATCACGGGCAGGGCGACCGCCGCGGCGACAAACGGGTTGAGGCCGAGTGCGGTCACGAGCACGAGCACCAGGAAGGCGGCCAACACGATCAGATCGCCATGCGCCAGGTTGACCAGTCGCATGATGCCGAAGACCAGGCTCAGGCCGGCGGCGAAGAGCGCATAAAGCCCGCCGAGCAGCACACCCTGGATGATCGTGTCGAGCCAGACCATCATGCATGTGCTCCGAAATAGGCGGCGTGGATGGCCTCGCGGCTGAGCGACGCAGGCGTGCCCGACAGCGTGACGCGACCCTCCATCATGCAGTAGACGCGATCAGCGACCTTGAGGGCCTGCCCGATATCCTGCTCGATGATCACGATCGACGCGCCGGTGGCCCGGATCTTCGGAAAGGCGGCATAGATGTCGCGGATGATGACGGGCGCGAGGCCGAGGCTGACCTCGTCGCAGAGCAGAACGCGCGGATTGGACATCAGCCCCCTGCCAATCGCCACCATCTGCTGCTGGCCGCCCGACAGCGCCGTGCCGGGGCTGTGCCGCCGCTCCTTCAGGACGGGGAACAGGTCATAGATGGTCTCCAGCGTCCATGTGCCATCGCCACTGCGTCCATATTTGCCGACGAGCAGGTTTTCCTCGACGGAGAGCGACGGAAACAGCTTGCGTCCCTCGGGCACCATGGCGACGCCGAGGCGCACGACATCGGGTGCGGCCAGAGCGCCGATCGGTTGGCCCTGATAGCGGATCTGGCCGGGCTCATTGCGCAGGAGGCCTGAGATCGACCTGAGCAGCGTCGACTTGCCGGCGCCGTTCGCGCCGATCACGGCGATCGTCTCGCCCTCCTCGAGCCGCATGTCGACGCCGAAAAGCGCCTGGAAGTCACCGTAGAAGGCCGTCAGGCCCTGTGTTTCCAGAAGCGCCATCAGACGTCGATCCCGAGATAGATTTCGCGGACCTCCTGCGAGGCCATGATGGCGTCGGGCTGGCCCATGCCGATGACGCGGCCGAAGTGAAGGACAACCAGCCGGCTGACCACCGAGGTCAGGGCATGCAGCACATGCTCGACCCAGATGATCGACACGCCGCGGCGGTGGATCGCGCGCACCGTTTCGACAAGTTCATGGCATTCTCCTTCCGTGAGGCCGCCGGCGATCTCGTCGAGCAGCAGGATCTTCGGATCGGTCGCCAGCGCGCGGGCGAGTTCCAGCCGCTTGCGCTGCAGCAGCCCGAGACTGCCGGCTTGCTGGTTCGCCTTCTGGATGAGGCCGGTCTCGACGAGAATGTCGGCACAGCGCTCGCTGACCTCGCGTTCCGTCCTGCGCGAACCGAAGGCCCCGGCCACGAGCAGGTTTTCGAACACGGTCAGCTTCTGGAACGGTTGCGGTATCTGGAAAGTGCGTCCCACCCCGGCGAGACAACGCGCCATCGGCGGCTGGCGGGTGACATCGACGCCATCGAGCAGGATCGTGCCGGCATCGACGCGGATGTTGCCGGTGATCAGGTTGAACAGCGTCGACTTGCCGGCGCCATTGGGGCCGATCACGCCGAGCGCCTCGCCCTCTTCCAGCGCAAACGAGATGCTGTCGGCGACCTTCAGGGCGCCGAAGCTCTTCGATACGGTGTCGAGGGCGAGTATGGGCATCGTCGTCTCGGTCTTCGGATCAGGCGATCGGTTCCATCTTGCCTGATGTCGGGATGTTCGGGGCGGTCTGGTTGTCGACGATGACGAGGTCATAGCCGCCACCATCCTTGAGCCGCCACTGGCCGCCGACCAACGGCGTCTTGGAGATGTTCTTGGCCGCAAACGGCGGAACATTGGCGCCGTCCCAGGCCACCTTGCCGACGATGGTCTCGAGATTCGTGGCAGCGATTGCGGAAATCACGGCCGCGCTGTCGGTTGGATCGGCGCGCTTCATCACGTCCGCCGCCACTTCGAACAGCGCATGGATGAAACCGATCGGCTGGGTCCAGGGCCGGTTCGTCGCCGCGGTGAAGCCGTCAGCGAGGTCCTTGGAGCTTGCGCCGGTCAGCGACGACTTGAACGGATGGCTTGGCGACCACCAGACTTCCGAGGAGAGGTTATGACCGTTCTGTCCGAGCGCCTCGACCGCCTGTGGAAACAGGATCGCCTTGCCCATGGAGGCGACCTTCGGCTTGAAGCCCTGCTGCTGGGCCTGGTTCCAGAAGGTCGTGAAGTCAGGCGGGATCATCACGCCGGTGATAATCTCGCACTCGCCGGACTTGAATGCGTTGATCTGCGCCGAAAAATCGTCCGTCAGGTTCTGGTAGCGGCCCGGATCGTTGATCGAATAGCCAAGCTTGTCCAGGACAGGCGGAAAGCCGACCTGCTTGTCGCCCCAGGCGTTGCCGTCGCCGTCATTCGGGAACAGGCCGCCGACCTTCTTGTTCGTGTCCAACTGGCCCCACATGTTGGTGAAGACGGCGATGACGTCTTCCAGCCCCCAGAAGAAGTGGAAGGTGCTGTTGAACGGCTTCCAGGATGCAGGGTCGCCCGGATTGCCCTGCTGGCCGATGAACCAGGGCTGCCAGGGCGCCATGGTGGAAATGCAGGGCACTTCCTCGGCTTCGCAGGTCGTTGCCACCGGGTTGGTCGTCTCTGGCGTCGAGGCGACCAGCACCGCGTTGACCTCGTCGTTGACGATCAGTTCCTTGGTGACTTCGGCGGCGCGGTTCGGGTTGGACTGGCTGTCCTTCACCACCACTTCGTAGTTGAGGCCGGCCGCCTTGGTGGCAGCCATGAACCCGTCGATGATGAACTTGTCGGCTTCCGCGAAGGCGGCCAGCGGGCCGCTCTGCGGACTGACATAGCCGAGTTTGATCGGGGCGCCCTGTGCGATGGCCGGCATTGCCAGGCCGGATGTAGCCGCCACAGCGCCCGTGGCGGCTGCGGACTTGAGCAAGTCTCGTCTCGTAAACATATGCCTTCCTCCTCCCAAAAGAACTCAATATGGCGGTCGGCCGCCACTCCACGCGTTTTGCAAGAGCGATCGGATCGACCCGCGGTCGATGGGGCGCGGGTTCGAATAGGGGTTGCTGGTCGCGATCTCGGCGGCGCGGTCGAGGTCGGCCTCGGTCAGGCCCAGATCCCTGAGCGCCATGGGCGAACCTATGGACCGCGCGAAATCATGAAGACCCTGGCCTGGCGAGCCGCCGAACAGTTCGGCGACGGGCGCCATCAGGTCCGGCACGGCCTCCGCATTGAAGCCGATCGTGTGCGGCAGCATGATGGAATGGGTCTCGGCATGCGGCGTGTCGAAACTGCCGCCCAGCGTGTGGCAGATCTTGTGGTGCAGCGACATGGCGACCTGGCCGAGCACCGTGCCGCAGAGCCAGGCGCCGTAGAGCGCCTTCTCGCGCGCCGCCATATCGCCTGCGTCCCTGACGATCGCGGGCAGGGCGTCCCGAAGCGCCCGCATGCCGTCGATCGCCATCATCGTGGTGATCGGATTGCGGTCGCTGGCATAGAGGCCTTCGGCCGCATGCGCGATCGCGTTGAGGCCGCTGGTCACGCTCATCGCTACCGGCAGACCCATCGTCAGGTCCGGGTCGTAGATGACGACCTCGGGAGTGACCTTCGGGCTGCGCAGCGTGGTTTTTGCGCCGTTCTCTGTCTGGCCGAGGATTGGCGTTACCTCGGAGCCGGCATAGGTTGTGGGGACGACGATCTGCGGGATGTCGGTCCGGTAGGCCATCGCCTTGCCGAGGCCGGTGGTCGAGCCTCCGCCAAGGGAGATCACGCAATCAGCGCCGAGTTCCGCCGCGCGTGCGACCGCGCGCTCGGTGACCTCGACCGGCGTGTGCATGGTGGCTTCGGCAAAGGTACCGATCGTCAGCGCACCCAGCCGTTCTGCCAGCGCCGCGCCATCCGCGGCCTGGTGCGGCGTCGACAGCACCAGCGCGCGGCGGCAGCCGATCTTTTCGACCCAGGTGCCGACATCTTGGCTCACACCACGTCCGAAGACGATTTGCGCCGCGCTGCCCTGATAGGTGAAGGACAATGTCATGATGCACGTCCCTTCCTGGCACGAACCATCACGAAGGTGAAATCCAGCGCCCAGCCCGCACCCTTTTCAGACGGACTGAAATCGCCGATCAGCTCCTGCTTGACACCGAACAGGGCATCCCGAGCGAGATCGGGATCGGCGCCGTCATAGACATGGGTGCTGATCGTCTCGAATCCGTCTTTCTTGATCAGGAAATGCAGGTGGGCGGGGCGGCGGAGCGGAAAGCCCAAGCCGCCGAGCATCTGGCCGACCGGCCCGTCGCAGGGCACGGCATAGCCGCCCGGCCTCACCGTCCGATAGCGAAAGCCGCCGTCGGCTTCCGTGGTGAACACACCCCGAAGATTGAATTCGGGCTGCTGGTCGGGCTGCTGGTTCTCGTAAAACCCGTCGCCATTGGCCTGCCAGGTCTCGACCGAAGCGCCTGAAACAGGCTGGCCGTCGAGATCCTGGACCCGGCCGGTCACGGTCAGTGGGCGGCCGATGCCGTCAAGGCAGATGTTGGCATCGAGCGGCAGGTGCGGCGCATCGGCCCGATAGAAGGGCCCGCGGACGGTGTTCGGCGTGGCGCCCTTGGGCCGCTGCGTGTTGATCTCCTCGATCAGCGCGGTGACGCCGAGCAGGTCGGATAGCAGCACCCATTCCTGCCGCCGCCCGTCACTGGCGTGGCCGACCTCGGTCAGGAACTCGACGGCACGGCGCCAGTCGGCGGACGAGGGCCGGGTTTCCCGGATCAGGGCGTGCAGATGGTCGATGAAGGACGGCATGAAGGCCTGCAGCGGGCCGTCGGCATGCCTGTCGAGGCGTTCGGAAACGCGCTGCGCGGAATTGTTCTCGCTGAACGACAGGTCTCGCATGGTTCCTCCCATGCAAGGACCATAGCAGCGGGGAATGCGGCGCTTGATAATTTCTTCGACGATTAATATGCATGATTGTTATGAAGATCGACGAGCGACATCTCATCCAGCTGGCTGCGGTGGTGCAGGCAGGCGGCGTGACGGAAGGTGCGGCGCTGCTGGGGCTGAGCCAACCGGCGGTATCACGCACGCTGGCCATGCTGGAGAAACGGCTGGGCGAGCCGCTCTTCCTCAAGGGACGAAGGCCGCTGCAACCGACGCCGCTCGGCCGCGCGCTTGCCGATCATGGCCAGACGATGCTGACCGCGTCGCGCAAGGCTTCGGCTCTGGTGGAGGGCTTTCGGCATGGCCGCACCGGGCTCGTGCGTGTCGGTGGCACGCCATTCTTCATGGACGCGCTGATTGCCGGCATGGTGGCTGGCTTCCAGAACGCCTTCCCGGAGGTGCGGATGGAGCAGAGCTACGGCTATCTGCCGGACCTGCGCGCGGCGATCGTCGCCGACCGCATCGATCTCGCTATCTGCCCGATCGACATGCTCGACGAGGGTTCGGGTATGCATTTTCAGGAACTCCTGCCCGGCCGCAACGTCGTGGCCTGCCGGGTTACACATCCCCTTCTGCTCAGGCGCAAGCTGGCCGGGCCGGAACTGCTCGACTATCCCTGGATCGCACCGCCGCCCGGCAGCCCGCTGCTTGCCGACCTGCGCAGCCTCGTGCTGTCGCTGGGCGCGACCGAGACCAAGATCCGCTATGCCGGCGGCTCGCTGACCAGCGCGATCAACTACATGAAGGCGAGCGACGCGCTGACGATCCTGCCGCACAGCGTCGTCTTCGCCTATCGCAACGACAAGGCGATCACGGCGCTGCCGATCAACATCCCGCATCCGGAACGGGCGCTCGGCCTGCTGCGGCGGACCGGAGATTTCGGCGCACCCGCGGTCGAGGCGTTTTCGGCGCACATCCGCAAGAGCTTCGAGAACCTGCGGCATCTCATCAAGCGCCACGAGCAATCCGTCGTCTGGGGAATGTAGGGTCGCGCTACCTGCAGGTGAAGCCGCCATCCACGGGCAGTTCCACGCCGGTGACGAAGCTCGCGTCATCGGAGGCGAGCCACAGAACGGCATGGGCAACCTCGCGCGCCTGGACCAATCGGCCGAGCGGGACGCCGGACAGGTATCTGTCTTCCGCGGCTTTCGCGACCTCTGCGGATACGCCTCGTCCGGTGAAGCCCACCTTCATCGGCGTTTCGGCGAGGCCGGGGCAGACGACGTTGACCCGCACACCGTCCGGTGCAAAGGTCTGGGCCAGAGACTTCCCGAGCCCGACGACCGCGAACTTGCAGCTCGAATAGACCGGGGACCACATCGACCCGACCATGCCCGACACCGATGCCGTGAAGATGATCGAGCCGCCGCCACGCTTGCGCATATGCCGGATGACCTCGCCGGCACCGAGCGTGGCCGATTGCACATTCAGCGCCAGCGCCTGCTGGTATTCGCCGATGTCGAGATTCTCGATGCCGCCGGGGCCGGGAATGCCTGCATGTGCCCACAGGATGTCGACGCCTCCGAGGCGCGCGGCGGCCTGGTTGATGCTGTTGCGCGCGCCTTCTGGCGTCGACAGGTCGGCCTGGACGAGATGGAGGCGGACGCCATCCGGATCCAGATCGGCCTTCAGCGCGGCAAGCGCATCGGGATTGATGTCGATGGCGCAGACCGTAGCGCCCTCGCGCAGGAACAGGTCGACGCCGGCGCGGCCCATGCCGGAGGCGGCGGCGGTAATCACGGCAAGCTTGCTGGCCAGGCGCATTGTCTCACTCCACTTTGGGCGGCGCCGCAGCGCCGGGCACTTCGGATCGGCGCTTCCGGGTCAAGGTCCCGCTGCGGGAACTCGGAAGCCTGCAAAGGTCCGTACTGAATGTCCATATGTGAATTTCTAGTTCAGTATTCTGAATATCGTCAAGGCTCCGTTTCCTGGTCCGGCATTCAGCGGCTTGCAACAAGAATTATCGCTGATGAATGCCGCCGTCGTTGATTGAAGAATTCAGCATCCTGAACTAAAGCTTGGCAGTTGCAATTAAGGTCGCTGGGGAGATCGGGCCGGATGCATGTCAGACAGGCGGCGAATGTCGTCGAACTCCTGGAGTTCTTTGCCCGGCACGGTGCGCCCGCGACGCTGGCGGAGATCGCCGACGCGCTCGGCTGGCCGCGATCCAGCACTTTCAACATCGTCGGCACGCTGGTGGACAAAGGCTATTTCTACGAGCCCCGGCATCGGGGTGGCTACTTTCCGAGTCCACGCTGGCACGCGGTCGTCCAGGCGATCGACGAGCAGGATCCGCTTCCGTCGGCGCTGCTGGACCTCGTGGACGAGATCAGCCGGCGCAGCGGTGAAACGACCGCGCTCGGTTGTGCGTCGGGGCTGTCCGTCGTCTTTCTCCATGTCTGCCAGTCGCGCCAGCCGATCCGCTACAACGCCGATGTCGGCACGCGGGTCCCCATCCATGCGAGTTCGGCGGGGCGCGCCATCCTCGGCCAGATGAAGCCGGGCGAGCGGGAGCAGGTCTATCGCAAACTCGTCTTCGAGAAATATTCCGACAGCACACCGATGGGAATAGAACAGATCGAGGCGGAACTGCGCGGTTTTGCCGAACGCGGCTATCACCAGAGCCATTCCGAGTTCATCCCCGACCTCGCCGGCGTATCCTTCCCGATCGCGCTCGACGCCAGGCGCCTGTGTGTCGTGGTCGCGGGTCCAGTGTCGCGCTGTCTCGAGCGCCGGCCGGAAATCGCGGCAACGATGGCGGACGCGATCCGCCGATCCGGCTTCGCGGCGCCGGGGAGCCTGGCGGAGAGGCCGCAGATCTGAGACGGTGTGGTGCTCAGCGTGACGCGCTGCCCGCGGAGCCGCGGACGTCGTCTCCGGGTTCCATCAGCGCCAGTGCCGTGATTTCGTCGGTGACGAGCACGTTGACATAGCCGGCCCGGATGCAGGACAGGATGGCCGCGCGCTTCTTCAATCCGGCAGCGACGCCGATGGACAGCGTCCGGCCGCGGCAGGACTCGAGGCTGATCCCGATGGTGCGGGCATCGAGGTCCGGATCGACGATGCGCCCTTCGGCGTCGATGAAGCGGCTCAGGATGTCGCCGACGGCGCCCTTCTGCCGCAATGTCTCGTGCTCTTCCAGGGAGACATAGCCCGACTGGATGAGCACGGAATCAGGAACCATGGCGCCGATGCCGAAGCAGACGACAGGCACGCGGTTGGCGAGTTCGAGCACCCCGGCGATCGTCGGGTCCTGTTCCAGCGCGATCTTGGTCGCCGCATGCCCGAAGATCGCCGGCACGGGCAGGAGGGTAGCCGTTCCGCGACCGGCGCGGGCGAAGAGCTCGGCGACATTGTTGGTCTGCGGTCCCGAGGCGCGGATGTTCATCGAACCGTTCAACAGCACGACTTCGACGCCCTCGTTCCAGTAGGGCGGAAGGCGGTGGGCGATCGCCGACATCGTTCGGCCCCAGGAAATGCCGATCGCCGGGATGCGGCCAAGCCCGGCAAGATACTGCCCGGCACCGCGCGCGACCGCGTCGAGAACCAGCGCGTCGTCCTGGTCGGCGTTGGACGGCACGATCACCGCTTCCTTGAGGCCGAAGGCGCGCTCAAGCCGGCTTTCGAGGCCGGGCATCCGCGGCGTGTGCGGCACGATGTCGATGCGGACGATGCCGGTTTCCTTGGCCTCGGTCAGCAGGCGGCTCGCCTGCCATCGGGTCAGGCCGAGCTCGGTAGACAGCTCACTCATCGTCATGTCGAGATGGTAGTAGCGCTTGGCGACCTGGATCATCAGCTGCTCGCGCTGCTCGGCAGAAAGATTGCGGAACTGGATGTCGCGCTCGAGGCGGTCGGGCTTCATCGGCGACTATCCCTTCAACTGGCTCGTCGCCAGGCGGCGTGACAGCGGCGTCAGCAGCTCGGTGGTTTCGATATAGTCATCGAGCAACTGCCTGTAGGCCGCGTTGGCCGAGGCGTCCGGCTCTATGACTGTCGTCTCCTGCCGCACGGCCTCGGCGGCGGCAAAGAGGTCCGGCACGAGGCCGGATCCGGCTGCGGCCGAGGCGGCGGTGCCGATGATGGTGTAGTTGGCGTCCCGCAGCACTTCGACCGGCATGCCGATCGCATCCACCGTGGCCTGCAGCCAGAGCCGGTTCTTGGCATAGCCGCCGGAGGAGACGATGCGGTTGACCGGCACATCCAGTTCGGCGACGCGCTTGAGCACGTTGGCCGAGGCGAGCGCAATGCTCTCGATCGCGGAGCGGTAGAGGCTCGCCCGGTCGTGCCCCAGTGACAGGCCGATCACCGCGCCGCGCAACAGGGGGTCGCGATAGGGCGTGCGGTTGCCCATGAAATAGTCGAGCGTCAGCAGCCCGGTACCGCCGACGGGAATGGCGGCCGCCTTCTCGCGCAGGGCGACGCGGCCATCGGCGTCGAGCTCGAACAGTGTCTTCTCGAACCAGGTCAGGATCGACCCCGCCGACACCTGGCCGGCTTCGACCAGCCAGTGGTCGTCGATCAGCGCATGCGGGTAGGGACCCCAGAAGCCGTCCATCGGACGCTGGTGATCGAGCTGGAACAGTTGCACGATGGACGTGCCGCCGATCATCAGCATCTCGCCCGGCTTCATCGTGCCCGATGCGACCATACCGATATGGGCATCGACCCCTCCCTGCGACAGGATCGGGCGATTGACGAGGCCGAGATGCTCGGCAGCCGCAGCGCTCACATGATCGACGGCCGCGCCCACGGCGAAGATCTCGGGCGGCAGCTTGGATTCCAGTCCCTCGACGCCGAACTCGGCATAGAGTTCGGCGGGAAAGCGCTTGCGCACGGAATCGTAGTTCCACTTGCAGGTCGCGTTCATCCGCGAGCCGACCCAGCGGCCGGTCAGCATGAAATTGATATAGTCGAGGCATTCGCAGATGACATCGGCCCCGGCATAGACGTCCGGCTCATGGCCCGCTAGCCACATCGCCTTGGAGATCAGCCATTCCGACGCATTGGCGCCGCCGGAATAGGCCATCACCGGATTGGCGGACCGGCCGGAGCGCTCTGCCTCCTCGGCGGCGCGGCAATCCATCCAGAGAATGGCCGGTCGGAGCGGCGTGCCGTCCTTCCTGCAGGCCACCACGGTCGAGGCGGTGGTGGCGGCGCAGATGCCGGCAATCTCGGGATTGCCGAGATCGCGCATCAGCGCACGGCTGGCGCGGCCGAGCGCCTGCCACCAGTCGAGCGGCGATTGCTCGGCCCAGCCCGGGCGCGGATAGACCGTGTCATATTGCTCTTCGCACTCGCCCAGGACGCGGCGCGTGTCGAGGTCGAAGACGCCGAGCCGGATGCCGCCGGTGCCGAAATCAAGGCCGAGGAGCTTGGCCATGGGAATGCTCCGTTCTGCTGCAGTCAGGGACGGAACATGATCTTGGAGAAGAACTCGGACCGGTTCTTGATCTTGTCGAACATCGCAGGCAGTTCCTCCAGTCCCAGCTCATGCGTGATCATGAACGCCCACTTGAGCTTGCCACTGGCCAGGCTGTCAAGCGTGACAGTCCACTGCTTGCCGGGATAAGGCGCGCCGAAGGAATTCCAGGCGCCATGCAGCGACACTTCCTGGCGGAGGAAATGCTGGAAGGTCTTGTTTTCAAGCGTGATGTCGCCGACCGGAATGCCGATGAACACGACGTGGCCGCCGGGGGCGGCGAGCCGCGCGGCGAGGTTGATCGAGGACGGCTGGCCGGCCGCCTCGACGATGATGTCGCACTTGATGTCGGATGGCACGGTGTCGGTAACGAGGAACGCATGGTCGGCGCCCGCCTCCCGCGCCTGGGCCAGCTTTTCCTCGGACACATCGATTGCGACCACTTCGGTGCATCCCATCAGCTTCATCCACTGGATGGCGAAGAGGCCGATCGGGCCGCAGCCGATCACGGCGCCACGCTGGCCGGCGGTCGGCGGCGCCTTCCAGATCGCATGCAGCGCGATCGAGGCCGGGTCGATCATCGCGGTGGCGCGCGGGTCCATGCCCTCGGGCGCACGCAGCAGGTTGCTGACCGGCACGGCGACGAATTCGGCATAGGCGCCGTCGCGGCGCGAGCCGAAATAGTCATAGTCGCGGCAGCGGGAGAAGTTGCCGGTCAGGCACTGGTCGCATTTGTAGCAGGGCAGCATCGGCGGCACGCCCATCAGCTCGCCCAGCGCATAGCCCTCGACGCCATCGCCGATCCCGACGATATGGCCGGAGAACTCGTGGCCGCAGACGATCGGCATCTTGTGCGCGCCCTTGACCAGCATGCGCGGAATATCCGAGCCGCAGACGCCGACGGCCGCGACCTTGAGCAGGACCTCACCGGGCTTTGCCTCGGGCTTGGGGATGTCTTCGAGGCGGATATCGCCGGGTGAGTACATGACGGCTGCGCGCATGATGATGTGTCCTGTCTGCGGAATAGTCGGAGTCAGTTTGTGAGACTTGTCGTGAATGCGTCGGTGGCAATTATGGCGTCGCGGACGATGGGCACGGACAACGGCACGGCCACGTTCCAGGTCGGCGAACCCTGCTGGAGAGCGGCCTCGGCGACCCGTTCGATATCGGCCCGCGTGGCAGAGGCGAGGTTGAGATCGGCGAGCCGGGTCGGCAGGCCCAGCGACCGGCAGAAGATTGTCATCTCGCGGATCTCGGCCAGCGGCCTGCCCTCGAGCATCAGGAGGCAGAGCACGCCGAAGGCGACCTTCTCGCCATGGAAGAAGCCATGCGTCTCGTCGAGCACAGTGAGGCCGTCATGGATGCCGTGCGCCGCCGAGACGCCGCAATTCTCGAAGCCGAGGCCCGAGAGCAGCGTGTTGGCCTCGATGATGTTCTCGACGGCCTGCGTCAGCGCACCCTTCTCAGCGGCGAGCTTTGCGGCGAGCGCATCGCGCATCAGCACGTCATGGCAGGCGCGTGCCACCGCGATACCCGCCGCCGGCGGCAGCAGGTTCGGCGTGACGAGGTTGGGTGAATTGGAATCGAGGTTCGACCGGGCCTCGAACCATGTCGAGAGCGCGTCGCCGATGCCGGAGACGAGGAAGCGCACAGGCGCTGCCACGACCACCGCGCTGTCGACGATGACGATATCCGGATTTCGCCCCAGCGAGTGGGCCTCCTGGTAGACGCCGTCATCGGTGTAGCGCACGGCGACCGCACTGCATGGCGCGTCGGTCGAGGCGATGGTCGGCACGATGACGATCCGGCCGCCCGTCGCAATCGCCGCCATCTTTGCCGTGTCGGCGGTCTTGCCGCCTCCGATGCCGACGACAATCCCGGCGCCGGACGCCTGGACAAGCGCCGTGACGCGGTCGATCTCGCCTTGCGAGCACTCGCGATTGAAGCGTTCGATCTGGAAGGCGAGGCCGGATGCCTCCATGCTCTGCTTCAGCACATCGCCATAGCGCTCCAGCACGAAGCCATCGGCCAGCAGAAAGGCGCTCGACCCAAGCGCGCGAAGATGGCCGCCCAGCCGCGCCAGTTCGCCGGCGCGCTGGATATACTTGTTCGGCCCGCCAAAGGTGCGGCCCCCGCCATTCCTGTCAGCCATGTCGGCCTCCATCTGCACAATCGTGCGCATAGTTTACATTTGTAGACGTCTGGACGTGCGCCGTCCGTGAGGACGGCGTTTTGCTACCAGCCGCCGTTCACATAGCCGCCATCGACCGGCAGCGTCGTGCCCGTGACGTATAGCGCGGCCGGAGAGGCGAGGAACAGGCAGGTGCCGACGAGATCATCGACCGTGCCCCAGCGCTTGAGTGCCGTGCGATGCACGATCTTGCCGGCCAGTTCCGGCACGGACCAGATATCCTCGGTCATCGTCGTCTTGTGATAGCCGGGCGCGATCGAATTGACGCGAATGCCGTCCGGGCCGAACTTGTGGGCCAGCGCCCGCGTCAGGCCGACAATGCCCGTCTTGCTGGCGCAATAGGCCGGCACGCGGTCGTCTGCGAGATAGGACAGCATCGAGGCGGTGTTGATGACCGCGCCCTTCGACTGCTTGAGCAGGGGGTATGCCGCCATGGCAAACCGCATCGCGCTGTTGAGGTTCACGTCGATGACGTCCATGTAGGCGTCTTCGTTGAACTCGTCGTCCGGCTTGACGATGCCGGCAGCATTGACGAGCACGGAAAGCTGCCCGAGCGTGGGAACGAATCTGTCGATCGCCGCCCGGTCGCGGCCGTCAAGCTGTTCGAACCGGATGCCCGACAGCGCCGGATCCGTGACCAGCTTGTCGATCTTCGCCCGCGACGTGCCCGTGGCGATCACCTCGGCGCCCATGCCGGCAAAGCCCTGGGCGATCGCGAGCCCGATGCCGCTGGTGGCGCCGGAGACCAGCACTTTCTGGCCGGCGAAGAGGTCCTTGCGGAACGTATTGAGTATGTCTTTCATCAAAATCTCCCGGGATTACCAGAGTGTGTAGCCGCCGTCGGCGGTGACGATGGAACCCGTCATCAGGCTCGAGGCGTCGGAGGCGAGGAACAGGATGACTGAGGCGACTTCCGACGGCTGGCCCATCCGGTCCATCGGCGTGTTGCCGACCCAGTGCCGCATCATTTCGGGGTCGTCATAGACGTAGCGGTTGAGTTCGGTCTCGATATAAGTCGGCGCCACGGCATTGACCCGGACCTTGCGGGTCGCCCATTCCGCCGCGAGCGAGCGCGTCAGGTGGTGTACGCCGGCCTTGGAGGCATTGTATTGCGACTGCTCCTGCGGCCGGTTGACGATCTCGGCCGACATCGAGCCGACATTGACGATGTTGCCGCCGCCCTGGTCGAGCATGGCCTTGCCGAAGGTGCGGCAGCACCAGAACACGCCGTTGAGATTGACGTCGATGACCTTGAGCCAGGTCGCGTCATCCATGGTCTCGGCGGGGCGGTTGGATATGGCGATGCCAGCATTGTTGACGAGGATGTCGACCCTGCCATGGGTCGCAACTATGTCGGCATGGACGCGCTCGACGGCGCGAGGATCGGTGACGTCGAGCATGGCGCTATGGACCGATCGGCCCTTGGCACGCAGGCCTTCGGCCGCTGTCTCTGCCGCCTCGCCGTTCATGTCGGTGATGATGACCGTCGCGCCGGCCTCGCTCAGCGCATCGGCCGTTGCAAGCCCGATGCCGCGCGCAGCACCGGTCACGACGGCGGTCTTGCCCTTCAGGCTGAACATGTCGAGATACATGGTTTCCTCACCTCACCTGTGATGGCGTCTCAGTCAGCGCGTCGAGATCGTCATAGAGCGACTGGCTGTTGAAATAGAGCTTGTCGAAGATCGGCTGCATGCGCGCATAGCGCTCCTGCCAGTCCGGATCGGGCATGATCTCATCGGCATGGCGGACGAAGGCTGAGACCGCATCATCGAGCGACGGGAAGGCGCCGGTGGCCACCGCGCCCATGACGGCACAGCCGAGAATGCCGCATTCCTGCTCCTCGGGTACCACGAAGGGCACGCCGAGCACGCTGGCCTTGATCCGGAGCCAGAGCTCCGTCTTGGCGCCGCCGCCCGAAGCGATGACTCGCTCGATCGTCTGGCCGGACGCCTGTTCCATGACCCTCAGATGCCGGGCGCCGGCAAAGGCGACGCCCTCAAGGATGGCGCGGTTCATGTGCTGGAGACTGTGGGCCGCGCCGAGGCCGAAGAACTGGGCACGGGCATTGCGATGGGCGCCGAGTCGCTCTCCGGTGAGAAATGGCAGGAAGAACAGGCCATCCGATCCGACCGGCGCATCGGCTGCGCGCGCGACAATCTGGTCGTAGCTCTCGCGGCCCTCATGCAGCGCGCGGCGCGCCCAGCGCATCGCGTCGCCGCCGCTTTCGAGCAGCGCGAAGGGACCCCAGTTGCCCTCGACCGTCGCGACATTGGAAATGTCGGGATCGAGCAGCGGCGCTGACGCGATGAGCGTCAGGATCGACGAGGTGCCGGTGACGTCGGAGACGAGGCCCGGTCGGCAGGCGCCGGAGCCGAGCAATGCCACCGGATAGTCCGCCCCGCCGACCAGCACCGGCGTGCCGGATGCCAGCCCGGTTTCCTGCGCTGCGGCCTCCGTGATCGCGCCGAGAACATCCAGCGGCTTGCGGATTGGCGGCAGCTTGGCGGCATCGAGCCCGAGCCGTTCGACCATCGATGTCGACCAGTCGCGCGTGTTCGGGTTCATCAGGAACGAGCAGGATGCATCGCCCTCATCCATGGCGGTCTCGCCGGTCAGGCGGAGATTGATGTAGTCCTTCGGCATGATGACATGCGACGCCCGCGCATAGGCGTCCGGCGCGTTGTCACGCAGCCATGCGAGCTTGAAGCCCGGCCAGGCCGGCGTCGGCGGATTGCCGCATTCGGCCAGGTAGCTCACCGGCGCATTGGCGCGCTCGAAATCGCGGACCAGGTCGACGGTGCGCTTGTCATTCCAGAGCGGTACGTTTTCGAGCGTCGGGCTGCCATCGGCGTCGACAAGCACCGTGCCATGCATCTGGCCGCAGGCGACGACAACGGCAATGCGCGAGCGGGCATCGGCGACGTCGTCGAGGACCGTGCGGATGGTTGCGACCGTGCCGGCCCACCAGTCGGCCGGCCTCTGCTCCGCCCAGCCGAAACGCGGCACGATCTGGTCGTGCTCGCGCGCGGCGATCGTCACGATCCGGCCGGCATCGTCGACAAGGGCGGCGCGGACGCTTCCGGTGCCGATGTCGATGGCGAGCGTGAGCGGTGCGGTCATCGGCTAGCGCCTCAGCTGTCCGGTGCCGTATTGCAGCAGCATGGCGACGACGATGATGACGCCCATATAGACCTGCTGGTGGTAGCCGGGAACGCCGGCGAGGTTCATGATGTTCGCGATGATGCCCATGACCAGCGCGCCGAGCAGCGTGTTGATGACGCCGCCCTTGCCGCCCATCAGGCTCGCGCCGCCGATGACGACAGCGGCGATGACATTGAGTTCGGCGCCGACGCCGACCTGGGCCGAGCCAACGCCCGTGCGGCTCGCCGAGATGATGCCGGCAACGGCAGCCAGAACGCCCGAGATCGCATAGACGGCCAGGATGTAGCGCGGAACGGCGATGCCCGAGAGCCGCACCGCTTCCTCGTTGGAGCCGATGGCGGTGATGAGGCGGCCAAAGCGGGTATAATTGAGCACGATGCCACCGACGATGAAGACGGCGAACATCAGGAGGACCGGCTGCGGTATGCCGAAGAGGAAGCCCGAACCGAACCGTCCGAAGGCCGCGCCGGCCTCTTCGAGCGGGATCGGTCGCCCGCCGGAGATGATGAGCGACAGGCCGCGCGCGATCGCCATCATCGCGAGCGATATGACGAAGGAGGGCAGCCCGAGATAGGCGACGAAGCCGCCGGTGACGAGGCCGCAGGCGGCGCCGCACAGCAGCACGAACACGATCGTGACGGCCGGGTTGAAGCCGAGGATGGCGCAAAAATATCCGGTCAGCACCGAGCCCAGCGCCATGACCGAGCCGACGGAGAGGTCGATGCCGCGCGTGAGAATGACAAAGAGCATGCCCACCGCCATGATGCCGGCGCTCGACGCGACCTGGCGCAGCACGTTGAGAATGTTGCCGCGCGTCAGGAAGTTTTCCGACCACAGGGTGGCGACGATAACCAGGACAATGAAGATCGCGAGCGTCCCGAAACGCTGGATGATCGCGCGGAAATCGGTGCGTGGCTTTTCGTCTTCCGGGCCGGAGGGTTCGGTCGTGATCGTCATACGCGGCTATCCTGGTTCTCTGTGAGCGTCCCGCCCGTCATGGACAGGCCGAGCAGATTTTCTTCGCTATAGTCTTCCGGCCTTAGTTCCCCGCGGATCCGGCCCTGGCCCATGGCGATCACCCGGTCGCAGAGGCCGAACAGTTCCTGGTGTTCGGAGGAAATGACCAGCACGGCCTTGCCATCCTCTGCCAGCTTGTTGACCAGCGCATAGATCTCGCTCTTGGCGCCGACATCGACGCCGCGCGTCGGCTCGTCGAGGATGATCACGTCGCCATCGGCATGAAACCACTTCGCCAGCGCCACCTTTTGCTGGTTGCCGCCGGACAGGCTCGAGACGGGCGCGTCGACGCTGGACGCCTTCAGCCGCAGGCTCTTGCCCAGCGCCACGACGTCGTTGCGCTCCTGCGCGGTCTTGAGGAAGCCGAACGCGTTCACCACGGAGGACATCTTCGCCATGGTCGAGTTGACCCGGATCGGCTTGTCGAGGATGACGCCCTGCTGCTTGCGGTCTTCCGGCACCAGGCCGATGCCGGCCCGGACCGCGTCCTTTGGCGATTTCGGCTTCAGCACCTTGCCCTTGAGCGTGATCGTCCCGCTGTCGAGGGGATCGGCGCCGAAGATGACGCGGGCGACCTCGGTGCGGCCGGAGCCGATCAGGCCGCCGAGGCCGACGATCTCGCCAGAGCGGACCGAAAAGCTCACATCGCGGACCATCCGCCCGGCATTGAGATGCTCGACCTTGAGGTACTCCTCGCCGATCACGCGGTTGCCGCGATCGGGAAACATGGTGGCGATCGGCCGACCGACCATCATGCGGATAATGTCGTCGACCTTGACGTCGCCGGTCTGGACGGTTCCGACGGTCTGGCCGTCCTTCATGACAGTCATCCGGTCGGCGATGTCGAAGACTTCGTCGAGGCGATGGGAAATGTAGACGACGCCGACGCCGCGGTCGCGCAGGCCGCGGATGATTTCATGGAGCTTCATCGCATCCTGCGCGCCCAGCACGGCGGTGGGCTCGTCGAAGACGATGATCTTGATGTCCTGCGACAGCGCCTTGGCGATCTCGACCACCTGCTGGTGGGCGACCGCCAGGCTGCCGACAATGCGGCGTGGATCGATCTTGAAGCCGAGGCGCTCGATCAGGTCGCCGGCCTTCTGGCGCAGGCTGGAATGGGAAATGATGCCGGGCAGTTCGCCCAGGAAGATATTTTCGGCCACCGTAAGATCGGGCGCCAGCGCCAGTTCCTGGTGGATGACGACGATGCCGAGGGCGCGGGCATCGCGCGGGTCGCGGAAGACGACAGGTTTGCCATCGATAACCACCTGGCCGTGGTTGGGAAGCATCTCGCCCCCCAGAACCCGCATCAGCGTCGACTTGCCGGCGCCGTTTTCGCCGAGCAGCGCATGGACCTCGCCGGGGCGCACATCGAAATCCACGGATTTCAAGGCGTGAATGCCGCCGAAGGACTTGGAGATGGACTTGAGCTTGACGAGTTCGGTCACGAGTGTCTCCGGACAGGAAGGCAATGAGACGACGGGAGCTTGCCCCGCCGTCTCATGTCGCAGCGTCGTGTGCTGCCTCGGGAGGAAGGCGTTATCAGAAGACGGCGTCGGCGCGGTAGTACGTGTCGACATTGTCCTTGGTGATGACGGCAGGTGTCGTCAGGTTGAGCTTGTTGAAGTCCTCGGGCAGTTCGCCCTTCAGCGCCTTGATGCCGATATCGACGGCCGTACGGGCCACGAGGTCGGGGTCGTTGAGGCCGGTGGCGCCATACTTGCCTTCCTTGATCAGGGCGAGGGCTTCCTTCTGGCCGTCGGCGGCGGCGAGCGCCAGCACGTCGGTCTTGCCCTGGGCTTCGAGCGCCTTCATCGCGCCGAGCACCATGGAGTCGTTCTCGCCGAGCACGACATTGGCGTCGGGATGCGCGGTCAGCAGGTCTTCCATGGCAGCGAGGCCGCCTTCATGGGCCCAGCCGCCCCAACCCTGGCCAACCACTTCGAAGCTGACCTTGCCGTCATTGACGAGCTGGCCTTCGACCAGTCCCTTGAAGACGCCGAGGCGACGGTCGCGACCGACTTCATTGCCCTTGTCGCCGGAGAGGAGGATGATCTTGAGCGGCTTGCCCTTGGTTTCATTGGCGAGCCACTGGCCGACGAGGTAGCCGTTCTGGTCGTTGGACGAACGGACCTGGGTGACGACATTGGCCTTGGTGGAGATCGATGAGTCCATGACCACGACCTTGACGCCTGCAGCAGTGGCGGCGTCAGCGGTGGCGACGAGGCCTTCGGGATCGCGCGGGTTGAGGATGAGGACGTTGACGCCCTTGGCGATCATGTCCTCGACGTCTGCGATCTGCTTGGCCATGTCGTTCTGGCCGTCGGCGCTGCTCACTTCGCAGCCGGCCTTCTTGGCCTGGTCTTCGGCGGCAGCCACCTGGGCGGCGAAATAGGGTGCTCCGAGCGTGTACATGGCGATGCCCACCTTGCAATCGGCGGCCTGAGCGGCGCCAAAAGAACCGACGCTCATCGCAACGGCCAGCACACATCCTGACAGGGTAATCTTCATGGGTTTCTCCTCCGGTGTTCCATGACGTGGAAGCATTGTCGGCCTCCTTCTTGTAGTTAAAATACATTTCTTGATGTCCGTCAACAGCAAAAAATAATCTCAAAATTGACTGCATCGCACAATAGTGATGGATATTGCGCAGCAACATAGGATGTGTGCGGCGCAGCAGGGATTTTCCTGCCTCGGGCTGGCCTCGCCCGCTTGCGTCAGTTTCATGATTATGTAGTATAGCTACAAACATGAATGGGAGAATGATGATGGCTTTGATCGAGCCGGGCGTCGGCTTCGTGGACATCGCAAGCGGCCAGTTGAAGGGTTCGACGAACCGCTACGTAAAGACGTTCCGCGATCTGGATGGGCTTTACGAGGATGAGGCTGCGTTTGCCGCGATCGTCGCGCGCCGGGCCGACGACGTCGCCTATGAAGTGACCGACTACAAGCCGTCGGCCAATGCTGGCGACATGATAATCGGCGTTACCCGCATGGAGCCGGGCAAGGTCGGCAATGAATATTACCTGACGCGCGGACACATCCACGCGCGTCCGAACCGGCCGGAAATGTACTATGGCGAGAGTGGGCTGGGCGTCATGCTTCTCGAATCGCCGTCGGGCGAAATCCGCACCGTGGAGATCGGCCCCCGCACCATGTGCTACGTGCCGCCCTATTGGATCCACCGCTCGGTCAATGTCGGGCCCGATCCGCTGGTGATGACATTTGCCTATCCCGCCGATTCCGGACAGGACTACGACATCATCGCCAAGGCCGGCGGCATGAAGAGCCGCATTGTCGACGACGGCAAGGGCGGCTGGAAGGCGATCGACAACGCGGCCTATCGGCCACGTCCGCAGGCGCTGGTCGACGCCATCATGGCAATGAAGGACTGACAGGGGAGGGGTCGCTGCGATGGCGCATTACGTTCCGGCGGACCGGCCGACGCTCTATTTCATCGGCGTCACCACCGCGAAAAGCTCGATCATGAAGGTCTTTCCGGCCTGGGCGAAGCATCTCGGGCTCGATGGCGCGGTCATCAAGGGCATCGATTTTCCGCTCCATGCCGATCCCGCCGCCTATCGCGAGGCCGTCGCCTTCATCCGCGACGACCCGATGTCGCTCGGAGCCCTGGTCACCACCCACAAGATCGACCTGTTCAACGCCTGCCGCGACATGTTCGACGAGATCGACCCGCATGCGCGACTGATGGACGAGACGAGCTGCATTTCCAAGCGCGACGGCCGGCTGGTCTGCCACGCGAAGGATCCGATCTCCTCCGGCCTGGCACTCGACGCTTTCCTGCCCGACGGCTATTTCGAGGGCCGCGGCGCCGAGCTGTTTTCCATCGGCGCCGGCGGTTCGACCATCGCGCTGACCTGGCACATGATGCATGCCCGCCGCGCGGGCGACAGGCCGTCGCGCATCGTCGTCTCCAACCGCAGCCAGCACCGGCTCGACGAGATCCGCCGCATCCATGACGCGATGGGCAGGACCGTGCCGGTCGACTATGTCCTGGCGCCGGCGCCCGCCGACAATGATGCCATCGTCGCCGCGCTCAAGCCAGGATCGGTGGTGATCAATGCGACGGGTCTCGGCAAGGATGCGCCCGGCTCGCCGCTGACGCATGCGGTGCATTTTCCCAAAGGCGGTATTGCCTGGGATCTCAACTATCGCGGCGACCTCGTCTTCCTCGACCAGGCCCGCGCCCGGCAGCAGGCGGATAGTCTCAGTGTCGAGGACGGCTGGGTCTATTTCATTCATGGCTGGACGCAGGTCATTGCCGAGGTCTTCCATATCGACATCCCCGCCAGCGGGCCGGCTTTCGACGCGATCTCCGAGATCGCGCTCGACGTCACGAGGGGCTGACCATGCATAAGGTGCTCGTTACACCCCGCTCTCTCACCGAGGCGCCGCATGCCGCCGTCGAGGCCATGGCCCGCCATGGCGTCGAGATCGTCTATGCCACGGCGGGCAAGCTGCCCGACGAAGCCGAGCTGCTGCGACTCATACCCGATGTCACGGGCTGGCTCGCGGGCGTGGAGCCCGTCTCCGCCCGCGTGATAGGCGCTGCGACACGTTTGCGCGTCGTCAGCCGCAACGGCACCGGGCTCGACAACCTGCCGATGGCCGAGTTGAAGACGCGCGGCATTGCGGTACGCACGGCCGACGGCGCCAACGCGCGCGGTGTTGCGGAACTGGCCATGGCGATGATCTTCTCGGCCATGCGGCATCTGCCGTTCACCGACCAGGGCCTGAAAGCCGGCGGCTGGCCGAGACGGCGCGGCATCGAGTTCTTCGGCCGCACGGTCGGCGTCATCGGCTGCGGCGCGGTCGGCGGCGCGGTCGCGCGTCTTGCCGCCGCCATGGGCGCACATGTGATGGCCTTCGATCCGGCACGGCCGGACCTCGGCATCGATACCGCCCGCTTCCGCTGGGCGAGCCATGACGCGATCTTCCGAGAGGCTGACATCCTGACGCTGCATTGCCCGCCGAACCGCGACGGCGCGTTGATCGACCGGGCGGCGCTTGCGACCGTCAAGCCGGGGCTCATTCTCGTCAACACCGCACGTGCATCGCTGGTCGACGAAGCTGCCGTCATCGAGGCCCTGGAGGCGCGGCGTGTCCAGACCTATTGCGTCGATGTGTTCGATCCCGAGCCGCCCGCCTTTCCGGGGCTTGCCTCACGACCGGATG
The DNA here is from genome assembly GCA_019739215.1 of Rhizobium sp. GTDB lineage: Bacteria > Pseudomonadota > Alphaproteobacteria > Rhizobiales > Rhizobiaceae > Rhizobium_E. Next base: position 140,136 of record JAHHDR010000028.1, read on the forward strand.
TCATCGCGAGCTCCCACATCGGCGGCTATACCGAGGAAAGCGTCAACCGCGCCACCGAAATGGCGGTGTTCAACCTGATGGAATCGCTCGGACTCCAGCAGATTTCCAGAACGGGTTGAGCCGGCATGGCGCGGCTTCGCCCGATCGCGCTCGACATGTCGCTGGCCGACAGGCTCGCGGCCGGGCCGGGCGCGGGCGTTTCGCTCTACTGGCTCGGGCAGGCGGGCTTCGTCATCGATGCCCATGAGCGGCGCTACGTCATCGATCCCTATCTGTCCGACACGCTGGCCGACAAATATCGCAGCACGCCTTTTTCCCACGCGCGCATGATGCCGGCGCCGCTCTCGCCTGCGGAGCTTGGCGTCGTCGACCTGGTGCTCTGCACCCACCACCACACCGACCACATGGACGGCGCGACCTTGTGGTCGCTCGGCCAGCGCCTGCCGGACCTGCGCTTCGTGGTCCCCGTTGCCGCGCGCGCCATCGCCCTGGACCGCATCGGCGTCGACGCCGCCAGGCTGGTAGAGGTCGACGCCGGAGAGCGCCTGACATTCGACGGCTTCACACTTGACGTCCTGCGGGCGGCGCACGAGATGGTGGAACAGGACGATGACGGCCGGCACCGGTTTCTCGGCTATGGCCTCGACCTCGGCGGGGCTCGCCTTCTGCATTCCGGCGACACGATTCCGTTCGACGGCCAGGACGATGAAGTCAGGGCTTTTGCGCCCGACATCGCCCTCCTGCCGGTGAACGGTCGGTCGGACGGGTTGCGGTCGGCAGGGTTCGCGGGCAACTTCACGCTTTCCGAAGCCGTCGCGCTTTGCAAGCGCTGCGGGATCCCGACGATGATCGCCCACCATTTCGGCATGTTCGCCTTCAACACGATTGCCGTGGAGGAGATCGACCTCGCCTCGCAATACGGGCCTGTGTCGCTGGTCCGCGCCCGCGAAGGCTCGGAGTTTCGTCTTGACGACGCCTAGCGGCGGGTGGCAGGGAAACGCACATGGCCTATGAAGAAGCATCAAGCCGCGCACCCAGCCAGAACATTCTCGAGATGGTCCGGCAGGCATTGCCGGACCTTCGCAAATCCGAGCGCAAGGTCGCCGACCGCGTTCTGGAGGATCCCGGCAGGGTCCTGACGGCCACGCTGTCGGAGGCGGCGGCCCTGTCGGATGTCAGCGAACCGACCGTGATCCGCTTCTGCGTTGCGATCGGCTGCAGCGGCTACCAGGAATTCAAGCTTCGGCTGGCGCACAGCCTGGCGCTCGGGACGACAGCGACGCATTCGGTGCTGTCCAAGGATGACAGCACGGCAGATCTGGTCGAGAAGATCTTCGGCTATACGATGACCAGTCTGGACTGGGCGCGCAGCCATCTCGACACGGATGCGCTGGGACGTGCCATCGCGCTGCTCAGCGAAGCCCGCAGCATCGAATTTTTCGGGCTGGGCGCATCCGGCATCGTGGCGCTCGATGCCCAGCAGAAGTTCCCGCTGTTCGGGGTGCCCTGCGGCGCGCAAGCCGACACCCACCAGCAGCTGATGACGGCATCCATGATGCAGCCCGGCGACGTTGCGGTGATCTTCTCCAACACCGGGCAGACCATCGCCATGATCGAGGTCGCCGAGGTCGCCCGCGCGGGCGGCGCCAAGGTGATCTGCGTATCGGGTTCCCGATCGCCGCTGCTCACCCATTGCGACGTGGCGATCCTGATCGAGACGCTGGACAACACCGATATCTACACGCCGACGATCTCCCGCATCGCGGCGCTCGTCGTCGTCGACATTCTCAGTTCCGCGGTGGGTCTGCGGCGCGACGCAGAGCATGGCCAGCGCTTCGAGAACATGAAGCAACTGCTGCGCAACCAGCGTGTGAATGGACCGAAGAAACCCGCCTGAGCGGTGACCGCCGCCGGTCGGGGCCTCCGGCATATCCAGGATCGTACAGCGTCCGCTGACCTGACCTTTTCCCATAACTAATACCTATCGAATTCGCCGGACACACATATTGAAACAATGTGTCTGCGTGACAGAATGCTTTGCAGGCCGAAGCCTTTGCTCGACGCCGGACGCAGGCGGATGACGGGCTTCTGCCCGGATGCGGCGAACCCGCTCCATCCGGAAGCAAGGAATTGCCGATCGGTCTCCGCATTCCGGCGGCCGTCGGGATCGACGCAGGCATGCCAGCTTGAGGGGTGATGACGGTGCGTGGAGAGCTACTCGGCTTTGTGGTGCGGCGCATCATGCATTCCATCCCTCTGGTGATCGGGGTCTCGATCATCGGCTTTTCCATCATGCATCTCGCGCCGGGCGGGCCGCTATCGGTCTATACGCTCAACCCCACCATCACCGCTGCCGACCTCGAGCGCCTGCGCGTCTCGCTCGGTCTCGACCAGCCGCTTCACATGCAGTATTTCGGCTGGGTGAAGTCCATGCTGACAGGCACATGGGGCTACACGATCTTCGGCGGCCGGCCGGTTCTCGACGTGATCCTCGAGCGGCTGCCCGCGACCCTTCTGCTGATGGGTACGTCGCTGGCGCTGGCCATGATCATCGGCACGCTGCTCGGAGTTCTCGGCGCCGTCCGGCGCAACTCGATCTTCGACTACCTCGCCACGACGGGCGCGATGTTCGCGCTGTCGTTCCCGACCTTCTGGTTCGGGCTGATGGCGATCTACATCTTCGCGATCGAACTTCGCTGGCTGCCTTCCGGCGGCATGTACGACTTCGGCGAGGAAGGCAATCTCCTCAACTTGATCAAGCATCTCATCCTTCCTGTGACGGTGCTGACCCTGGTGCTGGTCGCGACCTGGAGCCGCTATGCCCGGTCGAGCTTCCTCGAAGTGATCCAACAGGATTATATCCGCACGGCCCGGTCCAAGGGCCTGAGCGGTGGGCAGGTCCTCGCGCGCCATGCCTTTCCCAACGCGGTCATCCCGCTGGTGGCGCTTCTCGGCGTGCAACTGCCGACGCTGTTCTCGGGGGCGCTGGTCGCCGAGACCATCTTCGGCTGGCCGGGCATGGGGCGGCTCTTCGTCGATGCGCTCAATACCCAGGAACATTCGATCCTGATGGGCATGGTCATGTTCACCGCGCTCTTCGTCATCGTCGCCAACCTGATTGCGGACATCGCCATCGCGCTGATCGATCCGCGCGTGAAACTGGCCTGACGGGGGATGATGCCATGACGGACGCCGTTGCTACTTCCCGCTCCGCCCGCCGCTCCTACGGCGCCATGATCCTGCGCCGCTTCATGGGTCACCGCCTGGCCGTGGCCGGTGCGATCGTGGTCGTCCTGCTCTGCTTCTCGGCTCTGTTCGCGCAGTTCCTCGCGCCGCATGATCCGTTGCTGATCGACACGTCCAAGCGCTTCCTGTCGCCCTTCGTCTCCTGGGATTATCCGCTCGGCACCGACGATCTCGGCCGCGACACACTCAGCCGCCTGCTCCATGGCGGCCAGGTCTCGCTTGTCGTCGGCATCGTTGCCATGATCACCACCATGATCACGGGCACGCTGGTCGGGCTGGCCGCCGGTTATTATGGCGGCGTCGTCGACAACCTGTTGATGCGCTTCGTCGACACGCTGCTCTGCTTCCCGCAGGTGTTCCTGCTGCTGGTCATCGCCGCCTTCGTGCCGCCGACCATCCTGTCGATCTCGCTGATCATCGGCCTGACGTCCTGGATGGAGGTGGCGCGCATCGTCCGTGCCCAAGTCTCCACCATCAAGGAAGCGGATTTCGTCCAGGCCTCGCGCGGCTATGGCGCCTCCAACTGGCGCATCATGATGGTGGAGCTGCTGCCCAACATCCTGGCGCCGGTGCTGGTTGCCGCGACGCTGAAGGTCGCCACCGCGGTGCTGATGGAATCCTACATCAGCTTCCTCGGCTATGGCGTGCAGCCGCCGCTGGCGAGCTGGGGCAACATGCTGACCAACGCCCAGGGCTATTTCGACACCGTGCCCTGGCTCGCCATCCTGCCCGGCGTGCTGATCACGCTCACCGTCATGAGCTTCAACCTGTTCGGCGACGGCCTGCGCGATGCATTCGATGCCAGACTGAAGCTCGACCCGTGAATCTCGTTCCCGAACTGCCAGTCAACACAAAACCAAAAAAGAGGAGAACAGAAATGACCAGCAATTTCATCATCAATCGGCGTACGCTGCTAAAGGGTGCGGCCGCCTCCGGCCTCATCCTTCCGGCCACCGGGCTCTATGCGCCGGCGCTGGCGCAGTCCAGCCGCGAGCGGGTGATCTTCGCCACCACCCAGGAGCCGGTGCAGTTCAATCCGTTGCTCTATGCGAATGGCGGTACCGACACCATCGTCGAAGCCCTGGTCTTCGACGCGCTTTGGGACGTCAACGACAAGGGCGAGTTCATCCCCAACCTTGCCGCCGAACTCCCGACCCGCGAGAATGGCGGCATTTCCGAGGACGGCAAGACCTGGAAGATCAATCTCAAGCGCGACGTGACGTGGAGCGACGGCCAGCCCTTCACCGCAAGGGATGTCGAATTCACTTACCAGACCATCATCAATCCCGCCGTCGCCGCCCGTTCGCGCAGCGGCTTCGACCTGATCGACAGCCTCAAGGTGGTCGACGATCACACGGTCGAGATCGTGCTGAAGCGCGCCTATGTGCCGTTCTACTGGGCGTGGCAGAGCATGCATATCGTGCCGCACCACCTGCTTTCCACCGAGGCCGACATGAACACGTCCGGCTTCAACGCCAATCCGGTCGGCACCGGCGCCTATCTGCTCAAGTCCCGCACGGCCGGCAGTCACATGGTCTACGAGGCCAACCCGAACTACCATCGCGGCGCGCCGAAGATCCCCCAGTTCATCCACAAATTCATCCCCGACCAACTGGTCGCCTATGGCCAGATGAAGACCGGCGAGATCGACCATTTCGGCCTGATGGGCATTCCCTTCGACCGCTGGGACGAAGCGAGGGCGCTGCCGGATCGCCATTTCTTTCTCAATCCGCAGCCCTATGTGCAGTTCATCTACTTCAACACCGAGAAGCCGCAGTTCAAGGACCCGAAGGTCCGCAAGGCGCTCTACATCGCCTGCGAGATGCAGAAGTCGATCGACGACATCAACTTCGGCTCGACACCGCGCACGCTGTCCTACCTGCACACCTCTCACTGGGCCTACAACAAGGACATGAAGGAAGAGACCGCCAACCCAACGCTTGCCGCCAAGATGCTCGACGAGGCCGGCTGGCTGGTCGGCGCCGACGGCATCCGCGAGAAGGATGGCGTGAAGCTCAAGTTCACCTGCTCGACCACGGCGGGCGTTCCTTCGCGTCAGGCCTCGCAGGCTCTCTTCCAGCAGAACTGGAAGCAGATCGGCGTCGACATGGAGATCAAGAACATGCCGGGCTCCGTCGTCTGGGGCGACTACCTGACCAAGCACCAGTATGACACGCTGCTCGTCGCCTGGGAGCCGCCCGTCGGCATGGACCCGGACTATTCCTCGCGCTGCCACTCCAACGCGATCACCAACGGCGCCAACTACACCCAGTACAAGAACCCCAAGGTCGACGAACTCCTCGATCTCGGCGTTACCCAGACCAATGTCGAGGAACGCAAGGAAACCTATGGCAAGGTCCAGCAGATCCTGCTCGACGAGGTGCCCTTCGCGCCGCAGTTCTCGGTCGTCCAGGGCAACATGAACGTCTCGGCGCTGCAGAATATCAAGCCGAACCAGTACGTTACCGACGCCGCCTGGAACGTGCATGAATGGTCATGGGCCTGATCGACCGACAATGCCGGCGCGCGGCTTTCGCGCGCCGGTGAACCTCTGGCGAGATGCCGATGATGCATGCTGACATAACGATGGCCCCGGCACATGCGCCGGAACGCGCGCAGGATGGAAAAAGGAACCTCATGGGACTGCCGATACTGTCCGTCGCCAACCTGTCGGTCTCGTTCCGCACCGATGCCGGCTGGCGCAAGGTCGTCCATGACATTTCGTTCGACGTCGCGGCGAAGGAAACGGTGGCGCTGGTCGGCGAATCAGGCTCCGGCAAGAGCGTGACGGCGCTGTCCGTGATGGGCCTGAATCCGGTTGGATCCAGCCGGGTCGAGGGAAGCGTCGTGCTGGGTGGCAACGAACTCATGGCACTGTCGGAGCGGTCCTGGCGCCGCGTCCGCGGCAACGACGTCGCCATGATCTTCCAGGAGCCTATGACGAGCCTCAACCCGGTGCACACGATCGGCGCCCAGGTGGCGGAAACCTTGCGGTCGCATCGCAGTTTTTTCCGCCGGGAAAGCGCGCGCCGAGGCGCTGCGGCTTCTCGAACGGGTCCGCATCCCGGCGGCGAAATCGCGCTTTCACGAATATCCGCACCAGTTCTCCGGCGGCATGCGCCAGCGGGTGATGATCGCCATGGCGCTCGCCTGCCGTCCGAAGCTGCTGATCGCGGACGAGCCGACGACCGCGCTCGACGTCACGATCCAGGCACAGATTCTCGAACTCATCAAGGAACTCCAGGACGAACAGGACATGTCCGTCCTTTTCATCACCCATGACATGGGCGTGGTCGCGGAGGTCGCCGACAGAACCGTCGTCATGTATGACGGCAGGGTGGTCGAGGCCGGTCCGACCCCTGACATCTTCGACGGCGCGCGGCACCCCTACACCCGTGCGCTGCTCTCCACCGTGCCCCGGCTGGGGTCGATGGCGGGCTTCGACCGCCCGCTACGCTTTCCCGTTGTCGACCGCATGGCGGGCGAGGCGGAACCTCCCGTCGAGACGGGCGACACGGTCCGGCGCGACGTGGCGCCGGTGCTTGAAGTCTCGGGCCTCACAACGCGCTTCGAGGTTCGTGCCGGCCTGCTCGGCAGGGTGCGCGCCCGTGTCCATGCCGTCGAGAATGTCTCCTTCCGCCTACATGCCGGCGAGACGCTGGCGCTTGTCGGCGAATCCGGTTGCGGCAAGTCGACGACCGGCCGTTCGATCCTGCGCCTGATCGAACCGCTGTCGGGATCGATCAGGCTTCAGGGCACGGAAATATCGACGCTCCCGCCCGGCGAGATGCGCGCCCAGCGGCGCCACATGCAGATGATCTTCCAGGATCCCTTCGCCAGTCTCAATCCGCGCATGACGGTCGGTTCCTCCATTGCCCAGCCCTTGCTGGTCAATGATCTGGTCGACCGGCCGGGTGCGGCGGACAGGGTCGCCGAACTGCTGAAGAAGGTCGGCCTGGAACCGGACATGGCAAGCCGGTTTCCGCATGAATTTTCGGGCGGCCAGCGGCAGCGTGTCTGCATCGCCCGCGCGCTCGCGGTGGAGCCGCGCCTCATCGTCGCCGACGAGGCGGTCTCCGCGCTCGATGTGTCGGTGAAGGCGCAGGTCGTGAACCTGATGCTCGACCTCCAGCAGCAGATGGGTCTCGCCTATCTCTTCGTTTCGCACGACATGGCGGTGGTCGAGCGGGTCAGTCATCGCGTCGCGGTGATGTATCTCGGCGAGATCGTGGAGATCGGCCCGCGCGCGGAGATCTTCGGCAATCCGCAGCACCCCTATACACGGCGGCTGCTGGAGGCGGTGCCGGTTCCCGATCCGGCCCGCCGGATGCACAAGCGCATTCTCGCCAATGACGAGATCCGCAGTCCGATAAGGCCCGCCGATTACGTCGCGCCGCAGCGCAAGTATCGCGACGTGTCCCCGGGCCATTCCGTCATCATCGACGGATAACCGACACGGTCCGGTCCCGCGCGCACCGGACGCGGTTGCCCTGCATGCGCGACACCCGGTATGTCCACATCATCTCGACAGGAACGAGCCATTGACCGCCTTTCCCATCACCGAAGCAATGCCGATCCAGTTCGGCGGACCGTTGCCCGGCGCGGCCGATGTGGTGATCATCGGCGGCGGCATCATCGGCGTCACCACTGCCCTGTTTCTGGCACGTCGCAACATTTCGGTCACGCTCGTCGAATAGGGGCGGGTCGCGGCGGAACAATCGTCGCGCAACTGGGGCTGGATCCGGCAGCAGGGACGCGATCCCGACGAACTGCCGATCATGATCGAGGCGTGCCGTCTGTGGCAGGAGCTTGCCGACAGCTGCGACGATGACATCGGTCTTGCCCGGACCGGCGTGACCTACCTGGCGCGAACCGACGCCGAGATGGCGGAATTTGCCGACTTCGCGAGCCTCGCCCGGTCACATGACGTCGACACGCGTCTCCTCGATCCGGCCGGGGCGGCAGCCCTGATGCCGGCCATGGCGCGACGATACAAGGGTGCCTTGCTCACGCCCTCCGATATGCGGGCCGAACCCTGGGTCGCGGTACCGGCGATCGCCCGCCTCGCGGCGCGGGCGGGCGTGACGATCGTCGAGAACTGCGCGGCGCGACGGCTGGACCTGTCCGCTGGCCGGATCAGCGGGGTCTGGACCGAGCGCGGCCGCATCGCCACGTCAGCCGTGCTGGTCGCCGGCGGCGCCTGGACATCGCTCCTGCTACGCGCGCATGGGATTTCGATCCCGCAGCTCAGCGTCAGGGCCACCGTCGCCGCGACCGCTCCCATGCCCGAGATATTCGCCGGTGCCGCCACCGATGAACACATCGCCTTCCGCAGGCGCCAGGACGGCGGCTATACGCTGGCGGCCGGCGGCAGCCACCAGCTCTATCTCGGACCGGACGCATTTCGCCATGCGACGAAATACCTGCCGGCGCTGATGGCGCATCCGTTCGGCACGCGCTATCGGCCGGCCGCGCCGCATGGCTTTCCCGACGCCTGGTCGACGGCGCGGACATGGGAGGCCGATCGCGAGAGTCCCTTCGAGCGGATGCGCATTCTCGATCCCGCGCCCGAGCCATCGTCCCTGCGGGCCATGCAGGGTGGATTCCGGGCGCTGTTCCCGCAGTTCGAGAACGTACCGCTCAGGACGACCTGGGCCGGGATGATCGATGCGATGCCCGACGTCGTGCCCATCGTCGACAGGGTCGCGGCAATACCCGGCCTTTTCGTCGCCGCCGGCATGAGCGGGCATGGCTTCGGCATCGGCCCCGGCATGGGCCGCGTCATGGCTGACCTGATCCAGGGCAACGCGACCGGCCACGATCTTGCCCGCTTCCGCCTGTCCCGCTTCAGCGACGGCAGTCCGATCCGGCCCGGCCCGGCGATCTGATTCCAAGCAGGTTCCGGAAAAGTGTCCCACGGTTTTCCGACAAGACCCTGCGACAAGACAAAAGATCAAGCGGATGTATCGTTGGCTTGCCAACGAAAGGCTGCTCAGACCAACCTCGAAACCTTGCGCGCCAGGGTGATGAAATTCCGGACCGCCATCGACGCGTCGCCGCGCCGGAAGGCCACGGACAGTTCGGCCTGCGGCAGGGTCTCCGCGATCGGGCGATAGACGACATTGGGAAGCTGGATGCAGCGCACGGACTGCGGCACGAGCGACACGCCGAGCCCCACCGAGACCATGCTGGCGATCGTCATGAAATCCCGGCCCTGCGCCCCGAGCTGTGGCTCGAACCCCGCGGAGGCACAGGCTTTCACCGTATGGGCGTGGAAGCTGACCAGCGGCGGATGCTGCGGCGTTATGAAGGTCTCGCCGGCCAGCGCGCGCAGCGAGACCGCGTCGCGGGAGGCCTGTTCGTGCACGCCGGGCAGGGCGATCATCAGGTCCTCTGCCAGAACCGGGATGGCGGCAATGCCGTCCGGCAGTGGCACCGGCGGGCGGATGAAGCCGATATCGAGGCGTCCCTCGGCGATGGCCTCGAGTTGCCGGAGCATCTCGATCTCGGAAATATCGAGATCCACGCGCGGGTGCAGGCCACGGAATTCCCCGACAAGGTTGGTCAGCATGCCGGTGTAGGCCGCCGAGCCGACATAGCCGATGGCCAGCCGGCCGATCTCGCCCCGCGCCGCGCGCTGCGCGGTCTCGACCGCCCTGTCGACATCCGCCATGATCTTGCGCGCGTCGGCTTCGAACATTTCCCCGGCCAGCGTCATGCGGAGGCGTCGGCGGGACCGGTCGAACAGGGTGACGTCGAGGATCTGCTCGAGGATCTTGATCTGCTGGCTGAGCCCCGGCTGTGCAATATTGAGCTTCTCGGCCGCCTGCCCGAAATTCATCTCGTCGGCGATCGCGAGAAAGTATCGCAGGTGCCTGAGTTCGAGATTCCCAGCGTTCGTCTTCTTCCCCATGCGGCCCTCCGGCATTGGCGCGACCTCGAAAAAACCGGGCGGCGTGACGCATGGATTACCAAACCAGTTCCATAAGTGCCACCTATCAAATTCACCGGAAGCATATATTGAAACAATGTGTCCGCATGACAGAATGTCCTGCAGCCGAAGCTTGCGCCGGTCGTGGAAGGAGTGCAGATGGGACCATTGGCCGGGACGAAAGTCATCGACCTCACGTCGGTGTTGATGGGGCCGTTTGCCACCCAGTACCTCGGCGATTTCGGTGCGGATGTCATCAAGATCGAGCCGCCCGCCGGCGACATGATGCGCACGATCGGGCCGTCGCGCTCGCCCTCCATGGGGCCGCTCTTTCTCAATTCCAACCGTTCAAAGCGGTCTGTCGCGCTGGATCTCAAGACGACGGAGGGCCGCGCACTGCTCCTCGACCTGTGCCGCGACGCTGATGTCATGGTCTATAATGTCCGGCCCGCGGCGATGAAGCGCCTCGGGCTGTCCTGGGAGGAGATCCAGGCCGTCAACCCGCGCCTGATCTATGCCGGCCTTTACGGCTATGGCCAGAAGGGTCGCTATGCGGCGCGCCCCGCCTATGACGACCTCATCCAGGGCGGCGCCACGCTCCCGCACCTCTTCATGCTGTCGGGCGCGGAAGAGCCGCGCTACGTCCCGGCCGCAATTGCCGATCGCGTCGTCGGGCTCACGGGCCTGAGCGGCATCCTCGCGGCCCTCATCGAGCGCAACCGTTCCGGCCGGGGCCAGCGCGTCGACGTGCCGATGTTCGAGACCATGGTGAATTTCGTGCTGAGCGACCATCTCGGTGGCCTGAGCTTCGTGCCGCCGGCGGGTCCGGGCGGTTATGCCCGGCTGATCGCGGAAAACCGCCGGCCGCTGCCGACGGCCGATGGCCATGTCTGCGCACTGGTCTACACCGACGAGCAGTGGACGCGTTTTCTCAAGGCCGTGGGCCGGGAGGACCTCGCCGAGACCGACGGCCGGTTCGCGAGTTTCTCCGCCCGGATGGAGAATGTTTCCTATGTCTATGGCTGGCTGGCCGACATTTTCCGCACGCGCAGTTCAGGCGAATGGATCGATCTGCTGGACGCATCGGACGTGCCCGTCATGGCGATGCATACTTTCGAGACCGTCCTTCGCGATCCGCATCTCGCCGAATCCGGCTTCTTCAACGAGGTCGAGCATCCGAGCGAGGGCAGGACGCTATCCATGGCCAATCCGGTTGCGATGTCCGCCACCCCGGTCGAGATCACGCGTTTCGCCCCATTGCTCGGCGAACATACGGTCGAGGTTCTCACGGAACTCGGGCTGCCGCGGGAGCGGATCGCCAGCCTTCTCGACCGCGGCATCGCGGTCGCGGCCGGAAGCACCACAGCGCCGGTGCTCGATGACGCCGTCCGCCGTTTCGGCGACGGCCGCACAGTCTAAGAGGAGACGATGCCATGGCTGGCTTGTATTTCCAGAAACCTGAACCTGGCAGCGAATTCACGCCAGGCCGTCCAGCGGGTCCGCCAAGCCGCGCCCTGCCTCAGATGGCGGATTCGGGGAGAGGTTCACGCGCATGACGAACCGGTTCTCGTTTCCATCCCCCACCGAGGCCGACATTCGCGAACTGGTGGCCTTTCGCCACGAACTGCACCGCTTTCCCGAACTGTCCGGCGAGGAGCGCGAGACGGCGCGCCGGGTCTGCGAGATGCTGGTGCCGGCGAAACCCGACAGGGTCATCACCGGGCTGGGCGGACATGGTGTCGCCGCCGTCTACGACAGCGGTGCGCCGGGCCCGACGATCCTCTTCCGCGCCGAACTCGACGCATTGCCGATCCAGGAACTGGGTGCGGCCGACCATCGCTCGACCGTGCCGGGCAAGGCCCATCTCTGCGGCCATGACGGCCATTCGACGATCCTGCTCGGTCTCGGCCGTATCCTGTCGCGCGCGCGCCCTGCCAGCGGGCGGGTGATTCTGATGTTCCAGCCGGCCGAGGAGGACGGGGCAGGGGCGGCGGCCGTCATCGCCGATCCGCGCTATCCGGAGATCCAGCCGGACTGGGCCTTCTCGCTGCACAACATGCCCGAGATCGAATTCGGTGTCGGCAGGCTCGGCCCGGGCCCGGCCAATTGCGCCTCGCGGGGGATGGAAATCCGCCTGACGGGCAGCACCGCGCATGCCTCGCGGCCCGCCGACGGTCGGTCTCCGATGAAGGCGATCGCGGAACTGATGCCGGCGCTCGAGGCCTGCGGCAGCGGCATGCCGCTGGGCCCCGGTTTTTCGATGGTGACAGTCACCCATGCGTCGATGGGCGCACCGGCCTTCGGCGTGGCGCCGGGCGAGGCGACGGTATTCGCCACGTTACGGACGATCGCCGATGCCGACATGGATGCATTGATGGCCAAGGCCGAATCGCTGGTTCGCGACGTCGCCGCCCGCCACGGACTGGCCTGCGCGCACCACTATGCGGAAGTCTTCCTTGCATGCACCAACGACACGGAAGCCACCGCTCTTCTCGCAGAGGGACTGGAGCGCGCCGGTATCCGGCACGCGTTGCAGACGCTGCCATCGGTCGGTTCGGAGGATTTCGGACGCTTCGGCCTGAGCGGCGCGAAGTCCGCGATGGTCTTTCTCGGGTCCGGGCCTGGCCGGCCCATGGTCCACACGCCCGACTATGATTTCCGGGACGACCTCATTCCCATCGGCATAAGGATATTCTCGGAAACGCTGGCCGCCTGCCTCGAGCAGTCCTGATCCTTTCATCCTCCCCACGGGGCGGGCGTGGACACCCGCGCCATGACCCTTGCATTATCCCGGAGCTGACATGAAGGCGCATTACAAGGTTGTGGTCATCGGCGGCGGCGTCGTGGGCACCGCCATCCTCTATCACCTCGCAAGGCTCGGCTGGACCGACACGCTGCTGGTCGAGCGCAACGTGCTAACGTCAGGCTCGTCCTGGCATGCGGCGGGCGACTTCCACCGCTCCAACGCCAATGCCAACGTCGCGGGGCTCCAGGCCTATACGATCGATCTTCTCGATGAAGTCGAGGCCGAATCCGGCGTCACGCTCGGCAAGCATGCGACGGGCGGGATCTCCTACGCCTGCAATCCCGACCGCTGGGACGCGCTGCAGGCAGGTTTTCGGGTCTACCAGTCTATGGGCATCGACGATGTCCGCCTGATCGGCGTCGAAGAGATCGTCGCGCGCTGCCCGATCGTCAAGCCGGACGGCATAATCGGCGGCATGTATTCCGAACGCACCGGCAATCTCGATCCGTCGGCGATGGTGCATGCCTATGCCAAGGCCGCCCGCAAGCGCGGCGCCGCGGTCGTGGAGAAAAACCGGGTGACGGAACTGAACCAGAAGCCGGACGGCTCCTGGAACGTCGTCACCGAACAGGGCACGATCAGCGCCGAGCATGTGATCAATGCCGCCGGCCTCTGGGCCAAGCAGGTCGGCCGTATGGCCGGGCTCGAACTGCCGGTCGCGCCGCTCGAGCACATGTATCTGGTGACCGAGACGATCCCCGAAATCGCCGAGTTGAAGACGGAGCTTCCGACCATCGTCGACCTCGACGGCTTCTCCTATCTCCGCCAGGAGCAGAAGGGCCTGCTGCTCGGCATCTACGAGGTGAACCACAAGCACTGGAACATGGATGGCGCGCCCTGGGACTACGGCTTCGACCTGATCCAGGAGGACCCCGAGCGCATCGAGCACGAACTGACACTGTCCTACGAGCGCTATCCGGTGCTGCAGACCGCGGGGATCCGGCGCTGGGTCAACGGTGCCTTCACCTTCACGCCGGATGGCAACCCGCTGGTCGGCCCGGTGCGCGGGCTCCGCAATTACTGGGTCGCCTGCGGCGTCATGGCCGGCTTCTCGCAGGGCGGCGGAATCGGAAAGTCACTGGCCGAATGGATGGTCCATGGCGAGCCGGAAGACGACATCTTCGGCATGGATATCGCCCGCTACGGCAGCCATGCCTCCAACCGCCAGTATATCAGGGAAATGACCGGCCAGTTCTATTCCCGCCGCTTCGTGATGACCTATCCCAACCAGCAACTGCCGGCGGGGCGTCCGCTCAAGGTCGCGCCGTCCTATGACACGATGACCGAAGCCGGCGCACGCTGGGGCAACAACTGGGGCCTCGAAGTGCCGCTCTATTTCGCGCCCGCGGACTATGAAGAGAACCACACGCTGCGCCGCTCTACCGCCTTCGACATCATCGGCAAGGAGGTGCTGCACGCGCGGACCCACGCCGGCCTGCTCGATATCTCCGGTTATGCGCGCTACGGGGTGAAAGGGCCGAACGCCGAGCGCTGGCTCGACCGCGTCTTCGCCTGCAAGATCCCGAAGTCCGGCCGCTCCGTCCTGGCACCGATGCTGGCGCCGAACGGCAGGCTCAAGGGTGACCTCACGATCTTCAACTGGGGCGATGGCACCTGGTGGATCATGGGTTCCTATTACCTGCGCGAATGGCATATGCGCTGGTGGGAGCAGTTCGGCTGCGACGGCATCACGCTGACGGACATCTCCGATGCCTGGGTCGGCTTCTCGCTCCTGGGTCCGGCGTCGCGCGAGGTGCTGCAAACCACCACGCAGGACGATGTCTCCAACACCGGCCTGTCGTTCCTCGGTTGCAAGACCATCGATATCGGCCTGGTGACCGCCAGGGTCGGCCGTATGTCGGTCACCGGCGAAATGGGCTTCGAGATCAACGTGCCGGCCGCCAGTCACCGCACTGTCCGCGAAACACTGCTCGCGGCCGGCGGGGGCCTTGGCCTCAAGGAGATCGGCTTTGCCGCGCTCAACGCGATGCGGCTCGAAAAGAGCTTCGGGATCTGGAACCGGGAATTCACGCAAGGCTACACGCCGCAGGAAACGCTGTTCGACCGCTTCATCGATTTCTCCAAGCCGGATTTCGTCGGCCGGCAGGCGGCCCTGGCCGAAAAGGAGACCCGGTCCGCGAAGCGCCGGCTGGTGACGCTGGAAGTCGACGCGACCGACGCCGACGCCTCCGGCTACGAGCCGATCTGGAAGGACGGCACGCTGATCGGCTACGTCACCTCGGGCGGCTATGGCCATACGATCGGCAAGTCGATCGCGCTGGCCTTCGTCGACAGGCAGTTCGCCCTGCCGGGCACCGAGCTTGCGACGCATATCGTCGGCGTCGAGCGCCCCTGCCGGGTCATCCCGGACTCGCCCTATGATCCTTCGGGCAAGGCCATGCGGTCCTGAGCGCGGCACCCGCCGGCCGGAGGAAGCAGGTGCTCTGGTCGCACGGACCAGCACGATAGGTGTGAACCCTCGGGGCGATGATGGCGCGACTTTCCGGTGCGCCAAGCGCAAAAATTGCGGAAAATCGGGAACTCTTGCGGCACCGGCCGGTTAAGGCCTGAATCCAGACTTGTGTTCCAGGGGATTTCACGATGCTGCTTCTATCCATCACCGCCGTCGTCCTCGCGCTCATGGGCGCGGGGCTTGCGGCTGCCGGCGCCTATCTCATCGTGCTCGGCGGCAGCGCCTATTACCTGTTGGCCGGCGCCGGCTTCCTGGTCACGGCCTTCCTGCTCGCGCGGCGCCGGCGCCTCGCGCTTCCGGTCTTCGGTGTCGTGGTACTTCTGTCTTTGGCCTGGGCGATCTGGGAGGTCGGCTTCGACTGGTGGCAACTCGGCCCGCGCGGCGGCATCATCGTGCTGATCGGGATCTGGCTGTCCACGCCCTGGATCAGACGCAAGCTCCTGCGCGACGGCGTGGTGGAGGAGGCCCCATCGCCGGCTTGGCCGGTCGCCGTTCCCGTCCTGCTGGCCTTGCTCGTCGCCATCTATGCGATGTTCCAGAGCCCACACGACCGGCCCGGCACGTTGCCGGACAGGCCGGCCTCCCAGGCAACCGCCTCGACCGTGCCCGATGGCGACTGGCACCAGTATGGCCGTACGCAGCTCGGCCAGCGCTATTCACCGCTCGAACAGATCACCCCGGCCAATGTCGGCGGCCTCGAGGAAGCCTGGCGCTACCAGACCGGCGACGTGAAGCGACCCGATGATGTCAACGAGACCACCTACCAGGTGACACCGCTGAAGATCGGCAACCGGCTCTTCCTCTGCACCCCGCACAACTGGGCGATCGCGCTGGACGCGACGACGGGCAAGCAGCTCTGGAAGTACGACCCCCATGCCGGCATGAACCCCGACCGCCAGCACCAGACCTGCCGGGGCGTGACCTATTACAAGAGCGCCGCAGTCGCGAGCGGGCCCTGCGCCGAACGGGTCTATCTTCCGACCTCCGACGCCCGCCTGATCGCGCTCGATGCCGGGACCGGCACGGTCTGCGAGGGCTTCGCCGACAAGGGCGCCCTGAGGCTGGACACCGGCATGCTCCACAATCCCGCCGGCTATTATTATTCCACCTCGCCGCCGGTCATCGCCGCCGGCAAGATCATCATCGGCGGTGCGGTCAACGACAACTACTCGACCACGTCGCAATCCGGCGTGATCCGTGCCTTCGATGTCGAAACCGGCGCACTGGTGTGGAACTGGGATTCAGGCAACCCCACCGAGACCGATCCGATCGGGCCGGGGGAGCATTATGTCACCAATTCCCCCAACAGCTGGTCGGTGTTCTCGGTCGATGAAGCGCTCGGTCTCGTCTATGTTCCGCTCGGCAACCAGGTCCCCGACCAGATCGGCATCGGCCGCAGCGAAAACGTCGAGAAATACGCCTCCTCGATCGTGGCGCTCGATGTCAATACCGGCGCCGACCGCTGGGTCCGGCAGACTGTCCATCACGATCTCTGGGACATGGACGTGCCGGCGCAACCGGCACTGCTGGATCTGACCAGGGCCGATGGCACCTCGGTCCCGGCGCTGGTTGGCCCGACGAAGCAGGGCGACATCTACGTTCTCGACCGCCGGACCGGCGAGCCCATCATTCCCGTGCGCGAGGTGTCGGCGCCGGAGGGTGCGGTGGAGGGCGACTTCACGGCGCCGACCCAGCCCGTCTCCGACCTGACCTTCATGCCCGAGCCGTTGCTGGAGAAGAACATGTGGGGCATGACCATGTTCGACCAGCTCGCCTGCCGCATCAATTTCCTCAAGCTCCGCTATGACGGCCGCTACACGCCGCCCTCGCTTGACGGCACCCTGGTCTATCCCGGCAATTTCGGCGTGTTCAACTGGGGTTCCGTCGCGGTCGATCCCGAACGACAGGTGATGTTCGGCATGCCGACCTACCTCGCCTTCACCGTCCGGCTGGTTCCGCGCGCCGAGATCCCGCCCAAGGGCGCGGACGAGAAAGGGTCCGAACAGGGCCTCAACCGCAATGACGGGGCTCCCTATGGCGTCTATATGGGGCCCTTCCTCGGCCCCCTCGGCATCCCCTGTCAGGCCCCGCCCTGGGGCTATGTCGCCGCCGCTGACCTGCAGACCGGCAAGATCGCCTACAAACATGTCAACGGCACGGTCGAGGACATGACGCCGCTTCCGCTTCCCTTCAAGCTCGGCGTGCCCGGCATCGGCGGACCGATCATCACCCGCGGCGGAGTCGCGTTTCTCGGCGCGACCGTCGACGACTATCTCAGGGCCTACGATCTCGCGACCGGCCGGGAGCTCTGGCGCGGCCGGCTTCCCGCTGGCGGGCAGGCGACCCCGATGACCTATCTCGACGACGAGGGCCGCCAGATCGTGCTGATCGTCGCCGGCGGCCACGGCTCCGTCGGCACAAAGCCGGGAGATTATGTGATCGCCTACAGGCTGCCCGGTCAGTGACCCCCGAGGCCTGCCTGCGCTGCGGCGGGGACGCCGCAGCGCAGCCTCCTACCAGACCACGCGGGAGCAGGTGGGGTTCATTGCGTCTTCCTTGCGAGTGACAACCTATTGGCATCATTCGCAAGCCGCATTTCATCCTTGAACCCACCCGCCACACACAAAGTGATCAGATAAGTCATCTTATGGAACTGTGACTTCCGGACGTGCCTGAACCGCTAGCTAGACGCGATGATCAAATGGCTTGTAATCGACGTCGTAGCCGAAATAGCGTGGGCCGACGAGTGCGATGCCCTCCGGCGTTCGCCATTGCGGATTGCAGGGGAATGCAAGTGCCACGAGCCTGAGGCCATATTTCAGCGAGTCCGCGGTAACGGGGTTGCCGCTGTCGGCTTCGAGCAATGTGATCAACTCGGGCGTGGTGACGAGGATCTCGCCGTCGCGCTCGGCCAGCAGGAACTCGTTCTGGAAATCGAGCTTGAACGAATGGCCCTTCCAGTCCTCGACGCCGTCGAACCAGGCGCTGCCGCGGGCGAAGCCGCCGATGGTGCGGCGGTCGATATCCTTCACCCGACCATGGAAGATCACGGTGGCGCCGAGCATGTCGACAATGGTGTCGACCGGCTCGACGTGGGCGGCGCGGGCTTCGCGCAGCGCGAGACCCAGATTGGCGCAGAGCGTCAGCGTGCCACGCACCACCGCCTTCTTCGCCGTCCTGCCGTCCATCGGGTAAAAGGCGAGCAAGGCCGAACCGCCCATTTCCACTGTCGCGGCGCGGGCCAGGCGCTCGGTCCAGGCGTTGCTGACCGTTTCGAGCACAATCGAATTGCCCTTGTCGTCGACGAGCACCATCGGCGTGGCCGAGACCCCATGCATGGTGAAGGTCACCATCTGCAGTTCCGGATAGGCCCGGCCCATCCCGTCGCCATCGACCAGCGGCAGGCCGCTTGCTGCCGCGACCACAAAGGGTGTCGTCGAATTGACGCCGCCGGCCTCGCCGCACAGCACCGCGTCGATCTTGCGGCCGAGCAACTGCTCGAGCTGGCGGAAGGCGGTCATCAGCTCGTCGCCCTGTGGCAGCTTCTCGGTCATGACCGTCGGAGCGCCCATCATGCAGACGGGTACCACGAGCGCATCGTCGTCGAGATCCTCGACATCGATGATCTTGACCGGGCCGTGCTTGCGGATGGCCTGCTGGGCCATCAGCTTGCCGACATAGGGATCGCCGCCGCCGCCGGTTCCCAGGATCGCGCCGCCGATGGCGATGTCTTCCATGTCTTCGGCATAGACCGTGCGGAGCACTTTCATGGCATCCTCCATCAGAGCGGTTTGAAGGTGAGATCGGGGTAGCCGAAGGCGGCCGGGCCGACGATTTCGAGCGCACGCGGCGTTTTCATCAGGTCATGGACCGGAAGACCGATGACCGCGACGCGCTGGCCGTAACGCAGCATTTCGGTGGTGATCGGCTCGCCGGTTTCGAGTTCCAGGTTCATGATGAGGTCCGGCACCATGATCACGGGCACGCCATCGACCCAGAGGACGAGGTTCTCGTTCTGGATGGCGATCTCGGCTTCCGAACCGGCCCAGTCGCCGACGCCTGATATTTTCGCCTTGCCGCGCGCGAAGCCGCCGACGAGGTTGCGCTCGATATCGGTGATCTTGCCGGTGAAGAACAGCTTGGCGCCGGTCTCCTCGACGATCCGCTCGACAACGTTCTGGTGTTTCGCGCGCGCATTGAGCACGGTCCTGCCGATGCTGATCGCCTGGCTGACGGTTCCGGGCACGGCGGTCTTGCGGATGAAATCGCCGCGCATCGGCGCCACCGCGAACCCCGCCCCTGCCCCCATGCCGACCGAGACGTCGCGGGCGAAACGCTCAAGCCAGAACATGTCGACCATCTCCTTGAAGACAACGACATTGCCCTTGTCGTCGGCGATCGCCGCCGGCGCGGGCTTGGCGCCGTAGATGAAGAAGGTCGTCATCTGCACTTCCGGGAAGGCCCGCCCCATGCCGTCGCCATCCACCACGGGCAGGCCGGACAGGCCCGCCACGATGACCGGCTCCATGGAATTGGCCCCGCCGATCTCGGCCGAGATGACGGCCGACATCTTGACACCGGCTGTCTCCTCGACCGCCTTCATGGCGCGGTAGCATTCGCCGCCCTCCTCGACCTTCTCGACGCCGACCACGGGGGCGCCGATGCCGCCGACCTCGCCGACCCAGGCATCGTCAGGCAGCGCTTCGAGCGGCATGATCTCGATCGTGGCCCCACCGCGCAGCAGTTCGCGCGTCCTGAGCATGCCGATATAGGGATTGCCGCCGCCCCCGGTTCCGAGCAGCGCCGCGCCAAGCGCCATCGGCTGCAGGTCGGCTTCTTCCAGTCTCTTGAAATCACGCGGCATTTTGGGCTCCACCAATATGGAGTTCGCCCACGGCCTTGACGCGCACCCGGGTCGCATTGCCCGGCAGATAGGCGAGCGGCACATCCTCGACATCGACGATCTCGACGCTGGATCGGAGCGCACCGGCTGCCACTGCGGCATCGATCGCCCGCGCCTTGGCATCATCGAGTGCCTGGTCACGGCCGATCTCGGCCAGCGCATAGACGCGGTCGATCTCGCCCGACACCTGGGCGATGGCCGCACCCACGGCATTGGCGACGCCGAAATGGTTGGGCTTGATCACTTCGAGCCCGCCGATCGGGCCGTTGACCAGGATCGAACCGCCGCCAACGACGATGACCGGCAGTGGATCCGGTGACAACCGCGAGCGCTCGACGCAATCTTCGAGCATGTCGAGAATTTTCGCCTGCGTCCGGTCGATCAGGTCTTTGCCGATATGGGACACTTTGGCTTTATCGCCAAGATCGAAGCCGCCGGCGGCCACCGCCACGTCGGTCGTGGTCAGCGTCGAGCCGCCGAAGATCAGCGCCTCGCTCTTGATCCGGTAGCCAACCGAGGTCGGGCCGACCTTGACGCCGTCGGCGCCATCGACGACCAGCGATCCGCCACCGAGGGCCGATCGAGAAACACGTCGGGCATGCGGAAATTGGTGCGCACGCCGCCCACCTCAACCGCAACCGTCGCCTGGCGCGGAAAGCCCTTCTGCAGCGAGCCGACATCCGACGTCGTGCCGCCGATATCGACGGACGATCGCATCATGCACGCCGGAGAGGAAAGCCGCGCCGCGCATCGAGTTCGTCGGGCCCGACGCAAAGGTCAACACCGGGAACTGTTCGGCAAAGGCCGCATCCATTAGGGTGCCGTCGTTCTGGGTCAGGAAGAAGCGGCCCTTGATGCCGGTCTCGGCAATGGCCTTGCGGAAGGCCGCGATGACATGCGCCGAGAGATCGCGCAGGCAGGCATTCATGATCGCGGCGTTTTCGCGTTCGAGCAGGCCGATGCGGCCGATCTCGTTCGACAGCGTGATATGCGCGCCCGGGATCGCCCTGGCGAAGATCTCCCCTGCCCGCTTCTCGAAATCGCTCGAAACCGGCGAGAAGACCGAAGTGATGGCGATCGAGTTGATGCCCCTGGCCTGGATTTCCTTCGCGATCCCAAGCAGTTTCCTGCTCGTCGAGCGGCGAGATCACGCGACCGTCGAATTCGTTGCCGCCATGGGCGAGCCAGCTGTGGTTGCCGATCGCAGTCTTCAGATCCTCGGGCCAGTCCACCATCGGCGGCAGCGATGCAGTCGCCGGCAGGCCGAGGCGCACCGCCGCGGTCTGCGCAAGGTCGCGGCGCTGGACCACGGCATTGGTGAAATGCGTCGTGCCGATCATCACGACGTCGATCGCGCCCGCATCCATCTTCGAGGCGGCGAGCACGTCCTTGAGCGCATTGACCACGCCGGTCATCACATCGGCTGTGGTGGCCGACTTCACGCCGGCGACGACGGTGTTGCCGTCCATCACGACGGCATCGGTATTGGTGCCGCCAACGTCGATCCCAATTCTAATCATCCTGGTTGTTCCTCACTTGAAGCCTTCATTTGAAGGTCTTTGGGGGCATTCGACGCATGATCGGGAGCGGCTCCGCCGCGCCTTAGTTCGATGAGTTTCTCGGCCGTTGGAATCTCACCGTCGATCAGCGGAATTTTGGGGCGCATCGCTTCTTCCTCCTCGGAAATGACCGGGACAGAGGCGAGCAGCAGACGCGTGTAATCATGTTGCGGGTCGACGAAGACATCCGCCGTCGGGCCGGTCTCGACGATCTTGCCGCGATAGAGCACGCCGACCTGGCTGGCGAAATTCCGCATCAGGCTGAGGTCGTGCGAGATGAACAGGAAGGTCAGGTCGAGCCTGCGGCCGAGATCGACCAGCAGGTCGATGACGCGGGCCTGGACCGAGACGTCGAGCGCCGAGGTCGGCTCGTCGAGCACGACCAGCCTAGGGGCGACGGCGAGCGCGCGGGCGATCGCCACGCGCTGCTTCTGTCCGCCCGAGAGTTCATGCGGAAAGCGCTCCGCGAAACCGGCGGGAAGCTGCACCATTTCGAGCAGTTCGGAAACCCGCCCTGCCCTGCCCGAGGATGGATGGCCATGCGCGTCGAGCGGCACCGCGATCGACTGGCCAACCGTTCGGCGCGGATTGAGCGATGAGCCGGGGTTCTGGAACACCATCTGCACACGCTTGCCATGCGCACGTGCGCCGGCCTCGATGTCCTGGCCGTCGATACGGATCTGGCCGGATGTCGGCGTTTCGAGCCCCATGATCATGCGGGCTATGGTCGACTTGCCCGAGCCGCTTTCGCCGGCCAGGCCATAGACCGCGCCACGTTCGATCGTGAAGCTGACATCGTCGACCGCCCTCACCTCGCCGGTCTGCCGGCCGAAGGCGTTGCGGACGGGGAAGAACTTCGCGAGGTTGCGGATCTCCAGCATCGGCGCGCTCATGGCCTCGCCCCCTGCCCGGTTACTGCGGTTCCGAATGCCATGCCGCCGGTCAGCCGTGGCACCGCGGCAATCAGGTCTCGGGTATACTGGTCCTTCGGCGCGCCGAAGATCTGTGCCGTCGGCCCCTGCTCCACCACCACGCCCTTGTTCATCACATAGACATGGCTGGAGGTCTCGCGGACGACGCCGAGATTGTGGGTGATCATCAGCAGCGCCAGCCCCCTTGCCTCGACGAGGTCCTTCAGCAGTTTCAGGATCTGCGCCTGCGTGGTCACATCGAGCGCCGTGCCCGGCTCGTCGGCGATCAGCAGCTTGGGTTCGCTGAGCAGCGCCATGGCGATCAGGATGCGCTGGCGCATGCCGCCGGAGAGCTGGATCGGGTAGGACTGCGTGACGCGCTCCGGATCGCGCATCCGGACCTGCTCGAGCACTTCATGCACCCGCGCCATGCGCTCGCGCCCATTGCGGGAACGCCCGAGGCGTTTGTCGGCATATTTCAGGATCGTGCCCATCTGGTCGCCGATAGTGAAGACCGGGTTGAGCGAACTCATCGGGTCCTGGAACACCATCGACATCGCCCGTGCCGCGCAGTTTCAGCCGCTCGGAGGGCGCCATGGTCAGGAGATCGGCGCCGTCATACAGGATGCGGCCGGAGGTGACCTTGGCCGGCGGTTCGCGCAGCAAGCCCATGATTGCCTTCATGGTGACGGTCTTGCCAGATCCGCTCTCGCCGACCAGCGCCACCTGCGAATGGGCCGGGACGTCGAGCGAGACATTGTGCAGCACCTTGTTGGTGCGGCCATAGGTGGTGAATTCGACCGAGAGATCGCGGACGGAAAGCAGGGCGTCGCTCATCTCACCTCCTGCACGTCGAAGAGGTCGCGGAGGCCGTCGCCCAGCAGGTTGAAGCCGAGCGCGACGAAGAGGATGGCGAAGCCAGGCAGCACCGATTCCCACCAGAAGTCGGGCAGGAAGGCCGCGCCCTGCGACACCATGGTGCCGAGATCGGGTGTCGGCGGCTGGATGCCGAGGCCGAGGAAGGAGAGCGAGGCGCCGACCAGGATGACGAAACCGCAATCGAGCGAGGTCTTGACCGCGAGCGCCGAGACGCAGTTGGGCAGAATCTCGCGGAAAAGGATGTGGAATTTCGATGCGCCCAGCGTCTCCGCCGCCTCGACGAATTCCTGTCCACGCAATTGCCGTGTTATCGAGTAAATCAGCCGCGTGTGCCAGGTCCACCAGAGCGCCGCGATCGCCAGCATGGAATTGATCAGATCCGGCGACAGCACCGCGGCGACGGCGAGCGCCATGACCAATGGCGGGATGGCGAGCGCGATGTCGGTGAGACGCATGATGATGGTCTCGGTCCAGCCGCCGAAATAGCCGGCGAGCAGGCCGAGCACGGTCCCGAGCGGCACCGCCGTGCCGAGCACGACCAGCGCCAGCAGTAGCGAGATGCGCATGCCGTAGACCACACGGGTGAAGATGTCCCGGCCGACATTGTCGGTGCCGAACCAGTATTCCATCGACGGTGGCTGGTGGCGGGCGCGGAAATTGACGACGGCGCCGACATGGTCCGGGTAAGGCGTGATATAGGGCGCCAGGATCGCGGCGAGGACGCAGATGACGACGATGGCGGCGCCGATCACGGCCGTCGGATTGCGTGAGAAGCGGTACCAATTCTGATAGGCGTTGGAGAGCCGTGCCGGTTCTGTGGACATGGTCTGGAACTCGGCCATCAGCGACGCCCCCGGATGCGGACGCGCGGATCGACGAAGCCGACGAGCAGGTCGATGAGAAGATTGACGACGACGAAGAACACGCCCGACACGATGACCACGCCCATCACGGCATTGAGGTCCTTCTGCAGGATGGTGCGCACGCCATAGGCCGCCATGCCGGGCCAGGAGAACACCAGTTCGACAACGAAGGCATTGCCGATCAGCGACGCGAATTCGAGACCGGTAATGGTCAGCGGCGGCACGAAGGCAGGCCGCAGCATGTATTTGAACACCCTGAGCCGCTCCGGCACGCCGAAGGCGCGCGCAGCCTCGATATAGTCCTGGCTGGAAACATCGATCATCGAGGCACGGGTGATGCGGGCGATCTGGCCCATGGTCGCGGCGGCGAGCGCGATCGAGGGCAGCAGCAGGTAGCGCAGCGCCTCCCCGAACACATCCCATCGCCAGTGCAGGATGGCGTCGATCGTCAGCAGACCGGTAATGTCGGGCGAGAATGCCATGTTCGGCGGCAGCCGGCCGGTCGTCGGCAGGATATGCAGCACATAGCCGGCCAGGATCTGCAACAGCAGCGCCAGGAAGAAGCTTGGCGTCACGGCCGAGACGATGGCGATGATCCGTACAGCATTGTCCGGCCATTTGTCCTTCCAGCGCGCCGCCGCGACACCGAGCGGCACCCCGAGCACGAAGGCGATGGTGATGGTGGCCAGCACCAGTTCGAAGGTGGCCGCGAAGGTCTCGCGAATATCGTCGTTGACCGGGCGTTCGGTCAGCAGCGAGCGGCCGAGATCGCCCTGGGCAATACCCGCGACGAACATTCCGTATTGTTCATAGAGCGGCCGGTCGAGGCCAAGCTTGCTGTTGAGTTCTGCGACCTGCTCCGGCGTCGCGCGCGGGCCGAGCGCCAGCCGTGCCGGATCGCCGGGCATGCCGCGGGCGATCGCGAAGATCACGATCGACAGGCCGACAAGGACCAGGATCGACCACAGGACACGCCGGCCAAGAAAGAGGAGGAACTCCAACTGCGCCACTCCGGTGTTGCATAGCAGAGAATGGAAAGGGCAGAGCGGGTCGCCGAGTCGTTTTGCGACCCGCGCTGCCAAGGCGGTCCCGGGAGTGGGGACCGGGGGGAAACCTTACTTGCAGGTCCAGCTATAGCGGGTGAAGTCGTAATCGAAGGACTGCATGGGCACGGCCTTGAAACCCGTCAGGCACTTGTCCATCGCATGCTGTACATTCTGCGTCAGCAGATAGACGTCGGACTGCATCTCGACCAGTTTCTGCTGCAGTTCCTTGTAGTATTCCGCCTGCTTGGCGATGTCGCCGGTCGAACGGGCATCGTCAATCAGCTTGTCGATGGCGGGGTCGTTGATCCATTCCATCGACATCCACGTGCCCGCGGACTTCGAGTGGTACTGGCTGTAGAACATCGAATCCGGCGATGGGTAGGTCGGGCCGAAAAAGATCTGGTTGACCGCAGGCGTCGTCTCGACCTTGCCCGCGATTTCGGTGATGCGGTTCCAGGGGTCGGCCTGCTGGGTCACCTTGAAACCAATCTGCTCAAGGTTGGCCTGCATCAGCAGGCTGATCTCCTCCTCGAACTTGGTGCCCGCAACATAACCGAGCGTGATCTCGATGGGCGCACCTGCATATTTCGACTTGGCGACCTCGGCCTTGGCGGCCTCGAGATCGTAGACCGGTGCCGGCAGGCTTGAATCGTAGAATTCGGCGAAGCCCGATGGCAGCGGCCCGTTCATGTCGCCGCCCGGGAAGATCACTTCCTTGATGGTCTTGTAATCGGTGGCAAGGGCGATGGCGCGCCGGATATGAACGTCGTCGGTCGGCGCGACCTTGGAATTGAGCTTGAGATAGAAGGCACTGGTCGTCGGCTCGGTGATGACGTTGAACCGGCCCATGGCCTCCAGCGCCTTGTAGGTTTCGGGCGACTGGTACTGACTGGTCATCGTCAGTTCGCCGGATGCCGCGAGCGACCGCACGGTGGCTTCGTCGTTGGTGATAATCCAGCGTATCTCGTCGATCGGGCCCTCGCCCCAGCCCTTGTAGTAGTCCTTGTTGCGGACGATGGTCATCTTCGCGCCGCGGTCCCATTCCTTGAGCGTATAGGCGCCGGCACCCGCGACATTGGTCCCGAACCAGGTCTGGCCGTCATCCGCACCCTTGTTGGCCTCGGCCACCTTGGAATTGACGATGAAGATCGCCGGAACCGTGGTCAGGAAGGGTGAAAACGTCTTGGCGAGCGTGAACTTGACGGTCTTGTCGTCGACTGCGGTGACGGAGCCCGGTTCCAGGATGCCGATGAACATGGTGGCCGGGCCCTGGTTGATCCGGAGCAACCGGTCGACGGAATAGACGACATCAGCCGCCGTCACCGGCGCGCCGTCGGAGAACGTGGCGTCGGCGCGAATCTTGAAGGTCACTTCCTTGGCATCATCAGACACCGTCCAACTCTCGGCCAGTTCGGGGATCAGATTGCCCTTGGAATCGACCGAAATCAGCGCGTCGTAGAGGTTCACGGCCGCCATGTAGTCAGTGTAGTCGGAGATCTTGGCGGGGTCGATGGTGCCGAAGATCTGCACCGTGTTCATGGTGACGATGTTTTCGGCCGAGGCCGAGGAAAGGCCGGCGCTGCCTGCGATCAAGGCCGCAACGGCGGTGGATGCGAAAATCCTGAGCTTGCTCATGCTGTCTCCCAGTTGTCTAGAAACGAGTTCCCGGCGCGGCCGCGTGTGTCGGGCCGTCATTCTGGATGTTTGGAGGCTGGTGTCTTCTGCCCCACGCCGGTCAGAATGCATCGCGATTTCGCATGTGACAATGCGGTGAAGGTCTAGGTTTTTGTCTAAATGGTCTAGGTTTTTCTGGATTGCAGCGCTGAGTCGAGGCCCAGCGGCGAGGTTCCGAGCCTCAGCCGACGATGCCGGCGGCGCGGGCCGTGCTGATCGCCTCCTGCCGCGTCTTGCACCCGAGCTTGCGATAAACATTGCCGAGATGGAACTTCACCGTCGCCTCGCTCACGCCCAGCATGCCGGCGATCGACTTGTTGGCGGCGCCTTCCGAGATCATCACCAGAATCTTGTTCTCGCGCCGGGTCAGTTCGCTTCGGATGCCGGACACCGCAGCGAGATGGCCGCTGTCGCGCAGCTTTCGGATCACCTGCCGGGCGGAGGGCGAGGCGGCGAGGAACGCGCTGATCCGCTTGTTGTCCATCAGTTCGCCGAGAAACACCTTCTCCTCGGCCAGCGGCGCGATCGAGCCCAGCCGTGCGGCATCCTCGAAGATGCGCAACAGAAGTGCGCGTGCCTGGGTCAGATCCTGCCGGCGCTTGTGGATAAAGGCAAGCCATACGCCGAGCGCCATGCGCTGGCGGTCGGTGATGTTGAGATTGGCGATTGTATGGTCGAGCATGACCAGCAGGTCGGGCAGGTCGGGCTGCTCGTGGAGCATCTGGCGCAGCCAGACCAGCGCGAGCCCGATCTCGTCGCGGTCGGAGATCAGCGCCAGCCGGGCCGGATCCGCGAGCATCCATGCACGGCCGACCGGCAGGGCAATGTCCCTCAGCCGGTCCGCCGCCTCCGACCAGCGGTTCGCGTTCTGCAGCACGACGGCTTCGCGGATGTTCACCAGAGTCTGGAATTGCAGATTGGAGACCTGGAAGACGCGCCAGCGATCGAGGAACCCGCGCGCGGCAAGCAGCGAGAAATGCGTTGCCATCGCCTGGCTGCCATAGAGCAGCGTGAAATCCATCAGGCTGGGCCAGATCTCGCCATGCGAAAAATCGTCGATCTCGGTATTGAGAAATCGCGCCAGCGGCTCGGCCCGACCGCCCTCGTATTCGATGCAGGCTTCGAGCAGCATCTGCAATCGCGCGTCATTGGGCGTTTCAAAGGCAACATTGCCGAGAGAGCCGGCGGCGCGGGCTGCGTGCTTTCGCGCCAGCATCGTGTCGCCCCGGATCAGTGCCATCATCGCCTGGTGAAGGCTGATGTAGAAGCAAAGCATCGGCGTGCCGGCGGCCTCGTAGTGATACATCGCCCGCTGTGCGGCTTCTTCGGCCTCGGCGAACCGGCGCTGCCGGATGTAGAATTCCAGCACCGAGTTATAGAGGCTGCCGCGAAACAGATGCGCATCGGAGGGAAATTCGGCAGCCAGCCTGTACAGGCTCTCGAGGCTCTCCTCGGTGAACCTGTAGTCCTCATAGATCAGCATCAGGAAGCGAAACTCGCGGAACTCCCTAGAGAAGACGGAACGCGGGCCGAAGACCGCTTCGAGGTCTTCGGCCTGGTCACCGAACCGGTCCACCAGCAGCCGCCGGGCCCTTGAGATGTCGCCACGTTTGCAGGCCTGCAGGGCGAGGCACAAGACCAGCAGTTCACTTTGCTGAGCGTAGCTGTGCGGGAAGCCGGCCAGCACCTGGTCGAAGGCTCCCGGCCCGTGACGGTAGATGAAGAACAGGCCCCCTGCCCTGTTGAACTGCTGGAGCGCGTTGTCCATGAAGCCGGCGGACTGGTAGGTGGTGATGGAATCGACGATTCGACCATGACCGGCATAGGCCTCGGCGACCGCGCGGGCGCCCGCCGGCGTGGCAATGCGCAGGCCGATGGCCGTATCGACCGCTTCCTCAAGATCCTGGCGCCAGATCCGCACGTTGAGCGTCAGGCGGTCCCCCTCCCCCACCAGGGCAAAGGGCATCAGCCTGCTCTCCCGCCGCGCGGGGACCTCGCCGCCTGCCAGCAACTGCTTGATGTCGACCAGTTCCTCCGATGTCACGCTGCGGATGATCTCGCTCTGGATGAAGGCGGCGACATCGGCAATCCCGTGGCCGTTGAACACCGCGAGTGGCCAGCCGCCGCAGCGATCGACATAGTCCTCCGTCTGGTGCGCGCCCGGCAATGCCCGGGCCTCCTCGGCGTCGATGAGGAGCGCTTCGGGGGCGACGCATATTCCGTGCCCATAGGCGAAGGCGCGGGTCAGGCCTTCGAGTTCGGCATCGGGTCGTTTCGCGATGATGATGCGCCGGCCGGGAGCAAAGAGCGTTTCAGGCAGGGGGACGGGCTTGCCATAGGGCGGGATGTCCCAGAGTGTCAGGGCATCCCCCTTCCCCGGCGGATTGAGGCCGAGATGCACGCTTGCCCCGGTCCTGTCGGCGATCTGGCGCAAGAGCACGGATTTCCCCATGCCGGCCGGTGCCTCGAGCACGATCACCGATCCCTTGCGTGCCAGGATGTCGTCGATCAGTCTCTTGCGTATGAACACGTCGCCAGGGCCCCGGAGATCTCTTGCATCGGGTGTTTCATAGACCAATGCCCGCGTTCTGTCTTGCTGCCAGGCAGGGTTTCCCGCGTCGTTGACAGCTGTCAACGACCAGCCGCGGTTAAGATTTCGTTAACCAAAAAGCGCTTGACGCGACTCGCGCTTTCGCTCACCGTTGTTACGGAAATCGGCGGATGTAGAGCGTTTTTTCCGTTAGTCCCTGCCTGATCTGTAAATGATGACACCCAGCGTATGATGCGCCGAGGGAATCGGATAGGCGTATTTTATCAGGTGACATGCGGGCCCGTCATCGAATGATGCGATGATGACCTGCGCGGCACCCAATGGAGAATGTGGATGGTCCCCTCCCCGTCCAGCACGGCAGCTGAATTGCAGGCACCTCTCGCCGCTGACGAGGCGATCGCCGCCGATGCGCGCGCGCTTTCGGCGCAACTCAAGGCGATGCGCGAGCGGTTGTTTCCGCCCGCCTCGCAGAAGACACTTCGCACCTTTACCTCGGGCGAGGCCGCGCGCCTCATCGGGGTCTCCGATGGCTATCTGCGGCAGCTTTCGCTCGCCGGCGAAGGGCCGCAGCCAGTCGTCGGGCCCGGCGGGCGCCGCTTCTATTCGCTCTCGGACATCGATGCGCTGCGCCACTTCCTGGCCGACCAGGCGACGGCGAAGGGCAACGATGCCAAGGCGCGGTCCTATGTGAAATGGCGCGACCCGAAGCGCAACGAGCACCTGCAGGTGATCTCGGTAACAAACTTCAAGGGCGGATCCGGCAAGACCACGTCGGCCGTCCACCTCGCGCAGTATCTTGCGATGACCGGCCATCGCGTTCTGGCCGTCGACCTCGATCCGCAGGCCTCGCTTTCGGCGCTGTTCGGCTACCAGCCCGAGCTCGATCTAGAGGGCAACGACACGCTGTTCGGCGCGATCCGCTACGATGCCGAGGTGCGGCCGCTGCGCGACATCATTCGCAAGACCTATTTCCACGGTCTCGACCTGGTGCCGGGAAACCTCGAACTGCAGGAGTTCGAACACGCCACGCCACGGGCGCTGGCGATGCGGCAGGCAGGTGACACGGGAAGCCTGTTCTTCACCCGCGTGCAGGCCGCTTTGCAGGAGGTCGGCGACGACTACGACGTCGTGGTGATCGACTGCCCGCCGCAGCTCGGCTACCTGACCCTTTCGGCGCTCTGCGCCTCGACGTCGGTGCTTGTCACAGTGCATCCGCAGATGCTCGATGTCGCGTCGATGAGCCAGTTCCTGTTCATGACATCGGATCTGCTCAACGTCGTCCGCGAGGCGGGCGGTACGCTGAATTTCGATTTCCTGCGCTATCTTGTCACCCGCTTCGAGCCGCATGACGGCCCGCAGACGCAGATCGTCGGTTTCCTGCGCTCGCTGTTTGGAGACCGCGTTCTGACCGCGCCGATGCTCAAGTCGACCGCCGTGTCGGATGCCGGATTGACCAAGCAGACCCTGTACGAAGTCGGCCGGGAAAACTTCAGCCGTGGCACCTATGATCGGGCCATCGAAGCGCTGGAGGCGGTCAATGCCGAAGTCGAGAAGCTGATCCACGGTGCATGGGGGCGGCCGTCATGACAGGGCGGGACCGTAAGAATTCGCTCAAGGCGCTGTTCGGCGATTCGATGACGCCAGCTCCTGAAACCAAGTCCGGGTTGACAGCTGTCAACAGCCCCGCCGAAGCCCCGGAGAACGCGCCTCCCGCGCCGACGCCACCCCGTGCAGCTTCAGGCGCCGTGAAGGCAATGGGACTGTCGCTGTCGTCGATCACCCGCGAGGCCGAGGAGGCACGCGCGTTGCGCCAGGCGCTGGAAGAGGGCGAGCGGGTCGTTTCCCTCGACACGGCACTGATTTCCTCCTCCTTCGTCAGCGACCGCCTGTCCGAGGAAGAGCGCGACGACGAGACCTTCCTCGCGCTGGTGGAGAGCATCCGTGACAGCGGCCAGCACGCGCCGATCCTGGTGCGGCCGCATCCGGACCGGCCGGAGCACTTCCAGGTCGCCTACGGCCACAGGCGGCTGCGCGCCGCACGGCGCCTCGGCCAGCCGGTCAAGGCACTGGTTCGATCGCTGAGCGACGACGAACTGGTGCTGGCGCAGGGCAAGGAAAACGCCGAGCGGCGCAACCTCAGTTTCATCGAGAGGGCATTGTTCGCGAAGGCGCTCTCCGATCGGGGCTTCGACCGGAAGATCGTCGGCGAGGCACTGGCGGTCCAGAAGAGCGAGTTGTCACGGCTGCTGCAGGTTGCCGAGGCCGTCCCCGAGCGCTTCATCCGCGCCATCGGTCCAGCCCCCAAGGCAGGACGGGAGCGCTGGATGGCACTCGGCCAGCAGTTCGCCAACGGCGCAGCACTGATCAAGGCGGAAGACGAGACCGGGTCGGAGAGGTTCACCACTGCGACGTCCGATGACCGTTTCCGGTTGCTGTTCGATCGCCTGTCACGTCGCCAGCCGCCACCCAAGCCTGAAGTCGAGGATCTCGAGGGCGAGGACGGAAAGGTCTTCGCCCGGATCAGCCGCAGTGGGAAGGGCGTCCGCATCGAGTTCCATGCCGGCATCGACCAGGGCTTCGCAGAAGCCGTCGCAGCCCGGCTCAGGGAAGACTATTCGCGGTTCCTGTCCGGAACTGTCGACAGCCATTGACGGCGCCCCGGCGGGGCGCGTGTCGATATGAGGCGCATTGAAAGGAAACGAGACAAGAAAAAAGGCCCCGAAACGTCACCATTCCGGAAGCCCTCTTCGAAGTAAGCAATCAAAGAGAATCACTTCCGCTTCGCAAAGTCAAGACTCGGCGCTCCGATCCGGACGCCGAACGGGATTTTGTGACCGCATGGCTGTCGCCAGGGCCGCTCTTGCCTCCCTGTGAGAGGGGAATGAGATGGATGTGATTGCGACGACGCCCTTCGGGCGGCGGCCAATGACGCTTGGCATGCTGGCAACGCAGATCGATGCCGGCGAAATCGATCCGGACAAGCGTGTCGATAAGTGGAAGCTGTTCCGGGCGCTTTGCGAGGCGCGCGCGGTGCTCGGCGTGGGTGATCGGGCGCTGGCGGTGCTCAACGCGCTCCTGAGCTTCTATCCCGACACGACGCTGTGCCACGAGGCAGGGCTGGTCGTGTTCCCGTCGAACGCCCAACTCTCGATCCGTGCCCACGGCATGGCGCCGGCGACGCTCCGGCGTCATCTCGCCGAGCTTGTCCGGTCAGGGCTCATCATCCGGCGCGACAGTCCGAACGGCAAGCGCTATGCCCGCAAGGGCGCCGAAGGGGCGATCGAACAGGCCTTCGGCTTCAACCTGGCGCCGCTCGTCGCCAGAGCCGATGAAATCGAAGCGGCCGCTGCCAGGACCCGGGCCGAAACGGAGAGACTGCGGCTGATGCGGGAGCGCATTTCGCTCTGCCGGCGCGACATATCCAAGCTGATCCAGACAGGCATGGACGAAGGCGTCGACGGCGACTGGCAGGGCCTTTTCCTGCAGTTCCGCGCCATCATCACCGCCATTCCGCGCAATGCCATGACGACCGAACTCGACCACGCGACCACCTCGCTCGAAGCGCTTCGCCAAGACATACTCAAGAGACTGGAAAGTTTCGTCATTTCCACAAAATCAAGCGCCAGTGAATCCCAAACTGAGCGTCTCATACAGAATTCAAACACCAACTCTTATGTTGAATCTGAACCTAGCTTCGAAACGAAGCAGGACGCGCCGCAGGTGGATGACCAAACCGAGCGGCGGATGAGGCCAGGACGCGAAATCGAAACAGACAGTGGCGGGGCAGGGCGATCGCCGGAGCCGGCAGCAACCAAACCCGGCGCGGCGGCTGGCGCCGTGCGGCCGTTCCCGCTCGGACTGGTCCTTCAGGCCTGCCCCGGCATTGCCGATTACGGGCCGGCTGGCGCAGTTGCCAACTGGCGCGACCTGATGAGCGCCGCGGTCGTCGTCCGCTCCATGCTCGGCGTCAGTCCCTCGGCCTACCAGGAAGCCTGCGAGGCGATGGGGCCGGAAAATGCCGCGACCGTCATCGCCTGCATCCTCGAAAGGGCCGGGCATATCAACTCCGCCGGGGGCTATCTCAGGGACCTGACGCGACGGGCGGAGCGCGGGGAGTTCGGCATTGGTCCGATGCTGATGGCGCTCGCCAAGGCCAATGCGCCCGCGGCGCGGAAGGTTGGCTAGCGATGCCCGACCCAGCCATAACGATGATGAATCGATGCGGGGCAATCGATTCAGAATTGTCGTTGGACAGCGAAGGACGTTTGTTAAACCTTTGGCCGCATGGTCCAGAGCGCGGGAATCTATCTCGAACGGCGCGATCCGCACCGCAATATGGCGCGGTTCTATGCGCTGGAAATCCGCACCGATCTCTTCGGTTGCGTCGTGGCGGTCCGCCGGTGGGGGCGGATCGGATCCCTAGGCCGGCAATCGTCGCGCGTGTGCAGTTCGGTCGCCGCGGCACGCGACGAAATCGAACGGCGCGCCCATTCGAAGCGATTGCGACGCTATCGGGACCGCTAATCCCCACCAGGCAGCTTGCGTCAGTGGCGCCTACCTTGTCCTGCCCGCGATTTCAGCAGCAGCGAGACCTTGAAATCCGGTGGGCTTCGCGCCATGTCACGCCCACGCAAAGCGAAGCCGTGCAGGGAGCCAGATGATGGACGATATTCTCGACAGACCCGAAGAACAGCATGTTTTCGAAGCCGATGTCAGCCGGCTGCTCTACATGATGGTGCACTCGGTCTATTCGGACAAGGACGTGTTTCTTCGCGAACTGATCTCGAATGCGGCCGATGCCTGCGAGAAGCTGCGTTATGAGGCGATTGCCGATCCGGGCCTCAATCCGGATGGATCGACGGCGCGTATCCTGATTTCGCTGGACGAGGAGGGTCGCCGGTTCACCATCGAGGACAACGGTATCGGCATGAGCCGAGACGAGATGATCGAGGCGCTCGGCACGATCGCGCGATCTGGCACGCGGGCGTTCATGGAACGCCTGGAAGCCAACAAGGCCGGCGAGGGCGCTGAACTGATCGGCCAGTTCGGCGTCGGTTTCTATTCCGCCTTCATGGTGGCCGACCGGGTGGACGTGATCTCGCGTCGCGCTGGCTCCGGGGAGGCCTGGCTGTGGTCCTCGGACGGCAAGGGCAGCTATTCCGTCAGGTCGGTCGATCCGGCGGAAGCCCCCGCGCGCGGCACACGGGTGATGCTTCACCTGATGGAGGATGCCAAGACCTATACCAGCAAATGGACGGTGGAGCGGATCGTCCGCGAACAATCGGGTCATGTTCCGGTGCCGATCGAAATCCAGGCCAATGCCGGCGAGGTCGCCGCGCAGATCTCCGACGGCACGGCGCTGTGGACCAAGGCGAAAAGCGATGTTTCCGAGGCCGATTACGCGGATTTCTATCGCGGCGTGTCCGGCCAGTATGACGAGCCCGCACTGACCGTGCATTTCCGCGCCGAAGGCCGGCATGAATATTCCGTCCTGGCTTTCGTGCCGGGTTCGCAGCCTTTCGACCTCTTCGACGCCGACCGCAAGGGCCGCATGAAGCTCTACGTCCGGCGGGTGTTCATCACCGGCACGGCAGAGCTTCTGCCGCATTACCTGCGTTTCGTCCGCGGCGTGGTGGACACGGCCGACCTTCCGCTCAACATCTCGCGCGAGATGATCCAGGAGAGCCCGGTGCTTGCGGCGATCCGCAAGGGCGTGACCAACAGGGTGCTGACAGCGCTGGAGAAGCTGTCCGAGAGTGACCTGCCGGCCTTCGAAAAAGTATGGGAGCATTTCGGCAGCGTCATCAAGGAAGGTCTCTACGACGACTTCGAGCGGCGCGAGCAGTTGCTGGCGCTGGCGCGCTTCCGTTCGACGGCTTCGGGCGAGGGGTTCCGCGGCCTTGCCGATTACGTCAAGGACATGAAGAACGGCCAGGACGCCATCTATTTCATGACCGGCGGCAATCTCGATCAGATGAAGGCATCCCCGCAACTCGAGGGCTATCGCGCGCGCGGGATCGAGGTGCTGCTGCTGACCGATGCGGTCGACAGTTTCTGGGCGCCGCAGGCGCCGGCCTTCGACGGCAAGCCGCTGAAGTCGATCACCCAGGGCATGGCGGATCTCGACAAGGTGGCGGCGGTCGATGGCGCCAGCGCGGCCAACAGCGAGGCCTCGGGCGAGGTGCAGGCCTTCATCGACTTTGCCCGGGAAACGCTGAGCGCCGAGGTGGCAGATGTGCGGGTGTCGGCGCGGCTCACCGAGAGTGCATCCTGCCTGGTCGCTTCGGATCAGGCGCTCGACCGGCAGATGGAACGCATCCTGCAGGGCGCCGGCCGATTGCAGGCGGCTGAAAAGCCGATCTTGGAGCTCAATCCGGGGCATGGCCTGATCCGGTCGGCGGCTTCGATCGGGGAAACCGACTTCAAGGCCGACGTGGCCTGGCTGCTGCTTGACGAAGCCCGCATTCTCGATGGCGACAGGCCGGCAAGCCCGCGCGCATTCGCCGACAGGTTGTCGCGCCTGCTGCAGCGAGCCATGCCGTCCAGCGCATAGCTGCTATGTTGCATTGCGGGGTTGATTTATGTGCAATGCAGCAATATATGTAGATGCATGAAGCCGGTCATCCTCCTCCCGACCGGCTTTGTCGGACCGGTGGCACTCCTCCTCCCAGCCATTGGTCATTTATCGAGAACCCGGTGCACCTCCTCCCGCGCCGGGTTCTTTTTTTGTCGTGGCGGTTGCCGCGCGGGGGAGTTTTCCAGCGCATGACCTCGCTTGCCTTCGTGCCTGCGGTTGGCAGGATGTTGACAAATCCCGAAAATCGGCCACGCAGTGCGCACCGCCTTCGTGCGGAGAGCGGCGCAACCCGGCGGATGATTCGATGCTGACAATCCCGAGACTGTTGCTGATCGCCGCGATCGGCGTTCTGGCAGGAGCGTCCTCACCGGCGGCTGCAGACAGCGCGCTGTCATGCCGGACGGCGGATTTCAGGGATGTGCCCTATGTCGTCTGCACGATCGACCCGAGAACGGCTGGACTGCAACTGTTCTGGAAGAACAACGATGGTCGCCCTTTCCGGACGTTCACGGATGTCGCCGCGTCCGTAGCGGCAGGCGGCAAGACGCTGACCTTCGCCATGAATGCAGGCATGTATACCGACGACTACGCGCCGCTCGGTCTCTACATCGAGGACGGCCATGAACTGAGGCCTGTCAACACGCAGGATATCAAGGGGCCGGCCGGCTCTATTCCGAACTTCTACAAGAAGCCCAACGGCGTGTTTTATCTGGACGAGGCGGGCGCGGGGATCGTGTCGGCGGACGTGTTTGTGAAGCGCCCGAAGAAGGTACGGTTTGCGACGCAGTCCGGCCCGATGCTCGTCATCAAGGGCGAATTCCACCCGGCGTTCATCGTCGGATCGAAGGACCGGACGCGCCGAAGCGGCGTGGGTCTCTGCGAGGATGGGCTGCTGCGTTTCGCCATCAGCGACGCGCCCGTCAATTTCCACGACTTTGCCGCGCTGTTCCGCGACGAACTGAAATGCGACGACGCCCTGTTTCTCGATGGCGGCCGCGGGGCAGGGGTGTTCATTCCGGTGCTCGACCGCGAGGACTGGTCCTGGCATGGCGGCTATGGTCCGATGTTCGGACTGGTGGAGTAGCCGTGCGCCGTGCAAGCCGGGCTCCGCTGGCAACAGCGATTCACCGTCTTGCTGATGGGAAGCGGCTTTCCTACTTGAGCTCGGTTCCGGCGATCATTTCCGAGAAGCGTGCGACTTCCGTGTGATCCAGTCCCCGCCCAAGGGTCTTTTGAGCCGCGGACCACAGTTCGTGGCAAAGTGAAGAGAACGGTGTCGTGGTGTCGGTTGCCGTCGCCACGCCCAGCGCGATCCCGAGGTCCTTGACCATGAGGTCGAGGCCGAAGCCGGCGTCGAACTTGCGCGACAGAACGAACTGCTTGAACTTCTTCTGCGTCGAGTTGTTCATGCCCGTGGAGGCATTGAGCACGTCGACCATGATCTCCGGGGACAGGCCGTATCGGCTGCCGATCAACAGCGCCTCGATACCGATCAGGAAGCCGCCGGCACTGACGAGGTTGTTGAGCGCCTTCATGGCATGGGCGCTGCCGATGCCGCCGACATGGACAAGTGAGGATCCCATCAGTTCGAGGACGGGGCGTGCCCGTTCCACCATCGCGGGATCGCCGCCCACCATGATGGCGAGGTCGCCGCTGCGGGCCCTGGTTACGCCGCCCGAGACGGGAGCATCGATCATCGCAAGACCGGCTTCGCCCAGCCGGACGGCGAGTGCGCGGGTCGCGTCGGGAACACCGGAGGACATTTCGATGACAAGCGAGCCCGCGCGCAGGCTCGCGGCGAGACCGTCATCGCCGAACAGCACCTTTTCGACGATCTTGCTGTCGGGAAGCATCGTGACGACGATATCGGCCCATGGGCCGATGTCGGCGGGTGTGCCTGCGGCGATCCCGGCGCTGTCACGTGCGATTCGGTCGGTCCGCGCCCGGTCCGCGTCGAACAGCATGACCGGATGTCCACCCTTGGCAACCTGCATTGCCATGGGTTCGCCCATTGCACCCAGCCCGATGAATCCGATGCGGGCGGCGCTTGCCTGTGTCGTCATATAATGGTCTCCTCCTGTCGTCCGGGGGTGTCGCCATGATCCTTGCCGATCGGCTGCGGCAATCCTGCCGTGCCACCGCCCAGTTCTGAATAGCATATTGTCTTACAGCATGACGATATGGCATATCAAGCATGACCGCAAGAATTCTGGAGGAACGCCGTGCAAGACGCCCTGACCCCCTTCTATGAGGTGCTGGCGCTTCGCTATGCGACGACGGCGCTCGATCGACCGCGCCGGGAAAACTTCTTCCCGGGCATGGACCTGCATGACGGCGTCATGCCGCTTGATTACTTCATCTGGGTTATCCGCGGCGACGGCCGAACGGTTGTCGTCGACACAGGTTTCGGCGAGGCGCAGGCGCTGAAGCGCGGCAGGCGTCTTCTCCACGATCCCGTTGCCTTGCTCGCGCAGGCTGGCATCCGTGCAGCCGACGTCAGCGACGTCATTCTTACCCATCTCCACTATGACCATGCCGGCGGTCTCTCATCCTTCCCGAAGGCGACATTCCACCTGCAGGATGACGAAATGCGCTTCGCCACCGGCCGCCAGATGTGTCATGCCTGCATGAGCGCGCCGTTCGAGTGCACGGACGTGGTGGAAACCGTGAAACTTGTCTTCGATGGACGGGTCCGGTTCCATGACGGCGACGCCACTCTGCTTCCCGGAATCGAGCTTTTCAGGGTTGGGGGGCATTCCGGCGGGCTGCAGGTGGTGCGGGTCGCCACCCGCAGGGGCGGGCTCGTCCTGGCGTCAGATGCGTTTCACTTCAATGAGAACCGCCTCCGGCGCGCGCCTTTCCCCATTGTCCATCACGTCGGCGAGATGCTGGAGGGCTTCGCGCGGTGCGAGGCACTTGCCGGCGGGCGGGAGGATCTCCTGATACCCGGCCACGACCCGGACGTCACTCGACGGTGGCCGCGCTGGCGCGCGGACGTCGCCGACATCATCCGGCTGGACGCCGAGCCGGGCGAAAAAATTTGACGATTACCTGCCCATCATATTGACGGATTGTCATACAGTATGTAATTCATGCCGCCACAGTGAGTGCGGGAGGCATATATGCAGCTGGACGACAGGCTGACATCGCGGGATGTGAGCTATCAGTTCTCGGGGCAGTACGATCCGGCGTTTCGGCCAGTGGTCGAGGCGTTCATGGAGAATTACGCCGTCGAGGAAGAGATCGGCTCGGCAACGACGGTCGTCGTCGACGGTCGCACGGTGGTCGACGTCTGGGGTGGCTATCGCGACGGTGCCCGGACGCTTCCCTGGCAGGCCGACACGATCGTCTGCATGATGTCCGTTGCCAAGGGCATTTCCGGCATTGCCTTCAACATTCTGATCGATCGCGGTCTTGTCGATCCGGACGCGCCGGTCGCGACGTATTGGCCGGAATTCGCCCAGAACGGCAAGGAAGGCCTGCTGGTCCGTCATGTGCTGGATCACACGGCAGGGCTTCCGGTCGTGCTCGATCCGCTCTGGAAAAGGGCGATCTTCGAATGTGATACGATCGTCAAGGCGCTGGAGAAGCAGGCGCCGCTCTGGGAGCCCGGCACGACGGCGGCCTATCACATCCATACCCAGGGAAACATCCTGGGCGAAATCGTCCGGCGCATCACCGGCAAGCGCTACCCGCAATTCATCCATGATGAACTGATTGCGCCGCTGGGGCTGGACTATCGAATCGGCGGGCTGACGGATGTCGACATGGCGCGTTGCGCCGAGCTGGTGCCGACGGTCGAGGGAACGCTCTTCGCCCGCAAGGACAGCGAGCCGGATTCGCTGCTTGCCAAGGGCTTCTGGCAGCATCCAGACGAGCCGATCAATATCACCCTCAATTCCGACGGCTGGCGCCAGTCCGAGATCGCCAGCGCCAACGGCCACGGCACGGCGCGGTCCGTTGCGACCATCTACGGCACCATGGCGCGCGGCGGCAGCCTGGGCGACGTCACGATCATGCGTCCCGAGACCGTTCGCGACATGCTGACCGAGCAGCATAACCAGACCGAGCAAATGCAGCAGCGCCCCTATCATCAGGCGCGTGGCATATTGCTCAACACCGAGCAGTCGGTCTGGATGGGTCCCAACCCACACGCCTTCGGCCACCACGGCTTCGGCGGTTCGATCGGCATGGGTGACCCGGATGCGAAGATCGGCCTTTCCTACGCCTGCAACAAGATGCATGCCCGGCCGGACAACGGTCCGCGTGCCCGGCGCATCATCGAAGCCGTCTACAGGGTGATCTGAGATGGCGACCGGAGAGCTCAACCCCAGGATC
Organism: Rhizobium sp.; assembly: GCA_019739215.1. Taxonomy (GTDB): domain Bacteria; phylum Pseudomonadota; class Alphaproteobacteria; order Rhizobiales; family Rhizobiaceae; genus Rhizobium_E. Next base: position 180,893 of record JAHHDR010000028.1, read on the forward strand.
GCCGCAGTGACCGGCGGCGCAGGCGGCATCGGCGAAGCCTGCGTGGCGCGACTGACGGCGTCAGGCTGGCGCGTCGTGGTGCTCGATCGCGACGAGGAGCGCGCCCATGCGGTTGCCAAGGCCCATGGCGGCGTCGGTCATCGCATCGATATCGGCGATTCAGCGAGCATCGAGGCGGCGGCCGAGTTCGTCGAGCGCGAGGTCGGGCCGGTGTCGGGCCTTGCCTGCGTGGCGGCGCATCTCGAAAACCCGCATCGCCCGGAAGCCCAGGACCCGGCTGAATGGGACGATATCGTTCGCGTCAATCTCACCGGCACGTTCCGCACCATGACCGCGTTCGGCAAGGGCATGCTCGCGAGGCGGTCGGGCGCCATCGTCAATGTCGGCTCGATCACCGCGTTCAACTCGTCGCCGCTCCAGGCCTACGGGCCGACCAAGGCCGGCATCATCAACATGTCGCGCAACTTCGCGGTCGCCTGGGGGCGCAAGGGGATCAGGGTCAACACCGTCTGCCCCGGCCCCACCCGGACGCCGGCCGTCGAGGCAAGCTATGCACGGGGCGAGCGCAATCCGGAGACGATGATCCGCCAGACCGCGCTCGGCCGCCTAGTGCAGCCGAGCGAGGTGGCCAATGCGATCGCGTTCCTACTCTCCGATGACGCCTCGGCCATCACCGGAATAGAGGTCAGCGTGGATGCCGGCGTGCTCGCCGCCCAACTCTGGTCGATGTATGGCGGGGTCCCCGATGCAGAGAGTTGAGGATAGCAGAATGAGCGGTGAACTTCAGGGACAGGTGGTCCTGGTGACGGGCGCGGGGCGCGGAATCGGACAGGCCGCCGCGATGCGGATCGCCGCCCGTGGCGGCGCCGTCGGCGTGGTCGACATCGTCGACGAAACGGCCTCCGCGACAGCAGCTGAGATCACTCAAGCCGGTGGCCGGGCGATTGCGCTGGCGGCCGATGTCGCCGACCGGACAGCCGTGCTTGCGGCGGCCGAGCGGCTGGCCGGAGCCTTCGGGCCGCTGACGGGGATCGTCAACGATGCGATGTGGATTCGTTACGGGCCGATCGAGGGTGTCGAGGAAGAGGTGCTCGACCGCATGCTCGCCGTCGGCGTCAAGGCGGCATTCTGGGGCGTGCAGGCGCTGCTGCAGCATGGTTCGCAAGGCCCGCGCGCCGTGGTCAACATTGCCTCTCCCGTTGCCGACCTCGGCATGGCCAACACGGCATCCTACACCGCCGTCAAGGGCGCCATCGCGGCGCTGACGCGGCAACTCGCCGTGGAACTTGGCCCGCAGGGCATTCGCGTCAACGCGGTAACCCCTGGCGCGGTGCCGACGCCAGGCGCGCGCTCGATCGTCGACGAGGCAGGATATGCGAGACGCCGGCAACAGACGCCGCTCGGCCGGCTGGGTGAAGAGAGCGAGATCGCCGCGGCGATCGCCTTCCTGCTCGGCCCCGATGCGAGCTTCATCACCGGCGAGATCCTCCATGTCGATGGGGGCATTACGGTCAAGTCCATGTAGGCGGACCACGGGGCATTGCCCCGGCATGGACAACCATTCGGGTCAGCCGACCCTTGGCGCCTGCCGCAGCCGCGGCAGGCGAGGGATGAACATGGCCGGCGTTCTCTGGAACCTGCCAGCCGTAAGCGAGCGAGGGAATTGAAATGTACAAGCACTCGGAAGCAGACACGGTCGGAGACCTGTTCGAGCGTGGCCTGGAACTGCGTCGGCAGGTACTCGGCGCCGAGTATGTCGATCGCTCGATCAACGCGGCCAACGAATTCACGATGGCGTTTCAGCACATCACCACGGAATGGTGCTGGGGCTATGCCTGGGGGCGGGACACGCTGGACCTGAAGACCCGCAGCATGCTGAACCTCGCCATGCTGACGGCCCTCAACCGGGCAGCCGAGATCAGGCTGCATGTGCGTGGCGCGATCAACAATGGCGTCACTGCGGAGGAAATCCGCGAGGTGCTGCTGCATGCGACGGTCTATTGCGGCATCCCGGCCGGCCTCGACGCCTTCAAGGCGGCCAACGAGGTGCTGCTGGAAATGAAGGTGATCGAGCCGAAGCCGGCCGAATAGCGGCATTGCCGCCGACCGGGCGGATCTGTGCAATTTCTGGCGGAGAGCACGTCTCTGCCAACAACACGGGAGGAACGGAAATGGAAAGCATGAGCAGGTTCAACCTCGCGACTAGTCGGCGCCAGGTGATCAAGGGACTGGCGGCGGGCGGCGCGGCTGCGGCGCTCGGCATGCCCTATTTGGCGCGGGCGGCCGAAGACACGATCCGGATCGGATATATCGACCAGTTCACCGGCATCCGTTCCAACTTCGCCGAAACGGCTCCCTGGGTGGTCGAACAGATCCAGGCCCATCTCAAGGACGGCCTCGACATCGGCGGCAAGAAATACGCCGTCGAAATCCTGTCGCGCGACAGCCAGTCCGATCCCAACCGCATGGGCAGTCTCGGCAACGAACTCGTTCTGAGGGAAAATGTCGATCTGCTTCTCGTGGCGGATGGCCTCGCGGCGCCCGCGCTCGAAATCTGCGACCAGAATGGAACGCCGGGCATTTCGACGATCCTGCAATGGGAACCCTTCTATGCGGCGCGTGGATCGAGCCCGGAAAAGGGCTATCCCTGGAGCTTCCTGTTCTTCTGGAGCGGCGCCGACATCATCAAGAACTACATCGGCATGTGGGAAGCCTCGGGCATCGACAAGGCCGTCGGCACATTTTACGAGGACAACGACTTCGGCCGCGGCTTCTCCGGCGGCATGACGGCGTCGCTCAAGGAGGCCGGGTTCAAGGAAGTGCAGGGCGGCCTGTTCAAGGAGCAGGTCGATGACTTTTCCAACCAGGTCGCGGCGTTCCGCGACGGCGGTGCCAAGATCGTCACCGGCCTTGTCTTTCCGCAGCATTTCGCCACCTTCTGGGGCCAGGCGCAGCAGGCCGGGCTGGAACTGGACGCGGCGACGATCGCGGCGGCCTTCGTGTTCCCGAGCGGCGTCGAAGTCCTCGGCGATCAGGGCGCGGGCATGTCCACCGAGATCTGGTTCAACCGTCAGCTTCCGTTCAAGTCCAGCCTGACCGGCCAGTTGGCAAACGACTTCTGCTCGGACTACGAGGCTTCGACGGGCCGCCAGTGGGCGCAGCCGATGGGCTACCATCACGCGATCTGGGAGGTCGGTATCGCCGCTCTCAAGGCGTCCGGCGATCCGAAGAACCGGGCTGCCGTTCGCGATGCGATCGCCGGGCTCGATCTCGACACGGTCATCGGAAAGGTCGACTTCAAGAATTCGACGATGAAGTCGGTCGCCAACACCTGGGTTACGATGGGCCAGTGGCATCGCAATCCCGAGGGCAGCAAGTTCCCCTATGAGCTCTACGTGACCAACAACGTGACGGCGCCCCAGGTGCCGATCCAGAAGGAGTTCCAGAAGCTGTCCGCCTTCAAGTAAGGTTGCCTGCTTCTGCAATCGCGGGGCGCCGGACGGCGCCCCGCGGATAGTGTTGTCTTTGACGGAGACTATGGTGGCACCGGTCTTGCAAGCAGAAAACCTGACGCGCAGTTTCGGCTCGATCGTCGTGGCGGACGACCTGTCCTTTTCGGTCGAGCAGGGTGAGTGCCTTGGCATCATCGGACCCAACGGAGCCGGAAAGACGTCGGTTTTCAATATCCTCGCCGGCGTGATCCGGCCACAGTCCGGCCGGGTCCTGCTTGCCGGCCAGGATGTGACGCGCCAATCGCAGTTCGAACGGACGCGCCTGGGCGTCGGCCGCACCTATCAGGTCCCCCAGCCGTTCGGCCAGATGAGTGCTTACGAGAATGTCCTGACCGCCACGACCTTCGGCGGCAGGCGCAGGGGGCGCGATGCTGCCGACAGGGCTTACGACATTCTCACGCGCACCGGCCTGTCGGCACGCGCGGACATGCTCGCCGGCTCCTTGCCCCTTCTCGACCGCAAGCGCCTCGAACTCGCCCGCGCAATGGCGCTCGAGCCCCGGCTCCTGCTTCTCGACGAGATCGCGGGTGGCTTGACCGAAGCCGAAGTGAACCAGCTCGTGGATCTCATCCTGACGCTGAAGAAGGAACTCGCCATGGTCTGGATCGAGCATGTGACGCATGCACTCTCCGCCGCGGCCGACCGCGTGCTTGCCATCAATGCGGGCAGGAAGATCGCCGAAGGCACGCCTGCCGACGTCATGGCCGATGCGGCCGTCCAGGAAATCTATATGGGAGCGATTATCGATGCCCCTGCTCTCGATTGAAAATCTCGATGTCTTCCACGGCGATTTCCACGCCATCCGCAATCTCACCCTCGGCATCGACGAGGGGCAGACCGTGGCGATCATCGGTGCTAACGGCGCCGGCAAGTCGACACTGCTCAACGCGATCTGCGGCCTCAACCCGCAGAAGAAGGGCCGGATCACCTTTGACGGCGCCGACATCACGCGGCTGAGGGCCGACCTGATCGCGCGGCAGGGCATCACCATGGTTCCCGAGGGCAGGCGGCTCTTCGGCAGCCTCTCGGTAGAGGACAATCTGAAAGTCGGGGGTTCCGCCGGACGGCCTGGCCCATGGACGCTCGATACCGTCTACGGTCTGTTTCCGCGCCTGGGCGAACTGCGCAAGATGCAGGCGGGCGCGCTCTCGGGCGGCCAGCAGCAGATGGTCGCCATCGGCCGCGCTCTGATGACCAATCCTCGGCTGCTGCTGTGCGACGAGATCTCGCTCGGGCTTGCGCCGAAGATCATTCTCGACATCTACCGCTGCTTCCAGGCGATCGCCGAAAGCGGGGTTTCCATCCTGCTCATCGAGCAGAACGTGGCGCAGGCCTGCAACGCTTCGCAGAAGGTCTACTGCCTGCTGGAGGGCAGGGTGAGCCTCGAGGGCGAGCCCCGTGAACTTTCGATGCAGGCCATCACCGCCGCCTATTTCGGAACGGAGAGCCACGCATGATCTGGGTTGAAACCATCGTCAACGGAATCCTGCTGGGCGGGCTCTATGCACTGATCGGCCTGGGCCTCGGCTTCGCCTTCGGCGTGATGCGGATCGTCAATGTGGCCCAGGGCGATTTCATCGTCGCGGCCGCCTTCATCGGCGTCTTCCTCTATCCATGGACCCCCGTCCATCCGATCCTCGTGATCATTCCCGTTGCCCTGATCGCCTTCGGCGTCGGAATGCTCATGCAGCGCTTCATGATCAACAAGGTGCTGGGGCAGGACCAGATTCCGCAGATCCTGCTAACATTCGGCCTTGCGATCGTGCTGCGCAACGGCATGGTCGAACTCTTCGGCGCCAATAGCCAGTCGATCAATGTCGGCAACCTCAGGTTCTGGGGCTTCGATTTCCTGGGACTGCGCCTCGGGGTGCTGCCGGTCGTCATCCTGGCGATCGCGGTCGTGCTGTTCGGTGGCCTTCGCTTCTGGCTGAACGCCTCCAAGACCGGCCGGATCATCCGCGCCACCGCGGATGACTACCAGGTCATCCAGTTGCTCGGCGTCAACTATCGGCGCGTCTATTCGATCGCGATGGGCCTTGCGATGGCGCTCTCCGCGGTGGCGGGCGTGTTGCTGGCGATGCGCGGCTCGTTCACGCCCTATGCCGGCGCCGACCGGCTGCTCATCGCCTTCGAGGTCGTGGTCATCGGCGGGCTCGGCTCCTTCTGGGGCATGTTCATCGGCGGCATCGTGCTGGGGGTGACGCAGCTGGTCGCGCTCAAGATCGATCCTTCGTCCGGCCTGATGTACGGACATATCGTCTTCTTCATCATCCTGATCCTCTGGCCGAAGGGCCTGTCGTCGATCTTCCGTTCGGGGATGTTTCACAAATGAAAACGCAATTCAATCCCAGGGCGCGTGACGGCATTGTCGCGGTTGCCGGCGTGATCGCGCTCCTCGTCCTCATCGCCATGCCCAAGATCGTCGGCGAAGGCGACCTGCGCCTGCTCATCGAAATCTTCTGCGTCTTCGCCTTCGCCCAGAGCTGGAACTTCCTGGCCGGCTATGTCGGGCTGATGTCCTTTGGCCAGCAGCTTTTCATCGGGCTCGGCGCCTACTTCGTGTTCCTGACCTCCAACACGTACGGGATCAGCCCCTTCCTGCTGCTGCCGCTGGCCTTCGTCTTCTGCGGCCTGTTTGCGGCGCTCGTCTCGCCCTTCGTCTTCCGGCTTCGGGACGCCTATTTTGCCATCAGCATCTGGGTAATCGCCGAAATCGTCCGTCTGTTCATCTCGCAAAAGGATTGGCTCGGTTCGGTCAGCGGCCTGCCGATGGTGGCAACGCGCGAAATGGAACGCTCCTTCGTGGCGACGACGAATTTCTACTGGGCGGCGGGGCTCGCCTTCCTTTCGGTCTTCGGACTCTACTGGCTTTCCCGCAGCCGGCTCGGGCTGGCGCTGTCGGCCGTGCGCGACAATGAGGGCACCGCGGCCGCCGTGGGGATCAATGTCTGGTGGGTGCGCTTCTTTGGCTTCGTGCTGGCCGGCGGCTTTGCCGGGGTGGCGGGCGCGACCTACTACATGTCGGTCTTCCACGTCGAGCCCGGCGGCGCCTTCGATCCGAACTGGATGGTGATCATGCTGTTCATCGTCATCATCGGCGGGGTCGGCACGGTGGAAGGGCCGATCATCGGAACTCTGATCTACTTCGTTTTCCGGGCGTGGTTTTCCGGCACCGGCAATCTCTATCTCATGCTGCTGGGCGCGGCTGCGGTCGTCACCATGATGTGGGCGCCGAAAGGTCTGTGGGGCGAGGTCCGCTCCCGGCTGGGCATCGACCTTCTGGCGACCCGCCACCTGCCACCCCGGCAATGACAAATCCTGCATAGGAGGACTGAACCATGACCGAAAGGCTCAAGGACAAGCGCATCATCGTCATCGGCGCCGCCACAGGCATCGGCAGGGCCGTGGCCGCGGCGGCGTCGTCGGAAGGCGCCCGCGTCGTGATCGCCGACCTCGCCGAGAAGCAGGGGCAGGCGACGGCGGGCGAGATCGGCCACGGCTGCGCCTTCATCCGTTGTGACGTCTCCGACGAGCAGAGCGTGGCGTCGCTGTTTGCCGCAGCGCTGGACCACCTCGGCGGTCTCGACGGGGTGGTCAGCAATGCCGGGCTGCAGAAGGCGGGACCGATGGTGGATATGTCGGTCACCGACTGGGACGGACTGATGGCCGTCAATGCGCGCGGCGTGTTCCTGGCCACGCGGGCGGCGGTGCCGCATCTCAAGGCAGCCGGCGGCGGCTCCATCGTCAACACGGCATCGCTCGCCGCCAAGCGAGGCGGTCCGGGCGTGACGGCTTACGCGGCCTCCAAGGGTGCCGTGATGGCCTTCACCACGGCCTGCGCGCTGGAGCTCGCCTCGGACAATATCCGAGTCAATTCGGTCTGCCCGGGGTTCATCGACACGCCATTCAACAATCCGGCGATCGAGTTCCTCGGCGGCCGCGAGGCGCAGGCAAAACTCGTCAAGTCCTGGGTTCCGCTTGGCCGCCAGGCCACCCCGGAGGAAATTGCGCCGCTCTACACGTTCCTGCTGTCCGATGAATCGTCCTACGTGACCGCGCAGGCATATTCCGTCGATGGCGGCGTCTACAATTGAGCGTTTCGGGAGTGCCGGCCATGGCGGAAGACTTCGGTCAGTTCGACTATATCATCATCGGTGCGGGGTCGGCGGGTTCGGTGCTTGCCAATCGCCTGTCGGAAGACCCCAAGGTGCGCATCCTGATCCTGGAAGCCGGACCGGACGAACGGGTCATCGCCAGCCGCGCCCCCGGCGGTTTCGTCAAGCTGTTCGGCACCGGGCGGGTGTTTCCCTATGTCTCGGAGCCGGGTGAGGGTGTTGCCGGACGGCGCATCCACGTACCGCAGGGGCGTATGCCGGGTGGCGGCAGTTCCATCAACGGCATGATCTACATTCGTGGCGATGCGAAGGACTATGACGACTGGAGTAAGGCGGGCTGCGACGGCTGGAGCTTTGCGGAGGTCCTGCCCTATTTCCTGCGCTCGGAAGACAACGGCCGGCTGGCCGACCGTTACCACGGCACGGACGGGCCGCTTTCGGTCGTCGACGTGCCGCACCGGCATGTGCTGAGTTCCGCCTTCGTGCGCGCCGCCCAGCAGAGCGGCATTGGCTACAATCACGATTTCAACGGCTCCGACCAGCTGGGCGTGGGCTTCTTCCAGGTCACGCAACGCCACGGAGAGCGCGCCAGCACCGCCGCTGCCTTCCTGCGTCCGGCTCTTGATCGCGGTAACATCACCCTGGTCCTCAACGCGGAGGTCGAGAAAGTCGACATCGTCGAAGGACAGGCCCGGGGCGTGACCTGGCGCATGGGCGACCAGAAGAAGCAGGCGCGGGCCGGCCGAGTCATCCTGTCGGCCGGCACGATGGGCAGTCCCAAGGTGCTGATGCTCTCGGGCATCGGCCCTGCCGAGCGGCTTCGCGCATGGAACATTCCTGTTGTCCATGATCTTGCCGGTGTGGGGCAGAATTTCCAGGACCATCTGCAGGTCCTCAACTATTATCGCACGCGCGGCCCGATCAGCCTCACGGGTCAGGACAGCGGACTGAAGGCCGTGCGGCATGCCGCCGAATGGTTCCTCCTGCGAAGCGGGCTCTTGACCTCCAATGTCGGCGAATCCTGCGCATTTGCCGATCTGGATGGCGATGGTCGCGCTGATGTCCAGATCCACGCCTTCCCCGTCCTGGTTCCCGACCACGAGCGGCCGCCGCCCGAGGGCCACGGCTTCACCATCAGCCCCTGCGACCTGCGGCCGAAGTCCCGTGGTGTCGTCGAACTCTCCGGGCCTGATCCGCGTGCCCAGATCCGGCTTGAGGCGAATGCGCTCTCCGACGAGCGCGATGTTGCGACACTGACGAAGGGCCTCAGGCTCGTCCGCGCGATCGCGCGCGCGCCGGCGCTTGCCCCCATGCTCGACGGCGAACTGGTGCTGGAGGGGCGCGACATGGATGATGCAGCACTTGCCGATTACGTCCGGAACTATGTCAAGACGGTCTACCACCCGGTCGGGACCTGCCGCATGGGCGCGGATGCCGGCAGCGTCGTCGATCCGGGACTGGCCGTCCGCGGGGTTGCCGGCCTCTATGTCGTCGATGCCTCGGTGATGCCCGAGATCATCAGCGGCAACACCAATGCGCCGACGATCATGATTGCGGAAAAGGCTGCCGACATGATCCGTGGACGCAGCCCGCTTGCGCCGGCGCAACTTGCCTGAAGTCCAGAGTACCGGCATCCGCGGGATGATCCGGAAAGGAGAGACCATGACCCTGACGCTGACCAAGACGAGCCTGTCGCTCGAAGCCGCTCGACAACTGGTGAAGGCCGCGATGATGGCAGGGGCCGCGCGCGGACATCGCGTCGCCGTGGCAGTGGTCGACCAGGAGGGCGCGCTGCTTGCCTTCGAGCGCATGGACGGCGTGCCGGCGCCGATCGTCGAGTTCTCGATCGACAAGGCCTATACGTCCGCGGTGACCGGGGCTCCGACCCGGGATTTCTTCGAGCATATCAACGCCAGCGAATCCCTTCGGCTGGGGATCGCCGGCCGGCCGCGCCTGCTGGTCTGGGGCGGCGGCATGCCGGCCCGGCATGACGGCGCAGTGATCGGCGGCATCGGGGTCTCGGGTGGTCCGGAGGACGACGACATCGCCTGTGCCGGCGAGGCGCTCCGGACGGTGGGACTGTCCTGAACATTGCCCTGCAACCTGGGGAAGGAGCATTATGTCTGACATCGGCGACAACGGTGAAATCTGGGACTATATCATCATCGGCGCCGGGTCGGCGGGTTGCGTGCTGGCCAATCGCCTCAGCGCGGATCCCGGCACGAGGGTGCTGCTGCTCGAGGCGGGTGGAAAGGACAACAAGCTGAAATACAAGGTGCCTGCGCTCGGTCCCCTGACCTGCCTGGGCGACCCGGAAGCGGACTGGAATTTCGCCACCGATCCGGATTCGAGCCGGGGCGGGCGCACTGACTTCTGGCCGCGTGGGCAGGGTGCTGGGTGGATCGAGTTCGATCAATGGCACCGTCTATGTGCGCGGCAATCGCGGCGACTACGATCACTGGCGACAACTGGGCAATAGCGGATGGAGCTATGACGACCTGCTGCCCTACTTCCGCAAGGTCGAGGGGCATGTGGGCGCCCAGCGCGACGTCTAACGGCAATTCGGGTCCGATAAGGATCGCGCCGACCCGTGGCGCACATCGTCTCGCCGGGGTGTTTCTCGACGCGATGCGGGAACTCGGGACCCCGACCAACCCGGCTTACAATGGCGAGGAGCAGACCGGCGCCTCGATCACCCATGTCAACCAGTCCGGAGGTTGGCGCCAGAGTGCCGCCACGGGCTATCTCAAGCCTGTTCGCCATCGGGCAAATCTCAAGATTCTCACCGATGCCAGCGTTCGCCGCATCGCCACCACGGGTAAGCGGGCCACAGGGGTGGAGTTCTCGCGGGGTGGCCGGGTGGAAGTCGCGCGGGCGCGGGGCGAGATCATCCTCAGTGCCAGTGCCATCAATTCGCCGAAGCTGCTGATGCTGTCGGGTATAGGGCCCGGTTCGGTGCTGGCGCGCCACGGCATAGACATCGTCCACGACAATGCCGGGGTCGGCGCCAACCTGCAGGAGCATGCCTGCGCCCATGTCGTCGGCCTCGTCAATGTCAGGACCTCGAACCTCGATACCGGCGGGCTTCCGGCTCTGCTGCATGCGGCCCGCTTCGCACTGTTCGGTGCGGGGCAGGCGACCTACGTGGCGCCGGCAATCGCCTTCGTGAAGACGCGACCGGAGCTCGACTATCCCGATATCCAGTTTCACTTCGGCGTCTACGGTTATGACTTCACGCCCGAGGGCGTGCGCATGCTCGACCGTCCAGCCGTCACGCTGCAGCCGAATGTCAACCGCTCGCGCAGCCGGGGCCACCTCGAGATCCGCTCGGCCGATCCCGACCAGGCGCCAGCGATCCACCCGAACATGCTGGGCGACCCCCACGATCTCGAAACTCTTGTCGAAGGCGTGAAGTACGGGCAGCGTGTCTTGAGGTCAAAGGCCTTCGCGCCCTTCGTGGTCGGCGAGCACAAGCCCGGCCCGGCGGTGGCAACGGAGGAGGCTCTGGTCGATCACGTACGCCACGCGGCATCGGGCGTCTTCCATCCCTGCGGAACCTGCAAGATGGGCATCGATGCGGCGGCCGTCGTCGATCCCGCCCTTCGCGTCATCGGCGTGGAGGGATTGCGTGTGATCGACTCATCCATCATCCCGCAGATCCCGAGCGGCAATATCAACGCAATCAGCCTGGCCATCGGGGAAAAGGGCGCCGACCTCGTGCTCAAGGGCGCGCGGGCGGTCTGATCGTCGGCGTCGGGATGTTCACGTGACGTATCGTCATACAGGCAGCAGTGCCATCGTGTACTCCGCGAGGCCGGCGCACGGTGGCAGTCGAGGCATGCATCGGATCGGCGGGAACGAGCGTATGCAGCATGCCGTGTTCATTGACATACAGACCGACAATGTGCGATCAAAAGCGGTGATTTGCTCGGCCATCGTGGTCCGCGGTCTGGACGACTTTGGCAACGGGCACGGAGACCTGATGTGAGCAGAACGAAGCCCGATCATGACCAGTCGATGCGCGTCCAGACACTCCCCGGGCTGAGGGAGCAGGTCGCCGAGAGGTTGCGCATGGCCATTGCCGCCGGTCGCTTTCCTCCCGGCGCGCGTCTCATCGAGCGTGAACTCTGCGAGATGATGGGCGTGTCGCGCACCTCGCTCCGCGAGGCGCTGCGCGAGTTGCAGGTCGATGGACTGATCACGCTGCAGCCCAACAAGGGACTGAGCGTCAGCATCGTCAGCCCGAAGACCGCGCAATCCATCTATGAGGTCAGGGCGACGCTGGAAGGCCTTGCCGCGCGTCTCTTTGCCCGCAACGCCACCGAACAGCAGATGAAGGCGCTGCGCCAGAGCGTCAA
>JAHHDR010000029.1 GCA_019739215.1 Rhizobium sp.
AAGGATGGCGAGATCGTACAGGCTGGCACCCCCGAAGAACTGGTTCTGGCGCCCGCCACCGATTACGTGGCTGAATTCACCCGAAACGTCGCCCGTTCCAAGGTCGTCAAGGTCGCCTCGCTGATGACGGCGACCACGGCCGCCCTGCCCGCGACGACGATCCGGCATACGGCCTCCGTCTCCGAAGCGGCCCCACTCTTCGCCACCGGCGGTGACACGCTCGGCGTCGTCGATGCAGATGGCCGGCCGGTTGGTCTCCTGCGACGCAGCGATGTCGTCGACGTGATGATGCAGGGCTGAGCCGATGAGCGAGCTGTCCGCCCTGCCATTCCACGCCGCCGAGACCGGAAGAATGCCGTCTGGCAAACGCCTGACGGATATCGCCCTGGCGCTTGCCGCTTTCGCCGTGCTCACGGCCTGGTGGCTCGGCCCATCGATCGGCAAATGGGCCTTCGACTATCCACGCGCCTGGCAAATCACCGCGGCTCGACATATCAGCGGCTGGATGAAATGGTTGGTCAACGAAGCGAGCTTCGGCCTCTTCTCCTTCACCGATCTCACGCGCTTCATCGCAGACCTCATCGACATTCCCTACACGTTTGCGCTCAGCCTTCTCTCCACCGGTTTTCTCTCCGGCCAGGGATCGGCTGCAGTCCAAATCGTGCCGCCGATCTCCTTCCTGGGAGTGATCGTCCTGGTCGGTTTGATGGGATACTATGCGGGTGGCCGCAGGCTGGCGGCCCTGGTAGTGGTCTGCTTCGGCTTCCTTGCCGCTTTCGGCCAGTGGTCGAGCGCGATGATCACGCTTGCTTCCATCCTCGTCGCCGTTCCGATCGGCGTCGTATTCGGTCTGCTTCTGGGACTTGCCGGCTATCGGTGGGCATGGGTTGATCGGGCGATCACGCCGCTCCTCGACCTGATGCAGACCATTCCGATCTTCGCCTATCTTGTGCCGATCCTGTTTTTCTTCGGTTTTGGGCCGACCGCAGCCATCGTCGGCACTGTCATCTACGCCATGCCGCCCATGGTCCGCATCACCCTCCTGGGCCTGAGAGCCGTGCCATCGGAGATCCGCGATCTCGGCCACATGGTCGGCTGCACCCCTCGCCAGATGACCTGGAAGATCATGGTACCCTCGGCCGCGGATGCCCTGATGGTGGGCGTCAACCAGGTCATCATGCTCTCGCTCAACATGGTGATCATCGCCTCGATGATCGGCGCCGGCGGCCTCGGCTTCGATGTGCTGGCCGCCCTCCGCCGCCTCGACATCGGCGCCGGGTTCGAGGCGGGCTTCGCGATCGTGGCCCTCGCCGTCGCCCTCGATCGCCTGAGCCAGGCATTCGCCAGAAAGGCCGGTACCCCTGCCGTCACTGCGACCGGCGAACGCAATCTCGTTCAGCGCCACCCCTACCTGTCGGCGGCTCTCGCCGTCATCGTGCTCAGCCTCGTCGCAAGCATGCTCTCGCCAGCCCTCGCGACAGTCCCGGATGCGCTCACCCTGTCCCACCGGCACCTTCTGGAACGAGGTGGTGAAATGGATCAACATCAACTTCTTCGATGCGCTCGAGGCGCTCCGCACGACGCTCCTCCTCCACCTCCTCATCCCAATCAAGCGCTTCCTGGCCGAGTTGCCCTGGCTTGGAGTCGTCGCCCTGCTGGCGATCGCGGGATACAGGCTCGCCGGCCTGCGGCTTGCCCTGCTGACGGCCACCCTCTCCTTCCTGATTGCCGCGACCGGCCAATGGGAAAAGGCGATGGTCACGGTCTATCTCTGCGGCATCGCCGTGATCATCGCGAGCCTGATCGGAATCCCGATCGGCATCCTCGCGGCGGAGCGGGAGCGGCTCTGGCGCTGGCTGCAGGTGGTCATCGACACGCTGCAGACCCTGCCCTCCTTCGTCTATCTAATGCCGGCCGTGATGCTTTTCCGGGTCGGCGACTTCACCGCCCTAATCGCCATCGTCGCCTATGCCGTGGCGCCGGCCATCCGATACACCGCCCTTGGCATCCAGCGCGTCGACCCCAAGGTGGTCGAGGCCGGACGCGCCATGGGTTGCACGCCCTTTCAGATCCTCACCAAGATCAAGTTGAAGCTCGCCCTGCCCGAACTCATGCTGGGCCTGAACCAGACGATCATGTTCGCCTTGTCGATGCTCGTCATCACGGCACTCGTCGGCACCCGTGATCTCGGCCAGGAGGTCTACATTGCCCTCACCAAGGCCGATATCGGCCGCGGCATTGTCGCGGGGCTCGCTGTCGCCTTCATCGCCATCATTGCCGACCGGTTGATTTCGGCGGGTGCAACCCGTCTCAGGGAGCGGATGGAATGAGCGATCTGGCCATCAGCACAAGCCTCGAAGATCGTATCGCGGCCCTGCCCTGCTGGAATGGAGCGCTGGAGATCTGCGGGCTCAAGGGTGGCCTCAGCAATCAAAGCTTCCTGGTAGCCGATGCCTCTGGCCGCCACGTCGTTCGTTTTGGGACCGATTATCCATTTCATCAGGTTTACCGAACCCGCGAGCTGATGACGGCGCGCGCTGCCCACGAGGCCGGCTTCGCTCCGAAGGTGGAATATGCAGAACCGGGCGTCATGGTGTCTGCCTTCCTCGACGCGAAGACGTTTTCGGGAAGCGACGTCATGGCCGAACGCGAACGCGTCGCCCTACTGCTGCGACGCTTTCACAAAGAAATGCCGCGCCATGTCTCCGGCGCCGGCTTCATGTTCTGGCCCTTCCACGTGGTTCGCGACTACGCCCGCACGCTCGAGGCCGGCAACAGCCGGATGATCCCGGAGCTCGCCCGTTACCTGGTGCTCGCCGAGGAACTCGAAACCGCGCAGACGCCATTGCCGATCGTCTTCGCGCACAACGACCTCTTGCCCTCCAACATCCTCGACGACGGCGAGAAGCTCTGGCTGATCGACTTCGAATATGCCGGTTTCTCGACGGCGATGTTCGATCTCGCCGGGGCGACCTCTAATGCCGGGCTCAATCCGGAGCAATCTGAGGAATTTCTTGCCGCCTATTTCGGCGGAACGCTTTCGCCCGAGATCCGCCGGTCGCTCGCCGCCATGCAATGCGCCTCCCTGCTGCGCGAGGCGATGTGGAGCATGACCTCCGAACTCTACTTGAACGCACCGGGTGCCGACTATGTCGGCTACACGGCGGAAAACCTGACGCGCCTCCAAGAAGCGCTGGACCACTATAACTCTGTCTACGGGAAACACACCTCATGACCATCCCCTCCCATGCCCAGATCGTCGTCATCGGCGGCGGCATCATCGGCTGCTCCACGGCTTATCACCTAGCCCGGGATCACAAGGCAGACGTGCTGCTCCTCGAACAGGGCTCCCTTACCTCGGGCTCCACCTGGCATGCGGCGGGCCTTGTCGGCCAGCTCCGTTCGTCGGCCTCCATCACCCGTGTGCTGAAATACTCGGTCGAGCTCTACAAGGGGCTGGAAGCGGAGACAGGTCTTGCAACAGGTTGGAAAATGTCCGGCTGCCTGCGGCTTGCCACCAACCAGGACCGCTGGACCGAATTCAAGCGGCTTGCCACCACGGCCGGCAGCTTCGGCATGGACATGCATCTCGTCTCGCCGGATGAAGTGAAACGGATGTGGCCGCTGATGAATGTCGATGATCTCGTCGGCGCCAGCTGGCTGCCGACCGACGGCCAGGCGAGCCCTTCCGACATCACCCAGTCGCTGGCCAGGGGCGCCCGCATGCATGGCGCGAAGATCGTTGAAAACGTGCGGGTAACCGGCTTCGAGATGAAGGACGGCCGGATCACGGCGGTGAAAACCAGCGAAGGTGACATCGCCTGCGAAAAGGTCGTCAACTGCGCCGGCCAATGGGCACGCCAGGTCGGCGCGATGGCGGGCATCAACGTGCCGCTGCAGGCCGTCAAGCACCAGTATATCATCACCGAAAAGATCGAGGGCCTGTCGACCGACGCACCAACGATCCGCGATCCCGATCGGCGGACCTACTACAAGGAGGAAGTCGGCGGCCTTGTCATGGGCGGCTATGAGCCCAACCCGCAGCCCTGGCTCACCGGCGATCTGCCTGATGATTGGGCCTTCCGCCTCTTCGACGACGATTTCGACCATTTCGAGCAGCACATGGTCCAGGCCATCGAGCGCGTTCCGGCGCTGGAACAGGTCGGCGTCAAGCAGATGATCAACGGACCGGAGAGTTTTACCCCCGATGGCAACTTCATTCTCGGCGCAGCCCCCGAATGCAAGAACATGTTCGTCGGCGCCGGGTTCAACGCTTTCGGCATCGCCTCGGGTGGTGGCGCGGGCTGGGTTCTGGCGCAATGGGTGATCGACGGCGAGGCGCCGCTCGATCTCTGGGTCGTCGATATCAGGCGCTTTGCCGGCATGCATCGCGACCGCCAATGGGTCTGCGACCGCACACTGGAAGCCTACGGCAAGCATTATACGATCGCCTTCCCACATGAGGAATATGAGAGCGGCCGTCCGCGCCTCGTCTCGCCGCTCTACGACCGCTTGCAGGCATCCGGCGCCGTCTTCGGCTCCAAGCTCGGCTGGGAGCGCCCCAACTGGTTTGCAACTGCGGACATGGAGCCCAAGGACATCTATTCGATGGGCCGGCAGAACTGGTTCGGACCGGTCGGTGAGGAACACCGCCATGTGCGCAAGGCGGTCGGGATCTTCGATCAGTCGTCCTTTGCGAAATACGAGCTTTCAGGTCCCGACGCCTTGAAGGCGCTCGACTGGATTTGCGCGAACGATGTGAACAAGCCCATTGGCCGCCTGACCTATACCCAGCTCCTCAACACCCGAGGGGGCATCGAGGCGGACGTAACGGTCGCGCGCATTGCCGACGACAAATTCTACATCGTCACCGGCACCGGCTTCCGCACCCATGATTACGGCTGGATATCCGACCATATCCCCGAGGGTATGGACTGCACGCTCTCCGATATCACCGAAGACTGGGGCACGCTGTCGCTTATGGGTCCGAATGCGCGCGATGTTCTGGCTGGGGTCACCGCAGCCGACGTCTCGAATGCAGCTTTCCCCTTCGGCCATGTCCGCGAAATCGAGATTGCCGGCGCCACCATCCGGGCGCTACGGGTTACTTATGTCGGCGAACTCGGCTGGGAACTGCATATTCCGATCACAGCCCTCGGTGAGGTCTATGACGCCCTGATGGCCGCAGGCAAAGCCCATGATATCCGCCCCATCGGCTACCGCGCGCTGGAATCGCTTCGCCTCGAAAAAGGTTACCGCGCCTGGAGTTCCGACATCACACCGAACGACACGCCCTTCGAGGCGGGTCTTGGCTGGGCGGTCAAACTCCGCAAGAACATCGATTTCCTCGGTCGCCGTGCGCTGGAAGGCCTGGCCGGTGCGCCGCTGAAAAAGCGGTTGATGGGGTTCACCGTCGACGACCCCTCGATCGTGCTGGCCGGACGCGAGACGATCCTCAGAAACGGCGAGCCGGTCGGATACCTGACCAGCGGCGGCTATGGCTACACGCTCGGCAAGAACATCGGCTACGGCTATGTCCGCAACACCGAAGGCGTCAGCGACGACTATCTGAAAAGCGGAACTTACGAGCTCGTGGTTGCGGCGGAAAAGACGGCGGCCACCCTTCACTTCGGGCCAATGTTCGACCCGACCATGGACAAGATCAAAGTCTGAGGTTTCGACATGTCATTCCGCGCAGACCGTCACGTCCACATCCTGATCATCGGCGGCGGCGCCATCGGCACTTCGGTCGCCTACCACCTCGCCCGCGACGGCGCGAAGGATGTCCTTTTGGTGGAAAAAGCCATGCTCACCCATGGCTGCACCTGGCATGCCGCGGGCCTCGTCGGCCAGCTCCGGGGAAAGCGCAATCTCACCCGCCTGATGCAGAATTCCGTTTCCGTCTTCGACCGGCTGGAGGAGGAGACCGGCCAGCATATCGCCTGGAAGAAAGTCGGGTCGCTCAGGCTTGCCGGAAGTCCCGAACGCTGGAGTGAAATCCGTCGATCGATGACCCAGGCAAAGAGCTTCGGCGTCGAATGCCACTCGCTCTCCGCCGATGAGGCGGCGAGCCGTTTCCCTTACATCCTCAAGGACGGCATCGAGGGTGCCGCCTTCATCCCCGGCGATGGCTATATCGACCCCTATTCGCTGACCATGGCCTATGCCAAGGGCGCGCGGATGAACGGCGTGAAGATCGAGGAAGGGGTAACGGTCGAGGAGATCGTCATCGAGAACCGACGCGCCATCGGCGTAGTGACCAATGGCGGCACGATCTCCTGCGATATTCTCGTCAATTGCGCCGGGCTCCGGGCGAAACGCGTTGGCGAGATGGCCGGTGTGCCGCTCGCGGCAGGTGTCGTCGAGCACCAGTATTTCCTCACCGAGAAGAAGCTTACTCTGCCGGCGGACCTCACCACGCTGCGCGATCCCGACAACAATTTCTACCTGAAACCCGACACTGGTTCCTTCGCCATCGGCGGCTGGGAAGACGGCACAAAAGGCTGCTGGCGCGGCAAGCCGCCGCTCGATTTCGGCCGCGAACTCTTCGAGCCGAACTGGGACCGGCTGGAGCTCTTTGCCTTGCCGACCGCGAGCCGCATTCCCGCCCTCAACGAAATCGGCATCCAGACCGTGATCAACGGCCCGATCCCGGTCTCCTTCGACGGCGAACCGATCATGGGACTGGCTCCTGAGCTCGATAACTTCTACGTCGCCTGCGGCTTCACCGCCGGCATCGCAGCTTCCGGTGGCGCCGGCCTCGCACTCTCCAACCTTATCCTGCACGGCGATGCCGGCATGGATCTCTGGCCTTTCGATGTGCGTCGCTTCGGCGCCGTGCACGCTCAGGGACGTTATCTCGAGGAAAGGGCGATCGAGGCTTACGGCGCCTATTACAAGGTCCATTGGCCGGGCGAAGAAGCGCAGGCGATGCGCGGCCTGCGCCGCTCACCCCTGCACGATGTGCTTGCCAAGAATGGCGCTGTCTTCGGCTCCAAGTTCGGTTGGGAACGCCCCAACTGGTTTTCGCAAGCGGGGCCGGAAGCCAAGGACATCCCCTCCTTCGAGGGCAAGCCGAATTGGTTCGACGCCGTCGGAGACGAGGTGAAGTCGATCCGCGAGCGCGTGGCGCTCATCGATCAGTCCTCCTTCTCCAAGTTCGAAATCAGCGGGCGCGGAGCTTGGGCTGCCATGCAGCGGATCGCCGCCAATGATCTCTCCAACCCGCCCGGCAAGGCCGTCTACACCCAACTCTGCAACGAGCGCGGTGGCATCGAGGCGGATGTGACGATCGTCCATCTCGCGGACGACCTGCTCTACCTGATCACCGGTTCCGGCTTTGGTATACGAGACAGCAACTGGATCTCCCGTCACCTACCGGAGGGCGTGATTCTCAGCGACGTCACCAATCGCTTCGCCACCGTGAACATCTGCGGACCCCATGCCCGCGAGGTGCTGCAGAGCGTATCCGACGACGACCTCTCCAACGCAGCCTTTCCCTTCCTTGCAGCCAAAAGCATCGAAATCGGCGCTGCACGGGCGCTTGCTGTCCGCATCGGTTATGTCGGCGAACTCGGCTACGAACTCTATATCGACCAGGAATACGCGTCCCATGTCTACGATACACTGAAGGAGGCAGGTGCACCCTTCGGCATCGCCAATGTCGGCTACCGGGCGATCGACGCGGCCCGCATGGAAAAGGGCTATCTCTACTGGTCCGGCGACATCACCCCAGACTACAATCCCTATGAGGCCGGCCTCGGCTTCTGCGTCGCGCTCGGCAAGGGTGAGTTCATCGGCCGCGATGCCCTGGGGACGATCAAGGCGGCCGGGGTCAGGCGCAAGCTCGTCTCCTACACGGTCGACGGCTTCGCCCCGTTCCACGGTGGCGAGGCGATCCTGCTCGACGGCAAGGTGGTCGGCTCCACCGCCAGCACCGGCTACGGCTACACGCTCGGAAAAACCATCGCCTTCGGCTACCTGCCGGCCGAAATCGCCGCCGGCGAGCACTTCCAGATCGAGGCCTTCGGCAGGACCTACGAAGCCCGCCGTGGCGCCCGCACCCTCTATGACCCGAAAATGGAGAGGCTGAAGGCATGAACCAAGAGGCCGAGATCGCGCTCGCCCGCGAAATAGTAAGGACGATCCCCCTGCTGGCCGGTCACGACGGCCCGATCGAGCGGCTGGGAGGCCTCACCAATCTGGTCTTCCGCGTCGGCGATACCTGCCTCCGCATCCCGGGCAAGGGCACCGAAGAATACATTGATCGCGCCAACGAGATGATGGCGACCGAGGCCGTCGCCTATGCCGGTGTCGGTCCGGACATTCTCTCTGCGGATGCCACCAGCGGCATCTTCGTCTCCCGTTACCTCGATGGGGCCGCGACCATGACACCGGAGCGGTTTCGGTCGCGAGCCGGCGCCCCTGCCCGGGCCGGCAAAGCCTTTCGAACACTGCATGACAGCGGCGCCGTCTTCTCTGCACGCTTCGAACTCTTCGCGATGATCGACAGCTATCTCGGCATCCTCGCCACGAAGGATGTCGCCCTGCCGGAAGGATATCATGACGTCCTAAGCGAGGCGGAGGCCGTGCGGGCGGCGCTGTCGGCCCATCCACTGCCCGTTGTCGCCTGCCATTGCGATCCGCTCTGCGAGAACTTCCTCGACAGCGGCGAGCGCATGTGGATCGTCGATTGGGAATATTCCGGCATGAACGACCCCATGTGGGATCTCGGCGATCTCTGCGTCGAAGGCGGTTTCGGGCCGGAGCAGGAGGAGGAGATGATCCACGCCTATTTCGGCGGCGAGCCCTCCCCCGCCGAGCGTGGCCGGATCGTCATCTACAAGGCGATGTGTGATCTGCTGTGGACCCTCTGGGGTCTCATCCAGCTCGCCAACGACAACCCTGCCGATGATTTTGGCGCCTATGCCGACGGCCGATTTGCCCGCTGCCGGGCATTGATGCAGACCGTGGACTTCTCACGTGCGATCGAAGCCGTCGCGCGCGGCTAGGTCTGGCGCTGCGGTCCACAGCTTGCCCCTCTACTCGTGTAAAACCTGAGAAAACTTAGATATCCAATTCAAATTCCATCACAAACTGATCATACCCAGGCTCGACATGCGGCGGCGTCTCGCCCATGACCGTCTCATAGTCGAGCGGGGTGTGCATATGCGTCAGCACGGCATGTTTCGGCGCCAGGCGCTTGATCCAGCCCAATGCCTGTTCGAGCGAGAGATGGCTCGGATGCGGCCGATACTGCAGGGCGTCGATGTAGAGAAGCTCGAGCCCTGAGAGCTTCGCCACCGTCTCGTCGGGAAAATCCGAGATGTCGCAACAATAGGCGACGTCACCGATCCGTAACCCGATCGAGATGATGTCGCCATGCTGCTGCTCGAGCGGCAGGAGCGCGATCGCCCCACCTGCTCCATCCACCTGGATCGGGGCCGACATGTCCTCGATGATCCGCGGTGCAACGATCGGCGGATAGCTACTGCCCGAAGGTGTCTTCAGGCAATAACCGAAACCTTCCTCGATCCGGGCCATCGTATACGGCTCTGCATAGATGGGGATCCGGCTCTTCTGGGTAATGAAGTAGCCGCGCAGGTCGTCGATCCCGTGCAGGTGGTCCGCATGCGCATGGCTGTAGATGACGGCATCGATAAACTCGACCTTGGCGCGGATCATCTGCTCGCGAAAATCCGGCCCCGTATCAACTACAACGGTGGTCTTGCCCCCATCGGGCGCGATCTGCTCGATCAGGAAGGAGGCGCGTGTGCGTCGGTTGCGCGGGTTGTCCGGGTCGCAATTGCCCCAGTCGCCGTTGATCCGCGGCACGCCGGGTGATGACGAACAACCGAGCAGCGTGAACCGGCGCGTGACCTTCATCAAAGCTCCCCTCAGCCGAGCCTTGGCATCTTCGAGAAGCAGCGGAATGCGTTCTCGGTGGTGATATCTGCCATCTCCGCGTAGCTCACGCCCTTCACCTCGGCCAGAACCTCGGCCGTGTTGACCACATAGGACGGTTCGTTGCGTTTTCCACGCCAGCGCTTGGGCGCCAGATACGGCGCATCCGTCTCGACCAGCAGCCGATCCATCGGCACGGTCTTGGCGATCTCGCGCAACTCCTCCGACTTCGGGAAGGTCACGATCCCGGAGAAGGACACATAGCCGCCGAGCGCGACACCGGTATCGGCCAGAGCCTGCCCCGAGGAGAAGCAGTGAAGGATGAAAGGAAAGGCGCCCTTGTTCGTCTCTTCAGTGAGGATCGCTGCCATATCCTCGTCGGCGCTGCGGCTGTGAATGACAAGCGGCAGGCCCGTCCGCCGCGCAGCCTCGATATGGCGGATCAGCCCGGTCTTCTGGTCTTCGGGCTTCTGCGTGTCGTAGAAATAGTCGAGCCCCGCTTCACCGATCGCCACTATCTTCTCGTGGCTTTCCGCCAGCCGCACCAGCTCGTCCGCCGTCACATCCAGCTCGTCGCCGGCATTGTTCGGATGCGTGCCCACAGAACAGAAGACGCTCGGATATCGCTCGGTCAGCGCTAGCAGCGTCTCGAGCTTCCGAACCCGCGTCGAAATCGTAACCATTTGGCGGACGCCGGCCTGATGCGCGCGCGTGACGAGCTCGTCACGCTCTGCGTCGAAATCGGCGAAATCCAGGTGGCAATGGGTATCGATCAGCATCGGTCAGGCCTTGCCCGCATCCGGAGCGACATAGCGCGGATAAACCGGCGACGGTGCCGGCAGTTCCGTACCAGGCTGAAGGCGGCCGGCAGAGCCCAGCTTTGCAAACACGCGATCCGCATCCGCTACCGCCACCAGATCGAGGATCTTGCACGAAGACGCTGGCATGATCGGCTGGAACAGGATGGCGATCTGGCGCACAATTTCCGCCGTCACATAGAGCACCGTGCCCATGCGCGCCTCGTCGGTCTTCTTCAGCACCCACGGCGCCTGAGCCGCGAAATAGCGGTCGGCTTCGTTGACGATGTTGATGATAGCGGCGACCGCCTTGTGGATCTGCTGGCGGCCCATTTCCTCGCGGCAGATCGTTATGGCGTCATCGGCCACCTTGAGGATCGCTTCGTCAGCTTCGGTGAGCGGCCCCGGTGTCGGCACCCTGCCCTCGCAGTTCTTGTTGATCATCGAGAGCGAGCGCGAAGCGAGATTGCCGATGCCGTTCGCCAGATCGGCATTGATGCGGGTCGCGATACCCTCTTCCGAATAGCTGCCGTCCTGGCCGAAGGAAACTTCGCGCAAGAAGAAGTAGCGCACCTGATCGAGGCCGAAATGCCCGACCAGATCGACGGGATCGACGACATTGCCGACCGACTTCGACATCTTCTCGCCCTTGTTGAGCAGGAAGCCATGGGCATAAACGCGCTTCGGCAAGGGGAGACCCGCCGACATCAGGAAGGCCGGCCAGTAGACGGCGTGGAAGCGGATGATGTCCTTGCCGATGATATGCACATCCGCCGGCCAGTACTTGGCGCGCGGACCGTTCTCGTCTTCGACATAACCGGTTGCGGTGATGTAATTGGTCAGCGCATCGACCCAGACATACATGACATGTTTGTCGTCGCCGGGCACCTTGATGCCCCAGTCGAAGGTCGTGCGCGATATAGAGAGGTCCTTGAGCCCCGACTTGACGAAGGAAATCACCTCGTTGCGGCGCTCGTTCGGGCCAATGAAATCCGGCTGGTCCTCGTAGAGTTTGAGGAGCTTGTCTTCATAGGCAGAGAGCTTGAAGAAATAGCTTTCCTCTTCCACCCATTCGACCGGCGAACCCTGGGGACCGTAGCGCACGCCGTCGGCGCGCAGCTCCGTCTCGTCTTCCTGGTAATAGGCCTCGTCGCGCACCGAATACCAACCGGCATAACCACCCTTGTAGATGTCGCCATTCTTCTCCATCCGGCGCCAAACTTCCTGCACCGTCTCGTGATGTCGCTTCTCGGTCGTGCGGATGAAATCGTCGTTGGAGGCATTGAGCAGCTTGCCCATCGCGCGGAATTCGTCGGAGTTCCGCTCGGCCAGCGCCTCCGGCGTAATGCCCTCTGCGCGCGCCGTCTGCTGCATCTTCTGACCATGCTCGTCCGTACCCGTCAGGAAGAACACGTCCCGGCCGTCGAGCCGCTGGAATCGCGCCATGGCGTCGGTTGCGATCAGCTCGTAGGCATGGCCGATATGCGGCTTGCCGTTGGGATAGGAGATGGCAGTGGTGATGTAGAAGGGATCGCTCATGGCTTCCTGGTGTCTTTTCGTCGGTTGCGATGTCACGGCCCGAACGATGGCGGCGCAAGACGGCCGGCCATCAAGGCGAAGACAAATGGGGTCGAACGCTCTTAAAACATTCCCGCGGCTTTAGGAACATCCGTTTTGCTGCAGTGCCACGAAGTGGCGCAGGAATACACGATCACCGGACTATGGCCGCCAGCACGTCGAGGATCGTCTGCTTGCGATCGAGGTTATAGGCCGCCGCCACACCGAGCTGCTGGTTGATGACGGAAGACAGCCGGGCGTAATGTTCGGCACCGCCGAGGTCGCCGGCCATCGCCAGCCCACGCGCCGTCTCGGACAGATGATCGCCGAGATGTTCGGTGAAGAAGCCAAAGGCGATCTCGCTGTCCTTGCCCGAAAGCGCATCGGCGATCTTGAACATCATCCGCCGTTGCGCCGGGCCGGAGGCTTCAAGCATCTGCTCGAAGGCCTCCAGAATGTCTGCAGCGCCGTAATTGACGAGCTTCAACGCCCGCGCGACGCTTCCCTTGGCAAGCGAAAGCACCGCTTCGCGCTTTTCGGCCGGAATGGAGAGCCCCAACTGCCCCAGCGCCTGGTCCATGGCTGGCGGTGACAATTCGTGCAGCTTGAGCGGTAGGCAACGCGACCGGATGGTCGGGAGGAGCTTACCCGGCGCATGGGACAGCACGAGGAACATCGCCCGCTTCGGCGGCTCCTCCAGGATCTTCAGGATCGCATTCGCCGCATTCCGGTTGAGGTCGTCGGCCGGGTCGATGATGACGATGCGCCAATTGCCGGTGCCGGACGTCTGGCTGAAGAAATGCCCCGCCTTGCGCACCTCGTCGACGGTGATCGCCGTCCGAACCCGACCCGTCTTCTCGTCGACTGGGCGCGACAGATGGAGAAGATTGTGGCTGGCGCCGGATGCGAGCTGTCGGCTGACCGGATGCCCGGGGTCTGGATCGAAAATTGTCTCGGGCGCCGCCGCAGGCTCCGGATGGCGCAGAACGTGGTTGGCGAAGCGAAAGGCTAGCGTCGCCTTGCCGATCCCCTCGGGCCCTTCGATAAGGATCGCATGATGGCCCTTGCCCGAGCGATAGCTGCGCGCCAGAAACTCTTCTGCCGCCTCATGGCCGAACAGCTTGAGATTACTGACTGGCGCGATCGCTCCGTCGAGAAGCCCTGCCCTGTCTTCGCTCATGTCCGCGCCGCCTGCCCGCCACCACCGGAACTGCCGATATGCGCCGCGATCACTTGTGTCACCTCGGCAAGGATAGATCGCGCAATGGCTTCCACATCCAGCGAGGCATCCAGGACCCGGCAGCGTTCCGGCTCGGCTGCGGCGATATCGAGAAAGCCCTGTCGGCGTTTCTCGTGGATTTCGAGCTTTTCCTTCTCGAAGCGGTCGGGCGTGGCGGCCTCGGCAGTGGCCGAAGCCCCTGCCCTGCGGCGCGCGCGCTGCAGTCCAACATCCGCCGGGAGGTCCAGCACCAGCGTCAGGTCAGGCATGCTGGTCCCGATCGATACACGTTCGAGTGCGACCATGAGCGGCGGCTCGATATTGCCGGTCACGCCCTGATAGACGCGCGACGAATCGACGAAACGGTCACACAGCACGATCTCTCCGCGCACGAGCGCCGGTCGGATCACGCAATCCAGATGATCTGCCCGGGCGGCTGCGAAGAGCAACGCTTCCATGCGCACGCCGAAAGGTTCGGCAGCACCCGAAAGCAGCACATGGCGCAGGGCTTCCGCACCGACAGATCCACCCGGCTCGCGTGTCGTCACGACCGTGTGCCCGCGCGCGCGCAAGGCTTCCGCAAGCAGACGGATCTGGGTCGATTTCCCAGCCCCCTCGCCTCCCTCGAAACTCACGAACAATCCGCGCGCCGTCGCCAATGCCTTGCCTACTTCCCGCCTGCGGCGTTCCAGATTTCGCCCTGTCGGGCATGCCTACGGCTCTAACCCAAGATGGTCCCTCGCGAAACCGCGAACAACAGTTGAGGCTGATTTTTCCGTTAGATCCAGAAGAACAGAAGCTCGATCACCGCATCCCAGGCCCGCTGGCGAAGCGTCCCCACCTCGACAGTCTCGGCGCTCTTCAAGGGAAGGCTTCTCAGGGGCCGCTCGCCGGAAAACACGTTGAGCGTCGCCACCTCTCGGTCCGCTGCGACCGGTGGCTGGAGCGGCCAGCGATAGACAATGCGCGCCTGAAGCCGGTCGGGATTGTTGACGGGAACATAGACCTCGACCGGTTCAGTCGCCACCAGAGGCACCTTGGACTGCGCGCCGCCATAGACACTCGCCTCACCGATCACCTCGCCCGCCTTGAACAAGGTGCGCATCTCGAACCCGTCGAAACCCCAGGTCAGCAGCCTTGTCGCCTCTTCGGTCCGCTCCTTGTCCGTCGCGACCCCACTCATGCCGAGAAAGAGCCGCCGTCCGTCCCGCTCCATCGAGGCGACGATGGCAAAGCCGCTGCCTTCGGAAAAACCGGTGCCAAGCCCGTCCGCGCCGTAGGACAGGAGCGGATTGCGGTTGCGCTGGAAAATCTTGTTCCACTCGAATTCCGGCAGGCTGAACGTCCGATAGAGATCGGGATAGGTGTCGACCAGATGCCGGGACAGCTTGACCAGATCATAAAGCGTCGAGCGGTTGTCGGGATGCGGCAGGCCCGTCGCATTGCCGAAGCGGCTTTCGGTGAGCCCCAGCTCAGCCGCTCGCGCATTCATCCGCTCGACGAACTTCGCCTCCGAGCCTTCCATGCCCTCGGCAATGATGAGGCAGCCGTCATTCGCGGTCTGAACTGCGATCCCGCGAACGAGATCGCCAACCGGCACTTGGCTCTTCACCGCCGCGAACATGGTCGATGTCCGTGACGGCGCCCCGCCCGTTCGCCAGGCATATTCGGAAACCGGATAGATCGTGTCTGGCCGGATCTCGCCCTTTTTCAGCGCGTCGAAGACCACTTCCAGCGTCATCAGCTTGGCCAGCGAAGCCGGTGCAAAACTCTGGCGCTCGTTCTTGGCGAGCAGCACCGTGCCGGTCGATGCCTCGATCAGATAGACTTGGGCTGCCTTGGTTTCGATCACCTGACGGATTTCGACCGCGGGTGCCTGCGCAAATGACGGCGAGCCCGCGAGGGTTAGGATCGGGGCGAGCAACAGGACGGGAAAGAAACGACGCATGTTCACACTTCGGCTACGGGGCGCAGGCCCTCTCCTTGCCCGGTCGCACTGGCGTCAGAGCCCCCTGGAGAGCTTGATCCCGCCCGTCGCGACCGAGGAGAGAATCGACCGCTCGGTGAGGCCGTCATTGCGCACGAGAATGGCATCGAAGGCAAGCGTGCCCGTCTGTGACTGCTCCTCGACATAGGCCGCCGCATAGCCCGAGCCGTCATAGCCGTCGATATGATGCGGCCGCGGCATCGGCGTCGGGCCGTAGTCCGGAAGCGCCGCAAAGCTCTCGCCCGAAACCACGCCACCACCTGCACCAGCCTGCATCAGAAGCTGAGCATCGAGCGTCTGCGCTTTAGCCCCGCCGCTCGGGGTCGGGCCTGCGAGTGCCGTCTGGAACGTGGTCGCGACCGGCGGCTGGTATTGCGACCCGTCCGTATCGTTCGACGCGACCATCA
This sequence comes from Rhizobium sp., assembly GCA_019739215.1. Classification (GTDB taxonomy): domain Bacteria; phylum Pseudomonadota; class Alphaproteobacteria; order Rhizobiales; family Rhizobiaceae; genus Rhizobium_E. The sequence goes on from JAHHDR010000029.1 coordinate 15,871, forward strand.
CGCCGGATGCGATCTGCCCGCCGGGATCGATGACAGGGCCACGTTCGCCCTTCCTTGTATAGGACGCCATCAGATAGGGCATGTCGTGCCCGTCCATCCGGGCCGGCCCGATATACTGGACGCGCACTTCGCCGGTGCCGCTATGCTTCATGTCCAGCATGTCGGCCGTCTTTCGCGACAGATCGATGATCCTGCCCTTGTGGAACGGCCCACGATCGTTGATGCGGACGATGACGGAACTGCCGGTATTGATGTTCGTCACCCGGGCATAGCTCGGAAGCGGCAATGTCGGATGGGCCGCCGACAGGTGCTCCTTGTCATACAGCTCGCCATTGGCGGTCATCCGGCCATGAAAGGCGTCGCCATACCATGACGCAACGCCGACCTTGTCGTAGCGCGGATTTTCCTTTGGCACGAAGGTCTTGCCCTTCACCACATAGGGCTTGCCGACCATATAGCGCCCGCCGCCCTTGGGCACCGGGCCACTTGCGACGAGACGCGGGCTCGCCTTCACGCCGTAGATCGATTCGGCGAAATACTCTTTCGACCGCTTCGGTTTCTCGGCCGTCTGCTTGGTGGCCGAACAGGATGAGGTGAAGGCGCAGAGCAGCACCAGGCCGAACCACTTCCCCGTATTGGCCGCAAGGCCGTGCGTCGTCAGATGCATGTGTCCCACTTCAGATCAGCGGGGCATGCCGACATCGCGCCCCATCTGCGAGGCCCCCATGCCCCGCTCACTTGCGCGCAAGATTCCTGCGCAAAAATGGCCAAAATGGGAAAAGTCACAATTTGAATGATCCTCGAAGCCCCATAACCTTCTTTATGGTTAGCGTTCGGTTAATCACGGGCCGACGACGATCTGGCCGTGCCACATGCGAACGAGGAGGCGGCCGGCCGCAAACACAGCCGGAAAGTGGCCAAAATCACCCTTGCCAAGTCTGATCGCTTTGCGCATAACGCACCCGTCCGGAAGAGTGTCCGAGTGGTTTAAGGAACCGGTCTTGAAAACCGGCGTGCGGGAGACCGTACCGTGGGTTCGAATCCCACCTCTTCCGCCACTGGCCCCCAGCTCTTCCCCACTGGCCGATGTGTGTCCCACCTTAGACAGGAAGCAACTCCAGTGACAGCGCGCGAGACAGACCTTAAGATCATTCCTGCCGAGACTGGCTCTGCGCCAGCTCCGCCGGAATACTTCACCGGCGACGTCCAGATCTCGGGCCGCTACCAGGCCAACGCTCCCGCGCGCATCGGCGGGGTCACCGTATCCTTCTCTGCCAGCGCAAGAACGGCCTGGCATACACATCCACTCGGACAGACCCTCTTCATCGTCAGCGGGCGCGGCTGGGTCCAGCAGGAAGGCCAGCCCGTTCAGAACGTCGGCCCGGGCGATGTGGTCTGGATCCCGCCTCTGATCCGGCATTGGCACGGCGCGTCCGCCCATGAGCCGATGACACATTTCGCAGTGGCAGAGGCACTGGATGGCAACTCGGTCACCTGGATGGAAAAGGTCTCCGACGAAGACTATCACAAGGGTCTCGGCGTCTAGAGCCTGGGTTGGAAGTCTTGACTGCATCGTTCTGCACCTGAGGCATTGCGCCGGCAACATTCCCCAGGTCAGCGGGACATGCAAACCTGGCCGTCCTGTGTCGCGCGGGGGGGCTGGAAACATCAGCCCGACCCTTTTTGTACGACCGCTCTCCAATAAACCATTCTGTTCGAAACCGATTGTGAAGCCGGATCTTCCAGATATTCTGGTTTCATGGATCAGAGGACAAACCTCATTCGTCAATTTTTCGGCACGGCGGCGGCGGTCCTCGTCGTCGGCACGCTGATCATCGGTTATTGGGTCACGGCGGCAGTCGAGAACGGCGTCAAGGAAAACGCGATCTCGATCAAGACCATGTTCGTGACCGATGCGATATCGCCACTTGCGCAGGAGTTGAGCCTATCCCCGAGCCTCGGTCCTGCAAACCGGGCCGAACTCGACCAGCTCTTCGCAACGGGATTGCTGAAAACGGAAATCGTGCTGTTTCAGATCTGGACCCTGGACGGCACCATCGCCTACAGCAATGACACGGAGATCATCGGGAAGAAATTCTTTCAGACCGACGGCATGAAACTCGCACTGACAGGTCAGACATACGCGGAATTCGACAATGTTCTCGATGAGCTGAGCATTTCGGAAACGTTGCGCACGGCACCACTTCTGGAGATCTATGCCCCGATCCGGGCGGCAGAAAATGGCAATGTCATCGGTGTGGCAGAATTCTATGCCGATGGGACTGCTCTGAGGGCTCATCTTCTGGAAACGAAAACCCATGGGCTGATCGTCGTCGCCTCCGTCGCGCTCGCAATGCTGGCGGCCATCTATCTCGTCATATTCAAGGGTGCGGAGACCATCGAGAAGCAGCGGCAGGCACTCGACGAGAAGCTCCACCAGCTCTCGAGCCTTCTCGCGGAGAACCAGAGCCTGTCACGCCGTGTCAGCAAGGCGAACCTCAAGCTTGCGGAACTCAATGAAAATGCCCTGCGCAGGATTTCGGCCGATCTTCATGACGGCCCCCTGCAACTGCTGTCCTATGCAGGCCTCCGGCTGGAAGCCGTTGATCCAGCGAAGGGAGCGGTCACGGATCTGCAGCCGATCAAGCAGACGGTGGACGACGCCATGCGGGAGATCCGGCAGATCTGCCGAGGCCTGTCGCTGCCGGAGATCAGCCAATGGAACCTGGAGACCGTGGTCCGCACGGCGATCGAGAGCCACGAGAAGCGAACCGGGATCGGCGTGATCCGCCAGGTCTCCGCAGATCTTCCATCATTGCCCTTGGCGGCCAAGACCACCGTCTATCGTTTCATCCAGGAAACATTGAACAACGGCGTGAACCATGGCCGTTGTTCTCGCCAGACGGTCTCGGTCGGCGTCCGGGATGGCAGATTGCAGGCCGTGGTGTCGGATGATGGCATCGGCTTCGACCCCTCCGGAGAGACGAACGGGCTGGGCCTGGCGGGACTGAAGGAACGAATCAATTCCCTCAGTGGAGAATTCCGGCTCGAGACTGGGGAGAATACCGGCACGCGGGTCGTCATGCTCCTGCCGATGGAATTTGCAAGGGACGTAGCATGATCAGCATTCTGATTGCCGATGACCATCCGATTTTCCGCCAGGGCCTCGCGCTGTCACTGGGAGAAGCCGAGGACTTCGAATTATACGCCGAAGTGGGCACCGCGGAGGAGGCCTATCGGTCGACCGTCGAATTGAAGCCCGATCTTCTCCTCCTCGATCTCTCGATGCCGGGTGGCGGGCAGTCGGTTATCGCCCAGATCGTACGGGATGCGCCGGACACGCATGTCGTGGTCCTGACGGCCTCGGAAGACAGCGTCGATCTCTCCGACGCGATCGGCGCCGGGGCCAGCGGCTACATCGTCAAGGGGGTCGGAGGGCGCACGCTGATCAACATCCTGCGCGATATCCGCCACGGACAGCATTATATCACGCCCTCTCTCGCATCACGCGTGCTCGGAGAACTCGCGCAGGGAAGCGCGACCGGCGAGGACAAGGATCCGATGGCACGGGCGCAACGCCAGCGCCTGGAGGCACTGACGCCACGCGAGCGGGAAATCATGGCGCTCGTCGCAACGGGCTGCTCCAATCGACGTATCGCCGAGGAAGTCGGCATTCAGGAAAAGACCGTCAAACACCACATGACGCGGATCCTGGCAAAGCTGAAGGCCGCCAATCGCACGGAAGCAGCCATGCAGTTCCGCGATTTCGAAGAGACAGCGGGAGAAGCATGAGCCCCTCCCCGCCCGCCTGTTCATTCTTCCCTGAATGC